>NZ_JAYGQT010000001.1:0-2010660 GCF_035011225.1 Polynucleobacter sp. JS-JIR-II-c23 | reverse complement strand
AGTCTGCGGGCTTTATTTTTAGAGCGCCTAGAACATAGCTCTAGGGAAAGTACATTATGGCATCAGAAAGTATGACGCATACCTACTCCGTAAGTCTGCTGTGTGCTAACAGTCTTGCCACTCAGCATGCTGCCTGCTGGTAATGGCTGAACATTAGAGCCTGATGTATTAATGTTACCAATACCTAGATACAAATTAGTCCGCTTACTCATATAGTAGTCAAGCATTGCAGATTGAAACTGCTGCACACCACTAAGCTGTGTGCCTGACTGCTGTGTGCCTGCATAGTAATAACCAATCGAACCAATTAAAGATTCAGTAAAGTTATAGTTAGCACCTACCCAATACACATTGATGTTGTAATTATTTCTATTGGGCGTCCAGCTTGCAATAGAAAATCCACTGGGCAATACTGGCAAACCAGCATACATCTGAAAGTTGCTTGGCGTACCAATAAACATACGCTCATATCCAGCTTTCAGATTGAGTTTATCTGTAGCCTGAAATTTACTCGTTAGTTGCAGTGCCGAGGTATTTGCCAGGGTAACCAAAACCTCATTGGTTCCCGCTTTTATAGCGCCAACTGGGGAAGCGGCACCATTTGCTGTAGAAATGGTCGTGCCATAGGAGATTCCGGTTAACTTAGTCGCATCCGTAGTATGGGTAGCAATGGCTTGTACGCCCCACTTAGCCTCTTCGTAACCTAACTGAAAGCCACTAGTAGTGCCAGCGGAGTTATTGCCTGCCATACCACCAGGTGCATACATGGCCTTGAGATTAAAGCCATTGTATTTTTTAGCGTATTGAATAGCGCCACTAACATACGCATTATCCGTATAGCCACCACCACCATAGGTTCCCGAGAAAGCAATCGGTGAAAACATCTGCGCATTAACTGGGTTATAGCTACCAATATTTTGCAACATGAGTCCTTGCTGACGCCCCAGTGTCAAGGTGCCGTACTGCTCATTACCGATACCGGCATAGGCGCCACGTCCAAACAGCATTCCTTGTAGCGCATTATCGCCACCCTGGCTAGCACTAGAAGATGATCCATTGCCGGCCATACCATTACTTGCGGTTACGCCTGTTGCCGCATTAAAGCCTTGCTCTAATAAAAAGAAGGTCTTAGTGCCACCACCTAAATCTTCTTGACCCTTAAAGCCCAAGCGACTTTGACTCTCGCCACCAGTCATGAATCCAAAGACATTACCGTTTTTAACGCCAGGGTAATTGAGTGGTGCACCTGAGTTACCCCAAGTTGAGGTGTTCAGATTGCCTGCATTAGTTTGCGCCATCACGCCCACATCTAATAAACCATAAACCGTCACACTCGATTGTGCTTTTGCTACTCCTGCCGCACAAAGAAAACTAGCAGCTAAGGCGAATTTATTTAGTTTTTTCATAAAGTACTTAATTGAAATCCCTTGACCAATGTCAAGAAATTAAGATCCGTTAAAAGACAAAAACCACCACACTTGCGTGTGATGGTTTTCTTATTACATTTACAGCTAGATGTTACTCACTACATTTCTAAATCTAGGTAGGCACAAGTCCTACGTTAAATTAGAAAGTGTGACGCATACCTAAACCGTATGTGAACTGCTGGTTGATGGTTGATGAGGTAGGACCGCCAGTAAAACCTTGTGAATTAGTAACAGTAGCACCAGTGAAGTTCACTTGTGAAGCAGCTGCGTACAAGTTAGTACGCTTGCTCAAGTAGTACTCAGCCATTGCGGAGATGAAAGTGATTCTACCTTTCTGCGCTCCAGTGGCTGCGGTACCTGCAGCTTGGTTTACGCCACTACCATTTTGATTAATATTCTGCTGGTAGTAACCCAATGAACCTTTGACTGCTGGTGTGAAGTCATAGTTGGCACCCAACCAGAATGTATTCTTGATTTGGGGTGCTGTAGCTGCTTGATAGCTAAATACACTAAAACCACTACCATTAGGCAGAACTGGTTGGCCAGATACATATTGAAAGTTTGATGGTGTACCCAAGTTTTGATATTGGAAACCGCCTTTTAACCACAACTTATCCAATGGCGCCCATTTTGCTGTCAACTGTGTAGAACGCGTGTTGTAAACAATTGCATTAACCTGATTTGTGCCAGCAAGTGTTGATCCGGTTGGGGATACGATAGTGCCGGAAGTTGGAAGACTCGCACCATAAGATACGCCAGCCAAAGCTGTTGCATCTTCTTGGAATGAAGTGATAGCTTGGATGCCCCACTTAGCTGTTTCGTAACCAATTTGACCTTCTAAACGTGTACCAACGCCGTTGTTACCAGCATAGCCACCAGGTGCGTACAAGGCGTTTACATCAAAGCCCATGATTTTTTCTTTTAACTTCAAAGCGCCGTTAGCACGTGCATTGTCAGTTGTACCGCCACCACCGAATTGGCCTGAGAAGGCTAAAGGTGAGAACTGTTGTGCGTTAACTGGGTCATAACCACCGATGTTGTCTAACATCAAAGTTTGTTGACGACCTAATGTCAATGTGCCCCATTTGTCATTTTGTACACCAGCGAATGCGCCGCGGTTAAACAATTGACCTTGGTTAGAAGAGTCACCAGTGTTTGAGAGGTTACCCATACCCTTAGTCGTTGAGCCGTTGCCTGGCAAACCTGAAGCATATTGTGAACCGTTGTCAGTGTTAACACCTTGCTCTAATGTAAAGATCACTTTAGAGCCGCCACCGATATCTTCCATACCCTTGAAACCCAAACGGCTAGCAGACTGACCACCCTGCATAAAGCCAAAAGAATTACCATTACGTGGAGCAGTTCCACTGCCTGGACCACCGTAACCAGCAGAAGTACCGCCAGTAGAGCCGTTCAACATGTTTGAATTGCTTTGACCCATGATACCAACGTCCAATAAACCATAAATGGTTACGCTGGACTGAGCTTGAGCAGCGCCAGCAAATGCTGTCAATGCTGCGATTGCTAATAGCGATTTTTTCATTCTTTAAATCTCCAAATACTAAGGAATGAGGATTTTTATGAGAAGAATTGACCTTATTACAATTTGTAGCTACAATGGCGGCATATAGAGATAGGAGTAAAAAATGCTAACTACAGATGTACGTTGCCGTATTGATGCCAAAACCAAGGCAGATGCCTCAGAAGTGATTGAGGCAATGGGACTTAATGTCTCTGACGCTATTCGCTTGTTCTTAAAGCGTGTGGCTATAGATGGCGCAATCCCTTTTGATCTACGCATCCCAAATGCTAAAACTATTGCAGCTATAAAAGAGCTTGAAATGCCTAAAAGTAAATCTAAGCTAAAAAAATATAAGACTGTGGAGGCGATGCATAAGGATCTATTGCGCTAATGCTCTTACATCCTGTTCCTAGTAAGCAGTATGGTAAAGATTTTAAGAAAATTGTCCAAAGTCCCAAGTTCAACCAGGTTGAATATCTAGTGGTTTTAACAAAACTTCTAATGGGGGAGTCTTTGCCAATTAAATATGGAAGCCATCCACTTAAAGGTGATTATGAAAGTTACAGCGATTGTCATATCACTAATGATTGCGTTTTGATTTTTAAAGTTGTTGGTAATGAACTACGACTTGCAAGAATTGGAACCCACTCAGAGCTTTTCAAAAAATAAATTTTTTGTCTGCTGTCGTGTTTAACACGACACCTTAATCCCTTTAATTGTTTGGTTTTTGCGGAAAATCAATGCTTGCTTCTTGCAAAATAAATTCTTCAATACGAATGTGCCACTTCCTGAGTAGGTCAATAGGGCGCTGTCGATAGTGCTTTTCAGCAATGGCGCTGGGTTTATGACCCATAATTTGTGCACTAATTCCTGCTGGACACTCAACCCACTCAGCAAGGGTGCCAAACGAACGTCTTAAACCGTGAATAGTGAGAAAAGGTAATCCAGCTCTATGAAGGGCTTGATCAAGCGCTATTCGAGGCTCTTTTAAATAGCCAGACTTAGATCTCTCGCTGGCAAAAACAAAATCGTTTATTTTTGGGAGGCTAGAAATTAAATATTCAACATAAGGGGTTAAGGGAATTACTCTAGTTTCTTGTACCTTGTCGTGAATAATTGCTGTATGCCAAATAGTATCGATGTTTGACCACTTAAGACTTGCCCATTCTTCGCGCCTTGCGCCAGTTAGTAATAGTGATTGCAGATAAGCGCTAATGGTTTGGGTTTTTATCTTTTTTACTGAGCCAAACCAAAATTCCAATTGTTCTTTTTGCAAGCAATCTCTCCGTGCTACTGGGACGGGTAGCTCTTGATTTAATCTTTCACAAAATGTGTTGTCAACTATTAGGTGTTTGTATGATGAATGATTGCTTGTCCATCTAATAAATGCTTTAAGCATCGCAAGAGCCAAACGAGTCTTTAGTGGCCTAGACACTTTTTCTTTTTCAATCCACGCAATGACTTTCTCGCGTGTAAGCTGATCAAATGAGAGATTTAATAGGGGTCGTAAGAAACCACGCTCTTTGATATTGGATTGATTTTTTCGTAGTCCACGAGAAATAATTTCGCCACCATCTCGCGACATATCGGCATGGTCCAAATAGTACCTGTGACTCCAGCGACCCTCTTTTTGCTTTATATATGCATTCCAAATCGTTAGTACAGTCTGATTTTGGATCAATTTAGTTTTGAGCTTTTCTACACGAGGGTCTATGCCACGGTCTATTAAAACCGCTAATTGTCTTGCTTCAGATTGAGCCTCTTCTATGCTCCAACTGTCCACAAGTCCAATCGTTAATCGAATTGTTCTACCATTTAGTCGATTTTGGGCTATGTAGGCTTTCACTCCATTTTTAGTTATTCGAATACCAAGACCAGGGGTTTTAGCATCCCAAAAAATAGCTTGACCCGCAAGGGGAGGGCTTAGCTTTTCGAGTTTCTTGATTGTGAAGCTAAATTTTTTAGGTAGCTGTGTAAGCACTATGTAAGCAATATCTGTGTAAGCGCTGTGTAAGCAAATCGCTTAAAAAATGAGCAAACCATCCTTGAAGATTGTGAAATAGGATAAAATATCAATCGTTGCCCCTTTAGCTCATCTGGTAGAGCAACTGATTTGTAATCAGTAGGTGGTCTGTTCGAGTCGGACAAGGGGCACCAAGAAATATGAGGCTCACTGCTTAACGGCTAGTGAGCTTTTTTTATTGGTTTTCAGCGCGAGCTTGTAGAGTTTTGATTGACAAAGTTTAAGTTTCCAAGTAATTTACTAAAATGCAAAATAACTTGGAAATAGTGGATCTTCCGGAAGATTCCATCCGGCAGTACATTGATGCCAAAAGCGCCTTTACTGCTTTGGAGCAGGCTAAATTACGCGCTACAGAGTTTCGTGGTGGAATGGTTTGGAAAGCCGTTAAAGGTAAAGAGTATTTGGTGCGCACCACCACTAGAGGTGGCCAAACCGGACTTGGTGCCAAAAACGCTGAAACAGAAGCCATCTACAAGAAATTTACTGCTGGCAAGTCGCGTGCAGCCGAACTTTCTTCTGGGTTGAAGCAGGCTGCCGTTAAGCATCAACGACTAAACCGCGCGCTCAGGGTGGGCAGAACACCCAACATCATTATTGATATCCTGCTTGGGTTGGGTGATGCTGGTATGTCTGATAAATTCACCATTATTGGCACCAACGCACTGTATGCCTATGAAACTGCTGCTGGAGTTCGCCTTAATGAGGCTCATCTGGCAACTCGTGATATTGACTTGCTATGGGATAACCGTAAAAAGCTCAGCCTATTCACCCAAGAAGGCGCCCTAGTCGGAGGGATGTTGGGCTTTCTTCAGAGCATTGATTCTTCCTTCACCCTTCGTGACAACCAGATGTATACCGCTGTTAATAAGGATGGCTACGAAGTAGATATTTTGCGCCGTATGGGTCGGAATAGTGACGCTGAGCCGGTTCGGTTAAGCGCGTTGGTTGATGATTTTTGGGTAGTTAAAGCACGCAATGCCGATTGGTTGCTGAGTGCACCCAAATTTAGTGAAGTGGTAGTTGGTATCAACGGCAAGATGGCTCGTATGAATACGGTTGATCCACGTGCTTTTGCTTTGTTTAAGTTATGGATGGCTGATCAATCTGATCGAGAGTCGGGTAAACGTATCCGTGATTCAAGTCAGGCTCGTATCGTAGTTGATTTGATTAATAGTCATTTGCCGCAATATAGCTTTGAAGATATCAAGGTGTTTCCATCAGCAGTTGCCGATAAGATTGCGATTGATAGCGCAGGCTCCCAGAGAATTATTAAGCCCAGTGGCTCTATTGAGCCCACCTGACGAAGTCGCTGAACTGATTTGTAATCAGTAGGTGGTCTGTTCGAGTCGGACAAGGGGCACCAAGTATTTGAAAGCTTCTAAGTTAATCGCTTAGAAGCTTTTTTCTTTGGCGCTTGAGTTACAGGTGCAGATTTGTTTTTCTTGTCTCTGGCAAATACAGAAGAGCCACAATAGCAGCGCTTGCTAAAAATACAGTGGGATACCATAGCCCAGCGCTGTCGCTTTGCCAACGTTGATTTAACCAGGTCACGATTAAAGGAAGTAAGCCGCCAATCCATCCGGCAGCAAGATTGTGGGGAAGAGTTGCAGCACTGTTTCTAGTTTTGGCTGGAAAGAGTTCCGCAAGCATGGCAGTCTGAGGTCCAACTACTAAAGCAAGTGCTAGAGATAAGCCGATTAGTAGTGCGCCAATTAAAATCAGATTAATAGCATCGGCTGGGTTGTTGAGGTGTTCCATGCCAATGTTCTTGAGCAGATGAAATGCCGGCAGAATAAATGTGGCACCTAAAAAGAGTCCGCAAACTATTACTGGTTTACGACCAATCTTGTCAGATAGCCAGCCAGCAAAAATAGTGAGTGGGAATAAGGCTAGAGTCGCATAAATGCTGAGCTGGTCAACTAACTCAGGCGCCAGCTTCACAGAAGTTTTTAGAAAAATCGTTGTATAGACTTGCACACAAAAGAACAGGACTGCTCCACCTGCCGAGATGCAAAAAAACAGTAAAAACATACGTTGGCGGGTTTGTGGATTCCGGAAGTTATTGAGTAAGGGGCTAGCAGATTGTTGATGGGATTTGCTCAGCTCTAGAAACACCGGCGTTTCTTCTAGAGCCATGCGCGCTTTGAATGCAATGAGCAATAGCGCAATCGAAATCCAAAACGGCACACGCCAACCCCAAGATTGAAATTCTTCTGGTGACAGCTGGCTTCTGAGTAATGCAATTTGCAAGGTGGATAACAGAATGCCAAGAGGGCCCATGAGTTGCAGGAAGCTGGTCTTAAATCCCCTGTGCTCATCACCGGCATGTTCGGTAAGGTAGACGGCACTGCCGCCGATTTCACCGCCAGCAGAGAGTCCTTGAAGCAGTCTCAGTGCAACCAGTAGGATGGGCGCCCAGATTCCGACTTGGGCATAAGTGGGTAAAAAGCCCACGCTCACGGTTGCCAGCCCCATTAACGCAATGGTGATCATGAAAACGGGTTTACGGCCGATCCGATCGCCCATAGAGCCAAATAGGGCCGCTCCAATAGGCCGGACTACCATTCCAACGCCAAAAGTCGCTAGGCTTGCTAAAAGGGCTGTATTTGGGTCTGTTGAGGGAAAGAAGAGCGGGGCAAAAACCACTGCCAGGGTCGCAAATGTCAGGAAGTCATACCATTCTAAAAAGGTCCCAAAACAGGCCGCAATGGCTACTTTTCGATAGGAGTGAGAATGCAAATATGACATTAAGTTATTGATTATATTAGTTTTATTTTATTTTTGGAATGTATTTGTTGCATAGCAGCAAAAACTGCTTGATTTGTCATATTCCTTCAGTTACAGTTTCATGGTGCAGTGCAATATTTAAGGTATCGACAGTTTTCCATCTCTTAAATCGTGCGCTTAATTGACTAGTTGTACCACTTAATTTCTGGAGAAATACATGAACCAAGATCAAATCACCGCTAAATTGTCCCAAATTAACAGCAAAGGCCTTGAGGCTACATTTTCTTTGAGCGAAGCTGCTTTGGAAAATGCTCAAAAATTGGCTGAACTGAACTACGCTGCTTCAAAAGATGTTTTGGTAAACGCTCAAGACGGCATTCAGCAAGTGTTGACAGCTAAAGATCCTAAGCAAGTGACTGAGATGTTAAATGCTGAAACTTTGCAATCTGTTGGCAACCAAGCTGTTGCTTATCAAAAGAAAGTTAGCAAAGTATTGCGTGATAGCAATAAAGAATTTGTAAACGTAGTTGATGCAAGCATTGATCACTTGCAAGATGGTTTCCAAGACTGGATTAACACTGTTGCTGCTAATGCACCTGCTGGTTCAGAAACTTTCTTGTCTTCATTTAAGACTGTATACGGTAGCGCATTGCAAGGTTTTGAACAGTTCCGCGCTGCCAGCAAAGAAGCATTTTCTACCGCAGAGAAAACTGCTGATCAAGCAATCGAAACTGTACAAGGTCAAATCGCTCAAGTTAAAAAGGCTACTACACCTGCATCACGTAGTCGTAAATCTGCTTAATTGATTGCTGACTTAGAGTATTGATTTAGTAGTCGGTATTAAAAACCCCGCTTGGTGAAAACTAAGCGGGGTTTTTGTTTGTCTAAAATCATTCGAAATCAGATGAAGACTCAATCAGTGGCGGAGATAGATTCTTGCTGGGCTTCACGCCTAGTTCACGAACCTTTTCCGCTGACCGGATGAGGTTGCCTTTGCCGGTTTTGAGTTTACTAAATGCATCGTGATAGCTGGTTTGCGCTTGATCTAATCGTTGACCAAGTTTCTCTAAATCATCTACAAAGCCTACAAACTTATCGTAAAGATTGCCACATTGTTTTGCAATTTCTAAGGCATTGCGATTTTGATGATCTTGCCGCCATAGGTGGGCAACTGTTCGTAATGTTGCCATGAGAGTACTTGGGCAGACCAACACAATATTTTTTGCCAGAGCTTCTTGATATAGGTTTGGCGCAGTCTTTAATGCGAGTAAGAATGCTGGCTCAATGGGGACAAACATAAGCACGAAGTCGACTGATCCAACCCCATATAGGGAGCTATAGTTCTTTCCAGATAGGCCTTGGATATGTTGTCGTAGCGACTGAATATGCGCAGCCAACTCTTGCTCAGCAACTACAGGGTCAGTAGTTTCAGCATGGCGTGCATAGGCTGTTATGGATACTTTGCTATCTACAACCAGACTTCTGCCTTCTGGTAGCTTAATGACAACGTCGGGCTGTAGGCGAGAGCCATCAACTTGCGTGTGGCTGTCCTGCACAAGATATTCTTCACCCTTACGTAGACCAGAGGATTCCAGGATGGACTCTAATACCAGCTCTCCCCAATTACCTTGAACCTTAGAGTCGCCTTTTAATGCCTGAGTTAAGGAGCGCGTTTCATCTGACATTCGCAGATTGAGATTAGCCAAGCGCTCGATTTCACTTTTGAGAGCATGGCGCTCGCGAGCTTCATTGCCATAAGAAGCGCTGACTTGTTCTTTAAATTCAGTGAGCTTGGTTTGTAGTGGCTTTAATAGCGCATCCAGGCTGGCTGCATTTTGTTCGGTAAAGCGCTTAGATTTATCTTCTAGGATTTCATTGGCTAAATTTTTGAACTGATTTGTCAAAGCCTCTTTAGCTTCATTAAGTGATTCAATTCTGCCTAGACCTTGTTTGCGTTCAGAATCCAGCTCTGCCTCTAGGCGAATCGCATTTTGAAGTGCTTGGTCACGCTCGTTACGCAAGCTGAGCCCTAGAGCAAGATCTGTTTGGGCTTGTAGCTCAACACGAGCAAGGGTGGAGCGTAGGTTTAAGGCATAAACTAAAAGGCCTGCACAAACTCCAAATGGCAGGCCAAATAATAGAAGAGAGCTTAAATCAAAAGTCACAGCGTCAAAGTCTCAACGAAACTCTTGCTTAAGCTTTAACGAGTTTTTGCAGTTCGCCAGACTGGAACATTTCGGTCATGATGTCAGAGCCACCAATGAATTCACCATTGATATAGAGCTGGGGAATCGTTGGCCAATTTGCGAACTCTTTAATCCCTTGACGAATGCCGGCATCTTCCAATACGTTCACTGTATGGAGGTTTTCAACACCACTAGCGCGCAAGATATTAATGGCGTTTCCAGAAAATCCGCATTGTGGAAACTGCGCAGTTCCCTTCATAAACAATACCACTGGGTGGCTAGTAACGATTTCTTTAATTTGAGCTTGTGAGTCCATATATTCTTTCTACTAAGTTTCTACTGAGGCAGTCTTATTGCAAAGACGGTTTGAAAATAAGGTTTTGTTGATTTTAAGACTTAATGTGAAAAAAGGTTATTTCAACCTATTTTCTGCCCGAGGCGACGCGGTAATGGCCGCCTAAATCCAAATGTGTTTGGACATCCTGAAAACCCGCTTGCTGCATGAGGGCTACTACCGCTTCTGATTGGTCAAATCCATGCTCAACGGCAAGTAGGCCATTTGGGTTGAGATGGTGTTGGGCACCTGAAATAATGTTTTCTAAGCAGGTAAGTCCGTTGCTATGATCAGTTAAGGCAGAAATCGGCTCAAAGCGCAGGTCACCTTGGTTTAGATGAGCATCTTGGGATGTGATGTACGGCGGATTACTCAGAATGACGTCAAAAGAAGCGCTAGCTTCTACCGCCTCATACCAGCTTCCCTGAAAAAACTGTACTCGAGACTCCACATTCAATATCTTGGCATTTATTTTGGCAATTTCTAGCGCTTCTATGGATTGATCGGTTGCGGTAAGTTGCGCATTTTGAGCTTCATGCGCAATCGCTAACGCAATGGCACCCGAGCCTGTTCCTAAATCCAGAATTTTGGCTGGAGCATTCAAACGTTTAATTTCACGCAAGCCTATCTCCACCAAGAGCTCAGTTTCGGGGCGCGGTATCAGTACTCCAGGAGCAACATAAAGCTCAATATTGTGAAAGCCTCTTTTGCCAATTAGGTATGCAATAGGCTCGCCCTGAATTCTCTTGGATTCAAGTATTTTCCACTCTTCAAGCGCCTTAACGCTGAGCTCTAAATCATCGCGCGATAGTAGAGCGGAGCGCGGAAGTTGGTAATGCTTTTCCAGAATGTAAGCCATCAGAATTTTCGCCTCAGCGGTAGCGAGTACTGAATCGCTCAATAGGGAGCGTAGGCTTAAATCCTGATTCACGGATTTTGTGATCGCTTAATTGTCACCAAGGGCAGCAAGTAACTCTGCTTGATGTTCAGATGCAAGAGCATTACAAAGATCATCGATATCCCCATCCATCATGGCGTCAATTTTATAAAGCGTGAGATTGATGCGGTGGTCAGTGATACGGCCTTGTGGGAAGTTATAAGTACGAATGCGATCACTGCGATCCCCTGATCCTACGAGGGATTTTCGGGTTTGAGCCTCAAGCTTATGTTTCTCTCGCTCACGCGCATCCATGATGCGAGAAACCAATACCTTCATGGCTTGTTCGCGGTTGCGGTGTTGGCTGCGATCGTCTTGGCACTCAACTACGGTACCTGTTGGCAGGTGGGTAATGCGGACCGCAGAATCTGTTTTATTAATATGCTGACCACCAGCACCTGAAGCGCGGAAGGTATCAATACGTAACTCTGCAGGATTAATTTTGACCGCCTCAAGTTCATCTGCTTCTGGCATGACGGCTACAGTGCAAGCGGAGGTATGAATACGACCCTGCGTTTCTGTTTGTGGAACCCGTTGCACGCGATGACCACCAGATTCAAACTTAAGACGTGAGTAAACAGACTGTCCAACGAGACGAAGGACTACTTCTTTGTATCCACCTAAGTCAGATTCAGCAGCGCTGACCATTTCTACTTTCCAGCCTTGGCGTTCAGCGAACCGGGTATACATACGTAGTAGATCGCCGGCAAAGAGTGCGCTCTCGTCACCACCAGTGCCTGCACGAATCTCTAAGAAAACGTTGCGATCATCATTTTCATCTTTAGGAAGCAGAAGCTTTTGTAATGTGCCCGCAAGTGCTTCCATCGTAGCCAAAGCCTGCTTCTGCTCATCATCGGCAAAGTCCTTCATTTCAGGATCTTTGCGCATTTCCTCTGCTGCTTGGGCGTCCTCCTCGGCTTGCTTATAAAGGCCAAACTGCTCTACTACGGTAGCAATATCAGAATGTTCACGCGTGAGCTTCCGATAAGCATCCATGTCTTTGGTTGCTTCTTCGGAGGTTAATAAGGAGTTAAGTTCGGCTAAGCGCGTGTCTAGGTGGTCTAGCTTAGCCCGCATGCTGGGCTTCATCTAATGGTCTTCTGGCTTGGAATGCGAGGCGAATAGTTTGGGTAACAACTTAATCAAGGCGTCACGCTCAGCGCCATTAGAGTGTTGCAATGCATGGAGAGAGCCATGCAGAAATTTATTGGTTAGACCTTGTGCCATAGCATTGAGAACTTCTTGCGGATCATCGCCACGCATCAAGCGTTTCATTGCGCGCTCGAGTTCAAGTTGACGCAAACGTTCGCCTTGTTGCTGAATATCCTGAATCAGTGGAACCGCGTTGCGACCTTGCATCCAATGCATAAAGTTACCAACACGATCTTCGATGATCGCTTCAGCTTGGCTTACTGCCGCTTGACGTAAGTTGGCGCCAGTCTGAATCATCATCCCTAAATCATCAACTGTGTAGAGATAGATGTCATCCAGTCTGGAGATTTCAGGTTCAAAATCCCGCGGCACTGCTAAATCAATCATCACCATCGGCTTGTGGCGACGTTGTTTCAAGGCGCTCTCCACCATGCCAAGCCCAATAATAGGCAGGGATGAGGCGGTGCTAGAAACAATAATGTCGAACTCGTGCAGGCGCCCTGGTAGCTCTGAGAGCTTGAAGGACTCAGCCTCAACGTCTTGTTCAGAAATAGAGTCCGCAAGCTCCTGACCACGTTCTATAGTGCGGTTAGCAATCGCTACTGTTTTCGGTTTGCGCGCCACAAAATGCGTTGCACATAAGGTGATCATTTCACCGGCGCCGATAAACAAAATCTTTTGATCTGCAATTTTTTCAAAGATACGCTCTGAGAGGCGAACAGAGGCTGCAGCCATTGAAATAGAGTGTGCGCCGATTTCAGTAGAGCCGCGTACTTCTTTGGCAACTGAAAATGTTTTCTGGAAAAGTTGATTGAGATAGGTTCCCAATACACCGGCATCGTTTGCGGTGCGAACTGCATCTTTCATTTGACCTAAGATTTGTGTTTCGCCAATCACCATCGAATCTAAGCCGCAGGCAACTCTGAAGGCATGTCGCACTGCATCTGATTGTGGCAATGAATAAATGTGCGGCTCAAGACTGCTTGGAGCAAGTTGCTGAGTTTTGGCTAACCAATCGAATGTGGCTTCATGTAAAAGACCTGCGGCACTGGCATCATTTGCAGCACAGTAGACCTCGGTGCGGTTACAGGTCGACAAAATCGTAGCTTCGGGAAGCCCGGCCTGATTCGCGCCAACCAAATGTTGGCGAAGATCGTGCAACGCTTCTTGAAGAAATTCAGGGTCAAAGGCGACCTTTTCCCGAATGGCGACCGGCGCTGTGTGATGATTGATGCCGAGTGTCAACAACTTCATAATGGCAATTATAGATTTGATGACAGCATTAATGGGGGTATCAATGGGGTTTTTGGCTTTTCTGGTGATTGGGGGTATTTCTGGGGTGTCGGCCTGGATCTTTTACCCCGGAGTCTCTTATGGGGTTAAGCCTGGCAGGATTCTCATCGCCTTTTTACTGGGGTCTATTGCGGCGGCTGCTAGCTCTTATGCGGGGCAATACTGGGGTCTTTTCCAATCCGGCCAAATTCTAGAGTGGGCTAGCGCTATTTTTTCCGCCTGTGCCGTGGGGTGTATTTTTACTGCTTTAGCTAAATAAGTCGGTCTGATTGTTCTCCACCCACTGAATGGGCGAGCTCTTTTGTTCAATCAGCCATTGGTTGGCTTTGGTGAAGTGGTTGCAACTGGCCTTGCCCCCAGGCTCCAAAAATGGCTTATCCGTCTTATATACGCCAAGACCAGATGGGTGGGAGGATTGTAAAATCAATGGTTCCTGACCACCTTCAATCAATGGCAGCTTGGATTGGGCATGACCACCCCATAGCATCCAGACTAAATGAGGTCTGGTTTGAGATAAAGCGCTGATCAAATGGTCAATTAAGCTTTTCCATCCCAGACTCGTATGACTGCCAGCCTCACCCAATTTGACGCTCAAAGCCGTATTTAGAAGCAGCACTCCTTGCTTGGCCCAGCTGTGTAGATCTCCATTTGGCAAAGACCCAAAACCTTCTAATGCGAGTGCCTTGCTGATATTGCGTAGTGAGCTGGGAAATTCTCGTGAATTGATGGCAATCTCTGCGGGAATAGAAAAAGCCAGTCCCTGAGCCAGTCCTGGTGAGTGATATGGGTCTTGACCTAAGATCACAACCTTTACCGAGTCAACAGGACAAAGTTTGAGGGCTTTAAAAAAGTTCTGAGGCTCGGGCCTAACAACATCAGTATTAAGAGCAGCCTGCAAATTTTTCTCTAGCGAATACCAACCCTCTGACTCGAAATAATTCCCTAGTAATTCTTGCCAATCCTTTGGGATATCGTTTTTTGAAAATAGTGCTTTCAATTTCGATCAGACATCTTTCTTGGGTATCAGCTCATATTGCGCAGGTATCTGAGTAGATTGCAGTGTGACCATACGCTCATGCTCTAGATCATCGCGATAGAAAGTAATACGGGTGTGCGAGTTTTCAGAAAGACTGCCTAAGACCCTATCCCAGCGACCGCTGCTGACCCGCTGCCCATCAATGCTGGCTAGTAAATCACCAGCTGCTAGGCCTGCTGCTTGGGCAATCCCGCCATCAAGCACATGGGTAACTTTAAGCCAGCCATTGGCATCTACATGGCGCATCCCAAACTGCAGCTTGAGTTTTTCCAGCGTGGACTGCGTTTTTGTTTTTACAGAAATAAAATTTGAGCCAATCCATTTTTGCAGCGGAACATCTTCTGTGCCAAAAATATAGCGGGCCTTCATCTCATGCCAGATTTTGCTAAAGCCATTTCCTAGCAATTCAAAAATCACATCATCTAGCCCATCTTCTGGAATACCATCAAAGGTAACACCATGCTTATTCCAGAGTAGGCGCATGAGGTCATCTAGAGATTGTTTATTTTTAGTGAATGCGCGAATCTGCAAATCAAGACCAAGCGCTACCAAGGCGCCCTTACCGTAATAGCTGACAACCGTATTTGGGGTGTTCTCATCCACTTGGTAGTACTTGGTCCAGGCGTCAAATGAACTGTCAGCCACGCTCTGCTTATGGCGTCCAGGGCCACGCAAGATGCCATTCCAGTTATCTGCAACGAGTTTGAGATAGGTCTTAAGATCAATTCGTTTACTACGCAGTAGTTGGAGATCGTCGTAGTAACTTGTGAAGCCTTCAAACACCCACAGTAAGCGAGTGTGATTACGCTTGGCCAGATCATACGGTTGAAAGGCTTTTGGCTGAATGCGCTTAACCAGCCATGCGTGAAAATACTCGTGACTACAGAGGCCTAAGAATTCTCTATATGCAGATTCTTCAAAGAGAATATTTTCTTGGGGAATTTGATCGCGCCTGCAGAGTAGCGCAGTGCTATTGCGATGCTCAAGGCCGCCATAACCATTTAATACCGCATTGACTAAGAAAAGATATTCATTGAAAGGAGCGCGCTTAGATTTTGGTTCAAAGAGATCAATAGTGCTGGTGCAGATTGCTTGTAAATCTTGTGCAAGGCGCTTGGCATCAACAATATGATTGCAGCCCTGTATTGCCATGCGATGAGCTACACCATTTGATTTCCAGTGCACGAGTTGGAACTCGCCCATAGCTACAGGATGATCCAATAAATTATCATAATTTTGTGCCAGATAAAAACCAAATCCACGCTCATCTGTCTTGGCTGCTCTCAAGGTAGTTTGAACCGTCCAGTGATCAGCAAAGGCAAGCTCTGGTGCGGTGATAGCGAGTGAGCAAGGTAAATGCTCTTGTCCTTTGACGGCTAGGCATAGGCTGGTAGCGTTAAAGAAGGCGCGTTCGGTATCCAGATATGCTGCACGCACTGAAGAATCAAAAGCATAAACAGTGCTGAGTACCTCTACTGGATCATCGCATGGCGGTAAGCGCCAATGGTCGTTATCAATCCGTTCGAGAGTAATTTTTCTCTTAGCACCCTCTACTGAAAACGCTTCAATCGATTCCAGATGTTTACTGAAATCACGAATTAAATAACTGCCTGGAATCCAGGCTGGCATTTGCAGCACCTGTCCATCGGGATCGGGGTTAGCAATATGCAGTTTGACGCGATAGCGATGGCCGTGCAGATCGGCCGGCCAGACCGTATATTGAATTGCGGGTAAGTCGGCATGGTTCATGATATTTATTTCAGAGAACTAAATTTCTTTTCGATATCAGTAATTTGTACCGCGCCAGGGAAACGGCTGCCGTCAGTAAAAAATAAAGTCGGCGTGCCCGTGATTCCATAGGTTTTTGCAAAAGCCATGTTCTTATCTAATGGTGTGCTGCACTCCCCCTTGCCGCTAGGCGTAATACCATTCACCATCCAATCAATATAAGCCTTATAGGGATCTGAAGAGCACCAAATTTGCTTCGACTTTTGTGCAGAATCTGGAGACAAGATTGGAATCAAATACGTATAGATAGTGACGTTATCAAGCTGCTGCAAGGATTTTTCTAGGCGCTTGCAATAGCCACAGTTTGGGTCGGAGAAGACTGCCAGCTGGCGACTGCCATTGCCGCGAACATTTTTTATGGCGTGAGCGGGTGTTAAATCACTCCACTTAATGCGGTTTAAGTCTGCCTGTCTTTGTTCGGTAATATTTTTGCCTGATGCGAGCTCAATGATTTCGCCTTGAATCAAGTATTTTCCAGAGTTGTCGGTATAAAAAATATCATTGCCAACCAATACTTCATAAAGACCGGAAACTGGTGCTGGTGAAACACTCTTCACTTTGGCATTGGCACCCAACTTCTTTTGAATCTCAGTCTTCAATTGCTGTTCTTGTTGTGCATACAGTGGACTCGTGCAGAGTAGGGTTGTGCCAATAAATGCAATCGCAGATAACAATTTATTCAAAATCAATCTCTCCTAAAGCGCGTTCAATTAAGCGCTGTTTTATAAAGTGGCTTTTGTTTACTAGACCTAAACCCCAATTGCGGAGCTGGCGTTCAGTGCTACTACTTGCAGAAAATAATTTCTTGAGTTTATCGGTAACCCATAAGAGAGCGCTAGTGTCGCCTTGACGTTGTCGTTCATAACGTCGAAGCAATACCAAGTCACTAGGTGCGCGGAACGATTCACGCTTGCCCAAAATATTCAGCAGTACGGCAACATCTCGCAGCCCTAGATTCAGGCCTTGCCCAGCTAGTGGATGCATGACATGGGCTGCATCGCCAATGAGCACAACCTTCGGAGAGGCGTCGGGCCCGATAAATCGTTTAGCCCGAATCTTTCTCAAAGGGAAAGCTGCTGGTACTGAGTTCAGAGTCAGCGCGCCTAATTGTTTGGTGATGGCGCCATTAGCAATGGATGAGAGTTGATCCAGCCATTGCGCTTGGTCTAGTCTTAATAAATCAGCTGCATGTTCTGGGGAAGTAGACCAAACCATCGACACTTGTTTTCCTGGCAAGGGCAGCATGGCAACAATATCGCCGCCTGGCAAAAACCATTGAAAGGCAGTTTCTAAATGGGGATAGTCACAAAGCCAATTGGCAACCACTGCACTTTGTGAATAACTTTCTTCACTCGCGCTAATACTCAATTCCTTGCGAATTGGTGAGTTGGCGCCATCAGCTGCAATTACGAGTTGCGCACGAATGCCCCCGCCATTTTTTAAAAGCAGAGTACTTCCGTCAGCGTCCACCTGAATTTTTTCTACAACATCATTGATGCGCTCTAACTTGTTCTGAAAACGCGAGGCTTGATCAATGGTGTGCTCAATTAAATTGGCTTCTCCTATCCAGGCAAGCTGTGGAGTGCCCGCTTCAAATGCGGAAAGATGGAGTTGATCATTTTTTTCGCCGCGATCACCGTAGATGCGCATATCTCGGACTGCTTGCAGGCGGTTGTGATCAATTGCATCCCAAATATGCAAATGAGCCAGTAATTTTTGGGTGCTAGGAGAAAAAGCATAGATTCTTTGGCCCCATTGAGCGCCTTGCGGACTTGGGACGTTTTCTCCTAAATCGGGGGCAATTTCAATGGTTTGTAAGCCAAGCTGGGCTAGACCTAGGGCGCAAGCCTTGCCAGTAATGCCTCCGCCGACCACAACAACGTCTACTGTGCGGATTTGGGTGGAATGGGCGGGGGACTTGGGCACGTGATTTGGGTGAACTTCTGACATAACTCGATGATATCGAAACCAGCCCCTTTACAATAATGCTATGTCTTTGAAATGTGGCATCGTCGGCCTGCCTAACGTCGGCAAATCTACCCTCTTTAATGCGCTTACCAAGGCTGGGATCGCAGCGGAAAACTATCCTTTCTGCACGATTGAGCCTAATGTGGGCGTTGTTGAGGTTCCTGACCCCCGTCTAGCCGCCTTGGCTGAGATCGTGAAGCCTGAGCGCATCCTGCCTGCAGCAGTCGAATTTGTCGATATTGCTGGTTTGGTAGCTGGCGCCTCAAAAGGCGAAGGTCTTGGCAACCAGTTTTTAGCGAATATTCGTGAAACGGATGCTATTACCCATGTCGTCCGGTGTTTCGAGGATCCCAACGTCATTCACGTTGCCGGGAAAATCGATCCCATTGCTGACATTGGTGTGATTGACACTGAATTGGCCTTATCAGACCTCGCAACGGTTGAGAAAACCCTGAATCGCTCAAGCAAGGCTGCTAAGTCTGGCAATGATAAAGAGGCTGCTGCTTTGGTTGCTGTTCTGACTAAAGTTCAGACTCATCTAGATTCTGCTCTGCCAGTACGCAGTTTGAATCTCAATGACGATGAAAAATTATTGATTAAGCCGTTGTGTTTGATCACTGCTAAGCCTGCGATGTATGTTGCAAACGTCAAGGAAGATGGCTTCTCAAATAATCCACACCTCGAGGCTGTGAAGCAACATGCGGCAAAAGAAAATGCTCCAGTTGTTGCTGTATGCGCTGCGATTGAAGCAGAGATCGCCGACTTAGAAGAAGCAGATAAGATTGAATTTTTGGCCGACTTAGGAATGGAAGAGCCAGGCCTAGATCGTGTGATTCGTGCGGGTTATTCATTGCTTGGTTTGCAAACCTATTTCACGGCAGGAGTTAAAGAGGTTCGTGCTTGGACTATCCATGTTGGTGATACAGCACCTCAAGCGGCCGGCGTGATTCATACAGACTTTGAGCGTGGCTTTATTCGTGCTCAGACAATCTCCTACGAAGATTTTGTGCAGTTCAAAGGAGAGTCTGGCGCCAAGGAAGCCGGAAAGATGCGCGCGGAAGGTAAAGAGTATGTTGTTAAGGATGGAGATGTACTGAACTTCTTGTTTAACGTCTAAAGCCCTCTTATTTCTACCCAATAAAAAAGCCCTTTTCAGGGCTTTTTGCTTATGTAGTTGTGCTGTAACAATTAAGAGGCTTTTGCTGCCTTCTCTAAGCATTTAGAAATTTCTTCATAGCGCTTTAGAGCAATCTTGGTAGGCAACACTTCCTTTTTACGACCATCAGCATTGGCAGCCATTTTGATATAGCCCAAAGCGCTGAGATTTTTAAGTCGACCATGCAAGGTAGCTTGTGAGCCTAGGTCTGAAATGGAGATTAAATCACCAACCAAAATTGCTTGCTTTGCATGGGCGCAAGAAACAATCTTGTCGAGCAAACTCTCTTCGATACAGTCCAACTTCTTGCCTGGGTTGATTCGATCGAGAGCATCAATCAAGTTAAGGAACTTGATGTAGGGTGACGGTTTAGTAGATGACATATTTAATATTTATTTGTATTAGCTCTAGGGCTAGCACTAGTGTATTCCCTTAGCCTACTTTTGGCAATTGATGCGTATCAATAAAAATTAATCCATACTAATAACAATGTCTAAATTATTCGCAATTTCTTCGGAATGGTTTTTCGGGTGCGCAATTAGTGCGATGGCGTACACACTTCTTTTTTATTGCAATAGCTGGCTTACCAACAGTATTACTTTTGGCTTAGGGGTGAGTTGGATTTATCTACCTGCTGGTTTACGGTTATTTTTGACTTTGATTTTTGGTTTACCCGGCGCCATTGGTATTGCTATAGCCTCATTTTTAATTAGCTACTACGGTGATTTTCCGCACGATCTAATCTTATGTATTGGAACTGCATTAATTTCAGGATTTGCCCCTTATTTGGCTAGATTTTTTGTTTTTAACAATCTTCGCCTTGAGTCAGACTTAAGTAATCTCAATTTCCCTAAACTCATTGCTTGTATTTTGATTTATGCCTTGCTCTCTGCAGGCTTGCATCAGTGGTGGTTTTCAGTGATGGCTTTAGAAAATACAGGCACTGTAAATCACTTTTTAGTGATGTTTATTGGTGATGTGCTGGGCTCGCTACTATTAATCTCTTTGATCAAATACTGCTTAGATCTATTGCGAAAGGCTAGGAAAACAGCTCACTAAGGGCTGCGCCTGGATCTTTAGCGCGCATAAATGCTTCCCCAACTAGGAATGCGTTGATTTGATTGTTGCGCATGAGCTCTACATCCGTGCGATTCAAGATACCAGACTCTGTGACTAAGGTTTTGTTGTCCGGAACCATGGACATTAGAGAGAGGGTGGTTTGCAGTGTTACCTCAAAGGTTTTGAGGTTGCGATTGTTAATACCAAGCAAAGGTGTTCTGAGTTCTAGGGCTTGCTCTAATTCTGGGGCATTGTGAACTTCGACTAAAACATCTAGACCTAATTCATGAGCGCAAGCCTCGAGCTCTTTCATTTGATTTAATTCTAGACAAGCCACGATCAGCAGGATTGCATCGGCGCCAATCGCACGAGCTTCATAGACTTGATACGGATCAATGGTGAAGTCTTTACGCAAAACGGGAATATTGCAGGCGGCACGAGCTTCTTGCAGATAGGCATTGCATCCTTGGAAATAATCCATATCAGTCAGTACTGATAAACAAGCTGCACCATGATTTTCGTAGGACTGGGCAATGTCTGCTGGAACGAAGTTATTGCGCAAAATGCCTTTGCTTGGGCTTGCCTTTTTGATTTCAGTAATGACTCCTGCCTTACCAGCGGAAATCTTGTTCTCAATAGCCTGAATAAAGCCTCTTGGCTTTAAAAGGGCATCACGGTTATTAGCTTCAGCTTGCTCGCGTTGATTGGTAAGCGACACTTTCTGCAGACAGTTGGCCACTTCAATCTTTTTAGTGGCAACAATTTTATCGAGGATATCGCTCATGAATAATCAATTATTGAGAATGGGTTGCTGTAACAAAAGCATCTAACTTTTGGCGTGCCGCTCCAGAGGTGATGGCTGTTTTAGCCATTGCAATACCGCTAGCAATGTCTTTGGCTACTCCAGCTACATAGAGGGTGGCTCCAGCATTAAGGCAGACGATATCGCTTGCGGGTCCGGGTTTGCCATCGAGCACATCCAAGACAATCTGCTTGGACTCTTCAGCATTAGCTACTTTAAAGCCGTTGGTGGGTGCGGTATTTAATCCAAAATCTTTTGGATGAATTTCATATTCACGTACCAAGCCATCCTTAAGTTCCCCAACTAAGGTGTGACCCTCTAAGGAAATTTCATCTAGGCCGTCTCGCCCATGCACAACGAGAGCATGCTCCATTCCCAAAGCTTGTAATACACGCGCCTGAATACCAACCAGGTCAGCATGAAATACACCCATCAAAATCCGCTTGGCATCAGCAGGGTTGGTAAGTGGGCCAAGGATGTTGAAGATAGTCCGGACACCAAGCTGCTTGCGGATAGGTACTACGTTCTTCATCGCTGGATGATGATTCGGGGCAAACATGAATCCCGCGCCTACTGATGAGATGCATGTGGCTACCTGCTCAGCAGATAAAGCTAGATTCACACCAAGCGCCTCTAATACATCTGCGCTGCCTGATTTACTGCTTACACTGCGATTACCATGTTTGGCTATCTTTGCGCCCGCTCCCGCAGCTACAAACATCGCTGCAGTAGAGATGTTAAATGTATGGGCGCCATCACCACCTGTGCCCACCACATCCACCAAGTGCTTACGGTCATCCACTTTTACTGAGGTAGCAAACTCGCGCATCACTTGTGCAGCAGCAGCGATTTCACCAACAGTTTCTTTTTTAGTGCGCAAGGCAACCAATAATCCGGCTACCAACTCTGGTGCCATTTCACCGCTCATGATGAGCCGCATCATGGCTGTCATTTCATCATGAAACAGTTCGCGATGTTCAATGCAGCGTTGTAGAGCTTCTTGCGGAGTAATTGACATAGCGCTATTGGCAGACTGTTTATTTATTTTGTAAAAAATTCTTGAGCAGGGCGTGTCCGTGCTCAGAAAGAATGGATTCTGGATGGAATTGCACGCCCTCAACTGCGAGTTCTTTATGGCGTACGCCCATAATCTCGCCATCGGATGAAGTTGCAGTCACCTCAAGCATTGCTGGCAGGGAGCTTTTTTCAATGGCTAATGAGTGATAGCGAGTGACCTTAAATGGATCGGGCAAATTTTTAAACACACCGACACCAGTGTGATGAATGCTGTCGGTCTTGCCATGCATGACTTTTTGGGCGCGAATGACTTTCCCACCAAATGCTTCACCAATAGCTTGGTGCCCCAAACAAACGCCAAGGATCGGAATTTGACCTGCGTAACGCTTGATGGTTTCGACTGAAATACCTGCCTCAGAAGGGCTACATGGCCCAGGTGAGATGCAAATGCGTGCTGGATTCAGTTTGGCAATATCCTCCACGGCAATTTCATCATTACGAAAGACTTTGACCTCTTCGCCAAGCTCTGCAAAGTACTGAACGAGGTTGTAAGTAAATGAATCGTAGTTATCAATCATTAGGAGCATCGAGTCCTCCTTGTACTAAATCTGCTGCAGTCAATACCGCGCGTGCTTTGGCTTCTGTTTCTTTCCATTCGGCAGTTGGGTCAGAGTCAGCAACAACGCCAGCCCCAGCCTGAGAGTGCAGCATGCCGTCCCGAATTACACCGGTACGAATAGCAATGGCCACATCCATATCGCCTGAGAAAGACAGGTAGCCTACTGCGCCACCATATACGCCGCGCTTCACAATTTCCATTTCATCAATGATTTCCATCGCCCGAATTTTCGGCGCGCCTGATAGGGTACCTGCCGGGAAAGTCGCTCGTAATACGTCCATATTGCTCATATTGTCCAAAAGATCGCCTTCTACTGAACTCACGATGTGCTGAACGTGGGAATACTTCTCAATAGACATGGAGTCGGTTACCTTAACTGAGCCAGTCTTGGCAATTCGACCCACGTCATTACGTGCTAAATCAATCAACATCACATGCTCGGCAATTTCTTTGGGGTCAGCCAGAAGTTCTTTAGCTAAACGCTCATCTTCCTCTGGATTGGCTCCGCGGGGACGGGTGCCGGCTAACGGTCTGATAGTAACAATCTTCTCGGCAGCCCGTTTTTCTTGCCGTACCAAAATCTCAGGAGATGAACCCACAATTTGCAAATCGCCAAAGTCATAGAAGTACATGTATGGCGATGGATTAAGTGAGCGTAACGCTCTGTAGAGGGCTAACGGTGAGTCTGTAAATGGCTTGCTAATGCGTTGACCGATAACTACCTGCATGCAATCGCCGGCCAAAATATATTCTTTAGTTTTGAGTACTGCTTTCTCAAAATCGGCTGCTTTGAATTTACGAATGAGTTCAGTTTTAGCGCTTGGTAAAGATGCCGGCATATTTGCTGGCTTATTGAGGCAAGCGAGTAATTCTTTTAAGCGATCTTGTGCTTTTTCAAAACCATTAGCAATGCTCGGATCTGCATAAACAATCAAATAAATTTTGCCAGCAACGTTATCAATCACTGCCAACTCTTCAGTCAACATCAGTTGAATATCGGGTACGCCTAATTCATCTGGAAGTTGATGTTTGGCTAAACGTGACTCGATATAGCGAACGGTGTCATAACCAAAATAGCCGGCAAGACCACCACAAAAGCGGGGCATGTCAGCTTGCAAGGCCACCTTAAAACGCTTGAAATAAGCATCCACAAAATCGAGTGGATTATCAGTATTTGTCTCAACTACTTTTCCATCAGTGACTACTTCGTTGACTGGTGTTGAAGGGGTGCCAACAGTTCTGACAATAGTCCTGGCAGGCAGGCCAATAAAGGAGAAGCGACCGAAACGCTCGCCACCTAAAACAGACTCCAGTAAGTAAGTATTGGTCTTACCAAACGCTTGAGTCAGCTTAACGTAGAGTGATAGCGGAGTCTCTAGATCTGCCAGAACTTCTTTGACCAGGGGAATACGATTGAAACCCTGCTTTGCTAGAGCGTTAAATTCTGCAAGCTGCATTACGCTTTTCCTGACTTTCCTAATTCAGTGCGCATTGCTTGAATTACCTTTGCATAATTTTCTTGTGCATAAATTGCTGAGCCTGCAACAAAAGTATCTGCGCCTGCTCGTGCTACTTCTGCAATGTTATCGACTTTAATTCCACCATCTACCTCAAGACGAATATGTCGACCAGTCTCAGCTTGGTAGCGATCAAGGCGTGTGCGTACTTGAGCAATCTTATTGAGGGTGCTGGGAATAAATGACTGGCCACCAAAGCCTGGGTTGACTGACATGAGCAATACGAGATCTAGCAATTCCAAAGTGTGATCGAGATGGTCTAGCGGCGTGGCCGGATTTAAAACAAGACCCGCTTGACATCCCTGATCGCGAATCAAGTTCAATGTGCGATTGACATGAGGGCTTGCTTCGGGATGAAAGCTAATTAAATTGGCACCCGCTTTAGCAAAGTCAGGGACGATACGATCTACTGGCTCAATCATTAAATGCACATCGATCACCGCAGGCTTTCCATCTTTATTTGCATAAGGCCGAATAGCCTCGCAAACCAAGGGGCCAATAGTGAGGTTGGGCACATAGTGGTTATCCATCACGTCAAAGTGAATCCAGTCAGCGCCTGCCACTAAAACGTCCTGAACTTCCTTGCCAAGGCAGGCGAAGTCAGCCGACAAAATGGATGGGGCAATAACAAATTGACTATTTGAGGATGATTTTTGGCTTTCCATCCCTAGATTCTAGCTTGCAGTTGGCCTTAGGATGGAGCAGAATTCGTCCATGAATCCCCACGAAATGAGCATTACGGTCAAAGCCCAGTACCTTCCTGAGCAATCTGACCCCGATAACCGCCAATTTGCCTTTGCTTATACGGTAACTATCCGCAATACGGGAACTGCCAGTATTCAGGTAATTGCCCGCCATTGGTTCATTACAGACGGGGATAACGATGTCCAGGAGGTCCGAGGCCTGGGCGTTGTTGGGCAGCAACCGCTATTACGCTCTGGAGAGCACTTTGAGTACACCAGCTGGGCAACATTGCCCACTCCGGCCGGAACGATGCGTGGGGAGTATTTTTGTGTCACTGAGGATGCCCAGTTCTTTCAGGCCCCTATCCCAGAGTTTGCCCTGGTGATGCCACGTACCCTGCACTAATGTAGGGTGGTGAGAATGCTATTTTTTGCCCTTGCCGGTCCAAAGAACAATAAATAACAAAAGTCCTAAGGCAACAGCGCCTTCAAAAACAAACAGTAGCATTGGGTATTCATCGAGTAAATTGGCAATCATGATTTCTAAATTTAAATTAGTTCCGTTAAGTGTATTCGCTATCCTCATAGCTAGCTTGATTGTTGGATGTTCTACGCCTCCTACTCGGGGGATGGGATATCGCTCAAGCGGTTCCGGCGCTTCGCCTTCAAGCTATAGCTCCTCGATTGCAAGTTTTAGCGCTGTCTCTTGGCAAGCCTTGCCTGGATGGCAGGAAGACGACTTGTCTCAGGCTTGGCCTGCTTGGTTAAAAAGTTGTGATGCTTTGCGTAAGAAAAGTACTGATGTGAACTGGCGCTCAGTGTGTGCCCAGGCTGCCAATGTATCAAGCCGTGATACGCAGGCTATTCGTAAATATTTTGAAAATAATTTTCAAGCTTATGAAATTCGCAATAGCTCCGGTAGTGATACGGGCTTGATCACAGGTTATTACGAACCAGTAATGAATGGCTCACAAACTCGTACGAGCACTTATAACGTGCCGCTTTACGGCTACCCTAATGCTTGGCGCAAATCTAAGCCCAACCCAGGCCCAAGCCGTGCTGAGCTAATGAGTTCTGGTGTCTTGCAGGGCTCTGAAATTGCTTGGGTGCAGGATCCAGTAGCAGCAGCCTTCATGCAAATTCAAGGTTCTGGAAAAATTCGTCTTGAGGATGGACGCATCCTGCGTCTGGGTTTTGCGGGCACCAATGATCAGCCTTTTAAATCCTTTGCTCAGTGGTTGTTAGATCGCAAAGAAATCACACGTAGTGAAGCGACGATGCAAGGCATTTCACAATGGGCTAAAAGAAATCCCGGCCAAGTAAATGAAATGCTGAATGCCAATCCTCGTTTTGTTTTCTTTAAAGAGTTGCCTGGCAATGTCTCTGCTGATTTAGGTCCCAATGGCGCTCTCGGTGTTCCGCTCACAGCTGAGCGCAGTATTGCGGTAGATTTACAAGCCTTGCCACTGGGCGCGCCTGTCTTTTTAGCAGCCACCAAACCATTAAGCAGTCAGCCTTTGCAAAAGCTGGTGATGGCACAGGATACGGGCAAAGCAATTGTGGGTGGTGTCAGAGCCGACTACTATTGGGGATCCGGAGATGCTGCTGGAGAGATGGCAGGTCGTATGAAACAAAATGGCAGGATGTGGTTGTTGTTGCCACGTTAATTAATACTTTTCACCGAAAGAAATTCATGAGCTACAAAACTATTTTGACTGAAGTGGATGGTAAGGTTGCTACCATTACTTTGAATCGCCCTGAAGTGTTAAATGCCTTGAACGACCAGCTCATGGAAGAACTTGGCGCTGCATTATTGGCATTTGACGCGGATGACAATATTGGTTGCATGATCGTTACTGGCAGTGAAAAGGCATTTGCTGCTGGAGCGGATATTGCTTCAATGGCCAAGTACGGCTTGAAAGATGTTTATCGCGGTGACTTTATTACCCGTAACTGGGAAGAAATTAAAAAAGTACGTAAGCCTGTAATCGCCGCTGTCTCTGGCTATGCGCTTGGCGGCGGCTGTGAGCTGGCCATGATGTGTGACACGATCATGGCGGCTGACAACGCTAAGTTTGCGCAGCCCGAAGTAAAGCTAGGGATCATTCCTGGGGCTGGAGGTACGCAACGTTTACCGCGTGCGGTATCAAAAGCCAAGGCGATGGATCTGGCTTTGACGGGCCGCATGATGGATGCTGCTGAAGCTGAGCGCTCTGGTTTAGTCGCACGCATCTTCCCGCAAGCGGACTTATTAAAAGAGGTCAAGGCGATTGCTAAAGGAATCGCAGACATGCCTTTATTGACTGCAATGATGGTGAAGGAAAGTATTAATACTGCTTACGAAACTACTTTGTCTGAAGGCATCCATTTTGAACGCCGCCTCTTTCATGCTTGCTTTGGAACGAATGACCAGAAAGAGGGTATGGCTGCGTTTATGGAAAAACGCCCAGCCAAATTTACGAATTCTTAATTCAATAGCCGAAGAGAAAGTTTGAAGGGATTCAGTTTTTTTCTAGGAAGCGTTGAGCTAGTTTGACCCAATAGCTCACGCCGACTGGAATCAAGGAGTCATTGAAGTCATAAGAAGGGTTGTGTAAGTGGCATGGGCCCATGCCATGACCTACCGAGCGATGATCACCGTCTCCATTACCTAGGAATACGTAGCAACCAGGCTTCTCCAACAGCATAAATGCAAAGTCTTCCGCGCCCATTGTAGGGTCGATCGAAGCATTAACATTTTGCTTGCCAACCAATTCACTCATGACCTCGGTAGCAAACTCTACTTCGTTGGCGTGATTAATTAGGGGTGGGTAATTTCTAGAAAACGTAATTTCAGCTTGGCAATCAAAGGCGCTAGAAACGCTATGGGCAATTTCTCGTAGACGTTGTTCAATGAGATCCAAGACATCTAATGTGAATGTGCGTACCGTACCGCCGATAAAAGCATTATCTGGAATGACATTGCTCGTTTCGCCCGCATGAAATTGCGTGATGGACAAAACTGCAGCATCCACAGGACGTTTATTGCGTGTAATGATGCTTTGTAATGCAAGCACTACTTGGGCACCAGCAAAGACTGGATCTGCGCTATTGTGGGGTAGAGCGGCATGACCGCCTTTTCCAGTGATGGTAATTTCAAAAGTATTGCTTGAGGCCATCATTGGGCCAGAGGTCACTCCAAAGTGACCCTCTGCCAAGCCGGGCCAGTTATGTAAGCCAAATACTGCATCGCACGGGAAGTCTTTGAAGAGTCCATCCTTGATCATTTCATTAGCACCAGCACCGCCCTCTTCGGCTGGTTGGAAAATAAAAATCACTGTGCCTTTGAAGTCGCGGTGATTGGATAAATATTGTGCGGCACCAAGCAGCATTGCGGTATGGCCATCATGTCCGCAAGCATGCATTTTCCCGGGGTTTATTGATGCATGGGCAAAGTTGTTGTGCTCTTGCAGTGGAAGTGCATCCATATCGGCGCGCAGACCAATCATTTTGCCGGGACCCAAGTCACCATCTAAACGACCTACGACACCTGTTTTTCCCATGCCGCGGTAGACGGCAATTCCCCAGCTAGAAAGCGCTTCCGCAACTAGATCGGCGGTGCGATTTTCTTCGAAACGCAATTCAGGATGTGCATGAATATTGCGTCGAATTTCTTGAATGGCTTCTGCGGAGTCAATAATTTCTTGGGCTAAATGCATGCCTTTATCTTATCCGAAAGTCTTTGGAGATGTCTTTTAAGCGAAATTACTGCTAGTTAATTGTTGGGTAATCGAATGTGCTTTGCAGCAAAATTCAGCGCTTCAATTGAATATGGGCTGTTATCGGCTTTTTGGAGTTCTTTTGGAAGCGCTGGAATGAGGCCTAAAAATGGGGCGTCTATTCTGGCTTGCAGAGTCTGAATATTTTCATCAATCAGTGGCATTTCGGTAGATAGGGTGTTCGCTACCCATCCTGCAATCTTTAAATGACGAGCTTTGATTGCCTCATAGGTCAGGAGGGCGTGATTAATGCAGCCTAATTTCATGCCGACTACCAGGATGATGGGCAATTTAATTGCTTTCGCGAACATCGCTAAATCTTCCTGATCATTGAGGGGGACGATTAAGCCGCCAGCACCTTCAACCACAACGCAATCTGCTTGATTTTGAATGTTCTGAAAACCCTGCAAGATCATACCCATTTCAAGTTTCAGTCCTTGATGTGCCGCCACTAGATGGGGAGCAGCTGGTTGGTCCAATATATAAGGACACAAACTCAATACACTAGAGTCAAGGTTTGAGGCAATACGGAGTGTTTCCAAATCCTCATTCAGAGTCTTGTCTTTCCCATCTTGATAGGTTCCAGCGACAACTGGTTTAAAACCAATCGCATTTATTCCTTGCTCACGCAATTTCAGAATGAGAGCGCCACTCACCAGCGTTTTTCCAACCTCGGTGTCTGTACCGGCGACAAAGAAGCCTGTGGCCTTACTCATGAGAGCCCTTTTGAATGACTACTTGCTCAATAGCTTTTAAGGTATCGATGAGTTGACGCACATCTGCTTCGCTATGGTTAGCAGAGAACGTAATGCGTAATCTTGCACTGCCATTAGGTACGGTAGGAGGGCGAATAGCAGGAATCCAATAGCCGGCATCATCAAGTAACTTGGCTGCGAGCAGGGCATTGGCATTACTTCCCAAAATGACGGGCTGAATGGCGGTACAAGAGGACACCTTTTCCCATTGAGAAAATTGCATTTCATCTTGCCAGATACGAATCAGTTTATTGAGTTGAGTGCGGCGATTGCTGCCCTCGTCCCCTTCAATGATTTTCAAGCTCTTTGAGAGTGTATGCGCTATTGCAGGTGGCGTTGCGGTGCTGTAAATGAAAGGGCGCCCCTTTTGAATGAGCCACTCAATAAAAGTGGCTTGTGCACAAACAAAAGCACCGCTGACGCCCGCAGCTTTTCCAAGTGTGCCAATATAAATAATACGATCAGAGCAGATACTTTCCTGCTCCAAAATACCGTGACCTTGTTTACCCAACACTCCGAAACCGTGAGCATCATCCACAAGTAACAGTGCATCGTATTGCTCAGCAAGTTTTAACAATTCCTTAACTGGAGCAAGGTCACCATCCATACTAAAGACACCATCGGTAACAATGATTTTTAGTGGATGTTGATCTACTTTCAGTAATGCATTTAATGAGTCAATTTTCGTGTGATCGAATAGCGTGATGTTTGCTTGAGTCTGAGCAGCCGCTAAACGAATGCCATCAATTAAAGAGGCATGATTGAGCTTTGCAGAATAAATGCTAGTCGATTTTTGTGGCGCCAGTCTTGCTAGGCCAGTGATGGCGGTAAGGTTAGCTAGATAGCCGGTGCTAAAAAATAGGGCGCGCGCATTCGGAATGTGCTGTTTTTGAAAAGAGGCTAATTGGTTTTCAAGTAGCTCATGGGCCATGCTGTGACCGCTAATGAGATGGGAGGCGCCACTGCCTACCCCATACTTCTGAGCGCCTTCAGCAAGGGCTTGAATCAACTCGGGATGGTTTGCAAGCCCTAAATAATCATTGCTACAAAATGCTTTGAGCTCGCGTCCATCGACTATGGCTTTGGTATCACATGGAGATGTAGTTGCTCTGAGTTTGCGTTTGAGCAATTGCGACTCAAGATCTGCAATCTGCTCTTGCGCTAACTTTAAGGCCTGATATGTATTTGTCATACCAAGGTTTTCTCAAGGGCAACTTGCACAGCATGACCTAGTTGAGTGGTTTCTGCTAGAGACAAAATATACGGTGGCATGACGTAGATAGTATTTCCGATTGGTCTAATCAATACACCTTCGCTTAAACAGTTGGAGAACATCGTTCGCGCAAACATCTTAGGCTTTTTTAGAAACTCATTTTTAATATCGAAGGCCAAGATCATTCCTTGCTGGCGCCAATGCTCAATGCGGGAATCCGTTTTTGCCCACGCAAATGCATTTGCTAAATCCTTTGAGCGCTCAATATTTTTTTCTAATACTTTGTCAGTTTCGAAAATCTCTAGACACGCAAGTGCAGCAGCGCACGCTAGTGGATTACCGGTATAAGAATGAGAATGCAAAAACCCTTGCTGAGTTTGGTCGCCGTAAAAGGCTTGATATATCTGGTCGGTAGTTAGGCAGAGCGACAGCGGAAGATAGCCGCCGCTAATCCCTTTAGACAGGGTTAAGAAGTCTGGCCAGATACCAGCATGCTCACAGGCAAAGAACTTGCCACTCCGCCCACAGCCCACCGCAATCTCATCTGCAATCAGATGTACTTCATAGCGATCACATAAATCCCTGACTAACCGAAGGTATTCAGGAGAATGCATGGCCATTTGCCCTGCGCACTGCACCAAAGGTTCAACAATGATGGCAGCAATATTGTCATGTTCTTTTACAAATAATTCTTCGAGTTGTTTTGCTGCATATCTTGCTACATCTTCTGCGCTCTCACCATTTTTTGCCTTGCGTGCATCAGGTGATGCGATAGTAAATACATCTTGCAAGAGTGATCCATAGGCTTCCCGGAAAATAGCAACGTCCGTTACCGCTAATGCACCAAGTGTTTCCCCGTGATAACCATTTTCCAAGCAAACAAATTTTTTCTTTTGTGGTTTGCCGTTGAGTTGCCAGTAGTGGTGACTCATCTTGAGCGCTATTTCTACTGCAGACGCACCATCGGAAGCGTAAAAGACATGACCTAAATGGTGATTGGTGAGTGCGGACAGTTTTTCAGATAACTCCACTACCGGCGCATGCGTAAAGCCGGCGAGCATCACATGCTCAATTTTTTCGAGTTGCGCGGTAATGGCTTGATTGATGCGTGGGTTGGAGTGACCAAATAAATTAGTCCACCAAGAACTAATGGAGTCGAGCAAGGCTTTTCCGTTTTCATCATAGAGCCAAGCGCCCTTACCTTTTGTAATAGCAACTAGCGGAAAGGACTCATGCTGTTTCATCTGAGTGCATGGGTGCCAAACGGCTGCAAGGCTGCGATCAACGAGGGGGGCTTGATTTAAATCAGAAATAACCTTCATGTTTGATATTTGACCACTAGTTTTTCCAAATTCAGGCTTGTATCTGTTATGTTTATGTCTTGAATCCCCTCATTTTCTGGAATTTACCCATGCAGGACACTCAAACCGTTGAAAAACCCTTAACCCAATTTAAATCCAAAGCGGATTTACATCAGGGCGTAAACGCAGGTGTTGAGGCGCCTAGCGAGTGGTCAGTGGCTCAAATTGAAGCCTTATTTGCACTTCCTTTAAATGAATTGATGCTGAAGGCTCAAGAGACTCATAAGGCCTATTTCCCAGAAGGTGATGTTGAATTAGCTACCTTGCTGTCAATTAAGACGGGCGGCTGTCCTGAGGATTGTGGTTATTGCCCGCAAGCCGCTCGTTATGACACCGACGTTAAGGCTGAGAAGTTAATGGGTTTAGAAGAGGTCTTAGAGGCTGCCAAAGCTGCTAAAGCCGCGGGTTCTAACCGTTTCTGTATGGGTGCCGCATGGCGCGAACCCAAAGACCGCGATATTGAAAAGGTGACTGCCATGATTAAGGGCGTAAAAGCCTTGGGTCTGGAGACCTGTGCCACCTTAGGCATGCTGGAGGCAGATCAAGCTCAGGCACTGCAAGAGGCTGGCCTAGACTTTTATAACCATAACTTAGATACCAGCGAAGACTTTTACCGTTCGGTGATCTCAACCAGAGGCTACCAAGACCGTTTAGATACGATATCCAATGTCCGTGCCGCTGGCATGTCGGTTTGTTGTGGCGGTATTGTCGGCATGGGCGAGTCTAGACAGCAGCGCGCCGCATTTTTGGCCCGTTTAGCGAATTTGAGCCCCTACCCAGAATCAGTTCCTATCAATCATTTAGTACCAGTGGCCGGTACGCCATTAGCTGAGCAGAAGCCTTTAGACCCACTGGAGTTTGTGAGAACGATTGCGGTTGCTAGGATCACAATGCCTAAAGCCCGCGTTCGTTTATCTGCTGGTCGTCAGGAGCTTGGCAGGGCGGTTCAGGCCATGTGCTTTATGGCAGGAGCGAACTCTATTTTCTATGGTGAGCAACTACTCACTACCGGTAATCCCGAGGCAGAACAAGATCGTGAGCTCTTGGCAGAGTTAGGTTTAAAGACTAAACAAAGCTGTAAAGCGGAAGTTTTGGTTTAGTTTTTCACGCGGATGTCTCCAATAGATCGCCTCATTCTGGAGTTTGATACCGCCCTTCGGTCGGTGGTTGGAGGTGCTCATGCCCATAGACCTACCCCAGGATCTGATTTTGGAGGTAATTCCGGTTTAGATGGTGCCGAACGTAAACATGCAGCAGGACTCATGCGAGTCAATCATGTGGGTGAAGTTTGTGCACAAGCGCTGTATCAATCGCAAAAATTGGTTGCTCGAAATCCAGAAATTCAGGAGATGTTAGATCACTCTGGGCAAGAAGAAATGGATCATCTGGCATGGTGTGAAACTCGTCTTCAAGAGCTCGGGTCACACACCAGTTATCTCAATCCACTTTGGTATGCAGGATCCTTTTCAATTGGCTTGGCAGCAGGCTTAGCGGGCGATAAGTGGAGTTTAGGTTTTGTTGCTGAAACAGAAAAACAAGTCGAGAATCACTTAGAAAGTCATCTCGAAAAATTACCCAAAGAAGATCAACGATCTCGTGCAATTGTGGATCAAATGCGCATTGATGAAATTGCTCACGGACAGGCCGCAAAAAATGCTGGCGGTGCAAATTTGCCAGAACCCATTCAAAAAATAATGCAGGCGATGTCCAAGATAATGACCACCACTGCTTACAAAATTTAATACGGAAATAGGTTTTAATTCTCAAAACTCATGCCTCATTAATTTTGAGATATTTTTTTTACGTATTACTGTTTTTAAATACAGTATATTTAGGCATTATCTAGCGCAATAGCTAAGATCTATTCTTAAGTATATTTTCCAAGCCATTGTTTCAAGTAACTATTTTATTATCACCATTTTATCAACACATGACGCTAAGTGTTTGTAAACACTAGAGAAATTCCTAAAAAAACTCCTAAAAACACTTGACCCTCTTAGTGCGATCCTCTAAAGTGGGAGGAAGTGTGAAAAAGTGGGGTAAATGGTGTTTCAAGGTGCGTCAGCTCTCAATTTAGATGCAAAAGGCCGCATGTCTGTGCCGGCTAAGCATCGTGACGCCTTGTTGGTACAGGGCGAGGGCCGAATCACGCTTACAAAACACCCCGACGGCTGTCTACTTCTCTTCCCGCGTCCAGAGTGGGAAACCTTTAGAGCAAGAGTTGCGCAACTTCCGATGGATGCCCATTGGTGGCGCCGTATTTTTTTAGGTAACGCAGCAGAAATGGATTTGGATAGTGCTGGTCGTGTGTTGGTAAGTCCAGAGTTGCGTGCTGCAGCTGGCATTGAAAAAGAAGTGATTTTGCTTGGCATGGGAAGTCACTTGGAATTGTGGGATGCAGCTACATACGCTGCAAAAGAACAGGCTGCGATTGCGCAAGGCATGCCTGAAGCACTCAAGCAATTTAATTTTTGATGACAGGGTGCCATGAACATAACTCATCGCCCAGTGTTACTGGCCGAGGCGGTGACGGCGCTAGTTGGCGGTCCGCTGATTCGGAATCAAGATACAGAAAACAAAATTTTGGTGATCGATGGAACCTTCGGGCGCGGCGGTCATACACAAGCTTTACTCAAGGAGTTGAATCCTTCGGCGCGCATGATTTCTTTCGACAAAGATTTGGATGCGATTGCAGTGGCGCAAAAAATCAACGACCCAAGATTGAAAATCGTGCACGACAGTTTTGCGCAGATGGATCAGTACGCAGAAGCGGAATCAGTCGATGGAATATTGTTGGACTTGGGGATCAGTTCGCCCCAAGTGGACGAAGCGCATCGGGGATTTTCTTTTCGTCGAGAGGGTCCACTCGATATGCGTATGAATACCGATCATGGTTTAACTGCAGCAGAGTGGTTGGAGCAGGCGCCACCGGAGGAAATCACTCACGTGATTAAGACTTACGGAGAAGAACGCTTTGCATTTCAGATCGCAAAAGCCATAGTGGCTAAGCGAGAAGAAGGCCTTTCCCCTAAAACGACTACTCAGTTGGCAAGCCTAGTTGCAAGCGTGGTGCGTACCCGCGAAGCTGGTCAAGATCCCGCAACAAGAACTTTTCAGGCTTTGCGTATTTTCATTAATCGCGAATTAGAAGATTTGGAGCTCGGTTTGAAGGCGGCTCTGAAATTATTGAAGCCTGGTGCAAGACTTGCGGTGATTAGCTTTCATTCGCTAGAAGATCGGATTGTGAAGCAGTTCATGCAAGCGCATGCAAAAGTAGAAGTACCTCGCGGTTTGCCGGTACGTGATAAAGATTTGCCACAGAGCGCGCTTGAAATTATTGGTCGCGTAAAGCCAAGTGATGCAGAAGTGTCTGAAAATCCGCGTGCCCGCTCAGCAATCATGCGTGTGGCTGAAAAGCGTATGGGAGTGTCCGCATGAATCGTGCTACCTTGACTCTGCTCGCATTGCTATTGATTTGCGCCCTATCTCTGGTTGCGGCTCAGCAACGTGCGCGAAAATTATTCATCCTTCAAGAGCGCGCGCAGATAGAAGAGCGTAAGTTAAACCAAGACTGGTTGCGTTTAGAGTATGAGCAGCGGAATTTATCGAAGTCTGCACGTATTCGCGACGTCGCTCGCAATCAATTACATATGTCTCCGATTTCTCCTGAGCGCACCTTGTATTTGAAGGAGGCTAAATGAGACCGGTTGGCTTCTCTACTACGCCAAATTTAGTTTTACGCCTGCCAATGTGGCGGTCGCGTTTGATGCTATTCCTTTTGTTCTTTGTGTTCATGATGCTGCTTCTCCGTGCGTTTTGGATTCAGGGTCCAGGAAATGCGTTCTATGAAGCTAAAGGTGTGCGTGGCACTCAACGCGAATTGGAGCTACCCGCTAGTCGCGGAAAAATTTTGGATCGTAACGGCCAAGTGATTGCAACGAGCTTGGAAGCCAAGTCGGTGATTGCCTATAACGACACAGTTCCAGATGATTTGGCTGCAGACAAAGTGCAGAAATTGGCAAGTCTTTTGCAAATGAGCGAATCTGATCTGCGCAAAAAGTTGAAAGAAGAGCGCAAGCAGGTTTTCTTAAAGCGTCAAGTAGATCCAGTTGTAGCGCAGCAAATTAAACAGCTAGAGATCCCTGGCATTGGTTTAAATAATGAATATCGTCGCTTCTACCCTGAAGGTGAGGCGATGGCGCACGTGGTTGGCTTTACAAATGTGAATGACAAAGGTCAAGAAGGGATGGAGCTTTCTCGTGAGAATGAGCTTGCTGGTCATCCCGGTCAAAGACGTGTGGTGGTTGATCGTTTAGGTCGTGTTGTTGAGGATGTTGCAATCCTGCAGTTGCCACAAAATGGAAAAGACTTAAACCTATCTATTGATAGCAAGATTCAGTTCCTAGCATATAACGCTGTTAAAGACGCTGTTGAAAAGCATCACGCTAAAGCGGGTGGCGCTGTAGTGCTCGATACACAAACGGGCGAGATTTTGGCATTGGCAAATTATCCAAGCTACAACCCAAATGATCGAAGGTATTTAACAGGCGAGCAATTACGTAACCGCGTATTGACCGATACCTTTGAGCCTGGTTCAACTATCAAGCCGTTAACCATTTCAATTGCTTTAGAAAAAGGTGCAATTAAACCGGATACCAATATGGTGATTGGTGCGAGTTATTTAGTAGGTCCTAAGCCCATTACAGATACCCATCCCTATGGAAATCTTACGGTCGCGCAAATTATTCAAAAGTCGAGCAACATCGGTACTGCAAAGATTGCAATGAATAATCTTTCTGCTGAAGAAATGTGGGATTTTTATACTGCTGTTGGCTTGGGACAAGCACCAAAAATTGGTTTCCCGGGTGCTGTTGCAGGCACAGTGCATCCTTTCAAAAAATGGATGCCTACCGATCAAGCCCGTATTGCTTTTGGCTATGGTATTTCTGCGTCGCTCTTTCAGGTAGCGCGCGCATACACAGTCTTTGCACGTGATGGCGAATTAGTTCCCCTGACGATTGAGCGTAGTCCTGAGTTCAAGCCGGGCATTAAAGTGCTCTCACCAAAAACGGCTATTGAAATGCGCAACATGATGGAGGCGGTTACTGAGCCGGGGGGAACTGCAGTCAAAGCGCAGGCTGAAGGTTATCGCGTTGGCGGAAAAACAGGTACTGCCCATAAATTAGTTGGTAAGGGTTATGGCAATTCTTATCGCGCTTACTTTGCTGGACTTGCTCCCATTAGTGCTCCACGTATTGTGGTTGCGGTAATGATTGATGAGCCTACTGGTGGAAGTCACTACGGTGGTGATGTTGCCGCGCCTGTATTCTCGACAATTGTTGGGGAGACGCTCCGTTCATTGAATGTCTTGCCAGACAACAAAGTAAAGCAAATGGTGTTGGAAGATAAGGCCCCAGAAGAAATTCGGCCAGCAGCTGCACACGCTCAACATGTGGTTTTGAAACGATGAGGGTGGATTTGAAAATAGACACCAATCATTTGATTGACCACTTACACACTTTAGCGAACTCCTCCGCAAAAGTATGTGCGGATAGTCGCCAGATACAGTCTGGCGATATCTTTTTTGCCTACCCTGTAGGTCATGGCAACGCCTTGCGCGATGGTCGTCAATTTATTGAGGTTGCATTAGAGTGCGGGGCAGCCGCAGTAGTGTTCGATCCGGCGGGTATGGGTAAGCAATTTTTAGATCATCCACAATGTTTTCCTATTGAAGATCTTGCTGCAAAAGCAGGTGAGCTTTGTGCGCAATGGTATGGTCATCCGAGCAAAGAATTAAAAATCATTGGTGTCACTGGCACTAATGGCAAAACTAGCATCACGCAATGGTTGGCTCAGGCTTTAGATACAAGTAGTCATCGCACTGCAGTTTTGGGTACTCTAGGTACTGGGTTCCCTAGCGCATTGGTTCAAACTGGCTACACCACTCCAGATGCACCTAAATTACAAACTCAGCTAGCAGAGTTACGTAGCGCTGGAGCAAAACAAGTGGCGATGGAAGTATCTTCACATGCTTTGCATCAAGAGAGAATCACTGGAACAGATATTCACTGTGCAGTATTTACGAATCTGACGCAGGATCACTTGGATTACCACGGCAGCATGGCTGATTATGCTGAGGCAAAGGCTAAGTTATTTCAGCAAACCGGCCTTGAGCACGCAGTCATCAACTTGGATGATGCATTTGGTCGTGAGCTTGCCATGAACTTGTTGACAAAAGATGGCTTGAAGGTCTGGGCATATGCATTGTCTCAATCCGCGTTCCAAGGATTTGAAAAATTTGGTGATCGTTTATCCCGTATCTATGCAAAAGATATTCTGCTAAGTGGAGCGGGTTACAACGCAAGTTTCATTTGTGATGGAGTGGGCAGTGCTCAATTGCATATTCCTTTATTGGGTGAATTTAATTTAAGTAATGCGCTTGCAGTGTGGGCGGTATTGCTGTCACAGGGTATGAGCTTTGAAGTGGCCGCTCAAAAAGTGAGCCAATTAAATCCAGTGCTTGGTCGTATGGAGTTAATTCCTTTGGGGAAATCTCAAAAGACAGAGGGTTTGTTAGCAGTTGTTGATTATGCGCATACCCCAGATGCTTTGGAGAAAACCTTACAAGCATTGCGCCCTATTGCTGAACAGCGCGGTGGAAAAATTTGGTGTGTCTTTGGTTGTGGCGGTGATCGCGATGCTGGTAAACGTTCGCTAATGGGCGCTGTTGCAGAGCGCAATGCCGACCATATTCTGATTACAAGTGACAACCCTCGTTCTGAAGATCCACAAGCCATCATGGAGATGGTGCGCGGTGGTATTAGCAAGGATGCGCAGAACGTTCAAGTTATAGCCGATCGTGCATCTGCCATCATGGCCGCAATTCGTCATGCGGATGCTTGCGATATTGTCTTAGTTGCTGGCAAGGGCCATGAAACTACTCAAGAAACTAATGGTAAGAAATTTGATTTTTCTGATCAAGAGCATATTCGCTTAGCCGCTGGAAGTGGAGTCTGATGACTATCATGACCACCCTTGCACAAGCACAGGCAATGTTGCCTGGAAGTAAATTACTGAATACTTCTGCACAAGCTGCCCAGGAAATATCGATTTCTCGAGTGGGTACTGATAGTCGCCAGATCGATCGCAACGAATTATTTGTCGCTTTAGTTGGCGAGCGCTTTGATGCGCATGATTTTTTATCTGATGTCGCTAAGGCAGGCGCTAGTGCTGCCCTAATTAGTGCGCAAGATAAATGCCCACCGGACCTACCTGCTATTTGCGTTTCGAACACGCGTGTTGGTTTAGGAAATTTAGCAAAAGCATGGCGGACTAATCACCCGATTCCTTTGGCATTGGTTACTGGCAGCAATGGTAAAACCACCGTTAAAGAGATGATCGCTTCTATTTTTAAAGCGGCAGTGGGCGAACAAAATACTTTGGTTACCAAAGGAAATCTGAATAACGATATTGGTTTGCCATTAACGCTGTTGAAATTGCGCGCAACAGATCGCCTTGCTGTGGTTGAGCTTGGCATGAATCATCCTGGTGAAACAGCGCAGTTAGCTGCTATTGCGCAAGCGAACATTGCATTAATTAATAATGCCCAGCGCGAGCATCAAGAGTTTATGACTACAGTAGCGGCGGTAGCAGAAGAGCATTCTGATGCCATTCGTACTTTGCCAAGCGATGGAATTGCTGTATTTCCAGCAGATTCAGAATTTTCAAGTGTTTGGCGCAAGGCGGCTGCAGGCCGCAAGGTTATCGATTTTGTATTGTCATCTGCGCAGGCCAAACTATCGGCTGCAGTGACTGGAAGTCTATTAAGTAACGGGCTTGTGCAGATACAAACTGAACAAGGGACCATTGAAGTTCAGTTAAATACTTTGGGCAGTCACAATGTTCGCAATGCATTGGCTGCAACTGCTGTTGGTGTCGCAGCAGGTGTAAGTCTTGAAAAAATTAAACAGGGTCTCGAATCATTCTCCCCAGTAAATGGGCGCATGCAAGCAAAGGTGATTGATTCAAATCACACCTTAATCGACGATAGCTATAACGCCAACCCAGATTCCGTAAGGGCTGCTATCGATGCTTTAAAGCAATCAGGTAATTTATCTTGGTTAATTTTGGGTGATATGGGTGAGGTTGGCAATCAGGGTCCTGAGTTCCATCGAGAGGTGGGTGCTTATGCTGCTGAGCAGGGAGTTTCAAAGCTATTTGCATTGGGGGAACAGTGCCAATTTGCTCTTCAGGGATTTAATGAGACTGTTGGTAATAGTGCGACTGCATCTAGTGCGATGCATTTTGCCGATATGGATATTCTCATCATGCAATTGAGAGATGCTTTGCATGCCCAGTCTAGCGGTGGCAATCAACACTTAAATATTTTGGTTAAAGGTTCACGGTTTATGCGCATGGAGCGTGTAGTGCAGGCCTTGTTAGAGGAGGCTAAAACATGCTCTTAATGTTAGCGCAATGGCTGCAAGATGATTTCGGATTCTTCCGAGTATTTAACTACATCACTTTCAGAGCGGTGATGGCAACGGTCACTGCATTATTGATTGGTTTAACTGCGGGACCTTGGGTGATTCGCAAATTAAGCGCCCTGAAAATGGGTCAGGCAGTCCGAACTGATGGGCCACAAACCCATTTAGTGAAATCAGGCACCCCAACTATGGGTGGTGTTTTGATTTTGATCGGTATCTTTATCTCATGCATGTTGTGGGCCGATCTCAGCAATCGATTTATTTGGATTGTGATGATTGTGACTTTTGGTTTTGGTTTAGTTGGCTGGGTAGATGACTATCGCAAAGTAGTCTACAAAGATCCTAAAGGCATGGCCTCAAGAGAGAAGTTTTTCTGGCAAACACTAATTGGTTTATTTGCCGCTATCTATCTTGCATTCTCCGTTTCTGAGGTCAATAACCTAAAAGTATTGCAATTATTTTATGAGTGGTTAAGAAGTGGATTTGCTTTAGATCTGCCTGCAAAAACCAACTTGCTACTGCCCTTCATGAAAGAAGTGAGCTATCCATTGGGTGTGATGGGCTTCATTATTTTGAGTTACTTAGTAATCGTGGGTAGTAGTAATGCAGTGAACTTAACCGATGGTCTTGATGGCCTTGTCATCATGCCGGTGATCTTGGTAGGAGCTGCTTTGGGTGCTTTTGCTTATGTGATGGGTAATGCGATTTATGCAAAGTATCTCCTCTTCCCTTACATACCAGGTGCTGGTGAACTCATGATCTTCTGTGGAGCTATGGGCGGTGCTGGCTTAGCCTTCCTTTGGTTCAACACACACCCAGCACAAGTATTTATGGGTGATGTGGGCGCACTTGCTTTGGGCGGAGCCCTTGGCACCATCGCTGTGATTGTTCGTCAAGAAATTGTGTTGTTTGTGATGGGCGGCATCTTTGTTGCTGAGACTGTTTCGGTAATGATGCAAGTATTTTGGTTCAAGCTCACTAAAAAACATTTTGGAGAAGGTCGTCGCATTTTCCGGATGGCGCCATTGCATCACCATTTTGAATTGGGTGGTTGGAAGGAGACGCAAGTGGTTGTGCGTTTCTGGATCATTACCATCCTCCTGGTCTTAATTGGCTTATCTAGCTTGAAGTTACGGTGATTCAAAAGTAAATATGTTGATTTTAGAAAATACCTTTGCAAATGCAGCCTTCATGAGTGATGAAGGTTACCAAGCTCCAAATCGATTCCTTATCTTGGGATTGGGCGAGTCTGGCGTAGCTATGGCGATGTGGTGCCTACGAAATGGCGCCGAAGTCCGCTTAGCGGATACACGTGATCAAACCTCCTTTACTGTGCGTCAAAATGCTTGGCTGGAAGAGCTTCGGATTGCTGGCCTCAAAGATGTTTGTTTTGGTCCCCTGGATGAAAGCTTACTGAAGAATATTGACGTGATTGGTATTAGCCCGGGACTTTCTCCGGTGCAAGACCCAACCTATGCTTTCTTGGTTAAGGCTGAGCAGGCTGAAATCGATGTGTGGAGTGAAATTGAATTTTTTGCTCGCGCAATTTCTGCTTTAAGTCGTATGTCACAAGCGCAAGAGTTGAGTTATGCGGCTGCAGTACTGGCTGTGACTGGCACCAACGGTAAAACAACTACCACCGCATTAACCGGGCAACTCTGTGAGCGTGCTGGCAAGAAAGTTGCTGTTGCAGGAAATATTAGTCCTGCAGCATTAGACAAGCTCATGAGCTGCTTGGATATTGCCGATCAAATCGTAGATATGCCGGATGTTTGGGTCTTGGAGTTATCTAGTTTTCAGTTGGTCTATACCCATACTTTGAATGCTACGGCAGCAACAGTGTTGAATATTACTCAAGACCATTTAGATTGGCATGGCGATATGCAAGCCTATGCACAAGCAAAGTCACGGATATTTGGTGTTGATACAGTTTGTATTCTGAATCGCGATGATTCTCTTGTAATGGGGCTGCTGTCTGAAGAGCAAAAAGCAGAGAGAGCTATCGTGACCTTTGGCTCAAATCGCCCAGATGAGCAAGGTGCTTTCGGAATTGAGCACGATTTACGTGCGGGTGGAATAGATTGGCTGGTTTGGGCTGAGGTAGATGAAGATGTTGAGCCTAAGCCTAAGCGTCGTCGTAAATCCGCAGTAGTTGAAGAAGATGAGCCATTACGCCTCAAGCGCCTTATCCCAGCTGACGCCTTAAGAATTCGTGGCCGTCACAATGCATTAAATGCGCTAGCAGCCCTGGCCTTAGCCCGCGCTGCTAATTTACCTATGAATGCACTCTTACATGGCTTGCGTGATTACCATGGTGAGCCACATCGTGTACAAAGTATTGCGATTGTTAAAGATGTTGAATATGTAGATGACAGTAAGGGCACTAATGTAGGTGCAACTGTTGCGGCATTGAATGGCTTAGGTAGCAACGAGTCTGGCAAGCGCATTTGGTTGATTGCTGGTGGCGATGGCAAAGGTCAAGATTTCAGTCCACTACGTGAACCCGCTTTACGTTTTGTGAAGGGTGCTTTCCTAATCGGCAAAGATGGCGCTGCAATTGGTGAAGCTCTTGGCTCTGGAATTCAAAGCACAAATTGTGGTGATTTAATTTCTGCAGTTCAGGCTGCTGCCTCAAAAGCTGTATCAGGAGACTTGGTATTACTCTCACCAGCCTGTGCAAGCTTAGATCAGTTCCATGACTATGTTGAGCGTGCTCAAGTATTTGCTGCAGAGGTTGAAGAGCTAGGCATGCGCTTTGAAGGAGTCCAGGTATGAACTTAAAAGAAAAATTCTTTCCTGAAAATCGGCTTGGACTAAATCGCTTCTGGAATTTTTCAAGAGGCGGAATTGATAACTTCCGCACTGGCTTGCGAGATGCTGTTTCAGGCGTAGAACAAACCCGTTCCCGCATGATGGACTATGACCAGTTGCTCGTATGGGCAATTTTGTCGCTGATGTTAATTGGTTTGGTAATGGTGTACTCCGCTTCGATTACTTTGGCTGATGGACCAAAGTACGCAAATTACAGTAGTAACTTTTTCCTGATTCGTCACGTGATCTCTTTGGTGATTGCGATTGGTGTCGGTATCTGGGCTTTTAAGATCCCTACTAAGGTATGGGATCGTTATTCACCAGTCATTTTTGGGTTTACCGTTTTATTGCTGATCGCCGTTCTAATTCCTGGTGTAGGAAAGGGTGTGAATGGTGCGAAGCGTTGGATTCCTCTGGGATTGATGAATTTTCAGCCATCTGAGTTGATGAAATTTGCTGCTGTGATCTTTGCAGCAAGCTACACCGTTCAACGTCAGGAATATCTCCATTCCTTTGTGAAGGGCATGCTACCGATGGGTATTGCAGTTGCTCTGGTAGGCGGTCTATTGATGGCTGAGCCAGACATGGGCGCATTCGTAGTGGTTGCTTTGATTGCATTCGGCATTCTCTTTTTGGGCGGTATTAATGCCAAGTTATTTGGCGGCTTGATTTTGGTTGGGTTGATGAGTGGCGCAACGATGATTGCGCTCTCCCCATTCCGTCGCGGACGCATGCTAGCCTTTATGGATCCTTGGCAAGTAGATAACGCTGCTAATAAGGGTTACCAGTTAACACATTCATTGATGGCATTTGGTCGGGGCGAATGGTTTGGTACAGGACTTGGTGGTAGCGTAGAAAAACTGCACTACTTACCAGAAGCGCATACCGATTTCATCATGGCTGTGATTGGTGAAGAGTTGGGATTTGTTGGTGTGGTGGTGATGATCTTCTTGTTTTATTGGATCGTACGTCGTGCCTTCTTAATTGGCCGCACTGCTTTACAGCTAGATCGTAGCTTTGCAGGACTTGCAGCTAAGGGCGTTGCCATTTGGATTGGTTGGCAGGCTTTCATCAATATGGGTGTGAACCTTGGGTTGTTACCAACCAAAGGCCTGACTTTGCCATTGGTAAGTTATGGCGGCTCTGGAATTTTGATGAATGCGGTAGCTGTAGCAATGTTACTGCGCATCGATTTTGAAAATCGCATCCTCATGCGTGGAGGGAAGCTTTGACTAAACCCTCAATCTTAGTGATGGCTGGTGGTACTGGTGGGCATATCTTTCCAGGCCTTGCTGTCGCTGAATATTTGCGGATATGCGGTTGGAAGGTCTCTTGGTTAGGTAATCAAGCTGGCATGGAGTATCGCCTCGTAAAGTCTTGTGATTTTCCATTTGAGGCGGTCGAGTTCGGGGGCCTGCGTGGCAAGGGATTAAAAGCAAAGTTGATGTTGCCTATTAATCTTATGCGCGCTTGCCATCAAAGTTGGAAGATTATGCGACGCTTAAAACCAAATGTGGTTTTAGGTATGGGCGGTTACATTACTTTCCCTGGTGGTTTGGTGTCTAAATTATTGAAGCGCCCATTGGTCCTACATGAATCTAATTCGGTAGCTGGAAGTGCTAATCGTGCGCTAAGCAAAATTGCAATGCGAACTCTCACTGGATTCCCCAACACAATGGATCATGCAGAGTGGGTAGGAAATCCGATTCGGGAAGAGTTTGATCACATGCTAGCGCCTGCAGTACGTTATGACCAGCGCCAGGGGCCTTTATCTATCTTGGTGGTAGGTGGTAGCCTGGGTGCCGCTGCCCTTAATGAAAATATTCCGGCTGCCCTGGCATTAATTCCAGTAGAGTCACGTCCCAAAGTAATTCATCAGGCAGGCGACAAGCATTTAGCAGATCTACAGAAGCGATATGCCGATTTAGGTGTAATGGCAGATATTCGTCCCTTCATTGATGACATGCCATCTGCATATTCACAGGCCGATTTGGTTATTTGCCGTTCAGGCGCCATGACAGTTTCTGAAATAGCAGCTTGTGGTATCGCCTCTTGCCTTATTCCATTCCCATTTGCGATTGATGATCATCAAACTGCGAATGCACAGTTTTTGGCGAATACGAATGCAGCAATTTTGTTACCGCAACCATTACTAAACCCGCAAGATTTAGCAATGATGATTCAGAACTTTAATCGCAAAGAATTAAAAGAGATGGCATTACGTGCGCATGCTTTAGCAAAACCACGCGCTACCCAGCGTGTAGCTGAGGTATGTGCAGATTGTGCGGGAGTAGGAATATGAAGCATATCGTTCAGCAAATTCACTTTGTCGGTATCGGTGGTGCTGGCATGAGCGGCATCGCTGAAGTGCTATTGAACTTGGGTTACCAAGTGTCAGGGTCAGACTTAGCAGATGGTGCAGTCACTAAACGACTTAGAGATTTGGGTGCAGTCATTCATATTGGGCATGACCCCAAAAATATTGGTACAGCAGAGGCGGTAGTGATTTCTACTGCTGTTGCAGGCAATAATCCAGAGGTTTTGGCAGCACGCGCGGCGAAGGTACCAGTGATTCAGCGCGCAGTCATGTTGGGTGAGTTGATGCGCCTGAAGCAGGGTATTGCAATTGCTGGCACACACGGCAAAACAACTACTACCAGCTTGGTTGCATCCGTTTTGGCTGAAGGTGGTCTAGATCCCACATTTGTGATCGGCGGCAAACTCAATTCCGCAGGTGCTAATGCGCGCTTGGGGCGTGGAGATTTTATTGTGGTTGAGGCGGATGAGTCAGATGCCTCTTTCTTGCAATTATTTCCAGCCATGGAAGTAGTAACGAATATTGATGCTGATCATATGGATACCTATCAGCATGATATGGCTCGATTGAAACAGGCATTTGTTCAGTTCATTCAGCGTATGCCTTTTTATGGTGTAGCAGTACTTTGTATTGATGATGCTAATGTGCGTGACATTATTCCGTTTGTATCTCAGCCAGTACTTCGATATGGTATTTCGGAAGATGCAGATATTCGTGCAAGTAATGTTCGTGCGGATGGTACTCAGATGCACTTCACGGTTGACCGTCGTACTGTGCGTAGGCATGGCAATAAACCGGGTCCATTAAACATCACCCTGAATTTACCGGGCTTACATAACGTCCGTAATGCCTTAGCCGCTATTGGCATAGCAACAGAGTTGGGTGTGGGCGATGAAGCAATTACCAAAGCGCTGTCTGAGTTTGGTGGTGTTGGTCGTCGCTTCCAGCGTTATGGAGAGATTCCTTTGGCTGCTGGTGGTAGCTTTACCTTGATTGATGATTATGGCCATCACCCAGTAGAAATGGCTGCAACCTTAGCTGCAGCAAGAGGTGCCTTCCCAGATCGTCGCTTGGTATTGGCATTCCAGCCGCACCGCTTCACTAGAACGCGTGATTGTTTTGGCGAGTTTGTTCAAGTTCTCAAAAATTTTGATGCTTTGGTGTTGACCGATGTGTATCCAGCAGGCGAAGCAAAAATTCCAGGGGCTGATAGCAAGAGTTTGATGAAGGCCGCTATCGCTGAAGATAAAAATTCCAAAGCCTTATTAGATTCGTACGCAGTTGCTTATGCTGCAAATGTTGCAGAGATGCCAGAAAAGTTAAGTCAAGTTCTAAAAGATGGAGATGTATTAATTACGATGGGTGCGGGATCAATTTCTGCTTTGCCACATACGTTGTCGGAGGCGAAGCATGTCTAAGGTAGGCGCTAATTTGATTTCCTGGGGTGATCGCGTTAAGTCCAGCTTGGCTGGTCTAGATCTTAAGTCTTTAGGTCGTGTTGGTGTTTTGCTTGGCGGTAAATCAGGCGAACGAGAGATTTCTCTTATGTCAGGCAATGGCGTATTAGAAGCTTTGCGCGCAAAAGGAGTAGATGCCTATGCATTTGATACGGGTTTGCGTTGCCCTACCGAAATAGCAAAAGAAAACTTCGATCGTGTATTCATTTCCTTGCATGGCCGCTTTGGTGAAGACGGAACCATCCAAGGATTGCTGGAGTTGTTGGGGTTACCTTATACAGGTAGTGGTGTTTTGGCCTCTGCTCTAGCAATCGACAAAATTGTCACTAAGCAAGTCTGGATTAGTAATGGACTCGCCACCCCTGAATATGAAGAGCTGACAGCTGATAGCGACTGGAATGCGGTTGTGAAACATCTGGGCTTGCCTTTGATTGTGAAGCCTGCGCATGAGGGATCCTCTTTAGGCTTAACAAAAGTGAAATCAGTCGACGAGTTGCCGGCTGCATACAAGCTTGCTGCTGGGTTGGATAAAAAAGTGATTGCAGAGACTTGCATTATTGGTGATGAGTTAACTTGTCCGCTAGTTGGTCAAGGCAAGACGGCTGAAGCTTTACCAGTGATCAAAATTATTCCACCACAAGCAAATTACGATTTTCATAATAAATATTTCTCTGATGAAACTCAGTACTTATGCCCTACTGGGCTTGCACCTGAGGTGAATGCCGCTGTTCAGGAGTTGGCCTTAGCGGCATATAAAGCCTTGGGATGTCGTACATGGGGTCGCGCTGATGTGATGTTAGATCAAAAGACCGGTAAGCCTTACTTATTGGAAATGAATACCTCCCCTGGAATGACTTCCCACTCTTTGGTGCCAATGGCCGCCAAGGCTGCTGGCGTTGAATATGCGGATCTAGTGCTTTGGTTGCTCAGTCAAACGTTGCAGCAAAAAGAGGGCGCTACTGCATGAGCAACTTCATGGATCGCTTCGGTGAAATTTTCTCTATGTTGATGTCTCCGCTATGGAATCATGCGGAGCGTATGGAGAAGCTGAGCCGTTTCCTGCTGCGCTGCTTTGTGGTGATGCTCGTCATTGGTATTTTGGTTTGGCTAAGTCAGCGACCAGTTTTCGCTTTGAAGCAGATCCAGATTGAACCAGTTGCTGGCCAAACATTGAAACACATTAACAAGCCTATTGTTAAGCAACAAGTTTTAGAAACGGTACAGGGTAATTTCTTCAGCGTTCGCTTGGAAGATGTGAAGCGAGGCTTTGAAAGTATGCCTTGGGTTCGACACGCCAATGTCCGTCGTGTATGGCCAAATGGTCTGGTGGTGAGTATTGAAGAGCAGAAGCCTTTTGGTACCTGGGGCGGTACTGAGAGTCTCACCCTGATGAATACCCATGGCGAACTATTTACTGGACGCGTTTCCGAGGTGAGTGAGGATGTACGTTTAGTCGACTTTTCTGGCCCTGAAGATGCCGGCAAAGAGGTAATGAGTCTTTATGAAAAAGCCAACAATTGGTTTAAGCCATGGGGCGCGGAGGTCACGAGCCTTGCGCTGACTGAACGTTATGCATGGCACGTCAAACTCTCAAACGGAATGAAAGTAGAGTTTGGTCGCGATGAGGAAAGCTCCGATAAAAATTTAACTGAAGAACGTGTGGCACGTTTATTTAAATATTGGCCGCAAGTACAAGAGAAGTGGGCGAATCGAGTCGATGCAGTCGATTTGCGCTATGCAAATGGTTTCGCAGTTCATCTTGCTTCTGCAAGTTTGAAAAAGAATGAAGTAGATGGCAAAAAAAGTGAGCTGAAGCAATGAGGAATGGTAATGAGTAAAGACAATCGCGATATTTTGGTTGGATTGGATATTGGAACTTCCAAGGTTGTTGCCTTGGTTGCTGAATTAGCTCCTGATGGTCAATTTAACGTAGTAGGTGTTGGTCAAACCGCATCCAAAGGATTGAAGAAGGGCGTTGTAGTCAATATTGAAGCAACCGTTCAGTCCATTCAGAAGGCGCTTGAAGAGGCTGAAGTGATGGCTGATCGCCAGATTGTGCAAGTCTTTACAGGAATTGCTGGTAATCACATTGTGAGTTTTAACTCGAGCGGTATGGTTGCTATACGCGATAAAGAAGTTGGCTCTGGTGATGTTGAGCGCGTACTGGAAACGGCAAAAGCAATCAATATTCCAACAGATCAACAGATTCTGCACATCCTAGTTCAAGAATTCATTATTGATGGACAGGAAGATGTGCGTGAGCCGATCGGCATGAGTGGCCTTCGTTTGGAAGTGAAGGTGCATATTGTTACTGGCGCTGTTAGTGCCGCGCAAAATATTGTGAAGTGTGTGCGTCGTTGTGGTCTCGAGGTGAATGACTTGATATTGCAGCCTTTAGCCTCAAGCTTGGCGGTATTGACCGAAGATGAAAAAGAGCTTGGTGTGGTGTTGGTTGATATTGGCGGAGGTACAACCGATATTGCAATTTATTGCCAGGGTTCAATTCGTCACACTGCGGTGATTCCAATTGCCGGTGATCAAATTACGAATGACATTGCGATGGCATTGCGCACACCAACGATTGATGCCGAAGATTTAAAAATTGCGCATGGTATCGCCCGTCAAGAGATGGCTGATCCAACCGCGATGATTGATGTTCCTGGTGTTGGTGACCGTGAGCCACGCCCGATGTCTAAGCAAGCTCTGGCAGCAGTTATTGAGCCACGCGTGGAAGAGTTATTTACGCTGGTAAGAGGCGTAGTTCGTGACTCCGGTTACGAAGATATGGTTTCTTCTGGAATTGTTTTAACAGGCGGCACAGCATTAATGCCAGGCATGGTGGAGTTAGCCGAACAAGTCTTTTTGAGGCCTGCTCGTATCGGAACCCCCGAATACCGTGGCCATCTTCATGAAGTCTTACGTAGTCCCAGATATGCCACCAGCATTGGTTTGCTGATGGAAGGCCAAGCGCAGCTATTGCGCGGTCGTCGTGTTTCTCAATCAGGCGCGTTGCAAGGTGTTATCTCGCGTATGAAGGAATGGTTTGCAGGAAATTTTTAAGTTTTTTTCGTCGTCGTCAATGTAGTACGTATTTACCTAGGAGGGTATATGGAATTTGAAATGTTAGATCAAGAAACAGCTGGCAAGACCATTATTAAAGTGGTTGGAGTCGGTGGCGCTGGTGGCAATGCTGTCCAGCATATGATCCGTCGCGGTGTTAATGGCGTAGAGTTCATTTGCATGAACACCGATGCTGGCGCTTTACAGCGTTCTGAGGCATCTGTGAATTTGCAACTGGGTTCTAGCGGATTAGGCGCTGGTGCTAAACCGGAAATCGGCGCAGCTTCTGCTGAAGAAGCACGTGCTCGCATTGCCGATACATTGCAAGGCGCACACATGGTATTTATTACTGCTGGTATGGGTGGCGGTACAGGAACTGGAGCGGCCCCAATCGTGGCTCAAGTAGCCAAAGAAATGGGCATTTTGACTGTTGGTGTTATTAGTAAGCCATTTGATTTCGAGGGCGTAAAGCGCTTGAAGGTTGCTGAGAATGGTGCGGCAGAGCTCGAGTCATATGTAGATTCATTGATTGTTGTGCTCAACGAAAAGCTCTTTGAAGTAATGGGTGAAGACGCTGAGTTTGACAAAGCATTTGCTTGCGCTGATGACGTGTTGCATAACGCAGTTTCTGGTATTGCAGAAATCATCAATGTTCAAGGTTTGATCAACGTTGACTTTGAAGACGTTAAAACCGTGATGGGTGAGCAAGGTAAAGCCATGATGGGAACAGCAACTGTTTCCGGTATGGATCGTGCGCGCTTAGCTGCTGAAGCTGCAGTGGCATCGCCATTACTCGAAGGTGTTGATCTGTCAGGCGCACGTGGTGTATTGGTAAACATAACTGCTAGCCGTTCATTGAAATTGTCTGAGACTCGCGAAGTCATGGCAGCGATTCGTGGTTATGCCGCTGATGATGCAACGGTAATCTTTGGTACTGTTTATGACGAGAGCCTAGGCGACGCCTTACGTGTGACTGTGGTTGCCACTGGTTTGAATAATCCTCAAGCTCGTAAAAATAACCAACCTGAAGTAGTTTGGAGACAAGCTACTGGTACTCATGATGCAATGCCAACGATGGCAGACCTCAATAGCTTTGCTCCTGCTAGCGCATCAGCAGCAATGAGTAAGGTAAGTGTGGATTCTGCTTTAAGTACTAGCGCAGGTTTGGCTCTCACTGGAACAGGTAGTGCTCCAGCAATGGCAACTCAACCTGCAAGTACTGGTGTTGACTATAGCCAATATGATTTGCCGCGGGTTTTTCGTAGCTCTCGTGAAGCGACTCCTGCGCCTACATTAGGTGCGGATAGCTCTCCTCAGGCTAAATCCATGTTGGACAAAGGGGCTGATTACTATGAAATTCCAGCCTTTTTACGTAAACAAGCAGATTAATTAACTGCTTAATACAATAGGTAATTGCGAAATGCCAGCGCGGCGCCCCTCCGGACGACGAATCCCGCGCTTGCGTTGGCATGCTTACTAACAATTATTTATTGGAGATGTCATGATTGCTGTTGGACAAAAATTACCGAACGCTACTCTTTATGAATTTATGAATGAAGAGACTGAAGGCTGCTCCTTAGGGCCAAATGCTTTTGAAGTTGAAAAGCTGGTAGCTGGAAAAAAGATTGTGTTGTTTGCATTGCCTGGCGCGTTTACACCAACTTGCTCTGCAAAGCACGTACCTGGTTACGTTGAGCACTACGATGCGATTAAAGCTAAAGGTGTTGACGAGATTTGGTGTGTTTCTGTAAATGACCCGTTTGTGATGGGCGCATGGGGACGCGATCAAAAGGTTGGCAAAAAGATTCGCATGTTAGGTGATGGCAGTGCTGAGTTCACCAAAAAGCTTGGTTTGGAGCTGGACCTAACCGCTCGTGGTTTTGGTGTTCGCTCAGATCGTTATGCCATGATTATTGAAGATGGTGTGGTCAAGTCATTAGACCGCGAAGCTCCAGGTAAGTTTGAAGTAAGTGATGCTGCTTCTATTTTGAAAAAGCTTTAATTCAAACCCTTATATAACAAATATCCCCTGAATTTAGAAATCCAAACATGATGAAGCAACGCACTATCGCCACTCCGGTTAAAACCGTGGGGATTGGCTTGCACTCTGGTCGCAAGGTGACGATTTCTATCAAGCCTGCACCAATAAATTCAGGGGTTCAGTTTGTTCGGGTAGATACACCTGAGCAGTCAGTTGTGCCGGCAACCGCTTTAGCTGTATGTGACACAAGATTAGCTTCTGTTATTCAGAAGGATGGTGTACGTGTTTCTACCGTTGAACATCTGCTTTCAGCCTGCGCGGGTCTTGGGCTTGATAATTTATTGATTGAACTTGATGGTGAAGAAGTGCCCATCATGGATGGTAGCGCTGCTTCATTCTTATTCTTAATTGAATCTGCTGGTATTGCAGAACAAGATGCGCCACGTCAATTTTTGGTGATTAAAAAACCAGTAGAAGTTCGTGAAGGCGACAAGCTTGCTCGCTTAGAACCTTTCTTTGGATTTAAGTTGGATTTCACAATTGACTTCAAGCATCCGGCGGTAGATAAGACTGGCCAACGTTTTGTTGTTGATTTTGCAGAACAAGCTTACCGAAGTGAAATTGGTCGCGCACGTACTTTTGGATTTGCACATGAAGTAGAGGCGTTGCGCGAAATGGGATTAGCGCGCGGCGGTAGTTTGGATAACGCGATTGTTTTAGATGAGCACCGAATTTTGAACAACGAAGAACTTCGTTATGAAGATGAATTTGTGCGTCACAAAATATTAGATGCGATTGGCGATCTGTATCTCATTGGACATCCTATTGTGGGAGCTTATGTTGCTGAGAAATCAGGTCACGCCCTAAATAACGCTCTTTTACGCAAGCTTTTGGAAGATCCTAGTTCTTATGAAATCAGCTCCTTTGCTGAAAATAAGGCTCCAGGCGCTTATTCCCAGGAAAGCCAGCCCCTCTTTTTCTAAGGGGCCCGAAGTAGTTTTGGGCTACTTCGGTTTATTTTTCAGCAGCTTCTCGATGGAGGAGCGTAAACCAGAGTCAGGCCCTAACTTCTCTAATAGGGACTCCCAGGATTTTTTGGCAACCTCATTTAGCCCTTTTGGCTTTTCACGCTGATCTTGGCGAGGTTTAACTTCCCAAGCGGGTGGAGCGGGTTTTACTCGCACCTTTATTGCCTTACAGGATAAGCCAGATTTACCTAACTCATTGATTAGACTAGGTAATATTTGCTGCAAGCGACTGGCGATGCTCGCACTGCTGACCAGTAAAAATAGCTCGTCTTGTGAGCCAGAACGCCAACCAGCTTCAATTTTTGAGCTTAGATGGTCTAAATCCAGTTTTGTTAGGGCTGAGTGGATGATTGTCTTGAGTTTGGCTAGATCTTCAGTTTTAGCCAAAATTTCCCCAAGACCATCGGATTCACGTAGGTAATCGATCCAGTCGTGAGCTGTGGGCTTGCGGGATGATTTGGGGTTAAAGTTCATAAAAAATGGGGTTGCGAGTGATAAACTCAAGGACTTAATTTTCTTCAATATCCCATGGTAATCGGTCTTCTTAAAACCCTGGTCGGCAGTCGTAACGACCGCCTCTTAAAACAGTATCGCAAAGTCGTTGCCAAGGTAGCCACTTTTGAGGCGAGCCTGCAATCTTTGGATGATTCTGCACTTGCTGCAAAAACTGCAGAATTCAAGTCACGCCTTGCTGCTGGAGAGTCCTTAGATGACATCGCTGCAGAAGCCTTTGCAGTGGTTCGTGAGGCCAGCACACGCGTTATGAAGATGCGGCACTTTGATGCGCAGATTCTGGGTGGTTTAGCCTTGCATCAAGGCAAGATTGCCGAGATGGGTACAGGTGAAGGAAAGACGCTAACAGCCACTCTTCCAGTCTATTTAAATGCTTTGACTGGTAAGGGTGTTCATGTTGTTACAGTAAACGATTACTTGGCGCAACGTGATGCCGAATGGATGTCTAAGCTCTATAACTTCTTGGGTATGAAGGTGGGCGTGAATCTATCTCAAATGGATCACACAACCAAGCAAGAGGCTTACGCCGCTGATATTACATACGGCACCAATAACGAATTTGGCTTTGATTACTTGCGCGACAACATGGTTCAGGATTTGGATCAGCGTGTGCAACGCGGCTTAGCTTATGCAATCGTCGACGAAGTTGACTCCATTCTGATTGATGAAGCTCGTACACCATTAATCATTTCAGGTCAGGCTGAAGATCACACTGATCTCTATATCAAGATTAACGCTCTGCCATCTCATTTAGAGCGTCAAATTGGCGAAGAGAAGGCGGATGGCACAGGCGTTGAGAAGCCAGGTGACTATTGGGTAGATGAGAAGTCTCAGCAGGTTTATTTGACCGAACAAGGTCATGACAAGGCTGAGTCTGTATTAGTTCAATTGGGTGCGCTCAATGATGGCGACTCTCTTTATGCGCCGCAAAATATTACTTTGATGCATCACGTGTATGCTGCTCTGCGCGCACACACACTCTATCACCGCGATCAACAATACGTTGTTCAGGGTGGCGAAGTCATCATCGTAGATGAATTTACAGGTCGTTTGATGCAAGGTCGTCGTTGGTCTGATGGATTGCATCAGGCTGTAGAAGCTAAAGAGGGTGTGCAGATTCAGAATGAGAATCAAACTTTAGCGACGATTACTTTCCAGAATTATTTCCGCATGTATGGCAAGTTAGCCGGTATGACTGGTACTGCCGATACTGAGGCGTATGAATTTAAAGAAATCTACAACTTAGAAACAGTTGTGATTCCGCCAAATCGTATTAGCCAAAGAAAAGATAAGCAAGATCAGATTTATAAATCTTCTCGCGAGCGCTATGACGCGGTGATTAAAGATATCGAAGATTGCTATGAACGTGGACAACCAGTGTTGGTGGGTACTACTTCGATTGAAAACTCTGAGTTGATTGCAAATCTATTAGATCAACGCAAATTACCACACCAAGTTTTAAACGCTAAACAGCATGCTCGTGAAGCGGAAATTATTGCTCAAGCTGGTCGGCCAAAAATGATCACGATTGCTACTAATATGGCAGGTCGTGGTACTGATATCGTGCTTGGCGGCAACGTAGGTAAGCAGTCTTCTTTGATTGATGCTGATAGTGCCCTAGCTGATGCTGATAAAGCAGTCAAAATTAAGCAGTTGCAAGACGAGTGGCAAAGCATCCACGACCAAGTCCTTGCCGCAGGCGGCTTACATATTATCGGTACTGAGCGTCATGAGAGTCGTCGTATTGACAACCAATTAAGAGGCCGTTCAGGCCGTCAGGGTGATCCTGGATCATCTCGCTTCTACCTTTCATTGGATGATCCACTGTTACGTATCTTTGCAGGCGATCGTTTACGTGCTGTCATGGAGCGTCTCAAGATGCCCGATGGTGAGCCGATTGAAGCGGGTATGGTGACGCGTTCTATAGAGTCTGCTCAACGCAAGGTTGAAGGCCGTAACTTTGATATTCGTAAGCAGTTACTCGAATATGACAACGTTGCTAATGACCAGCGCAAAGAAACTTACCGCCTCAGAAATGAGGTGCTTGAGAGCGCTGATATTGGCGAGCTAATTGCTAATTTACGTGAAGATGTTTTGCGTTCTGTTTGCTCGGTTTATGTCCCTCTAGAGTCTATGGAAGAGCAATGGGACTTAGCTGGGTTAGAAAATGCTCTAGCCGGTGAATGGGGTCTCACAATTGACCTGAGAAGCTGGGTTGAAAGTGCTGAGACTGTAGATGACTCAGAAATTGTTGACCGTGTATTGCAGGCCGCTAAAGAGGCTTACGATGCAAAGGTCGAACTCTCTGGGCGTGAATCTTTTGCAGGCTTTGAGCGCTCTGTTCTTCTCTATAGCTTGGATAGTCACTGGCGTGAGCATTTAGCTGCTTTGGATCATTTGCGTCAGGGTATTCATTTGCGCGGTTATGCGCAGAAAGATCCTAAGCAAGAGTATCGCCGTGAAGCATTTGAGCTGTATGGTGAATTGCTCAATGTCATCAAGAATGATGTTGTGAAAAGTATCATGACCGTGCAGATTCGGAGCTCAAGCGAGTTAGATCAGGCTTCGGAATCTATGAATGAAGATTTGGCAAAACTTTCAGATGTTCAGTATCAACATGCTGATGCTGATGTCGATAAGGAAGTGGCAGGCTCAACTGGTGATCGCGGTGCTGCAGTAGATATCCAGCCAGCCCCACTTCGCGCAGGCCCAAAGGTAGGTCGTAACGATCCTTGCACTTGCGGTAGTGGCAAGAAGTATAAAAACTGCCACGGCGCCCTAGCTTAGAGCTTTAATCTTAACGCGACAGTGTTTAACTGGCTCAGATTTATCTGGGCCATTTTTCTTGGTGGAATCCCTAATAATTTAATATACCTATAGACCCTGAGATCTGTCATGATTTGTAGGTGCAAAAACATTTGCTTTGTCTTCAAATTCTCAAATTTAACTAAGGGGGCGTTATGGCCGTGTCTTTTACTCTCAATGGTAAAGCTGTTAATTTCGACGGGGATCCTGATACGCCAATTCTCTGGGTCTTACGAGACCATTTAGATGTAACGAGTCCAAAGTATGGCTGTGGAGCAGGACTTTGTGGTGCATGTACCGTTCACTTGGAGGGTGCGGCCATCCGTTCTTGTTCTACCCCTGTATCTGCTGCAGGTGGAAAGGCAGTTACAACTCTCGAGGGCTTAGCGGCAAAGGTTGGAAAAGCGCTTCAAGATGCTTGGATCGAATTCGATGTGCCTCAGTGTGGATATTGTCAGACTGGACAAATGATGTCTGCAGCTGATTTATTGGCAAAGAAAAAACAGCCTAGTAGTGATGACATTAAAAATGCCATGAGCGGAAATATTTGTCGCTGCGGCACATATTCTCGTATCGAAAAAGCAGTCAAACGTGCTGCAGATAAGTTGGCATAAAGGGTAAAGATCACATGAAAAATCAATCTTTAAAAAGTAATAGCCGTCGTCAATTTATTCAGCACAGTGCCGCTCTTGGCAGTGCCTTTGTTATCGGCATGCATCTGCCTTTGGCAAGTGAAGCTGCTGTAGGGGATGCTGTAAAGCCTGCCTTAGCAAACGCTTGGGTACAAATTACCCCGGATAATCAAATTACGCTTATTTGTGCTCGCTCAGAGATGGGTCAGGACGTATATACCTCTTTACCAGCTTTGTTAGCTGAGGAATTAAATTTACCTCTCTCAATGATTCGGGTTGAGATTGCTGGAGTTGCCCCTGTTTACATCAATGCGATGTTGGGTGGTCAAATTACCGGCGGCTCAACTTCAGTACGCGAAGCCTTTGATAAGTTAAGAACTGCCGGAGCCGCAACTCGTACTGTCTTAGTTCAGGCCGCTGCTCAACGTTGGAATGTTGCAGCTGCCGACTGTAAGGCTATGAATGGCAAAGTAACGCATGCGAGTGGTAAGTCAGCCACGTATGGTGAGCTAGCTGCTGATGCTGCTAAGTTACCCCTTCCAGAAAAGCCGGTCCTGAAATCGCCAGCGAACTTTATGGTGATTGGCAAAGAGTCGATGCGCCGTTTGGACACGCCAAGTAAAGTTGCCGGCAAAGCAGTTTATGGAATTGACGTCAAGATTCCGGGTATGGCAATTGCATCTTTAGCGCAGTGCCCTGTTATTGGGGGTACACCTACGTCCTTTGATGCTTCAGCCGCAATGAAGGTATCTGGCGTGATTAAAGTTGTTCAGATTTCAGATGGCGTTGCAGTATTGGCTAAAGATTTTTATGCGGCGCGTAAGGGTAGGGATGCCCTGAAAATTACCTGGAATGAAGGATCTAATGCAAACCTCAACAATGCGGTTGTTCGTAAGTCATTAGAAGATGGTTTAGCTAAAAAAGGTGCCGTGATTAAAGCGGTGGGCGATGCTAACGTTACCGTTGTAAATGGTAAGTCGCTTAGTGCCCAATACTTTTTGCCATACTTAGCCCACTCCACCATGGAGCCTGTGAACTGTTCTGCCGATGTATCTAATGGCAAGTGCAGAATTATTGGGCCAATTCAATTTCAGCAGGGTGGTCAAGCGGCGGCTGCTGCTGCAGCTGGGGTTAAGCCTGAGGATGTCACTATTGAAACCACCTTTCTGGGCGGTGGATTTGGCCGTAAATTAGAGTTGGATTTCATTCGTCAGGCTGCTGAAATTTCTAAAGCAGCTGGCATGCCAGTCAAGATGCTCTGGACCAAGGAAGATGATATTACTCATGACTTCTATCGTCCTATGAGCATTCATAAGGTGGACGGCATCTTGGGTGCCAATGGTCAGTTAACTTCTTTAAAAGCCAAAATGGTTTCTCAGTCAGTGACAGCACGAGCCTTTCCTGGTTTTGTGAAGGATGGCTTTGATCCATTCATGGTGGAAGGCTCGAACAATATTACTTATGAGATTCCCAATCTAGAAATTACTAACGTGATTACGGATACTGGACTTCGAGTGGGTTATTGGCGCTCAGTCAGTAATGCACTCAATGCATTTGCGATTGAAAGTTTTGTGGATGAAGCCGCTAAAGCTGCCGGAAAAGATCCTGTTGCATATCGGATGGCATCTTTAAGTAAGCACCCTCGAGCAAAAGCTGTTCTTGAGTTGGCGGTGAAAAAGTCTGGATATGTTCCAGGCAGCAAGCGTTTTGGTGTTGCACAGATGGAGTGTTATGACACTTATTCTGCTTGCATACTTGAATTGGATCCTGCTGCTAAGGAGACCAAGGTTAAGAAAATTACGTTCGTTTCTGATTGCGGAATTACAGTGCACCCTGATCAAGCAAGAGCGCAGCTCACTGGCGGCGTGATTTACGGATTGAGCGCAGCCTTAAGCAATGAAATCACGATTGAGAAGGGCCGGGTTCAGCAGAATAACTTCAATAACTACCCTAGCTTGCGACAAAATCAAGTGCCTGTGGTTGAGGTGCATCTGGTGCCCAGTCAAGAGAAGCCGGGCGGCTTGGGTGAGGTTGGAGTGCCTTTGGTGGCCCCAGCTTTGGTAAACGCCATTGCAGCTGCTACAGGCAAACGGATTCGGGAGCTGCCAATCAAGGTATAGCATTTGTAATGTGGATTAAGCAATAAAGCGCACCCAGAAGGTGCGCTTTATTTTTGAGCCTCATCTACAATTATCAGACTATGACCGTTAACTTACCTCTCCCCCTAAAATCCGAACTGAAACCTATTAAAGGTTTTGAAATGGGTATCGCCGAAGCTGGTATTAAGAAGGCAAACCGCAAAGATTTATTGGTGATGACTTTAGCTCCTGGTTCCCAGGTCGCTGGCGTTTTTACTTTGAATCGTTTTTGTGCCGCTCCAGTACAAGTTTGTCGCGAGCATTTGGCGCAAGAGGGTCGTAATGGTGAAATTCGAGCTCTGGTGGTGAATACTGGCAATGCTAATGCTGGGACTGGTGAATCTGGCATGAAACATGCCTTAGAAACCTGCGCAGCTTTAGCCAAAGATCTGAAGATTCATCCGGAACAGATTCTGCCTTTTTCAACTGGCGTGATTCTTGAACCGCTTCCGATCGAGAAAATTATTAGCGCTTTGCCAAAGGCAGTGGCAAATCTAGGCGAGGACAATTGGTTTGATGCGGCTGAAGCCATCATGACCACCGATACTCAGCCTAAAGCCACCTCAGCAACTGTGCAAACGCCTGCGGGGATGGCGACTATTACTGGTATCTGCAAAGGTGCTGGCATGATTCACCCCAATATGGCAACCATGTTGGGATTCATTGCTACTGATGCTGGATTTGCGCCTGGACTCTTGAGCAGCCTGACTCGTGAGATAGCGGATCTTTCATTTAACGCGATCACTATTGATGGTGATACATCTACTAATGACTCTTTCATCATTATGGCGACGGGTCAGTCGTCAGTGCAAATTCAATCAGCGAACGATCCTAGTTATGCCATCTTGCGAGATGCCTTAATTGCTTTAGCTAGAAAGCTAGCGCAAATGATTGTGCGCGATGGCGAAGGTGCAACCAAATTTATGACGATCGAAGTGCTTGGTGGTAAGACTTCTGAGGAGTGCCGCTTGGTTGCTAAGGCAGTTGCCCATTCCCCTTTAGTCAAAACCGCTTTCTTCGCTAGCGACCCTAATTTAGGTCGCATCCTGGCAGCGATTGGCTATGCGGGTATCGCTGATTTAGATGTGAATCGCGTACAAATGTGGCTAGGCGATGTTTGGGTTGTTAAAAATGGTGGACGCAATCCTGACTATCTCGAGGCTGATGGTCAGACGGTCATGCAGGCCCCGGAAATCACCGTCAAGATTGACTTAGGTCGCGGCAACGCTACACAAACTATGTGGACTTGTGACTTATCGCATGACTATGTATCGATTAATGCAGATTACCGCTCATAAAAGACCATCCGAAATATGAATGAAAAATTAGACCGTCTTTTAGACCATCTCGATACTTTTTTACCAAAGCCTTTGACTGAGGAGCAGTGGAAATCTTCTACTGCATATAGATGGCGAAGGCGCGATAGCATCTTTGGCAGTATTGGATTTTTGCAACCTGTAAAGCATGTTGCGGACATTACTTTTGAGGATTTGCAGAATATTGATCGTCAGCGTGACGCCATACGCGATAACACTAAAAACTTTATTCAAAAAAAGCCTGCCAATAATATTTTGTTGACTGGTGCTAGGGGAACTGGAAAGTCCTCACTGATCAAAGCGAGTTTGCATGAGTTTGCCAGCCAAGGCTTGCGTCTGGTTGAGGTTGAGAAAGAGCATCTAGCTGATTTGGCTGATATTACCGAGCTCTTGGCTGATCGCCCAGAGCGTTTCATCATTTTCTGTGATGACCTCTCGTTTGAGGATGGCGAATCTGGCTATAAGGCGATGAAATCAGCCTTAGACGGCTCTGTTTCTGCGCAAGTCGACAATATTTTGATTTACGCCACCTCTAATCGCCGTCATTTATTACCTGAGTATATGAAGGATAACGAGACATACGTGCATAACGACGATGGCGAAATTCATCCTGGTGAAGTAGTTGAAGAAAAGATCTCTTTATCAGAGCGCTTTGGTCTTTGGTTATCTTTCTACCCGCCAAAACAAGATGAATATTTGGCGATCGTGGCGCATTGGTTATGGCATTTTGGTTTGAGTGCTGCACAAATTGAAGAGGCGCGTTCAGAGGCGTTGGTCTGGGCATTGGAGCGTGGTTCACGCTCAGGTCGCGTTGCTTGGCAATTTGCTAAGCATTGGGCTGGTTCAAAAGCTTAAGATCTTTTTGATGAGTGAAATCAAGCGCCCAGTTACTGAAGTGGCAGCAGGAATCTTGCTGGATTCTGATGGCCGCTATCTTTTAGGGCAGAGACCTGAAGGCAAACCCTACGCTGGTTATTGGGAAGTTCCAGGTGGAAAAATCGAAAAAGGGGAAACTGTTTTCGAGGCACTGAAGCGTGAACTTCAAGAAGAGCTTGGCATTGATATTCAATCAAGTGAAGAACTTACTATTCTGGAGCATGATTACCCGCATGCCTATGTTCGCTTACATGTGAGCATTATTCGCGATTGGAGAGGGGTTCCCAAAGGTTGTGAGAATCAAGCCTTATCCTGGGAGTTGCTGGCTGCAGAAAAGCCTAGCGTTGAACCTTTGTTGCCGGCCGCTTGGCCTATGCTGGAAAGGCTAAGAGTCCTTTTGACTTAGAACTGGCAGAGGGTGAGTTTGAATGACACATCAGCATTCACCAACTGTGCTTTTTTATCGCGCTCAGACTTTAAGAAGCGCACTGAGAGTAAATATTTATTTGCACTAATCTCAGAAAATAAAGTGTCATCTTCTACAGCAATGCGCATCAACTGGTAGACCTTGCCGGATGGAGCTTGCTGAAAGGATCCATTGTGTGCAACCACATCTTTAGCCTCGCCTGATTGACGTAAAAGTCGTAAAAATAATTGGCATGCCTCATGCCATGGCAAGAGCGGCCCAACATATTTTTCAAGCAACTCACGTCGCTCAGATGATGGACTATTTTTCCAGGCATGATAGCTAGGCAAATCAATTGGACTGGTACCGCCTGGAATATTTAATCTGGTGCGAATCGCATTTAACCATTCACTTTCAGTAATCACAGAGTTGGGTCTGCCGGTTGATTGATTAATACTGCTAGCAACGGAATCAATTTCTGAAAGAGTTTGTGTCAGCGCCTCTTGATCAACTTTTTGTGACGACTTTAATCCATTGAGTGCATATTTTTGACGCTCAAATTCTTTAAGTAGTAAAGACTTGATATCACCGCGTGCACCGATGTCACCAAGATCAAACAAAACAGAGATGGCATTGTGGTGCAACTCTGGGTCATCAGAGCGGACAAAGTGGTTGAAGCGGGCGAACAAATACTCCAGTCGAAGCATGCTTCGAACTAATTCGTTAAAGGGGTATTCGTAGACAATCACAAGCCCATATTCTATGACGAACTGGTGCGATCTTTCTGAATCTGTAAGATTTTTTGGTTCAATTTTAAAACTTCAGTTTTTAAGTTCTCGAGAGAGCCCTGATTTTCAATGACCATATCCGCCCTGGCAATACGCTCTTCTCGGCTAGCTTGAGCCCTCAGAATTCTCTCAACCTCGTTTCGGGGTAATTTGCTGCGGTGCATCACACGTTCAATTTGAGTTTCCTCTGGACAGTCCACTACTACGAGGTAGTCCAAAAGATGAGCCCAATTACCTGATTCAATCAACAGAGGCACTACAAAAACAAGGTAAGGCACCTTATCTTCTATGAGCTGTTTGGCTTGCCGAATGGTTTCTTCCCTTATAAGGGGGTGGGTGATTGCTTCCAGAGACTTTCTAGCTTCGGGATTGGCAAAGACCAATGTACGCATCCTGACTCTATCTAGCGCCCCGCTTGAATCAACAAACTCAGACCCAAATTGCTTTTGAATGAAGGGGATAGCCACTCCATTTGGGGCGGTGATCTGATGGGCGATGAGATCGGTGTCGACAATGCCTGCGCCCAGTTGAGCGAGCCGATCACTCACAGCGGTCTTTCCTGAGCCAATGCCACCAGTAAGACCTACAAAGGGTACATGCCCTTTGAGGATGCCTAGACCAGCTTGCTCAGAAGAAGGATTTGTAGGGTTTGTGGCCATAACAGCTCAATGATGCCAGCAATAGCTAGAAAAGGGCCAAATGGAAAAGCTGAGCGATGATTTTGTTTATTCCACTGCAGCCAGATAATGCCGCCAATCAGTCCGGTCAGGGATGCCATTAGCAAAATACCGGGTAATGCAAACCAGCCAAGCCAAGCACCCAAGGCTGCCAATAGTTTGGCATCACCCATTCCAATCCCATCTTGCTTTTTGACCGTTCGATAAAGAAGGTTGAGAAGCCAAAGACAGGAGTAGCCTAGGATCGCTCCAATGATCGCGTCTTGAGAAGAGATAAAGCGTTGATTTGAAAGGCTGTTAAATAAGAGGCCCAGCAAGATGAGCGGTAAGGTGATGACATCAGGCAAACGAAAGGTGCGCAAATCGTAATACGCTAAGTACACCAAGATTGCTATCAGGCATATTCGGATCCAGTCGAGCAAAATAAAATTACCCATTAAACAATCTGTCCTAGGTTAAAGATGGGGAGATATAAGATTATGACCAGACTTCCAATAATGAGTCCAACGATAATGATTAACAAGGGCTCCAAGCTTTGGCTTAGGGTATTTAAGCGATTGCTTAATTGAGAACTCAATATTGATGCGCGCTTTTGTAGCATTTCAGCGAGCGCACCACTTTCAGATCCTATTCGTAAGAGCTGCAATGTTTCCTGATCAAATAGTAGGTGCTTGGGATCTGCTTTTGTTATGGCATCTCCGAGTGACCAGCCGCGAGTGAGGTGTTTGAATATATCAGCGCTGAAATCATGGCTGAGCCAGTGGTTAGATGATTGTGCGGTAACTCTCAATGCATCTGGAAGGGGTAATCCAGACTTGAGGAGATGGCCCAATGTCCGACACCAGTAGGTAAGTGTTGCTAATCTGAGAAGCTGGCCAATCATCGGTATAGAGAAGCTCAGTCGATCACAATATTTTTGAATTTTGGGGATCCTGGACCAAGCAAGGCTAAAGAGCACAGCAAAGCCAATGAGGGCTATCACTATTTCAAGGTAGAAGGCTTCAAACCATGAGGATGCTTGAATTAACACTTTAGTCGGGGCTGGCAACTCCGCTTGAAAATGAGCAAAAACATCCTTAAAGACGGGCACAACCCAAATCATCATCACTATCACTAGAAGGCAAGAGCTAGTAAGAGTGATGGCGGGATAACTCATTGCCTGTTGAATTTTTCGACGCAATTCAATTTGGGCTTCAAGTTGCTGGCAAATAGTTTTTAGCGCCAGATGAAAGTCGCCAGTACGCTCACTGACGCGTATGAGATTAATAAATTCCATAGAAAATAGATTTCCCTGGACACGCAAGCATTGAGAAAAACTTTCACCCTTTTTGAGCTGGGTGTGAATGTTAGTCACCCAAGGAATCCAGGCCTTTGGGGCGGTTGAATAAATGAGTTCAATCGCATTGAGGAGTGGTAGGCCTGCCTCTAGCAATGTCACAAGTTGCTCGGCAAAATGAAGTTGGTTCTGCTTGCTTAACGCCATGTGCCCACTTCTGCATCTAAAGCTGTTTGATTAATAAGGCCTGCTTGCATATGAATTAATCCGGCATCTCGCATGCTGACGTAAGAGGTGGATGAGTCAAGCAAATGGGTTTTGCTTAGCACTTCATGAACTCCAATGCGCCCAAGGTAGCCGCTGCCTTTGCAGAATGAACATGGCACGTTATTTTTCATCTTAAATCCAAGACATTGAGCGCAGGTTTTACGAACGAGACGCTGTGAGCTGACACTTAAGAGACAGGACTCCAGAGATTGTTGATCTACTCCTAGATGGCTAAGTCTAGGAACTGCTCCACAAGCATTGCGGGTATGCAAGGTACTCAGAACAAGATGCCCAGTTTGAGCCGCCTGAATAGCAAGCTGAGCTGTAGCGGCATCACGGATTTCTCCAATCATGATGACATCCGGATCTTGTCTAAGAAGGGCGCGAATGATCGTTGGAAAATCCAAACCTGCCCGCGGGTGATAGGCCACTTGGTTGACTCCAGCAAGACGAATTTCAATGGGATCTTCGATCGAGCAAAGATTACGATGATTTTGATTGAGCTGACGCAGGCAGCTATAGAGCGTTCGAGTCTTGCCACTGCCAGTCGGACCGGTCACTAGGATCAGCCCGTTGGATTGAGCAAGGGCTTGCTGGAATATCTCGAGTTGTTCCGAGAGCAGGCCAATGTCTTGAAGATCAAGCTCTTCTAGGCAACTGGGCAGTATGCGCACAACGGCCTTTTCTCCATGAAGAGTTGGCAAGATTGAAACCCGGCAATCAATATTGGGCTTAGAAAAGTTATAGCCAATGCAAAGTCGTCCATCTTGCGGCAGGCGTTTTTCTGCAATATCTAAGCGCGCCAGAACTTTGATGCGTGTGATGAGGCGGTCATGAAATTCAATCGGGTAATACGACTGTATTTGTAGCAGGCCATCGACCCGAATACGAATGAGTGTGGCTTGAGCCCCAGCCTCTATATGAATATCACTCGCTCTAGCATCTAGGGCATTTGTAGCGATTTCATACCAAGTGCGAATAATTAGTGAGTCATCAGCGGCAACGCTCAATCTTGTTCTTGAGTCCGAATGGCGGGACGATAAAGCTTCACTGTTTTAACACCATGTTCGTCAAATTGAACGATTTCCATGACGATGCCAGCAATGCGAATGCTGACATCATGATCGGGGATAGCCTCGAGTTTTTCGAGAATGAGCCCGTTTAAGGTACGCGGACCATCTAAGGGGAGGTCGAGGTTGAGTAAGCGATTGAGATCTCGTAATGAGGCGCCACCTGTTGCTATATAGGTTCCATTCGGGAGCCAATGGGGATCGGTTGAGAGGTTGGAGAAGGAGGTCGTAAATTCACCAATGAGTTCTTCCACGATATCTTCAAAAGTCACTAGCCCCAGAACTTCACCATATTCATTTACAACCAAACTTAAGCGCTGTTGGTTATCTTGGAAAAATTGCATTTGCTGCAATACAGGGGTGCTACTGGGGATGAAGTAAGGCTCGTTTAATAACACCCTAAAGTCTTCATGCTTAAGGTCGGTATCGCCCAGCAAGGACAAGGCCTTTTTGACAGAAAGGATCCCGACAATGCGCTCAGAGTCACCATCGCAAACGGGTAATTTGTTGTGATAGCAAGTCTCCAATTGTTGGACCACTTCATCAATAGGTCTTGAGAGATCCAAAATCTCAATCTTCGATCTGGGGGTCATCACATCATCAACGGTAATGTTTTCCAAATTGAACAAGTTGAGCAGGATGTTGCGATGATGGTTGGAGACAAAACGGTTTGACTCTAAAACGAGGCTGCGTAATTCTTCTTTACTCATGGCCCTGCTATCAGCAGAGGATTGCAGGCCAGATACTTTCATCAGACCAGAAACAAAGCTATTGATAAACCAAAGTAAAGGTTTCAATACGAAAGTGAGGGGCAAAATAAACCAGCCAACATGGGAGGCAATCTTTTCAGGGAAGGCGGCACCAATTACCTTGGGGGTAATCTCGCTAAAGATGATGATGAGAAGCGCAACCACCAAAGTAGCCAGAGAAAGTACCAGGCCACTGTCACCAAAAATATGTAAGGCAATTCCCGTTACCAAAATAGGTAGAACAGTGTTGATCAGATTGTTCGAAATCAGCAGCACTGATAGCAATGAGTCAATACGTTTTAAGAGCCTTTCAGCTAGCGCTGCACCTGCATTACCGCCATTAGCCATTGCACGTAGGCGGTGGCGATTCGAGGACAGCATGCTGGTTTCTGCCATCGAGAAAAAACCAGAGAGTGCAAGTAAAAATAGGACTAGAGCAACTTGGCTATAAAACGGCCAATCGTCAAAAAAGGTGTCCATGAGGTCTGCCTGAAAAAAGTAAGGATGAGTCAATATAGCAAAGTGGCATTTCTCAAGCTATAGCCATGGAATAAAGGTCTGTCATCCCTCTTGTTTATTTATGTGAGAATCCCTTTATATGACTTCCTCATCAACCTCTTTGAGCTCAAATAGTGCTAACTACTGCGTTATTGCGGCACCTTTCGGGTGCCTGGGTATTTTGACGGAAATGGTAGAGGGCAGCCTGATGCTTTCTAGAATGGATTATTTGTCCGCTAATGCCCCTTTAATCGCCCCACAGAATCAGCTAGCCAAAGAGGTTGTGAGACAGTGCAAGGCTTACTTCCAGGATCCTCATTGGCAATTTGACTTACCCACAAAGCCTGCGGGTACTGAGCATCAAAGAAGAGTGTGGGCTAGCATTCAAGAGATACCCGCCGGCCAGACAAGAACCTATGGTGAATTAGCCAAGCAGATTCAGAGTGGGGCGCGTGCAGTCGGTACAGCGTGCGGAGCCAATCCCTACCCCTTAATTGCACCTTGTCATCGAGTGGTATCAGCCCAAGGTATTGGTGGCTTTATGAAAGAAAACTCCCCGGGCCTATATCGCCAAATTAAGCTCTGGCTTTTAAGACATGAAGGTGCTCTATAAACTTACTTATTTGGCGAGCGATCTACTGCTAAGGCTAAAAAAGATCTTCATTACCATATCGCTTTTAACGGCCCACTTTGTAAAGCTGTAGAAACTCATGACGGTGCTTCTGGAAAGCTTTACTTCATCTTTACTGTCGAATTCTTTGCGATCTGCAATCTTTGACAGAGTCATTACCGCTAAGCCAAAAGCCAAAAAGCAAAAACGTCTCATGCCCAATTCCTGTTTGGGAATCAACAGAATGTAATTCAGAGAATCTTGGAGCTTTTGATAGGCAAGCTTTAGAAGGGCTTCATGACTAACATTGATCGGCTTCCAGGAGACGCCGCGGGCTTTATCCTCTGGGGAGTCTTTGAGAATGTTGGTCATTTGCAGCGCTTGACCAAATGCGATTGCCAAATCTTCATGCCCCGCCATTTTTTCTTTGAAGGCTTGGGAATGATTGCTAAAGATGGTTGTTAGCAGTTCGCCAACTACACCTGCCACGACATAGCAATATTGCTCAAACTCAGTAAGATCATGAAGGCCGGCTTGGTTTTGTCTTCCATGGAAGAACGACATTCCTTCAGACATGATGGAAACGCAACGACTGACTGCTGCTTGATCCTGGGTAGAGCAGGTATGCAAAATTCGCAGAACAGTGGGTGTATGAGAAATTAAATCCAGCTCATCTTGATTACTGTAATTTTTTAATGCATTGAGGCAAGGCGCAACAAATGTCTCAACTGGAGCCTTCTCAAGCACTGCATCCAAAAATAGCGCCGAAAGAGATTGCTTGCTTTGGGTGCTTAAATCTGCGGCATCCTCGATGGTGTCAATAATGCGACACAGCAAATAGGTATTGCCAACGACCTTCTCGATACTCGGGGGTAGCAGTGGGATGGTGAGGGCAAAAGTACGTGAGACAGATCCTAGAATGGCCTTTTGGTAGGCCAAATCGTTAGTTGGGCTCAATGTCGGGGTTTGCTCAGGTGTTCTCACTCTTGAATTATGTCAGACCGATGCTCTCAGTGGAGCGATCCAAATTGGTACTTTTTACTAACTACCAAAAGTGACATAGCCATATAATTTCATCAAATTTCACAAGGAGTATTCGGGCGTGCTAATTTGGTTTGTCATCATTTACTGGGTTATCTCAGTTGGCATTGGCTTGTGGGCAGCCCTGCGAGTCAAAAATACTGCTGACTTTGCTGCAGCTGGTCATAGCCTTCCTTTGCCGATTGTGACTGCTACAGTATTTGCGACCTGGTTTGGTTCTGAAACCGTTTTAGGGATTCCGGCCACTTTTCTAAAGGAGGGCTTGGGGGGAGTGGTTGCAGATCCCTTTGGTTCCTCTCTTTGTTTAATTTTGGTGGGACTCTTTTTTGCTCGCCATCTTTATAACCGTCGCATGCTTACTATTGGTGATTTTTTTCGCGAGAAGTATGGCCGCACGGTTGAGGTTTTAGTAACCCTTTGTATTGTTGTTTCTTACTTGGGTTGGGTTGCTGCACAAATTAAAGCTCTAGGGTTGGTATTTAATGTTGTCTCTGAAGGAAGTATTTCTCAAACAGGCGGCATGATGATTGGTGCTGCTAGCGTATTGATCTATACCCTCTTTGGCGGGATGTGGTCGGTTGCTATTACAGACTTCATCCAGATGATCATCATCGTGATTGGTATGCTCTATATCGGCGGTGAGATGACCTCACAGACTGGTGGAATTGGGGTAGTGATTGAGCATGCAGCCGCTGCTGGCCAATTTAGTAACTTCTGGCCGGATATGAATTTGGCTTCGATTTTGGGCTTTGTTGCTGCCTTATGCACCATGATGCTGGGATCTATTCCGCAGCAAGATGTCTTTCAACGAATTACCTCATCTAAGAATGTGAACATTGCCGTTCAAGCAGCTTTGCTAGGCGGCGTGCTTTACTTTATTTTTGCTTTTGTACCGATGTATTTAGCTTACTCAGCAACCTTGATTAGCCCGGATTTGGTCAAGGAATACCTCACCACCGATCCACAGATGATCTTGCCTAAGTTAATCCTTAACCATGCACCACTTATTGCCCAGGTGATGTTCTTTGGCGCACTCCTCTCAGCCATTAAGAGTTGTGCCAGCGCAACCTTATTAGCGCCATCAGTTACGTTTGCTGAGAATATTGTGCGAGGTTTTTTCAAGCATTTATCTGATCAGGATTTGTTAAAAGTCATGCGGATTACGGTTTTGTGTTTTGCAGTAGTGGTCACTTTCTTTGCGGTGAACTCCGAGCTTTCTATTTTTAAGATGGTGGAGAGTGCCTATAAAGTGACGCTGGTTGCTGCATTTGTCCCACTAGCGTTCGGGGTGTACTGGCCTAGGGCTAACTCCTTGGGGGGATTGTTGGCTGTAGTGGGAGGCTTAACCATCTGGATCAGTTGCGAGACTTTAGCTCCGAATGCCATTTTGCCACCCCAATTGGCCGGCCTATTTGCCAGTATTGCCGGCATGATCTTGGGTAGCCTTGTTCCGAAAGACTCATTAAAAGCTGTTTAGAGAGTGATTTGCTTAAAAAATAGGCAATAAGATTACATTGCACCGCAAAATGATCTCCTCTAATATGACAGTAATACAAAATTTTTTATTCTTATGGAGTTCCTATGAAAATCTGTGTGATCGGCGGGGGTGGCGCTATTGGCGGCTACTTAGCTGTCATGTTGGCGCGAGCGGGCAATGAGGTAACTGTTGTTGCACGCGGCGCTACTTTGGCTGCAATTAAAGAGCGTGGCCTGGCTTTAATTATGGATGACCAACCAGAACCTTTGGTTGCGCAAGTTAAAGCGGTAGAAAAAATTCGTGATGCCGAGACTCCTGATGTTGTGATTCTTGCGGTGAAGGCTCATCAAGTAGAGCCGATCATTGATGATTTGGCGGCCATCATGAGTCCCGAAACTATTTTGATCCCAATGCAAAACGGAATTCCTTGGTGGTATTTCCAGAAGTTGGGTGGCGAGTATCAAGATCATTCAGTGGAAACGGTAGATGCTGGTGGTATCGCTAAGAACGCTATTAACCCAGACAACATTATTGGTTGCGTTGTCTATCCAGCAACCTTCACTCAAGCTCCTGGCGTGATTCGTCACGTTGAAGGTAATCGTTTCCCATTGGGTGAGTTGGATGGCAAGACTACGGAGCGCATTCAGAAGATATCCGAGATGATGGGTGCGGCTGGATTTAAGTCTCCCATTTTGGATGATATCCGCTCCGAAATTTGGCTCAAGCTTTGGGGCAATATGACTTTCAATCCAATTAGCTCGCTGACACATGGCACCTTGGAAGGTATTTGCCAATACCCATTAACCAAAGAGTTGGCTCGTAACATGATGGCTGAAGCGCAGACGATTGCTGAGAAGTTAGGCGTGACTTTCCGTGTCGATATCGAGCGTCGCATCGCTGGTGCCGAAAAAGTGGGTAAGCACAAAACCTCGATGTTGCAGGACCTGGAAGCGGGCCGCAGCTTGGAGATTGATGCTTTATTAGGATCGGTGATTGAGCTAGGCAAGATCACTCAAACTCCAACACCTTGCTTAAATACTGTATTTGCTTTGACTAAGTACTTGGATGAAAACGTTCAGGCTTCTAAGGGAAGCTTGGCATTGCCATCGGTATCGGGCTACTAAAAAAGCAAAGTTTCTCGAAATAGAAAAACCCTTGCTACTGAACATAGCAAGGGTTTTTGTTTTAGCGCTAAGAGTTATTCGAAGTATTACTCGAAGCGATTATCTAGTTGGCCAACGCCATCAATAATGATGCTGACATTGCTGCCAGGCTTCATGGAACCAACGCCAACGGAAGTGCCACAGGCAATGATGTCTCCAGCTTCAAGCGGCACATCCTGGGAAATCAGACTCACTAATTTTGCGGGCGCGAAAATCATGTCCGCAATCGGATAGTTTTGACGCTCTTGATCATTGAGAATGGTTTTGATCGTTAGCTTGCTCGGATCTACATCGGTAGTGATGTAGGGGCCGAATACGCCAAAGGTATTAAAGCTCTTAGAGCGAGTCCACTGTGCATAACCAGGGTCGCGGTTCAGGATTTCAATTGCGGTGACATCATTGATGCAGGTATAGCCAAAGATGGCTTTAGCTGCTTCCGCCTCATCTACTTCATGACAGCGTTTGCCGATCACAATACCAAGCTCCCCTTCATAAACGACTTTTCCGGAATAGGACTTGGGAGTGCGAATCACTTGGTTGGCTGCTAAGAAGGAGTTATTTCCCTTGAGAAAGTACAAAGGCTCTGCCGGTACGGCATGCTCAAGCTTCGTTACCAGTGCATGGAAGTTATCGACCATGGCAACCATCTTGGAGGGAGTACATGGGATATCAATCGTTACATCAGCAAGCTTGAGGGTTTCACCGGTGGCTTTGGGTCCCTGAAATAAATCACCCTCATACACTGCGATTTGGTCGCCCTGTACTTGTCCCAAACTACTTTTTCCTTGATGTTGAAATCTAAGCCACTGAGCCATAATGAGTTCCTATGAGGTTAAATATTTGATATGCAATATCTTACAGGGATGGATTGATGTCTAAGACTTCTGAGCTCATATTTGCACCAGAACAGGATCAGCCGATTCGCTACATGGATCGCACTCGCAGCTACTACTTGGGTTTGGGCTATGAGAATCCGTATGTATGGGCTCACTATGTTGATGTGCCATTTACTCCGCTGAAAAAGTCACTTGCGCAATCTGTCTTGGGTCTCATTACTACGGCCGTTCCTCATGACCCCAGTAAAGGACCTCAAGGCCAGGGCGCTTCTTACAATGCTGCAGCCAAGTTTTATCAGCCCTATCAACAGTCGATCGAAGGAAGTATCGATTTGCGAATTGCCCATGTGGGGATTGATCGCAAGAATGCCAATATGGAAGACAGCAATTGTTGGTTTCCACTGGACGCTGCTAAACGAGCGCTTGCAGCGGGAAGAGTAGGTGCGGTTTCAGCAAACTTCTATGGCCTACCAACTAATCGGAGTCAGCGTCACACATTGGAGAGTGACGCCCCCCGCATTTTAGAAATGATGCAAGCTGACAGCGTGGATGTGGCGGTATTAATTCCGAATTGTCCAATATGTCATCAGAACCAAAGTTTACTAGCGCGTTATTTGGAGGCTGCAGGAATTTCAACAGTCGTGATGGGCGCCGCTAAAGATATTGTTGAGTATTGCGGAGTACCGCGACTTTTATTTAGTGATTTGCCATTGGGTAATGCGGCTGCAAAACCAAATGATGTGCCTTCTCAGGATTTGAATTTTGAGCTGGCCTTGCAGCTTTTGGAGTCAGCTCCTGCAGCCCGCACAACAGTTCAATCTCCATTGGTATGGTCAGAAGATCCATCGTGGAAATTAGATTATTCCAATCTAGAGCAGTTATCACCGCAAGAAATTGCACGCTTACGTGAAGAGGCAGAGCAAGTACGAATTACTGCACGTGAGCTCCGAGTCAATACTTTAGGAGCTTAAGTTTGTCTCGTTAGAGAGTAGGCGCATAGAGCCTCTAGCGCTGCGCTGGCTTCGTTTGCCGGGAAGTCTTTGAGGCAAGCCAAGGCGAGGTCTGCCTCGCGTTTTGCTGCCGCTTGGGTGTAATCCAGGGCGCCAGAATTTTGGACGGCAGCAAGGATTTGTGCAAACACATCGTCTGGTAAATCTTGGTTTTGCTCGATTGCTGCGCGCACTAAAAGACGCTCTTCGTTACTACCATTTTCTAGTAAATAAATTAGTGGGAGCGTAGGCTTGCCTTCCCGTAAATCATCACCAGCATTTTTCCCCATCTGTGCAGCGTTGGCAGTGTAGTCCAGCAAGTCATCCATCAACTGAAAAGCGGTACCGATATGACGTCCAAATGCAGCGGCTTGTTCGCGTTGTGCATCGGTGGCATTAGCCAGGATGGCGCCAAGCTCAGTAGAAGCCTCAAAGAGCTTCGCTGTCTTGTAACGAATGACCTGCAAATAGCTCGCTTCGTCTACTTCTGGGTCATTCATATTGAGAAGTTGCAAAACTTCGCCTTCGGCAATCGTATTGGTTGCGTCTGACAGAATTTGCATGACTCGAAGGTCATTTGGGCCGACCATCATTTGAAAGGCTCTGGAATACAAGAAGTCGCCCACTAGAACGCTGGCCGCATTGCCAAAAGCCGCATTGGCAGTCTCGCGCCCCCTCCTGAGGGTAGATTCATCGACCACATCATCATGAAGCAGGGTGGCGGTGTGGATAAATTCGACTACGGCTGACATTTCCAGGGTGTGGGGCGTTTCTTTGCCATTGGCTAGGGCTTTGGCCACCAGCATCAGTAGGGCGGGTCTGACCCGTTTACCCCCGGCCTGGATGATATAGGTCGAGATTTGGTCAATTAAAGCGACTTTTGAGGCTAAACGCTGACGAATAACCTCATCTAAAGCCTTGAAATCTAAGGTAATTGGGGCCAGGATTTGGCTTAAGTCATTGATTTTGACAGTGCTGGGCATGCAAGATATAATAATCGGCTTAGCTGGTCCAGGGTGGATTAGCTTAAATGTAGATATTAATTGAGGTTTCAAACCATGTACGCGGTCATAAAAACCGGTGGCAAACAATATAAAGTTGCTGCAGGCGAAAAATTGAAAATAGAACAGATACCAGCGGAAATCGGCAGCGAAATCACTCTTGACCAAGTCCTCGCCGTTGGCGAAGGCGCTTCACTGAAGTTGGGTGATCCATTGGTTAATGGTGCAGCTGTGATGGCCACTGTCGTCTCCCAGGGACGTCACGATAAAGTGACAATCTTTAAGATGCGCCGTCGCAAGCATTATCAAAAGCACCAAGGCCATCGTCAGAATTTCACTGAAATTTTGATCAACACGATTAAAGCCTAATTCAGGGTAGGAGAAAGATATGGCACAGAAAAAAGGCGGCGGCTCAACACGAAATGGCCGCGACTCAGAATCGAAACGCTTAGGCGTTAAGGTATTTGGCGGCGAGCATATTAATGCTGGCAGCATCATCATTCGTCAACGTGGCACACGTGTTCATCCAGGTGCTAACGTTGGTATTGGTAAAGATCACACTTTGTTTGCCTTGATTGACGGACAAGTGGAATTCGGCGTTAAGGGTGCTTTGAAGAAGGCCCAAGTTTCAGTCTTGCCTCGTTCATAGGGTAGCCTGACTGAGACACGTTTGATTCAGATTTATTCCGAATTTAACTCTTAGGAACAGGCCTCGCTAAGCGAGGCCTTTTTTATTCATGAAATTTATAGACGAAGCACGTATTGAAGTGATAGCCGGGCAAGGTGGCGCCGGGAGTGCCTCTATGCGCCGCGAAAAGTTCATTGAATTTGGCGGGCCTGATGGTGGTGACGGCGGCAAAGGCGGTAGCGTCTGGGCAATAGCCGATCGCAATATCAATACTCTGATTGATTACCGCTATGCAAAAACGCACACCGCAAAAAATGGTGAGCCTGGTCGTGGCGCCGATTGCTATGGTCGAGCCGGTGACGATATCGAGTTGCGGATGCCAGTTGGCACAATCATTGCCGATTATGAAACTGGTGAGCCCATTGCTGACTTAACTACACATGGTGAGCGCCTATGTTTGGCGCAGGGCGGTGTTGGTGGTTGGGGCAATATTCACTTTAAGAGCAGTACGAATAGAGCGCCACGCCAAAAGACAAATGGCAAAGAAGGCGAACGTCGTAAGCTTAAGCTTGAATTAAAGGTATTAGCTGACGTCGGTTTATTGGGTATGCCTAATGCCGGTAAATCTACCCTGATTACTGCAGTTTCGAATGCGCGTCCAAAGATTGCGGATTATCCTTTTACCACTTTGCATCCAAATTTGGGTGTAGTGCGTGTGGGAGCTGAGCGCAGTTTTGTGATTGCTGATATTCCTGGTTTGATTGAAGGTGCGGCTGAAGGCGCTGGTCTGGGTCATCGATTCTTGCGCCATTTACAACGCACAGGGGTGTTGCTGCATTTGGTTGATATTGCTCCATTTGATGCGAATATTGATCCAGTGGCAGATGCTATAGCGATTGTGAATGAATTGCGTAAGTACGACGAAGCTTTGGTTGAGAAGCCACGTTGGCTAGTCTTAAATAAAGTGGACATGATCCCCGAAGAAGATCGCAAGGAAGTGGTTGCGGACTTTATCAAGCGCTTTAAATGGAAAGGCCCTGTCTTTGAGATCTCAGCCTTAACAGGCTTGGGTTGCGATAAGCTTTGTTATTCTTTGCAGGATTATTTGGATTCTGTACGTCGTGACCGAGATGATGCTGATGAGCGCGCTCAAGATCCACGTTATCAAGATCAGCTAGAAGATAAAAAACCAGATTAAATATTTCATTTGCCCTTTTCTATGAACGCTAAAAAAACTCAACGGATTGTTGTCAAAGTAGGATCTAGCCTAGTTACTAATAATGGTGAAGGCTTAGATCATGCTGCGATTGCGATGTGGGCTGAGCAAATGGCTGGGCTATTAAAAGCTGGTCATGAGGTATTAATGGTGAGCTCAGGTGCTATTGCTGAAGGTATGCAGCGCCTGGGTTGGACTAAGCGCCCGCAAGAAATTCACCAACTTCAAGCCGCTGCGGCAGTTGGTCAAATGGGTTTAGTTCAGGTTTATGAAAGCTGTTTTGCACGCTTTAATCTCCGCAGTGCTCAGGTCTTATTAACCAATGCAGACTTGGCTGACGCTGAACGTAATGCTAATGCTAGAGCTACCCTCAATACTTTGTTGAAGTTGGGTGTAGTTCCCATCATCAATGAGAATGACACAGTAGTAACCGATGAAATTAAATTCGGCGATAACGATAGCCTTGCTGCTTTAGTAACCAATTTAATTCATGCGGATCTTTTGGTGATTTTGACTGACCAAGGTGGTCTCTTTACTGCAGATCCACGTCAAAATCCAAATGCCACATTGCTTGCTGATGCCATTGCAGGAGATCCTGCTTTGGAAAAAATGGCAGGCGGTGCTGCTAGTGAGCTCAGTAAGGGCGGCATGTTGACTAAGGTGCTAGCAGCAAAGATTGCCGTGCAAACCGGTGCGGCAACAGTGATTGCCTCTGGGCGCGAACCCCATGTGCTTACTCGCTTAATGGCGGGCGAGAAAATAGGCACCTACTTGAGCGCCAACTAAGCGCCAAGTGCGTAGACCGCAACTTTTTATTGAATACCGATTGAATTGGTTGGCTTTTGCCCGCCAATAAAGCCATTGGGGTTGAGAGAATGCAAAATGGTTTTGATGTTCTTTTCTTGAGAGTTGAAGTTGCAAAAAGCGCCTTGAGCTAATGAGGCCTGATAGCGATTGGGTATATCGCTTTGAATATTTTTCCAACTACCCAAAGGATTTTCTTTCCAAACACCGCTCTCTAGGGTGCCATAGAGACGCCACTGAAATGAATCACAGCGAATACCTTCGTATTGAGTTTGTTGGCTTCCGCTTGGGCTGCTAATAACAACGATATATCGTGTGATGCCATCTGCGCCAATCAATATCGAATCGGTATCCACGGCAAATTTAAAGATGGTGCGTTGAGAAACGTAAAAGGGTAACAGGGTAGATTGGTTTGGGGGGTTCAGGGGCATAGCAGTTGTCCCTTCTTTAAACACCATGGGTGCAAAAGGATCTACGCCACTAATGAGCGCATCTCCACCGCATGCAGATAATGCTAGGCCGAGGATTGCGGTGCAGCACGAGAGGTAAAGGCGCTTTAGGGAAGTGGTCATGTGGATTGGTCGTTTGGGTTGCCATCTTTCGGGTGTTCGTGAGTACCACCGTAAAAAGACTGAATTAAATCAAGAGGAGATCCCCAGGCAAGCTGCTGCATGCGTACGCCGCGGGATAGGAAACGCGCTAATTCTGAAAGCGCAAGTTGATAGACTTCACGTTTAAAGCCAATGACTGCATCTAATTGAATCCAAAATGGGACCCAGCGCCAGGCATCGAACTCAGGATGTTCTGAAGCGCGGAGTTGGATATCGCTATCTAGACCTACTAGACGCAAGAGAAACCAAATTTGTTTTTGACCTCGGTATGCTGCTCTATGGACCCTAGTAGAGTTTTGGCGGCGCAAGTATTCCTCAGGGACGTCGTAGCGAAGCCAATCCCTGGTGCGTCCAATAATTTGGACATGCTCCGGCAGTAAGCCAACCTCCTCTTGCAATTCGCGGTACATAGCCTGTTCAGGGCTTTCACCATGCTGAATCCCGCCCTGCGGGAACTGCCACGAATGCTGCCCAACGCGTTTTCCCCAGAAAACCTCGTTACGGCTGTTGAGGAGGACAATGCCGACATTCGGGCGATACCCTTCACGGTCAAGCATGATCGTGCCTCAAATCCTTTAAAATCAACGATTTGATTATATCCATACATGAAAGCCTCACAATCATTTCTCGCCACGCTAAAAGAAGCCCCCTCCGACGCTGAGGTGGTTTCGCACAAACTTATGGTGCGTGCAGGTTTAATTCGTAAGCTCAGCGCAGGCATTTATAACTATTTGCCGCTGGGTTTGAAGGTTATCCGCAAAGTAGAAAACATCATTCGCGAGGAAATGAATCGTGCTGGCGCAATTGAATTGCTCATGCCAATGATTCAGCCTGCTGAATTGTGGCAAGAGACTGGTCGTTGGGAAAAGATGGGGCCAGAGTTGCTGCGTATCAAAGATCGCCATGATCGCGATTTTTTGATTCAACCAACTTCTGAAGAGGTCATTACTGATTTGGCTCGCAATGAAGTGAAGAGTTACAAACAACTACCAATCAATTTTTATCAAATTCAAACCAAGTTCCGTGATGAGCGTCGCCCACGTTTCGGCATCATGCGTGGTCGCGAATTCAGCATGAAAGATGCTTACTCATTTGATCGCGATGTTGAGGGTCTCAAGAAATCCTATCAAATCATGTTTGATGCTTATACCCGTATCTTTAAGCGTATGGGCCTTCAGTTCCGTGCTGTAACCGCAGACAATGGAGCGATTGGTGGTTCTGGCAGTCAAGAGTTCCACGTGATTGCTGATACTGGTGAAGATGCGATTGTGTATTGCCCTAGTTCTGATTACGCAGCAAATTTAGAAGCTGCCGAATCATTGGCTTTGATTGCTGCTCGTGCTGCTGCATCTGCTGCGATGACCAAGGTGCCAACGCCCGATAAGACGAACTGTGCTGATGTGGCTAAGTTCTTAAATATTCCTCTTGAAAGCACCGTAAAGTCTTTGCTGTTTGCTGCTGATCAAGATGAAGGGCCAGCAAAACTCTTTATGTTGTTGGTGCGCGGTGACCATGAGCTTAACGAAGTCAAGGCAAGCAAAATTCCAGGTATGGCGGAATCACGCTTTGCTACTGAGGCAGAAATCAAACAAGCTTGTAATGCGCCAGCAGGTTATTTAGGTCCTGTTGGAGTCAGCGCTGATGTGACGGTTGTTGCTGATCGCACCGTTGCCAATATGGCTGACTTTGTTTGTGGCGCCAATGAAGCTGGTCATCACTTGACTGGTGTGAATTGGGGTCGTGATTTGCCTGAGCCCTTGGTTTTGGATATTCGTAACGCAGTGATGGGCGATCCATCACCGGATGGCAAAGGGGTTGTGGATATTTGCCGCGGTATTGAAGTCGGGCATGTATTTCAATTGGGCACTCGTTATTCGGAAGCAATGGGTTGCACTTACTTAGATCAACAGGGCAAAGCTCAGCCAATGGTGATGGGTTGTTACGGGATTGGCGTTACTCGTTTGCTTGGTGCTGCCATTGAGCAGGGTCATGACGAGAAAGGCATTATCTGGCCAATCTCAATGGCGCCATTCGAGGTGGTGATTTGCCCGATGGGTTACGAGAAATCAGAAGCAGTTAAGGCCGCATGTGATCAGTTGCATGACGAGCTACTAGCGGCTGGAATTGATGTGATTCTGGATGATCGCAATGAGCGCCCAGGCGCCATGTTTGCTGATTGGGAGCTGATTGGAGCACCATTCCGTGTAGTGATTGGTGATCGTGGCTTGGCAGACTCTCAAGTGGAATTTAAGGGCCGCGCTGATTCTGAATCCCAAAATATTCCACTAAATGACATCAAAGCAAAAGTGATTGCTGCAGTTCAAGCAGCAAAGATTTTAGTTAATTAATTATTTTTTGAAGAGCCCGCCAATACCCTTGGCGGCTCCTTTTGCAGCCATGGTAGCCATGGTGCGCGCCATTTTTCCGCCTTTGAATTGCTTCATCATGGTCTGTATTTGCTCAAACTGAGCAAGTAGGCGATTCACTTCTTGCACCTCTACTCCAGATCCCGCAGCAATGCGGCGCTTACGACTGGCCTTGAGTAGCTCAGGTTTTCTGCGCTCGCGAGGGGTCATGCTATCAATAATGCCGCGCATACGCGTAGTTTGTTTATCTGCATTACTGAGATTTGCTTTGGAGGCCGCTTGGGCAACTTGGCTTGGTAATTTGTCCATCAAGCTCGCCATGCCACCCATCTTTTGCATTTGCATCAGTTGATCTCGAAAATCTTCTAGATCAAAACCACCTTTAGAAATCTTGCTGGCCAATTTTTCTGCTTTGGTGACATCAACGTGTTGTTGAGCCTGCTCAACCAGAGCCAGAATATCGCCCATGCCCAAGATACGGTTGGCCATGCGTTCGGCATCAAATGCCTCTAGACCATCCATCTTCTCGGCAACGCCGATAAATTTGAGCGGTACACCAGTTACTTGACGAACGGAGAGGGCCGCACCACCGCGAGAGTCGCCATCCAGCTTGGTGAGGATCACACCAGTTAGTGGCAGGGCGTCGTGGAAGGCTTTGGCGGTATTGACAGCATCTTGTCCCAGCATGGCGTCAACTACGAATAAGGTTTCGATTGGATTTAGGCTGGCATGCAAGGTCTTGATTTCTTGCATGAGTGCTTCATCAATACCAAGACGACCTGCAGTATCCACAATCACCACATCAAAGTAATGGCGGCGTGCCCAATCTAGGGCAGCTACAGCAATATCATTTGGTTTTTGACTAATGTCGCTCGGAAAAAACTCGGCGCCAACCTGCTTAGTAACAGTTTCTAATTGCTCAATCGCAGCGGGACGATAAACGTCACAAGAAACAGTCAGAACTTTCTTTTTCTTTTTCTCTTGTAGCCACTTAGCGAGTTTGCCGACAGATGTCGTTTTACCCGCACCCTGTAAGCCCGCCATCAAGATCACTGCAGGAGGCTGGGTTGCTAGATTGAGTTCGCCACTTTGATTGGTATCGCCCGTCATGACTTGGGCGAGCTCACGTTGAACTACGCCAACCAGGGCTTGTCCAGGACTAAGGCTTCCAACCACTTCCTCGCCAAGGGCTTTAAATTTAATTTGTTCCAGCAAAGACTTGACTACCGGCAGCGCTACGTCAGCTTCCAATAGGGCCAAGCGGATTTCCCGCAGCATTTCTGCGGTATTGGCTTCGGTGAGGCGGGCCTGCCCCCGCATTGTTTTAACAACGCGTGATAGACGGTCGGTGAGGTTTTCTAGCATTTATCGATTAGACTTTCCAGATGGATATTTTAGGTTACTCAAGTTACGGATGGCTCCCTTCCGCACTTTATTTAGCGCTTTTGCTGGTTTTGGGCTTTAAAGCCAAGAGCGGCGTGGAGTCTCGCCTCTCAAGCACTCTGGTGCAGGCTGCCATTTTTGTGATTTTGGTGATTCATGGGGTGCAATTGCATGACTCCGTCTTTACCCCCCAAGGCTTTGTATTTGGTTTTGCACAGGATTTGTCCTTGATTGCTTGGGTTGGTCTGGCCTTTTATTGGTTTCAATCTTGGTTTTTACCTATCTCAAGCTTACGTTGGATGGCCTTAATGTTTGCGCTCATTTGCGCATTTTTGCCTACTGTTTTTCCAGGCACATTGCTTTCACCGAAAGCGGTTTCGGATCCTTGGTTTAAGGGGCACTTCGTGGTGGCTACTGTCTCAGTGGGCTTGCTGAGTCTGGCGGCGATGCATGCCATGCTCATGAGTGTTCAAGATCGCGCGTTGCATCGTCAGTTGGCAATCATTCCTAATGGCCGCCTTGCTCATTGGTTGGAGGATCTACCTCCGCTCATGACGATGGAGAGTCTTTTGTTCAATTTGCTTTATGTTGGTTTTGCGCTTTTGAGTTTGACAGTCTTCTCAGGCCTACTCTTTTCGCAAACCCTGTTTGGCAAACCTTTAATGTTTGACCACAAAACCATTTTTGCTTTGGTCTCCTGGTTTTTGTTTGCCGGTCTTTTGATAGCGCGTTGGCGAGTGGGGCTGCGTGGCAGAGCAGCTATTCGTTGGGTATTAAGTGCTTATACCGCTTTGTTGCTTGCTTACGTTGGTAGTCGCTTTGTAGTTGAAGTGATTCTTCAGAGAGCTTAACCATTGTTTAAGTGGCTTCTATTGTTTGCGGGTGCCAGCCTTGTTTACCTTTGGATTAAGGGTAAGAAGCAAGCTCAGCTCAACGCAGAAAATTCCTCTGAACCTAGTAAAAATAAGCCTGAGAGGCCTTCTGAGCCTGAGGTAATGGTGCAATGTCAGTGTTGCAAAGTGCATCTACCCAAGTCAGAAGCTTTCACTTTTGACGACCGTTTTTATTGCTCAAAAGAACATCTGCATGCGCTCGATTCAAATGGTTGGGTTGGTGATGCGCTATGGAGCGTTTCACCTAACCAAGACCTTAGACCAGAAAATGTTATCCCTGATCTAGTGGTGATTCATCACATCAGTCTTCCGCCAGGCGAGTTCAGAAAGCAATCGTCTAGTCAGCATATTGTTGATTTTTTCCAAAACAAGCTGGACCCAAATGCGCATCCTTATTTTGCGGAGATTGCAGACCAAAAGGTATCCAGCCATTTCTTGATTGCCCGCTCTGGAGATTTAATTCAGTTTGTCTCTACACAGAACAAGGCTTGGCACGCTGGTGTTTCATCATTTTTTGGCAGGGAAAAGTGCAATGACTTTTCGATTGGTATTGAGATGGAGGGGGATGGAGATTCGCCATTTGAAGATGCTCAGTATCAAGTCTTGGTAAATCTCATTCAGAAATTGGCAGTCACATATCCTCATTTGCAATTTGCAGGACACAGCGACATTGCGCCTGATCGCAAAACGGATCCTGGAATGTATTTTGACTGGAAAAAGTTCCAAAAAGAGACAGGCATTCTTCCTGAACGACTACCTTTTGGTCTAAGCCCTCGATAGTCTTCCTTTTGTATGTGAGCGTACGCTTACTTTTTTAGCCTTTGTCTAAAACGGGCCAAAAAATTCGCACCAAAATGACCCCAAAATAAGTGGAAAACTTAGTAAAAGTACTAATAAATATTTGTCATAAATGGCTTACCAATTATCAAATATTTCCCTATACTTAGTGCCTAATGCGCTTCAAGACACTAGATGTAGTGTTTGAATCTAGCAATACCCCATTGTTTTTTAACGATATTTTGTCCAAATAACTATATAAATACGCAGGAGCAACATGACATACGCTAATCCACAGACAGCAGGCCAACCAGCTGGAGCGAATAACCCAGGAATGAGTCCTGCAGGGGCGGTAAACCAAGCTCCTTCTGCCAGCTTTGTGGCTGGTGGTGTTGGTGGCACCCAGGCAACCCAATTGTCTGATTACAAAATTATTCGCCGTAATGGTTCGGTTGTAGCATTTGAGCCATCCAAAATTGCGATTGCAGTAACTAAGGCATTTTTAGCGGTTAATGGCGGACAAGGTGCTGCATCAGCACGTGTTCGCGAACAAGTAGAGCAGTTGACTCACTCTGTTGTGCGCGCATTGTTGCGTAGCCGCCCAAATGGCGGAACTTTCCATATCGAAGATATTCAAGACCAAGTTGAATTGGCTTTGATGCGTAGTGGTGAGCACAACGTTGCTCGTGCTTACGTTCTCTATCGTGAAAAGCGCAATCAAGAGCGTGCTGCTCAGCAAGAAGTTTCCCAGGAAGCGCAAACTGCGAATCAAGCTGGCGAGTCTGGCATCAAGGTAACTGACAACGGTATTGAGAAGTGGCTTGATATGGCTGCTTTGCGTACTGTGATTGAGGCGGCCTGCGAAGGTTTGGGTACTCATATAGACGCTACTCCAATCATTACTGAAACCATTAAGAACTTGTACGACGGCGTACCAATGGCGCAGGTGTACGACTCTGCTATTTTGGCTTCCCGTACTTTGATTGAAAAAGATCCGGCATACAGCCAAGTAACAGCGCGCATCTTGATGCACGTGATTCGTAAAGAAATCTTTGGTAAGGAAGTATTGCAAGGCGATACGCAAGCTGAATACAGCACTTACTTTGCGAAGTACATCAATGAAGGTATCTCTGCTGAGTTGCTGGACCCACGCATGCGTGAGTTTGACTTGCCACGCTTGGCTGCAGCCTTGAACGCCAGCCGTGACTTGCAGTTTAACTATCTTGGCTTGCAAACTTTGTATGACCGCTATTTCTTGCATATTGAAGAGCGTCGTATTGAAATGCCGCAGGCTTTCTTTATGCGCGTTGCAATGGGCTTGTCTTTGAATGAGATGGATCGCGAACGTCGTGCAATCGAGTTCTATGAAATCCTGTCTACATTTGATTTCATGTCCAGCACACCAACCTTGTTCAACTCGGCAACTACTCGTCCACAGCTTTCTAGCTGCTACTTGACAACTGTAGATGATGATTTGGATGGAATTTACGAAGCATTGAAAGAAAATGCTTTGTTGTCTAAGTTTGCTGGTGGTTTGGGTAATGACTGGACTAACGTTCGTGCGTTGGGAAGCCATATCAAAGGTACCAACGGCAAATCACAGGGTGTTGTGCCATTCTTGAAAGTGGTAAACGACACTGCAGTTGCTGTGAACCAAGGCGGTAAGCGTAAGGGCGCAGTTTGTGCCTACCTGGAAACATGGCACTTAGATATCGAAGAGTTCTTGGAATTGCGTAAGAACACTGGTGACGACCGTCGTCGTACCCACGATATGAATACCTCAAACTGGATTCCTGACTTGTTCATGAAGCGTGTCATGGAAGGTGGCGATTGGACTTTGTTCTCGCCATCCAACACTCCAGATTTGCATGACAAATTCGGTAGAGCATTTGAAGAGGCTTATGTTGCCTATGAGCAAAAAGCGGATCGTGGTGAATTGAAGCCATTCCGCCGCATTCCAGCGCAACAGTTATGGCGCAAGATGCTTGGCATGTTGTTTGAAACTGGCCACCCATGGATTACTTTCAAAGATCCTTGCAACATCCGTAGCCCACAACAGCACGTTGGCGTTGTTCACTCATCTAACCTCTGTACTGAGATCACCCTCAATACAAACGAGACTGAGATTGCGGTTTGTAACTTAGGCTCTGTGAACTTAACTGCTCACATGACAACTGATGCCAACGGCAAGATGATTTTGGATCATGAGAAGCTCCAAAGAACTGTTCGTACTGCAATGCGTATGCTCGATAACGTGATTGACATCAACTACTACGCAGTAGCTAAAGCGCGTAACTCTAACTTGAAGCACCGTCCAGTGGGCATGGGCATCATGGGCTTCCAGGATTGCTTGCATATGCAACGCATTCCTTATGCGAGCGATGAGGCTGTGAAGTTTGCTGACTCTTCAATGGAAGCGGTTTGCTACTACGCATACCAAGCATCCAATGAATTGGCTGAAGAGCGCGGCGTTTACAGCACCTACAAAGGTTCCTTATGGGATCGCGGCATTCTCCCGCAGGATTCAGTAGCCATGTTGGCGGCTGAGCGCGGTGGTTATGTTGAAGTGGATAACTCCTCTACTATGGATTGGAGCGGTTTGCGTGCACGCATCAAGCAACACGGTATGCGTAACTCCAACTGTGTGGCGATTGCCCCAACAGCAACGATCTCGAACATCATTGGTGTGTCTGCTTGTATCGAGCCTACTTTCCAGAACTTGTTTGTGAAATCTAACCTTTCAGGCGAATTCACAGTGGTAAACGAGTACTTGGTGCGTGATTTGAAAGATCGCGGTCTTTGGGATGAAGTGATGATTGCTGACTTGAAGTACTTTGACGGCACTTTGTCCAAAATCGACCGCATTCCACAAGATTTGCGTGATTTGTATGCAACTGCTTTCGAAGTGGAGCCAAGCTGGTTGGTTGAAGCTGCTTCACGTCGTCAGAAATGGATCGACCAAGCTCAATCACTCAACATCTACATGGGTGGCGCTTCTGGTAAGAAATTGGATGACACCTATAAGTTGGCTTGGTTGCGCGGCTTGAAAACCACTTATTACCTCCGCACAATGGCTGCAACTCACGTTGAGAAATCAACCGTTGCTAGTGGTCAGTTGAACTCCGTTTCTAGCGGTGGTGGCGTAAATGGTACAGATGCGGCAGCTGCACAAGAAGCTGATGGCCCAGTTTGCACAATGCGCCCAGGCGATGCTGGTTTCGAAGAATGTGAAGCATGCCAATAAGCGATTTGCTTATTGGTCAGAATAGAAGAATTAGGAGAAAGTTATGTTGAATTGGGAAGAGGAAGTCGCTCCGGCACTAGCCAAGGCGAATCTTGCACCGCAACCGGTTGCAGTTGAGCCGCAGCGCCCACAGGTAGATCAGGTTGCTCAAGTAGCTCCCCAAGTTGCTGCTACTGCTGCTCCAGCGCAAGCTGCTGCAGTTGGTGGTGCAGCCTTGCGTGTCAATGCCGCTGACAAGCGCGTTATTAATGCCAAGACTGACGTTAATCAGTTGGTTCCTTTCAAGTACAAGTGGGCTTGGGAGAAGTATTTAGCCGGTTGTGCAAATCACTGGATGCCACAAGAGATCAATATGAACCGCGATATCGCGCTTTGGAAAGATCCGAATGGCCTGACAGAGGATGAGCGTCGCATCATCAAGCGCAATCTGGGTTTCTTTACGACTGCAGATTCTTTGGCGGCAAACAACATTGTTTTGGGTACTTATCGCCACATTACTGCTCCAGAATGCCGCCAATACCTATTGCGCCAGGCTTTTGAAGAGGCAATTCACACCCACGCGTACCAATATATTGTGGAATCTTTAGGCTTAGATCAGGCTGAAATCTTCAATGCGTACAACGAAATTGAATCCATTCGCGCCAAAGATCAATTCTTAATTCCGTTTATTGATGTTTTAACTGACCCGAATTTTCAGACTGGCACATTAGAAAACGATCAAAAGTTGCTCCGATCACTCATTGTTTTTGCTTGCGTGATGGAAGGTTTGTTCTTTTATGTTGGTTTTACGCAAATACTTGCAATGGGTCGTCAAAATAAAATGACGGGTGCTGCTGAGCAGTATCAATACATCCTTCGCGACGAGTCTATGCACTGCAATTTTGGCATTGATTTGATTAACCAAATCAAGCTGGAGAACCCGCAGTTATGGACTTCCGCGTTCAAAGACGAGATCAAATCCATCTTCGAAAAAGCGGTCGAATTAGAGTACCGTTATGCCGAAGATACGATGCCTCGCGGAGTGCTCGGATTGAACGCTCCGATGTTCAAAGGGTACCTAAGATACATCTGTAATCGTAGATGTTTGCAAATAGGACTTGACGCGATGTTCCCAAATGAAGAGAATCCATTTCCATGGATGTCAGAAATGATTGATCTTAAGAAAGAAAGAAACTTTTTTGAGACACGCGTTATTGAGTATCAAACTGGCGGTGCGCTAAGTTGGGAGTAGTAAGCGGTAAGTAAGCGCATAGCCGGCTAAATTGGAGATTAGACGGTTGGATAGTTTAAGAAGTCAGCAAAAACAGACTCAAATCCGAAAACCCTTGCTCAAGGGTGTCTGGGCTATTCTCTCCATTTTTTCCAGCACATTTAAGAAGCCGTTGTCCTTTGGGACCACGGCTTTTTTTCCAGGATTCATTAGCGTGCAGCACCTAGCATCAAGCCGCGCGCCGATGAATGGCTCGCTCGTCAGATCCAAAAGGTTGCAAAACCAGGCGGAAATGAGTGGTCGGGTCTTCTTAATGTAGTTTGTACTAATCCTCACGTGAAGGAGTATTAATATGGCAATCGCCAAGAAAAAACCTGCTGCAAAGAAACCAGCTGCTAAGAAAAAAGTAGCTGCTAAGAAGCCTGCTGCTAAAAAAGTAGCTAAGAAGCGTCCTGCTGCTAAAAAAGCTGCTGCTAAGAAGCCTGCTGCTAAAAAAGTAGCTAAGAAGCGTCCTGCTGCTAAAAAAGCTGCTGCTAAAAAGCCAGCTGCTAAAAAAGTAGCTAAAAAAGTTGCAAAGAAGCGCGTAGCAAAAAAAAAGTAAGTAAGCCTGCTGCGAAGAAAGCGGGCTCTGCTGTAAAAAAGCCCGCGGCTAAGAAAGCTGCACCAGCGACTAGTGCGTTGAATCCTGCCGCTGCTTGGCCCTTCCCAACTGGCACACGTCCTTAATTGGACGGGTGTTACTAGAAGGGGTCTCTCACGAGACCCCTTTTTTTATTTCCAGATTGAGAAATGAGTAAGCCTAGGCACCTAGGCTGTTTTTACTTAGAAACTAAAGCCGAATGCTGCTTTAAATTGTGCGGAGATCTGATCTTTGCTGAGTTGGTGATTTTGTGGTCCCTGATGGGTAATTTTGATTGAACCCATCAAGCTAGCTAGGCGACCAGTGGTATCCCAGTCCATGCCGTTTTCTAGACCAAACAGCAATCCACCGCGGAAGGCATCCCCGCAACCTGTTGGATCTACTACTTTTGCAGCTGGTACTGGCGGAATCGAAATGCATTTACCTTCAAAGTAGATATCAGCACCTTCGGCACCTTTGGTAACGATCAGTGCCTTGACTCGTTCCGCTACTTTGGCCAAGCTCAAGCCCGTTCTTTGAGAAAGCATTTCTCCTTCGTAGTCATTTACCGCCAAGTAGCTGGCGATATCGACCAATTCCAGAAGCTCGGGACCGTTAAACATTGGTAAACCTTGGCCTGGGTCAAAGATAAAGGGAATATTGGCATCGGCTAGTTGATGGCAGTGCTCCCACATTCCTTGGCGACCGTCGGGTGCAACAATTCCTAATTTCGCAGGACCCTTAGCGTTCTTGCTACGCTCAGCCACAACTGCCGAGACTTGGTTCAGGTGGGATTCACCCATAGCACCCGGATGGAAAGCCGTGATTTGGTTATTGGCTTGATCAGTGGTGATCATCGCTTGCGCAGTAAAGGCTTGATCGATCTGGCGAATATGGCTTGCATCAATTTTGAGTTGCTGAAGGCGGCTCATGTAGGGCGCAGCATCACCACCCACTGTAGCCATGATGATCGGATCGCCGCCCAAAAGATTGAGGTTGTAGGCAATATTGCCAGCGCATCCGCCAAATTCACGGCGCATAGTTGGTACCAAGAAAGCTACATTCAGAATATGAATCTGCTCAGGCAGGATTTGATCGGCAAATTTGCCTTCAAAGTTCATGATGGTGTCGTAGGCAATGGAGCCACAGATCAAGCTAGCCATAAATTACTTTCTTTATAAAAATTGGGCGTAAATGTAGTGTTTATGAATTGATTTAGGGGTAGAGCACTCGAACACGATAGCCCGCAGCATTCAGCGGAAGAGAAATAAGCAACTCAAGCTGCAGCATTTCGCCAGAAGGGATCCCCTTTTTTAAAAAATCAGGATGAGATTCTTGCCAAGCTTTAGGTAGCCACTCTTGTGGAGTAAATTGCAGTGATTTGATTTCAGATTCTTCTGCATCAGTTAAAGAAATTTCTAAATTTGGAGCTAAAACGGCAATAGCTAGACGATTTTGTATCTCCACTTGCAGTAGAGATTGATTTGCAGGGTTTTTAAGGCCTTCTCGCGCGTTTTCTGCCGCAAGTGCGGCTGAAGTTATTTTCCATGCAGAAAAATCGCTCACAGTGCGATCTAGACATCCTAGTGCACGACAAAGTTTTGCATCGATATGTTGTAAAACATGAAACGCACTAACGGAAATGGAATTCGATGTTTCATCAATGCGTGGCGCTAATGCGGGAAGCAATGAATTTCTGGAGAGATGCTCTCCAAAAACTAGGAGTAGTAGAAGTAAAGCAGTTAGAAGGGCGAACTTAAGACTTTTTTTTTGAGCAGGTGCAGCAAAAGTAGATTCAGAGTTGCTTTGCAAATCCTTGTTTAAGGTGCCGTGCAAGCAAACCCAACCCTCACTCTCTTTCCAAACGGAGAGCTTTAGCCATTGGCTATAGGTAGCAATTACTTCTTCTGCTTGGCGGGCAAGTACACCAGATAAAACAATACGTCCGCCTACTTTCATCTTGTTGACTAAGGCAGGAGCAAGAACTTGCAGTGGATTTGCCAGAATATTGGCCATCACGATGTCATATTTGGTTTCGGCAGCCAGTTCGAGTGCGCCTTCGTTTGGCAAGACAAAGCGAATGGTGGTGTTATTGATTTCTGCATTACTGCGAGCAGCAACCATCGCTTGCGGATCAATATCGGTGCCGATCACTGGTTTACAGCCCAGCTTTGCAGCAGCAATTGCCAATATGCCTGAGCCACAACCGTAATCCAAGAGACTTTGATTTTGCAAATGACTTTGTTGTTCAAGCCAAAGAAGGCACAAATGCGTGGTTGGGTGACTGCCAGTGCCAAATGCGAGACCTGGATCAACCGCAAGGCAGATCGCATTGGGATCCGTTGGCGCATCGTGCCAAGATGGCACTACCCAAATCCGCTCACCAATCTGAATCGGTGCAAATTGACTTTGGGTTAAGCGAACCCAGTCTTGTTCTTCAACTGTTTTTTCTTGAGGAGGTGCTAGATGAAAGCCTACCTCTTTAAGGGATGCGAGTAGTTCGGGAATAAATTCTGCACTACCTGAAGCATCAATCTCTGGATTAAAGAGAGCGGTTACTGACGACCTGTCCCATGCTTGTACTTCTGGATGAAGTCCAGGCTCTCCGTAGAGGGGGTTTTCGTCGTAGCCACCAGCAGCATCATCTTCAACGGTGACGGACAGGGCACCTAAATCCAAAAGCGCATCACCCAAAGGCTCAGCGGTTTCGGCGGCTACCGTGAATACCAGTTCACGATAAGACATGAAGCGCTTTCATCATTAGGATTTGCCGCGACTCGCAGCTTGCTCTTCTAAGCGATGCTCTAAGTAATGAATGCTGGTGCCGCCTTCAATGAAGTTCGGATCTAGCATGAGTTCACGATGAAGCGGGACGTTGGTTGTAATGCCATCAATCACCATCTCGGAGAGCGCAATTTGCATGCGGCGAATGGCTTGCTCACGAGTATTGCCGTAAGAAATCAGCTTACCAATCATGGAGTCATAGTTTGATGGAACCACGTAACCACTGTAGGCATGTGAGTCAACCCGAATACCGGGGCCACCAGGCATGTGGAATGAACCAATTTTGCCAGGGCTCGGGGTGAACTTGAATGGATCTTCGGCATTCAAGCGGCACTCAATGGCGTGACCACGGAAAACAATATCTTTTTGGCGATAGCTGAGTTTCAGGCCAGCCGCAATACGAATTTGTTCCTGAACGATATCCACACCAGTAATCATTTCTGTCACTGGATGCTCCACCTGAACACGGGTATTCATCTCAATGAAGAAGAATTCGCCATCTTCGTAGAGAAACTCAAAGGTACCGGCGCCACGATAGCCAATCTTGCGACAGGCTTCTGCGCAACGCTCGCCAATTTTGGCGATAAGACGACGATCAATGCCTGGTGCTGGCGCTTCTTCAATGACTTTTTGGTGGCGACGCTGCATAGAGCAATCGCGCTCACCCAACCAAATCGCATTGCCATGGGTGTCAGCAAGAATCTGAATCTCAACGTGGCGAGGTTTTTCTAAAAACTTCTCCATATAGACTTCTGGGTTACCAAAGGCACGACCCGCTTCTTCTCGGGTCATATTGACAGCGTTGATCAGCGCAGCTTCAGTGTGAACCACTCGCATGCCACGACCACCACCACCGCCAGCAGCTTTAATGATTACTGGATAGCCAACTTTTTTTGCGGTTGCAATAATTTCTTTTGGGTTATCAGGAAGTGCGCCCTCTGATCCAGGTACGCAAGGAACACCAGCTTTAATCATGGCGCGTTTTGCAGAAACCTTATCACCCATCAAGCGAATGGATGCAGCAGTGGGACCAATAAAGGCAAAGCCAGATTTCTCAACCCGCTCTGCAAAGTCTGCATTTTCAGAAAGGAAGCCGTAACCAGGGTGAATTGCTTCTGCGTCGGTAACTTCCGCTGCAGAAATGATCGCAGGCATATTTAGATAGCTGAGCGGAGATGGCGCCGGCCCGATACAAACCGCTTCATCGGCAAGCTTTACATACTTCGCTTCTTTATCTGCTGTGGAGTACACCACCACAGTTTTAATTCCCAACTCGCGGCATGCGCGTTGGATGCGGAGAGCAATTTCTCCCCGATTGGCAATCAGAATCTTATCGAACATGTCGGCTCTGAGTTAAGTAACAGTGAATTGGAATTGAACTAAAGGTAGTCAATTAAGCGATGATGAAAAGCGGCTGGTCAAATTCAACACCTTGACCGTTTTCACAAAGAATTTCTTTGATCACGCCAGCATGCTCGGATTCGATTTCATTGAGTAACTTCATTGCTTCAATAATGCAAAGCGTTTGACCTACCTTGACAGTGTCGCCAATGTTGACGAAGTTCGGAGACTCTGGATTTGGGGCGCGGTAGAAAGTGCCAACCATTGGTGAGCGTGCAATAGAGCCAGTTTCAGTCGCGGGAGCTTCAGCGATAGGAGCTGTTGCAACAGGTGCGCTAGCTGCTGGTGCAGCTTGCATCGCAGGTGCTGGATTGGCGTAAACCATTTGGCCAGCGGGCGCAGGAGATCCGGTGTTCACAATGCGAACGCGATCTTCGCCTTCATTTACCTCTAATTCTGAAATGCCTGATTCAGAAACTAGGTCGATCAAGGTTTTTAGTTTTCTCAGATCCATACGAGTGCTTCCTCTCTTGTCATTCTTTAAATAGTTTTATTCTGCAAGCGAGCAATAGCTGCTTGCAGGGCCAATTCATAGCCAATCGCGCCAAGACCACAAATCACCCCAGTCGCAATATCGGACAAATAGGAGTGTTTACGGAATTCTTCGCGCTGATGAATATTGGATAAATGGACTTCGGTAAAAGGGATAGCTACCCCAGCCAAGACGTCGCGTAATGCAACGCTTGTGTGGGTAAAGGCGCCTGGGTTGATGATGATGAAATCAACCCCATCTTGTTTAGCCTTTTGAATGCGGTCAATTAACTCACCTTCATGATTGCTTTGAAAAGTGCCGAGGTCAACGGACTGTGCTTTTGACAGTTCGCCGAGCTTTTGGTGGATATCTTCTAGGGTAGTTTTCCCGTAAACATCAGGTTCACGGGTGCCTAATAGATTTAGGTTTGGGCCCTGAATTACGAGAATTGAAGCTTTTTTCGACATAGATCCCTGTTTTTAGAGGCAGTTAAGCGTAAATTGCTAAATAACTTCATGCTCGATTGCTTATGAAGGGAAGTATACCTTTTAAAGGATGGGAAAAGATCAAAAACTCGGTGCAAAAACGGGAATTTTCATCAATTTTAAAGGTAGATATCAGAATTAATGCTTAATTATTAGGCAAAAATTGATAGCTGGATAAATCTATTTAAGCTTAAAAATACTTATAAATCTGATTTAATTGCTCTTCTGATGTCATCTTCGCTTATCTTACCTAATTTGCTGTAGCTAGCCTTACCTTTGGAATTGATGATGATGGTGTAAGGAAGGGCGCCCTGGGAATTTCCCAGCTGCTTGGAAAGATTGCTGCCTTCAAGACCACCAATCACAATCGGATAGCTCACGGGTGTTTTTGAAAGAAATTCACGAATATTAGAGGGTGAATCGATACCAATGCCGACAAATAAGACATTTTGCTGTAAGAACTCTTGCTGAAGCTTATCTAAAGCAGGCATTTCTTCGACACAGGGGGGACACCAGGAGGCCCAAAAGTTCACCACCAGCACTTTCCCCTGCCATTCTTGGGTATTCACTGTTTTCCCATCCGGGGTTTGCCAAGAATTCGCAAAAAATGCTTTTACGGCAGGATCACTGGCCAATCCAGTTTTATAAATCCACTGGGAGGTTAGTACACCCCCAAGGAGTGCCAAAAGACTAATTGCGACGATGATGATCAATTGTCTGCGGTTCATTGCAACTCCTTCGCTAAAATTCGCTAATGCATATACATATCTTGGGCATTTGCGGTACTTTCATGGGCGGCATTGCCGCAATTGCGAGGCAAGCTGGGCATCGTGTTACTGGTTGCGATGCCAACGTCTATCCACCAATGAGTACGCAGCTTGAAGCTCAAGGTATCAAACTGATTGAGGGATTCTCCCCCGATCAATTATCTCAGTTTGAGACCATGCCTGATTTATTCGTAATTGGCAATGTGGTTTCTCGCGGCAACCCATTGATGGAAGCAATTCTGAATCAAGGACTGCCCTACATATCTGGTCCGCAATGGTTGGGTGAACAAGTTTTATATGGACGCCATGTTTTGGCCGTAGCGGGTACGCATGGTAAGACAACCACTTCAGCTATGTTGACTTGGATTTTGGAATTCAATGGCTACAAGCCGGGTTATCTTATTGGTGGCGTGCCCCTGAATTTCACTGTCTCTGCACGTTTAGGTGAGAGCAAATATTTTGTGATTGAAGCCGATGAATATGACACCGCTTTCTTTGATAAGCGCAGTAAGTTTGTTCACTACCGACCACGTACTGCTCTATTGAATAACTTAGAGTTTGATCACGCTGATATTTTTGCTGATCTTGCGGCAATCGAAACGCAATTTCATCATTTAGTGCGCACTGTTCCTGGCGATGGTTTACTGGTCGTAAATGGTGAGGAGCCTGCATTGGCGAGCGTGATTACGCGTGGCGCTTGGGCGCCTGTAGAGCGGTTCGGGCAAGAACTCACAAACGAATGGTCTCTAATCACTCAAGAGGCTGATGGCTTTATAGTGCGCAAGGCAGGTAAAGAAGTAGCCACTGTAAAGTGGGCGCCTGATTCTGGTGTGATGGGAAGACACAATCAACTCAATGCACTTGCAGCGATTGCTTGCGCAAATCATATTGGTATCTCTCCAGCAGATGGTGCACGTGCGTTGGCGGAATTTAAGAATGTAAAGCGTCGCTTGGAAACGATTGGTGTTGCAAATGACATCACGGTCTATGATGATTTTGCGCACCATCCAACCGCGATCACAACTACAGTTGACGGCCTACGTCGTCGCATTGGTAAAGCACGTATCTTGGCGGTACTGGAGCCACGTTCAAATACGATGAAGCTCGGTGTGATGAAAGCTCAACTCCCTGGAAGTCTAGAGGCTGCTGACAAAGTGTTTGCCTACGGCGCTAATGCCGGCAAGGAATCATTGGGTTGGGATTTGGCAGACGTCTTATCTCCACTCAACAAGCAGAAACAGGGTAAAGCGCATGCCTTTGATGATCTTGAGGCATTAGTGAATGCGGTTGCGCATGAGGCTCAGCCTGGTGATCACATTTTGGTAATGAGCAATGGCGGGTTTGGTGGCGTGCATCAGAAAATATTAAAAGCCATTTCGGCGCAGTAAAAAATAAGAATTAATAACAAAAGCAAAAATAGAAAGCAAATCATGGGCGATAGATTAAAAGACAAGGTAGCCATCATTACCGGCGCGGCAAAGGGTATTGGTTTTGCTACTGCTCAGCGTTTTGCAGAAGAGGGTGCAAAAGTCATTATTACGGATATCAGTCTGGAAGCAGTTAATAGTGCGGCTGAAAAAACGCCTAATGCCGAAGGCTATGCCATGAATGTCACCGATCGCGCTAGCATTCAGTCAGTTGTAGACCAGGTAATGCAAAAGCATGGGCGGATTGATATCTTGATCAATAACGCAGGCATTACTCAAGATGCACGCTTAATTAAGATGACCGAAGCACAGTTTGATACTGTGATTGATGTCAATCTGAAGGGTGTATTTAATTGCACTCAGTTAATCGTGCCGCATATGTTGGAAGCTGGCTCTGGCGCAGTGGTCAACGCATCAAGCGTTGTGGGCCTCTATGGTAATTTTGGCCAAACCAATTACTCAGCTACTAAATTTGGTGTCATTGGTTTTACAAAAACATGGGCGCGTGAATTAGGGCCTAAAGGCATTCGAGTCAATGCGGTGTGCCCAGGTTTTATCGCCACTGAAATGGTCATGGCCATGCCAGCAAATATTGTGCAAGACATTGAAAAGCGCAGTTGGCTTGGTCGTCTAGGCACCCCAACAGAAATGGCAAATGTGTATTTATTCTTAGCAAGCGATGAGGCAAGCTATGTTAATGGAGTGGCATTAGAGGCCAGCGGCGGGATCTCGCTCTAAGCATGAATCTTTTATACGAAGAAGGTGGCGATATTAAGATCGCTACAGTCCAGTCTGCCTCAGGAGTTGGCGATGCAGAGTCTTGGCAAGCAACTAGTCTTTCTGGAAAAAAGATCAAACTCAAAGCCAAGGAAGTGTGGCTGCGTTTTGAAAAGCCCGAGGCTCAAGCTGCAATAGATGAGGCCAATACGCTCACTGCTGATATTGATTTACAGTTCCTTTGGGATTGCGCGCCTGATGAGGAATTTGGCTTGGTTGATGTAGCGCATGAGTACTTTGGCTCACAAGCGAGCATTCCACAACAAGTTGCGCTAGCTATTGCCTTACAAGGTGCACCAGTATTTTTCCGTCGCAAAGGGCGTGGTCGGTTTCAGAGAGCTCCACTAGAGCAGTTGCAGGCTGGTTTGGCTGCTTTAGAGCGCAAGCAAAAAGAGCTTGAACAGCAATCCATTTGGCAGCAGGAGTTGGTTGCTGGCACTTTCCCTGAGGTGCTGAAATCTTCGGCTAAGCAGTTACTTTTTTCTCCTGATAAAAATACTTTTGCCTATAAGGCATTGATCGCAGCCTGTACTGAGACCGGAGAGTCTCCGGCGCAGCTGATGATTCGTTGTGGCGCAATTGATTCGCCTTTGGCGTATCACCAGGGGTTGTTTCTCAAAGCCCATTTTCCGAATGGCGCGGAGCACAACCTCGCTATCGGAGTTGATCAAGCTGCATATGCATCTGCTATTGCTGAGCTACCGCTTGCTCAGGTGCAGGCATTCTCCATTGATGATTCGGGCACCACAGAGATTGATGATGCTCTATCGGTTACGGCAATCGAGGGTGGGCATCGAGTGGGGATTCACATCGCCGCCCCTGGATTGGCCATTACAAAAGATGATCCATTGGATCAAGTCGCTCGTAATCGAATGTCCACGGTGTACTTTCCGGGTGACAAAATTACAATGCTGCCCGATTCACTGATTGAGCAATTTTCATTAGATGAGGGCATGCCTAGACCGGCCTTATCCATCTATGTTGATATTGATGCTGAAGGGGTTGCCAATCGAGCGAGCTTGCAGATGCGTGCCGAGATGGTGCCGATGGCTGCTAATTTGCGTCTGGAAAATATTGAGCATCTCGTGAGTGAGGAAAGCCTGCTGGACGAGGGTTCTAACTACCCCTATCGCAAAGAGCTCGCCACTCTATGGCAAGCGGCCAAACATCTACATGCAGGGCGTCAAGAGAAGCGCGCAGCAAATGGTTTGCGTGCTGAGCAGTTAGGCGTCATAGATCCAAATGCCCTGGCAAGGGACTTCCATTTTCAGATTCAAGATGTTGATGGGGTGCAGCGCGTAGAAATCATGCCACGTCAACGCGGTTCTATTTTGGATACGATCGTTGCTGAGTGGATGATTTTCTGTAATAGCGCCTCAGGACAGCTTTTAGCAGATCATGGTCTTCCTGGATTATTCAGAACTCAAAAGGGTTGGGGTCCCTTGCGTACACGGATGCAAACCACTCCTGGACCTCATGAGGGCCTTGGTTTGGACTATTACGCCTGGTGTACATCTCCTTTACGTCGGTATTCTGATTTGGTGAATCAGTGGCAATTAATTGCGCTGGCAAAGCATGGTGTCACTGCCAAGATGGTTGCCCCATTCCCACCGAGAGACGCTACCTTGATGGGTATTGCCGCTGACTTTGAATCTTGCTATCAAGCTTATGGTGAGTTTCAAGATCGCTTGGAAAAGTATTGGTGTCTACGTTGGATTACTCAAGATGGTGAATCCAAAACTGTTCATGTACGCCATTTAAAAGAAGGCATGTCTAGAGTGGAGTTGGTGCCTCTACATTTACCCATTCCTGAATTGGCAACCCATCCGCGTCTGACCCGTGCGGAAGTGGTGATCGCAGATGTAGATTTGCTGCAGTTAAGTGCTGGCGTTCGCGTGTTGGAAATTGAGGCAAAAATTGAATCCCCCGAAAAGGCTTTGGCTGATCAGGTTGCCGAGCAGGCTCCAGAGCAAGTGGTTTCGGATAACCCCAAAGAAGATGCTAGCCCAGATTAAATCGTTAGAGTTTCCATGTCCTGAGAGGCTTGGTAAGGCTTTGCTTTATCTGCGAGGGGCTTGGAATCGTTACCCTTTTCGATTTGCACTATGCGCTTCAATACTGATTCATGTTCTTTTTTTGTCTTTCCGTTGGGGTGTGGGAGAGATCCAGAATCGTAGACTCAATACCCCGCTGAGCGTTGTTTTGGTCAACGCCAGCAATAAAACCCCTCCTCAGAAAGCCAGCAAATTGGCGCAGGCTGATTTGCAGGGTGGCGGCAAAACAGAAAATCAAGAAGCCACTGCTATGCATCGCGCCAGATTAGGTGCTGAGGCTAAGCTTGAGGTCTTAGAAAAACAGCAAAAGCAAATGCTCGCAAAGTTAGATGAGCAACGCACTCGTTCAGGTGGTCGCAAGAGTGGCGATGAGCAAAAAATCACTCCCCAATTAAATTCTTTAGAGGCTGAGTTAGCTAAACGCTTGCAAGCTGATGGCAAAGAACCAAGACGTAAAGTATTGACCGGGGCCAATACCAAAGCAGTCACCTTTGCACATTATTACGATGCGATGCGTCAGAAGATTGAGGCTTACGGAAGTGCTTTTTTCCCAAGGGCGAATGGACGCCCTTTGTACGGCAGTCTAGTCATTGTTGTTAGCGTTGATAATCAAGGCAGAATCACTACAAATGCTCAAGGTAAGGATGGGCTCTCGATAGGCCGTAGTTCTGGCAATCCCGAGCTAGACCGCCAAGCGCTGGCAATTGTGAGAGCCTCCGCACCATTTGGTCCTTTCCCTTCGGAAATGCGTAATCAAATCGATGTCTTAGATTGGATCTCTACCTTTGAGTTCACGCGTGATGGGGTAGATCGCCTCGAGCTGCGCCATTAATACCATTTAAAAAGTTTACAAACTCAGTTTATAAATTCGCTTATTCTGTAGTCATCATGAGTTCTGCCGATTCCGCCTCCCTACACACCGATCCAAGCCTTTTTGCTGGCTTGGATGTTTATGCGGTTGTGGGTAATCCAATTTCTCACAGCAAGTCCCCAGCAATACACAAATGCTTTGCAGAACAGGCAAAGCAACGGATGCACTATGGGCGTCTTCAGCCCGATATAGGTTCATTTGCTCAAGCAGCGCAATCTTTTTTTGCTGCAGGCGGTAAAGGCCTGAATGTCACTGTACCTTTCAAGTTGGATGCTCAAAATTTAGCGGATGTATTAACACCGCGTGCTCAATTGGCCGGTGCCGTCAACACTTTGTGGAAGACGGAAGGCAAAATTTTCGGTGATAACACCGATGGTGCTGGTCTAGTACGTGATTTACTGGCTCAAGGTATTGCACTGCATAGCGCTCGTATTTTATTGATCGGTGCCGGCGGGGCTGCACGTGGAGTGATGGGTCCTTTGCTTGAGCAATCCCCTAAGTCCCTCATCATTGCCAATCGTTCCAGCTCAAAGGCGGATGAGTTGGTTAAGCTATTCGCAGATTTAGCTGGCTCTAAAGAGGTGGCGCTGGAGTCGCGCACTTTGGCTGATTTAGAGGATGTTGCAAAAACTCAGTATCCATTTGATTTGGTCATTAATGCCACAGCTGCAGGCTTAACCGATGAGTCTCCATTGACGCCCGAAGCGGTGGCTAATATTTTTGTGCCCAGCTCTTTTGCTTATGACATGGTCTACGGTAAAACTACCGCCTTCATGCAGCAGGCCTTACAACGAGGTGCACGCGTGAGTGATGGCCTTGGAATGTTGGTTGAGCAAGCGGCTGATGCATTCTTGCTATGGCGGGGCGCGCAATTAGCGAGTGCAATTGACCCCCGCGCAGTCTTAGCAGAGTTACGCAGTTAATTTGCCGTGATGCGCTGGCTTCTATATCCAGTGAAGTGTTTGCTCGCAGGGTTTATCGCCATGCAAATCTTTTTTGCCCTGCAAATTGCTTTATGGATGAGTTTTGATCCCAGTAGCACTGCGTTTCAGAGAGCAGAGCGTTGGCGCTTATGTACTTGGCATTGGACCTGTCCAGTGCAATCTCATTGGGTGCCTTATGACAAGATCTCGAATAATCTCAAGCGCGCTGTTTTAGTCAGTGAAGACGATATTTTCTTTCAGCACAAGGGTGTGCGAGTTGAGGATATGCAAAAAGCCTGGCAGAAAAATCAACAGCAGAATCAGCAAAAAACCCAAGCAGGCAATAAATCCAAAATAGCGTTACGGGGCGGATCTACCATTACTCAGCAATTAGCAAAAAATTTATTTCTCTCTTCAGAGCAACATTATTTGCGCAAGGGCCAGGAGCTCATCATTACGGGGCTCTTAGAGTTAATACTTTCTAAGCAGAGATTATTTGAGATCTATCTCAATTCGGTAGAGTGGGGTGAAGGTATTTTTGGAATTGGTGCTGCCTCTCAGCATTATTTCGCTACAAGTCCAGCGGCCCTAGATAGGGACCAAGCTGCTGCTCTAGCTTCAGCGCTGCCAGCGCCCAAGTGTTTTGACAAGCAACAGTATTGCCGTCGAGGAAGTATTAACTATTCCGCTCGCCAAGAATTTGTCTTAGAAAACATGGATAGAGTTGCCTTGGCGCCTTACCCAAAGAGCGGTTCGGGTAAATAATTTCTTGTTTTACCTAACTATTTGTTTGCAGCAGCTCGAAGTGCATCACGAGTACTCATGGCAACTACTCTAGCCGCTTCTGCAAAATTAGCGCCTGAGCTGGCATACAGAATCGCTCTGGAAGAATTGATGATCATCCCTGTTCCTGGTTTGCCAGTTATTTTTCCCGCGCTGACAGTGGCATCAATATCGCCACCTTGAGCTCCTATCCCTGGAATCAATAAGGGCATATCTCCAACAATGGCGCGTACCTTGGCAATTTCTTCTGGGAAAGTAGCGCCGACTACCAGGCTGATCTGCTCAGAACTATTCCACTGTTGTGCAGCCAGCTTGGCCACATGCAGATAAAGGGGCTCGCCATTGGGTGCCACATTCAGGAACTGCAAATCGGACCCGCCAGGATTGGATGTGCGGCAGAGGACAATAACTCCTTTGCCTGTGTGCTTTAGGTAGGGCTCGATCGTGTCAAAGCCCATGTATGGATTCACGGTCACAGCATCAGCGCCGTAGCGATCAAAGGCCTCCAAGGCGTAATGGTCAGCAGTACTGCCGATATCTCCACGTTTGGAATCCAGGATGACTGGGATGTGGGGGTATTGATCTTTGAGGTGCTTGATTAGTTTTTCTAGTTGGGCCTCTGCTCTTTGGGAGGCAAAGTAAGCAAATTGAGGCTTGAAGGCGCAGACCAAATCCGCGGTCGCATCAGCGATTTCTCGGCAGAACTCATAGATGCCCTCGGTATTCCCTTGTAGGGAGGGGGGCAAGCGCTTCGGATCTGGGTCAAAGCCAACACACAGCATGCTGCCTTGGGAAGCCCATGCGGACTGGAGTTGCTGGTTAAAGGTATTTGAGCGGGAGTTCATTGGATTTGGCTTATTTTAGTGAAACTGTCATGTTCTATAGGATAAACTAGCGCACATTCCTTAGGAGTTCACCATGATCAACTTGTTCGTCCTGCAAAATGGCCGCCTCTCTCAAGAGCAAGTCGAAGATCGCAATGAATTGTTGCAATATGCCAATCCTATCTGGATTGACGTGGTTGATCCAGAAGAAGAGGAATTAATTTGGATTAAAGAGGCGTTTGGCGTACTTTTGCCTGAGTTAGATGACTTGGGCGACTTAGAAGCATCTGCGCGTTATTTTGAAGCAGATGATGGCCACCTCCATATCCGTACTGATTTCTTATTGGATGAAGAAGAAACCTCTCGTAACGTTCGGGTGGCGTTTGTTCTGACCAAGCAAGTGTTGTTCTCAATTCATGACGAAGATTTGCCAGTGTTCCGCTTGGTTCGCTTGCGCGCGCGTTTGCGTCCAGGTTCAGTGAGCAATGCAAAAGATGTATTACTAGATTTGTATTCAACCGATGCTGAGTACTCTGCTGATGCTTTGGAAGAGGTTTATGAAAACCTGGAGCAAGCTGGTAAACGAGTCTTGCAGGATGACATCAATGATGCGGATGCAGAGCAAGTCCTCGAAACCATTGCCAAAGAGGAAGATACCAACGGACGTATTCGTCGTAATGTGATGGATACCCGCAGAGCCCTATCTTTCCTGATGCGCAGCAAGTTACTCTCAGATGAACAGCAAGAAGAGGCGCGTCAAATTTTGCGCGACATTGACTCTCTGGAAAACCATACCGCTTTCTTATTCGACAAGATCAACTTCTTGATGGATGCTACCGTCGGCTTCATTAACTTGAACCAATCCAAAATTATCAAGATCTTCTCGGTGGTATCTGTAGCCTTAATGCCGCCAACTTTACTAGCAAGTATTTGGGGTATGAACTACAAGCACATGCCTGAATTAGATGCTACTTGGGGTTACCCAATGGCAATTGGTGCGATGGTAGTTTCGGCAATCATCCCTCTCTGGTATTTCCATAGCAAAGGCTGGATGAAGTAATTGGCGGTCTGGATTTGCGCTTAACTTCTGAGTAGTGCGATTAACTCAGTCAGCGCAAATGCTGTTGCTTGCTGCCTTACTGCTTGACGATCACCGTCAAAATACATGGTTTTAGTCAGGGTTTGATTTTCGGTGGCCCAGCCAAAACAGACTGTGCCTACGGGCTTCTCAGCGGCCCCGCCTGATGGCCCGGCTATACCGGTGATGGAAATAGCTACATTGCTTCCAGAATTGATCCGTGCACCTTCGGCCATGGCCTTGGCTACTGGCTCGCTAACAGCCCCATGGGACTCAATGAACTGGGCTGGGACATCCAGGCACTCCGTTTTCGCTTCATTGCTGTAAGTGATGTAGCCACGTTCGAACCACTCGCTTGAGCCCGCAAGTTCAGTCAGGGTAGCGGATACAAGGCCACCAGTACAAGACTCGGCTAGGGATACTGTCCAGTTTCTAGAGAGCAAAATCTCGGCTAAGGTTTTGGTGAGATCAGTTGAATTCATTATCTAATGAGAAACTGTATTAAGGCTACTGCGAGCAGTGTACAAAATGCAGCGGCAAGATCATCCACCACAATTCCAAATCCTCGCCAAATAATTTTCAAGAAGCTTGATCGCTGCGCGCTATCACTTGCTGTATTTTTAAAGTGACGATCAATCATGCCAATAGGGCCTGGTTTGATTGCATCAAAAAATCGAAATAGCGCAAAAGCAATCAACTGCATCCAAACATTAGCTGGCATGATGAAGATAAGCACCAGCCAGAACGCGACAATTTCATCCCAAACAATGCCGCCAAAATCTTTTTTCCCAAGCTCTTCGCTGACATGGCCACAGATCCAGCAGCCAAGCAAAATACCGCCGCTAATAATCCAGAGAAAGTCTGCTGTACTGAAAAAGTATTCACCTAGCAGGAATACAGCCCACGCCCAGAGCGTGCCGGCAGTACCTGGAGCTACAGGGCTTAGCCCACTACCAAAGCCAAAGGCAATAGTTCGACTAGCGGTTTGAAAAACCCATTTGAAATTTGGTTTCACTTCTGCGGAATGCTCAATATTAGTCATCAGGCAAAGTGGTCAAATGAGTTGAGGAAAGGGGCTGCTTGTGAATCACTCAGGAGTGCTCCTGATGCGTCCAGTAAATATACTCTTGCTTGACCATCTTTTTTCGGAAGTATTTTTCCAATGAGTGTTAGTGGCAGGTTAAGCGACTTACTAATCCCTTGTATTTTTTCTTGCTGGCTTGATGGTGCGGTAAAGCAAAGTTCATAGTCATCGCCACCACATGCGGCAAATAAATTCTGAATAGAAGATTCTTGTTTTTTCAAGACGCTCGATTTTGGTAATTGATCCAACTGAATTTGTGCATCAACTTTTGACTGCTTCAATATGTGACGTAAGTCACCGAGTAAGCCATCGGATACATCTAAAGCTGCACTTGCTGCATCTCTTAAGTAAACGCCTAATTCAACCCTAGGGGTGGGTTGATGCATGCGGTGTTCGATCTGTTGCAAATCTTCGCTAGATAGATTTATTTCATGACGCAGTGCAGCAAGAGTAAGTCGCGCATCACCAACCATTCCTGAAACCCAAATATCATCACCCACCTTTGCGCCTGATCTCCGAATGGCTTTGCCGACAGGGATGCTGCCAAAGGCGGTAATAGAGATGGTGAGGGGGCCGGCGGTGGTATCGCCGCCAATAAGTGGGCAGGAATGCTCCTTGGCAATGGCAAACAGCCCCTTAGAAAAAGCTTCTAGCCAGGCCTCATCTAATGCTGGCAGGGCAATTGCCAAGGTAAATCCCAGAGGTTTTGCCCCCATAGCCGCCAGGTCTGAAAGGTTGACTGCTAGGGCTTTGCGCGCCAATAGCGCAGGATCGGCGTCTGCAAAAAAGTGCCTACCTTCAACCAACATATCGCTGGTAATAGCTATTTCTTCATTGGTTGGCCGTTTTAACAGGGCGCAGTCATCTCCAATGCCTAAGGTAATGCCTTGATCCACATTGGTGCGCAATGCATCCGCACCCGTTTTGAAAAAACGTTCAATGAGGTCAAATTCACCTAGGGGGGTAGAGCGAGAAGACATACCCCATTTTATGGTGGTTATGAGGTGAATGTCCGAGAGGAATAGAATTGAAGTCTTATAAGTCTTAGATAAATGAAGATAAGACAGAACTTAGCGAGTTAGTGGATGAGCAAAGAAAATAATAAAGAGCAACAAATTGCAGCCTTAAGAGAGGCAGCGCTTCAGTACCACGAGTTTCCGACTCCGGGAAAAATTGAAATTGCCCCAACAAAACAATTAACCAATCAACGAGACTTAGCCCTTGCATACACGCCTGGTGTTGCAGCGCCTTGCGAAGAAATTGTTAAAGATCCGGCAAATGCATTCAAGTACACCGCCCGTGGAAATTTAGTTGGCGTCATTACCAACGGCACTGCTGTTTTAGGTTTGGGAAATATTGGACCGCTGGCAAGTAAGCCAGTGATGGAAGGTAAAGCAGTTCTTTTTAAGAAGTTTGCTGGCATTGACGTTTTCGATATCGAAGTTAATGAAAACGATCCCGATAAGTTAGTAGAAATTATTGCGGCACTAGAGCCAACGTTTGGCGGTATCAATTTAGAAGACATTAAAGCGCCCGATTGTTTTGTGGTCGAGCGTAAGTTGCAAGCGCGCATGAAGATTCCGGTCTTTCACGATGATCAACACGGCACAGCGATTGTGGTTGCAGCCGCCATCATCAATGGTTTGAAGGTAGTTGGTAAAAAAGTAGAGGAAGTAAAGCTCGTTACTTCTGGAGCGGGTGCTGCTGCCTTGGCCTGTTTAGATCTATTAGTTGATTTAGGTATTCAGCGTAAAAATATTTGGGTTACTGACTTGGCTGGAGTTGCATACAAGGGCCGTAAAGAGTTGATGGATCCTGAGAAGGAGCCATTCTGCCAAGAGACGGATCTGCGCACGCTTGATCAAGCGATTGAAGGTGCAGATATTTTCTTAGGTCTTTCTGCTGGCGGTGTGCTTAAGCAAGACATGGTGAAGAAGATGGCACCGAAGCCATTGGTCTATGCCTTAGCAAACCCAACCCCAGAAATCTTGCCTGAAGAAGTAAAAGCGGTTCGTCCAGATGCAGTGATGGCAACAGGCCGTACTGATTATCCGAACCAAGTGAATAACGTTTTGTGTTTCCCGTTCATCTTTCGCGGTGCATTAGATGTGGGTGCAACAACGATTACCCGTGGCATGGAAGTCGCAGCGGTCAAGGCTGTAGCGGAATTGGCTCAAGCAGAGCAGAGCGAAGTGGTTGCGTCTGTTTACGGCCTGGATAACTTATCCTTTGGTCCAGAGTATTTGATTCCGAAGCCATTTGACCCCCGCTTGATCACGGTGATTGCCCCGGCAGTTGCTAAGGCAGCTATGGATGATGGCGTAGCTTCACGTCCGATTAAAGATTTCGATGCCTATCGCAATCAGTTGCAGCAATTCGTGTACCACTCAGGTACTTTGATGAAGCCACTCTTTAGCATTGCTAAACGTGTACCAGCAAATCAAAAACGTATTGTGTTCGCCGAGGGTGAAGATGAGCGTGTATTGCGTGCAGTGCAGATCATCATTGATGAGCATCTTGCTACCCCAATTCTGATTGGTCGCCCAGCGGTGATCGAACATCGTATCGAGAAGTTTGGCCTACGCATGAAGGCGGGAGATGACTTTGAGATTGTGAATCCAGAGAATGATTCACGCTTCCGTGATTTCTGGCAAACCTACCTTGCACTCACAGAGCGCAAGGGCGTAACTCAGTCGTTTGCTAAGTTGGAAGTGCGTCGTCGCAATAGCTTGATTGGAAGTCTGTTGATTCAAAAAGGCATGGCTGATGGCATGATTTCTGGGACGGTTGGCAATATCGCCACCCATTTGAAGTATGTTGATGAAGTGATCGGACATGAGCCTGGCGCGAATGTTTATGGTGCGATGTCAGGTTTGATCCTACCGGGTCGCCAAGTATTTTTAGTGGACACCCATATCAATCTTGATCCTACTGCTGAACAATTAGCAGATCTCACTCTCATGGCCGCAAGTGAAATGAGAAAGCTAGGGCTAGCTCCTAAAGTTGCCTTGCTGTCTCATTCGAATTTTGGCTCCAGCAACGCACCTTCCGCAGTCAAGATGCGTGAAGTGTTGGCATTGCTCCAAAAGGCAGATCCAACTCTAGAGGTTGATGGAGAGATGCATGGCGATAGCGCTTTAGATGCCAGCATTCGTGAAGGTGCAGTATCTTCATCTTCACTGAAGGGCGATGCCAATCTATTGGTTCTGCCAAATATCGATGCTGCCAATATTTCTTACAACTTGCTAAAAACAGCAGCAGGCAATGGCATTGCAATCGGCCCGTTGTTGCTGGGTGTTGCTAAGCCAATTCACATCCTCACTCCGGCCGCAACTGTGCGCCGTATTGTGAATGTGACAACTTTGGCGGTTGTAGAGGCAGCAAGTAACGCCAGAGGTATTTCTTAAGAATTGGTAATTTATGTAAGTTAGTAATAACTTACATAAATTATTTCTATATAAATCAGTGCTTTACATAAAATGCACTGTATTTGGGCTTGATTTGATGGCGTGTTACGGGTAACCTAGCACCCATCATGAATAATCGCTCTGAAAACAGCAATACAGCCAGCTTCGATGAACATAGCCGTGCTGAAAGTTGGGATAGCAATGATCGACTGGAAACCGAATCATCCGCTGCCAACATTTATGCTGAAGGCGGTTTATCTCGTTTACAAACCTATGCAGCAAATCAAGTTTCGGGGAAAAAAGTGACAGCTTCTTGGCGTGCCGCTTTGGCCGTTCGCGATGCCGGACCGCCGGCAATGTTGCGCAGTGTGCGCCCTAATATCGTTCAATCCATTCGCGCTTTCCGCACTCCTGATTTGCAGGAAGCGGCAACTGAATTGGGTCAACACTTCATTTATGCCAATTGCGCAAATGCAATGACTAAAGGTGAGGTTTTGGAATCGATTGCCATTGCTTACTCATTTACTAAGCAGCAGGCAAAAAATTACGATCCTTTGTTAGATGCTTTGACGACTACCGTAGATAAGTCTGGTCCACAGCCTGGATTTGTAGTGGTGCTCGAAGGACTGCCTTGCACTCAGAAGTTTGACAAAGAAGCTCGTGAAACGCTGTTAGATGTTTTCCGCGATGCCGTTGATTTCTGGGCCGAGCGCCGCACTCCATACCGCGTCTTCTATTCTTTTGCTTAACCGCTAAAGTCCTGCAAGCCTTATAAATCGCCTCTATTTGAGGCGATTTTGCATTTCAGGATTCCATATGCTGTGTACGGCTGTAATAGCCACTACACCCGCTGTTTCTGTTCTGAGTACCCGCTCCCCCAGTGAAACTAATTGATAGCCTGCTGCTTGCGCTTGTGCCTCTTCTTCAGGTGAATGACCTCCTTCAGGGCCGATCATTAAGACGATATCTTGGGGATCATTTTCAATTAACACCGAATACAGGCTTTTGGTGGCATCAGGACTCAGTAATAACTTAAGCGCGGGTTTACCGCTCGCCTTTAAATACGCTTCAAACGTTTGAATGGGTTCTAGGCTGGCAAGGACAGTGCGATCGCATTGCTCACAAGCTGCTTGAATGATCCCTTCCCAGTGGGCAAGCCTTTTTTGGGCACGCTCTAGGTCGCTGGAGCGGGTAAGCTTGAGGATGGAGCGTTCACATTGCATCGGGGCAATATTTTGGGCGCCAGTTTCTACTGCTTTTTCAACAATCCAGTCCATTTTGTCCCCACCAGCCAATCCCTGGGCCAAAGTAATGGCATAAGTTGTCTCGCGATGGGTGTCGGTGCGGATATCCGTTAGCTGGACTTGACCCGTTTTCCCACTCAAAGAGAGGAGCTCACCCTTGGCAACTTGCCCCTTTCCATCAAATACGGGGAAGAATTCCCCGGTTTGGACACGTCTCACGCGCAAATGGTGGGCAACCTCTGGGGAGAGGGCGGTTGGCTTTTGGGATTCCCATGGTCCGGGAAGATAAAATTGAGGCATTACTGAAATATAGCCAATTAATTTTCCAGAGACCACTTTTACGATGTCAAATCTTCAAATTCGTATGGCCAATGCCATTCGCGCCTTATCCATGGATGCAGTACAGCAGGCAAACTCAGGTCACCCTGGCATGCCAATGGGTATGGCAGATATTGCTGTTGGTCTTTGGAATGAACATTTAAAACATAACCCAACAGATCCCCATTGGATTGATCGCGATCGTTTTGTTTTATCTAATGGCCACGGATCTATGTTGTTGTATTCACTCTTGCATCTTTCCGGTTACGACTTGCCGATTGAAGAGTTGAAAAATTTCCGTCAATTGCATAGCAAAACTCCAGGACATCCTGAGTATGGAATTACTCCTGGCGTAGAAACAACTACTGGTCCATTGGGTCAAGGAATTTCGAATGCAGTGGGCATGGCGCTTGCTGAAAAATTATTGGCAGAAGAATTTAATCGCCCTGGCTTTAATATTGTTAATCACTTCACCTATGTATTTTTAGGCGATGGCTGTTTGATGGAGGGCATTAGCCATGAAGTATGTTCTTTGGCTGGCACACTCAAACTCAATAAGCTTATTGCATTATGGGATGACAACGGCATCTCGATTGATGGCAAAGTCGTTTCTTGGTTTAACGAAGATACCCCTAAGCGTTTTGAGGCTTATGGTTGGAATGTGATTCGTGCTGTTGACGGGCATGATGCAGAAGCCGTATCTGCCGCGATTGCCAAGGCTAAAAAGAGTGATAAGCCAACCCTGATCTGCTGCAAGACCGCGATTGGCCAAGGCTCACCAAATATGGCGGGTAGTGACAAGGTACACGGCTCCCCATTGGGAGCGACAGAAATTGCAGCTACTCGTGTTGCATTGAATTGGCCGTACGCGCCATTTGAAATTCCGAAAGATATTTATGCGGCATGGGATTTTAAAAAGCGTGGTCAAGCAGCTGAGCATGAGTGGAATAAAGAATTTCAGAAATACAAAAACAAATTTCCAGAGCTTGCTGCTGAATTGCAACGTCGTATGGCGGGTGATTTATCTAAAGATTTTTCATCTATATTGAATGCGTACTTAAAAACTTGCCAAACTAAAGCAGAAACCATTGCGACTCGTAAAGCAAGTCAGAACGCGATCGAAGCTTTGGCGCCTGCCTTGCCAGAATTCATGGGAGGCTCTGCCGACTTAACAGGATCTAACCTCACTAATTGGTCTTCATGCAAACCTGTGCGCGGGGATCAATGGGGTAACCATATTAATTACGGCGTTCGTGAATTTGGTATGAGCGCCATCATGAACGGCATTGCCTTACACGGTGGTTACATCCCATTTGGCGGCACATTCTTAACATTCTCCGATTACAGTCGTAACGCTTTGCGTATGGCTGCCTTGATGAAATTGCGGAGTATTTTTGTCTTTACCCACGACTCAATTGGCTTGGGTGAGGATGGTCCAACCCATCAGTCTGTGGAGCATGTAGCTAGTTTGCGTCTCATACCGAACCTGATGGTTTGGCGTCCTTGTGACACCACGGAGAGCGCTGTAGCCTGGGGCTCAGCCATTGAACGTAAAAATGGACCTAGCGCCCTGATCTTTAGTCGTCAGAATTGTCCATTTGTATCTCGTACTCCTGCACAAATTAAAGAAATCGCACGCGGCGGTTATGTTTTGCGTGATCCTTCTGGGAAGATTGATGCGGTCATTATTGCGACTGGTTCTGAAATTGCACTTGCATTACAAACTGCACAGCAGTTAGAAAAAGAAGGTTTGGGTATTCGAGTGGTTTCAATTCCATCAACCACTGTCTTTGATCAACAAGATGCTGCCTACAAAGCAAAAGTATTGCCTGCGAATACTCCGCGCATTGCAGTTGAAGCGGGCGTGAGTGACTTCTGGTGGAAGTATGGTTGCGCAGCAGTTCATGGTGTAGATACCTTTGGCGAATCAGCGCCCGCACCATTGTTGTATGAATATTTTGGTTTAACGGTTGATCAGATTGCGAAGACAGTTAAACAATGCGTCGCAAAGAAATAAATCACAGTACAAAGTAAATTCAATATTAGTAAGGGGAAATAAATGACAATTCGTGTCGCAATTAATGGTTATGGGCGTATTGGACGCATGGTATTACGTGCCTTGTATGAAGATCAAGTAAACGGCAAGCCACGTCGTGATATCAAGATCGTCGCAATTAATGCAATGGGTGATATTGCTATTAATGCCCACCTTACAAAGTATGACTCTGCTCATGGCCGCTTCCCAGCGGATGTATCTGTTGATGGTGATTGCATGGTAGTTAATGGCGATCGCATCAAAATGTTCTGCACACGTAATCCTGCAGAAACTCCATGGGGCGATTTGGGCGTTGATTTAGTTTTGGAATGTACTGGTAAGTTCACTTCAAAAGAAAAAGCCATGATCCATATCGAGCAGGGTGCGAAGAAAGTTTTGATTTCTGCTCCTGGTGAAAAAGATGTAGACGCAACAATCGTTTACGGCGTAAACCAAAATGTGCTGAAGCCAAGCCATGTGGTTGTATCTAATGCCAGTTGCACAACAAACTGTTTGGCTCCATTAGTTAAACCGCTCTTAGAAAAGATTGGCATTGAATCTGGTTTGATGACTACTATTCATGCATTTACTAATGACCAAGTGTTAACAGATGTGTATCACAAGGATATGCGTCGTGCGCGTTCTGCTGTTACCAGCATGATCCCAACGAAGACGGGTGCTGCTAAGGCAGTTGGTTTGGTTTTGCCGGCGTTGGCAGGTCGTTTTGATGGCTTCGCGATGCGTGTACCAGTCATTAATGTTTCCGTTGTGGATCTGACTTTTGCTGCAAGTCGTGCCACCAGCGTCGATGAGGTGAATGCCATTCTCAAGACCGCTAGCGAGGGAGAGCTCAAAGGTATTTTGGGCTTCAATACATTGCCCTTGGTGTCTATCGACTTTAACCATGACCCACGCCCAAGTATTTATGACGCCTCCCAAACTCGCGTCTCTGCAGATGGCAAGCTGGTGAAGGTATTGGCTTGGTATGACAACGAATGGGGTTATTCAGTGCAGATGCTGAATGCTGCAGAAGCATTAATGGCTGTAAAGTAAGAAAAAATAGCTAAGAGCACCTAAAAGTTGCTAAAAAACGCTTAAATCGTACTTTTAGGCTTAATTATGTAAAAAAGACCTCAATTTGAGGTCTTTTTTGCTTCCACAGTGCTGAAAACGGCTTATTTTGACTGTTTTATTTAGCTTGTTTGTTGCGGCAATTTTTCTTTAGACAGTGACCATACATGGCCAAAGCATGCTCTTGGAGCTTAAAGCCGAGGTTTTTGGCAATATCACGCTGCCTTTTTTCAATAGCTTCGTCAACAAACTCCTCAACATGGCCGCAATCAATGCACACCAGGTGATCATGGTGCTGGCCCTCATTGAGTTCATAGATAGCCCTGCTATCGCCTTTACTGGATTCAAAATGGCTTCGCAATAGGAGGCCAGCCCGCTCAAACTGAGTCAGCACCCGGTAAACCGTTGCTAAACCGATCTCTTTATCTTCTTTGGCCAAGGCCATAAAGACATCTTCAGCGCTAAAGTGCGTGCCACCGTTTTGATGAAAAAAATCGAGGATTTTCATCCTTGGACCGGTAGCTTTTAGGCCAATATCGCGTAAATCTTCAGGGCTAGGGTTTTGGGTCATATTTATGGCATTGGGAGCTAAAATCAATGTCTTAATGATACGGCCAGCCATGCAAAATTGCCTTGAACTTTTTACCCGTCTTTTGAACCCGATTCTGAAGGGTGCTTATTCACCAATCCGATTGGGAATAATCGCTCTTGCCTTGTTTGGTTTGCTGGGGGTAACTGGATGCTCTACCGCAGTTGATGAAACTCAACGCGCTTGGATGAATAAGATTTTTAGACCTTATGTCCCCGATGTTGTGCAAGGCAACTTCATTTCTAGCGAGCAGTACGCTAAGTTGCAGTTAGGCATGACGCGTGAGCAGGTGCGTCAAATTTTAGGCACACCATTATTAGCAAGTTACTTCCACGCAAATCGCTGGGACTATATTTTTGAATTTAAGCGCGCTGGTCAGGTCATGGGCAAAGATCGTCATGTCACAGTGTTCTTTGATGGCGACAAAGTGGTGAAGTTTGAAGGTGATGCTTTGCCTACAGAAGTTGAGATGGTTGCCGAGATTGATAACTACGCCAAAACCAAGCGTTCGTTCTGGGAAGTCATCACGGGCACCAATAAGCCACCTGTTACCCCACCATTGCAGCAGCCTGAACTCATGGTGCCAAGTAAAACGGATAATTTAGCGGCTGGTGTAGCCATACCGCCAGCTAATACTAGCAGTTCATTCTGGGACTATTTTAGTTTTTCTAAAAAGGATCCAAATGTTCAGCCTGAGCCATTAGGGCCTGGCGCTCTTAATGTTCCGCAGGCTAGTGAAGCCAAGTAAAAATTACTTATGTGTTGATGCTGAAGTGAGTTTCTTCAGCAACTTTTAATCAGAAGCGAAGAAAAATGATGAAGATTGCAATAGCAGGCGCAACAGGGCGTATGGGTAAGATGTTGATTGAGACCGTTCTCAATACAACTGATGCACAGTTGGTTGGTGCGCTTGAGCATAATGCTTGCCCACAGTTGGGTGAAGACGCTGGCGCCTTTTTGGGCAAAAAAACTGGCGTACTGATTTCCTCTGATGTTGCCCAGGTTTTAGCTAATGCACAATTCTTAATCGACTTCACCAGGCCTGAGGGCACCATGGCCCATTTGGCTGTTGCCGAAAAGACCGGCACCAAAATGATTATCGGTACAACAGGCCTAACTACCGATCAAATTGCGAGCTTGAAAACAGCGTCTGCAAAGTTAGCGATCGTTTTTGCGCCAAATATGAGTGTGGGTGTGAATGCGACTTTTAAGTTGCTGGAGATCGCTGCAAAAATGCTCAATCAAGGTTATGACATTGAGATTATTGAGGCTCATCATAAGCATAAGGTGGATGCTCCTTCTGGTACTGCACTCAAGATGGGTGAAGTGATTGCGGATGCTTTAGGTGAAAAGCTCGATGACGTTGCTGTGTATGCCCGTGAAGGTCATACGGGTGAGCGCAAAGAAGGCTCAATTGGTTTTGCAACGATTCGTGGTGGCGATATTGTTGGTGACCATACTGTCTTATTTGCAGGTGATGGCGAACGTATTGAGATTAGTCATAAATCTTCAAGTCGTCAGTCCTATGCGCAAGGTTCATTGCGTGCAGCCCGTTTCTTGCAAAACCAAAGTGCTGGTTTATTCGATATGCAAGATGTTCTCGGCTTACGTAAATAATTAGTCAATCAATCAAAAATAGAAGAAAAGAGTTGTCGAAGAATGAGCAAGGATTACGACTACCGCAGTATTGAAGCGGCAGCGCAAGCTGATTGGGAAAGTGCGCAAGTCTATCAAGTAGCCGAGAACGCAGTTGATGCGCAGGGTAAGCAGAAACCAAAGTACTACGCCTGCTCAATGTTGCCTTATCCATCTGGCAAGCTCCACATGGGGCACGTACGCAACTACACCATTAACGATGTGATGGCACGTCAGCTCCGCATGCAGGGCTATAACGTCCTCATGCCTATGGGTTGGGATGCCTTTGGCATGCCTGCAGAAAATGCAGCTATTCAGAATAAAGTCCCTCCCGCTAAATGGACCTACGACAACATTGCTTATATGAAAAAGCAAATGGCTGCGATGGGTTTAGCGATCGATTGGTCACGTGAAGTGGCTACCTGTAGTCCTGACTACTATCGTTGGAATCAGTGGCTCTTTTTAAAGATGCTCGAAAAAGGTATCGCCTATCGCAAAACGCAAGTGGTGAATTGGGATCCAATTGATCAAACTGTTTTAGCAAATGAGCAAGTGATTGATGGTCGTGGTTGGCGCTCTGGCGCTTTAGTAGAGAAGCGCGAGATCCCTGGTTATTACTTCAATATCACTGCTTATGCAGAACCATTGCTTTCTGGTTTAGATGGCTTGGGCTGGCCTGAGCGCGTCAAGACCATGCAGCAAAACTGGATCGGTAAAAGCCGTGGCGTGCGTTTTGCTTTTAAGCATGACATTGCTGATGAGCACGGTAACTTTATTCAAGACGGTCTTTTGTATGTGTTCACTACGCGCGCAGATACCATCATGGGTGTTACCTTCTGTGCAGTGGCAGCAGAGCATCCATTGGCTACTAAGGCAGCCGCTGACAATCCAAAGCTTGCTGCATTTATTGAGAAATGCAAAACAGGTAGCGTGATCGAGGCGGATTTAGCTACTCAAGAAAAAGAGGGGATGTTTACTGGCTTATATGTCACACATCCTTTAACTCATGAGCCAGTACCCGTCTGGGTTGGTAATTATGTATTAATGTCTTATGGCGATGGTGCAGTCATGGGTGTGCCGGCTCACGATGAACGTGACTTTGCTTTTGCGCTGAAGTATGAGTTGCCAATTAAGCAAGTAATTGCCCTCAAAGGCGAGTCGCCAATGTTTAATGCCACTCGCTGGGAAGATTGGTATGCCCAAAAAGAAGGTGTAGTTTGTTTTAACAGCGCTCAGTTTGATGGCTTATCCCATGAAGAGGCGGTGAGCGCTGTTGCGAAAGAATTTGAAAAGCTCGGCATTGGCGAAATCAAGACTACCTATCGATTGCGTGATTGGGGTATTTCTCGTCAGCGCTATTGGGGTACGCCGATTCCGATCATTCATTGTGGCGATGACAGCAATCCTGGTTGTGGTGCTGTGCCTGTACCTGAGGCAGACCTGCCAGTAGTATTGCCGGAAGATTGCGTACCTGATGGCAGCGGTAATCCACTCAATAAGCGTGCTGACTTCTTGAATGTGAAGTGTCCGAAGTGTGGCAAGCCTGCGCGACGTGAAACTGACACTATGGATACCTTTGTAGATTCCTCTTGGTATTTCATGCGCTATACCGGACCTGATGCTAAGACCATGGTTGATGAGCGCAATGAATATTGGATGCCAATGGATCAGTACATTGGCGGTATAGAGCATGCGATTTTGCATTTACTCTATGCGCGCTTCTGGACTAAGGTCATGCGCGACCTCAATCTCATAACCTTTGATGAGCCCTTCCAGAATTTACTTACTCAGGGCATGGTCTTGAATGAGACTTACTATTCTGAAGATGCTTCGGGAAAAAAGACTTGGCTTAATCCCTTGGATGTGGAATTAGACCTTGATGAAAAGGGTCGTCCGCAAGGCGCTAAGTTAATAGGTGACACTTCCAATACGCCCGTAATTATTGGTGGTGTTGAGAAGATGTCTAAGAGCAAGAACAATGGTGTTGATCCCCAGGCTCTGATAGATCAGCATGGCGCTGATACTGCGCGTCTATTTGTGATGTTTGCCGCTCCTCCTGAGCAACAGTTAGAGTGGTCTGGTGCAGGTGTAGATGGTGCCTCTCGTTTCTTACGTCGGGTCTGGATGTATTCCAGCAGTCAAGCTGGCGCATTGCGTGACGCTTCTGATAGCTTGCCTAGCAACTTGAGTGATGCTGAAAAAGAACTGCGCCGAGAAGTGCATACGATTTTGAAGCAAGCTAATTTTGACTATCAACGTCGTCAATACAACACGGTGGTTTCTGCTGCGATGAAGATGCTCAATATTCTTGAGCCTATCAAGTTGGACCAGAACGCCGCTATCAGTGCGCCAGTATTGCGTGAATGTCTGAGCATCTTATTGCGCGTTCTCTATCCAGTAGTTCCACACATGACCCATGTGTTGTGGAAAGATCTTGGTTATACAAAGACTTACGGGCCTTTACTTGATGCTCCATGGCCTGCGGTAGATGAGGCGGCATTGGTGCAGACCGAGTTGACTTTGATGCTTCAGATTAATGGCAAGTTGCGTGGTGATATTAAGGTGCCAGCAGACGCAAGTAAAGAGCAAGTTGAGTCATTGGCTTTACAAAGTGAGGCTGCTCAAAAAGCATTGAATGGCAATTCACCGAAAAAGGTAATTGTGGTGCCTGGACGTTTGGTCAATATTGTTGCTTAAATAGAAAAAGAGACATGAGCGTAAATTCCCTTCGTCGTGCAATGCTGGGCTTAATTGCTACTGCTCCATTCAGTGGATTGATCGCTTGTGGCTATCGCTTGCGAGGCATGGTGGATTTGCCGTTTAAGGTGATTGCCATTACCGGCAATCCATCTCCACCTCTCAGGGCGGACTTGCAGACGGCGATTCTGACGGGCACGGATGCGAAGGTTGCTATCAATCCTAAAGATGCAGATCTCATCTTGGAAATTACCAATGACATCAATGGTCGTGAGATTTTGGCTTACAACTCCAATGGTCAGGTATCTGCATATCGACTCAATATCCGTGTTGGTTTTAGGGCTTTCGATTTGGCTGGAGCAGAAATCGTACCTGAGGCAGAGATTTACATGACGCGCGATATGGACTTCACTGTCTCTACTGTGTTGGCTACCGATGTACAGATTCAACAGTTTTTAACTCTGATGCGTAAGGACCTGGCTATTCAGATCTTACGTCGCGTTGCAGCGGCTGCAAAAGCCCCGCAATCAAGAGCTTTTTAGAGGCAGATTAAGGCATGGTTAAAGTTGATGCCTTGCAGGTGCACCTCAAGTCTTTGAGTTCTGGTGGTGCAATGTTGCCACTCTATATCTTTAGTGGCGATGAGCCGCTATTGATGATGGAAGCAATGGATCAATTGCGGGCCGCTGCCAAGAAACAAAACTTCACTGAACGCGAAGTCTTATTGCAAGAGCGTGGATTTGATTGGAGCGCTCTTCTGAGTGCTGGTCAGACCATGTCTTTATTTGGCGATAAGCGTTGGGTCGAACTACGCATTCCGACTGGTAAGCCTGGGCGCGATGGCGCTGACGCTCTTAAACAGTTCGCATCTCAAATTGCTGCACAGCCTATGGGATCAGATGGTCCAGACACTGTTGTCTGTATTGTGTTGCCTCGTCTGGATGGCAAGACTAAGACTTCTGCGTGGTTCAGTGCTTTAGATGATGCTGGCATGGCAATTCAGATTGATTCTTTGGATCGCAGTCATTTGCCGCAGTGGATCGCTGGACGACTTAAGCGCCAAAATCAAGAAGTAGAGCCGGGTCCAGAAGGTCAGCGCGCACTTGAATTTATTGCTGATCAGGTAGAAGGCAATCTCATCGCTGCTCATCAAGAAATTTTGAAGTTGGGGTTGTTATACCCCGTAGGAAAATTGACTGAGGAGCAAATTCGCTCATCCATTTTGAAGGTGGCGCGCTATAACGTCTTTGAATTGACTGAGTCAATGCTAGCCGGTGACCTAGCTAGGCTCAATCGCATGCTGGATGGCCTCAAAGGTGAGGGTGAGCCGCTGGTATTGATTCTATGGAGCGTAACTGAAGAGCTTCGGATACTATCTAAATTGAAGGCTGCAAGCGATGCTGGCGAATCAGTACAGAACTTGATGCGGGCCAACCGAATTTGGGGAAATAAAGAGCGTTTATACCCAGCAGCATTGAGAAGGGTTCAGCCCCTCAAGCTACGAAGAGCGATGCAGGTTGCGGCAGGATTGGATCGCCAAGTAAAAGGTTTGCATGCGGCTGAATTACCTGCCGATCCTTGGGATGGTTTGCGTTTAGTTGGAAATTTACTCCGTTAAGAAATAAGAGATTAAGAAATGAGTTCATCCATTCAAGAAATGATGCAAGACATTGGGATGCGAGCGCGTGCGGCTTCGCGTGCGATGGCGCGTGCATCAAGCGAGCAAAAGAATCAGGCTTTATTGCATATTGCTAAGGTAGTTCGTCAGCAGGCCGCTGAAATTCAGAAGATTAATCAAGTGGATGTAGAGCGCGCAAAAGGCAATGGACAAGATCCTGCTTTTGTTGATCGCCTAACTATGACTCCTAAAACGATTGAAACCATGGCTTTGGGTTTAGAGCAAATTGTTTCTTTGGATGATCCGATTGGCAAAATTTCCGCTTTACAAAAGCAGGCTTCCGGCATTGAGTTGGGTCAGATGCGCGTGCCTTTGGGTGTGATTGGCATCATTTATGAATCTCGTCCTAACGTCACTATTGATGCAGCTGCTTTGTGCTTAAAGTCAGGCAATGCGGTGATCTTGCGTGGCGGTTCCGAAGCAATTGATTCCAATACTTTATTAGCCCAGATTATTCAAGAGGGTCTGGCTGCTGCTGGCTTACCTAAAGATGCTGTGCAAGTGGTGACTACTACCGATCGTAGCGCCGTCGGCGAGATGATCACTATGACCCAATATATTGATGTGATCGTGCCTCGTGGTGGTAAGAGTTTGATTGCCCGTCTTATGGCTGAAGCGCGTGTACCAATGATTAAGCACTTGGACGGAATTTGTCATACTTATATAGATGCTGATGCGGACATAGCAATGGCAGTGAAGGTATGTGATAACGCCAAGACTCAACGCTATGCGCCTTGCAATGCGATGGAAACCTTGTTGGTTAATCAAGATATTGCACAGAAAGTCTTGCCAACGCTTTGCAAAATTTATCAAGATAAAGGTGTGGAGTTACGGGTTGATGTCTTGACTCGCAAAATCCTTGAAGCAAATGGCTTTCAGAAGCTGGTCGATGCCAAAGAAGAGGATTGGCAAACTGAGTACTTGGCTCCCATCTTATCTATTAAGACAGTGGCTAATATTGATGAAGCCATGAATCATATTGAGCAATATGGCAGCAAACATACGGATGCCATTATTACTAATAACAAAGCGCAGGCCGATCGCTTCTTGCGTGAAGTGGATAGCGCCAGTGTGATGGTCAATGCCAGCACTCGCTTTGCAGATGGCTTTGAATATGGCTTAGGGGCTGAAATCGGCATCTCTAATGACAAATTGCATGCCCGCGGCCCTGTTGGCCTGGATGGTTTGACCTCATTGAAGTATGTGGTCATGGGCCATGGCGAGATTCGGACTTAAAGTAAAAAAATAAATAGAGCAAACTACATATGAGCAACGCCTACCTCTGGGTAAAAACCTTTCACATCGTATTCATTACCTCTTGGTTCGCCGGTTTGTTTTACCTGCCCAGAATTTTTGTGAACTTGGCTGAAGAGAAAAACTCTGAGGCATATGCTCGTCTTTTGGGTATGGCTGATCGCCTCTTCCGCTTTATGACAATCTTGGCTGTGCCAGCGGTACTGCTAGGTCTGACGCTATGGCTTTACTTTGGCATTGGTGCTGGCGATATTTGGATGCATGCCAAATTATTCTTTGTGATTTTGGTGATTGGGTATCACCATGCCTGTTTAAGTTTGCTCAAGAAGTTTCGTGCAGGCATCAATAAACGATCTGGCGTTTGGTTTCGTTGGTTTAATGAAGTCCCAGTGATCTTATTGGTCATTATTGTTGCCCTGGTGTTGTTTAAGCCTTAAGACCAGCTTTTTAATACTGTTTTATTTTTTTAATCCCCCCATTTAAAGACTGTTAGCCTCATGAGATTTTTTGTTGTTTGTCCAGGCGGTTTGGAAGTACCGCTTGCCCAGGAGCTAGCAGAGATTGCTGGACGCCCAGAATGTAAGGCCTTGGGGGCATGGGTAATTGATCCTACGCCAACTAGCCCTACGGGTGGTGTTGGTCTTGCTGCACCGATTTCCGCTGCAATGGCGCTGAACTTGCATTCCCGCATTGCGAGTCGGGTGTTATTACAAATGGCCCAAGCGCCTTATAGGCAAGAAGAGGACTTATATAAATTGGCGAGCGGCTTGGCCTGGGAGGAGTGGTTTAGTTCAAAGCAAACTTTACGAGTGGATGTGACAGCGCATCGCTCCCCATTAAAGAGCTTAAATTTTGCAACCCTCAAAATTAAAGACGCCATCGTTGATCGTTTGCGCGATGTGACTGGTGATCGCCCCAGTATCGACACTGCCTTTCCGGATGTGCGAGTGCAGGCCCATTTAACAGCTAATCAAATCACAATTTATTTAGATACTTCGGGTGAAGCATTGTTCAAGCGGGGCTGGCGTGATGAAAAGGGTGATGCACCTCTGAAGGAAAATTTAGCCGCTGGTATCTTGTCGATTACCTCTTGGAAACCAGGGCAAGCTTTATTTGATCCTATGTGCGGTAGCGGCACCTTCTTAATTGAGGCTGCGCAGACAGCACTAGGTGTTCCGCCGGGCGCTATTCGTGCGGGCATGTATGGCGATGATGCCAAGCCAAGTCGATTAGCTTATCGCCCCTTGGTGACTTCCGCTCATGGCTTTGGGTTTCAGAGACTTAAGCCATTTAATGAAGCTGCTGAGCAAAAACGCTGGGTAGATTTGAAAGAAGCGGCACTTGCTTTGATGTTGGAAAAGCGTAAGCAATACCCAAATGTCGATGCTCTGAAAATATCCGGTGGCGATATCAACGAGAAATTGGTGTCGATGTTCAAAGGCAATTGGCAAAGAGCCCAATTGCCCGATCAGCCGGTAGTGCGTCAAGTTGATGCTTTGGCAGCCAAAGCCCCAGGTAATCTCAGCGAGGGTGTAATGTTATTAAATCCTCCTTATGGCGAGCGCTTGGTAATTAAAGGTGGACGTGGTCAGGATCGCGCTTCTAGTGAAGATGCTAATTACGATGACGAACCTGATAACCGTTTTGAGTTGAACTTAGAAACAGGTCGTCAAAGTGCTAAGCGTTCAAGCCGTGAGTCTTTGAAAAAACTGCAAGCTCAAGAAGAGCAGGATCCAAAGTTTGTAGAGTTTTTGCTTCAGTTCGGCCAACATCTTAAAGAAGATTTTGGTGGCTGGAATATCTTTGTGTTAACAGCAGATATGGCTTTGCCAGGCCAGTTACGTATTAAAGAATCTAAGCGCACCCCTTTATTTAATGGTCCTTTGGAGTGCCGTTTATTCAAGTTTGAGATGCATGCTAAGCGACCGGCTTAATACACTCAAAAATCTTAAAATAGACGAGCAAGCTTAATACAGCCAAATTCATGCAGCTAAAAAATATTCGGAGAGCTAAATAATGGAATTGAAAACGTATATGTGTTTGATCTGCGGTTGGGTTTATGACGAAGCCGCTGGTCTACCTGATGAAGGTATTGCACCTGGAACCCTTTGGAAAGATGTTCCGATGAACTGGACTTGTCCAGAGTGCGGCGCCCGTAAAGAAGATTTTGAAATGATGGCAATTTAATTCGGAAGTAATGATGGCAAAAGTAGATCAAAACGAAGTTTTATTTGAGCGAGCACAAAAGACGATACCTGGGGGCGTGAACTCTCCAGTTCGAGCATTTCGTCAGGTGGGCGGAACTCCCCGTTTTGTTACTAGAGCCCAAGGTCCTTATTTCTGGGATGCCAATGATCAGCGTTACATCGACTTAATTATGTCTTGGGGCCCAATGATTGCAGGTCATGCTAATCCTGAAGTGGTGGCTGCGGTTCAGAAAGCCGCCGAGACCAGCTTTAGTTATGGTGCTCCGACTGAAGGCGAGATTGAATTGGCTGAGCGTATCTGCGCACTCATGCCGAGTGTCGAACAAGTACGTATGGTTTCTAGTGGAACCGAAGCAACCATGAGTGCTTTGCGTCTAGCCCGTGGTTACACCGGCCGTGACTTAATTATTAAGTTTGAGGGCTGCTATCACGGCCATGCCGATAGTCTCTTAGTCAAAGCAGGTTCAGGCTTACTTACCTTTGCTGACTCCACCCAAAATGCGCCTTCTTCTGGTGGCGTTCCGCAGGATTTGGTGAAGCACACTTTAGTGCTGCCCTATAACGATGTGGCGGCAATTGAGGAAGTATTTAAAAAGCAGGGTGATCAGATCGCCGCTGTGATCTTGGAGCCGATTGCCGGCAATATGAATTTGATTCAGCCATCAAAAGAATTCCTGTCCTCCATTCGTGCTTTGACGAGCAAGCATGGTAGCGTCTTAATCTATGATGAAGTGATGACTGGCTTTAGGGTTGCTTTAGGTGGCGCTCAATCTTTACAGGGGATCACCCCTGATCTCACTTGCCTAGGTAAGGTCATGGGCGGCGGTATGCCGATGGCGGCATTTGGTGGCAAAAAAGAGATTATGAATAAGCTTGCCCCTTTGGGTAATGTTTATCAAGCGGGCACTTTATCCGGTAATCCGGTAGCGGTTGCTGCTGGTTTGAAAACTTTGGAGATTATTTCTCGTGAAGGTTTCTACGAATGCTTATCTGGCCAAACAGAAAAGTTGATGACCGGCTTAAAGCAAGCAGCAGATAAGGCTAGTGTTCCTTTTGCTGTGGATAGCGTAGGCGGTATGTTTGGTTTTTACTTCACCGATCACGTACCAACTTCTTATGAGGCAGTTACCAAAACCAATATTGAGGCGTTTAAGAAGTTCTTTCACTTCATGCTGGATGAGGGTGTGTATTTGGCGCCATCTGCCTACGAAGCGGGCTTTACTTCAATAGCGCATGACAATGCAGTGGTCGACGCCATTATTGCTGCTGCAGAGAAATCCTTTAAAAAGCTTTGAGCTTTAAGTATTAAATAATCAATATTTCTGATTGTTTACATTCTGAGTGGGTGGTCATAACCACTCACCTGAATGAGCTCTAGATTTTTAGAGTCTTTATTTGAGCTAGAGATTTCTAGGGCAGAGAGCTTGCCACCCCATACGCAGCCAGTATCTAAGCCAATCACATTATGTTGACGTAGTAAGCCCAATGTTGACCAGTGGCCGAAGTACGTGAGAACGTCCTGAGTCTTTCTGCCTGGGACTGTGAACCAAGGAATGTAGCCTTTGGGACCTTGTTCCAAACCTTCCTTACTCTCAAATTCCATTTTGCCAGTTGGTGTACAGAAACGCATTCTGGTTAGGGTATTGGTGATGAGGCGAAGGCGCTCATAACCTTTCAGTGATTTACTCCACTGATTCGGCGTATTGCCATACATATTGGCTAAAAAGTCTTTATATGATTTACCGCGTAAAGTTTTTTCCACTTCCTGCGCGCATTCAATGGTTTGCTGCAGATCCCATTGCGGCAACACTCCTGCATGAACTGTTAATACTTTGCCATTACTCAAGGCCATGGGTCGATTGCGAATCCAGTGAATCAGTTCTTTGCGATCTGGCGCCGACAGTATGGGTTCAATAGTGTCCAGGCCTTTGGATTTTCGAAGTCCTGCGTCGATTGCCAGGAGATGTAGATCATGATTGCCTAAGATGCATTCAGCGCGACCTGATTCTTGTAAAACTTTTAGCTGGCGTAATGCACCAAGCGAGTCTGGGCCGCGATTGACGAGATCCCCCAAAAAAATCATCTTCGATTTTTTTGGAAGTTTCTTGACTAGTGCTTTGAGAGAGGGCGCACAGCCCTGCACATCCCCTACGGCGTAGATCTTGCTCATACCCTATCTTAAATCGGAACTGTGAATAGGCCTTGAATGATTCTATAGATTAGGCGACTTTTTTAACCACGCTGTAACGCACCAAGGTATTTTTGCGCGCTTCATCGTGATCCACTACCGGCAGTGGATAGTCACGCCCAATTACGATCCCGGCAGCCTCTAGCTCAATATGGCCGGCTTTCCAGGGGGCGTGAATAGACTTTTTGGAGAGCTTTTCTAGTTGAGGTAGGTAGCGTTTAATAAATTTACCCTCTGGATCGAATTTTTCTGACTGGGTAATGGGGTTAAAGATGCGGAAGTAAGGTTGCGCATCACATCCTGAGGAAGAGGCCCACTGCCAGCCACCATTGTTTGAGGAAAGCTCAAAGTCATTGAGGTGTTCTGCAAAGTAGGCTTCACCCCAGCGCCAATCTATTCCTAAATCCTTGGTCAGAAAGCTTGCCACTACCATTCGTAAGCGGTTATGCATGTAGCCGCTTTGATTAAGTTGATGCATGGCTGCATCCACAAGTGGGTATCCTGTTTTACCCTCACACCAAGCAGCAAATAGCTTCTTTGCTTTAGAGCCAGATTCCCAAACGATATTGTCATAGTCCGGTTTAAAAGATGCGCCTGTGGCTAAGCGAGGATGATTAGCCAGAATCATGAAATAAAAATCACGCCAAATCAGTTCACTTAACCAAATGGTTGCACCCATGCTACCAGCTAACATGCGACGATGGGCTTCACGTACCAAGCCTCTGATAGAAAGCATACCAAAGCGTAAATGTGTAGAAAGATAGCTAACACCCTTAATTGCCGGGAAGTCTCTACCGATTTGGTATTGATCAATGCGGGGTAGGAAGTCTTCCAAAAAGGCTTGACCACCCTTGGAGCCAGGCGGTAGATAGCTTTCAATGCCAGTGGGGCAAAATCCCATCGACTCTAGAGAAGGCAGTTTTTGATCTAATTTTTTTGGTAAGACTCCCAATTGCTTAGGCTTTGGGCTGCACTCATAGGCAGCAAGATCTTTTTCTTGGAGAGTCTTGAGCCAGTTATTTTTATAAGGCGTAAAGATCGAAAAGACAGTATTTGAGTTTGTAAGAATTTCTTTCTTCTCAAAAATGACTTGGTCTTTAAAGCTCTTAAAATCAATTCCTAATTTTTCTAGAGATGCTTGAACAGCTTCATCTCTCTCAATTGCTGAGGGTTCATAGTCGTGATTGGTGAAAACGGTTTCAACGCCCAACTCTTTTGCAATTTGAGGAACACATTCGGTAGGGTTGCCAAAGCGAACGATCAGTCCACCGCCTTGCTTTTGAAGTTCATCATCGATTTGCTTTACGCCCTGCCAGATGAAATCTACACGGCGATCATGCTTGAGCCCATTGGCATCTAAATCACCCTTCAATAAGGGTTTGAGAATGTCTGTATCAAAAATGAACGTAAGCCAAACTTGACCACTTTCTTTTAGGGCGTGGTGAAGCGCAGCATTGTCATAGAGGCGGAGGTCACGGCGGAGCCAAACGAGAGCTTTTTGCATAGCCCCTATATTAGGGCTTATTCAGAGTAAATGCAGGCGGCTAGGCGGGGCAATCAGGTTAAGATCCTAATGAATGATAGATACGATCTTTTTTATTCTCTCGAAGGTAGTGCAATTTTGCATTGAGCCGCTCAATTGGGTGCCTATTTTCGTATTGCTGGCACTTCTCTTTTTATCCTTGCGAAAACCGCATCTCTGTAAGAGGTTTTTGGTGCTGGCTTTGATAGACCTTGCATTAGTGGGTTGGCTTCCTGCATCTGAAGTGTTTCTCAGAGCGCTTGAGAATGCCGTGACGAAAACCGAGATTACGAAATTATCGAATAATGAAGTGGGTGGCATCATTATTCTGGGTGGCGCCATTGAAGGGGGAGAGATTGCCGTTGATCGTGGCGAGATTTCAATCTACTCATCCGCTGAAAGAGTGACCAAAGCCTTCGAGTTAATACGTAAGAACCCCAATGTGCCATTCATATTCAGCGGTTATTCAGGGCGCATAACACCTAAGGGGGTTACAGAGGCGGATGCATTTAAGCAGTTGATTCAAGAGCAGGGCTTAAGCGAGCAGAACGCGCATTACGAAAATCAGTCTCGAAATACCTATGAAAATGTGCTTCATATGAAGCCAATGATTGAGGAGTTTGGCTTAAAAACAGAATCAGGAGGGCTTAAGCCATGGCTTCTAATTACCTCCGCTAGCCATATGTACCGCTCTACCAAGATTTTCCAAAAACAGGGTTTAGAAGTGCTTCCAATGTTGGTCGATTATCAAACGGCTAATAGCCTTCAGTGGACAATGTTTGACTTGGTGGATGGAGCCCACAACTGGAACATCCTCGTTCATGAAATAGTTGGTCTTTTTGCTTACTGGATTACCGGAAAAATCTAGATATTCTGTAAAATAAGCCTTATGACTTCGGCTAAAAAAGCACCCCCTGCTTCAGAACGAGCTTCTGTGTCAGAGTCATCAATTTCATTTTCCGCAGACCATCTCGCTAATCAGTTTTTAATTGCTATGCCGGGCATGGTGGATCCTAATTTTGCTGGTTCTGTGATTTACCTGTTTGAGCATACCGAGAGGGGTGCAATGGGTTTGGTTATTAATCGACCTACTGAGGTCGATTTGGAAACGCTCTTTGACAAGATTGAGTTGAAATTAGAAATTGCCCCTTTATTAAAGCAGCCGGTATATTTTGGTGGCCCAGTTCAAATAGAGCGCGGCTTTGTTTTGCATGAGTCTGATGCACTATCACCTTATAGTTCTTCATTAATTATTCCGGGCGGCTTGACGATGACTACATCCAAGGACGTCCTTGAAGCTGTAGCTGCCGGCAAAGGTCCGCAACATTTTTTGATGACCTTAGGTTATGCCGGCTGGGGCGCTGGTCAGCTTGAGGAAGAGATTACGCTGAATGGCTGGATGAATGTGCCATTGGCGCGTGAACAAATGATTGAGATCATCTTTAATACCCCATCAAGTCAGCGTTACGAAAAAGCGGTGAGTCACCTAGGTTTTGATTTGTCTCATCTGTCTGGAGAGGCTGGGCATGCCTGACGTATTGACGGTGATGGCATTTGATTATGGAACCCGTAGAGTGGGTGTGGCAGTCGGAAACTCTGTTACAAAAGCAGGCCAAGCTTTGAAGACCATTGCAGCGCCAAGTAGCGATGTTCTTTTTCAGGTGATTGAGAAGCTCTTGAAAGAGTGGCAGCCAGACCAATTGGTGGTTGGCCGACCAGTCCACCCAGACGGCACGCCCCATGAGATGACTGCGAAGGCAGTCCGCTTCGGCAATCAGTTGCATGGCCGCTTTCAGTTGCCGGTTTTCTGGGTGGATGAGCGCTATACCTCAGCAGTTTTAGAGGGGGACTCCAAGATGCACGACAATCTAGATTCACACTCTGCAGCGCTCATTTTGGAGCAGTATTTTGCAGAGCAAAGTGTGAAGCCTTAAGTTAGATTAAGTTAAACACTAGAAAAAGAAATAGTTCTTATATAGAGCCCGGACCAGAGAATGAATGCTGAACAGTTATACGGAAAATTACTAGAGAACTTGCGCAAGAGAGCGCAAGAGGGCTCTTTCGAGCTTGCTGGGCTTGCTATGGGTGGTGCATGGATTGCAGAGCGGCTCGCCCATGATTTAGGGCTTCCACACTTTGGGATCATTAATGTTGCTTTTCATCGGGATGACTATGCGGAAAAAGGCATGACTGCTTTACGTACTGCTAGCACTATGACTACGCATTTACCTTTTGATGTCAATGGCGCCAATGTAGTTTTGATAGATGATGTGTTGCTCACTGGCAGGACTGTTCGAGCAGCTCTCAATGAGTTATTTGATTTTGGAAGGCCTGCTCAAGTTGAGCTCATGGTCCTTGCCGATCGGGGAAATCGTGAATTACCAGTAACCGCTAACTTTGTAGGTGAGCAGGTACAGGTTCCGGATAACCAAATTCTGGTTTTAGAAAAAGATACCGCTGGCAAGTTCAGCTTTCAGCTAGAGGAGCGTGAGTAATGAGTCAGCTGGTAAATCAATTTAATGCGGCTGGAGAGCTAACGCACCTTCTCACTCTAGAGGGCTTGCCTAAGGAGCAGATTCTGCATATTTTGGATACTGCGCAACAGTTTGTGAGCGTGACAGATCCGGCCCGCGAGGTGAAGAAGGTTCCGTTACTGCGCAGCAAAAGCGTATTTAATCTGTTCTTTGAAAACTCTACTCGTACTAGAACCACTTTTGAAATTGCTGCTAAGCGTTTATCAGCAGACGTTATTAATTTAGATATTTCAACATCGTCTACTGCTAAGGGCGAGAGCTTACTCGACACCATTGATAATTTAGTGGCAATGCAGGCTGATATTTTTGTTGTGCGTCATAGCGTATCTAAGGCTCCAATTGAAATCGCGAATCACGTACCCGCACATGTGCACGTTGTGAATGCAGGCGATGGTAGTCATCAACATCCAACGCAAGGCTTGTTGGATATGTATACGATGCGCCACTTTAAGCAAAACTTCAAAGGTTTGAGGGTTGCGATTGTGGGGGACATTGTTCATAGCCGTGTTGCTAAATCGAATATTCATGCATTGACTACTTTAGGCTGTGAAGATATTCGTGCGATTGGTCCAGAAAGTTTGCTGCCAAGTAATCTAGATATGTTGGGCGTCAAGGTCTTCCATAGCATGGAGGAGGGCCTCAAGGATGTAGATGTTGTGATGACCCTGCGCATTCAAAAGGAGCGCATGGAAACTGGTCAGGTTCCCGAGGGAGACGCCTTCTTTAAGCAATATGGTTTAAATCCTGCGCGTTTAGCCTTGGCCAAGTCGGATGCCATCGTCATGCATCCAGGACCCATGAATCGCGGGGTTGAGATTGATTCAATTGTTGCCGATGGTCCTCAATCCGTGATCTTGAACCAAGTAACGTTTGGCATTGCAGTCCGCATGGCTGTGATGTCCATTGTTGCCGGTAACTAATCGAGCTAATTGAGTGACCATTTCTTTGCCCGCTGTGACGGAAAAAAAGCGTTGGTTGATTTTGACCCATGCTTTCAATATGGATGGTCGTGCAGCTAGTTTGACCATTACCGACAAAATCCCTTATTTATTAGAGGCGGGTGTAGAGCCGATTGTGTTCAGTGCTATTACTGGCATTAAAGATCAACGCTTTCCGCATTACCAATTTATTGCTTGGGGCCCTTCAGGTTTTCGTTTTGACTTTCGTCATTGGGTTGCCAATAAATATGGTCGTGGATTCATTTACAAGATCACCACGAGAACGGTTTCAATCTTATTGGCCCCACTCATTGCAATTGAGAAGCTTTGTCTTGGCTATTCCAGTCAATGGTCATGGGCATTGCCAGCCTTTTTGCATGGCTGGAGACTCATTCGCGCAGGTAAGGTTGATGTGGTGATGTCTGTTGGTAGCGCTTGGTCTGCTCACTTGGCTGGTGTATGGCTCAAGAAAGCAACCGGTATTGAATTGATTTCCGAAGTACATGATCCATTGGTCATTCGTAAGAATCCCAGTGATCCAGGATTTGAGAAACCTAAAAACCGAGATGCCCGATTTAGGCATTATTTAGAAAACCAACTCACTCGTTTCTCTGACAAGGTCTGGTGGTTTACTGAAGGAGCTTTGCATTATGCAAAGGTGCGTAATCCCAATCTCAATACACCTCATAATGCCCATGGCTTTGTAGTCACCCCTGGTGCTGAGCCTCCTGGCAGTCTTAATGCCAATAGGGCACATGCATACACATCCCAGCTCAATCTTTGTCATTTTGGCTCGCTAGCCAATGACCGATCACTTTCAACTGTATTAAATGGCCTGTTTCCTCTGTTTAAGAAATATCCAGAAGCTAGAAATTTAATTCGTGTCCATGCGTATGGTGCTCCTCTAGACTCTCTATCGCTTGAGGCAATCAATCAATTGGGATTCTCTGATGTATTACTTGCGCATGGTCGTTTAGAAAAAGATCCTGTCAGCGGTAAGTCTGGGCGCGAGCGAGTTGTCGAGAAGATGCAAGAGGCAGATGTTTTGATATTGCTGCATGGTAATGATGAGTGGTGTGCCGAGTACATTCCATCCAAGTTTTACGATTACCTCTGGGCCGGTCGTCCTATCTGGGGCATTACCCACCGCAATCCACAGCTGGATCAAATGTTGCTTGATAGAGGGGCATATTTAAGTGCTGAAGGCGATTCTGAGGGTATTGCCATGGCCTTGGAAAGAATTTGGTTAGACTGGCAGGGAAAACATTTAATTGAGCCAGTATGGAAGCCGATTGGCGTTGATCAGGCTGTTAATACCATATTGACGAATGTACAAAGCCACTCTCAATAACAACAGGAATATCGTTTGAAAGATTTTGTTCTTTACTGCAAATCCTATTCAAGGGATTTTCTGCGTCTAAAACGCCTGTTGGACTCTATCAATAAGTTCAATGTTGATCGCCTTCCTTTTTATATTTCTACTCCAAAAACAGATCAAGCACTTCTCATAGAAGTTTTGGGGCAAGAGGGTTATACCTGGGTGGCTGATGAAGATATTGTGACTGCTAATCCTAAGGCTAGTTTTGAAAAGTATCGGGCTATGCCGGGCGGCTTGTCACAGCAGATTGTGAAATCTGAGTTTTGGCGCTTAGGTTTATCTGAAAACTATTTATGCCTAGATTCCGATTGTTTATTTATTCGAGATTTTCATCAATCTGATTTCTTATCTTTAGATGGCGTGCCTTACACAGTCCTGCATCAGAACAAAGAGCTTTTTCAGATTGCGTCCAATCGTGGTCAAGATAAAGTGGAGAGAGATCTTAGGGCTGAAGCGGACCGTGTGCAAAAATTATTTGGCCGTGTAGGACCTAATTTTTATTGCGCGCCAGCTCCGTTCATATGGTCGGCCAAGGTATGGCAGTCTTTGGATGCTCAATTTCTGCAACCTCAAGGTATCAGCATTTGGGATCTAATTACCCCTGAATATCCTGAGACTTTGATTTATGGAGAAGCCCTCCTAAAGTTCCACGCTATTCCGCTGATTGCGATTGAGCCTTTGTTTCGGATCTATCACTACGATTGGCAATATTTCCTAATGAAGCGCCTTGGTGAAACCGAAGCTAAGGTTGCAAAGCATTACATGGGGATTATTTATCAGTCCGCTTGGGAATCTGAGTTGAATTTCGGCGCTTCACAAAAATCATTACCTTCTCGTCTATTGAAGCGCTTAAAGCGTTTTGGCCGATATCTGCAAAGCTATCTATAGCATATGGCCGCACACCCATTAGTGAGTATTTCTATGCCAGCGTTTAACGCTGCAAGGTACATTGCATTATCTATTCAGAGCGTACTTGATCAAACCTACCAAAATTTTGAGTTGATTATTTACGATGACGGTTCAAGCGACCAAACACGAGAAATCATTCAGAGCTTCTCAGATCCACGCATTAAAACTATTCTTGCCGACCAAAACCAGGGACTCATTGTTGCCAGAAATGCGATAGCAAAGCAGGCTCAAGGTAAGTACATCGCTTTACTGGATTGTGATGATGTTGCAGAGCCCACTAGACTTGAAGAGCAGGTAGCTTACCTAGAGAGCGGTGAATGTGATTTGTGTGGTACGGCATACTGGACAATCAATGAGCAATCTGGCATTAGAAAAAAATCCAAACAAAAATACTCCAATGCGGATCTAAAGGCTTTACTGACTATTGGAAGTCCGTTTTGCAATCCTACAGTAATGGGTAAGGCGGAAATTTTTAAGAACTTGCCTTATTTGCAGCAAAATAAGCATGCTGAAGACTATGCATTTTTTGTTGAGGCTGCATTAAAAGGCTGGCGCTTTGCTAATCTTAAAAGTAGATTGCTGACTTACCGCTTGCATGAGAATCAGATCAGCGTAGTGCAGGGTGGCCCGGCTCGAGAGATCTTTAAGAAAATGCAATTGCATTATTTAAAAGGTATGAATATAGGCCCTGATTATTGCCCACGTCCAATGTCATTGATGGACAGGCTACGCTATGCCATGCCGATGATCAAAAGGCTCAACCAACATATTCCCAGCATTTCAATCATGGCCAACTACGAGATCTATGCGCGCTTCCAGTTCCGCGGCAATGGCGTTCTGACACCATTCACTAGGCTAGAGCGCTTGATGGTGTCGACTGTGGTCAGTCTTTATGGGCGACTAGCTTAGGTGGGTTAAATACGCTGCCAACTAGGCGGAAGTAGATCATTTAAATCTAAGCTGGTGTCATTCATCCATTTTTTTGGACAGTAAATGGCGCCATTTGGATTCTTGGTAAGCCAGGCTGCCCACCAACTGAGAGAGCTATTAGCAATCAAATGATTCTGGCAATGAGTCATGAGCTCAAGCTCTTGAATGACGGCATCACCATTATTCAGTGACTGCACAAATGTAGCTCTTTCAGGGTATGGAAGATTTTCTTTTGCCCATTCAATATCATCTGAGAAAACAAAAAAATGGGTTTCTGGATTTTGCTCCAGCAATAGCTTCATGCCCGCGTGATAGTAATCAAGGCCAACGAATCCATGCACTTTTGCAGCGCTAGCTAGATTCACATAATCACCGCGGCGCACGTGCACCATGGCTGAAGTAGCCGCTTGAATTTGCTGAAGATAGTTTTGGTAATGGGTGTCGAGAGGTTTTTTTGGGCTGATTTCACTTTGGAGAATCGATTTAATACTCTCAAAGTATTTATAAGATTGCCAATAGCCCATGAGGTAGAGATTCTGCTGTTTAAAAGCAGGTGACTTAATCAGTCGAGGATCAAATCGATAAGAGGCTTGCTCTGTAAAAACAAACGGATTAATGGGCCAGAATTTTTGTGCAATCCGTTGTATGCGTTTTGGGCGCTGAATCTTTGGCTGAAAGGAAATTAAGGACCCTTTAGTATTTAATTTACTAAGGAGTAGCTCTCGAGGAGTCACATCATCGTAGGTTTGGGTATACCAACTATGGTCAAGTAGTAAAGAGGCTTGCTTTTGCAGGGCAAGAGCCCTTCCAGTGGCATATTGAAAGAGTTGGTTGCCAAGTCCACCCTGTAGCTGTGCGATGATATTCATAACTTTATAATTAAAACATTAGATGGGGCTTTTGGTGCATTTGCTAAAAACGTAGAGCCCCCATTCTTTATATATTCCATATAAATAGGTCTTTTATGCTTATTGGCAGTATTTACGGTTGGGAAAACGGGGAAGATGACATTTTCAATCCTCATAGCCTACGTAATCGAGACAATTGTCTCGAGCCAATGCGTGTTTTGCAGCAAGTTGCACTGAGTCAGGGTGTCGAGCTACACACGGCAGACGTCAATGAGAAGAATGGCGTGAGTCCGGATTTTGGGCTCTATGTTGAGTCGATCGACTTTGCTTCCCCATCCGTTAAGAAAAATTATTTAATTCTGTATGAGACACCGCTGACCGTCCCCAGAAATGCCGAATATCAATACCTCAATCAATTCGACGGTATTTTCACTTGGAATAAGGATCTGATAGAAAGAGGTTTTTCCGATGATCAAGGAAGAGTTATCCCTGCTGAACGCTTTATTGAAATCTTCCACCCCAATCCAATCCCGTCAGAGTGCGGGCAAGACTTTGTAAGCTTGCCATTTTCTCAGCGACCAGATTTAGTCTGTTTGATTGGGAGCAATCGCCATGCCAATGCGCATGACGACCGAGAGCTCTATTCAGAAAGGGTGCGAGCGGTTCGATGGTTTGAAAAACACGCGTCAGGAGAATTGAAACTTTATGGTAACGGTTGGAAGGTGCCACAAAAGCGATTGGGTAAATTAGGCAAGCTGCGTTACCGCATGGAAAAAATTTATCCATGGATTACATCAAACCCAGTGTTTCCTAGTTATCAAGGGCCCGCAACAACTAAGCATGCAGTTTTGAGTAAGACCAAGTTTTGCATTTGCTTCGAGAATGCGAGAGATATTCCGGGGTATTTAACCGAAAAGATCTTTGACTGTTTGTTTGCTGGCTGCATTCCTATTTATTGGGGTGAGGCCAATGTGGCCGATGCGATTCCATCTGACTGCTTTATTGATTTCCGAAAATTCGCTGATTACAGTGCGCTAAATCAATTTATTAGCACTATGACTGCGCAAACCTTTGCCTCTTATCAAAACGCCTCCATTCAGTTCTTGAGGGGCTCAGGCTTTTCCCCGTATACCTCTGAGAGCTTTGCTAAGCGTATTGTGGCTGGCCTTAAGCGCTAGTAGCCGTGCAATAATTCGTTATGACTCTAATAAACTTCAGCTCACGATCTAGAAAGCCTATCTCTGAATCGGAGATATTGTTGGCTGGCCCCGTCAGAAATGCCTCTAACCATATTGCTAACGATATTGAAAAGGTTCTGACGAGCCTTGGTCAATTTAAAGCAGTCTATTGTTTTATTGTTGAGAGTGATTCTAGTGACGACACTCTGCAAAGACTAGAGGAGATGTCTAAGAAATTCAAGAATTTCTCATTCATCACCGCTGGTCAACTCAGCAAAAAACTTCCAAAAAGAACGGATCGGATTGCATACGCTAGAAATTTAATTATTGACGCTGTAGCAAACGATCCAAAGTATCAAAATATCGATTATGTCGCTATGGCCGATTTAGATGGCATGAATGGCTTGGTGACACCAGAAAAGATTGCGCAATGCTGGGAGGTCGATGAACCCTGGGATGTCATTACAGCGAACCAGCTTGGTGGTTACTATGACATCTGGGCTTTAAGTCATCCCCATTGGAACCCCATGGATTGCTGGGAACAAAAGCATCGCTTAGAGCTTATTCTGGGTGACAAGGCAGCTACCGAGATTGCGCTTGGTTGCAAGCAGGTGGTGATTGATCCTCGTGCAGACCTCATTGAGGTGGATTCTGCATTTGGTGGCTTGGGAATCTATAAGCGTGAAGCATTTCTGGCGGGTAGATATGCGGGCACCGATTCAGAGGCCGGAGGGATAGATGTTGCTGACCATACTCCCTATCATCGAGAGTTGCGTCAAAAAGGTTTTCGCATCTTTATTAACCCCGCGTTGATTAACTGTAATAAGGCATCTGGTTCTGATGAGCCTGTGGTGCTTCCTAAACCTAGAGGTGCAGTAAAGCTCGTTAAAAAATTAGGCATTTTGTTATTTGGTAAGAAACGCTTTAACAAGTATCTACAATTGATGCATACCCCTTAAATTAGAGGCAATCAAATGATTTTGGTAACAGGCGGCGCAGGTTTTATTGGTGGCAATTTTGTCTTGGATTGGCTGAAGGTTCCGAGCAATGAAGGCGTTGTTAACTTAGATAAATTAACGTATGCCGGCAACTTAGCCACCCTAGACTCTTTAAAAAATGATCCACGCTATATCTTTGTTCATGGCGATATTGGTGATAAAGAGTTGGTTGCTAAGTTATTGAAAGAGCATCGGCCGCGTGCCATCGTCAACTTTGCTGCCGAGAGCCATGTGGATCGCTCAATTCATGGCCCAGCTGAATTTGTAACTACCAATATTGTTGGCACCTTTAATTTATTAGAGTGCGCGCGCGAGTATTGGAATGCTCTTGAAGGAAAAGAGAAGGATGAATTCCGTTTCCATCATGTTTCTACTGATGAGGTTTATGGTTCCTTATCGTTAACCGATCCCGCTTTTACAGAAACCAATTCTTACGAGCCCAATAGTCCTTATTCAGCATCCAAAGCAGCTTCGGATCATTTGGTGCGCGCTTGGTTCCATACCTATGGGTTCCCAGTAGTAACAACAAACTGTTCCAACAACTATGGCCCTTATCACTTCCCAGAGAAGTTGATTCCTTTGGTGATTTTGAATGCACTTAATAGCAAGCCTTTGCCAATTTATGGTGATGGTCAACAGATTCGAGATTGGTTGTACGTTGGTGATCACTGTTCTGCGATTCGTGAAGTATTGGCTAAAGGCAAATTGGGCGAGACCTATAACATTGGCGGCTGGAATGAAAAAGCCAATATCGATGTTGTGAAAACGATTTGCCGTATTTTGGATGAGCTCAAGCCACGCGCTGACGGCAAGCCATATGTTGAGCAAATTACCTTTGTAAAAGACCGTCCTGGTCATGACCGTCGCTATGCAATTGATGCTGGCAAAGTAGAGCGTGAGCTTGGCTGGCGCCCTGCAGAAACCTTCGATACCGGTATTCGTAAAACCGTTCAGTGGTATTTGGATAATCCAGCTTGGATTGAGGGCGTAGTGAGTGGCTCTTATCGCGACTGGGTCCAAAAGCAATACAACTAAGTTTCCAATGAATATTCTGGTATTTGGTAAGGATGGTCAACTAGGTAAAGCCTTCCGAGTGCTTTTTGATGCTGTAGCACTTCCGGATGAAGTGAACATTCAATATGTTGGTCGCACTGAATGCGATCTCAGTAACGGCGAGGCTCTTAATGCTTTGCTTGCTAAAGAAAAGCCAAGTCTCATCATCAATGCTTCTGCTTATACGGCCGTTGATAAAGCTGAGACTGAGATCGATATGGCATACGCCATTAATGCGCGAGCGCCAGAATTCATGGCGCTATATGCCGCACAACATGGCGCCACTTTCTTGCACTATTCCACTGACTATGTATTTGATGGCAGTAAAGATGGCTGGTATGTAGAGGATGATGTACGCAATCCATTAGGTGTTTATGGAAAAAGTAAAGTAGCTGGCGAGCTTGCTATAGAAAAGGCTTTTGCAAACTCAGCACTAGGGCTGTTTGCTATTTTCAGAACAAGCTGGGTTTATGGTGATGGCGGTAATTTCATTCGGACAATGTTGCGTCTAGCAAAGGATCGTGAAGAGCTTAAAGTCATTCATGATCAGCATGGTGTTCCAACTAGCGCAAATTGGCTTGCTAAGGGGAGTCTTAGTCTGAGTCTGGATGATCGTTTCAAGATCAGGCGCTTTGCTTCAGGTATTTATCATGCTGTTCCTGCGGGGGAAACGACCTGGTATGGATTGGCCTGTTTGGCGATTCAGGCTGCCCTTGATTTAGGAATCCAGCTGAAAGCTAAACCAGAGGCTATTAAGCCTATTCCGGCTATTGAATACCCCTTACCAGCCCCAAGGCCAATGAATTCCCGCATGGATAGCGCTAAATTACGTCGCGCACTACAGGGCGGTCTTTTCGAAGCTTCAAACTCTTATAATGAACCCCAAAATGTGCCAAATTTCCCAGTTTGGGATGGCATGGTTCAAGAATACGTATCCAAGCTTGCTGCGGACGGTTTGATCTAAAAACCCCTTGCTGCCTGAGGTACTAAATAGGGGTAATTTGCATGGCTGTAAATCGTAAGGGCATTATTTTGGCTGGTGGGTCTGGAACTCGTCTGTACCCAGTTACTCAGGCTGTCTCTAAGCAACTAATGCCGGTTTATGACAAGCCGATGGTTTATTACCCTTTAAGCACTTTAATGTTGGCTGGTATTAGGGATATTCTTCTCATTTCTACTCCACATGACACCCCTCGCTTCTCGGAGTTATTGGGCGATGGTTCACAGTGGGGTCTCAATATTGAATATTGTGTGCAGCCTTCACCAGATGGTTTGGCACAAGCATTTACTTTGGGTAAGAATTTCGTAGGAAATAATCCTAGCGCCTTAGTTCTTGGCGACAATATTTTTTATGGTCATGAATTGGTTGACCAATTGGACAGTGCAAACGATCGCGGTACTGGCGCAACAGTATTCGCTTATCACGTGAATGATCCTGAACGCTATGGCGTGGTTGAGTTTGATAAAGATTACAAAGCACTATCGATTGAAGAGAAGCCTCTAAAGCCAAGAAGCAGTTACGCAGTTACTGGTTTGTATTTCTATGACAACCAAGTGTGCGACATTGCAGCCTCGATTAAACCTAGCGCTCGTGGGGAGCTTGAGATTACCGACGTAAATCGTGTTTACCTGGAAAAGAATGAATTAAGCGTAGAAATCATGGGCCGTGGCTTTGCCTGGTTGGATACGGGAACTCACGACTCATTGCTCGATGCTGCTGGCTTTATCGCCACGCTGCAGAAGCGCCAGGGACTAATGGTTGCCTGCCCCGAAGAGATTGCTTATCGTCAAGGCTGGATCACCGCAGAAGCAGTTCAGAAAGTGGCAGCGCAGCTCAGTAAAAATAGTTATGGACAGTATCTTGGCAAGATTTTGAATGAGCTCAATACCTCTGCACAGCCTATTTCTCTATCTGCCAAGAAGACTAGCAAATGAGTGCCCCTTCTAAGTTGCAAATAACGCCAACCGCTATTCATGATGTTTTCATCGTAGAGCCAAAAGTATTTGGTGACGAGCGCGGTTGGTTTACAGAATCTTTTAATGCGGAAGACTTCGCAAAAGCAACTGGACTAGAGGTTGAGTTCGTTCAGGACAACCATTCCTTTTCTCGTCAATGGACTTTGCGTGGTTTGCACTATCAGTTAGAGCAGACTCAGGGAAAATTGGTGCGAGTCGTCGCAGGTAGCGTGTTTGACGTTGCAGTAGATATCCGTAAAGATTCGCCGACTTATGGCAAATGGGTTGGTGTTGAACTCAGTGCGCAGAATCACAAGCAACTATGGATTCCAGCAAAACTTGCACACGGCTTTCTAGTGCTTTCAGAAACGGCAGAATTTTTATATAAAACCACTGATTACTACCACCCGCAAAGCGAAGCCTGTCTTGCCTGGAATGATCCAACGGTTGCTGTTGAGTGGCCCTTGCCTACTGGTGTTCAGCCCAATATGAATGCTAAAGATGCAGCTGGCCATTCATGGGATGCAGCCCCGAAGTTCTAATTCAATATCAGGCGCTCTTAAAAAGATAAGATAATGCTCATATGAGCGCTGTATCTTCTACCTCCGCGGTAAATCATTCTGCCAATCCTAAGATTTTGTTAGTGAAGCTTTCCTCGTTGGGGGATGTGCTTCATAACTTACCGATTGTTTGGGATTTGCGCGCACGCCTACCGCATGCCCAAATTGACTGGGTAGTTGAGGAAGGTTATGTTCATTTGCTTGAGCCACTTTTAAGTCGCGATGGATTTAGAGGTATAGATCGCATCATTCCATTTGGTTTGCGTCGCTGGAAAAAGAATCTTCTCAAGGCGTCAACATGGCAGCAATTTTTTAGATTCAAAAAAGAGCTGCAAGAAGTTTCTTATGACGTCATTATTGAAACTCAAGGACTGCTTAAATCAGCCATTGTTTGTTCTTTGGCTAGCAAATCCCCAAATGTTGTGATTGCAGGGCTTGCCAATGCAACTGAGTTTTCTGGCTACGAGCCAATAGCCCGTTCTTTCTACAACCAATCGGTTCAGGTCCCCGCTCAGTGTCATGCGGTAGACCGTTCCCGCTGGGTCATGTGCTCAGCTTTAGATTGGCCCTTGGTTGATCGTGCTAGCGCCCCAAAATTTTATCCACAGACTTATGTTGACTCCCTAAATACGAGTGCATTAAGCATCTTTGAGAAATTAAAGTCTCCCTATGTTCTATGTTTTCATTCAACAGCTAGAGAGGCCAAGCGCTGGTCCAATGAAAATTGGGTAAATCTGGGTAAGGAGTTATCCAGCAAGGGCTTCCAAGTGGTGTTTCCTTGGGGAAATGCTGCTGAGAGAAGTGTCAGCGTTCAAATTGCAGGTCAAATACCGGGTGCGATCGTCCCGCCTGCATTTTCAATTGAGGATGCTTTCTCAGTCATTGCGGGTGCCGCACTCACTGTTGGTGTAGATACCGGCTTGACCCATTTAGCTGCTGTTTTGGGCAAGCCAACAGTAGAAATTTATTGCGATTCACCAAGATGGAAGACCGAAGGTTATTGGTCTGAGAATATTCGTAACGTGGGCGATATACAAGCACCACCGAATGTGGACGAAGTGATTGCTGCTTCTTTGAACTTATTGTCTAAGAGTTGACTAGACTTAACGTAGCAAAGAATTAATCGCCAACAAATCCTCATCAGATAGGCTAGACGCACTTGCTTTGAGTTTGAGCGCATTTAAGACTGTGCTGTAGCGCGCTTGCTGCAGCAGGGAACGGGTAGTAAATAAGGTATCGACTGCAATTAATACGTCGATATTAATTAAAGTCCCAACTTGAAAGCCTAGTCGACTAGATTCCACTGCAGACTCTGAGGACCTCTCTGCCGCTTCATAGGCTTTAACGCTCGCCAGACCACCATAGAAGCCAGTGAATGCTGCGCGCGTATTTTGTGCTGCAGTACGTCTTGCATTGTCATAGTTGGCTTTAGCGGTATCTACTAGTGCAGCATTCTGTCTAATGACAGAGCTATTGAAGCCACCAGAAACCAATGGAATGCTCATTTGTAACGCAATAGTATTGTTATAGACGTTAGTTTGAGCTGGTGTGTAGCTATTCGGTGTGCCGTTTGAAGTGTTGTAGCCTGAAGTGCCCACTAAATTCAGTGAGGGATAGTTCAAAGCCTGGGCTGCGCGATAAGTGCTTTCGGCCAAGCTAACAGAAAGCTGACTTGCTAAGACTTTAAAGTTTGCGGCTTCCGTTTGATTAATCCAGTCATCTAAAGTTTGACCAGGCGGCAGTACTGGATTGACGTTATCAACAAGGGTGGCGCTTTTATTTTCTTTACTTTTGCTACGGGGATCTTTCAGAACACCATCAATTTTGGCTGCTTTCACTAAAGGCTTGAGTGCGCCAACTGGGTGCCCAACTAATTGCTCTAAAACCCCTTTTTTTACAACTAAATCTGCTTGCGCGGCAATCTCCTGTGAGACGGTGAGATCAAAGCTTGCTTGAGCTGTATTGACGTCCACAATGGTTGCAAGGCCTGCATCAAACTTGGCTTGAGCAACATCTAACTGTTGCTTAATCAGGTCTTTCTTGTTGCGATAGAGTGCCACATTGTCTTGGCTTGTCAGCGCATCAAAGTAAGCTTGTGAAACTCTCAGAATTAAATCTTGCTGAGCTTGAAAGAAATTCATATCAGCAATCTTGGTATTCAGATCGCCTTGCTTAAAAGCCTCGAGTGCAGCTACGTTAAAAACAGGCTGGGTGAGAGTAACAGTGTAGCTCTTCTGGTCAAATACACGGGAGTTGCCTGCGCCTGTGGAGACTACTGTAGACCCAGCGCCATGCTGGTAGTACCGCGTACCACTAGGTGTTGCATTAGCTTGAGGTAGTAATAAAGAGAGGCCTTGCCAGAAGAGCTCTTTGCTCGCCTGATAGTTAAAGCGCGCAGCGTTTAAAACTGGATCGCTAAACGCGGCATCTTGATAAAGCTGAATGAGGTCATTGTATTGAGCATTGCTATTACCTGAATTGTTATTTCCAAGATAGGATGGGGTTGCACTATCAGGTAATGCAGTCTTATTAGGTGGTGGCGCTATCTGTGGTGGCTGCTCTAAGCCAATCAGGGTCGATGCACTCATTGGGGTGGGTAAGGCTGGTCTAGGGGCCGCGCTAGGGCTTTGCGCAAGGGCGTCGAATGACCAGGTGCCGAGACCGAGCGCTTGACTGAGGATCAAACCAAAGGCGGTAAGTCGAGAAAGTCTAAAGCGGGTTGGGGTCATGTAATTCGGATACTTTTCAATGTGCCATGCAGTTTAAGGCTAATTTATTCAAAATGCTCATTTAGACGCTATTTTGCCAAATACCCTGCGTTACCTCTAGATACCTATAAAATTTGGGCTATGGATCTAATTTTGTTACTAAAAGCAGTCATTCTGGGGGTGGTAGAGGGATTAACGGAGTTTTTGCCGATCTCTAGCACTGGGCATCTGATTTTGGTTGGAGATTTGCTCGACTTTAATGATGATCGAGGCAAGGCTTTTGAGGTCATTATTCAGTTTGGCGCTATTTTGGCGGTTTGCTGGGAGTTTCGCCAGAAACTCATGAAGGTTGCTACCTCATTCTCGGGCAGCCCCATTGCGCGTCGCTTTGTGCTGAACTTATTAATCGCTTCTATTCCTGCGATGGGCTTGGGCTTCTTATTTGGCAAGCATATTAAAGCAGTGTTGTTTTCGCCGATTCCTGTAGCGAGCGCTTTTATTGTGGGGGCCTTAGTTATTTTTTGGGCTGAACGTCGTCAACAAAATCGCGCGGATGTTTCTAGTCACATTAAATCAGTAGATGACCTCACTCCCTTAGATGCACTCAAAGTTGGCTTAGCGCAATGTGCCGCATTGATTCCGGGGACGTCTCGCTCGGGCGCAACCATTATCGGCGGCATGTTATTTGGTTTGCCTCGTGCCGTTGCAACTGAGTTCTCATTTTTCTTGGCGATACCAGTGATTGGTGGCGCTACTGCTTATGAGTTGCTGAAGCTTTGGAAGGCGCCGGTAGCTTTCTCCGGAGAATTCACTCTAGCTACTATTGTTGGTTTCATTGCCGCCTTTATCTCTGCATTTATCTGCGTTCGCTGGTTAATTCATTATGTTGCTCACCACAACTTCATTCCATTTGCTTGGTATCGAATCGCTTTTGGCTTGTTAGTGTTATTTACTGCTTACAGCGGATTGATAGCTTGGTCTCACTGATCTAACCAATACCCCTCATCAAAGTTAAGGCATTTCAATATGGATGTATCAATAGACGCAATTACCAATAACATTCAGCTGGCACTAGCCCCTGTATTTTTGTTAACTGCTGTAGCAACTTTGATTAATGCGATTTCTGGACGTTTAGCCCGTTCTGTTGATCGTATGCGTGCGATTCGGCATTCTATTAATCTGGGTGAGGTAAAGGACGCGAAAATACTACAGCACATGCATAAAGAGGCGGATGAGGCTCAAATTCGAGGTCGCCTTTGTACTGCCGCCATATTTTTTGATGTCCTCAGCGGTGTGTTTATTTCCTTAACGGTTCTTGAACTATTTTTCTTTCAAGCAGGCGCTGTACGTTCGTTACAGACCGCTTATGTCATTTGGACGTTTGTGCTGGGCCTCGTCTTTTTTATGACCTCTTTATCCATTGTTCTGGCCGAGGTTGTTTATGCCTATCGCTCGGCAGGTTGGAATACGCCAAATGGCTTTGATAAATGAAGAGGGTAGATAGGATTCGCTCATTCGTATTAAGAGCCGGAAGAACTACCGCCGGTCAGCAGCGCGCAATTGAAGAATTGGGACCCCAGTTTTTACTGCCTTATCAAGCATCCAATCTCAATTTAATTGAAGCATTTAACGGCTCAACTAAACCAAAGATATTGGAGATTGGCTTTGGTATGGGCGAGACCACCGCTAAGATTGCGGCCTTGAGAGCGAATGATGACTTTTTGGCGATCGAGGTTCATCCTCCTGGCGTCGGCGCCTTACTCAAGCTCATTGGTGAAAATAATCTTACCAATCTCAGACTCATACGACATGATGCTGTTGAGGTTTTAGAGAATATGCTTGCGCCAGATTCTTTGGACGGAATCCATATTTATTTTGCAGATCCGTGGCATAAGAAGCGTCATCACAAACGCCGTCTGATTCAAGCTGAATTTGTAAGGCTTTTAGTCTCTAGATTAAAGCCGGGTGGCTATTTACATTTAGCTACCGATTGGCATAACTATGCTGAGCAAATGCTCTTGGTTTTGAATGCTGAAACTACTTTACAAAATACTTCCAGTGAATTGATGAAAGTAGAAACTTTCACCGCTGAGGATGTTGCTAAACCCGGTGAGGTTTGTAATGAATTTAAGCCTACCCTTGAGCAGCTCAATACCGAGCATCAGGGCTATGTCGTGCGTCCAGACTATCGTCCGGTAACTAAGTTCGAGAACCGTGGCATCAAGCTAGGCCACGGTGTTTGGGATCTGGTTTACAAGAAAAAATAAATCAGCAATAAAGGTAGTCAATACGAAATGCCGAGGCTTATAAGCCAACGCAAACGTATTTCATCTCCAGATATTCGTCCATGCCGAAGACACTACCTTCGCGTCCTAGGCCTGACTGCTTGATGCCACCAAATGGTGCAACCTCGTTAGAGATTAATCCAGTATTAACGCCAACCATGCCGTACTCTAGGGCCTCAGCTACTTTCCATACGCGACCGATGTCGCGACTGTAAAAATAAGATGCCAGGCCAAACTGACTGCTATTGGCTAGCTGAATAACCTCTTCATCACTCTCAAAAGGAATGATGGGTGCTACAGGGCCGAAAGTTTCCTCGTGCGTAATGAGCATTTGACTGTTTACGTTGGCCAAAATAGTTGGCTCATAAAAGTTCTTGCCTTCAATGGACTGTTTGCCGCCAGTAACAAGCTTGGCGCCTTTGCTCAGTGCATCGGCAACATGCTTTTGTACTTTCTCGAGAGCTGCAGTTTCAATCAAAGGGCCTTGGCTAATACCAGCTTCCATGCCGTTACCCACTTTAATGACGGATAGTGCCTTGGCAAACTTTTCAACAAACAGGTCATGCACTTTTTTATGAACATAAAAGCGGTTTGCGCAGACACAAGTTTGACCAGAGTTTCTAAATTTAGAAGCCATGGCGCCACTGACGGCGGCATCGATATCGGCATCTTCAAAGACAATAAACGGTGCATGCCCACCTAACTCCAGAGCAAGTTTTTTGACAGTTGGCGCACACTGTTCCATCAGGATGCGGCCGACTTCTGTGGATCCTGTGAACGATAGATGGCGCACTGTTGGTGAGGAGCAAAGTGTTTTGCCAATCACAATCGACTGATTGGCATCAGCAGTCACAATATTAATCACCCCATCTGGAATGCCCGCACGCTTGGCAAGTTCAGCTAGAGCTAACGCAGATAGCGGTGTTAGTTCAGCAGGTTTAATCACGATGGTGCACCCCGCTGCCAATGCAGGTGCAATCTTGCGCGTGATCATCGCAATCGGGAAGTTCCAAGGCGTAATGGCTACGCAAACACCAATCGGTTGTTTGAGAACCATGAGGCGCTTATCACTCCAGGTAGTTCCGAGGATGGAGCCTTCAACTCGCTTTGCTTCTTCAGCAAACCACTCCACAAATGAAGCGCCATAAACAACTTCACCGGCAGCTTCGCTTAGAGGCTTGCCTTGCTCGAGCGTCATGAGCTTTGCAAGATCTTGTGTATTTTCAATAATGAGGTCAAACCACTTGCGCATGATTTGCGCGCGCTCTTTGGCTAATTTGCTGCGCCATGCAGGAAGCGCTTTTTCAGCGGCGATGATAGTAAGCTCAACATCTTTGGTTTCTAGATTAGCTACCGAAGCAATGATCTCATCAGTAGCCGGATTAGAAACTACGAAGGTATTTTTAGAGCCAACCCATTTACCATCGATAAAAGCCTCTTCCCTAAAAAGACTTGAATCTTGTAATTGGCTGCGAATGTCTACTTTTTGCATGATGTTTGACCTTGGTATAGATGTAGATCATTTTATCCCCCAATAAATAAAAAAGCCTCCGAGCTTTTGGGGTCTGGAGGCTGAGATGCTCTACTGCTGCTTAGGGGATGTTTAGCCTGCCTGAGTCTCGGCTGTACGCAGCTTTTGGGCCAGTAGATCTAGTACGCCATTGACATATTTATGGCCATCTGTGCCGCCAAAGGTTTTGGCAAGCTCAACTGCTTCATTGATGGCCACTTTGTAAGGTACCGAAAGATCGATAGCTAACTCATATGCGCCAATGAGTAATGCCGCATGCTCCACTGGAGAGAGTTCGTTAATAGGGCGATCTAATGCTGGAGTAATAATGGCCTCCAACTCATCGGTGCGAGCTAATACGCCATCAAAAATACCCTGAAATAGATCAAGCTGGCAGCGACGGAAGGCTGGATCTTCTGCAAGCTGCTTAGCAATGGCGGCGGCATTGGGGATGCTGCCAGCACGACGCATAACTAGGCTTTGATAAACACCCTGAAGAGCGTATTCACGAGCACGGCGACGCGGCGTCAGTGAGCGCTTTGGAGCGGGCTTTGCTTCCTTGCCGGCTTCTGGAATCAGTGGGTTTTGGCTAGATGTAGTCATGCGAATTATTCTTCTTCACTCGAGTTGATTTCGATATCAATATCAGGAGTTAATGCCAAGGCTAAATTTGCCATCTCCACTACTGCTTGAGCACATTCTGCGCCTTTTACCTGAACACGAGCAAGGGCTTGCTCATCAGTGTCGCAAGTGAGTACGCCATTGGCGATTGGTAATCCAGAGTCAATAGAAATGCGAGTAATACCAGAAGCAGATTCATTGGAGACTAATTCAAAGTGATAGGTCTCACCACGAATGACTGCTCCCAGGGCAACTAAGCCATCAAACTCACCAGTCTCGGCCATTTTTTGGAGGGCAAATGGTATTTCTAGTGCGCCAGGAACAGTAACCAATTTGATATCTGCTTGAGAAACCCCAAGAGAAATCAATTCATTGATACAGGAATTGGTTAGGGCTACGCAATGATCTTCATTAAAGCGTGCTTGCACAACACCGATGCGGAGATCTTGACCATTGAGATCTGCTTCTAATACGCCTACAAAATCATTAGTGGAACTCGTCATATCAATCTTTAAAATATTCAGGCTTTAATGGAATTTAAGAAGTGTACGGCTTGTAACCTGTAACTTCGAGCTTGTAACCAGACAGGCTAGGAACTGGGCTTGGGTTGGCGAGTAAGCGCATTTTGCCAACGCCAATATCTTTCAAGATTTGGGCGCCAATACCGTAACTTCTAAAATCAGTTTTTCTGGCCAACGGTTTCTTGGCTTCTTCCTGTGACTGATTCAGTTTCTGAAACTGCGCTAACCAGTCTTGATCATTAGGGGCGGCAATGCCAGAGGCATTGAGGAGCACGGCTACGCCAGCTGGTGAAGCAGCAATTTGCTCTAAAGCCTTAGCTAGCGGCCATGAATGGGTGCTGACATTCGAATCGAGGAAATCCAAAACAGTAACCGGCTCATGTACGCGTACTAAGGTTTCTTGAGCTTCGGAAGGCTTGCCATGCACTAATGCAATATGAATGCATGAGCTAGGAGTATCGCGATAAATAATGCCTTGGAATTTTCCCCAAGGGGTGATGAATTCACGGGTACCTTCGCGAACGACAATACTTTCATGTTGACTGCGGTATTGAATAAGATCAGCGATGCTGCCAATTTTTAATTGGTGCTTTTTCGCAAACTCCAAAAGATCTGGAAGGCGTGCCATGCTGCCATCATCTTTCATGATTTCACAAATCACGGAAGTAGGGGAGCATCCAGCCATTGCCGCTAAATCGCAGCCGGCTTCAGTATGTCCTGAGCGAATGAGTACGCCGCCAGGCTGCGCCATCAATGGAAAAATATGGCCAGGCTGAACTAAATCATTGGGTTTAGCGTTTGGAGCTACGGCAGTTTTAATGGTGAGCGCACGATCGGCTGCAGAAATACCGGTAGTTACTCCACTTGCTGCCTCAATAGAAACTGTGAAATTCGTTCCCATTGATGTGCCGTTATCTCGAACCATCAAAGGTAGATTGAGTTGTTGGCAGCGCTCGCGCGTCAAAGTTAAGCAAATCAATCCACGGCCGTGTTTTGCCATGAAATTTACAGCCTCAGCGGTGACGTGATCGGCGGCCAAGACTAAATCACCTTCGTTTTCACGATCTTCTTCATCGACGAGGATCACCATTTTGCCGGCGCGCAGGTCAGCAATAATTTCTTCGGTGGAGGCAAGGGTATTTGGCATAGCCCTCCATTTTAAGCTCAGGAGCCCCTGACCGTTCGGTCCTACCCCAATATCCCAAGTTTCTGACAGTAAGAGCCTCGGGCGGGTGTATCAGCTTAAATGCCTAGCTTTGAAAATAGGCCATGCCTGCAAAAAAGCACTTCAACCCAGAGCCGAGGTCTAAAAATTGCCAGGGATTCATCCTGCTGGAGGTTCTGGTCGCAATGACCATGATTCTGGGGGTGTGGATGGCTTCAGTTGGGGTTTATCAACGCCTAGCCTTAAGCCTGACTCAACAAGAAAGTAAAAGATCGCAACTCAGAAAGGATTCGGATGCTTTTGAAATGGAAGAGCAAAACAGGACCCATCTCAATCTGCCTAACAAAGGCTTAGGTAATGAGTCTGCTCGAATGTCTAGTTGGAATCGCTCTATGCGCACTTCTACTCAACCCTCTCTTAAAGACAAGCGCTGATTTGGTAATCAAGCAAATTGAGTATGAAAAATCACAAGCATTAATTTCAGAAGCGGATCGTGCATTTGAATTAATTGGCCGCGCGATTCGAATGGCTGGCTATCGGAACATTCAATCTGTACAAATCTCAAACCATAAGTCAGGGCAAAAAATAAGACAGCAAAAAAACGATGGTTCATTTATTCAGGTTGAAAAAAGATCGGGATTTCGTGGATCTGATTCACTGATCATTCGTCATGAATTATCCGCTGGTACAGATTTTGATTGCATTGGTAATACGCTTACTCAAGAGCGCACCAAAAATAATTTGGCCATGCAAGGATTCCTGTTGGATCGTCAGGCAGGTATTCCAAAAGGCAAGAAAGTGAATGGTGGTTCGCTAATTTGTCAGTCGCTCGATCGCCAAGGACGTATTCAAAACACCACCCTAATGAATGGGGTTAATAGTCTTTTTATAGAGGAGTTGAGCCCCTCTCAAGCCCAGCATTTATCGGCATCAAGGCTTTTTAAGATCAAACTGCAAATGACTGATGGAGCTAAGCTCAACCTAGATCTTGAAAGAACTTTTTCGACGAGGAATCTCTTGTGATTTTGGCTTGGGTGATATCGCTGCTATTGCTCTGTTCATCTCTCATTGCATATTTAGAGAGGCTGAGTGCATTACGTATCGTAGAAGTAAAAACAATGGAGGCAGCTCAGAAACATTTTCTTGCTGCTGAAAAAGCAATCTTAGACTGTGAGAAAAATTTAACCACTCTTGCTAATCTGGAAGAGAATGCTTGCTTTGTTCAATCAGTCGGTAAAAACCGTTGGCTGATTTCGAGCAAAGATAAGCCGGCGATTCAGATTGGTGTTGTGATTGATGAAGCATCTGGCACAGTCACTCGCATGAACTGGCGACAAGTATTTGAATAACGTCAAGTTAGATTCAAAATCTGGATTTAGTCTTTTAGAGTTAATGGCTGTGGTTTTACTCATTGCCATGGTTGCGATGATGACTATGCCTTTGTTACAAGAACAGATTGCCGCTCGAGAAATTGAGACTATTGCCAGAAGGTTTATTGCTCATGCCCACTTTGCTCGTCAGCAGGCCTTACATTTGGGTCAACCCGTCCACCTTGTGCCTATTTCTAGCGATCGGTGGGAGGCGGGTTGGGTGGTTAAAAGTGGTTGCATCGGAAAGCCGGTCAAACCGGATTGCATTGAAAAGCCCTGGTTTTCGCAAGAAAGCATTGACCCTGTTTACTTTAAGGGCGGAGGCAAGCAATTCATCGATCCCAACTCTGGCAAGAAGGGCATTCTGTTTAATGCCGCTGGTGCGGCAAAAACGGCTCAAGGTGGGTTTGTAGCCAATCGATTGATCCTAGGTCACAGCAGGGCTCCTGACTTGGAGCGCCAAATGATTTTGGGAAGTGGAGGGCGCTGGCGAATCTGTGACCCTGCTAGAGATGCAAAGCGCTGCCATTGAATGGTTTAATAGACCCTATGTACAGCGCAGTTGACCACCAGTTCATGAGCGAGGCAATAGCCGAGGCTCAAAAAGCACTTTATTTATCGAACCCTAATCCTAGAGTGGGTTGCGTCATTGTTAAAGATGGCAAAGTGATTGGTAAGGGCTTTACTCAGAAGGTAGGCAGCGCTCATGCTGAGGTGCAAGCCCTAGCGCACGCTAAATCACTCGGAAATGATCCTGCAGGATCAACTATCTATGTAACGCTGGAACCCTGCAGTCATACCGGGCGAACTCCTCCGTGCGTGGATGCATTGATTGCTGCAAAACCGAAAGCCGTATTCGTGGCGATGTCTGATCCTAATCCCTTGGTTGCTGGTAAAGGCTTGGAGCGTTTAACAGCTGTTGGCATCAAAGTGCATTGTGGGCTAATGGAATCTGAGGCCCGTGCATTAAATCCAGGCTTTATTTCACGAATGACCCGAGGTTTGCCTTGGGTGCGTATGAAAATTGCTGCAAGCCTGGATGGCAAAACGGCATTACCTGATGGACGTAGCCAATGGATTACCGGACCTTTGGCGAGAGCGGATGGACATCATTGGCGTGCGCAAGCTTGTGCCATTGTGACTGGTGTAGGTACTGTTAAAGAAGATGATCCCACTTTGAATGTGCGAGATGTTCAAACTGAGCGTCAGCCTTGGCGCATCATCGTTGACTCCAAATTAGAAACGCCGCCGGCAGCGAAGATTCTCAACCACATTGATCAATCAGGCGTCATCATTGTTTGTGCAAGTCTTGATGGCCCAGGGATGCAGCAAAAAGCCAAAGCATTTACTGAGCGCGGTATAGAAGTCATTGCTATGGCTAACCCATCTGGCAAAGTAGATCTGCCAAAACTATTCTCGTATTTAGCCAAAGAGCGTGAGATGAACGAGATTCATATTGAGTCAGGCTTTAAGCTTAATGGTTCTTTGCTCAGAGAAAACTGTGTAGATGAGCTACTGCTCTACTACGGCCCATTCTTGATGGGTGACGGTATTGGGATGGCCAATGTGTCACCCATGAATTCCTTGGAAAGCAAGCAAGAATGGCAAGTGATAGATCACAGTCTATTTGGCCCGGATCTTCATTTGCGCCTAGTTAAGAAGCAATAAGAATCATTCAGAACTAAAATCACACTATGTTTACTGGAATCATTACTGCTGTTGGTCAAATTAAGAGCGCTCAAGCAAAGGGCGATGGCTTGCATTTAATCGTTGAGGTCCCATCTGGCTATTTGGATGATGTTGCCTTGGGTGACAGTATTGCCATTCAAGGTGCTTGCATGACAGCTACCCAGTTAACCAGCAATTCTTTTGCCTTGGATATCTCTCGTGAGTCTCTGAATAAAACGATTGGTCTTGATAAAGTCGGCCCAGTCAATCTCGAAAAAGCCATGCGCCTAAATGATCGCTTAGGCGGACATTTAGTGAGTGGGCACGTAGATGGTGTTGGTAAGGTCGCGCATTTTGCTCAAGTGGCTAATGATGAATATGGTTCATGGCTACTGCGTATTGAAGCTCCAAAAGAGTTGGCGCAATACTTGGCTTACAAAGGCTCTATTGTTGTGAATGGCGTATCGCTCACAGTCAATCAGACCGAAGACACGGCAACCGCTTGCATCATCAATATCAACATCATTCCCCATACCTTGGAAAACACTACCTTAGGTAATCTCAAGCAAGGTGATGTGGTGAATCTTGAAGTAGATTTGATTGCGCGCTATGTAGCTAGAATGCTTAATAAGGCTTAAATCTTTACTTTTATAGTTTTGCCACCCCTACGAGCCTTGATAGTTTTTATTAGTGAGGCATCATCAATAAAATCAAGTACCACTTCATATGCCTTAGCTGACAAAAGATAAGCCTTAGGTTTGTTGCTATTTAAGATGGCCATAGGTAGATCGTCTGCATTACCAATAATCTTCTTAGGATTGCGTTTTAGCTCAGCCATGCTGACTGTGGTTTTGATGCGAAGTATGTCTGCAATATCCATGTGACTTGTAATTTTAAATCGCTTAAATCTTAATTGGCATAGGGTTATATGGCCCCACTTGCAATAGTCCCATTTTGGGACTAAAATTAATGTGTGCGAATAATAGCCAGAAAGCACCTAACAAATTTTTGGCGTATTCATCCCGATGCCGAGCAGCCACTTAAAGCTTGGTATGACGAGGTGGCGCATGCAAGTTGGAAAAGGCCGCAAGATATAAAGAATAAGTATCGAAATGCGAGTTTTATTGCAGGCAACAGAGTTGTCTTTAATATCAAAGGAAATTCCTACCGTTTGGTGGTGGTAGTTGCTTATAGTTTTGGGGCGGTATATGTGAAATTTATTGGTAGCCATGCTGCATACGATCGAATTGATGCTTGCACAGTGCAGTTGGAGGAAAAATGAAAGAATTAAAACCCATTCGTAACAAGCTTGAATACAAGGATGCCCTAGCCCAGGCGTCTTACTATTTTGATCATGAGCCAAAACCTGGGACTAAGGATGGAGATAGGTTTGAGATCCTCTTAATGCTCATTGAGTCTTATGAGAGCAAGCACTATGCGATTCTTCCACCAGACCCAATTGAGGCAATTAAATTCAGAATGGAGCAATCCGGCTTGAGTCCAAAGGATTTGCAGCCGATGATCGGTGGCCTAAATCGCGTATATGAAATATTAAATCGCAAACGCCCCCTTACACTGAAGATGATTTGGAGGTTGCACTCTATGTTGGGGATCCCTGCTGATAGTTTGATTCAGCAGGATGATGAGCTGCGCGCAGCCTAATACGTTTAATACTTTTTTTGGTAGCGAGTAGGATCGCCCACATTGGCTTGCTTAAAGCCTGCCTGCCTTAGACGGCAAGACTCACATTCTCCACAAGCTTCACCTAAATCGTTGGCTTGATAGCAAGAGACTGTTTGCGAGTAATCAACGCCTAGAGTGCTGCCCAGTTGGATGATTTCGCCTTTAGTCAGGCTGATAATGGGGGCGTGCACTCGAAAGCGATTTGCATCATTGATGGCTTCTACGCCTGCTTTAGTAGCTAGGTTGGCCATATGTTCAAAAGAGGCAACATATTCAGGGCGGCAGTCAGGGTAGCCTGAGTAATCCACCGAATTAGCTCCATAGAAAACATCAAGACCGCCTAAAGACTCTGCCCAACCTAAGGCAAGTGATAGCAAAATCGTATTGCGTGCTGGTACGTAGGTAACGGGGATCTCTTGATCTTTACCGGGTGTTGTTGGGACCGCAATCGAGGAGTCAGTTAAGGCAGAGCCCCCAAAGCGAGTGAGATCTAGATTAACTACTTCGTGTCGCGCCACCCCAATTTGCTTAGCAATATGTTTCGCTGCTGCCAGCTCAGATGAATGACGCTGACCATATCCAACCGAGAGGGCGTATGGCGTATATCCCAGGTCTTTGGCGAGGGCTAGAACAGTAGTGGAGTCCAAGCCACCAGAAAACAGAATAACTGCTGGAGCGCCCGCCTTACGGGGAGCTAGAGATTCGAATGCAGCAGAAAGCTTAGACATAGATGATTAATTACTTAGTGCTAGCAATGAGTTGCTGCGCATCTTTAGCGGCATCAGTGTCTGGATATTTAGCAATGATTTCGCTAAATGTTTTTTTAGCTGCTGCCTTATTGCCGCTTTCTAATTGCGAGTTTCCTAAGGTGACCATCGCAGCAGGAACGCGTGGATGATTCGGAAATTTCTTAATTAGGCTTTGTAGTTGGCTAATCGCACCGGCGTAATCTTTATTCGCATATTTGCTATTACCGCTCCAGTACAGAGCAAGTGGTAAGTAAGGGCTTTTAGGATATTTGGCGGCAAATACTGAAAATCCCTCATCAGCTTTTTTGAGACTGCCTGCTTGGAATGACTTTAAGGCGTCGTCGTAGGCTTTTTTCTCACCAGGTTGTACTGTTCCAGAAACGCCTTCAATCGTTACGGTACGAGGCTCAAAATTACCTAAGCGTGAATCGAGATCTTGGTAGTAAGTCTTCTGACTGGTGCTAATGTCTTCGCCTTGCTTCTCAAGCTCTTCAACTTTGCCACGTAGCTCAGCATTCTCAGTTTTCAGTTTGTCGATTTGGCCCTGTAACTCAAGCTGGGTGGTGGCTAGCGATTTACGTAGATCCAGAATTGCCTTACGCGCTTCATCATCAGAGAAGAGAGCCCAGGCGCTATTAGAGGTGCCCAAGCAAACCAGTACAGCACTTAAACAAAACGCTCGTGAGAGCGTTTGTTTTACTGAGTATGAAAGCATCTTCATTTAGTTCGTGATGTAAACAATATCAGCGCGGCGATTTTCTGCCCAAGCTGCTTCGGTATCACCTTCTGCTTTTGGCTTTTCTTTACCAAAGCTCACTGCTTCCATTTGGTCGTCAGAAACGCCCATCAAGTTCAATGATTTACGTACAGCATCAGAACGACGTTGGCCAAGTGCCAAGTTGTATTCAGCTGTGCCGCGTTCATCGGTATTGCCTTGAATAATGATCTTCTGCTTTGGATTGGCTTTTAAGTAGCCTGCGTGAGCGGACAACATTTTTTGATACTTAGTCTGAACGGTATATTCATCAAAGCCAAAGTAAACGCTTTTCTCAAAGAGTGGGCTGCTTGGATCATTCCATGGCTGTGAGCCAAATTTGCCACTGCCGCTACCATTGGCGCCATCAGTGTCATCTAGTTTGACGCTGGAGCATGCTGCCATCAAAAATGCTGTGGCACCAATCAGGGCGAATGTCGCTGCGCGACGTGCGATAGAAATCTTCATGAATTTTCCTTTTTCCTACGAGTTAAATCTATAAATGAATCAATAGACAATATTATGCCCCTAAGAACATCAAAAGTGACTATTTCAACCCCTAAAAGGGGGTTTAGACGTAGTGAAGACTTGGTTAAGGCTGGACTAAGACTCAGTCCATGAATGGACCCCAGGATGGCTGACGCACATCAGATCCTGGAATGCTCAACACTTGCTTGGAATTGCCGTCTACTGAGACAGCAGCAAGAACGCGTTTGCCACCAACTTTGGTGGAGTAAAGAACATAGCGTCCATTGGCTGCAAAGGAAGGGGATTCATCGCTAGTGCCATCGGTAAGCGCTTGAGTATCGCCAGTAGCTAAGTTCAGAATGTAGAGGCGGTATGCGCCACCAACGTTAGCAATGTAAGCCAAGTACTTTCCGTCTGGAGAGATACGAGGTGAAGTTACAAAACCTTGTTTGAAGGTAATGCGTTTGACACCTTCAGCTTGTTCACCATCAGCACTCATGCGATAGATTTGTGGGTTACCACCGCGATCGCTGGTGAAATAGATATAGCGACCATCAGCAGAATATTGTGGCTCAGTATCAATGGTGTTGCCACGAGTTAAGCGATGTAAACCCGTGCCATCTGCGCTGATACCGTAAATTTGAGTATTGCCGTCTTTAGATAATGAGATTGCCAATTTCTTACCATCAGGCGACCATGCTGGAGCGCTGTTATTCCCTTTTTGGTTTGATAGGGAAATGCGACGACCAGTAGCGAGCTCGTGAACATAAATGACTGGCTTGCGATCTTCAAAAGAAACGTAGGCTACTTTCTTGCCATCAGGTGACCAAGATGGAGAAATGATCGGCTCGCCACTATTCATGGCGTTACGAATATTTTGACCGTCCGCATCGGAGATCACCAGCCGGTAACGCTTACCATCCTTGATGACGTAGGAGAGGCGAGTAGAGAACACGCCACGTTCACCCAGTAATTTGAAGATGATGTCATCAGCAATTTTATGGGCAACTGCACGCAGGTTATCGGCGCTTGAGTTGAGATTTAAACCACCCAGACTTTGGGATTTACGAACATCAAACAACTTGTAATGAATATCAAATTGGTTGTTGCCAGTCTGCACGACTGATCCAACGACTAGTGCATCAGCACCGCGTGCCGCCCAAGACTTGTAGTTAGGCGTACCATCATCACTCTCAACGGCATTACCATTTTCAGTATTTTTAAAGTAACCGCTGCGCGCTAAATCTTGCCGAATAATTTCAGTAACGCTAGTGGGTAATTTATTCTCATCTTTAAACCGCATTACTGCGATTGGGTAGAGCGATTGACCAACGCCAGTGATTTCAATATTCATCTGCGCTAGCGCAGGTGTTGCCATACTGACAAACACTGCAAAAATAATCAAGCCAAAAGAGTTCAGTTTTGATGCCAGTCTCTGTAGTTCTCTTTTCACTAATCGCAACATGCATTAATCCTTGGGTTTAAAAGTCAGTTTTACTTCGCGTTGTGGAATTTTGCCATTGTCGTCTTTCGGCAGACTTTCTGCGCGAGAGAGGGCAAGAAGTACTGCGCGATCCCAGCCAGCGTTGCCGCTAGAGGATTGAATACTAGTACTTAAAATAGCCCCGTCTGGAGCCAGGCTTACCAAAATGACTGCTGCAGGGTTGCCACTCACGGATTCAGGGTTAAAGACAATCAATGGCTTGACCTTCTTAATCACTTTATCGGTCCAGCCTGGAGGCGCATTACCTCCGCCGCCGACTCCACTGCCAACCGTTCCACCGCTGCCACCTTCGGCACCAGCTGCTGCACGCAAACGCGCCAACTGATCTGCACGTGCTTTTTCTGCTGCAGCGTTGGCTTTGGTTTCTGCAGGAGATTGCGCTTTAGGAGCTTCAGCCTTTTTCGGTGGCTCTTCCTTCTTCGGTTTTTCCTTCTCCTTAGGTGGAGGGGGTTTTACCGTTTTAGGAGTTTCTTTTACTTCTTTTTTGGGCGGTTCTTTCTCTATCTTCTTTTTCTTGATGGCGATATCGGCAGCTTCTTCTTTTATTTCGGTTTTGAGTTCCGGTTCAGGTGGCGCCTCAACCTGCGGAGCAGAATCCCAAAGTTCAACTTCAACACCAGAAGAGGTGGTGTTATTCCAGCTAATGCCAATCATGAGAAAGGCAAGCAATCCCAAATGCGCAATGAGTGAAAAAGTAAACGCGCGCTTAGTGCTTTCTTCTTTCGTAAAACGTCCTCGCTTGAATTGCGAGAGGGGTGGCTGAAAAGAGTGTGCGCTATTCATGAGCAGCTATGAAGGCCAGAGTCTTACTGGGTCTTGACCGCAAGGCCAACGCGCTTCACGCCATTCTCTTTGAGCTTGGACATTACTTCCATCACTGTTTCATATTTGATGGATTTATCTGCGGCGATGACAATAGGTTGATCGGCAGACTTTTCTGCTTGTGATCTTGCAAAAGCACCGAGTTCAAATTTATTGAGTGTTTGAGTCGGATCACCATCTTTGCGCACGATGACATTCTCGTTGGCATCAATCGTTAAAAAGACTGGCGGTAGTGATTGCACTTTGGCGCCACCAACAGTGGGTAAGTTGACAACACCTGGATTGACCATTGGTGCAGTGACCATAAAGATCACGAGTAATACCAGCATTACGTCGATGTACGGAACGACGTTGATGTCAGACATTGCCCGACGTTTGTTTTTACGTAATGAAGATCCAGCCATAATTTTTTTCGCTTATCGGTTCACGCGTTATTTCAATTAACGCCCTGCAGTCTGACGCTGCAAGATATTGGTGAACTCTTCAATGAAAGTTTCAAAGCGAATGGAGAGGCGGTCTACATCAGTTGCTGCGCGGTTATAAGCAACCACTGCCGGAATCGCTGCGAACAAACCAATTGCTGTGGCGATTAACGCTTCTGCGATACCCGGAGCTACAGCAGAAAGAGTCGCGTTTTGCACATTAGCCAAACCGCGGAAGGAGTGCATGATGCCCCAAACCGTGCCAAAGAGGCCGATATACGGCGAGACTGAGCCAACGGATGCCAAGAAAGGTAGATTGGCTTCCAGGAGGTCCATTTCGCGTTGGTAGGTGGCTTTCATGGCGCGACGGGCGGCGTCAATCTCACGACCTTTTGCAAATTCTTGCATCCCAGCTTCGAAAATATGCTCTAGGACCGCGTCATTGCGGTTATTACGCTGGGCTGCCTCCAGGAGGGTATTGAGGTCGCCGCCGGCCCAAAAGTCGCGCTCAAAGCGCTCGGTATCCTGGCGGACCCCACGTAAAACAGCAGTTTTCTTGAAAATGATGGTCCAAGAGGCCACGGACATGCCTAGTAATAACAACATTACCAACTGTACTAATAGGCTGGCATTAAGGACTAGGGAGAGAAATGAGAGGTCTTGTGTAGGGGTCATGGTGGATTTTGTATGATGTAGGTTGATTTTACTAAGTTAATTCACTCAGCAATCCAACTTTTTCAGGATTATCACCATGTTTGACCGTCAAAACACCTTAGCCAAAACCGATCCCCAGTTATGGGCAGCTATTCAGAACGAAAATAAGCGTCAGGAAGACCATATTGAGCTGATTGCTTCTGAGAACTACACATCACCAGCGGTAATGGAGGCCCAAGGGTCTCAGTTGACCAATAAGTATGCCGAAGGTTATCCGGGCAAGCGTTATTACGGCGGTTGTGAGTTCGTGGACGTTGCTGAGCAATTGGCGATTGATCGTGTCAAAGCATTGTTTGGTGCCGAAGCGGCAAACGTACAACCCCATTGCGGAGCATCTGCTAACCAAGCAGTATTCTTGGCTTTCTTAAAACCAGGCGATACCTTCATGGGTATGAGTCTTGCTGAAGGTGGCCACTTGACCCACGGTATGGCGTTGAACATGAGCGGTAAATGGTTTAACCCAATTGCTTACGGTCTCGATAAAAATGAAGAGATTGATTACGAGCAAATGGAGCGTCTCGCTCGTGAGCACAAGCCTAAATTGATTATTGCTGGGGCATCTGCTTACTCTCTAAAAATTGATTTCGAGCGTATCGGTAAATTGGCAAAAGAAGTGGGCGCAATCTTTATGGTTGACATGGCTCACTATGCAGGCTTAGTTGCAGCAGGCGTTTATCCAAACCCAGTACCGCATGCAGACATTGTTACTTCCACGACTCACAAGAGCTTGCGCGGCCCCCGTGGCGGCATCATCTTGATGAAGGCTGAGCATGAAAAGGCCATTAACTCCGCAGTGTTCCCAGGCTTACAGGGTGGTCCTTTGATGCATGTCATCGCAGGTAAAGCAGTAGCATTCAAAGAGGCGCAGGAGCCGAGCTTTATTGATTATCAAAAGCAAGTTGTTGCGAATGCAAAAGCGCTCGCACAGACTTTAATTGCGCGTGGTTTAAGAATTGTTTCTGGTGGAACAGATTCTCATGTGATGTTGGTAGACTTACGCGCTAAGAAAATGACCGGCAAAGAGGCTGAACGCGTTTTAGGTGAAGCACACATCACTTGTAATAAGAATGGCATTCCAAATGATCCAGAAAAACCAATGGTGACTAGTGGTATTCGTTTGGGTTCGCCAGCGATGACTACCCGTGGATTTAAAGAGGCAGAAGCAATACAAGTAGGTAACTTTATTGCGGATGTTTTAGACAATCCAAATGATCCTGAGAACATCGCCAAAGTGCGCGCGCAAGTTTCTGAGCTCACGAAACGTTTCCCAGTCTACGGTTAAGTAACAAAAAATCAATACCCACTAAAGAAAAGAGCCCTCATTGCGCTGTCCTTTCTGTCATAACGAAGATACCCAGGTTCTAGATACCCGGGTATCTGACGAGGGCGATACTATTCGTCGTCGTCGTCGTTGTGCTAAGTGCGATAAGCGCTTTACTACTTATGAGCGTGTTGAATTAGTGCTCCCAGCGATTGTTAAGAAGAACGGCAGCAGAGTTGAATACAGTCACGACAAGCTGGCAAGTTCACTAAAGTTAGCCCTGCGTAAGCGCCCAGTATCTTCAGACTCCGTTGATGAATCCATTGCCCGCATTGAAGAAAAGCTCCTAAGCCTTGGCGAAAAAGAGATTCCGAGTGAGCGCGTAGGTGAGTTGGTGATGCGTGAACTCAAGCGTCTCGACAAAGTGGCTTACATCCGATTTGCTTCGGTCTATAGAAGCTTTGCGGATATCGAATCTTTCGAGAGTGCTCTAAAAGAATTGAAGTAGCCGATTTGGTGAGCAGTACTTACCATTGAAGATGCAATTAAAAATATGAAAAAAATTCTGGTCACTGGTGGCGCTGGTTATATCGGCTCTCATACCGTAGTTCAGCTATTGAATTCCGGTAAAGACATTGTCATTCTGGATAACTTATCCAATAGTAGCCTGGGGGTTATCAAGCGCATAGAAGATTTGACTGGAAAGGCGGTTGAGTTCATCGAGGGTGATATACGAGATAGAGCGCTAGTTAGAGCCACTTTCGAGCAACACACATTTGATTCGGTAATTCATTTCGCAGGCCTCAAAGCAGTGGGTGAATCCGAAGCCTTCCCACTAAGGTACTTTGATAACAATGTATCCGGCAGTATTGTTTTGTTTGAAGAGATGATGCGGGCCAATGTAAATCAATTGATCTTCTCCTCTTCAGCAACCGTATACGGAAATCCAGGATCGGTTTGCTATACCGAAGAGACCCCTTTATCGCCAATTAATGTATATGGCAGAACTAAGTTGATGGTTGAGGATATTTTGCGCGACCTACAAAAGGCTAACCCTGCTTTAAGAATTGCTCTGTTGAGGTACTTCAATCCAGTGGGCGCTCATGAGTCGGGGCGGATTGGTGAAAATCCTTTTGGCAAGCCAAATAACCTGATGCCCTTTATGACTCAGGTCGCCATTGGCGCTCAAGAAAAATTGATGGTGTATGGAAATGATTACCCAACCCCAGATGGAACGGGTTTAAGAGATTACATTCACGTTGAGGACTTGGCTGCAGGTCACCTAGCGGCTTTAAAAGCCCTAGAACAGAATGCATCCATCACAGTAAATCTAGGAACCGGAAAGCCGTATAGTGTTTTTGACATGATTAAGGCGTTTGAGGGAGCATCGGGAGTAAAGATTCCTTATGAGGTTGTTACTCGACGAGCTGGTGATCTATCTGAATACTACGCAGATCCAACGTTGGCTAAAAAAGTTTTAGGCTGGGAAGCTCAATTGGGGATTGATCGCATGTGCGCTGATTCTTGGCGATGGCAGAAAAATAATCCCAAGGGATATTCTTAATTTCAATAAAGCCTGAAGTTACAGGCTTTTTATTTGCCTATCCAACTTCACATTACCTTAGCCATCTAAATTTTTTAATGTTTTAAAGCAGCGCTCTTGGTAAGGTTTTGTGTATACTGTAACCAATTGATTACAATTTGAAGATGTATGAAATCAATAAAACAGTTGAATTTGAGGTCTGGCTAAACGCTATTCGCGATCCTTTAACTCGAGGTCGGTTATTAGCAAGACTGCGTAGGGCCGCATTGGGAAATTTGGGTGATGTTGCCCCAATAACTGATGCAAATGGAATTTGGGAGATGCGAGAGCATTTTGGTTCCGGTTGGCGGATGTATTACTTGCGGCGTGGGAAGGTAGTAATTGTGATGTTGGGCGGCGGTTATAAAACAACTCAAAAGGCTGATATTAAAAAGGTTAAGAAGTTGCTTTTAACGATGGAGGATTGAATGAAAAATACAAAAAAAATAAAAATAAAAGATTTGCCTAAATTTGATGTCGTGGATTACTTAAAAACTGAGGCAGATATCGCTGGATATTTAACTGCTGTGCTAGAGGATGGAGATCCTGCTTTATTTGTTGCGGCAATAGGCGATATTGCTAGGGCAAAAGGCATGACTGCTATTGCTAAAAAGAGTGGAGTAACCAGGGAATCTCTTTATAGAGCCTTAAAAATTGAAGCGCATCCACGGTTTGAGACGGTAGCCAGGGTAATACATGCCTTGGGTATGAAATTAAGTGTTCATGCATAAACAAGGACTGCAAGTGAACTGACCCCTTTGAGTTGGATTTAAAGTCCAACTTTTGTGGGTCAGTTCACTTGCAGTCTTTTTTTTTCTGATGTAGATTGAATTAGTTCCATTGGTCAGAGCACCACCTCCAAACCCTTTCTTTCAATCAGTGACAAGAGCTTCAAGGAAGGCCCGCTTGGGCTCTTATCCCCAGCTTCCCATTTTTGAACCGTCGAGAGGCTGGCATTGATTGTTACTGCAAATACTGCCTGGCTAAGACGCGTCTTAGCACGTAAGCGCTTAATGCGGGTGGGGGTCATGGGTTTTACGTCAAGATTATGGAGAGCTTCAAATTCCTCCAAACTCTTCTTTGTGATAACCCCCGCCTGATGCAAGCCAACAACCGTTTCTTGCATCTCCTGAATAATTCGACTTTTCTTATTATTTTTCATCGATCTTTAATTCCTCTAATTGGTTGGCATGTATAGCCGAATCTATTTCTCGGTCAGATAAATGAAGTAATCTTTTTGCAGTTTCTTGAAAAAATATCAGTTCATCATTGCTGATATTTGATTTTTCATTTTTTGCAAATCCAAACATTAAATACCATTGTTTTAAAAGTTTGGTAGCCACGATAATTCTGGCGCCGCCCCTTTTACCCATTCCAATAAGCTTTACCCGTTTTTTATAAACGTTACATCCAAGATCGGCATCAATGAGTCCCCTCTCCATCTCCTCGACTGCTTCTATCAAATGACGACTGTTTAGATTATTTTTAATTAACCATCGTGAAAAAGTTTTCGTTTTTAGGATGCGTTTTTTAGTCATTCAAAACTATACCACCAGGTGGTATAGAGATAATAACCCATATCTTGATAATGAAAAAGGGGCTGCCGTAGCAACCCCTTTATGGAAGGCATAAAAGTGTTATTTCAGACAGGCAAAAATCGAAGCAGTAATGTCTTCAACACTACCAGTGCCGCTTACCTTGCGATAAGCCGGTGCCTTTACCTTGTCTGCTGGATTACCTTGCGCAGCCCAAGAGGAGTAGTACTCCACCAATGGACGAGTCTGATCGTCATATACCTGCAAACGTTTGCGAACAGTTGCTTCTTTGTCGTCGTCACGCTGAATAAGATCATCGCCAGTCACATCATCTTTACCTGCAACCTTGGGTGGGTTGTATTTGATGTGATAAGTACGGCCAGAAGCAGGGTGAACACGACGTCCACCCATGCGATCGATGATGGCATCAAATGGCACATCGATTTCTAAAACGTAATCAATCGGAACGCCAGCATCTTTCATGGCTTGTGCTTGAGGAATGGTTCTTGGAAAACCATCAAACAAATAGCCTTTGCTGCAATCAGGTTGAGTTAAGCGATCTTTAACGAGGCCGATGATGATGTCATCGGAAACGAGGCCGCCTGCATCCATAATTTTTTTGGCTGCAATACCAAGTTCAGTCCCTGCTTTCACAGCAGCGCGCAACATATCGCCAGTGGAAATTTGTGGAATTGCAAATTTTTCGCAAATAAACTGAGCTTGTGTGCCTTTTCCAGCACCTGGTGCACCGAGCAGAATCAACCGCATTGTTTTCCCCTTAGAAGAGCTGACATTGTCCCGTATTTTGTCGGGATCTTAGAAGCCTATTGCCTAGGATTATCCCCGAGAAGCTTAAAACTACTGAGGTTTTAGCTTTTGGTCTGAGGTTAGTCTAGGAACCAGCCAGTAACTGGCGCACTCTTTCGAGGTCTTCTGGGGTGTCGACCCCAGCAGGAGGAGCTTCTGAGGCGGTATGGACGGCTATGCGATAACCATTCCAGAGGGCGCGCAGCTGCTCTAGGGCTTCAGCATGCTCTGGAGGTGCTGGTTCTAGACGAGTGTAGGCCTGTAAAAAGTCGGCTCGGTAGGCATAGATGCCCAAGTGGCGTAGATGCGCTATTTTTTGATTGGCTTGAGGGTCTCTCTCAAAGGGAATCGGCGCTCTGGAAAAGTAGAGCGCTTCACCGGAGCGATTGAGAACAACTTTCACAACATTCGGGTTGTTGATTTCTGCAGCATCGGTAATCGGTACAGCAATTGTAGAGATAGCGCACTCTTTATGTTCAGCCAAAGTGCTGGCAACTCGATTAATTAATTCTGGTGGAATGAGTGGCTCATCGCCTTGCACATTCACAATCAAAGCATGACTGGGTAACTTAAGCAGCTGTGCTACTTCTGCAATGCGATCAGTTCCTGTTGGATGGTCTGCGCTAGTGAGTAAACACTCAATACGATGCTCATCGCAAGCAGCTTGTATCTCGGGTGAATCGGTTGCCACTACAACGCTTTGTGCAAGTGATTGCTTAGCGCGTTCAGCCACGCGAATCACCATTGGTTTGCCACCAATGTCCGCTAGAGGTTTTCTCGGTAAACGGGTGGATCCAAGTCTTGCTGGGATTACTACTAAAAAATCTGGAGCTTTGGAAGAATGATTCATTAAAGTGGCGTACTCAATGTATCAAGCAAGCTCATCAGCACTCATGCTGCGCGCTTCTTCAACCAGCATTACTGGCACATCATTCCGAATGGGGTAAGCCAGGCGATCGGCCTTGCAAATAAGCTCATGTTTCTCGGCATTTAAATGCAATGGGCTTTTGCATAAGGGGCAAACCAAAATATCGAGCAGTCGTTTATCCATGATTTCTTTAATGGTGATCTATATAAGTGAAGAGACAGTGTAGTGCTATGTACGCCAAACCTACAAGGTATAGCGATAAGGATTGGGTCTTTGCAGAATGGATTGCAGCCAGTCAGCCAAGCTGTCTGGGAGAGTGAGAGTCATTGGCACCACCCAAATACGCTCATCTGTAATCGCGGCGCATTTCACAGCATCCTTTTCAGTAATGAGAATGCATTGCGCGTTAATTTTCTCAAAGAACTCAGGGGTATGGGTCGCATGATCAGGCAAAGGAATCGATTTAGCGGCAATTCCTTGTTTGAGGAGATCATCAAAAAAGCGTTGTGGATTACCCAAGGCGGCAACAGCCGTAATTTTGTTTGGTAGATAGCTATCTGCAATTTGAGCAAGCGTCTGCGTATTTTTAGAATTAATCAATTGATACGCATTTCCCAAATTACCCAAGAGCGAGAATGCGCGACGCCCTAAAAAGTATTCGTCTTGAGGACCAAGCTTAGATTCAATACCCTTGGCTTTCCCAGTAAAGAGCGTGGCATCGCGTTCACGTGTGGCGGGTTCACGCAATGGGCCGGCAGGAAGTAAAAAGCGATTGCCTTCACCACGTCCATCACGAACCACGAGTTCGATATCGCGACCACCTTCACGAGCGGGCCAGCGTGCTAAGCCAGTGTGTTGCAAGCCATCATCACTAATGATGACGTTTACATTGGGTGAATGCTTGAGTAAAGCCCCAATACTTTTTTGACGCTTTGGAAAAACCCAAATCGGAAATTGATCGTGTGTGCGTTTTGCAATCAATACAGGCTCGTCACCAACTAGGGTCGGATCAGAATCGCTGCGTACTTGTAGGGGTGTTATTTGCGAAGAAGATCCATAGCCTCGACTAATAATTCCAGGCCTCCATCCAAGGTGACTAAGGCGTTCTGCTAGAGCGATCACGATAGGCGTCTTGCCAGTTCCGCCTACACGAATATTGCCAACAATAATGACTGGTACTGGAGCAGGCTGTTGCTTTACTAAGCCCGTATCCAGAATTAACTTACGTATGCGTATCACCAAGCCATAAAGCCAGGAGAGTGGCCATAGCAATAAGCTCGTGGGGCCACGTCTTTCCCAAAACTTGGGGGCTTTACGGAAAAAAGAAAAGGACATGAAGAATATTTTTCTTGGTTCTGAAGTTATTTTTTAGCTTGGCTGTTAACTTGGCTGCTAAATACAATATTTGAGAGATTGGCATCACGTGCCGCTTCCAGTGCGCTCATCACAGCTTGGTGAGGCGCTTTGGCATCGGCATCAATATTGACCTGCAGAGAGCTGGCACCCTCCTTTTGACTGCTTTGTCCATTTAGCTGAGTTAATGTATTGCTGAGTTGTGACCGATCCACCACTTTGCCATTCACTGCGAAGCGGCCATCGCGACTGACGGCAATATGAATTTGCTTGACCTCTGCCTGGCTCTCATTGCCATTAGCGGTGGGTAAAGTGATGGCCAATTCTTGATAGCGCGTGAAGGTTGTGGAGATCATCAAAAAGATTAAGACCACCAACAACACATCAATAAAAGGAATGAGATTGATTTCTGGCTCTACAGGTGTAGCACTACCCCCAAGAGAAAATCTTCTCTTGGCTCGTGGGTGTGTTTCTAGCCAACTCATTTTGAAATGTCAGCAGCGTCGTTTGAAACGTTTGGATAGAGCTTCTTAAACAGTTGACGAGTAAATTCTTCACATTCACGTTGACGTTGATTGGCCATTGCGCGCAAACCACGCCAAGCTGCAAGAGCAGGAATAGCAATCAAGAGTCCAAATGCCGTGTTGTACAAAGCGACTGAAATACCGTGGGCTAATTGTTGTGGACTGCCAGCAGCGCCATTAATAGCGCCCTGACTGCCAAAGATTTCAATCATGCCCACGACAGTGCCAAATAAACCCAATAGCGGAGCGACTGTGGCGATCGTGGCAAGTGCGCCTAAGTAGCGGTCCAACTTAAGCCAAGTGCTCTGTGCGGTCACTTGCAACTCCTCCAGCGCAGCATCAGCATTACTGCCAGATAATTTTTCTTTCAGTGCGCAGGCCAATAAAGGGCTTGCAGGAGAAAGGTTGGCCAATTCCGTAATCTGCTGCTCAGAAACGCTGGATTTGCTTCCAACCAACTGATTTGCAAGAGAAAAAACGCTTTCTAGGCTATTTTTGGGGAATATGTGCGTTTGACGCAGGTACCAGCAACGCTCTAATGCGATTGCTAAGCCCAATATGGAAATGATGAGGAGGGGCCAAATAGGCCAGCCAGCGGATAGTAAGATGGAGTACATAAGCTCAGTACTTTAGCTGAATTAAAAAGCCTCTTTCGGAAAGCTAGCCTGTGGATAACTCTGTGCAAAACTTTTTTGAGTTTGGTCTGTAAGCCCTTGATACATGGTCAGCGTGGTTTTATATTGGTTCAAATGAAATTTATTGGGCCGATTAATTCCTATATAAATCAATGGCTTGTATTTTAGATGTTGGATTTATGAGACGTTTTGGGTCAGTAATTACTTACTTATACGCATTAAACCTAGAGTGAATCTGTATCTGTGGATATTTATTGGCGCCTAAGCCAGATGGCTGTGAGATTAAAGAGAAAAAATGTCGGAAATATCAAGGGAAATTCTGAGTGTTGGCGATCTAAACCGCGCTATTGCTGCTTCTTTAGAGGACCGTTTCGATACGGTCTGGGTGAGCGGGGAGATTTCTAACTTCAAGGCTTATGACAGCGGGCATTGGTATTTCTCATTAAAAGACGCAGAAGGCCAGATTCGCTGCGTCATGTTCCGTGGTCGCAACGGCCAGGTTGGGTTTATGCCGCAATCTGGGGATTTGGTTGAAGTTAGTGCTAGCTTAGGAATGTATGTTCCTCGTGGGGATATTCAGCTCACGATTCAGACTTTGCGTCGTGCTGGCATGGGAGGTCTCTACGAAGCCTTCTTAAAGCTGAAAGCCAAGCTCGCAAAAGAAGGTTTGTTTGATGATGAGCGCAAGCGCGAGATCCCAACGCATCCACGATCAATCGGCATCATCACCTCACCGCAAGCAGCTGCGCTCAAAGATGTACTGAGTACTTTAGCGAGAAGAGCGCCGCATATTCCGATTGTGATTTACCCAACATTAGTTCAAGGCCCAGATGCACCGGCCGGCATTATTGCCGCACTCAAAGCTGCCGAAAAAGAAAAAGCAGTAGATGTCATTTTGTTAGTACGCGGTGGAGGCAGTATTGAAGATCTCTGGGCTTTTAATGATGAACAACTGGCTTATGCGATTGCAGATTCATCAATTCCAGTAGTGAGTGGTGTTGGACATGAAACCGATTTCACGATTGCGGATTTTGTTGCAGACTTGCGCGCACCAACACCAACTGGCGCGGCAGAGCTAGCAGCGCCACGCCGAGATCAAATGCTGCAAGAGCTTGATGCCATCATGCAAGCGCTACTCCAGCGCATTAACCAACGAGTAGAGCGTGAGGCGCAAACGCTAGATCAATTAGCACTGCGCTTGAGTCATGCCTTGCCTAATCCAGATCGGATGAGGGAGCAAATTCAAGGGTGGCAGCAACGTCTGAACCAGGCCTGGTCTGTGCGCATGGAAAATTGGAAGCGCAATCAATCGCACTACCAATCTCAGTTAGAGATGCTCAATCCCCAGCGCACGTTAGAGCGTGGTTATGCAGTGATACTGAGTAAAAACAAAGAAGCGTTGTGTGCGGTGCGCAAACCAAATGAACTGGTCACCGATCAAGAGTATGAAATACAGGTTGCTGAAGGAAGTGTGACTGTGGAGTTAGCTAAAGTAGCTATTGTGAAATAGGAGATATTTCACTTGCCCAGAGGGCTAGAGGATATTGGGCTCTATCTGCAAGCTAACACCAAATTTATCGTGCACTTTATCGCGAATACACTTTGCTAGGCCTAGGATATCTTGAGCCGTGCCACCACCATGATTGACCAGCACCAGCGCTTGGTTTTCATAAACGCCGACTGAGCCCATACGCTGTCCCTTAAAGCCACATTGATCAATGAGCCATCCAGCCGCTAGCTTGCGTTTGCCTGGTGCGTCGGGATATGAGACTAGGTCAGCATGAGTTTTGAGCAGGGTTTCATATTGTTCATTCGGAACAATGGGATTCTGAAAGAAGCTGCCGGCATTGCCAATCACTTTTGGGTCAGGCAATTTATGTGTGCGGATCTTACAAACCGCTAAGAAAATTTCTTCTGCAGTGGGATTGGAGTTTTCAGCAAATTGTTTTGCTAGATCTGCGTAATGAATACGAGCCTGCCAATTTTTAGGAATACTAAAAACAACCTTTGTCACAATAAAGCGCTGGGGATTTTGCTTGAAGTAGCTATCGCGATAAGCAAAGTGGCAGGCCTCTTTTGCGAGGGTGACAAAGGCATGATCTTTCGTATCAAAGGCTTCGATACGATCGATGTAATCGCCGATCTCAACACCGTAAGCCCCAATGTTTTGAATTGGTGCTGCTCCAACGGTTCCAGGGATGAGTGCTAAGTTTTCTAAACCGGGTAAATCATTCTCTAGGGTCCAAGCAACAAGTTCATGCCAATTCACACCACCACCCACTGCTAAGAGAGTGGTATTCGCATCGCTGGCAATAATTTCTTGTCCGGCAATATTCATTAGGAGGGTCGCTCCCGGTAGCTTGTTGGGAAGAATGACATTGCTGCCTCCACCCAAAACACGCCATGCTAGTTTTTGCTCGGCAATATCGGAGATGACTTCCGGAATTTGCTCGGGCGCGGTAATTTCGTAGGCTAGCTCTGCATTGGCGTCAAAGCCAAAGGTATTGCGCTGCTTCAAGCCCAAATTGGGTATTGATTTTGCTGCTTGGGGCGCATTTTGAGCACGGTTCATGCCACAATCTTATTCGTAAAAGAATCTAGCGAATATTTTTTAGGTGCAAAACTTGTAAAAGTCTCCAAAATATCTAGAAAATATGAAGATTGCTTGAATATTTGCCAAAAAATATAGGGAGTAAAAATGCCAACATTTGACGTAGTTTGTGAGCCGGACATGATTGAACTCAAAAATGCTGTCGAGCAATCTAATAAAGAAATTACCAATCGTTTTGACTTTAAGGGCTCCGATAGCCGTGTAGAGCAAAAGGATGAAACTTTAATCTTGTTTGGCGATGACGACTTTAAATTAGGCCAAGTGCGTGATGTGTTGATTAGCAAAATGGCTAAGCGCAATGTGGACGTGCGTTATCTCAAAGATGACAAAACAGAAACTATTGGCAGCGATAAGCGCAAGCAGACTATGAAGATCCAAAAGGGTATTACTTCAGACCTGGCTAAAAAGGTAGTCCGCATCATCAAAGACAGCAAGCTCAAAGTACAAGCCAGTATTCAGGGTGATGCAGTACGTGTCACTGGCGCTAAGCGTGATGACTTGCAAGAAACTATGGCTCTGCTCAAAAAAGAAGTTACCGAAGCGCCATTAGGCTTTAATAATTTCCGCGATTAATAAAGGGCTTTGAGCGCAATGAAGATACTCAAGCCAATTCCTATATTTCAATCGGAGCTTGATGAAAGAAGGTTTTGGGAAATTAATGATGCTTCTGACTATTTTGATTTAAATAAGGCAGCTACTGCATCAATGCCAAATTTAAGACCCCATTCGGCGACTATGAAGTCTCCAGATGGGGCAATTAAAAATTTAATGTAGAGCTTTGATTTAACTATGGTTGAGCGATTAATAGCTTAGTTAAATCTAAAGTTTTATGAAAAATAGTCCAGCCCAAATCTCCTCTACGAGCCAAGAAGCCATTGAGCGCTTCTGCGATGCTTGCTGGCTAGAAGACGGTCTAGCTCAAAATAGTCTGTCCGCATACCGCAGAGACTTATTGTTATTGGCCCAGTGGCTCTATAAAGACTCTGGAGCTGATCTGTACGGAGTGACAGAAAAAGATCTCACAGCCTATATTGCGCATCGACGTGCTGATAAAGCTACTACTGCTAATCGGCGCTTAACGGTTTTCAAGCGCTTCTATCGTCATGCACTCCGCATTAATTTGGTCAAGAGCGATCCTTGTATTGGATTACGTGCTGCTAAACAAGCGCTCCGTTTTCCGAAGACGTTAAGCGAAGATCAAGTCACTGCTTTACTTAATGCTCCCGATATTGAAACGCCATTAGGTCTGCGTGATCGCACCATGCTGGAGTTGATGTATGCCAGTGGCTTGCGTGTTTCAGAAATCGTTTCTTTAAAGACTGTTGCCCTTGGTTTGAACGAGGGCGTAGTGCGCGTAGTCAATGGCAAGGGCGGCAAAGAGCGCTTAGTGCCCTTTGGCGGTGAAGCAGGGCAGTGGTTACGACGCTATTTATCAGAAGCCCGCACTCCTTTGTTGGAAGGTAAAACGACTGATGCAGTTTTTGTGGGTCGCCATACTGGAACAGGCTTAACCCGTCAGGCATTCTGGGCTTTGATTAAGCGCTACGCAACTGTGGCTAATATTCCAGTGGCGCTGTCACCCCACACCTTGCGCCATGCCTTTGCTACCCATTTACTCAATCACGGAGCTGATTTAAGGGTGGTTCAGCTCCTTTTGGGTCATGCGGACATATCTACCACCCAAATCTATACCCATGTGGCAAGGGAGAGGCTTAAATCTATCCATCAACAGCATCATCCTCGGGGCGCTTAATAATCTGAGTAATGCGGTGATTAGCTTCATTTAATCCGCAAAAATTGCGGGGAATAATGGACATTGCGGCGATTGCAGCCTATAATCACCGCATGAATAGCGGAGTTAATAACTACATTTGGCAAGATCCCCAATGGCCCCATTGGAAATATGACCTCAGACAACTCACTGGTTTGTTGACTCAGGTGTACCAAGCTCAGGGACGTCTGCTGGGCCGACTACACGACATCGGTATTGACTTGCTAGATCAAGAGTCCTTGCGCGTGCTTACTGAGGATGTCGTAAAAACAAGTGAGATCGAGGGTGAAAAGCTCGATCCAAACTCGGTTCGCTCATCCATTGCGAGAAGACTCGGTATCGATATTGGGGCCTTAGCGCCAGCAGATCGTTATGTCGATGGCGTGGTAGATATGGTGCTCGATGCTACGCACCAACATCAAAAAAATTTAACGCAGGAACGTCTTTTTGCTTGGCATACCGCCCTCTTTCCAACGGGGCATAGTGGGTTATCTGAAATACTGGTTGGCGCTTGGCGTGACGATGCTCTCGGCCCTATGCAGGTTATCTCTGGTCCTATCAGTCGCCAAAAGGTTCACTTCGAAGCGCCGCCAGCCAGACTATTGATGCCAGAAATGGCAGAGTTTTTGCTATGGTTCAATGTGGATCAGCAAGATGATCCAATCATTAAGGCGGGGCTAGCGCACCTCTGGTTTGTGACCATACACCCGTTTGATGATGGTAATGGTCGAATTGCAAGGGCAATTGGCGATATGGCTTTGGCCCGAGCTGACGGCTCGGCTCAGCGGTTTTATAGCTTATCCGCTCAAATTGGACGTGACCGTAAAAATTACTACGACCTTCTTGAGAAAACCCAAAAGGGAACGCTGGATGTAACACATTGGCTTAGTTGGTTTTTGCGCAGTTTGCTATTGGCTATTCAAGTTGCTGAAGCAGCCTTATCTACAACCCTATTTAAAACCAATTTCTGGCAACGCTGGGCTGGAACACCAATGAATGACAGGCAAATCAAATTGCTCAATAAATTGCTCGATGGTTTTGACGGGAAGCTTACGACTAGTAAATGGGCTCTGATTGCTAAATGCTCTCCGGATACTGCATTGCGAGACATCACCGATTTATTAGAGCGTGGCGCTCTAGTGAAATCCGATTCTAGAGGACGTAGCACCAGTTATGAGCTACATCGCCCGTAATCGTAGGCATTGGTATTTGCAGCCATTTGCATTGAAGATGCCTTAAAGTCTTCTATCGGGACTGCTTACTGAGCTATTTAATAAGTGTTTAAGATAGCGGTATGGAACTTACCTTAGATCTTTTCATTATTCCGATTGCCTACCTCATTGGCTCCATCTCATTTGCGGTGGTTGTTAGTAAATGTATGCGCTTACCAGACCCCCACTCTTATGGTTCGGGCAATCCCGGCGCAACAAATGTACTGCGCACGGGTAATAAATTGGCCGCAGTCCTGACATTAATTGGCGATGCCCTAAAAGGTTATTTCGCAGTCATGCTGGCTCGAGTTTTACTTGGAGATGAATCCCTCACCTCCACCATGAGCTCCTGGCTCTTATGCGGTGTAGTCATCGCGGTGTTCTTGGGTCATCTCTTCCCGATATTCCACGGCTTTAAGGGTGGCAAAGGTGTGGCAACCGCTTGCGGTATTTTGTTTGGTATTAACTGGATCTTGGGATTAGCCACACTGAGTACTTGGATTATTGTCGCTGCGTTCATGCGTTACTCATCTCTAGCAGCTTTAGCTGCTGCGATATTTGGTCCAATCTATTTTGTTTTCTTATTCGGCTTTCAGCCGATGGGCATTGCATTACTGATCGTTTGCCTATTACTTATTTGGCGTCATCGTAGCAATATACAAAATTTGCTCAATGGCACTGAGAGCCGCATTGGTAGTAAGAAAAGTCCAAAATAAGCACTCCTACTTCTCGCAAATAACTTCACTTTAATAAGGCCATCATGACTATTGCTTATGCGTGCATTCTCTTTATGGGGCTACTTCCCTATGTTGCTGCCGGTATCGCCAAAAAAGGCTTTGAAGGCTATGACAACGGTATGCCAAGACAGTGGCTTGCTAAACAAACTGGCTTTAGGGCGCGCGCTAATGCCGCTCAAGCCAATATATTTGAGTCGCTCCCTTTTTTCTTTGCCGCCGTCATCATTGCATCGATTGCTCATGCCCCACAGGACAGAATTGATCTCCTGGCAATCGGCTTTGTGATTGCGCGTATTGCTTACCTAGCTTGCTATATCGCTGATTGGCCTACTACCCGCTCCACAGTTTGGCTATTTGGCATGATTTGCGTAGTAGCCTTGTTCTTCCAGATTTAATTACAAAAAATACAGAACTGATTCTGAAAATATTCGAGACAAAAATTTATATGCCCATTAAAAAAACACCATCCAAAAAAGTGGCTAGTAAAGCTGTGACGAAAAAAGTAAGCAGCAAAGAGGATGTGGGCACTCCACTATCAGTGGTGATTCGTCGTCGTATTGAGGCTCAAAAAGCGCGCTTTCATGCGAATGACAATATCTCTGCATTTATTAAGCCAGGTGAGTTGGAGGGTTTGGTGGATGAAGTTGCTGAGAAGATGCAGGCTGTTCTAGAAAGTCTCGTGATCGATACTGAAAATGATCACAACACTCAAAATACTAGTCGTCGTGTAGCAAAGATGTATGTCCAAGAGGTCTTTAGTGGCCGCTATGTAGATCAGCCAACCTTAACAAAATTCCCTAATGTGAGCCGTTTAAATGAGCTCATGATTATTGGGCCTATTACGGTCCGGAGCGCCTGTTCGCACCACTTATGCCCCATCATGGGTCGCATTTGGATTGGAGTATTACCTAGTAAAGACTCTGCTTTGATTGGGCTTTCTAAATACTCGCGCTTGACTGAGTGGGTAATGTGTCGCCCCCAGATCCAGGAAGAGGCAGTTGTAGAGCTGGCCGACATGCTCGAGAAAAAGATTAAACCGATTGGCGTTGCTGTTGTGATGGATGCTGATCACTTCTGTATGCAATGGCGTGGGGTTAAAGATCGCGACTCCAAGATGATCAACAGCGTCATGCGCGGTGCTTTCTTGAAAGACTCTAATTTGCGTCGTGAGTTCTTGGCCCTGATTGACCGAAAATAGGCCAATGAAAAAACTCCTCATTCTGTTAATCGTCTCGCTGGTTGGTTGCACAGTTGGCCCTCAGCGACAGGATTATCAAACGGCCATGAATGAAGAGGTGGAGTCGCCGTTCTTTTACATTCCGGCGCTGAATCAAAAAGATTTTGCAGATCGCACTTGGATTCTTTTGGTGGAATCGCAATCCAAAATCTGGTTTTATGACCCCTACACCTTAAGTGAGGATGAAGAGGGTATTGTTACTTTTGATGCATTCTTTTCTCCGCGAGAGAAAAATACTTTAGCTCCCTATAACGCTACTATCGTTGGCCCTTATCGCCAAAAGATAGATTGTTTCGCTAATTACCAGTGGTCAGAAACTCTCTATACCCAGAACATGATTTCTAAAACCCCTTTGGTGGGCGATACCAAGCCGGCAAATGGTTCTGGCTGGGTCAAGATCGCCCCAAGAACGGCAATGGCTTATATGCGCTCCCGAGTATGTGGCAGAAAATTTATTGATGATCAAAACATCAATTATTTTTTGTACCAAGATAGTTCATTGCCAGCCCCCACTGCAAAGAAAGCCCCTGTAGAGATATTTGATGAGAAGCTCAATAAGCAGATGGCACCTCTTATGGAAGATGTGGTCGTTGAATCGGTCGATACAAGGTCACCGCTTTTTTATGAAGTTATTAACAATGAAGTCACTATCGTTGATGCTAAGAAAGACATTCGCCAATTGAGGTTGAGCTCTTACTTATTAAACAAAGACTTTCCTAAGCAGGCAGACTATCTGTTCACAGCCAATTGTCAGGGTAATTCGTATTCAATTACCCCTCAGGTGGGCGGTGAAAAGTCCGGCAGCACATTAGGCGCAAAAGACTCTTTAGCAGCTGTGGCCTTTAATCGCGCCTGCGGAGATCATGGTGTCTATATGAAGTTATCTAGCAAGGGCGGTAGATGACAAAAGCATTATTCAGGACAACACAAACCTTCTTGATTATTTCAATACTGGGAACGCTGATCTCTTGCTCCAGCTTTCCTTCTGTAAACCAGGATCCCGCTAAGAACAATAAGGCGAGCTATAACAAGGACCTTAAAGACTGCCAAGAGGATTACCCGGAATCCGGTTCGGGCGTCCATATTCGTCAATGGATTAATTGCATGAATCTTAAGGGCTGGAAATAGCCTTTTATTGAGGTTTTAGCTTAATCAGGCCATTTTCCTTGGCTATTTAGCCATTTTTTGAATTAATTTCAGATAAATGTGTTGTTTACGCACTACTAATGTGCACAAATCCTTCTATTTTCTATATATTCTGCTCTGCCTTAAGGGGTAATTTATATATAAAGAGGATTAAACATGTCTAAAAAATTATTAGTTGCATCTTTGTTGTCAGTAGCTGCTACTGGCGCATTTGCACAAGCAAACGCATTCGAAGGTTTCTCTGCTGGCGTTAAAGTGAGCTCAGCTGGTTCAAGCACAACCCTCAATGACTCCACTCCAGGTAATAACTTTTCTGCAAACGTTGGTCAACAATCTATTGTTCCAACTGTTGAACTCGGTTACACATACGGCTTAAACAAAGAAATCGCTTTGGGCTTGACAGCTACTTATGACTTGGCTGAAACTAAGCTAGGTACTGTTGATAACTTGAACTTCAAAGGTTCTAACCACTACAGCTTGAACTTCAAGCCTGGTTATGTATTCAACAACACAACTATGATCTATGCAATTTTGGGTTACAACAGCATGACTGGTAAAGCCAATGCTAGCGGTTACTCAGCTTCCCATACATTCAATGGTTTTGGTGCTGGTGCTGGTGTTCAAGTATTGCTTACAAAGAACATCTATGTTCAAGCTGAAGCTCAACAAATTACTTACTCAGGTATTACTGACAAGACTTTGAAGTTCACTCCAAGTGAGACTTTGGGCACTATCGGTGTTGGCTACAAGTTCTAATTTAGTTTCCTTAAATTAGTTCTCATGGAAAGCCACTCTTCGGAGTGGCTTTTTTCTTTTTGAGGCGCTTATTTCGGCTTTCAATTACGAAGTAATCTTGCAATGCAATATTTGAGAATAATTCTCATCTATATCTTTATATAAATCATGTACTTACGGGGTGGGTAGCTTGATTAATCCTTCTCCACTATGATCACCTCTAGTTTTTAGGGTGCATTGTTATTGCACAACATTCGCTGTTTTATTTTTTGGAGAATCCATGAAAAATAGTCGTCGCCAATTTATGATTTTGTCTGCTGCTGGTGCTTGTACATTGGCTTTGAACGGTAAAGTTCAAGCTCAAGCTATGGTTGCAGAAACTGATCCACAAGCTGCTGCATTGGGCTACAAGGCTGATGCCTCCAAGGTAGATAAAGCAAAGTACGCAAAGTACGCTGCTGGACAGCAATGCAGCAACTGTGCATTGTTCCAAGGTAAAGCTGACGCAGCTGCAGGTGGTTGCTCCTTGTTTGCTGGCAAGCAAGTTGTTGGCAAAGGCTGGTGCTCTGCTTACGCTAAGAAGGCTTAATTCAAAGCTCTCAAAGCCAATCGGTATCCCGAGGATTAAAAATGACCGCTTAGGCGGTCTTTTTTTTGCCAAAAGGGACTTCATTTAAGCGGCACTATCGTCCAAGGGTAGTCGCAGCCTGTTTCTTGTGGTCATATTGAAAAACTATCCTTTAAGTACAGTTATTTCATTTGTTTCACTTATTACAGTAGTTGCATTACACTACATGCAGATCTTCAAAGAAAGATTGCAACTAGATACCCTCACATATGGAGTAAAAATGCCTGCAACATTGGATAGAAATATTGAAGAGCCAATATTGAATGATTCAGAGTCTGAGCTTGTGCGCTCTGCCACAAGATGCATGATGATGGCGCTTGATCACTCCAAAGCAAATAAGATTGCATTGCTTACTGAAAAAGAAAATTCTATCGGAGTGGATACACCCATCTTGGAGCTGCCGCCAAAAGTGTTGCGCTTAATAGCAAATGTGCTTGGCTCTATGGCGGAGAAAAAGCCTATTTTTCTAGTGCCTCAAGGCCACTTGTTAACGACTGTTGAGGCGGCTCAAATCTTAAATGTTTCTAGACCATTTCTTACCAAGCTTTTAAAAGATAAGAAAATAAGATTCACGATGGTGGGATCTCATAGAAGAGTGGCGTATGAGGATTTATTGGAATACAAATCTAAGATGAGGTTTGAGCAAGAGGTTGCCATGCAAGAAATGGCTGATCAAGCTCAAGAATTAAACTTAGGCTACTAAATCGATGGCGGGTACGGCGAGATACACGGCAATACTGGATGCAAATGTAATGTATCCAGTCAATGTGTTTGACATCCTTGCGCAGTTTTGTATTGAGGGTTTATTCACCGCAAAATGGTCTCAGGATATAGACGAAGAATGGACACGAAACCTGCTTCTCGATAGAGGTGATTTAACGCCAGAGCAGGTTCTTAAGAGGTGCAATAGACAGAGGGTGGCTATTCCCGACTGGGAAGTAGAAAAAGAAAAGTATCAATCTTTAATTGAGGCCCTTAATCTACCTGACATGGATGACAGACATGTTTTAGCTGCTGCAATTGCTGGGCATGCTGATAGCATTGTCACCTTCAATGTCAAAGATTTTCCAAGTCACTTATTGGATCAATACGATATTGAGGCAATTCATCCTGATGACTTTATTTGCCATCAATTGGACCTCATACCCTATCAAGCGTTAACTGCCATTAAACATATACGCTTAAGATTAAAAAATCCCCCATACTCTGCGCAAGAATTGCTCGATAGTTATGGGAGATCAGGTCTAACATCAACGGCAGCAAAACTAAAAGAAGCAATAGAGCTCATTTAAGCGCTCAAGAGTGTAGAAATTCAGTGTTTAATGAATTACAGAATTAAAAGGGTGAATGTAAAGAAATGAAAAATACCGTTCGGAATCTGGCGAGGCGCTATTCCTTTTATTTGGGTGGCGATCAACCGCCTGTGACCTGGTATGAGCGTTTTCGTTCAGCTATTGGGGCTTTTATAGGCCTGATGTTAGTGATCACTATTGCTATGTACCTTAGAGAGCTTAGTGGTATCGATGAATGGCTGATGGCCTCATTAGGAGCAAGCGCTTTATTGGTTTTTGTCTTGCCTGGCAGTCCAATGGCTCAGCCTTGGGCTGTTATTGCTGGCAATACCCTGTCTGCCATGGTTGGCGTGAGTTGTGCAATCTTGTTTTCAAGCCCATTACTGGCTCTACCAATGGCTGCTGCACTCTCTATTTTGGGAATGTTTATGCTGCGCTGCTTGCATCCGCCAGCGGCGGCAGTGGCTTTAATTGCAGTATTGGGAGGCATAACGCATTACCGCTATGCCTTTTTCCCGGTGATGGTGGATTCAGCGCTCTTGATATTGGCTGGGGCGGTTTACAGCAATCTGACCGGTAAACCTTACCCCAATAGGCCGCCTAAATAACAGGCAGCTCTAACTCAAGACAAGTCTTTATTTGCTGATTCTGCCGGCTGCGATTGAGGCTTTGCAGTCCTTAATGGCGTAGTTTTGGTATTTGCCGGCATTTTCTTTGCGAATGGATTGGCCGCATTCAGTCAAAGAGTTGCGTAAGTTGATTTTTGGGATATTGCCTGTTGTCATGATTGACTCCGTAATAAGTGGTTTTCATTGTGAATTTAAGCCCCAAGGACCCTCATTAAGATCTAGGCTTTGGGCTTAATAGCGCTATCTTGCGCTGCTGATAATTCTAGTGATTTTTTTGGGTTCAGGGGTAATCATGGGTTAAATGAAGTTAAATCCATTGTTAACCCCTAGTTTCATGAAAATAGCTGCTTAAAACCTTTAAAATCACCGGATATTTACAAAAAGCATAAATGCTTTGCTAATTGATGAGCTTAACCAAACTGTCAGCTAATACCGTTATCCCGGTCATCCTTTGTGGTGGATCTGGAACACGCCTATGGCCGTTATCTCGCGCAGGATTTCCGAAGCAGTTTTTGGTGTTGTCTGGTGATGACTCTGGCAAGAGCTTATTTCAGCAGGCGGTAGAGCGTTTAAATACGCTCTCTAAGAATGATATTGGACCCACTTTAATTGTGACCAATGAAGAGCATCGTTTCTTGGTGCTTGATCAATTAAGAGAAATGCCCAGCATTAAAGCAACTTTGCTTTTAGAACCAGAGGGGCGTAATACGGCACCAGCATTAAGCTTGGCCGCTTTGTACGCTAGCGAGCAAAAAGATGGCAGTGGCAACCCCATTGATCCGATCTTGGTCATTACACCGGCAGATCAAACCATCCAAAATGGTGCGGCGTTTACTAAAGCACTCAATGAATGTGTCGAAGTTGTAAAAGCGGATTCCAGCGCAAAGACGATTGCCATCTTAGGTATTACAGCAAGCGCCCCGGAAACGGGTTACGGCTATATCAAGAAAATGGGCCAACAAGGATCCCATGGTGAATACACCGTTGAGCAATTTGTAGAAAAACCGGATGCCAAGACTGCGCAAAGTTATTTGGATGATGGAAATTACTTTTGGAATGGCGGCATGTTTGTGCTGCGCGCCAGCACTTGGCTTGCTGCTTTGAAAGAATTTCGTTCCGATATTTATGGTGCAACCGAGACTGCTTGGGTTGCACGTAAGGTAGATCGCGCGGGTGATACCGAGTTTGTTCGTCCCGATAAAGATATCTTTAAAACAATTCCGAGTGAATCGATTGACTACGCAGTTATTGAAAAATGTCCCGGTAATGCAAGCAGTCAATTCAGCATCAAGATGGTCGAACTCAATGCGGGCTGGAATGATTTAGGTGCTTGGGATGCGGTATGGCAGGTAGGTAAAAAAGATGATCAAGGTAATGTTACCTCTGGCGATACCCTACTTAGCGATGCGAGTAACTCTTTGGTGCATGCGAGTAGTCGTTTAGTAAGTGCAGTGGGCGTGGATAACTTAGTCATTATTGAAACTGCCGATGCTGTATTGGTTGCGCACCGCTCTAATAGCCAAGATGTGAAACACATCGTTAATCAGCTAGAAAAACAAAAGCGTGAAGAGAAGAATCTTCACCGCAAGGTAGCAAGACCCTGGGGTTGGTATGACAGCGTGGATGAGGGTGAGCGCTTTAAGGTGAAGCGCATTCAGGTAAAACCAGGCGCTAGCTTGTCATTGCAGATGCATCACCATCGTGCCGAGCACTGGATTGTGGTTAAAGGTACTGCTGAAATTACCAATGGTGAAAAAGTCATTTTGCTCTCTGAAAATCAAAGTACCTACATACCGCAGGGCCAAACTCATCGCCTTGCCAATCCAGGAAAAACTCCATTGGAGATCATCGAGGTTCAGTCTGGTAGCTATTTGGGTGAAGACGATATTGTCCGCTTTGAAGATAACTACGGACGCTAAATAGCTCAGTCACTAAATCACCCACTAAGTCAATGAATCAATCAATCAATTCAACCCAAACAGGTAAGCGCGTTGCACTTATATGTGGGGTTAGCGGTCAGGATGGCAGTTATTTAGCCAAGCTACTACTAGATAAGGGTTATGAAGTCTTCGGCACTTCGCGTGATGCGCAAGGCTCATCTTTCGGCAACTTGAAAAAATTAGAAATAGCAGATCGTATTCAATATCTTTCTATGGTGCCTGAGGATTTTCGTAGTGTCTTGATGGCGTTACGAAAGAGTAATCCTGATGAGATCTATTACCTCGCAGGACAATCATCTGTTGGCTTATCTTTTGAGCAGCCTGCAGAAACGATTCAAAGTATTACGATAGGCACCCTCAATATTCTTGAGGGTTGTCGCATGATGGATAAGAAGATCAAGATCTATCACGCTGGTTCAGGCGAATGCTTTGGTGATACTAAGGGCGAGCCTGCAACTGAAACTACTCCGTTCTATCCGATGAGCCCCTATGCGGTTGCTAAAACTTCGGCATATTGGTTGGTAAATAACTATCGTGATGCTTATGGCTTATTTGCTTGCACGGGAATTCTGTTTAACCACGAATCCCCATTGCGCCCAGAGCGTTTTGTAACGCAAAAAATTATTCACTCAGTTAAGCGTATTGCACAAGGTGGCCAGGACAAGCTCAGCTTGGGGCGTTTGGATATTTCTAGAGATTGGGGCTGGGCCCCAGAATATGTAGAGGCAATGTGGCTCATGTTGCAACAAGATACGCCACAAGACTTTGTTATAGCCACTGGCACCACAATTACCTTGGAAGAGTTTGTAAAAGCAGCATTTGATCAGGCCGGCCTCAATTGGAAGGATCATGTAGTTCAAGATCCAAGCCTCTTCCGCCCAACAGATTTAGCGATCGGTCGCGCTGATCCAAGCAAGGCATTTAAAGAGTTTGGCTGGAAAGCGTCAACCACTGGAATTAATGTAGTAAAAAAAATGTATCAATCAATTTAATTAATAGAAACACTAATTCACGACACTATGAATACGAAATCAAAAGTTGCTCTCATTACAGGTATTACTGGACAGGATGGATCCTATCTTGCTGAGTTCTTATTAGAAAAGGGTTATATCGTTCATGGTATTAAACGCCGTGCATCATCGTTTAATACTGATCGTATCGACCATCTCTATCAAGATCCTCATATGAATCACCCAAATTTGATTTTGCATTATGGTGACTTAACTGACACCAGTAACTTAGTGCGCATCATTCAAGAGAGTCAGCCAGATGAAATTTATAACTTGGGCGCGCAGTCTCACGTTGCAGTTTCTTTTGAGTCTCCTGAGTACACGGCTGATGTAGATGCAATGGGGCCATTGCGTATCCTGGAAGCTATTCGTATTTTGGGTCTAGAAAAGAAAACCCGTTTCTATCAAGCATCTACTTCTGAGCTCTATGGCTTGGTTCAAGAAATTCCGCAAAAAGAGACCACACCTTTCTATCCAAGAAGCCCATATGCTGTTGCAAAGTTATACGCTTACTGGATTACCGTGAACTATCGCGAAGGTTATGGCATGTATGCCTGTAATGGTATTTTGTTTAATCATGAGTCTAAGCGTCGTGGTGAGACTTTTGTGACTCGCAAAGTGACTCGTGGTTTAGCTAACATTGCGCAAGGTCTTGAAAAATGCTTATTTATGGGCAATATTGATGCCCTGCGTGACTGGGGTCATGCTAAAGATTACGTACGCATGCAATGGTTGATGCTTCAGCAAGATAAGCCGGATGACTTTGTGATTGCCACTGGTGTGCAGTTCACAGTGCGTGAATTTATTACTCGTAGCGCTAAGCAACTTGGTATCACTATGCGTTTTGAGGGTGAAGCAGAAAAAGAAAAAGGTATCGTTGCAGCCATCGAAGGCGACAAAGCCCCGGCATTAAAAGTGGGTGATGTGATTGTGCAAATCGATCCACGCTACTACCGTCCTACAGAGGTTGAAACTCTGTTGGGTGATCCAACGAAGGCTAAAGAGAAATTAGGTTGGGTTCCAGAAATCACTCTGGATGAAATGATTGTGGAGATGGTGGCCAATGATTTGGATCAAGCCAAGCAACATGCTTTATTACAGAAACATGGCTACTCAGTAGCAGTTGGTAAAGAAAATTAATAGAAATAGTTTGTATGAGGTTTAACGTATGACTCTCGAAAGCAATCCGAAAATTTATGTAGCTGGACATCGCGGTATGGTGGGGTCTGCCATTCTGCGTGATTTAAAGGCTAAAGGATTAACAAATATTGTTACGCGTACTCATGCGGAGCTAGATCTTACGAACCAAGCAGCAGTCGCTGATTTCTTTGCTGCTGAAAAGCCTGATCAGGTCTATTTAGCTGCTGCAAAAGTAGGTGGTATTTACGCCAACAATACTTTTCCTGCGGAGTTTATTTATGACAACTTGATGGTGCAGAGCAATGTCATTCATCAAGCATTTTCAAATGGCGTGAAGAAGTTGTTGTTCTTGGGTTCAAGCTGTATTTATCCGAAATTAGCGCCTCAGCCGATGAATGAAGATGCTTTGTTAATGGGTAAGTTAGAGTCTACCAATGAGCCTTATGCCATTGCAAAAATTGCTGGCATCAAGATGTGTGAAAGTTATAACCGCCAGTATGGCCAGTCACATGGAGTGGACTACCGCTCAGTAATGCCTACTAACCTCTATGGTCCTGGCGATAACTACCATCCTGAAAATAGCCATGTGATTCCGGCTTTAATTAGAAGATTTCATGAGGCTAAAGTTGGCAATGCTCCAGAAGTATTGATTTGGGGTACTGGCACACCTAAGCGTGAGTTTTTGTATGTTGATGATATGGCTGCTGCATCGGTATTTGTCATGAATCTAGATAAACAGATTTACGATCAACATACCGAGCCGATGCAAAGTCATATTAATGTGGGTTTCGGTAGTGATATATCTATTGCTGAATTGGCAAATGCGTTAAGCCAGGCGGTTGGCTATCAAGGCAAGATTGGTTTTGATGTTACTAAGCCTGATGGCACTCCACGTAAGTGGATGGATTCATCCAGATTAAATGGTTTGGGCTGGGCTCCAAAAGTTCAGTTAACTGAAGGCCTAAAACAGGCTTACACAGAATTTTTGCTGGGACATAGGGATGCCTGAGGTATCTCCAGTGATGCCTCCTGTGGTTCCAGTAATCGATGAGGTAATTTCCGTCTGCTCAATTAAGGATATTGATGTTTGGACGGTTGCAGCAAAGAATATTGTGCGATTTATCTCAGCCAACCATTACACCGTTATTGTTCCCGATGCTCAAGTGCAGATGTTTACCGCCGTTACTAAGACGCCATACCAAGTTAAGGCAGAATCACGTTTTGTTGGCAATCTAAAAGAAAAAATAGCTCAGACCTTAACGCCAGAGAATCAAGATCGGGTGGGTTGGTATTTGCAGCAGTTTGTCAAAATATCCGCTGTATTGAAGCACGATGATCGAGATGTAGTGCTTATCTGGGATGCAGACACAGTGCCCCTAAAGAAGTTGGAATTTATAAACTCCAATGGGCAATTTTCTTATTACAAGGGTGATGAGTGTCGTAAGTCTTATTTCGACTTTATCGAACGCGCCTTAGGCCTAAAGCGCACGCAAAACTTTTCCTTTATTGCGCAGAGCTTAATTTTGAAGGTCAGTTGGGCACGTGAATTAACAAATGCATTAGCTCAAAGTGCTCAACTTCCTTGGATTGATGCGGTCTTATCATTTTTAGACAAGGCAGAACCCGCAGGCTTTGCTGAATTTGAAACCTTGGGAACCTGGATATGGAATCATCATAACGACGAAATAATGATTAGTGGGCGTCCTTGGTATCGTAATGGCTTAAGTTTGGTTGGAAATCCATTAAAACTATCACAATCCGTATGGAATGGTTTATCTAAATCTTATGATTTTATTAGTTTTGAAGGTTGGGATATGAAGGCTGGGATTCGAAATGGGATTAGGAGGGCATATCGAAGAATAAAACTAGGTCTAGAAGGTAAGTTCATCTGAAAGTATTTGGAGTATTGACTGCTTTTAATTAGGCGCTCTATGGGTGACCCATCAGAGTTACTTCTTAAAAATACCTCGCCACTCTTATTTAAAACCAGTTTTAGGAATAATGATTCTCATATAACCTTCAATAATGAGTTTAAATTTTTACGAATGCTATGAATATAGTTGTCTTAGGGTGGTATCGATCTCTAGCAAATAGCTTCTGTAATTCGGCGTTAATTTTGTTAAATAAATGAGTATATGGATAGCCAAATTTCTCAATCACATCCGCAGCGTACCATGCAAAAAATTCCTTACGGGATTGTTTTGATGATGTGTGTTTTATTCGCGCTTTTGTATGGTGTCTGGATACTTCCCCATACAGTCTTTATAAGACACTTTGCAATGGGATTGGGTAGTCTTTTAGGGCTTTGGGTGATTTACCAGAATCGTTTTTTGCTTTGGCAAAAAAGAGCATTGCCAACAGCATTAATCTTCTTATTATTAATTTGGGTCACTATTCACTTGTTTTGGATTGGAAGAGATTATCCACTACAAAGTTTGGAGTACGCCAAGATTTGGAAAAAAATCGCTCTTAGTTTGCCCTTTGCTCTTGGCCTTGGCCTTGCAATTGCCAGTAATTACTCTGATTTAAGAAAGTCTCGTCGGTATTGGCAAATTATCTACCTAGGATTTTGTTTGCCAACCATAATTTATTTTGGCAAGTTTGCCTACGCCAAATTGGCAGGTGCTTATGGCTACCCAATTCCCAGCTATCTATTGCTAGTTCCCTATGGAGGTGGTGAGCAACCTTTTGGTATCCCGCGGGCATGGTATGTGCTTTTCTGTTTGCCTGCCTTTGCCATTGCTCTGGGAAGAATTGTTCAGTTCATAGAGCAAGGTAATTTTGGCTTACGTAATAGTTGGTTTTATTTAGCGATCCTACCTCTGACGGTTGCCCTGTTCTTTATTGAGACAGATCGGTTTGGAATGGTGTATGTGATGATTTTCCTAGCCCTATCACTTGGCATCATTCTCTTCAAATATTTCAAACGGCTTTCTTGGAGTGGAGGGGTGATATTGCTATCGGTTGCTGCGGTGTCTTTGGGCTTGGTCAGTTTAAGTGTTAGCAAAAATCCCCAATGGCAAACGCTCGTAGCCGACTCAAAGGTTGCCGCCCAAATTGACCGCTACGACAACTGGAAAAATCGGAACAAGGGATATCCCATTAATGAGCTTGGCCAAGTTCCGTCAGACTCAAATTATAGTCGTCTTGCCTGGGCTACTGTGGGCTCACGCCTATTAATAGAAAACCCTTTGGGCTATGGATTGATGAGTCTTTCTTTTGCCGCCTTAGGTAAGGAAAAGTGGCCGGATTCTGACTTGAGTTGGACGCATAGCGCTTGGTTGGATTTTGGCTTGGGCTATGGGTTACCCGGTCTACTTCTTCTAGTGCTCGCTGTAATATCGGGATGGTTCTATAGCATTCACTCAAAAGCTCCATGGAGCTTGATTGGTCGCTGGGGGTTGGCTTCAATGGCCCTGGTGATGACCACAAAGGAGGTGTCAGCCGAATCTGGAATCAATGCCATTATTTTCCTGGTTCTTTGGGTAAGCGCATTAAGTATTAATAATAGCAACCCAGATGCTATCCCCAAGTAAGGATTTGGGGGATGGCTAGTGCCCATTTCTTTTAGGAAAATTAGTGTATTGCCTTAGAGTGTAGGGCGGTAAATAAAGTAGCAAGCAATACCCTATGAAATAAAGGGCATGCAGATCACAAAGTACCAAATTTTTTAGGCGTTTTGCTGGACCGAAACTGCTACAATGGGTTTGAATTTTATAGCTTTTTAGGGGTTATAGGCTTATGCAGCACTCTTACTTGCAGGAAGATGGGCAGAAAATTTCCCTGTTAGAAATAGTTGATTTTATTAAAAAGTCCTGGAAAATCATTGGATTATCATCTTTTTTGGGCCTAATTTGCGCTGTTAGTTATATTGTGGTGACTCCACCCATGTTTGAGGCCACTGCCCAGATTCGCATGGCGCAAATTTCACAAGTCAACCCCTCAAACCCCTTTGGCACAGCCGTAGAGGATCCTTTCTCCCTGATTTCAAGGATGCAGTTCCCCACCAATTATTCCCCGAAGGTCATTGGCGATTGCGGTTATCAAGATCAACCCCAAGCGGCTTTAGCCCTATCCAAAGGGGCTAAATTTTCGATCCCCAAGGGTGTTACTAATACAGTAGAGCTAAAGATTCTGGCGCCCAGCCCTGATCTGGCTGCAAGCTGTGCTCAGGCAATTTTTGTGCAAATTTCTCAGATGCAAGAGCGGCTTTCCAAAGTTTTTGTTGAAGAGGCCGAAAGCAAGCTTGCATCCGATAATGAGCATATTGAGGGCGCCAGAAAATTAATTGCAAAAGCAGATCAATCAGGAAGCGCCATGTCGGCAGCCTATTTATCTGCGCGCGATGAGTTGACCTATTTTTTAACGGATCGTGAAAAGATGGTCGATCTGATTAAATCGGTCAAAAGCAGGGGTACCCGCCTAGATTCACCGATTTATGTTTCAGAGCGACCCGTCTCACCTAAAAAGACAATGAGTTTAGCCGCAGGTTTGGTGGTAGGTTTTTCCCTGGGAATACTTTTCGCATTAGGTCGAAAATTTCTCCAGCAGTCAAATCTGGCGAAGGGGTCAAAATAATGGCGACCTTGAGATAATCATGGGCGCGAGATCGGGCGCTAGCGGGCTTAATACTTTATTGAGTATTTAATAAATTAAAAAAATAGCTATCAGCACTTATTCACAGAAAGTCCTCATGAAGATTGCAGTTGTTGGAACCGGATATGTTGGACTATCCAATGCAATTTTGCTCTCTCAATCGCATGAAGTTGTTTCTTTGGATATTGCTCCTGAGCGCGTTGATTTCCTAAGCCGCCGAGTGTCCCCCATTACAGATGTGGAGATCGAAGATTATCTTCAAACAAAAACTCTCAACTTAAAAGCTACCCTTAATAAAGAAGAAGCTTATATCGGAGCTGACTTTGTCATCATTGCGACACCTACTGATTACGATGAAGCTACGAACTATTTTAATACGGGTTCAGTTGAGGCGGTAGCGCGGGATGTGATAGCTATTAATCCCAAGGCGGTGATGATAATCAAATCAACTATTCCGGTTGGATATGTGGAGCAACTGCGCAAGAAACTCAATTGCCAAAGTATTATTTTTTCTCCTGAGTTTTTAAGGGAGGGTAAAGCGCTTTACGATAATTTGCACCCTTCACGGATCGTGGTGGGTGAGCGGTCCGAGCGAGCTAAAGTCTTTGCGGATCTTCTTAAAGAGGGTGCCATTAAGAAAGACATTCCAACGCTCTTTACGAACCCGACAGAAGCTGAGGCTATTAAGCTTTTTGCCAATACCTATTTAGCGATGCGGGTGGCTTACTTTAATGAGTTAGATACCTATGCGGCGATCCATGGTTTGGATACCCGGCAGATTATTGAGGGTGTAGGCTTGGATCCTCGCGTCGGATCCCACTACAACAACCCTTCCTTTGGTTATGGCGGCTATTGTTTGCCAAAGGATACTAAGCAGTTATTGGCCAACTATCAAGATGTGCCGCAGAACCTCATGCAAGCGATTGTGAATTCCAACTCAACGCGCAAGGATTTTATTGCGCAGGATATTTTGAAGCGAAAGCCTAAAGTAGTCGGAATCTACCGCCTCATCATGAAGGCGGGATCTGATAACTGGCGTGCCTCTAGTATTCAGGGGATTATGCAGCGACTCAAAGCGAAGGGCGTTGAGGTGATTGTGTATGAGCCTATTTTGGAGCAAAAGGAATTTTTTAACTCTGAAGTACTCGATAACTTGGTTGAATTCAAAAAGCGAGCCGATATTATCGTAGCTAACCGTTTAGTTGATGAATTAAATGATATGGCAGCTAAAGTTTATACGCGCGACTTATTTGGAGGGGATTGATCTCCCAAGTTCAAAAAATAAAAATTATGCAAAATTACAATCAAAGTAACAAAATCCTCATCACTGGTGGCGCAGGCTTTTTAGGTTCCCACCTCACTGAGAAGCTCCTCAAAGAGGGTAATGATGTCTTGGTAGTAGATAACTATTTCACAGGTACCAAAGAGAACCTGGCCCACTTACTCTCAAACCCTAAGCTAGAGCTCATGCGTCACGATGTAACCTTTCCGCTATATGTAGAAACCAATCAGATCTATAACCTCGCTTGCCCAGCATCTCCGGTCCACTATCAATATGACCCAGTGCAAACCACTAAAACGAGTGTGCATGGCGCCATTAATATGCTGGGCCTAGCCAAAAGAACTAGGGCTAGGATTTTGCAAGCCTCTACTAGTGAAGTCTATGGTGATCCAGAGGTGCATCCTCAGCCAGAAGAGTATTGGGGCAAGGTCAACCCTATTGGTATTCGGTCTTGCTACGATGAAGGCAAGCGCTGTGCTGAAACCCTCTTTTTTGATTACAACCGCCAGCACAATCTAGATATCAAAGTCGTACGTATCTTCAATACCTATGGTCCTCGTATGCACCCCAATGATGGCCGTGTTGTCAGCAACTTTATTGTTCAGGCATTACAAGGCAAAGACATCACGATTTATGGTGATGGTCAGCAAACTAGAAGCTTTTGCTATGTTGATGACTTGATTGATGCCATGGTCAAAATGATGAACTCAGAACCAGGCTTTACTGGGCCAGTCAACATTGGCAACCCTGGTGAGTTCACTATGCTGCAGTTGGCTGAAACAATTCTTAAGCTCTCTGATAGTAAATCAAAGATCGTTTATCAGCCTTTACCGTCTGATGATCCAAAGCAGCGTAAACCCAACATCGAATTAGCTAAGGACAAGCTGGGTTGGGAGCCAAAGGTAAATCTTGAGGATGGTCTTAAAGAGACTATTGCCTACTTTAAGAAGCAATTGCATAAAGATGTTTAATAATTTTTATTTTTTAAACAGAATTATTAATAAAAATAAATCAGTAATTAAGAATTCTTTTTGGTTATTTCTAGAGAAGTTAATAAGAGTCGTTTTTGGGCTCCTCGTCGGAGCGTGGGTTGCAAGATATCTGGGCCCCCTTGAATTTGGTGAATTAGCATACACATTGGCGTTGGTTAATTTACTCCAAGCAATTGCAATTATGGGATTAGAAGGGATAGTAGTTAGAGATATTGCTGTAGATAAGAGTAAAGCAGCAGAAATATTGGGAACTGCTGTTGCAGTGCGCTTTATATGCGGAGCTTCCATTTGGTTAGTTGCTATTTTGATAACCGCATACTTAGATGGTTTTGATAGCCGCTCAACAATCCTAATGGCATTGATAGGAACATCATTACTCTTTCAATCGGCGGATGTTATTGATTTATGGTTCCAAAGTCAAAGTCAAAATAAAAGAGGAGTTTTTTCAAGGATTACTGCACATATAGTGACGAATGGATTCAAAATAATCCTAATAATATTAAAATTTGAACTAATTATGTTTGCATGGTTGATTGCTTGTGAGAGCTTGATAATCGCTATGTTGCTAATATATGCTTACAAAAAGTATCCATGTAAATATACAATTTTCGCAACCATAAATATGGCTAAAAAATTAGTCAATGAGGGGTGGATATATATGGCAAGTGGTATATCAATAATAATTTATATGAGAATTGATCAACTAATTATTAAAAAATACTTAGGCACATATGAATTAGGGGTATATGCAGCCACAATTCAACTGGCAACCGCATGGCAGTTCTTTCCAATCGCCATTTCAGGAGTGCTTGCCCCATATTTAGCAAGCTTAAAAATAAATAGCGAAGAAGGGTATCGGTCGAGCATTAGAAAAATATTTTCAGCATTCTCACTTATGGGTTGGATAATAAGCATATTCGTGTGTTTGACATCAAGTATTATTGTTGAATTACTTTATGGAGCGAAGTATGAAAGTGGAATAAATGTTATTAGAATATATGCCTTTACAAATTTATTTATATGTCTTGGAGTTGCTCAAGGACTATGGATTATGAATGAAAGAAAGGCATTGATGGGATTGTATAAAACAATTATTGGTGCAACTATATGTATTGTTGGAAACATTATATTAATTCCTATGTATGGATTAATTGGTGTAGCAATAGTTGCCGTATTATCGCAGGCTGGATCTGCCATACTTTCAAATATAATATTTTCTAAGAAAATATTATATTTGCAATTAAAATCAATAATTGCCCCCTATAGATTTCTATAAAAAATTTTATGAAAAAAACACTAGTTATAATATTAGGCCAAGCAAGAGCTGATAAGTTGACATGGGATAACTTTAATAAATATGTTTTGAATGAATTAGATGCTGACTTAGCTTTATGTATTGGTGAGTCAGATTTAAATAGTGAAAAAAATAATTTTTGGAAAAATGCTGAATTTAAATGGGTTCATACAGAATATCAGGATTATGGAATTGCATATGATGAATTACAGAAAAAAATAATATCAGATACTAGTATAAATCTTCCGAATTGGAGGAGGTTGATGAGGATTGGCAGTGATTGGTTGGGGAGCATAAAAGATGTGAATGAGCAGCCCGGATCCTCTGGATTATTGTTATATTTCAAATGGCATTTAATGAACCATCTAATGGATGAGGAAATCCTTGAGAAATACGATTGGTTTGTTATTACTAGGTCAGATTTTATATGGGAGTTACCGCACCCTCCAATAGCCTTCTTTAAAAATCATGAAATTGGCTTGCCTTATGGAGAGCATTATGGAGGGTATTCCGACAGACATGTTGTAATGAAGAAAGAGACAATAAAAGGGTATTTTGGAATAATAGAGCCGATATTAAAAAACCCGGAAAAATTATACTCAGAAATGGAATTTTATAACAAGTGGAACCATGAAAAATATATATACCATAGAATAAAAACAGACTTAGCTATGCTTAAAATAAAATATATGCCCTACATGATGTATTCGGTTAGAGAGTTTGATACGCATACAACATGGTCTCATGGAAAATTTTCAGAGCATATGGGGTTATATATAAAATATGATTCTGAATATTACAGCGCGTCAACATCCAAAAAAATAATGAAAATTTGTAGAAATTGGAATAATTTATTTGCTACTATTTTATTTAGTAATATAATTATTAGGATAATATTTATAATTAATAGACCATATGAAGACCTTAGATTTAGAGTCTCATACTTCTTAAATAAAAAAAATAAAAAATATTTGAATATTTTTAATAAAATTTATAATTTAATACAAAAATTCTATCATTACTCAAAAAATTTAATCACATAATTAATATATGAAAATCCTTAATTATTTTTTAATTGCATCTAAAATTAATTAACTTAAGATTGCATTAATTTTATGTATAATTATATCAAAAAAAATTCACCTGAAAAAGCACTTGTTGAAGATAATTCTGATGATGGCAGTAGTTTAAAAATTCAAACCGCCCACCCAAATATTCGAATTAAAAAAATTAATAAAAAAATTGGGTTTGTTAGTAAAAATAATATACATCCCAATATATTTACTTTGAAGTTATGGAATAAGTGGTCAGAAGATAGTTACATGGAGTCCTACTTTAAAATTCGGAAGAGCGCATTTGAGGGCTTTAAATGGAGGTAAATGATGTTAGTTAAGCTTTTGAAGTATCTTCCCAAGGTATTTACAAAAATTGTTACGAGAGTAGATAGAGTGCGCTTTAGGTTCTTACGGCAATCTGCTCGTGGTGTTAGGGCAATAGACCCAAATAAAAAACTAACTATTTTTTATAGAATTAGCGACGCAGGCTACCCCAAATTAAAGGCAAGCTACATTAACAATGAAAATTGCTTGAAAAATGCCCTGCATACTTTTCCATTGATTAGATGTAATTGGAATGTTGTAGCTGATAATTGCTCAACGGAAACCTTGGGGATGATTCGGCGATATATTCCTGAAAAGTCAATAAAAGAGGTATCTATTGGGCATGGGGCAGGAACTTTTAATCTAACCTTGGATATGGCATCTAAATTAGATAATGAAGAACCAGTATACTTTTTGGAAAATGATTATATGCATAGGCCTGAATCTCTCGACGCAATTATCGAGGGTTTGACAATTGCAGATTACGTTACGTTATACGATCATCCTGATAGATATAATGTAAATTGCTTGATAAATTATCAGGCTAAGAGTCAAATATCGGTTACATCCAAATCCCATTGGAGAAAGATTTTTTCAACAACTATGACTTTCGCTACGCTCGCCGGTCAAGTGAAGGTTGATAAAGAGATTTTTTTAAAATGGACAAAATCTAAACATCCCTATGATGAAGAAATATTTAATGACTTAAACTTTCTAGGTAGAACTCTTGTATCCCCTATGCCATCTTTATCTACCCATGGTGATATTGATTACTTGGCCCCGTTAATTGATTGGGATAGCCACCATAAGAAAGTAGTATGAAAAGTTTAGCTAATGCGAATGATTTCAGGATTGTGATTATCGCTCCTCCCAAGATTGTTATCCCAGGCAGAAATATTGCAATTTATATCGGAATGTGGCTTCAATTATGATGTACTTGATGCTTCTGAGCTGCGAGCCTATTATCTTCAGTGAAAGAACGCGGGTTCAATATTTCTTTTCCATTGAGGGTGATGTCAGTTATCTTATTAAGTTTGCTGCTAATCTATTAGCAGCAGGAGGCTTTTTCAGCAATAGGCCAAATGAGAAATTGTTAGCAATTAATGAGCTTACTGAACTTATAGCTACAAAATTGAATATTGATCTGAAGCCCATCTTGGTGGATGGCATGACTCGAGTAATTAAATATGCAACAAACTCTGAAAATAAAATTAGAGATATATTCTGCTATAAAACATCTTTAACATTAGACGGAGCAATCGATCCAATGATTGACTATATTCAACATAGGAGGACTAGAAAATTTAATTACAACTTACCGATTGAAATTTTTTCAAGCAGAACTCCTAAAACTAGGTCACAAAAGATTTTCTAATGTTTTATTTTATCCATCAGCAAGTTGGCGAATACAGCGAACAAGTAAATTTAAAGTTTCTCTCTTGGATTGGTAATGAGTGCTTTAATGGTAATTTTAAAGTTATTATCACGGATAATACAATTCAAAAAAATATCACTAATCAAAATTATATAAAGCTAAGTTCAGGAAATGAATATCGCGAATTTAGTGGATGGATTACTGGGCTAGAATATTTAAAACTGAACACAAGTTCAAAAGAGATTTCTGGAATAGTTTTATCAAATCAAACCATGTTGAGCAATAGAGCGTTTGATATTCCAATGAGAAATGCAATTAGAGCCGGGATCTTTATGGCCCAGGAATTTGAAACCCCAGTTATGTTTGGTGATCTTGATTTAATACGCAGTCAAGGGCCTTACTTTTACAAATCTATTGATAGTTACTATATTTCCACTTATTTTATTTTTTTAAATAAATCAGCTTTAGACTTTATAAATGTATTAAACCCTGATGATAATTTATATAAATTATTTAATAAAACACCAAATTGTAGTAGCGTCTTATTAGGTGAGTATAAAGATATTGAATACTATAAAGTAATTGAGGGATGGTTGTACAAAAATCATGGTGGTCCAAAATGGTATTTGCATGAAAAATTATCACTAGAAAATTATAATTATTTTTCCAAAAAATTATTCTCCATATTAACGGAGCATGGTATATCTCAGAGGTTTGTTAATCGGGGAGGACGATTGATTGGCTATAAGCAATTTATAAATAGAACTATTATTGAAGAAATAATTTTTTTTATGAAAAGAGTTAAATATTCTTTAGGTTGGAGAATAAAAAAATATAAGAAATTTGGGTTTTTCTAAAAGATGATTTGGGTTGAAAAAAATCAAGACTATGAAGCCTATAGGGATCTATGGAATGGAAATAATTTAGGATATTTTGATCCAGCCTACCAGCTCCTTGTTGATGCTATAAAGTTTTTTACTGATAGTTTCGAGTATGGCTTTGTAGTAATGTCAATGCTTCCAATATTGGTATTGCTATGTTCAATTAAGAGACTGGGCGTTAATTGGTTTACCACCTTATTGATAATCGTTTCACTGATTCCTGCTTATGGATATGGTCCCGTGAGGCAGGCCTTAGCAAACTCTATTTTATTGCTAGCATTCTCGGTTAAACGTTTCTCATTTCTAATTGAGATAGTTTCAATATTAACCCACTGGACTGCAGGGTTACCTTCAGCTTTGCTTATGATAACCCATCTAAAGCCTAATTTAAAAGTCCTCGGATTGATACTCAGTATAGGCTTACTTTATTTGCTTGGAGTAGATTGGCTTGAAGCTCGCCTAAATATTTTTTTTGAGCCCGGGAGTTATATATCGTGGACTTCAATAATATTTAAATTGGCTATCTTAGCAGGATTAATGCATGCCAAAAAGAATAAAGTTATTAAATTTTATTTAATAACTAAGATTGCATTAATTTCTTCAATCATCATAAATTTCATGGGGTTTTTTGGATTCGGGCAAAATATTGTTCAGCGTATCGGCATGTCACTAGATATATTCGCAATATATGCATTATCGGTAATATTCATTTACTCTTCACCCTTTATTAAACGTTTTTGGGTTCTAGCATTATGCATTAAGTCAATAGTATCCTTCTATGCTCTTGGAGTAGCTCAATGAATATTGGCATTGGTTTATATCAAGGTTTTGGGGATTTATTTAGTTTAACTCTAATCTCTCAAGGCCTCAAATCTAAATTGCATGTTTACTCTTTTATTGAATGCCCGGAAATACTTACAAGGATATCGAAAAATAACTTAATTATTAGAAAGCTAGATAAAGCTGGTCTATTATCAGGCTCATATCGATTTATAAAGCAATTAAAAAATGATAAGCTTCAGGCTTACATTATTTCTGATTTTTCATGTACTAGATTTACCAAGTCAAAGCTTCTACAGTTAATAGCGTGTAGGGTTCTTGGAATAAAGGTTATAGGTTCTAGAGGCGATAAATTAGCGTTTCTTTATGATGAAAAATTAGAAGATTTGAGAGATGTTGAGCTTATAAAGAAAGACTACACCTGGATATCGGGAATTCTTCCTATTGAGCCATATGATCAATGTGTCAATGAATTTAAAGCTAATTTTCAGCCCGAATTTACTTCTCATAAATTTATTTTTCATGTTGGGGCATCAACCTTAAATAAAAAGTTTACGCCTAACCAGGTCATAAACTTTGTTAAGAGATTCGATAAGAGTGACATTTTAATAATTGGTTTGAAAAGTGATTTTTTAGGTCTTGAGATCCTTTCTGATGCAGGTTATATCCTTAAGGAGACTCTTTTTTCTGAAATGATTTCACTTATTGCTGGAGCTAAGCATTTGATATGTTTTGATAGCTTAGCAGCAAATGTCGCCAATGCTTTCGGTATCAACTGTAATATTATTTCTGGTCCAGTGATTACTGAATATTTTTTTAAGGAAAGTATTAGCATTTCCATCTTCAGGTCTACTTCTGATTGCACAAAATGTGGTTCTCCAGCTTGTATCAGAGGCGATGCTAAATGTATGAGTGATTTTGATATGAATACTTTATTTTTTCAAATTACAAAAATAAAAAATTGAAAATATTATTTAATTTTTCCTACAAGATTTTTTTAGGCTAGATGCCGAGGAGATAATTGTGAATACTGGGTTCAACATAGTTTATTTTAAGCAGAATACTGCAGCTAAAACTTTGAAAGTAAAGACGGCCATCTACCTTTCTTTGTTGGACGTCAATGTGTTTAAAAATATGTTTATTTGTAGTCTCAAATGAATCCAAGAATTTCTATCGGCTTGGTTCTTTATAAAACCCCGCTTGAGTTGGTTCAGCGTGTTTTGATAAATGTTCTTGAGTCTTCTGCTTGCGTTGAATGTATCGTCTTAGATAATTCTCCAACCCCAAACGATAGTCCTTTATTAAAATTAGAGCGTATCAGATATATTCATTCAGAAACGAATCTAGGTTTTGGTGGTGGACACAATAAAATATTTTTTGATTTTTGTAAAGATTCAGATTTTCATCTTATTTTGAACCCCGATATCAGTTTTTCTAGTCAGGTCTTAGGGGATCTTTTAAGTTATTTTGATGCCAAAAATAAAATCGTCGCTTTAATGCCATCGGTATTGAACCCGGATGGATCATCTCAGAACCTTTGTAAGCTTTTACCAACCCCTATCGATTTAATTGGTAGAAGATTTTTTCCTTCTAATTTTACGAATAAGTTTATCAATAGCAGTTATGTTTTGAGTGATCTACCAACCGACAGGCCATTAGAGGTGCCTATGCTTTCCGGATGTTTTTTGTTGGTTAGGTCCGCCAATTTTCGAGCTATTGGTGGTTTTGATGAGCGTTTCTTTATGTATATGGAAGATGTCGATCTCATTAGGCGGTTGAGTGAATTAGGCAGGGTGCTATATATACCAATGGTTAATGTTTTTCACGATTATGCTAAAGGTTCTTATAGAAATATGAAGTTACTAATTTTTCATATATTTTCAGCAATAATTTACTTTAATAAATGGGGATGGTTTTTTGATTCAAAGCGACATCGTAAGAATCATCAATTTTTAAAAACACTTAACCAGCAATAATTTTTCCTTAATGGAAAAATCGGTCGATAAAAGTAGCTTATCTAAGGTGTATGAATTAATACTACTGGCTTTTGGCACCTTTTAGAGTTGAACTTATGAGTCTATATGCATCCAGCTTGGTGTTTTGAATTTAACTATTCTAGAGTAAATCCAAACATATGAGATGACGAAAAGAAGGCATGCACCCATAAGCATGGGGGTAGAGTGCCACCATAAAATACTAGGCGCAATAGTCATTCCAGCTAGCACCCAGAGATATGGTGCCGTTCTAGCATTTGCAGAGAACCAGTTTTCATTTTGATGGTGAGGGCTAAGAATGCGGCGATAAATCAAGGTGTGGAAGTGTATGCCATCAGGTTGCCCAGGACTTTTTCCTTGATGAATTTTTCTTCTATAAATTGTAAAAAGTGTTTCAATAATAGGATAACCATTAATCAAGAGTGCAAACCAAGGCGATACTTCTTGATGTCTTGATATGAGAAGAATACTTGAGGCTGCAATCCAAAAACCAATAAGATACGCGCCTCCATCCCCCAGAAAAATTAAACCTCTAGGGTAATTCCATATAAAGAAGCCTAAGATAGCGCCTGCCATCACTAGGGCTAGGTAGATGATGGTAGTATCCATAAGGACATAGCCAATATAAGCAATTGCAAATAGGGTGATGATTCCTACCATGCTCGAAAGGCCATTAAAGCCATCAATGATGTTATAAGCATTGGCCAGGCCCGTTATAGCAAAAACCATAAAGACTACTCCAACCAAGGGGAAGGTAAATACATAATCTAGATAAGGGACGTCTAATCTAGATATGGAAACTTGTAGAAAATACGCGACCAATATCGCTGAAAGCAGTGTAAAAAATAAGCGCATGCGAACGCTAATTTTTTTTGTAAGATCCTCGGTCAGGCCGATGGCAAAAGTGGGGATTGAGCAAATTAAGAGCGTTAGCTCTAGCTTGGCATCAGGAATATTTTTGAGTCTAAATAAGATTGCAAAAAATAAACCAATTGCTATTGATAGCCCTCCTATTCTAGGAACAATTTTTTTATGGAATTTTTGCGGCCCAGAAAGGTCAAAATCTGATGATATGCGGCTATGCAAATGCTTTGATCTAATAATCAACAAGGTCACTAAAAATGATGAGAAGAAAGCAGCAAGTACACCAGACATAGGCCTATTGTAAAGGGAGCTATTAAATTCCGGTATTTTTAATGCTGGCAATTCCAGCCTTTTCTCAATTTAGAACACAAGCTAAGAGCCCTCACTGGTCTAGAAGGCATTTAGAGCTGGCCTGATTTGTAGTGATTTAATTTTGTCTAGATGTTGTGGACTTTAGGTTTTGCAAGCTTTTGGTTGATATCTAATGCGTTAAACGGTATTGGCGGCCTTAACCTGTATTTTTTGGCCAATCTAGCACTTTTTGACTTTCGAGTGAATACCCTGATGTAGGTGATTTTCAGTAGTTTCTGGGCGCCTTTTAGATATGTTATCGGTAGGCTATCAGTTTATTAGCCGCGATTTACCAGCTAAATCAATTGTTTTGCCGGTTACCGATGGCCGCTCCTTAAAGACCTACACTCTAGTTCGAGGTGAGCTTTGGGATTTTCCATTTGATGGTGGCAAGGTTAAGGCCGTTCGATATTACAAAACCACCTCTAGAGGCGATACTACCACCTTTGAGATTTGGTTTTCCGAAAAAGATCATATTCCTTTGCGTTCGGTTATTGGCCTTAACGCTCAGTACGGCGCGACTATTCAAGTGGATTTAAAAAAGATTCCAACCCTTTAAGTTTGGCCGTTTTAATTTAGTACCAGGTCTGATCAAATACTTTTACTTTTAGTTGTAGAGAAATAGCCCCATGTACTCGATCGCCAATCGTCGGAATCACAAAGATGTTTGCCCCAACCCAGTCGCCTTCCCAAGTTAGCGCGGGTAGCGCAGCTGCAAACCAACCGCCATTGTTCGTGGTGGGGTAACCATTGAAGCCTCCAATAACTGCACCAATCTTGATTGGGCCAATCGCTATAGGTTGGTAGTAGACGCCAGCATAGTTTGAATAAGCGCGATCACTGTTATAAAAGCGTCCCGCAGTTACTGATGCAACAGTATTGAATCGATACTCTAATCCCGCACCCCAATTGCCGTTGTTGAAATTCTTATCCTGCTGGAAGTGATAAGAGGCCATGCCTGGGTTGATCCAGAGTTGGCTCTTGGGTTCTTCTGGAACAATGCTGATTGGATTTCTGGTGTCCTCAGCAAAGCTGTTGACTGAATGGAGTAATCCACTTAGTGCAATGGCGCTAAATAGCGCCACCATAAGCTTTTTTCTAATACACACTCTCATGCAGATTACTTCTTGTTTGTTGTGTCTGCTTTAGTGCTGCCGGATTTATCGCCCTTATCTTTAGTGGGCTTGCTGAGTTTGAAACTCAGCTTCTGACCTTGATAGAGTAGGGTGGCAGATTCATCACCAATGCTTTGCAGGCTCAAGCCTTTGCCAATCGTTTCACCAACGCTAATTGCATTAGTAGGCTTGCCATCAATCTCAAAAATAGCAAAGCCATCAAGTGAGCCATCTGGATTTTTTGAGGTTGCCACAACGCCACGCAGATAAATATTCTCAGTTACCAGTGGCTTACTACCAAACAAAGCATAGCCAGCGGTTGCATCCTGGTTCGAATATAAAGTTTGGCCTTTAGAAATTCCATTAGCTGATTGAGCAGGCGTTCCTGGAATCTGCAGAATTCTCATCAACCAATAGGTGACTGAGATGGCGCATGCAAGCATCAGGAGATAGGTTATGAACTTCGTGAGATTGGCTGGGCTAGTAGGGATCAATCGGTTTAAGGAAATTGCCAAGGCACCTTGAGCATAGTTTGGCTTACCTGATTTTGAGGCAGCGTCAGGTTCTTGCTTCAGGGCCTGTTTAGAGCTCTTTAGCCTGTCCTGTATTCGTTTGATAAATTCGCTCAAAGTGACAAAATACCTATAAAATTTAATTCAGTTTAAATCATTGAAAGCGCCACCATATGTCTCATCACAGGTCTAACTTAGTTGCCCGCTTCATGTCTGCCAGTAAGCCTGCTTTTTTGACTCAAAAGTCTCCCTCAAAAGCCTCTGGAGCTATTCGTTTTGCTACCTCCGCACCGAAAAAGGGTGGAGATGCTGGATTTACCTTAATTGAGATCATGGTAGTGATTGCCATTATTGGTATCTTGGCGACCTTAATTGTTCCTAAGATCATGGGGCGTCCAGATGAGGCACGTGCAACCGCTGCTAAACATGATGTAGGTACCCTGGTGCAGGCATTCAAGCTCTATCGTCTTGATATTGGTCGATACCCAACAACCGAGCAAGGTATCAGAGCCTTGGTAGAAAAGCCCACTTCAGAACCCGTTCCGCAGAACTGGAAAGCCGGCGGTTATTTAGATTCCATTCCAAAAGATCCATGGGGTAATCCATATCAATATGCCAACCCAGGTACTCATGGCGAAATCGATGTCTTTAGCTATGGCTCAGATGGTAAGCCAGGCGGAACCGGAAACGATGCCGACATTGGCAATTGGCAGTAAGTCTTTAGTTGCGCCTAAGCTTATTCGGTTCAATGTAGAGGCGAAGAGTATGTTGGTAAGCTCTTCCTCAAAAATTCGAAGAGCTGCAGACGCTGGCTTTACCTTAATCGAGTTACTCGTCGCCATTGCCATCATGGCAGTGATGCTGGGTGTGGCTGTTCTCGCTATTCCAAATCATGATGAGCGTTATTGGAAAGACAATCTTGATCAACTCGTTTCATCACTCAATCTTGCGCAAGATGAGAGCGCCATGTCTGGTACTCCGATGATTGCGCAGATTGATTCAGCGGGTTGGCGATTTTTTGTTCCTAATACTAACGGCGCCTATGGTTCTCAGGGATCTGCAGGGTCTATGGGCTCTAGCTCTAACGCATCAGGCGGACAAGCTATTTCACTTGCTGGCAATGGAAGTAGCGGTGCTGTAAGTCCAGTCAACAATCCTTCAGGTCTAATGCCTGATGTCTATCGTCCTCAATCTTGGTACAAGCCTGTGGAGATTGCTCCTCTGCAACTCACTTTAGGTGGTGAGCAAGTGGCGCAAGTTTTTCAAATTCCGATTAAGCAAGTTACCGGTAGTGGCACTCAAGATACCAGGCAAGCAATATTGATCCGCAATCGTAATGGCCGGTTTAGTTGGACGAAGTTATGAGTGCATCTGATCGCACTCAGCAAGCTCTGCACCATCGCAATGGCTTTGCACTTATCGAAGTGTTAGTGGGTTTAGCAGTTTTAAGTATTGCCATGCTGGCAGGCTTGCGAGCAATAGCCAATGGTGCGGATACGCAACTTGCAGTCTCACAAAGAACAATGGCTTTATGGAGTGCTGACAATACCCTCATGGATTTACGTATGAGTCGCACTTGGCCAGAACTAGGAACATCTACGTTTAGCTGTCCTCAAGCGACGTATGTTTTTGTTTGTCAACGTAAAGTGCTTAGCACCCCCAATCCAGCCTTTCGAAGAATTGAAGTCACTGTCTACTTGTCTAGCCCGAGCAGCACAGATGTAGCCAGTGGCCCCCGTTTAGCTTGGTTGACCACCGTGGTCTCGAATCCGTCTGGTGGTGTGATGTAATCCTGCTAGCGCAGTAATTTGCCTTGTTGCAAATAAGATGCACCCCTATTGGGAAAGCTTTCTGTGGGTGAGAGAAGCATTACTTCCTAAAATCCTCCCTATAGTCTTAAAAAGCCGACCTCAGATGGTATTGGGTGATATATGGCTAGGGACAATCTTGGTTGCAGTTTTGTAGGTGATACGCTAAAATTGCATGAAATTTCAATAAAAAATCATGCAAAAAGAGCCGGTAAAACCCTCCTTGAGTGCCTCACCTGAGGTGCGCGATAGCCCATTGGGTAGACTTCGCTCGCATTTAAAGAGTGGCCATGTCTATAGAAGAGAAGACTTTTTAAGTGACTCTAATGCGGTTGATCGCCATTTAAAGCAATTAGTTGATGCGGGTGATTTAGAAAAGCTTGCCCAAGGACTGTATTACTCGCCCAAGTCCTCAGCGTTTGGTAGGGTGCCTCCAAAGGACGAAGATCTAGTCGAAGCTTTTTTAAAAGATGAGAACTTTTTATTGCTTTCACCCAATAGCTATAACTCTTTAGGTCTAGGAACAACCCAGCTCTATAACAAGACCGTGGTGTACAACCATAAGCGTCACGGCATCTTTAAATTAGGCAATAGAAGTTTTGAATTTCGAGTAAAGCCGCGCTTCCCCAAAAAAGTGGATAAAGAATTCCTGTTGGTAGATCTATTGAATAATCTAGATTCGCTTGCCGAGAATAAAAGTGACGTATTGGCTATGGCAGAGAAACAATTAAATAAGTTTGAAACTGCTAAGTTGCAAAAAATGGTTAGTACTTATGGTGCAGGCAGAACTAAGAAGCAGGTTTCATCTTGGTTGCGTGCCCCCCAGAAAGCGAGTACTTAATGCTATTGCATGACCACAAGGACTTCAGGGATCTGATTGCAGCAGTATCAGATGCTATGGGTATTGATCCTACATTGGTTGAAAAAGATTACTGGATCATGCATTGTCTGTGGGGAGTGCAGCAACAAGGGTTCGCATTTGAATTAAAAGGCGGAACTTCATTATCCAAAGGGTTTGGACTCATCCATCGCTTTTCCGAAGATATTGATATTCGTATTGAGCCGCCAGCAGGCATGGATGTTAAGACTGGAAAAAATCAAGATAAAGAAGTGCACATCAAATCTCGCGCAGACTATTACGATTGGGTTGCCAGTGAGCTTAAGATTTCTGGCATACAAGAAGTTATACGAGATCATGCATTCGATGATCAAGAAAAAATGCGCAGTGGTGGGATTCGCTTAAATTACCTATCTACAACACCATTGCTTAGTGGTTTAAAGGATGGCGTTTTATTGGAATTGGGTTTTGACGATACAGCACCAAATCAAGCGGTAGATATTTCATCATGGGCATACGATTATGCGATTAAGTACGTCAAAGGGCTTAATGACAATAGAGCTAAAGACGTCCTTTGCTACCTGCCAGAATATACATTTGTAGAGAAGCTGCAAACCATTACTACAAAGTATCGTCAATACAAAGAAGGGAAGATATTTCCTAAGAATTTCTTAAGACATTACTACGATCTATATTGCCTCTTAGACTGTCCATCAGTGTTAGGCTTTATTAAGACTGATAGGTATCAGACTAGAAAGATAGAGCGTTTTCCTAAGTCCGATTACTTAGTCATTTCTCAAAACCCAGCTTTTCTTCTGAGTGATTCACAAGATCGAAAGTTATTTGAATCTGAATATCTAAAGGTAGCTAGCCTGTATTACCAAGGGCAGCCAAGTTTTGGCGATCTACTAAATCGCATTGGCCAGCATATACATAGCCTCTAAACATCAGCTTTTTAAATCAAGGACTGCTAGCAAAAATAAGTTTGCGAAATTCCGCCATGCCTATCAAAGAAGATATCATTCATTTATCAAGAGGAGTAGATCATGGATGCAGCTCACATCTTTAAAACTGGCCAAAGCCAAGCGGTAAGTTTTTCCAAGGAATATCGCCTAACTGAATCAGAGGTCGCTGCTCAGCATTTTGGCGGTGGACTTCTCCTTTCGCCCAAAAGTAGCCTCTTTACATTTATTTCTGCTTCTTTAGCTAGTTTTGAGCCGGGCTTGCAATTAATACGCGAGCAGCCAGAGCAACAAGGCCAGTCGGAGATTGCCTCTTGATTTTGCTAGATACAAGTTTGGTATCTACATCACCGATCAAAAACTTTCCTCTGTTTTGGAGCGCTTTAAGGGATTAAGCTCTAGTCACTAATATCAAAAAGAGTTTTCAATAGTGCCAGGATTGAGACCGGAAAAATAGGTTTGAGAGAGGTGAAAATTATGTCAAATCAACTCAGTCTTGCTAGATTATTTTATTGCGCAATATGATTAATCTAAAGCCGAATAAACAAGGGCTAAATTCACAAGAGCATGGCTTCGCTTTACTAGAAGTCATCGTTGCGCTCGTCATCATGGCTTTAGTAGGCTTAATGGCATGGCGCGGTATGGATGCCATGATTCGGGGGCGTGAAGTGATTGATAGACGCGCAAATCAAGACGCGGATTACTCACAACTTGTACGCCAGTTTGAAAAAGATTGCCAATCCGTTTTAGTACGTGATGAGCTTAGTAGTTTGGCAAATTCTCAAGCGGGCGCTAATGCAAATGGTGGCGCTGTTTCTGCTGTGGCATCTGGCGCTAAAAACATTTGGTTCTTGCGTCGTTATCGTGCTGATAACGTAGACGCTTGGTTGATTGCTGGCTATGGCATGGGACCTACTGGGCTGCAACGCTGGACTAGTAAGCCTTTATTGCAAAGATCGGATGCTGGCGCATTGTGGTTTGGCATCTCTCGTGATCCTGATTTGGCATCAAGTGATTTGCTGTTAAGCCTGGAAGTCCCCACAGTAGTGCGCCAAGCCTTTCAAGTGCAGACTTCGGTGCTCAGTGGTGCCGGTACCAGTGGCATTAGTGCCTCTGGTACAGGAAGCCCTAACGCTACTACTAACACCTCTGCCACCACTTCCTCCACCAATCCTCCTGCTAACACTGCTCCCAATGTAAGCAATTTACTTCCTGAGCAACAGGGGGTTGTCATACAGTGGTGGATTAAAGATGTTGCCTTACCCATTACAAGATCATGTTTAATGGGAGGTGCGCTGTGACATCTTTAAGAATGCGTTCCTTACTTCCTATTTCCCCTGCACCTCATCATGAGCGTGGCTCAGCAACAGTGACTGCATTGATTGTGGTGGGTGTAGCTGCAGTACTTTTAGCTGGCTTGATGTGGCGTCAGCAAATTCAGATTCGGACTCTTGAGAATGCACGTGATCAAGTGCAAGCGCAGTGGTTGCAGCGTGCCGCAATTGATTTTGCACGTTTGGTCTTAGTTGAAGATCAACGCAACAGTCAGATTGACCATTTGGGTGAGGCTTGGGCATTGCCCCTTGCCGATGGAAAAGTAGCGGATTTCTTAAAAAATACTGATGTACCAGATGAGATAGCTGCAGTCACTTTGCAGGGGCAACTCATCGATGCTCAAAGTCAGTTCAATTTAGCCAATCTCTGGGATAAGAGCTTTAAAACAATCAATCCTCCTGGGGTCCAGGAGTATGGGCGCCTTTTAGACGCTTTAGGCTTAGATAAAAACTTGGCTCAGCAGACCGCCCAGGGTGTTTTGCAGCTGGATATGCCAATTTATGACCTAGAAGGCCTATTAAAGCTGCCATCCTATAGTCCTGCTATTTTGGAACAGATAAAGCCTTTTGTAACGATTTTACCGATTTTAACGACAGTTAACGTCAATACTGCCTCTGCAGAGGTATTAATGGCAGCTATTCCGGGGCTTTCTAGGTCGGCGGCGGGGGCTTTTGTGCAGCAAAGGGCTTCAACCCCCCTCAAAAGCGCTGATGAAATCACCACCCTCTTAAATAAGATGGGGGCAAGCCAAGGCATTACTTTGGACGCCTCCCTGGTAGATGTGCGCTCCCAATTTTGGCTCGCTCGTTCAGAAATACGCATGGGTAGGGGCTTATTTGTGAGTTCGGCCCTGATTCAGAGATCTCAAAACCCCTTGCCAAGTGGCAATTTCACGCAAGTGATCTGGAGTAAGACTGGGAAAGTGCTGGCCGACTAAGTGCTATTTTGGGCTGCGTGATCAAAACGTGGACAAATTGGGGCTTATTAGTATTCAGAAGCGATGCCTATGTCATTTATCATTGATTTTTAACATTGAGAGATCGTTTTCTTTGAAAAACCCCATCCGCATAGACCATCTCTTGATGCGACTCATTTTTGGTCGCCGATGGCGCGATAAGCTTTGGATTACTAAAAAAGACAAAGCAGAAATCGTCGGCCGAATTGCTATGGCTTCTGCAAAAGTCTTGACGGATGTGTACGACTTAAAGCCGCTCAAGATTGCTACAGTTGGGAAGAACCCATCAGTGAATCCCGGTTTACTCCAAACGGACACCGGTTATTTAATGATTGCGCGTTCATCGCGTCTGCGCTGCTATAACGATGTGGACTACATTGAAAACAAAGCGGGTATTGATGACATTAATTACCTCTATACATTAGATAAAGAGTTTCAGGTCATTTCTCATGCAGCCTTAGATGAAACCTTGTTGCGTGAAAAAGGCTATTGCATCCGGCATTGCATGAGCGATAGTCGACTGTTTTATTGGAATGAGCAGGTATGGGCAATTGGCGCAGCGCTTCGCCTTAAGGATGGTAAAGAAATTGTTTCGCAAATCATGTATCGCATTGAAGGTGCGGTAGTAGTCGATGCGATTGCATTTGACTCTCCTACAAAAGATATCCATGAGAAGAATTGGACTCCCGTATTAAAAGAGGGGGTCTTAAGATTTATCTATAGCTATCTTCCCCCAAATATATTGAGAGTAGATGGTCGCGATGTTGTTTTAGAGGGCCCGCTGCGCAAGATTCAAGGGCATGACGCTCGGGGCGGCACTCCTTTAGTGGAGTATGCCAATGGCTATCTCTGTTTGGTACATCAAGCGCCTAATATGTGGAATGGCAAACGCTCTTATACCCACAGTTTTGTTTACTTCAGCAAAGATCTGGAGTTGCTAGAAGTAAGCGAGCCTTTTTATTTGCAACGTCGTGGCCTAGAGTTTGCCGCAGGCATTGCCAAGGTTGATGGCGGAATTGTGGTTTCTTATGGTGTTGCTGACCGGGCTTGTATGGTTTTACAAATCCCTGACCGAGTCATGCAGCGCTATTTAATGCTTTAACTAAAAAGATATTTTGAGTTTATTAATCGTTCGCTGTCCGCTTAAGCCGTTTACTGGCGCTGGATCCACAGGGGATACTGCTCGTGAGTGGTCAGAGCTCAATTGCGCTGAACATTTTGAATGGTGCCTGGTTGACGGCGAGGATCTATCGAATGCTTCAATTGAAACGGGCATTGGCGCTCCTGAGTCGATGCCTTATGCGGATGAAGTATTGGTTTTGATGCCTACGATCGATGTGCGTCTTATTGAAGCAAAAGTGCCATTGGCGAACGCTAAAAAACTGCAGCAAATATTGCCAAACCTCATTGAAGAGTATGTACTCACTGGAGCTCAGTCTCTTGCAGTGCAAGCATTGCCACCGATGCCCGGCAAACCTGCAATGCAAAGGGTGATTGCCTTAATTGATCGAGCATGGTTTGCATGGCTTACTAAACAGCTAGAAGGTTTAATTAGTCAGAGAATTCGTCTCATTCCGGAATGCTTGCTCTTGGCAAACTCTGACATAGATGGTGAAGATTCTAAATTCCCCGCGATCGCATATCAGCGCAGTGAAGAGGCTCTGGTTATTACTCGACGAACTGGTGTTCAGTTGGGTGTAGCTTGGATTGAGAGGGCGGTAGATCAAGCTGGAGATACTGTTGCCTTACCTAAGGCATTGCAGAATTCATCAGTTGGAGAGTTTTCCTGGGATTGGTTGGCTCTTAGTGCAAAGCAGTTTTTAAAAGATAACGCATCATCCAAGTCAGCCAATTACTCTCTTAATTTACTACCTAAAACTTTTAGACGCGAAGCAGGAAAAGGTTTATCAAATCTATCTAATTACCTAAAGCGTCAACGCGTAGATGGAAGCCAAGCGGTTAGTGCTAGCGCAACTTGGATAGAACCAGCAATCTGGCGTCAGCCCGCACAGTGGTCAAAGTATTTAATCGTCAGCATTGTTGCTGGATATCTCTTGCACTTGGGTTGGTTGGTAGTGGACAACTGGCGGTGGGGTAACCAAATTGAAGTCTTGGCAGCCCAATCATTAACCCCATCTTCCATAGCAAAACTGAATCAAGACAAATCGCAAGATAAAGCCATAGGTATAAGCGGCTCATCTAGCAATGCCGTAATCACTGCGTTCACTCACCAAGTGACTCAAGACCAAAGGCGCCAAGGACTGGTATCTGATGCAGACTTTGCGTCAATGGCTGCCAAGCTACAGCAACTCAAGGCTGCCTTTGGGCCAGAGGTTTTGCAAAAGCTTGATTACGATGGCTACGCTATCGATTTTGAATTTAAGCCCGGCGTGCTGAAAGGATCAAATCAGCAGACCAGCGCTGAAGTCATGCAAAAAGCCCGCTCACTAGGCTTAATGGTTAAAGCACTAGGCGCTAATCGCTATCGCTTGGAACCGTATTCAGGGCTTGGACAATGAATCAAAGTCCACTAAATCAGTTCTCTCAAAAGTTATTTACTTTCTTGAAGAAGGTAAAGGCGCTATTGAGTAAAGATTATTCAATGCAAGATTTGAAGAATCTCAAATCTTTACCTAAAACACTACAGCAGAGGTTTTCTGAAGCACAGCATGGTCTGGGTAAAGCATCTACAAGTGCAGTGCTAGCTTCATCATCCTCAAAGTTTGATATCAAGCAATTGCCAGATCTAGCGCGTCGCTTTGTAATTGAGAAACGCAAAGCATTTGTAATACTGTTCGCGATGTTGATTTTGTTGCTTCTGAATTCTTTCGTGATCGCTCCTTATGGACAACGCGTCCAAAATCAATTGGATATGCGTCCTGCACAATGGTCGCAATTGCAAAGCTTAATTAAGCTGGCTAAATCCTCAAGCTCCTCCGCCTCTCAGGCACCATCCTATAGCCCTGGAGTTGCGACTGTAACTTTGCTGGATGACATGGAGCTGCAAAAGATTCGGAGCGTATTGACTGCGCGCGGCTTAAAGCCAAACATCCTTCGTTTAACAGCTGATAATCCGCCACGTATTGAGTTTCAATCAAGCGATGCCATGTTCTCAGTATTGCTTGATGCGCTAGATGAGTTGCGTACTACTTGGCGTTTATATCCAGAGCAACTGAATGTCATCTCCACTAGTGGGGCAGGTATGGTCAATATTAGCGGCGTATTAATGCAATACGGCGGTCAAGCGGGTATCGCTAGATAGATGACTATTTCATGAAACTCGTCCTCGACTTTACTCATCCTAAGTTGCCTAAGTTATTTTGGGCTGCTTTGGTATTTGCTTGCCTGGTGGTGATTGTTCGCCAAATGCCCATCAGTTGGGTGAGTGGATCTCTGGCATCCCAAACAGGTTGTCGCGTCATGTTGCAACAACCGATTGGAACGATTTGGCAAGGTAGTGCCGCATTGGCATTTTCTGAGCCCAATGCCACGGAAGGTGGATGCCGTGATCCTATGTCCGTTACCGAACGCTTCCATTGGTCTACTGGCTGTAAGCTCTTATCCATGACCTGCAATACCGAGCTGCAGTTTGCTGCCTTCGAGCAACCTCAATTGATTGGTTGGAGCTTGAGTAAAACCCAAATTGCCGCTAATGAAATCAAGCTGCCGGCCAATGTTTTGGAGGGCTTGGGTAACCCTTGGAGTACTTTACGCCCTCGCGGGGAGCTTGGGGCACGCTGGACCGATATCAATTTAGTGGGCTTAATGGCTAACTTACCGGTTTTCGGGGCTGGAAATACCCCATCTTCAGGAGTTATTCGAATTATCATAAGTAACCTGACAAGCCCAATTAGCCCTGTAAAACCGTTAGGTGGTTATGAAATATCGGCCAATATTGCTGATGGGGGTATGAATTGGACTCTATCGACCACGAGTGGCCCGCTCTTATTAAAAGGGCAGGGAGAATTTAGCAATAAGGCTGGTAGCAAAGCAATGCAATTTTCCGGTGAAGCAAGTGCCTCACCGGAGTCACAAGAATCCTTAATTGGGTTGTTGTCACTATTGGGTAAAAAAGAAGGTGATACGTATCGCCTGAAGTTTTAAGTTTTTAGATGAACTTACAAGTTAAAAATAGCGGTAATAAAGAAAACGGTATGCAAAAAGTATTCAGTCAACTGCAGATGAAACTGCAACTCAACTTTAAGAAGCGCTTAGCGCTCTTGGTTGTTATTTGCTTTGTCGGCGAGAGTGTCGTCATGCCTTTGGCTTACGCGCAAGCAAATCGCGCACCTTCTGTTAATGGCACTGTGCCTGATGAGGGCGCTGTTACTTTATCTTTCTCAAATGCCGATATTGAATCTGTTGCTAGCGTTTTAGCCAAGGCAACTGGCCAAACTATTTTGGTTGACCCTAAAGTTAAGGGCACTATTAACTTGATCAGTAATAGGCCGCTTACTAAGGCAAAAGCCATTGATGCCTTCTCTACGGCCCTGCGTACTTCAGGCTTTGCACTAGTAGATGTGAATGGCGTCTACCGCGTGGTGCCTGAGGCTGATGCCAAGTTGATCAGTAATTCGGTAACGACTGGTAAGAGTAAGCAAGAAGGTGACCAGATCATTACTCGTGTATTCAAGCTTAATTTTGAATCTGCCAATAATCTCTTGCCTGTATTGCGTCCATTGGTTTCACCAAATAACACTATCAACGCCTATCCAGGTAACAACACCATTGTGATTACTGACTACGCTAGCAATATTCAGCGTATTGGGCAGTTGATCGAATCGATAGATGCGCCAACATCCAGTGATGTACAAAGCATCAAACTCAACTACGCCATTGCTACTGATATGGCAACAATCTTAAGTAAGGTATTGGATACTGCTTCTACTGGTGGTGCAGATCCTTCACTCAAAACCATGATTTTGGCTGAGCCACGGAGCAACTCTATTTTGGTTCGTGGTGCTAGTGCAGAGCGGATTCGCCAAATTGGGGTATTGGTTGCGCGCCTTGATGTGCCTACTGCTAATAACGGCAACATTTGGGTGGTTCCCCTCAAGAATGCAGAAGCAGTTAAATTGGCGGTTACCTTACGTGCAATTGTGGCCGCCGATGCTTCTTTGTCAGCACAAGTAGGCAGCACTCCGGGTCAGCCAGGTGCCGTCAATCCTGCAGCCAATCTCAATCAGCAGACCGCTAATCAACAAGCCAGCACGGCTCCTGGTGCTTCAGGATCTTCTGCTGCTACTTCGGCTTTAACGAGTTCAAGCAACCCAACTACCGGCGGCATTATTCAGGCAGAGCCAGCTACCAATTCCATCATCATTACTGCTAGTGAGCCTTTGTATCGCAATCTGCGTCATGTGATTGAGCAACTAGATCGTCGTCGTACTCAGGTCTACATCGAGTCTTTGATTGCTGAAGTGAGTTCAACCAATGCTGAGGAGTTGGGTATTCAGTGGCAGGGCTTGGTTGGCTCTGGTAACCAAAACGTGGGCTTTGGTGGTACTAACTACACGAATGCTGCAGGGCAAGCAGGTTCCAATATTGTTGGTCTTGGATCAAACGTCAACAATATTCTCAATCCAAGTGGCGCAACAAATGTTGTTATTCCGCCTGCTCCTGGTTTGAACTTAGGTCTGCTTACCAAATTCAATGGCACTTATGGCATGTCAGCCTTGATTACTGCTTTGGCAACAACCCAAGGCACGAACATTCTGTCAACGCCAAACCTCATTACTTTGGACAACGAAGAAGCTCGTATTGTGGTGGGTCAGAACGTACCGATCATTACTGGTTCTTACGCGCAAACTGGCTCAACTAGCACCGTGACGCCATTCCAAACCTATACTCGTCAAGACGTAGGTCTCACATTGCGTGTGCGCCCACAAGTTTCTGATAACGGTATTGTGAAGATGCAGATTTATCAAGAAGTGTCTTCAATCTATAACCAAAACTTTGCTTCTGGCATTATTTTGAATAAACGCAACATAGAATCCAATGTATTGGTCGATGACGGCCAGATCATTGTGCTCGGTGGTTTGATTGAAGATAAGTACAACGACGGCTCCAATGGTGTGCCATTCTTAAAAGATATTCCGATTATTGGAGCGTTATTTAGGTCTGATGCAAAGACTCGCACCAAAACCAATTTACTCGTTTTCATGCGTCCTTATATCCTGCGTGATAAAGACCAAGCTGCCGACATCACTACGAATCGTTTGAATTTGGTCCAGCAAACTGAAACTGCATTTAAGCAAGCGCCAATGCTCTTGCCTAAAGAAGATTTGACGAAGATGTCAGATATTGAGCCGCCATTGATTCCACCAGGTAAACCAGTGAATCAGACACCAAACAATCTGCCGTCTTCTGGATTGACTAAGCCGATTCCAGTTCGTCCATCGAATGCACCGGCTTCTGCTGCACCAGTGCCCATCACAATTCAATAAGACGATTCAATAAGACTATCCAGTAAGAAGAACTTACACAGAAGCCATGCAGCATCTTCCTCGCGTTCCCTTTAGCTATGCCAAAGCAAATCAGATTTTGCTGATTAAGGGCGCGGTGAGCGAGGATGGCGAGGAAAGTGCTCCAACCTTAATTCATAGCGCTGAGACAGACCTTTCTGTCTTGCAAGAGATCTGCCGTTTAGTGGGCCCCATTCGTCGTATTGAGCAAACGAGCGAAGAAGTATTAGAAGCGCTGAATGCTGCTTACTCTGAAGGTGATCTCAATGCATCCCAAGTGGTGGATGAGGTAGAAGAGGCCGTAGACTTATCTCGCCTCTTACAAGAAATGCCTGTCTCTGAAGACTTGCTGGAGATGAATGATGATGCTCCAGTGATTCGGATGATTAATAGTTTGCTCAAGCAGGCTAGCCGTGATGGGGCATCGGATATTCATCTAGAAGCATTTGAGCGTAAGTCCGTTGTCCGCTTTCGGGTGGATGGCAATTTGCGCGACATCGTGGATATGCGCCGAGACCTCCATGCTGCCTTAGTTTCTCGTATCAAGATCATGGCCTCACTCGATATTGCTGAGAAGCGCATGCCACAGGACGGTCGCATCTCTTTGCGAGTCGGTGGACGCGCGATTGATGTGCGCGTATCAACCTTACCAACCTCACATGGTGAGCGAGTAGTGCTTCGTCTATTGGAGAAGAATTACGATCGTTTGGATCTGCGTGCTTTAGGTATGGCTGAGGACACGTTCAATCAGTTTGATCAACTCATTCATCGTCCGCACGGCATTGTTCTGGTGACCGGACCAACGGGTAGCGGCAAGACCACTACCTTATATGGCGCATTACTCCGTCTACGTAACAAGATTAATAACATCATGACGGTAGAAGACCCAATCGAGTACAACCTCGATGGCATTGGGCAAACCCAAGTCAACTCCCGTATTGATATGAACTTTGCCAGGGCCTTGCGCGCGATCTTGCGCCAAGATCCGGACATTGTGATGATTGGTGAGATTCGTGATTTAGAGACTGCGCAGATTGCTGTGCAAGCTTCTTTAACAGGCCATCTAGTATTAGCAACATTGCATACCAACGATGCCCCTTCAGCAGTTACGCGTTTGATTGATATGGGTATTGAGCCATTCTTACTCTCATCCACTTTGTTGGGTGTGCTTGGTCAGCGTCTCATTCGAATGAGTTGTTCGGCTTGTGGCGGCAAAGGTTGCCCAACCTGTGGTGACTCTGGTTACAGTGGCCGTGCCGGTATTTATGAGTTGATGACCACGAATGAAAAGATTCGGGAACTCATTCATCAGCATGCAGCTGAGAGTGATATTCGTAAGCAAGCCTTAGTAGGTGGCATGCGTACCTTAGCTGATGATGGCAAGCGCTGGGTAACTGAAGGCAAAACCACACCAGAAGAAATTCTGCGTGTTACCGGCACAGTAGAAATCGACTAAGCAAATCGACTAACTCAATCAAATTAATGAACCATGCCACGCTATCGATTTGAAGCCCTAACTTACGCAGGTAAGAGTGAGCGCGGTAGCGTTGAAGGTGAAAGCGTACGTGCAGTCCGTCAGGCATTGATGGCCAAGCAATTGGTGCCAGTCACGATTGATCTCGAAACCGAGTGGGGCAAACAACGTTTTTGGAATAAATGGTTTTCAGAGAACAAGCCACTCAGTCGGGCAGATCTCGCATTGATTACAAAGCAGGTAGCAATTTTGGTGAGATCTGGCGTACAGATCGATGAAGCACTCTCCGTATTGGCTGAAGAAGCAAGCCAAGCCCATGTCAAAACAGTTCTACAGGCGGTGGTTGCTGAGCTTCGTGCCGGCTTGCCTTTATCTAAAGCAATTGCAGGCCAACCACTTTCATTCGATCCTTTGTATCAAGGGGTGGTAGGCGCAGCAGAGCAGTCTGGCAAGATGGGGCAAGTGCTTACTCAGTTAGCTGATTTCTTGGAGAAGCGTCAAGCCCTCAAAAACAAGGCAATGGGTGCCTTGGCATACCCGGCCATGCTGACGGGTGTGGCATTCATGATCGTATTGTTCTTAATGACTTATGTAGTTCCGCAAATTGCGAGAGTGTTTCAGAGTACAAAGCAGGCACTACCATTTTCCACTCGCTTCATCTTGGGTTTATCCGAGTTCATTGTGAACTGGGGTTGGTTGTTGGTGATATTAGTTGCCGCCGCTATCTTTTATGGACGTCGTGCACTCGCTAAAGAAGATATTCGTTTAAAAGTGGATCGTGCCTTGCTGAATGCACCCTTATTAGGTCCGCTACTTTTGGGTTTTGAGACAGCGCGCTTTGCCAACACGATGGCAATGTTGGTTTCTGCCAATGTGCCTATCCTGACTGCCCTACACAGTGCTCGTAGCACCTTAGGTAACTCAGTCTTGCGTGCGGCGATTGATTCAACAGAAGTCAGATTACGTGAAGGTACGAGTCTTTCTAGGGCTTTAGGTAGCCAAGGGGTGTTCTCACCAATCTTGATCCACTTGATTCGTTCAGGTGAGGCATCTGGCAAGTTAGACGAGATGCTGAAGTACGGGGCTGAGAATGCCGAGCTCGAATCTGAGCAAAAAACCAAAATATTTACCAGTTTGCTCGAACCTTTATTAATATTGGCTATGGGCTTAATGGTTTTAGGAATCGTAATGGCAGTGATGCAACCAATCTTGGAAATGAATTCAGGGGTAAGGTAATAAAAATGCAAATATTAATAATGACTGGACCGCACAGCAAGGTAAGAGAGATTTCTCTTACGGCTCGCCATTTGGTTTTCGGTGGCGCACTCAGCTTAGCTTTGCTTGTAGGCGCAAACGTTGCTATTAACGACGTTACCAATGAGACCAAAGATATCTTGCATGCGATGGAGAAAAAAGATCTCTTGGAGAAGCGCTTCATTGCCAACTCAGAAGATGACTACGAGACCAAGCTCATGGAGCTTCAAGCTAGATTAGATGAAGCACAGCGTAACCTGGCTCAGCTAGACGATTTGCGTATGCAGTTAGCAAAAACCAATGGTGTGAATTTAGCTAGCAACTCAAGCAACTCAATTAACTACGGCAACAATGTAGTGGATCTCGGTAATGCTCAAGGTGGCCCACTTAGCCCAGCAAATGCGGTGATTAACTTAGGCAATCAAGGTGAGCAGTATGGCGCTCGCTTAGATCGCACCGTACAAGACTCCATCGCACTGAGCAATCGCGTGCAAGAAGTACAAAAATCCCTGACGCAAAGTTGGGATGTATCAAGCTCAATTCCTACGGCTTCACCATTGCCGCTCATGCCTCAAGCTTCCAGTGGCCTAGGCTATCGCATCGACCCTATTACGCAACAAACTGCTTGGCATGAAGGCACAGACTTTCCTGCGGCATATGGCACACCAATTCTAGCTACTGCCGAGGGTGTAGTAATCCGCGCAGCCTGGGATCAAGAATATGGCTATGTAGTAGACGTGCAGCATAAGAATGCAGTGGTAACAAGATACGCCCATGCTCAAGAGATCTTGGTAAAGCAGGGTGATTTTGTAAGGCAATCCCAAGCGATTGCTAAGGTAGGCTCAACCGGAAGATCGACTGGACCCCACTTGCACTATGAGGTCTTGAGGGACGGAGTAACGCTAGGTAAGAACTAATTTTATGAGCAAGTTGCCGTTTCTCCCTCTGACGATGCTTGCTCTTGCATGCAATGTTTATGCTCAAGATTCCTCGGTCAACATCGCGACCCAATCCGGTAACAGTCTCGGACTAACTCTATCTGGTTACCAATACAAAGAGCCCAGTCTGGATGTAGTGATCAATTCCGCTTTGGTTGGCATTGATTACACAGGTACTTATGCATTTGGCAACGATTGGTTTGTTCGGGCTGATGCACGTTATGCGTATGGTTCTGCTAAATATACCGGTAGCGGAACTCAAAGCAATATTCCTTATTCTTACTACGATCTGCGTGGCCTATTCGGCTACGACTTCAGTTTTTCTAAGTTAGGCGGTTTTGTTCTTGCCCCTTACGCTGGTATTGGATATCGCTATCTTTTTGACAATCAGGCGGGGCAAACTACATCAGGCGCTAATTCGTACAATCGCTCCAGTAATTATGTATATCTGCCGATTGGTATTACGCATCGCATGAAGATTAATGATGTTCACAAGCTTGAGACTGCTTTTGAGTACGATTATCTGATTCAGGGTACGCAGGTTTCACATCTTTCCCAAGCAGCGCCCTACCTGCCTGACGTAACCAATCAACAATTTCGAGGTTATGGTTTGCGCCTCTCATCTATGTACCAATTTAGTGAGTGGTCAGTCGGTCCCTACATCACTTACTGGAATATCCAGAACTCCAACGTAGTAACGCAACCAATTACTGTTGGAAAAACGGTTTATAGGCTCTCAGCGCAAGAGCCTGCTAACACAACTGTTGAGGCAGGCATCAAGGTCTCTTACTCTTTTTAATCCGCCCCTTATTTCTTAAGGAACTAAGCTTAAGAAGAGATACTCTAAGAAGATGATGATATGAACTACGCCTTGCAAGAGGGTAGTTCTACCAATCGCTAGAGTGAGTGCACCAATAAAGAATGACAAATACATCAATGTCATATTGAGATCGCTAATACCTAGGCTGAGCGGAAGATTGAAGAAAATCGCAATCGCCGCTACTGTTGGAATGGTTAAGCCAATGCTGGCTAAAGCAGAACCCAAAGCCAAGTTCAAGCTGCTTTGCAAGCGATTGGCCTTAGCCGCTCTCACAGCCGCAAAGCCCTCTGGCATTAATACCAACAGTGCAATCGCAATACCTACAATGGTTTTGGGTGCGCCTGCAGCCGCAACACCGCGCTCAATGGCCGGACTAAGAAGCTCTGCAAGACCCACTACAGTAATCAGGGATAGTAATAATAGAGCGCCACTAACTGCCGTCTTCAGCCCGCTAGGCTTTTGAGCATGAACATTACTATCTGTTTTCTTATCTTCCCTCTTCGGCAGGTAGTAATCGCGATGACTGACTGTTTGGAAGAATAAAAATGCAATGTAGAGTGCAAATGAAGCGATGCCTGCAAAGGCTAATTGACTCTTTGTGAAGTCAGGACCAGGTGTGCTGATAGTCACAATTGGCATGACCAAAATAAAAGTAGCCAATGCAGTTAATACTGCTAATGCCGAATTAGTTCCTTCATTACGAAAGCTCATTTCATGATGGGTTAAGCCACCCATAAAAATACAGAGGCCAATCACACCGTTGATCACAATCATGACCGTCGCAAACACTGCATCTCTGGCAATGAACTCAGATCCTTCATGACCAGTGAGCATCATCGAAATGATGAGGGATACTTCAATAATGGTGACGCTAATAGACAGTATCAAGGTGCCAAATGGTTCACCGGTTTTATGGGCAATCACTTCAGCATGGTGAACGGCTGAAAGAACTGCTCCAATCAGCGTGACGCTCATGAGTGCGATGAACCAAGTTTGGCTGAGTAAGTTAGTCATAGGCTATCTGATCTTCAAAATAAGGTTAAGCTATCGGTTAAAGCATATTAATGAGAGTGTATAGCCATCCATGAAAGCCATTATCTTATTTGGGCACGGTGCCCGTGATAGCCGCTGGCGTGAGCCTTTTGATCGCCTGGCTACCCTATGGCAAGAGCAGCATCCCAGCACACCTGTAGAGTTGGCTTTCTTGGAAATGATGCAGCCTTCACTAGAGGAGGCGGTTGCTAGCCTGAGCGCTAAAGGCGCTACTGAATTGACTATCGTGCCAGTTTTCTTTGGACAGGGTGGCCACTTACGAAATGACTTCCCAGTTTTACTGGAAGAGTGCCGGGGTAAATTCCCCAACGTTCAATTAAGCGCGACGCCTGCTGTTGGTGAGGATTTGGCGGTCTTGCAGGCTATTGTTGATTTTGGGAGTCGAAATATAGGGTTGTAGTCATTAGCCATGCTTGTAATACAGGTATGTAATATAATTACATACCTGTATTACAATGAGCCATGACAAAAAAAGTTAGGCCTAAACTTGAATCCTTAATTGAACGAGAAACATTTAAGTTAAAGGCAAGTAGCGGTGGCGGTGTTTTGAGCTTTGAAGTTTGGGGTTATATCAGTGAGGGTAAAACAGTAGTGACTCGCTATAACCTGGCATATATCAATCGGTTGATTTGCCAAAAAGATAATGGCAGAGTGCTTGGATTTGACAATGCTCATGACTATCACCACAAGCACTACATGGGTAAGGTGACCCCAGTATCTTTTGTAAGTTATGAAAAAACATTAGAACGTTTTGAAAAAGAGTGGCAAGAAATTATCAAGGAAGTAAAAAAGGGTAAAAAATGACAAAGATGATAATTCGTACCGATACCGTTGAAGGCTTCTTTGATCGCGCTAAAAAGGCCGCCCAAAAAAGTGATCGTGGAGAGGCGCTCAAGAAATCGGCCACCTTTTCGTTTGAAGACCCGCAAGAGATGTTTATGGTGCTATCTGAGGCGCGTAGACGTCTAATGCTGGAGGTGATGAATGAGCCCAAAACTATTACGCAATTAAGTCATAAATTGCACCGTGATCGCTCTGCTATCAATAAAGATATTGGGATGTTAGAAAAGATTGGCCTTTTGGTGTCACAAAAGATTAGTAACCCAGGGCATGGTATCGAAAAGATGGTTCAAACAGTTGCGCCCAAGATTGAGATGATTGCAACTTTAGGGTAACCCTTTTAGCCTGCTTTCTGCAGGCATTCATCAATTTTTTCCTCAGCAGTATCTGAGGCTAATGTGATAGAGGTTCTCAAAGCCTCACCAATCATAATAAGTGCAGGTGAGGCGCTATCAAACCATTGATCTGCTTTGCCAGCAGCCAACTCTTCCAGAGTGCTTGTCCATAAGCGCTCGCGTGCCGTGCTCACTGCTTCCAAGATTTGCACCGGCGTGTTGCTATGTTGATTGGGACTTTGTTCAATGAGTTGTTGCGCAATGCGCGCCGCATCTTTGCGACCCATGTAATACACCAGGGTGTCAGCGGAAGGATTTGAAATGGGCTGACCTGGAGCGACATTCTCAGCGCCTTGAGCTAAGGTGACAAACGCCACGCTACGGGATACTCCACGCAATGTCAGTGACTGCTGAATACTTGCTGCGCCAGCAAGGGCGGCAGTAATACCAGGCACAACCTGAACTTCAATCCCAGCGGCTTTGAGGGTCTGGATTTCTTCATCGGCACGACCAAAGAGCATCGGGTCGCCACCTTTGAGGCGCACAATCACTCGATGCTTTTGTGCGGCATCCACTAAGCGCTTATTAATAAACTGCTGTGCTGAAGACAGTTTGCCGCAACGTTTACCGACTTCGATCTTCTCGGCTTGTGGACATAGCGCCAGCATCTCAGGATCAACCAAGGCGTCATAGAAAACAATGTCCGCTTGTTCCAAAAGTTTGGCGCCACGAACTGTAATCAGATCCACGGCACCAGGTCCGGCACCCACTAAATACACTTTTCCAAGCGGATTGTTGTTATTGGTAGGTGTTGTTTTCATAGTCACGGAATCTATTTCCTAGGCGCTTAATGTTGAACGCTGATCACGCCAGCTATTTTGGGTGGTGACTGTATACAAATCAAACTGTTTTAAGGCGACATCCAGTTTTTGATCGGGACGTAAGCCAAAGCTATCAAAGCCAACACGAGCGCCCTGTAGGAGCTGATCAATCAACACATCACCAATAGCGCGGATCTCACCTTGCCAAGCAAAACGGTTACGCAATAAGGCGGCAGTGCTAAAGCTGCGACCATCTCTAAAAATGGGGAAGTGTGCTGCCACTAAGGGCCAGACCTGTTTGCCTGCTTCAATCACATCGGCGTGTTTCAGAATGTCATCATCAGTGGCAAACCACACACCAATCTGACCATTCTGGGTTTTACTAATCACATCTGCTTCATGATGATGTTCAAGCCACCATGTAAACGGCACCAATACTTTGTGGGCACCATGCTCCAAGTCAGGTAAACCACCTTCGTCTTGGCTGCCGCTCCATACTTGCCATTCATTTGGAGCGAGGGTGGGTTTGCCACCTTTAGGGAAATGCAAAATCTCTTGATGGGAGGTGATATTCAGTTGACTCATGCAACACCCCCTTCAGCCGCTCTCTCTTTTTTCTTAGCGTTCTTGTATGCTGCTTCTTTAAAGGGTGCTACTCCAATGCGACGATAGGTTTCAATAAATGGCTCATCGCCACTACGCTCGCCTACATAGGTATTGATCACATTAGTGATGACATCTGGGATTTCATCGGCGTAGAAAGAAGGGCCAATGACTTTACCAATTGAGGCATCACTGCCTTGCTCGCCACCCAATGTGATCTGATACCACTCTTCACCGTCTTTATCGACACCGAGCACGCCAATATTGCCCACGTGGTGGTGGCCACAGGAGTTAATGCAGCCAGAGATGTTCAGGCTGATGTTGCCCAAATCAAATAAATAATCCAAATCATCAAAGCGCTCTTGAATCGCTTTGGCAATCGGCAAGGACTTGGCATTTGCTAATGAGCAGAAGTCGCCGCCAGGACAGGCAATGATGTCAGTCAACAAGCCAATGTTTGGTAGGGCGACTTTTTGCTTCTTGGCCTCTTGCCAGAGTTCAAATAACTTGGCTTGCTCAACATCGGCTAATACTAAGTTTTGCTCATGGGTAGCACGCAGTTCACCAAAACTGTATTGATCTGAAAGGTCGGCAATAGCAAGCATCTGTGCGGTAGTAGCATCACCAGGTGCTACTGTGCCATGCGGTTTGAGTGACAGAATGACGCTGGCATAACCTGGGATCTGATGTGGCTTGACGTTACGTTCAATCCAACGAGCAAATGCAGCACGCTCTACTTCTGGGGCGCTAGCTAAAACTTGTTCAGCGCTCAATGCAGGCAAGCTCTTGTATACCGGCTTTGTGAAATGCTGCGCAACACGATCCCATTCCGCTTGAGTGAAGTTGTCATCGCTATTTCTGATGTGAGCCCATTCACCCTCGACTTGACGAGCGAATTCTTCTGGACCCAAGGCTTTGACCAAAATCTTGATACGAGCCTTGTAAAGATTATCTCTTCTGCCGAAACGGTTATAAACACGTAGCAGGGCGGTGAGATAGCTTGGTAGTACATTCCAAGGAAGTCCTTGTTTAATCAGGGATCCAAGGATCGGGGTGCGACCCATGCCGCCACCAGCATAGATGTCAGTAGTTAATTCTCCAGCAGTATTTTTCTTGAGCTCAATACCAACATCGTGGCAAAGCAATACAGTGCGATCTTCTTTGGCGCCATTGACTGCAAACTTAAATTTACGCGGTAAGTGTGCAAACTCTGGATGCAGGGTTGACCATTGGCGCAAGAGTTCACAAATGGGACGAGTGTCGACATACTCATCCGCAGCAACCCCAGCAAAGGCATCACTTGTAATGTTACGAATGCAGTTTCCAGAAGTTTGGATTGCATGCATTTCTACTTTAGCAAGCTCTGCCAAAATATCTGGAGTGTCTTCTAACGTTACCCAGTTGTATTGAATATTTTGACGTGTAGTGAAATGACCATATCCACGGTCATACTTTTCAGAGATGAGTGCCAGCGTGCGTAATTGCTTTGCACTAAATAAACCGTAAGGAATGGCAACGCGCAGCATGTAGGCATGCCGTTGGTGATACAAACCATTTTGGAGTCGTAGCGGACGGAATTCTTCTTCGGCAAGAGTGCCGTCTAAGCGACGAGCAACCTGGTCGCGGAATTGGGCAACCCGTTGATCTACAAGGGTTTGGTCAATGGCATCGTATTTATACATAAGGAGGCTATTGTCATATTTGACAGATATTTCTACAAATAATTAAAAGTTGATCCTATATATCTAAATACATATAAAGATGCTGAATTTGATCGTTATTTAAAAAGTCTGCTTCAATAGGCTCAGAGGGATAAAAAGCCCCAAGAATTGCATTAGATAAACAATAGCGGAGACAAAAGATGAAGAAATTAAGGGCGATCAGCCTTATTGCTGGATTATTAGCCAGTACAACCCTGTTTGCAGCGGATACCTCAAAAGCACCATTGCCTTTGAGCGCCACCCCAGGGCAAGGATTTAGCCAAGAAGGTCTCAAGAGAATCGATGCGTTCTTTGCGGATCAAATTGCCGCCAATAATATGGCTGGAGCCGTTCTAGCGGTCTCTAAAAATGGCAAGCTCACGATCTTTAAACCTTATGGCTATTTAGATAAGGCCAACAACAAGCCGATGACTACGGATGCTATTTTCAATTTGGCATCGATGACCAAAGTGATGTCCTCAGTGAGTGCCTTAACTTTTTACGAGGAAGGCAAACTTCCCTTAAATGCGCCGATCTCTAATTGGCTGCCGCAATTTAAGGATATGAAAGTAGGCCAAGTTGATAGCGATGGAAAGCTCAATTTAGTGCCAGCTAAAAATCCGATTACTGTCCAAGATCTCATGCGCCATACCAATGGCTTAACGTATGGCGGCCGTGGTGCTACACCAGTGCATAAGACATATCCAGCTGGCTCTGCGCCAGCAGCAGTGCAATACACAGCAGCAGAATTTATCGATAAGTTAGCAAGCAACCCATTGTTGTATGAGCCTGGTACTGCCTGGGATTATGGTTTTGGTTTAGATGTGCTTGGCATTATTGAAGAAAAAATTGCCAGCAAATCATTGGGCGCGATCATGCAAGAGCGAATTTGGAATAAGGTTGGTATGCCGAACACCACCTTTGATCTTGCCGAGAAAGACCGTCCGCGTTTAGCGCAGCCGCTCCCACTGGATCCATTGACTGGCAAGCCACAGAAGGTGGATATTCATTCGCAGAAAGTGAAGTTTGATTGCGGTGGTTCCTGCGCTTATTCCACTGCGGGTGATTACATTCGTTTTGGACAAATGTTGCTGAATGGCGGCAGCTTAGAGGGTAAGCGCGTGCTTGGCCCGCAGACTGTTGCGTTCATGACATCAAACCATCTCAATAAAGATATTAAGAACAATGTGAGTGGTACTGAGCCAGGACGTATGGGTTATGGATTCGGCTTGGGTGTAGCAGTGCGTACGGATAGAGGCTTATCAGCCATTAACGGTAACGTTGGCGACTTCACTTGGAACGGCGCTTACGGAACCATCTTCTGGGCTGATCCCAAAGAGCAGATGGTTGTTGTGATGATGGGTGTTGCACCAGGAGAAATTCGTAAGGTGCATCGTGAGCAACTTAACGCAGTAATTTATGGGGCGCTAGAGAAGTAATTCAGTCTCTCGCTTAAAGATAAAAAGCCCCAGTTGTTTGGGGCTTTTTTCTTGGGTGGTCTTGGAGCTGTAGGGCTAGTAAAGTGCTAAAAGTTCTATTTGACAGATTCTGTTATACGGAATAAAATAAGGCATGATCCGCTCATTTTCTTGTGAACTTACCAAGGATTTATTTGAAAGCAAGGCTACTAGAAGGTTTGTAAATATCGAGAGGGTGGCAAGGCGCAAGTTATTGCAGTTGCATGCTGTGGTTAGCTTATTGGACTTAAGAATACCCCCGGGGAATATGCTTGAGGCTTTGAGTGGAAAGCGCAAGGGGCAACATAGCATTCGAATTAATAATCAATGGCGCATTTGTTTCGTTTGGCGAGAAGATGGTGCTTATAACGTAGAGATTGTGGATTACCACTGAGGATATGACGATGACAAAATTACTTGATGAAATTCATCCTGGCGAAATATTGTTAGAGGATTTTATGAAGCCAATGGATATTACTGCCCGGCAATTAGCTGCTGATATTGACGTTTCGCCAAGCCGCATCAGTGAGATTGTGAATGGCGCTCGGCCAATTACTGCCGATACTGCATTACGCCTGGGATTATTCTTCTCTATGGAGCCGCGTTTTTGGCTTAACTTGCAGTCGGAATATGACATGCGAATTGCAAAAAGAACTTTACAGAAGGAAATTGAATCCCGTATTCGGGTATTTCAAACGGCTGCCTAAGCGCTTTACTCGAAAAATAAAAAAGCCCCAGTTGTTTGGGGCTTATTGTTTTGCTGAATTTGGTGGTAATGGCTATCTCATTACAGCCCATATTCCCGATAGTGTCTGTACAGATTAGCGATAGATGCAAAACCAAGAACCACAATCAGTACGGCAAATAAGTATTCAGTTGTGAGATAAGTAAAGATTCCCAGGTGAATCAAGATGGCTGCGCCTATAAAGGCGGTAATCGATCCAAATGCCACGAGTCTGAAATTGGGGATAAAGGCACCCAAGGTAATGGCGACAAATACTAAATAGAGTTCAGATACCAACTGATCGGCAGTTACAAAAATAGTATTGGTGAGCTCTGGGTTGGTAAATTTCCCTAAAACGGCGATGATCAAAATAGAAGCTAAGATCGCAAAGTTCAGTTGCGCTTTAACTAGGACTTCTTTCAGTTGGATGCTCATTTTTATGAAGCGCTACCATTAAATACAAGGCTCATACCAATCCACAAAATGACAAAGGCAACTAAAACGGTGGAGCCAATCTTCTTGAGAAAGTACTCGAGAGTATCCATGTAGGCTTCATCACCCCTGCCGAAGTAATGGTCAAAGCGTTTCCAGAAAAGGCGACCTACAACCAGAGGCAGAAGTATGGCAACAATGCCTAAGATAACGGTGAGGGTATTGTCCATATTTGTTTGTAATCTTTCTGACTAATTGCAAAAGTGGCGACCTGTATTTCTAAGGATTGAGGCTATTTGGCTTATTGAAAGCCGGGAAGTCATATAGGATACAGGGGTTATTGACCAAGATCGAATTTCTGAGGTTTTCATCATGCACCCACTCCCCAAGGAGGTCGCATAAGTCGGCGTCGTGCGGCATTTGCTTCTTGACCATAACATGGGGCCAGTCGCTTCCCCAGATGAGACGGCTAGGATTTGCATTAATCACGGCATCTGAGAATGGGCGCATATCAACATAAGGAAGATCGCCATCGCAGATACGATATGGCCCAGTCATCTTGACCCATGCGCGTTGGTTTTTCATTAACTCGATAAGTCCCTGAAACCCCTTATCGTTAACGCCATGTTTTGCATGGGCATAACCAAAGTGACCGAAAACCAAATCCACTGGAAAGTCTGCGAAAGTTTTAGCAAGACTGGGATACTCATTAACATGCATCAACAACTCTAAGTGCCACCCAAATGCCTTGATACGGTTCGCTAAATTTCGAAGTTGTTCAATGGGTAGTCCGGCAGACTTATCGGCGATATCGACAATGTTGCAACGTAAGCCGCGAACTCCGGCAGCATGTAAGTTAGCAAGGTCTTCATCAGTTACTGTCTTGGGGTCACTGGAAATAACAGCAACGCCACGAAACTTTTGTGGATGCGAATTCAGTGCGGCTAGCATCGCACTGTTATCTGTGCCATAAACGCTAGGTTGCACTAGAACAGCTCGGTCTACTTTCAGCATGCTTAAGAGCGCTTGATAACTTTCTAGCGTGGCATCCGGTGGCGTATAGATGCGTTCTTGTGAATAAGGAAACTGAGTGGCAGGTCCACAAACATGAGCATGGCAATCCACGGCCCCAGCCGGAAATTCGATCTGTGGAGACCGTATTTCCGAATTTGGCGCTTGGCAAAGGGGCGCTGTATTACTGGGGCTCAATTGCAGCTTCTTTAGCGATCTTTTGATACTTGCCCATCTCTTCACGGACAAACTTAGTAAATTCTGCTGGGCTCATTGGTGTTGCCTTAATACCTTTAGTCTCGTATGCAGTTTTGACTTCAGGATCTTGCATGGCTTGATTAATGTCTTTGTTAATCTTTTTTACAACTGCTGGCGGTGTTGCAGCGGGCGCCCAAACTCCAAACCACAAACCAATTTCAAAGTTGGCATAGCCTTGTTCGGCAACACTTGGGATGTCTGGGATAGCGGGATTACGAGTTTTACTGGTAACACCTAGGGCGCGGAGTTTGCCGCCTTTGAGTTGACCAATAGCGGTATCTAAAGGTGCCATATAAAAAGCGGTGCGGCCAGACATCGTATCCTGAATAGCTTCGGGCGATCCCTTGTAGGGAACATGAATGAGTTTGATGCCCATCATTTGATTGAAATATTCTGCTGCCAGATGTGTTGAGCTACCAACGCCAGCGGAGGCGAAAGTTATTTCATCAGGTTTAGATTTGGCAGCAAGCACTAGATCGCGAATAGATTGGTATGGACTATCTGCCGCGGTAATCATGACATAAGGCGTTTGACCCAAAATCGCAACATCAACCAAACTCTTGAGCGGGTCGTAAGGAAGCTTCTTATAAATTGCAGGGTTGGCTGCGTAGGAGGCTGACTGAACTAATAAGGTATATCCGTCTGGATCTGAGTTCACAACTACTCCGGTGCCAATCAGCCCACCAGCACCAGGCCGATTTTCAATAATGACTGGTTGTTTCCACGTTTCTGTGAGACTTTTTGCTACAACCCGTCCAGCAATATCGGCGCCAGAGCCTGTAGTGAGAGGGACAATCATTTTTACGGTGCGGTTGGGGTAGCTTTGTGCGAAAGCAAGGCTCACCCCAAAAGTAAGGCCAAAGGTGAGGATAAGGCGATTGAGCTTATGGGCACCTCGCCCACATCTGAGTGTTGTAAACATATTGTCTCCTGAGTATTTTTATAGTTTCGTTGGATAATCTAACATGCTCTGAGAAATAGATAAATAGAGTTTGAGATAAGGTGGAGATAAATGACTCAAATGCAGGATCAGAAAATTATTAAAGTAAACGGTGTCGATATTGCCTATCGTTTTGATGGCCCACAAGACGCCCCTGTTTTGCTGGTAGCAAATAGTTTGATGGCTAATGGCAGTATGTGGGATGGCAATATCCCTGCATTAGCAGACCGCTATCGCGTATTACGCTACGACAAAAGAGGGCACGGCGGTTCTGGCCTTAGTGCTGGCCCTTGCACCATTGCCCAATTAGCGGATGATGCAATCGGTCTATTGGATGCTCTTGGTATACAGAAGGCTCACTTTATGGGCCTATCTATTGGTGGCATGATTGGTCAGCAATTAGGAGCACGCTTCCCTGATCGAATTCTCTCATTGTCACTTTGCAATACCGCTTCAGAAATGCCACCACGGAGCTTATGGGAGGAGCGTTTTGAAATTGCCCGCTCACAAGGTATCGCCGGATTGGTTGATGGCACGATTAAGCGCTGGTTTACTGCGCCATTTATTGAACGCGCTCCTCAAGAAATCGAAAAGGTACGCCAAATGATTTTGGGTACCAGCGTTGACGGCTATATGGCTTGCGGCAGTGCAGTACGTGATATGACACAAAGTACAATGTTGCTAAAGATTAAGACTCCCACCCTAGTATTATCCGGGCGATCTGATCCAGCCTGTACTGTTGAGCAAGGCATTGTTTTAAATCGTTTAATAGATAACTCCAAAATGGTGATACTGGAGGAAGCGGCTCACTTATCGAATATTGAGCAGCCGGAAGCCTTTAATAAGACGGTACGACAATTCATCGATTCCGTTGCTGACACTTTGTAATTCGTTTGTATTATTTGGATGTATTAAAAGCATAGATTAAGAAAAGAAAGAACCTTTATGACCGAATTATCTAACGCTCAGATTCAAGAGCTCCGTGCAAAAGTATTGGGTGCAGCTGCTAAGGTTCCTGGCGCTTTAATTGGGCTTGGAATTTTATTCATCGTGCTTGGCATGATTGGTATCGCAGGTCAAACACTGTTTTCTTTTATCTCAGTCAATATTCTGGGCATCTTCTTGTTTGCTGGAGGTTTATTGCAAGGCGCCCATGCTTTAAAATCACATGGCTGGAAAAGTGTCGGAGTGCAACTTGTTTTGGCTGCCCTTTACATCGCAGCTGCAATATTTACCTGGGCCTTTCCAATTCCGGCGCTTGAAGCAATTACCTTATGGCTTGCTGCCATCTTTTTTGTAACGGGCGCTTTACGCTTAATCTCAGCATTTCAGCATCGTCATTTCCGTGAATGGTTCTGGTTAGTGCTGTCTTCAGCAATCTCTATCTTGATGGGCGTGCTGATTATGAATGGCTATCCAGAGTCTAGCCTTTGGCTTCCTGGCATGTTGATCGCCATTGAGCTTTTGCTGCAAGGTTGGTCATTGTTGTTTATGGGCTTAGCAGCTCGCTCATTAATTAAGTAATGCGCTAAGCTTAATTAGTGCGCTAGAGTAGAGAGTCCTAATTATGACCATGAAAAAAACAGACCTGTATAAAAACCTAGCTTTGGCAACTGCGCAGCAGATGAAGAACGCCGCCAAGACTCCTAAGCTAGGCGCAGCTGATAAGGCTAAATCCAAAAAAGAATTAGTAAGTGCTAATCCCTTGCTGGTTTCTTTGATGGGTAAGGCTAAATCTAAGTAGTTGTTTGCTTATGTGTAGAGAGACATTGGACATACGTCAGAGGGCGCCCCTCAAATCTTGCGTGTCGACACTGATTTTGCTTGCTGTATCCAGCGCAGTAGTTGCACAAATTCAACCTCCACCAGATTACGATCAAAAACTCAGCGATGTCGTAGTAAGCGCAACCCGCTCTGGCACACCTCTTGATCAGATGTCTTTGAATACAACGATTCTGACAAAAGAGGTTCTAGAGTCTTCGCCCGATCAAACCATTGATCAAGTCCTGAAGAATGTGCCCGGGGTTTTCTTAAACGACGTACCGTATTACCAAAAAGACCCAACAGGTCAGAGTATTAACGTGCGTGGCTTGGGCTATGGCCGCACCTTGGTGTTAATTGATGGCTTACCAGCGAATGATGCCTTCTATGGAACGGTGCAGTGGAATTTGGTTCCCATGTCATCGATTGAGTCAGTGGAATTTGTACGTGGTGGGGTTTCTAGCTTATGGGGAAACTATGGGATGGGCGGTGTGATTAATATCAACACCAAGACCCCTAAAAACAGTGGTCAAGATGTCTCGGCTAGTTATGGATCATTTTCTACAGGCAATGTCGCGGCTTCAAAGGACTTAATTGTTTCAGATGCGCTGCAGATGCGTTTCTCGGCAGACTACTTTTCTAGTGAAGGCTTTCAGAACTACGCCACGATATCTCCAGGATCTCCCAGCAATATTAAAAATGGCATGGGTACTGATGCCGTTAAGAATACTAATATCCGCCTCCAAAATTACTTTAAGCCCACGCAAGACACGAATGCTTTCTTGAGATTGGGCTACAGCACAATGGCGGATTTAAGCAATAACTATGCCATTGCGCCTAACTTAATTCAGATGGCAGACGTTGCGGGTGGATCTACTACTAATTTGGATGTAAATAAAAAAGTACAGGTTAATGTGTACTATCAGAACACTAATTTCTACAAGCAAACTGCAAACAATTTAAGTAAGGCGCCCAATAACCCTTATATCAATGCGAACTACACCGATCCTTATTCAACTGTAGGCGCCTCAGCGCAATACACCCATGACCTAAAAGTGGCAGGGATTGATCAGTACATCGTTGGGGTGGATGCCAGAAATATTTCAGCATCAAACCAAACCAATAATCTTGCTACTACTGGTGCCGTGAACTCTGTGAGTTATGCACAAGGTCAGCAAAATTTTTATGGCCTTCTTGGCCAAATCAAATCTAGTGCCAGCGCTATACCTCTGGAAGCAACATTGGGCGCGCGAGTTGATTCATGGAATAGCCAAACGCCAACATCCTATAACGCGGGCACGAATGGCGTAAATCCTCTGTATCAAGCCGTCCCCAATCAAAGTAAGACACAGTTGAGCCCATCCTTGGGGTTGCTTTATAAGGCAACGCAAAATTGGGATTTACGTAGTGCAGCCTATCAAGCCTTTCATGCACCCAGTATGAATAACACACTACGTAGTTATGGAAATTCAGTGAGTGGCTATTCTTTGGCTAATCCTAACTTAACGCCTGAGACGATGACGGGGTATGAAGTTGGAACAGACTATCGATGGAAGAGTGGTTTTGCGCAACTAACGGCTTTCAATAATTACATTCAGAACGCTATTGCGAGCTACAGAATCACCAATGCGAATGCTGCTTCCGCTACTAGCCTTTGTGCTACTGCGGGTATTTCGGGTTGTAGCGCAAGTACGGGTGGCTACACAAATGTTAGCTACTACACTAACCAGCAGAATCTCTTAAGTAGAGGTATTGAGCTGCAGTATCACCAAGATGTAAATGCGCAATGGGCTCTTGATAGCGGTTATAGCTATACAAATACCATCCTGACTTGGACCGCAACAACTGATCCAATTAATGCGCAGGTGGGCGGTGTTCCTAAACATATGGCCAATGCTGGAATAACTTATTACCCAGTTCCGCAGGCAAGCATAAGTACATCGGTTCGCTATGTAGGCAATTCCTGGATGTCGACTGGCTCATTGCCTGTGCCTGCTTATGCGATTGTTGGTCTTAGAGCTAATTACCAGTTGACACAGCAGGCCTCTGTTTTTGCATCGGTGGTGAACTTATTTAATCGTCAGTACGTTACCTTCAATATTGCCTCTCAAGCGTCAGCTTATCAAGCAGGCATGCCGCAAGCAATTACCGTGGGGGCGCGCCTTCAGTTTTAAGTAAGCGATTTGTTGCGCTGCAATAGATTGAATAGGTTAAATTAGATGTACAAAAATGCTATAGCATTGTCTTATTAATAAAAATAAACAAGATTATGGGAGATTCAGAATGAAGCAGAACATGAAGCACAACACACTTCAAGCACTAATGTTTGCTGCCGGCATGGCAGTCGTTAGTATTGCCGGCGCACAAGCTCCTGCTGCTGCACCAGCTAGCGGTATTCCACCAACCTGGGCACAAGGCAGAACTGCGGATGGCATGAATCCTTCATTGGCTCCCAATCCTCCTGGCATCTCTGCTATGCCTGCGGATGAGATTCCAGTAAGCAAGTTAAAAGTGCCGGCTGGATTTAAGGTAGAGCTGTGGGCATCCGGTATGCCTAATGGCCGCTCAATGACAGAGTCTCCAAGTGGCACTGTTTATGTAGGTACTCGCTTTACTGGCAATGTTTATGCGGTGGTGACTAAAGACGGCAAGCGCGAAGTGAAGACTATTGCCAAAGGCTTGCATCGTCCCAATGGCGTTGCCTTTGTGAATGGCTCGCTTTATGTGGCCGAACTCTCACGCATTATTCGTTATGACAATATTGAGAAGAATTTAGATAACCCACCAGCACCAGTGGTGGTGTTCGATGCGCTTCCTAAAGACGAGCCACATGGCTGGAAGTTCATGAAGCTGAGCCCTGATGGCCAATATTTGTATTTCCAAATTGGTACGCCTGCGAATATTGTTGTGCAACCAGTGACTCATGCCACGATCGTAAGACTGAACCTAAAAACCAATATTTTAGAAACAGTAGCATCTGGCGTACGTAATAGTGTGGGCATGGACTTCCAGCCCGGAAGCAAAGAGCTCTGGTTTACAAACAATGGACGTGACTGGGCTGCTGAAGATAAGCCAGGCGATACTTTGAACCGCTTGGTGCGCCCTAAAGGGATGAACTTTGGTTATCCGTTCTGCCATCAAGGCGACTTTTTGGATCCTGAGTTTGGTAAGGGTCGTTCATGCGAGGAGTTTGATAAGCCTGTGTACAACTTAGGCGCTCATGTAGCAGCATTGGGTATGCGTTTTTATAACGGCAAACAATTCCCGGCAGACTATAAAGGCAATATCTTTATTGCTGAACATGGCTCTTGGAATAAGACCCAGCGCGTAGGCTATCAAGTTGTTCGCGTGGTCTTAGATTCTCAGAATAAAGTTGTTAAGTCTGAGCCGTTTGTTACAGGCTGGCTTGAGGGTGATAAGTTCTGGGGTCGTCCAGTAGATGTGCAAATGCTCAAAGACGGTTCTATGTTGGTATCCGATGATGAGACCGGTGCAATCTTCCGCGTGTCTTACGGTAAATGAAATTTGTAATCAGCACTAAGGCCATCCTTGGGGTGGCCTTTTTTACTACCCTTTGTTTATCACCGGTTATCTATGCAGCACCTCCTGATGCAGCAGCTGGAAAAGTAAAAGCGCAAACTTGTTTTGCTTGTCATGGTGAGGATGGCATCTCCATATCACCAGATATCCCTAATCTTGCAGCGCAGCCACCGCTATCCATTACTTATCAGTTGATTCAGTTTAGAGGGCAGCAGCGTAAGGGTGGGGCAATGGAGGCTCTTGCGGCACCACTCAGTGATCAAGATATGCGAGACATCGCTGCTTACTTTGCTAGCTTGCCTGCGCCGCCTGCAAAATCAGGTAACGCTGATCAAATTGCCAAAGGCCAACAAATCTCTAGTACCCAGTATTGCAACTCCTGTCATGGTCCACAGCTTCAAGGACAGAAACACATTGCACGTTTGGCTGGGCAATCCAAGGAATATCTCATTACTCAGCTAAAGAATATTCGATCTGGTGCGCGAATTGATATGGATGGCACAATGGGTAGTGCAGCACGCGGCCTCAGCGATGATGATATTGATGCCTTGGCTGCCTATGCTGCTTCTTTGAAGTAGTTCAAGCGGCCCCCGATCAACCCTTTATTCAATATTTTCATTGCAGTCCAAAAACCATTTTCTTCTCGTCGATTTTTTAAAGACATTCGCAGCCTTAACAATTATTCTTCACCATTTTTCGAGTTATGGCCAAATTGCAGAAGATGTACGGCTGCTACTCCCGGGGGTAATGTCTTGGTTGTTTGAGTATGGTCGTTACGCAGTGCAAATCTTTTTAGTGATGGGTGGCTATTTGGCTGCCCAATCACTGACCCGTTCGACTGATCTGAAGAATGCCCGTAATGTGTTGAAAGTCATCTTTAATCGTTACTTGCGATTATTTGCGCCCTATGTAGTGGCGCTCATTCTTACGATTTTGTGTGCTTGGATTGCACGCTTTTGGGTTCAGGATGAATTTGTTGGTGAATCAGAAACCCTGGGTCAGTTCTTAGCCCATTTATTTTTTCTCCAAGGCATCTTAGGCTTAGATTCAATTTCTGCTGGCGTTTGGTATGTGGCGATTGATTGGCAGCTGTATGCCATTCTGGCAATCATGTTGGGGATGTTTCCTGGTTTTCGCTCCCTGATATGGATGCTGTTGGTACTCTGCGTTGCATCCTTGCTATTTTTTAATCGCTCTGGCGCTTATGAAAACTACTTCATTTACTTTATAGGAGCCTATGGACTGGGTGTGCTGGCACAACTCTGCAAGAATTATCCTGACTCCACGGTAAATCGATTTGCCAAAATCATGTTTGTAGGGATTGGTCTAGTCATTGTTGTTTCAAGCTTTCACCAAGTTTGGCTCAGAAACATATTGGCCTATTTAGTTGCCATTGCTCTCATTCTTTGGGGAGACTCGGCTTACAAAGATCAGAAGCAAGACCACAAACGCCCTCAACATCAGTCCAGAAAACACAAGCTGGTCAATGTCATTCTCTGGGGGAGCAGAAGATCGTACTGCGCTTTCCTAATCCATTTCTCGTTTGTATTGCTGGCAAATACGCTATATATCGCTTGGGGAATGAGCGGCTTGCATGATGGTGTCATGGCGCTTGCCTTGATGTTGGTTGCTGTAGTTGCTAGCTGGGTGACGGCAACCTATCTTTATCGCTGGGTAGAAGTGCCTGCTCGTAAGATCAAGCTTTAAAGACCCATATCTTTCAGAACGCGAAAAATTTCGCGGTAAGCCTTGGGTGGCTTGTTTTGTTCTTTCTCACGACGCGCGTTCCGAATTAAGGTGCGCATATTCTGAATATCCATATCGGGATATTGTTCAATCATCTTGGTGAAGGCTTCATCATTCGCAATAAGTCTATCGCGATAGCTTTCTAAGAAATGTAGCTTTGCAGTCTCGGCTTTGCTTATACCTTGAATCGCATCCAAGCGCTTTTGGATCGCGTCTAATTCTTCTTCATCTAAGAAGCGCATGAGTTTGCCAAGATATTGCTTATGGCGACGAATCGCTTCAAAACTCTTAATTTTGTTGGTTTCCGCAATAGCGGCTTTGATTGCCTCATCAAGAGGAATCGTTTTTAAGGCATCACTGCTCAAAGCCGCCAAAACTTCAGCCAATTTCTGGCGCTCAGTCATTTGGCGCTTTAACTCTGACTTGCTGGGCCCATCATCAGGGTCAGCTAGCTTGGGAGTGCGATTCTTCTCATTAATATGCATATGGCTATTTTAGACGGGTATTCAAGTAATTCCTGAAGATGCCTTATTTTCTAGTTTGGTAAATAATAGGCATCAACACTGGAGAATCACTGGTAATCATTGAATAACGCACTATTTGACTTAAAGAACATGACTCAAGCAAATACTTACGATTACATCATTATTGGAGCAGGTAGTGCTGGCTGCATGCTGGCTAAGCGCTTGACTGAGAACCCTAGTAAAAAAGTCCTGCTGATTGAAGCGGGTAAGAATGACAATTACATCTGGATCCATATTCCAGTTGGATACTTATATTGCATTGATAACCCAAGGGCAGATTGGCGTTTTAAAACAGCTGCTGAGAAAGGCTTAAACGGACGATCTTTGTTATATCCGCGTGGCCGTGTTTTGGGCGGATGTTCATCCATCAACGGCATGATTTATATGCGTGGTCAAGCGGGTGACTACGAGTCTTGGGTGCAGGCAACTGGTGACGATTCTTGGTCTTGGGAAAATGCGCTTAAGCGTTACAAGTCATTTGAGGATTACCATAGCGCTGCAAATGAGTGGCATGGTAAGGGTGGTGAGTGGACTGTTTCAAAGCAGCGCTTACGTTGGCCCATCATGGATCGGTTTAAAGAGGCTGCAGTTGAAGCAGGTATTCCGGCTTCAGAGGACTTTAATTGTGGTGATAACTTTGGCGTGGGTTACTTCGATGTCAGTCAGCGCGCTGGTTGGCGCTTAAATACTTCCAAAGCTTTTTTAAGGGATGCAGCAAAGCGACCCAATCTCACAGTATTAACTCAAGCCATTGTGACCAAGCTCAAAATTGATCCTGCCACTAAAAATTGTCTTGGAGTTGAATACATCAAGGATGGTCAACCCTGCGAGGCATTGTGTGCCATCGAGCAGGGTGGAGAAGTATTGCTCTGCGCTGGTGCAATTGGTAGCGTGCAAATTCTAGAGCGCTCCGGTGTTGGCGCTTCTGCACATCTCAATCAATTGGGCATCCCAGTTATCGCTGATCTCCCAGGCGTTGGCGAAAACTTACAGGATCATTTACAGCTGCGAATGGTTTACAAGGTGAATGGCATTAAGACCTTGAACACTAAAGCCAATACGCTTTTAGGAAAGATGATGATAGGCTTGGAGTATCTCTTCAAGCGATCTGGCCCAATGTCGATGGCGCCATCACAGTTAGGCGTATTTGCGTATAGCTCGCCAGAACAAAAGAGTGCCAACGTTGAGTATCACGTGCAACCTTTGTCTCTAGAAAAGTTTGGTGAAGATTTGCATTCATTTAACGCCTTCACAGCAAGTGTTTGTAATGTACGCCCTACCTCGCGGGGAAGTGTTCACATCAACTCGACCGATCCCGAGGCGCCACCAGTGATTAGTCCAAATTATTTGTCGACGGATGAAGATCGTAAGGTGGCAGTAGAGTCTTTACGCTTAACTCGTAAGATTGCCCGGCAGGCCGCACTGGGTCCTTATGCGCCAGAAGAATATAAACCAGGTATGCAATATCAAACGGATGATGAGTTGGTTAAAGCGGCAGGAGATATTGGAACTACCATCTTCCATCCGGTAGGTACATGCAAGATGGGGCGCGCAGATGATCCGATAGCCGTGCTTGATTCTGAATTGCGTGTGAGGGGCATTCATCATCTGCGTGTGGTTGACGCTTCGGCCATGCCTACGATTACCTCTGGCAATACTGCCGCTCCTACAATGATGATCGCTGAGCGTGTGGCGGAATTACTGACGCGTGCCTAAGACTTCACAGAAAAGCTATTCATTACCCGCTAGTCATTTATTGCTAGCGTTGGCTATTGTGGCGGTATGGGGCACGAACTTTGTAGTCATTAAATTGTCACTCGCAGCTTTTCCACCATTTTTGTTCGCTGCACTGAGGTATACCTTTGCATTTCTTCCTTTGGTCTTCTTTGTGCCAAGACCCAAAACATCTTGGGTCAATCTTTGTATTTATGGTTTGGCAGTAGGTGTGGGACAGTTCGGAGTTCTGTACTTTGCGATCGATGGCCGAATCTCCCCGGGCCTAGCTTCTCTGGTGATCCAAACTCAGGTATTTTTTACTATCGGCTTTGCAATGTTTTTTGCCAAAGAGCGTTTGCGTACTTACCAAATGCTGGCGGTATTGGTTGCTATGACCGGATTAGGGATTATTGCCCTGCATACAGATGCCACAACCACCTTCTTGGGGCTTGCCTTGGTGGTATTTACCGGCTTTTCTTGGGGGGTTGCCAATACGGTTAGTCGAAGGGCAGGTTCCATCAATATGCTGGCTTACGTGGTTTGGGCGAGCGCTTTTGCGATTCCTCCCTTATTTGCAATTTCCTTCCTTTTTGAGGGCGGGTGGGAGCATATGAGCACTTCTTTAACCTCAGCACCAGTAGGGGCATGGGCTGGTGTTCTTTGGCAGTCTTGGGGAAACACCATCTTTGGTTATTCGGCTTGGGCCTGGCTTCTTTCCAAGCATCCAGCGGCAGTGGTGGCACCTGCGCCTTTGCTGGTGCCTGTTTTTGGCATGGGGGCAGCAGCCTATTTCCTGGGGGAGTCTTTGCCTCTCTGGAAGATCCTGGCAGCAGGCTTGGTGATCGTTGGGCTAATCATCAACCTTTTTTGGCCAAACATTGAACGCAGCCTGAAACGGCAATTTTTATAAGCCTCTAGAGCTAATGTAAAACCCTAATACAAAGCCCTTTTTTTGCCTTTGTATTAACAGTAAGATAACTGTTCGTTTCGGTTTTACCTATAAAAAAGTATTTATTAATTAGCAATTTTTAGTCATGGAGACTTTATGAACATTCGTCATCACATTTTTGCAGTAGCCGCTGCTGCAATGTTTACAACCGGCGCTTATGCTGCCGATATCAAACTTGGTGTTGCAGGTCCGTTTACTGGTGGTTCATCCTCAATGGGTGTCAGTATGCGTGACGGTGTTCGCCTTGCTGCAAAAGAAATTAATGCTGCTGGTGGTATCAACGGCAACAAAATCGTTTTGGTTGAGCGCGATGATGAAGCGAAAAACGAGCGTGGTGTTCAAATTGCACAAGAATTGATTAACAACGAGAAAGTAGTTGCTACTTTGGGTTACATCAATACCGGTGTTGCATTGGCTTCACAACGATTTTATCAAGAAGCAAAGATTCCAGTATTTAACAACGTTGCAACTGGCACATTGATTACTCATCAATTCCCAAATGCTGCTGAAAACTATGTTTTCCGTAATGCTGCAGCTGACAATATTCAAGCGCCAATGATCGCTAAAGAAGCGGTTGAGAAGCGTGGCTTGAAGAAGGTAGCAATTTTGGCTGACTCCACTAACTACGGTCAGTTAGGCCGCGAGGACTTAGAGAAGGCATTGAAGGGTTATGGCGTTACTCCAGTTGCAACTGAGAAGTTCAATATTGGTGACGTGGATATGACTTCACAGTTGCTCAAAGCAAAAAATGCTGGTGCTGATGTTGTTTTGACATACGCAATTGGACCTGAGTTGGCACAAATTGCTAACGGTATGGCGAAGTTGGGTTGGAAAAAACCAATGATCGGTAGCTGGACATTATCTATGGCTAGCTTTATTGATACAGCCGGTAAAAATGGTGATGGCGCAACAATGCCAGAAACTTTCATTCAACAGCCTGCAACAACTCCAAAGCGCAAAGCTTTCGTTGAGGCTTACTTGAAAGACTTCAAACCTAAGAATGGCATCATTGCTTCCCCAGTTTCTGCTGCCCAAGGGTATGACTCTGTTTATTTGTTGGCTGCCGCTATCAAGCAGGCAAACAGCACAGAGGGACCAAAGATTTTGGCAGCATTGCAAGATCTCAAGACTCCAGTTGAAGGCGTTGTGATTACTTACAACAAGCCATTTACTGCAACTGACCATGATGCTATTAAGGCAAAAGACGTGGTTATGGGCGTAGTTGAAAGCGGTCGCGTCCAGTTCTTGAATGCTGAAGACGCAACAGCGAAAAAGAAGTAATTTAAGCTCTAGGGCAGGTAATCTAAATAATTATTTTGCACTGCAGCATTAGATAAAGCAAAACGCCGCCTACAAGCGGCGTTTTGCTTACAATGTCGGATTCGTTAATAAAACAGTTTTTAGAATATTTAGGCCAATAACATGGACATGTTTGCACAAATCCTCTCGAGCGGCATAGCGGTGGGGATGATCTACGCGGTCATCGCTTTCGGCTTTCAGCTCACATTTGCCACATCTGGCACCTTGAACTTCGGTCAGGGTGAGGCGCTGATGTTAGGTGCTCTTGTAGGTTTAACTTGCGTAGATACCTTTGGCATGAACTACTGGGTGATGATTCCAGTCGTTTGCTTATTCGGAATGATTCAAGGTAGCTTTGTTGAGCTGATCGGTGTGCGTCCTGCAATCAAGATTAAATCTGAGTTTGGTTGGATTATGTCTACTATCGCGCTCGGTATTATTTTCAAGAACGTGGCTGAAAATATTTGGGGTCGTGATGCATTGCCATTTCCATCGCCACTACCAATGGAGCCAATGAGTTTCTTGGGCGCAAATATTCTCCCAATGGAAATCTTGGTAGTCGTTGGCGCATTGGTGATGATGTTGTTGGTAGAGTTCTTTAACCGCAAAACTATTTACGGTAAGGCGGTTGTTGCTACAGCAAACGACCGTGATGCTGCTGGCTTGATGGGTATTAATACCAGCGTAGTCATTACCTTCTCTTATGCACTTTCTTCTTTAACAGCAGCGTTCGCGGGCGTATTGATTGCGCCGTTAACCTTGACTGGAGCAACCATGGGTGGTGCGCTAGGCTTGAAGGCTTTTGCTGTAGCGATTATTGGCGGCTTATCTAGCGGCCTTGGCATTATTGTTGGTGGCTTGATTCTCGGAATCGTAGAAACAGCAACTGGTTTTTATATCTCTACTGGTTACAAAGATGTGCCTGGTTTGATTTTGTTATTGCTCGTGTTGGCGTACAAACCATCTGGTCTCTTCGGCAAATCTGCGATTAAGAAAGTTTAATGATGAAATTGAAGTCTCTAGTACCTATATTGATTGCGATTGCGGGCCTGATTTGTTTGCCCCTCTTTGTTCATAACCCTTACTACATTCACTTAGTTGAAACAATTCTGATCTACACCATTTTGTTATATGGTTTGGATATCGTTGTAGGTTATGTTGGTCAAGTTTCATTGGGGCATGCAGCCTTATTCGGAATTGGATCGTATACCGCTGGTGTTTTGTATTTCCACTTTGGCATGCCAATCTGGGTCAATATCCCAGCCGCCATTATTGTTACCGCAATCTTCGGTGGAATCCTAGCGCTACCAGCCTTGAAAGTCATTGGCCCTTATTTGGCGATGGTGACCTTGGCGTTCGGTACGATTGCGCAGATTCTAATCAATGAGATGACTTGGTTAACCGAAGGTCCTTTGGGCATCAAGATTCCAAAGCCAGAGTTAATGGGTATTCCAATGACTAAGGCCGAATTCTTCTGGTTAGTTTCCGCAGTTTTGATCATTTCTCTGATCGTAGTCGATCGTTTTGTGAAGTCCCAAATTGGCCGAGCATTCGAAGCATTGCGTGATAGCCCAATTGCTTGTGACTGTATGGGGGTATCTGTATATCGCTTTAAGGTGATCGCATTTGTGATTAGCGCTGGCTTTGCTGGTTTGGCTGGTTGCCTATATGCCTATTCAGAGCAATACATTTCACCAAACACTTATAACAATGAATTGGCTGTTCTCTTCTTACTCGGCATCATCATGGGCGGACGTAAGTCTCGCTTGGGTGCATTGCTTGGTGCTGCCATCATCGTTTTGTTGCCAAAACTCTTGGACGATATCAATCTATTCCGCATCGTTGCCTCGATTATTGCTGTTGTGGTGGTGGTAGGTGCTGGTATGGCTTTGTCTAAACAGGTAACTACTCCAAGGCGTGTAGCTGTTCCGATTGCTGGTGTAGTCGGTTTGGCAGCATTTTCATTCTGGTTGAATAGCATCTCTGATTGGCGCCTCAGTATTTTTGGCTTTATGATTTTGTTGGTGGTGTACTACTTGCAAAACGGTATCGTTGGTTTTGCGAAGAGCTTCTATCAATCTATTGTTGGCAAAGCAAAAACTACTCGTGGCGGTGACGCTGAAGTGGTGGATGATTCCATTAGCTTCATTAGTACCGTTGCTAATCAAAATACGGGCGCTGAGCTCCTGAAAGTCGACTCTGTATTAATGCAGTTCGGTGGCTTAAAGGCATTGAACAATGTTGATCTCAGCATCAAGCGCGGCACTATTCATGGTCTGATCGGTCCTAATGGATCTGGTAAGAGCACGATGATGAACGTATTGACTGGTATTTACGTACCTACGGCTGGTAACGTTCTTTACTCTGGCGAAAGTGTTGTTGGTAAGACTTCTTCTGACATCGCACTATCAGGTATCGCACGTACTTTCCAAAACGTTCAGCTCTTCGGTGAGATGACTGCTATCCAAAACATTTTAGTTGGCTTGCATCACACTTTTAAATCAAACATGGTTGAGATTGCTTTGCATCTACCGCGTTACAAGAAGGAAGAGGCTGAAGCGCACGCTCGTGCGATGGCATTGCTCAAGTTCGTTGGCTTGGATGATTTGGCGAATGAAGAGGCGCGTAACTTGCCTTACGGCAAACAGCGTTTACTCGAGATTGCCCGTGCCTTGGCGTTAGATCCTGAGTTGCTCCTCTTGGATGAGCCAGCTGCAGGTTTGACAGCTCCTGATATTAAAGAGCTCTTGCGCATTATTCGTAAGATCCGCGATAGCGGTATTACCTTCATCCTGATTGAGCATCATATGGATGTGGTGATGTCAGTTTGCGATACCGTTTCTGTATTGGACTTTGGTCAGAAGATTGCAGAAGGTAAACCAGCTGAAGTTCAGGCAGACGAGAAGGTGATTCATGCCTACTTGGGTACTTAATCACTAGAACATATTGAATCGGTAAATACCATGTTATCTATTAAGAATCTTGAAGCAGGCTACGGCAAAGTTAAAGTCCTCCATGGCATCAATATTGATGTTCCCAAAGGCCAGGTGATTACTTTGATTGGCTCCAACGGTGCTGGCAAAACTACCACCATGCGCGCTATTACCGGCATGATTAAGCCAACAGCTGGCGAAGTCACATTAGGCGGCGAAAAAATTGACGGCTACGACTCTCATAAAATCGCCCGCCTAGGTTTGGCTCACAGCCCTGAGGGTCGCCGCGTGTTTACAACGATGTCCGTAACTGACAACTTGTTGCTTGGCGCGTTTCCACGCTTCACAGGTAGCCGCCCAAAAGGTGACATCAAGCATGACTTAGAAAAGTCTCTTGAAATGTTCCCACGTCTCAAGGAACGTCGCAATCAATTGGCTGGTACTTTGTCTGGTGGTGAGCAGCAAATGTTGGCAATGGCTCGTGCCGTGATGCTGAACCCAGAGATCATTCTTTTGGATGAGCCATCTATGGGCCTAGCCCCAATCTTAGTTGAGGAAGTATTTAGAATTATTTCTAACCTCAAGTCACAAGGCGTCACCATGTTGCTAGTTGAACAGTTTGCTGCTGCTGCTTTAAATGTAGCTGACTACGGTTATGTTCTAGAGAACGGCAAGATCGCTACTCACGGACCTGCTGCAAAGCTCAAGGACGATCCTGCTGTGAAAGCGGCTTACTTGGGTGGTGCTGGTGGTCACTAAGTAGTTTTCGAAGTTGAAGAAAATAAAAAAGCCCTTAGCAATAAGGGCTTTTTCTTCTGGAGATGTAAGCTACCCCGATTTAGTTTGATAAGCGCTTTATAGCCTCTCAAATCTTTAAGCACCGAGGCTGGAGGTCTTTTGAGTGCCGCCAAAATATGGCATCAATGATTTATTGTCTTGATCATTAAGCTCACGGCAATGATTAATGTAAAGACTGCAAATATTTGCTGAATTCTAGGGCCGCTTATTTTTTTCTCCAATACTTTTCCTAGCAGGAGTCCCAATAGTGAACCGCAGGCAAAAGGAATTGCAATGGTCGTATTCAGGGTTCCAGATGCAAGGGAGATAAAGGCGCCCCCAGCAGAAACAATTGCGAGCACACCAAGTGAGGTGGCAACAATTGATTTCATCGGCAAGTCAGTGAATTTATTTAAAGCAGGAACTAGAATAAACCCCCCGCCAACACCTAGTAGACCCGATAGAAATCCAGCAGTGGCCCCAGATATCATTAGTGCACGCGCACACGGTACTGTCCAAATCAGTTTTCCGATCGATGAGTCCAGTTGACAGGGCGGACTTTTAATTTGTGGAAGGGGTTTTCCAGAAAGATTTCTGGCTACCTGTAAAAGCATCCGAATAGAAACGTACATCAACACCAGGCTAAAGAGTATTAGTAGCGGAGTGTTCGGTACCTTCTGGGCTAGCCATAAACCAACCGGGGATAAGGCCAAGCCAAAAATCGCCATCAACATAGCTGCTTTATAGCGAAGTGCTTTGGCCTTGAATCCAATAACAGCGCCTGCAAAAGCCGAAATAGTAATTGCTGTTAATGCTATCGGCCCTGCCTCTGCCATTGGCAGATGCAGAAGAAACACCAGTAAGGGTACTGATAAGATGCCGCCCCCAGCTCCCGTCAGGCCCATTAAGACACCAACAAATGCACCAATTGCTAAGGTTAGGTAGGGCAAAAAGTCCATCAATTAATTTTCAAATGGACGCGCTAACCACTCTCTTCCCTTGAGCATTGCATTCCAGTAAAGCCAAGGAAGAACATCTTTCTTTAGAATCCAAGCGAGTCTTGTGGCTTTAAGTGGATTAATGAGCCAAGGAAAAGTGGGTAAGAGTTTTCCACCAAAACCAAACTCTGCCAAAACAATTTTTCCGTTTTCTACCGTCAGTGGGCATGAGCCATAACCATCGTATTTAGTTGGCAGTGGTTTGTTGTGTTTTGCTGCTAATAAGTTCTCTGCGACGACCACAATTTGTTTTCTGGCTGCAGCAGCAGTTTTAGAGTTTGGCGACGAACAGCAATCACCAAGTCCAAAGATATTCGGGTAGCGAGTATGTTGAAGGGTAAATTGGTCTACATCTACAAAGCCATCGGCATTGGAAACGGGGCTTCCCTTGAGGCAATCTTGAGGGCCTTGTGGGGGTACTACATGTAGCATGTCAAACGATTTTTCAACCTGCGTAACATTTCCATCTGCACCTTTGACTGCAAAAATCGCTTTTTTAGATGGACCATCTACGGAAATAAGATTGGTATTGAAATTGAGTTTGGCATTGTATTTTTTGACATATTCCATAAGCGGCGGGACAAAGTCGGCTACACCAAAGAGTGCGGCACCCGCATTGTCTAATTCAACCTCAATATTTTTTAGGCTACCTTGTTGCTGCCATTCATAACAGGATAGATACATTGCCTTCTGAGGTGCTCCAGGACACTTGATTGGCATAGGAGGTTGAGTAAAAATCGCTTTTCCAGACTTCAGGCCTTGAACAAGCTCCCAGGTATACGGAGAGTACTCATAACTATAGTTAGAGGTCACCCCATTTTTACCAAGTGTTTCCTTGAGCCCGGGTATAGCATCCCAGTTTGTCTTAATGCCTGTTGCAATTGCTAGTTGCTTATATTTAACTGCAGCACCATTACTAACCAGAACTTCATTGGCCTCTGGATTGAAGCCCACAATCTTCTCTTTAATCCAGCGCACTCCTGATGGAATGAGATCTTTAGTTTGACGACGACTATTTTTGACGTTAAATGCACCGCCGCCCACTAGCGTCCAAGAGGGTTGGTAATAGTGCTCTTCAGAGGGCTCAATGATTGCGATATTTAGAGAGTGGTCTCTGGATTTCAGGCTAGCAGCTAAGCCTATGCCAGCAGCGCCACCGCCTGCAATTACTACGTCAAATACATTGGAACTCGAGTTTGCTGAAGTCATGCTATCTCCACCTCTATGTTTTATTAGATCTAGGTCAATAAAATAGCTTGAATTATAGTGATTGGCTATCAGGGTTTATGATTAGTCTACATTTTTATATAGTATTTATCATAAAATAAATTATTTACAGCCAACTGGACAAATACATGAAACCGATTGTTAAGGGATTTTTTGACCCGGATACCTGGACCGTAACTTATGTGGTTTATGAGAAACCGGGTTCACCATGTTTAATCATTGATTCAGTGCTTAATTATGACCATAAGTCAGGGCGTACTAAAACGAAATCAGCCGATGAAGTGATTGAGTTCGTCAAGGCTAATAACCTAGCTACAGAATGGATTTTAGAAACCCACGCACATGCAGATCATGTTTCAGCAGCACCGTATCTAAAATCGAAATTAGGCGGCAAGATTGCCATAGGTGATCATATCTCGGTGGTGCAGGGGGTATTTAAAAAAGTGTTTAATTTGGAAGAGGCATTTAAAGCGGACGGCTCTCAGTTTGATGACTTGCTTAAAGATGGGGAAGAAATTCACTTTGGAAATCTAAGCTTTAAGTCCCTCTTTGTTCCCGGTCATACGCCAGCCTGCATGGCATATCAAGTAGGTGATGCCATTTTTGTAGGCGATACCATGTTTATGCCTGACGTTGGAACTGCCCGATGTGATTTTCCAGGCGGTGATGCACACACGCTTTATAAGTCGATGCAAAGGATTTTGAGTTTTCCTGGTGCGACTAGATTATTTATGTGCCACGACTATCCGCCAAATGGGCGTCCAGTAAATTACGAAACAACAGTGGCCGAGCAGAAGAAATCGAATATACATATGCATGATGGTATTACTGAGGATGAGTTTGTTCAGATGCGCAGTAAGCGTGACGCCACATTAGATATGCCGGTACTTATTTTGCCTTCGATCCAAATTAACATTCGCGCAGGTGATATGCCTCCGAAGGAAAGCAACGGGATTTCATATTTAAAGATTCCCCTTAACGCACTGTAATTTTCATGTTGAGCGAAAAAAAGCGAATTGCTGAGCTTAAGAAGATGCAGTCTTCTGCCACAAAGGCTTGCGAGTTCTTAAAAGTACTTTCAAACCCGAGTCGACTGATGTTGTTGTGTGAAATCGCTGTTGAGGAGCGGTGCGTTGGGGACCTGGAGGAATCAACCGGAATACATCAACCAACCTTATCGCAACAGCTGACAGTACTACGTACTAAAAAGTTGGTTAAGACACGCAGAGACGGTAAGCAAATTTATTATTCTCTTTCCAGTGACATAACGTTATCGGTCATGAACTTGCTCTACAGTCATTATTGTAAAAAATAAACCTGTTTTTACCGCTCTCACAATTTAGTTAACAATTGTTTTTGGCTTCCTAATGGCGGTTAGGTGTAATAAAAAGATAACAGCGAACAGCAGGCCAATAATCCAGTGGGTGCTAATTACTCCATCGCAGATTTCCTCTGGCCCGTAATAAAGCATTCCGCCGGTAATGAGAAGTGCAAATAGAAAGCCCAGTTGGCCAAAGCCACTCCACAACTGCTTTCTGGACTTATAGCCTGCCTTGATATGAAATGGCATTACTGATCCAAGAGCTAAGGTAGCCAGCATTGCAGCAATGCCATGAGCTGCGAGAATGCTATGGGTGCCAAGAGTAGATCTTTGGATCTGAAATTCATGCCCCAGAAGATACATCAGGCCAGTGATTGAACAAGCCATCATGCCGCAGATGACAAACGTTCTTTGCCAGCTGGACATCCTCCCAAGGCGGCTCATGCGACTATCCTCAGTGCTTGCGCTGAGAAATGGCTGAAGCACGGGTGATGCTCATTATTGGATAGGGCTAAAACCTTGGTGAGTGCATCAGCATAAACACACTCTTTTGCAAGAATGGAGAATGATCCAGCAATCTCCACATGAACCTCAGAAAAATTCTGGGCTAGAGGATTGATAATATGACTCTTCTGGCCATCTCTTTTTGCAAAGTAAAGACTGCTTGTGGCAATAGCCCCATCTTTCAAAGAACCAATATCAATTAACTCCCCAGATCTCTCAGGATGGCGCACTTGAATTGGGAGGGAGGTATTCCCAAATACCCGCAGGTCGCCACCAGCATTCACTGAACCGGATGCGATGCCTTCTGATATTAAGACTCTGACCGCCATATCTACTGCAAACCCCTTGGCGATTCCGCCCAGATCCAGGCAGACTGGGCGGGAAGACTGAATCAAGTCGGGCGCTAAGAAGTGCATATCTTCAACGCCACCAAGCTCATGATTAGAGAAGTTGATATGGCGGGGCAATAATCCTGCAGCAACCAGACGGTGACCGATTCCACAATTAAATAGGCCATCGGATTCAATATGAACTTCTTTCGCTATTCGGATAACTTGTGCAGTCCAAGGATGAATCTCAACTGCTTCCATGTGGGCACTTCGATTGATTTGGCTTAGCTCACTTTCAGGATCATGAAATCCCATGAGGTCATGAATATTTTGAATGGCTGCAAAAGCATTATCAACAGCCGCTTGCCCATCATCTTGATGTATGGAGATCTCTACAAAGGTGCCAAGAAGTGGTTTGCAACGAAGCATTGTTACTTTCCGAGGCTGGGTTTTGAATGGGTGTTCTTCAGGGCTAGGTCATATAAAACCGTTACCCGCTTCACTCCATCAGTAAGGTGTTTGCAAGAAAGTGTTGCGCCACCAATATTCTGAATATCTTGATTAAGCTTGATGGGGTCATTTACGGTCTTACCTACAAACTGTTTACGCCATTGCGCTTCTGCTACTTCATAACCATAAGATTCAATATATTCCAAAACTTCGATACCAGCGATGCCACCATTTGGGTTGATGGCAACGGCATAAGTAATCATTTCATGTTTTCCTATGACTTCGTCAACCACAAACCAGCTACCATCAGCTGCCCTCCAGATGCGCTCGCCCTGAAAGGGGTAACGAATGCTGGATGCGATACGCATCTTTTCTTGCAAATCATCCGTAATGATGACGGGATTCTTCGTCAGTATTTTGTTAGGGAAAAGAATTTTTAGAGCTTGCTCTGCAGAAACATAAATTTTTGCATGGGCAATGATTGGTGCGCTCATCATTGCTATGCCAATAAGAGCTAAGGGGTTAGGTTTCCAGATCATGGGGTGATATCTAGGTAATGTATTTAGGCAGTAAGTAATTCATTCGCTTCATTACAAAGTGCTTGAATTTCTGGGTTGATGCCTTGGACATTTGAGAGTTTGTCAAACATCATCAACGCTCTTTTCTTGGCTGTTTGACATTGGGTGGCTTGAAACTTCAGCAAATGAGCTAAAGCTGCAACTAATAGATTCTGAATTTCCATAATTTCTTTCGCTTAATTAAGTGGGAAGCCAACTTTGACAATGAATTCATTTACTGAGTGACTATCCCAGACGCGAGCATCTGAGCATTCGGCCTCTCCACCACCCATGCAGGAGCCGCCTGCAAGTTGATAGCGCCAAGCGCCAGTAACCCACCAGTCTTTGGCTGCGTAGTGCATATTGGGGCCTACAAAAGTGGCTCTTTGAACTTGATTGCGTAAATTGAGCTCTGAATAATCATTATGAAAGCGAGCCTCTACACCGGCTGACCATTTCGGGGCAAAGCGATAGCTAGCACCCACAAGGAAATCGAGCATCGATTCAGGAACATTGCCGTTCTCAATAAACTTTAAGCGCTCATTCGCGGCTACAACGTTACCTGCCAAAATCAATCGGTCATCAATAAAGTTCGATTGAAGTAAAAGTCTCGCCTCGATCTCATCTTTATTTCTTCCCCATGTCGGTTCTAAGTAAAGCCCTACACCCACAGGTGAAGTCACTGGATTAGTGATGCGATAAATCGCTTCTAGAGAGCCGCCTTCAATGCCACTTTTCTTATACGCTGTAGAGGGGTCATGCGAAGAAGGAACACCGTAACCGCCGGTACAGGTTGGGGTATCTCCGCATGCTTCTGGATTGGTGTAATTTTGATTTGCATTAGTGTAGTAAGAGTTGATATAGCCGGCAACTTGCAAGTCGTTAGTTAAACCGTATTCCAGTTCTGTCCTGGCAGTTAATGCATCGTAAGTTCCTGCTGCTTGCTGTTGATTGAGTTGCAGGCGCTGCTCAAACTCCAGCTTGCCCTTAGGCTGCAAATCTAAGGTGTAAATCCAGCCAAACACTCCCTCGCCTGCATGGGCTAAAGAAAAGTGAAGTGTGGCAACTAAGAAGAGGCTAAAGGCAAGAAGTCTATTAATGGTCAATTTCATGGTCCCTTGAGGTTGGTGGTTAGCAATCTAAATGAGAATGGTTCTCAATATAGCATTGGATGAGAATGATTCTCAACTAAATAAAATAACCATCACCTAAGAAGTGACGAAATCTATAGGCCTATTCTTTTTTACTTGTAAGATTTCCCCAATGAACGCTGAGTCCTTGGAAAAATTGGTTTTAATGAAGATGCCTTTTGGTAAGCACGCAGGGCGTGCCTTGGCTGACTTGCCGGGGAATTATTTGGCGTGGTTTGCTCGCGAAGGTTTTCCTAAAGGCGAGCTTGGTGAATTATTGGAATTAATGCATACCCTAGACCATAATGGTTTGCGTGGACTCTTGGCGCCAATCCAGCGGGCACACGGCCTACAAGCAAAATCTAAATTACTTTGAGCGAACAATCAGCGTAACGCGATTTCGTTCGTAAGTCACTGTTGACGATTCTGGAGGGCTACTTTGAATTGGGCTGACTTTTAACTTGGTCTGAGATTCAATTTGAGAGGCTATCTGTTTTGCAAGAGATTCATTGTGGTCATATTGAATTTGAATGCTCGCCACCTTGCCTGACTTGATGTTGTTGACGACATCATTGAGTTTATTTAGGGAGTAATCGTCAAAAAATATGGGATACCAACCACCTACGAGATTCTTTTGTCTCATGATTTCATGGGCCTCCGTCGATATGCTGCTCGTTTTATTGCCTTCACCTACGGGTAAGTGAAAGTCAATTCCTGTCTTTTGTATTAACTCTTGATAAGAGATGGGCGGGTTCATAGTTGCTTCATTGGTGTTTTCAATCCAATAGGCCCAAGCAGTATTTTTGTTGGAGTCATATACCAACTTGTATAAATGGCTGGGAATCGTTACGCGACTTTTGCCAATACTGCCGCGGTTTCCAATCGATCCCGTGAATACGTAAATGTCGCCAGCAGCTCTTTTGACATAAGCCCTCGTCGGCTCCTCGATATTCTTAGCCCAGATTCCCTGATTATTTTGCCTGGCCTGGGGCATCATATTGGCCAGTGAGAAAGATTGAGCCATTGAGCGTTCGTTACTCATGTCGCCTGCTGGGGCGTTATGACCCCTATCAAAGCCGCTTCCGCGGTAATCTGAGAGCAGAGCCCGTTCGGAGAAGGGTAGTCTGGCTTCTTCATAAAACTGATTACTTCTTCGAGGGTGTGTGGCAGAGAGCTGCTCCCGACTGAGCTTCTCAACGGTATAGATTGGCTTTTTATCCTGAGGGGAGTAGTAGATGGCAAAACTATCAAAACAAAGATCACGCCCCACTTGTGGACTTGTGGGTATTTGCTGGGCCGGGAACAGATCTTTGCATTCCTCAAAAGCCGCCTGCGCATTTAATGAGACTGAAACCGCTACAAGGGCAAGAAGGTGACGAAGAAATTTCATGGGCTCTTAGTGTATGGCCTTCGCTTTTCGAGCGCATCTCTTTTTATCTTGCGCTAGCTCCAGAGCTAATAAGAATCAGTGCCCCCTCAATGTTTTTCTGTCCATCAAAATGCATTTTTTCTTAAGGGATACTCTATTAATAGCGCTTGGCAATAAATACCGCCTTGCTACTACCCCTAGAAAATTACGGAGACGAAAGCACTAGATGTATGATTTTTTTTGGTTGAATTTTTGGCTAAAAACATAAAAAAGTCCCGTTTAAGCCAATTTTTTATAGAGTGAAATTAGTGCTTCCTAACTTCTATAAGATATTGATTTTATTGACTTATATATGCTTATGGAGATCCATATACGGGATCTCCCGGATTCCTAGATCAATAAGTTATTGATTTCCACTTCTTTATTCTTGACTTGATATAAGAAACTTCTTAGGATGACCCATGTTTTTTAGATATTGCAATGCAGCATAGAACGGTAGTCTAGTTTTTTTGAGGCCTTGCAAACAATGAATGAGTAAATGTTTAGCTAACAATTTGAGCGATATGCAGAATGCACAGTCAAGCACTTTGACTGCTAAAGAGCTGCTAGCTCACGCCATGGCTCCGGTCTATAGGGTCATCAATGGCCTACTCGTTTTAACTGTGTTCATGGTGGTTGGGTTTTGGCTTTCAGGCAACGGCACTAATGCTGGCGCCTTTGACCTTGCTCGTATCCTTGTTCCTGATGAAGCGCGTCACATGGTTTGGAGTAACGGCTTTGGGATGATCAATCAATATAAAGAGTCCAATGAAGTATCAGCTGCCCAGGCCGCTGATACTGAGATCGCCGCTGTGATCTATGGCAAGTCTAAGATTCCTGCTTCAGTTGGTTTGACTAGCGCCAAGCAGCAGACCGTGGCTTTGTTAATGCCCTCTGTGGCGCAAATGCAGGTGAAATCCATTTCTCATCTGTCTGATCGCATCCCCACATCTAAGATGGACCCTCAGGCTTTAGATAGCAACTTAATGGGCTCAATTCAGAATCAACGTGCCGTAGCTGACTTCTTTGAGAAGAAATACAGTCTCGATCGCTCAAAGATTGAAGAGTACGTTTCAAACACGATTTTGATTGCAAAAGAGGTCAACATCGACCCAGTGCTTTTGTTGGCAGTAATCTCGGTGGAATCTAATTTCAACCCAAACACTAAGAGTCACGCCGGTGCGGAAGGCCTCATGCAGGTGATGACTTCAGTACACAAAGATAAGTATGCAATCTTTGGCGGAACTTCTGAGGCCGCTAAGCCTGAAGTCAATATCCGTGTTGGCGCCTATATTTTGAAATACCTGATTGCTACGGCTGGTTCATTGCGTAATGGCCTGAAGTACTACGTTGGCGCTGCGAATGCTGAGGATGATGGCGGCTACGCGGACAAAGTGATGGCCGAAAGAAATCGCCTGATTGGGTTGTGTCAAAACCGTTCGTCTAATCGCTTGACATTGAACGGCAAGGATCTGCGCTCTTAAGTTTTTAGATCTTAAGTAGATCAAGCTATATAAAAAGCCACCCACAAGGGTGGCTTTTGTTTTGCTGCTGAATACGCGAGCCTTAGTTAACGCCGTGGAGCTCCACATCAAATACTAGGGTGGCATTTGGAGGAATAACACCCCCTGCACCGCGAGGGCCATAGCCCATCTCAGAAGGAATGATGAGGGTGCGTTTGCCACCAATTTTCATACCAGCCACGCCTTCATCCCAGCCTTTGATGACATGTCCAGCACCCAAAGGGAAACTAAAGAGTTGCCCGCGATCTAAGGAGCTATCAAACTTTTGACCTTTGTGATCAGTAGCCTTCTCGTCATAAAGCCAGCCGGTGTAATGCACGTCTACATGATTACCTGGTGCAGCTTCTTTTCCGTCGCCCACAACAGTATCGATTTTTTTGAGTTCACTCATGATGTTTTCCTATTTCACACAAATTGATTGGCTAGTATATTCTGAGCTCTGTAAATCTCTTCGGTAATGATGTTTTAGCTCAAACGTATGACAAATTATTGGCCAAATTCTGCATATAACACTCTGACAATCAGTTCTGATGATCAGTTGTTGGTGACAGACGACTTTTTGCGTACTTATATGCAGAGGCCTGAGCTCAAGCTGGTTCCTGAATCCTGCGCTATCGAACGTTCACTTCACCAGCGTTTAACTGACAACCCTCGTGCAGATGTTACTGATGATGAAATCTCGGCGATGGCTGATGAGGATATTCAGGAGAACTATCGGGTTTGGCTGCGCTACCGAAAGCGTTTATTAGCGGCCAGCTCCCTAGAGAACTTTTATATGAGTTTATTTAAAGGCGAGGGCGTGGACGTACCACCTTTATTTATTGCTCAACTCGCCCAAATTTTCATTAGACATATTCTGGGTAATGATTCGCATCCATTGGAAGTGCGAATGGGAGAACTTTTTTTCAGAACTCAAAAGATTACCGTTATTGATGATGGCATCGTCATGGGGGCGGACGATGAGGTGGTTGCTCGCAACGCCCAAGCCAGTGATACGGGAAACATCATGGATTTGCTCAAAGGCAGGTCAATGACGATGCGTTCAGCCGATCTGGATGTACTGCATGAAGACAACGCTGATACCTATTGGTCTCGCAACGAAGATTTTGATTTAGCAGTTCAGTTAAATTTTGGGCATGAGCCTATTAATCATTTTTGTCGCGTCTTAGAGAAATGGATAAAACATTTCCTCGGAGTTAGTGTGCGCATTACCCCCATGCAGCAAATTACCGATCCTAAGTGGTCATGGCATGTTGGCTTAGATGCAGTTGCTACTGAAATACTCAATAAGCTTTACAACCAAGAATTGGTTGAGGCAGATGAATTGCAGAAAGTGATTTGTTTATTTCGCCTAGACTTTATCGATGAGGCTGCTGTTGCTAAGGCCCAGGCTGGTAAGCCGGTATATATGGCTATTGCCATGAACGACCAGCATCAGCTGAAGTTAAAGCCACAAAACCTTTTGTTTAACTTGCCGCTAGCTAAAGCCTCTTAGGTCATCACTCGCGGTTGTCTCCGTTGCTGAGCAAGCCAGAAAATCGCAAGACCGCTTACTACAACGGGGATGAGTGATCCCCAATTGAGGATGCTCCAACCATGTGAGGTGACTAGGGCGCCTGACCCAAAAGAAGTGAAGGCCATAGTTCCGAAGACGAAGAAATTAATGGCAGCCTGTGCTTTGTCCCGCTCATTGGGTTGATAGGCAGTCATCGCCAAAGAGGTGGCGCCAGTAAATAAAAAGTTCCAGCCAACGCCGAGTAAAAATAAAGCGATAAAGAATTGATGGAGATCGGTTCCGGTAAGAGCGATTGCAATGCAGATGAAGTTCAGAAACACCCCGGTCCCCATTATCTTTAATACCCCATATCGTTGGATGAGTGATCCTGTAAAAAATCCAGGAGCAAACATGCCAATCACATGCCACTCCAGTACTAAAGCGGTGTCCGAAAATGGTAGCCCACAGATTTGCATTGCCAAAGGTGTGGCAGCCATGAGTAGATTCATAACCCCATACCCTAATGCTGCACCAATGATGGCAACCATAAAGACGGGTTGCTGGAGGATGACTTTTAAAGGGCGTCCATCGGTAAGTGCATGCTGCGCCTTGAGTTCTTGTGGAAAGCGAATGAACTGCATCACGAAGATGCCAATGAACCCGGCAATGGATAGAGTGAGATATGCCCCCAGAAAGGCGGTATCAAATAGATCTCGCGTCCAGGAGGCTAGATTGGGTCCAATGACTGCACCAAGAATGCCACCAGCAAGTACCCAAGAGATCGCCTTATCGCGTTGACTCTGGTCTGTCAGTTCTGCTGCAGCAAAGCGGTAGAGCTGCCCATTGGCGCTGTAATAACCCGCAATAAAGGTCCCCAAGACTAAAAGCCAAAAGTTTCTTGTAATGGCGGCGTACGCGCATAGAAGTGCTGAGAGCATTGCTACTAGCAAGCCTAGCTGGAAAGAGACTCTGCGCCCAAAGTAGTTTTGAGATTTGGCCACAATGGAGGTGGAAAAGGCGCCCCCGACAACATAGCCCATGACGGGTAGGGTGGCCATCCAGCTGGCTGGTGCTAGGCTAAGCCCTACCAACCCGTTGATAGCGATAAACGTCACGTTATTGGTGAGGAATAGTCCCTGACAAATGATCAGCAGCACCAGGTTTTTGTTGAGTAAAGGATGTTTGCGGGTCATAGCTTGCAGTGTACGGCGAATTTAGAGCCTCTGCAGCCTTGGTGGATTCCCTTAAATTGCCCTTTATCGGGCGCTTTAAGGTGCAAAACCGGCATTTTTGCCAAGTCCGATGATTTAAAATGGAGCTCTCGCCTCATTGGCAAAAGGTGCGCTAAAAGCGACTTGCAAAATGTGGATTTGAGGGCGGCAGGGTAAAAACCTGACTCTGTAATTTTTCAATATTGAGGAAACATTCATGGCTTCAGAGAAATCAAAGATTATTTATACGCTGACAGATGAGGCGCCACTTTTGGCCACTCGTGCATTTCTGCCAATTATTCGTACTTTTGCAGCTCCTGCTGGCGTGGAGATCGTGACGAGTGATATTTCAGTTGCAGCGCGTATCTTGGCTGAGTTTCCTGATTGCCTGACGCCTGAGCAGCAAGTTCCGAATAACTTGGCTGAGCTAGGCAAAATGACCTTATTGCCCGATACCAACATCATTAAGTTGCCCAATATCAGCGCCTCTGTGCCCCAGCTGCTCGCCGCCATTAAAGAGCTACAAACTAAAGGCTACAAGATTCCTGATTTTCCTGAAGATCCAAAAACAGATGAAGAAAAATCCATTCGGACCCGTTATTCCAAATGCTTGGGTAGCTCAGTAAACCCAGTATTGCGCGAGGGTAATTCCGACCGCCGCGCTCCTCCCGCTGTAAAACGTTACGCCCGCAAGAATCCACACTCAATGGGGGAGTGGAGTCAGGCGTCGCGCACCCACGTTTCTCATATGCATGGGGGTGATTTTTACGCTGGTGAGAAGTCGATGACGATGACTAAGGCCTGTGATGTGAAGATGGACTTGGTGACGAAGAGTGGCAAGACTATTGTTCTCAAACCCAAAGTCTCTTTATTGGCTGGCGAAATTATCGACAGTATGTACATGAGCAAAAAAGCATTGTGCGAGTTCTACGAGAAAGAAATCGAAGACGCTTATAAGACCGGCATGATGCTTTCCTTGCATGTCAAGGCAACGATGATGAAGGTTTCCCATCCAATTGTGTTTGGTCATGCGGTAAAGATTTTCTATAAAGACGCTTTTGCAAAGCACGCTAAGCTATTTGAAGAGCTGGGCGTGAATGCCAATAACGGAATGAGCAGTCTGTATGAAAAGATCAAAGCCTTGCCAGAATCTAAGCGCGAAGAAATCATTCAAGATCTGCATGCCTGCCACGAACATCGTCCAGCATTAGCGATGGTGGATTCTGCTAAAGGTATTACTAACCTCCATTCTCCAAGTGATGTGATCGTTGATGCTTCTATGCCGGCAATGATCCGTGTAGGCGGCAAGATGTGGGGTGCTGATGGTCGTTTGCATGATACGAAGGCGGTCATTCCTGAAAGTACCTTTGCCCGTATTTATCAAGAAATGATCAATTTCTGTAAGACGCACGGTAACTTTGATCCAACAACGATGGGTACAGTACCGAACGTCGGTTTGATGGCTCAACAGGCTGAAGAGTACGGTTCACATGACAAGACCTTTGAAATTCCTGAGGCTGGTGTGGCCCGTATCGTTGCTGATGATGGCACTGTATTGCTTGAGCAACATGTGGAAGAGGGCGATATCTGGCGTATGTGTCAGTGTAAAGATGCGCCAATTCGTGACTGGGTGAAGTTGGCTGTGAATCGCGCGCGTCTTTCCAATACTCCAGCAGTATTTTGGCTCGATGAGTACCGTCCACACGAAGCTGAATTAATTAAGAAGGTAAATACCTATCTCAAAGACTACGATCTGAAGGGTGTAGATATTCAGATCATGTCTCAGACACGTGCAATGCGTTACACCTTAGAGCGCGTGATTCGTGGCAAGGACACCATTTCTGTGACCGGTAATATCTTGCGTGACTACCTCACGGACTTATTTCCAATTATGGAGTTAGGTACTAGTGCGAAGATGTTATCCATCGTGCCTTTGATGGCTGGTGGCGGTCTGTTTGAAACGGGCGCGGGTGGTTCAGCCCCTAAACACGTTCAACAGTTGGTAGAAGAAAACCATTTACGTTGGGATTCACTTGGTGAGTTCATGGCTTTAGCCGTATCTCTTGAGGATATCGGTGATAAGACTGGCAACAATAAGGTGAAAATCTTAGCTCGCACTTTGGATGATGCGACTGGTAAGCTGTTAGATAACAATAAGTCACCTTCACCGCGCACTGGCGAGTTGGATAACCGTGGTAGCCAGTTCTACTTAGCAATGTACTGGGCTGAAGCGTTAGCCGCTCAAACGGAAGATAAAGAATTACAAGCGCACTTTGCTCCTTTGGCAAAATCTTTGATTGAGAATGAGCAAAAGATTGCAGCCGAACTCAAAGCGGTGCAAGGTAAGCCAGCAGATATTGGTGGTTACTTTATGCCTGATTCTGAGAAGTTTGAAGCAGTAATGCGTCCTAGTGCTACCTTGAATGCAGCTTTAAAGGCAGCAAACGCGTAATAGGTGTAAGCGATAAGTACCTAATTTTTTAGATTAGGTTTAGCATTCAAAGGCAAACTTTCGGGTTTGCCTTTTTTCATTTGCCTCACCTATTTTTTTTATGTCTAAACCAAAAGACCTGGTTGAATTGAGTTATCTGAGTGAAGCTCTCTCGGATATGTCTTTTCTTGGCTTAATGCGCTTGCTCGAGTCGGCGCGCGCGTTTAATCAAAAACATAGTGTTACCGGCATTCTCTTTTACGATAACCAGCAGTTTGCTCAGGTGATTGAAGGTGAGCGTGCCAATATTATGAAGGTATGGAAGAGAATCCAGGATGATAAACGGCATCATCGTATTGAATTATTAGAGATTAAAGAAATTTCCAATAGAAGCTATCCAGATTGGCTACTCCGCTTTTATGGCGGCGAATCTTTAGTTAGAGACTACCCAGACTTGGCTGAAATGGTTGGCGGCATGGATAAATATAATCTCGCTTTGATGAACCAGATGCGGGCAAGTCAGTTTTAAGCAAGAAATTACCATCGGTAGCAAAATAGGTTGATTACATTCCTTAGGGGCGCGTTATGGGTTTTACCGATAAGACCATCCTTGCTAGCGATATCACTCCAAAAGCGGTTTTTGAAAACCGTAGGACCATTATCAAAACTGCGGCTGCAGGGGGTTTTGGAATGGCGCTGGCTCCATGGTTCTCTAGAGAAGCCCTTGCCGCAAACCCAGAAAGGCTGGCAGCCACCCTAAACCCTGCTTTTGCAGATAAAGACGGTCTAACCCCGCTTAAGTTTGTCACCGGCTATAACAACTTTTATGAATTCGGTACGGATAAGGCGGATCCAGCTGCGCATGCTGATAGCTTGCAAACTCGTCCCTGGACAATATCGATTGAGGGTTTGGTCAAAAAACCAATAACACTGGATATTGATGCACTCCTTAAATTAGCACCAATGGAAGAGCGCATTTACCGGATGCGCTGTGTTGAAGGTTGGTCTATGGTGATTCCTTGGGATGGCTACTCACTCTCTAAGTTGATTAATAAAGTGGAGCCACTGAGCTCGGCTAAGTATGTGGAATTTATTTCCTTGGCAGATCGCAAACAAATGCCGGGGGTGAAGAGCAACATTATTGACTGGCCTTATCGTGAAGGTTTGCGTATGGACGAGGCTATGAATTCATTAACGCTTCTCACATTTGGCTTATATGGCGAAGTCCTGCCAAATCAAAATGGCGCTCCGGTCCGTCTCGTGGTGCCCTGGAAGTATGGTTTTAAGAGTGCCAAGTCGATTGTCAAAATTCGTTTTACAGAAGAGATGCCCAAGACCAGCTGGAATCAATTTGATGCCCGTGAATATGGTTTCTATTCCAATGTAAATCCTCAGGTAGATCACCCGCGTTGGAGTCAAGCAGTAGAGCGCCGTATTGGTGATCCCAAAGGAATGTTTGCGCCTAAGATTAAAACCCAAATGTTTAATGGCTATGGTGAACAAGTGGCTGGTATGTATGCAGGCATGGATCTGAAGAAGTACTATTAGTAATGAGGAAAATTTATCCAATATTTTTTAGCGCTTGCATTTTGTTGTTTAACTTTTCTGCATACGGGCAGGGAAGTGATGCGCCGGTAAAGACGATTCAATCCCTTGATGTGCAGCGCTATCTGGGAGTCTGGTATGAGATTGCCAAATACCCAAACTGGTTTCAGAGGAAGTGCATTAGCAATACGAAGGCGGTCTATTCGGCTAGGGCTGATGGCACTCTCAAAGTGCTCAATAGCTGCAAAACTGCCGAGGGCGAAATATCGGAGGCCGAGGGTACTGCAAAGCAGATTGGGGCAAAAGACTCACCTAAGCTTGAAGTGCGATTTGCGCCTGCGTGGCTGGCCTTTATCCCTTTGGTTTGGGGTGATTATTGGGTGATTGATCTGGATGCTCAGTATCAAGTGGCTGTAGTAAGCGATCCTCGTCGTGAATATCTGTGGATTTTGTCCAGAACTCCACAGATAGATAAAAAAGTATATGAAGACACCTTAACGCGCATACAGGCGCAACAGTTCGATACACGTAAGTTAGAGCTAACTCCACAAGCAACTACCAAGTAAACACAAAGCCACTCAGTCATGACTACGCATTTGCTACCTCCAGGGATTGAAGTCTTTGAAAGAGGCTGGCTCTCTGCCAATAATATTTTTCACTTTGGTGAAAATGATGTTTCTTTGGTGGATTCTGGATATTGTGCTCACCAAGATCTGACTATCGGTTTGGTTCAGAATGCATTGCAAAAGCATCGTCTATTGAAATTAAATAGGGTGGTTAATACCCATCTGCATTCAGACCACTGTGGTGGCAATGCGGCTTTGGTAAAAGCATTTCATAGCGAGGTATGTATTCCGGCTGCTGAAGCGATAGCAGTTCAAAACTGGGATAGCGCTTTATTAAGTTATGACAACTTGGGTCAAGAGTGCCCTCAGTTTCCGCATCACGGTGTATTGATCCCGGGTGAGGAAATACTGTTAGGAAGATATCTCTGGAAGATATTGGCAGCACCAGGACATGATCCGCACTCTGTTATGTTGTACCAGGCAGATCACCGTATATTGATTTCAGCTGACGCCCTATGGGAAGAGGGTTTCGGAGTGATTTTTCCTGAGCTTTGGGGTGAAGTGGGTTTTGAAGAGGTGGCACAAACCTTGGATTTGATTGAGACATTGCCAGTCAATCTGGTGATCCCTGGGCATGGCGCACCTTTTACGGATGTTTCCAAATCTCTTGCTACAGCAAGATCGAGATTAGATTATTTGGCCTCTGATCCAGATCGGAATGCCCGACATGGCGCTAAAGTATTGTTGAAATACCGCCTCTTAGAATGGCGCAGCCGTGACATTGCACATGTGAATGAATGGATTGCGAATACACCTGCATTAATTAGTGCAGCAAAACTGCTCAACATGAGTATGGATGAATTTACGCAGTGGTTGCCTAAAGCCTTGATCAAGTCGGGTGCAGCAAAACTGGATAATCAAATGTTGGTTGATCTTGCCTAATGTTTTTTATCACTTATTTTAAAAGCTCAGCACAATTTTTCCATACACAGACCAGTTAGAGAGTTGGTAGGTTTGAACAACTTGTTTCGCACCGCCAATCGCTACCAAAAGATTTTTATTGATTCGTTGGGTCACCATCGCATCAATCGGCACAAACCAGCCTCCACCCGCGGCGTTAAAGACCGCGCCGTTCTCATCCCAAAAGCGAATCTAGGTGCTGGGACTTAAGTTCAAGCCGATAGTTGGATAAAGCTCAAGCTGACTTGTAATAGGAGGTAAGCTGGTGCCAGCAGGCGCCTTTGGATTGAAACCAAACATATACCTGGCTAGCGGTGAAGTATCTGAAAGGATATTTTTCTCACTACCAGCGGGTTTAAAAGAAGTGCTCACTTGAGGGCCGGCTAACCACTGGCCTGAATTGCTTAGTGGGGCGTATACCCGAGCTCCAATATTACCCAGCCAGCCTACTTGACCACCCCAAATAGTGAGCATGGCATTGTTAGGTGAAAAGCCGTCTGTGCCTTGTGCCGATTGTTGGGGTCCATAGCTTGCGGTGTAGGCGGTATCGAGTCGCATAGTGCCGTGCCAGTCTCCCAGATTAAGTGGGTTGTAGTAACGCAACTTGAGGGTATCGAGATAATTCTGAGATCCCTGGTAGTTATGGTAGCCCCAGAATTTCAGTATGTGATCTTGAGATCTCTCTTGGGGGGTATTAATGAGCCCTAAAATAGACACGGGAGAATATTGCTCGGCGGTACACACCAAACTAGTAGGAATGCAAAAGAAGGACAAGGTCAGCGCGCGCAGGAATCCCATATAGGCATTAATATTAAATTACAAACCACTATTTACTTAAGATTTGAAGAGGAAGCATGGAACATACCGTATTAGTTACTGGCGCTACCGCAGGATTTGGAGAGGCAACTGCCCGACGATTTTTAGCTCATGGGCATAAGGTTGCAGCTGTTGGTAGAAGAGCTGAGCGTTTAGAGGCGCTAAAAAGTTCCTTGCCTGCTGAGCAGCAGAAAAAACTTCTCACCATGGTTGTGGATGTTTGCGATAGTGCTCAGGTTGACTCTTTGGCAAGTGCGCTGCCAGCAGAATTTTCAAAGATAACTGTTTTGGTAAACAATGCTGGGCTTGCTTTGGGCTTAGAGCCAGCTCATAAAGCATTTTTGAGTGATTGGGATCAAATGATTGATACCAATATTAAGGGACTTGTGCATATGAGTCGCGCCTTCTTGCCCGGTATGGTCGATCGTAAGTGTGGCCATATAATTAATTTAGGCTCTGTTGCTGCAAACTATCCTTACCCAGGCGGCAATGTGTATGGGGGCACCAAAGCATTTGTTAAGCAATTTAGTTTAAATTTACGCGCCGATCTGATTGGCACTCCAGTACGAGTAACTTGTATAGAGCCCGGTATGTGTGCTGGTACAGAATTCTCCAATGTTCGCTTTAAGGGTGATGATGACAAAGCGGGGAAGGTATATACCGGTGTTCAGGCCTTGAGTGCTGACGATGTTGCTGAAGCAATTTATTGGTCAGCCACTTTACCGAGTCATATGAATATCAATGTCTTAGAGGTGATGCCCGTTCAGCAAGCTTTCAATGCATTCAATGTGCATCGTGGCGAGTTTTAAGTTTTAGTTTTATTCCACTGATAAAACTTGGGATACACGCGCATCACTACAGGACCATCAAAGTCCCAAGATTTGCATGTACCCAAGTAAAGTGGTGGCTTATCACCAGCTGGATCGAAGAATGCTCCTGGAATGGATTGATAGGCGGCAGTAGCAAGGCTGGAGAGAAGCTCGCGCAAATGCGTGCAGCCTTTAATCCCGCCAAGGTGGGTGTCAATCGTCTTGCGCCAGCCCTTCCCTAGTCGCGACCCAATTAAAGCATCCATTGGTGGAAGCGCTGCCGTACATTCTGCATGGGGGTGTCCATCCATTGCCGCCTCAATGTCTTTGATGACAAAGTCGCGGTCTAGCGTGATACGCACCCACATGTCATGAAAGGCCTCGCCTGGTTGCCAAGTCTTTGCGCTCGTCTGAAAAGGATTTGTCTTGAAGTCCTTTAAATGGCCTTCGATATCCCACAAGCCATCTTCTCTTATGTAGCCCTGAAAAGTAATTTCTCGGGTATGTAAAAGAGAGCGTGATGTTGGGGTGGAGAGCATGGTGATAGAGCTATTTAGTAGTGAGTATTCTAATGATAATGAATTGCGGCATAGGACTGACTCACTCAAGGTGGGCTTGCTCTGTAGTATGCTCTGCAACATATGGCAAAACCCATCTCCCTCGAAAAAATTCTTTTTAGCCAAGGCTTTGGCACCCGTCGCTATTGCGGTGATTTAGTGTATGCCGAACTGGTAAAGGTGAATGGTGTGCTGGCTGAAGATCCAGAGGAGAGAGTTGCTACTGAAAGCCTGATCCTCAATATAGAAGGCAAAGACTGGGAGTATCACGAGAAGGCTTACCTTGCTTTTAATAAGCCGGCAAATTACGAATGCTCACATAAAACGACGCATCATCCTAGTGTTTATAGTTTGTTACCCAGCCCCTTTGTCGAGAGAGGGTTGCAATGTGTGGGCCGCCTAGACTACGACACTACTGGCTTACTCTTAATATCGGATGATGGTCAGTTTATTCATAAGATGACGACTCCGAAGAAAAACATTGGCAAGGTTTATGAAATCACTACACCTGAGCCCATTACGCAAAAACAAATCGATCATTTAATGAATGGTGTTGTGTTAGATGACGATCCTAAACCTTGCTTTGCTTCGGCATGTAAGCTAATTTCTGATCATGTGTTGGCGATGACGATTGTTGAAGGACGCTATCACCAGGTAAAACGCATGATGGCGGCAGTTGGTAATCATGTGGCTAAATTACACCGCACCGAAATTGGCGCATACCGTACGCCTGCAGATTTGAATGAAGGCGAATGGCGCTGGCTTTATCCAGAAGATTTAAAGCAACTTTCCCAAAGTGTTTCTTCTTAAAGGTAATCAATTTTGATGGTCGATAGCTTCGATTTGGAAAAAGAAGTTCCCTTATGGTCCTTGGACGCCAGTGGAAAAAGAATTGCGAGGGAGTTTGCCTTTGCAGACTTCAAACAGGCTTTTGAATTTATGACTCTTTGCGCTCAATATGCGGAAGAAATTAACCATCACCCGGATTGGTCAAACTCTTGGAATAAGGTCGCTGTGGAATTGAGCACACATTCAGCTGGTGCTTTAACTAAACTAGATATTCAGTTGGCAAAGGCAATGGATGCCTTTGCCTTCCAGGTGAAACAAGACTAATTAGTGCTCGTCGCCTTCATGTTCTTCTTCATTCATGCTCATGAGGATGGTGGCGAGCAAGCCATAAACCACCTCGGTGGAGATCATGCCATCTTCATCTAGCTCATCAATTAAGTCGTTTAATCGATCTTCTGTAGGTTCGTTGAGCAAGGTCATTGCACACTCGCACCCATAGTCAAAATCTTCATCGTTCTGGGTTTGGTTCTCTTCGGTCATATTTATCCTTAATTGAGCTTTCAGGATAGCAAATTACTGCCTAATTCGATAGGGTTTTGCCCTAGGCTGAGCCATTTATGTGCGAGCGCAAAAAGTCTAGAATGATTTATAGTCTTTTGAAAAGAAAAACCATAGGAGACAACATGCAATTAGATATTAATGGTCAGATTCAGAATATTGATGTGGAGCCCAATATGCCCTTGTTATGGGCTATTCGAGAAGTGGTCGGGCTCACTGGTACGAAGTACGGCTGTGGTGTCGCTCAATGTGGGGCGTGTACTGTCTACCTCAATGGCGAGCCAGTCCGTTCTTGTTCAATTCCAGTGTCTGCTATTGGTAGTGCCAAAATCACTACTATTGAAGCGCTCTCAAAAAATAGTACGCATCCAGTACAACAAGCTTGGATTGCACTTGATGTTCCTCAGTGTGGTTATTGCCAATCTGGTCAGATCATGGCCGCTGCAGCGCTGTTAAAGCGAAACCCAAAGCCTTCTGATGCTGATATCGATAATGCAATGGGTAATCTTTGTCGTTGCGGAACCTATCAAAAGATTCGTGATGGGATTCATGTTGCTTCCGGTCAAAAGAAATTGGCAGATGTCTTGGCGCAATACAACGCCACTCCTGCAACCCGTGGTTAAGGAGAAAAATATGACTATCAAAAATAAAGCCTCCCATTTAGATAATTCTTCCCGCCGTGATTTCATCATCAAGGGCACAATGCTTGGCGGTGGGTTGATGTTGGGTATAGGGGTCCTTCCGGATTCAGTATATGCACAGGCTGGCCCTAAATATGATCCTAATACACCAACGCAGATTGGCGAGGCGGAAGTAAATGCTTGGGTCAGCATTAAGCCGGACGATGCTGTCTATATCAGAATCGCTCGATCCGAGATGGGGCAAGGAACACGCACAGGCCTTGCTCAGTTGGTCACAGAAGAGCTTGAGTGCAATTGGAAGAAGGTTAAAACTCAGTCAGCTACACCAGGGCAAAGTTTGGCGCGTAAGCGCGTTTGGGGTGAGCATGGTACTGGTGGTAGTCGTGGCATCCGGATTTCTGAAGACTATGTGCGTCGTGGTGCAGCCGCCGCACGCATCATGCTCATGCAAGCAGCTGCCAATCAATGGAGTGTGCCCGTTTCAGAATTGACTGTAGATAAAGGTGTGATTACTCATGTATCAACAGGACGTAAAACAACCTACGGCAAAGTGGCTGAGTTAGCTTCTACCTTAACGCCCCCTGACCCAAAGTCGATTACCTTACGGGATCCAAGAAATTGGAAAGTTGCCGGACAACCATATGCACGCTTGGATACGGCAAACAAAGTGAACGGATCTAAAGTCTATGGTGTTGATTTGCAACTTCCTGGCATGCTTTGCGCATCCGTAAAAGCTTGCCCAGTCTTTGGCGGAAAATTAGTAAGCTATGACGAAGCCAAGATCAAGGGTATGCGTGGGGTGAAGGGTGTGGTCAAGATTGATGACAGCACCCTTGCAGTAGTTGCTGATACCTGGTGGCATGCTAATAGTGCGCTACATGCTATGCCGATTGTTTGGGATGAAGGCAAGGCTGCTAGCGTTTCACAAGATGGCATCAATAAAATGCTGCGTGACGGCTTAGACGAGCAAGGAGATTTTTGGCAGCGTAAGGAGGGCGATGCACCTGCAGCCATCAATAGTGCTACTAAGAAAGTAGAGGCCATTTATTACACGCCTTATCGTGCGCACGTCACGATGGAGCCTATGAACGCTACTGTCAAAATCACAGGCGATCGGGCGGAGGCATGGGTTCCCACCCAAAATGGTGAGGGCTCACATGCCGCCTTATCAGAAGCGACTGGATTGCCACTGGCTAATTGCGAGGTATATAAATTAGATTCGGGTTGCGGCTTAGGTCGTCGTGGATCTATGCAAGATTTCACGACCTATGCAGCTAAAGTTGCACAAAAATTTCCTGGGATACCAGTCAAGGTCATTTGGAGTCGTGAAGAAGACATGACTCATGATTATTACCATCCTATTGCGATGGCAAAAATGACTGCTGGTATTGATAGTTCTGGCAACGTAACTGGCATGCATATCAAGGTTGCAGGCCAGTCGATTAATGCCACGTTGGCACCGCAGGCCATTAAAGATGGCAAAGATGAGCGTCAGCTCCAGGGCTTCTACGAGAAGGGCCCCGATGCTCAACTCGGCTATACCTTCCCCACGCTCTTGACTGAGTATGTAATGAAAAATACCCATGTGCCGGTTGGCCCATGGCGTGGCGTAAACACGAACCAGAACGGCATCTTCATGGAATGCTTTATGGATGAGTGTGCTAAAGCAGCAGGCAAGGATCCTGTGAAATTTAGACAGGCACTCATGCAAAGTCATCCAAAACATTTGGGTGTTCTTAATGCTGCCGCAAAAAAAGCGGATTGGGATAAGCCGTTGCCAGCTGGAACGTACCGTGGTGTTGCCCAGTTTATGGGTTATGCCAGCTACTCCGCTTGCGTTGCTGAAGTAACCGTGCAGAATAATGTGGTGAAAGTTACTCGCTTAGTATTTGCCTTAAATTCTGGCCATGTTGTTAATCCTTACTTAACACGTGAGCAAATTGAAGGTTCTGTAGCAATGGCATTGGGAGCCATTTTCTTGCCAGAGATCTCTGTAGAAAATGGCCGCATCAAACAGCAGAATCTCGATACCTACCCATTACTAAAACTATCTGCAACTCCAAGAATTGAAACAGTCTTGGTTCCTAGCTTTGACTTTTGGGGTGGAGTAGGTGAGCCAACAATCTGTGTGGTTGGCCCTGCTGTTGCAAATGCAATTTCTGCCGCAATTGGCAGGCCAGTGCGGAACTTCCCGTTGAGTAAGGAAGGGCTGAGTTTGGCTTAGGCTTCGCTTAAGTTTTAATCTGGTTGCAGTTTATAAAATTGACCCCATTGATTCTGAATTAATGGGGTCGTTTAATATGTCTTATGAAGTTTATTAAGACAACTGTCTTTCTGTTATCTCTTATACCTCTAGGTCGCTTGATGTGGCTGGGGGCTTATGAGGGTTTGGGTGCCAATCCGATTGAATTTATCACCCGCTCTACCGGTACATGGGCGCTAGTTTTTCTGTGTATTACACTGGCGATGACTCCTTTGCGCTTAATGACAGGTTTGATGGTTTGGATCAAGCTGCGTCGCATGGTAGGGCTCTTTTGTTTTTTCTACGCTGCCATCCACTTTTCGATTTGGTTCTGGTTGGATCAGAACTTAGATATTTGGTTCATGTGGAGCGATGTTGTAAAGCGCCCTTTTATTACGATGGGCTTTCTAACTTTGGTATTACTAACGCCCTTAGCATTGACATCAAATCAGTGGGCCGCGCGTCACTTGGGTAAGCGTTGGACAATATTGCACAAGCTTGTGTACTTGATCGCATGTACTGCCATCGTTCACTATTGGTGGCATAAGGCAGGTAAAAATGATTTAGGAACAGTCTCGATTTATGGGGCAGTTATTTTTCTATTGCTGATGTGCCGTATCCCAGCAGTCAGAAATGTTCTCCAGAGTTACCGAAGGAATTCGCTTGGATGAAGTAATGACTGCTGCCATACAATGGGCCTTATGAATACATTCTTCTCGAGGTTAAGTTCAGTTCTGTTATTGATGGGTGTTTTGGCTTGTTCTCAAACCCCTCCCCAGCCCCCTGGGTCTGATACTTTTTCCCCATATACCCCCCAGCAGATCCAGGGCTTTAATAAGCAAGCTCTGTCGCCGGTAGAGGGGCCATTTGGCCCGGTCGATCCAAGAGCAGAAGATGCTCGTATAGCTAAAGAGCGTGCATCGGATGCGAAATTTTACAATCAACCACAGGGTGAAGAAGAGGCTGAGACGCTAGAAACGCAATCAGTCGACCCCAATCAAGCCACGAAACCAGTCATTACTTTCTAGGCTAGGGTTAGCTTGGGAATAGAGTCTATTTGCAATAGCACTTGCGCTTCTTCAGGCGTGGCATTGAGCCATGCATTGAAGAGTTCGGGCCGCAAGGGAACTACAGTGCGTTTTTCATCTTCCGGTTTATGCATATGTTGCATCAATGGATGATTGCTAGCATCAATAGTGAGCATGGAAAATGAAACGATCAGTTCACCAGTTTCCGATTCAGTCCAGGTGTCCCAGATAGAGGCAATCGCCATTGGTTCGTGATTAGCTTGCTTGATAGCGGTTCGGACTGCTTTACCAGATTCATAATAAGGCTCATAAAAAGTATCCGCCAAGGCTAAGGCGTAATGCCGCTTTGTCCAGGCAAGCTTATAAGAAGGCTTTTCGGCTACCGTTTCAACTCTAGCGTTATAGGTTTTTCTGCCGAAGGTTTCTTCTTTAGCCCATGACGGCAATAAGCCAAAGCGTGCCAAACCAATTGCGGTGCGATCAGTATTGTGACTTTTGAGGACGATGGGTCCTGGATAAGTTGGGAATACATCATGAGCCGTTGATATCGGTAAATCGAGATCAAAGTGAGTTTTTACCCAATCAGTATTTACGGTAGTGAGGTATTGAACGCACATAGGCCTATTTTACTGTGGCTTATTCCAAATTGACCCATGCCTGCTGGTACTATTGAGGCTAAATTTTAGAAAGATATCCCCCTTATGAAACCTTTTGCTTCTGTATTAAATCCAATGTTAGCGCGCTTTATTGTTGCTGGCATGTTAACAAGCGCGCTTGTAGGTGGTGCCTATGCGCAGCAAAGTGGTTTGCCAATTAATGCAGCGGCATCTGTGAACGGAACCATCATTACTAACGACATGGTGGAGCAAGGAATTAAGGTTGCCGTTTCTCAGGGGCAAAAGGATTCTTCAGAATTGCGCAAAGTAGTGATTGAGAAGTACATTGAAGTGCTCTTACTTTCGCAGCAAGCGGAAAAAGATGGTTTAGCAAATTCAGAAAAAGCCAATACTCAACTGATGATGATCCGTCAGAACTATTTGGCAGATCTCGAGCTATCAACTTATATGGCTAAAAACCCAATCACTGACGCAGATGTCCAAGCTGAATACAACAAAGAGGTGTCTTCCTTAGGTCCTCAAGGCATGATTGTCGAATACAAGTTGAGCGATATTGCAGTGGCTAGTGAGGCAGATGCTCAAGCAGCGTTAGCGCGCATTAAAAAAGGCGAGCCATTTGATAAGGTTGCCAAGAGCGTCTCCTTAGCTCCGAATAAGGTGCAGGGCGGTGCTGTAGGTTGGGTTCAGCCTGGTCAGGTGGCCCCAGAATTAGCCTCCGTGTTGATAACCCTTTCTAAAGGCCAGGTTTCACCTGCGCCAATTCAGATGCAGCAAGGCTGGTTTTTAATCAAGTTGGAGGACAAAAAATCGAGCAAGCCACCAGCATTCGAACAAGCCAAGGCTGCTATTCGTGCAGGCATGACACAAAGAAAGCAATACGAGTTCTTGGGTCAGATTGCAAAAGATGCAAAGATTGTCGTTCAGTAAAAGAACAATGCTTTCCTGTGAAAAAGGACTCTTAGTGAACTGCACCCCAAAAGTTGGACAGTTTGGTTAGGTTAGCACGAGGGATTGAGTTCGGTATTGCACTGGACTTAATCCCTTTTTTTTGCTTGATTCGATCGTGGTTGTAGTAGCGGATATATGCATGCAGCCCTTGTTTAAATGATTCAATGGTCTCAAACCTCTTCCGATAGAAGAACTCGGTTTTCATAATCCCAAACCAGTTCTCCATCACGGCGTTATCTAAGCAATTACCTTTTCTAGACATGCTTTGAGTAATGCCTTGCTTCTTTAGGGCTTGTTGATAAAACCCCATCTGATATTGCCAGCCCTGGTCTGAGTGCAGCAGCGGTTTATCAGCCTGCTTGAGATGCTTAAAAGCACTACTAAGCATGGTAGTCACCATACTCAGTTGAGGCTGATCACCAATCTCATACGAGACGATCTCTTGGTTGTAGAGGTCTAGGATGGGTGAGAGATAGACCTTTTGCCCTCTGATGCTGAACTCCGTCACATCAGTGACCCACTTTTGATTGGGCTTGCTAGCTGCAAAGTTGCGCTCTAACAAGTTGGGCGCTACTTTACCCACAGACCCCTTATACGAGCGATATCGCTTAGGGCGTACAGTCGATTTGAGTCCTAGTTGCCCCATGAGCTTTTGCACGGTCTTGTGGTTTAAGTATTCATGTTGATTGCGTAGCTCTAAGTGGACTCGCCGATAGCCATAGCGTCCTTGGTGAGCATTAAAGATGGCATTGATCTGGGTTTTGGTATCAGCATAGGGATCAGCCTGACTGCCGGCTTTTTGCCAGTAGTAATAGACGCTTTTAGGCATTTGGGCTGCAAGCAAAATAATTTGCAATGGATGGTGCTGCCTTAACTCAGTAATTACTTGGGCTTGTTCTTGCTTGCCAAGTGCTTTTGCTGGGCTAAGGCTTCGAGCTTTTTTAGATAAGCGTTCTCCACTTCTAAATACTGCGCTTTGCGCAGTAACTCTTCATGTGTGAGTGAAGTTAAGGGCTTGGCAAGCAAGGCCTTAATATCGCTAGGTTTTGACATGGGCGGCCGTCCCTTGGGCTTAGGTTCTAGGGCTGTGATACCGCCTTCATTGTAGAGGCGTTGCCATACTAGTACCGAGCTTGGGGCTGGGATATTAAAGTGGGCTGCAGTTTGGTTCACCGAGAGCTGGTGTTGCTCCATATGCTGCAAGACTGATAGCTTAAAACCACTTGAGTACTGGATGTAACTCTTATTGAGACTCTTTTGCCCATGGGCCTTAAAAAAGCATGAACCCATTTGCGAACGTAAGCGTATTTAACACCATACTGATCTGCAATGGCTTTAAAACCGCCTTTATCAGATAGATAATGCTCAATGACTGCTAGCTTGAACTCTTTGCTGTATTTGGACATGAAAACTGCACCTTAGAGGGTTGGACGAATGTCCAACTTTTGGGGTGCAGTTCATAGGAGTCCTTTTTTATTTGCGCTCTAGTGTAATGAAGCTAAAGGTAATATTACCTTCTGATCCAGGAGTGCGTTCTACTTCTTTCCAATCTGATGCATTGGGAACCGTAAAGAAAGTATCACCACCATCAATGTCCATATCAATCTCAGTAATATAGAGTCGGTCTGCTTTCGGAAAGGCCTGCGTGAAGAGTTGCTCACCACCAATGACAAAAACACGTGGGAACTCACTTAAGCTATTCAGGGCTTCATCGAGTGATCCAACTAATTCACCACCAGTAGCTTGATAGGTTGCATTGCGGCTCACTATGATGTTGCGACGTCCAGGAAGTGGGCGTCCAATGGATTCCCAAGTTTTACGACCCATGATTACTGGATGCCCCATGGTGACGCGCTTAAAGAACTGCAAATCAGCCGAGATCTTCCAAGGCATTTGATTGTCGCGGCCAATTACGTGATTGCGTGAGCGTGCAACAATCATAGAAATAGTAGGTTGAGTCATGATTACGATTCTTAAATGGCTACAGGAGCTTTAATGTGAGGATGAGATTCATAGCCGTCGATTTCGAAGTCTTCAAACTCGTAATCAAAGATTGAATCAGGCTTACGCAAAATATTAAGCTTAGGCAAAGAGAAAAAATCTCTCGATAGCTGAAGTTCTACTTGTTCAAGATGATTGCTATACAAGTGACAGTCACCACCAGTCCAAATGAAGTCTCCCACCTCCAGATTACATTGTTGCGCCATCATGTGCGTCAGTAAAGCGTAGCTAGCAATATTAAATGGCACGCCTAAAAAAATATCAGCGCTGCGTTGATAGAGTTGGCAGGACAATTTGCCATCGGCAACATAGAACTGAAAGAAAGCATGGCAAGGTGCTAAAGCCATGCGGGGAATATCTGCTACGTTCCACGCAGAAACAATAATGCGACGTGAGTCTGGATTCTTTTTGATCGTCTCAACCACCTCAGAGATTTGATCGATGTGCTGACCATTCGGCGCTGGCCATGAGCGCCACTGATAACCGTAGATAGGACCTAAATCACCATCGGGTGCTGCCCATTCGTTCCAGATAGATACGCCGCGCTCTTTCAGCCAGTTATTGTTCGTGCTGCCTTTGAGGAACCAGAGTAATTCATAGATGATGGACTTCAGGTGAAGCTTCTTGGTGGTTACCATGGGGAAACCATCGGCCAAGTTAAAGCGCATCTGGTGTCCAAATACGGAGACCGTGCCAGTTCCAGTTCTGTCGGACTTTTGAACCCCCTTGGCGAGGACTTCTTTCATGAGATCGTGATATTGATGCATATGGATTGGCTAAAAGTGGTTATGTATTAACGAATTAAGGATAGCTTACTCGAATGTGGGCGACTTCACCCCGAGAGCCTTGTGAAGCTTGGGGGAAGTAGTCGTATATTGCAGTTGAATCTGCTTTTCTGGGTTCAGGTACGAAGCTGCTGCAAAGGCAGCCAGGGCGGCCTCATGAAAGCCTGACAGAATTAGCTTCTTCTTGCCTGGGTAAACATTGATATCACCAACGGCATAAATTCCAGGGATGCTGGTTTGAAATTTTTCTGTATCAACACAGATTTGTTTGCGATCGATATTCAGGCCCCACTCTGCAATCGGACCCAGCTTAGGGGAGAGTCCGTAAAACACCAAAAGATCATCGAGTGGGATCTGTTTTGCTTCGCCATCAATATTGGTGAAGGTGATCTCAGAAAGCAGGCTATCTTTCGCTTCAAAAGCGCTCACCTGACCAATCAACAGTTGCATCTGGTTGCTAGCGCAAAGTTCACGCATTCTCGCAATCGATTTTGGCGCAGCCTTGAAGTCATCGCGACGATGAATCAATGTGACGCTAGAGGCAATCTCAGAAAAATGAATCGCCCAATCTAGTGCTGCATCGCCACCACCACAAATCACAATTCTTTTGTCTGTAAATTGCTCAGGATTTTTAGCGTGGTAGAAAACCTGCTTTCCCACAAAGGCATCAATGCCTTCAAGGTTGATGGTACGGGGCTGGAAGGCCCCTACGCCACCAGCAATAAAGACAGTTTTACTGAGGAAGTGATTGTCTAGTGAGGTGCAAACAAGAAAGCGTCCATCAGCCTGACGTTCAAGCTTGCTAACTTCTTGACCCAGATGAAATTGAGCGTTGAAGGGTTCAATCTGTTTGAGTAAATTATTGGTGAGTTCGCGTCCAGTGCACACTGGAATAGCAGGAATATCGTAGATGGGTTTATCTGGATAAAGTTCAATGCATTGACCACCAATCTCTGGGAGTGAATCAATGACATGCGTTTTAATTTCCAGGAGACCTAATTCAAAAACCTGAAAGAGACCCACGGGACCGGCGCCAATGATGACGGCATCAGTTTCTATGGGTGTATTCGACACAAATTTCTTTGGTTAGAAAATTACTTTACTAGCTGATCAAGTTTGTTTTTAACGTCTTTCCATTCTTCAGCATCTGGAAGAGCAGCTTTGGACTTGGTAATCGATGTCCAAGAAGGAGAGAGATCTGCGTTCAATTTGATAAATGTCTGTTGATCACCAGGTACGTCGTCTTCAGCATAAATTGCATTTACTGGGCACTCGGGTACACAAACCGCGCAGTCAATACATTCGTCTGGATCAATGACTAAAAAATTGGGGCCTTCGCGAAAGCAGTCAACTGGACAAACATCAACGCAGTCGGTGTATTTGCAACGGATACAAGCTTCGGTAACAACGTAAGTCATGGCGGTTTTGTTTCAAGAGCCCCAAAAAGCTGGGTGCTAAGTTATAAAAACTCAATTTTAGCTGAAATAGCCTATTTTTCAGGCGAAAGGGTCTATTTAGTTGAGGTAAAGTTCCCACTATGAATACCCAGTCAAATAAGCACGCTAGCAAGCAAAAACCCAGAATCCTGGTTGCAAGAGCCATTTTCCCAGAGGCTTTGGCTAAATTAGAGGAATCTTATCAGGTTCGGTCCAATCAAGAGGATAGGATTTTTAGTCCCGAAGAGTTGCAAAAAGAACTCTCTGGGGTTGTAGGGGCTTTAGTTGCTGGTAGCGAAAGAATTGATGCAAACGCCTTAATGCATGCCAAAGATCTAAAAATTGTGGCCAATATTTCTGTGGGCTATAACAATTTTGATGTGCCGGCAATTACTGCTGCAGGTGTGATGGCTACGAATACTCCGGATGTATTAACAGACACTACCGCTGATTTTGGTTTTGCGTTACTCATGGCAACAGCAAGACGTATTACTGAATCCGAGCATTGGGTGCGTGCAGGTCAGTGGGATAAGTGGTCGATTGTGAATAATCCACTTGGTATGGATTTGCATCACAGCACAGTGGGCATTATTGGTATGGGGCGTATTGGCCAAGGAATTGCTAAGCGTGCTTTAGGTTTCGGAATGAATGTGATTTATCACAATCGCAGCCATTTATCTGAGGCTGATGAAAAGGCCTGTGGCGCTAAATATGTTTCTAAAGAAGAATTACTTCGCACCGCTGATCACGTAGTTCTAGTGTTGCCTTATAGTGCCCAGAGTCATCATACAATTGGCGCTAAAGAAATTGCACTCATGAAGCCGACTGCAACCCTGATAAACATTGCCCGTGGTGGCATTGTGGATGATGCGGCGCTGGCTCAAGCTCTCAAGGAGAAGCGAATCTTTGCTGCTGGCTTAGACGTGTTCGAAGGAGAGCCTAAAGTACATCCCGAACTATTGAAATTGAGCAACGTTGTGCTTGCTCCACACATTGCTAGCGCCACAGAAAAAACACGTAGAGCAATGGTGGATTTAGCAGTGGATAATTTACGTACAGCGCTTGATGGAAAAAAACCACCTAGCCTCATTAATGCAGAAGTCTATGCAGTTAAGTAAAAAATAAAGCCGAGTCATACTCGGCTTTATTGCTTGAAGGTTAGCTTCGAATCTTGAGGCGCTTATTCAGCGTCAATTTCTTCTGGCAATTCGCGTAACGCTAATTCAATACCGCCAAATTTTCCAGCAACCCAGTTATAGACTTTGCAGGCAATCCACAACAACCCAAATCCGAGTAGGGCGTTAAGAATGAGTGCTGACAGCACAGTAAATCCAGGGATTGCGCCGTCACGTATGAAGGCTACAAAGAGGGCCAGCAACACGATTGGTACAGAGAAGCAGAGGTAAACCAAAACCAAGGTTTTGGCAGTGTGCATAGGGTCTAGAAAGACGAGTTCTTTTTTGCTAAGTTTCATGATGACGCAATCTTAAAGCAGTCCATCAAAAAGCGCTATATCTACCCAGTCTCCAGCGGCAACATTTCCTTGTTCATGACCTAGGATCACAAAGCAATTAGCCTCACTCATCGAGCGCAAAATTCCGGCACCTTGGCTGCCAGTTAGTCGTACTGTTGGCTTGCCATCAGCCCCACGCCCCAGAATAGCGCGTTGAAATTCTGTTCGACCTGGCTTTTTCCGAATAGGAGCTTCGGCAATAGCTTGGGTAAGAGGCGGTTCAGTTTGATTGGCGCCATTGAGCTGCAGAAGTGCTGCACGGACAAATTGATAGAAGGTCACCATCACTGCTACGGGATTCCCGGGCAGACCAAAGAAAAGGGTTTTACGAGCAGGGGAATTTCCAGCTACTGGCTTAAGAACTCCAAAGGCCATGGGACGTCCTGGGCGCATGGCGATTTTCCAAAAGCCGACATCGCCCAACTCTTGCATGATCTGTTTCGTGAAATCTGCTTCACCAACCGAAACGCCCCCAGAAGAAATCAATACATCTGCTTTGCTAGCTGCCTCGATAAAGGCTTGCTTCAAAGAGGCGGGGTCATCGCGCACAATGCCGCAGTCAATGATTTCTAAATTCAGGCGATTGAGTAAACCAGTAAGGCTGTAGCGGTTGCTGTCATATATGCTGCCTGCATCCAATGCTTGACCAAGCGCACGCAACTCATCACCTGAAGACAGAATAGCCACCTTAAGTTTGCGCCTTACGGGTAAGGGGGTAATACCCAGTGACGCGGCTAAGCCCAGATCAGAAGGGCGCAGTAAGCGTCCAGCGGCGATTGCAGGCTTACCTTTTTGAAGATCTTCGCCACGCAGACGACGATTCTCGCCAGGCTTTAATTGATCTTGCCTAAACTCAATCGTAAGCTCATCTTTTGTGGCTGTGAATTCTTGTGGAATGACGGTATCGCAACCAGTAGGCATCAGAGCGCCGGTCATGATCTTCAGGCATTCTCCAGCTCCAATACTGCCGTCATAAGGCTTGCCTGCAAGCGCTGTGCCAACCACTCTTAATGAAATAGATGGATTGCTTGTATCGAGGCATTTGCCATCAAATGCATAACCATCCATCGCAGAATTGTCGGCAGCCGGAACATCGATGGGTGAAAGTAAGTCAGCCGCCAATATCCGATTAATCGCCTGATCCAATGGAGCGGTTTCAATATCTGCGGAATCATTCATTGCTGCAGCTTCTTGAATGAGATCCTCTACTAATGCAGCAATTGCCTTACGCGCATCATCAACATGCAGCGACGAGGTCAAAAGAATTGGTTGGTTTGGGGAGCGACTCATGCCGATACTTCTTCTAAGGACTTTAGCTCTTCAGGTGTATTTACATTGGCAAAAGCTTGAGAGTCATCAAATATAACGGTGCTGCTCCGTAACTCTTTAAACCAGCGATCAATTTTGAGATCTTCTTTTTGGAGAAATTGATTCAATGCATCCTGTAAGTTACTCTGCATGAGGCAAAAAACAGGCTGCGCCCATACCTTGCCATTGATCTCTTTGGTGGAGGCGTACACCAACTGAAAATCACCCCGCTCCATCTCGGCAATTAATGACTCTGCGAGATGATTGGGTAGCAAAGGTGAGTCGCAAGGCGAGGTAAGGAGGTAAGATGTCTTGCAGGCCTTCAGGCCTGCGGAGAAGCCTGCTAGCGGCCCTGAAAAATCTGGCGTCTCATCCATGATCACTGGGTATCCATAGCTCGCATACTTTGTGATGTTGCGATTGGCATTAATCACAATGGTTTGCACCTGTGGCTTAAGCTTTGCAATAGCTGACTCAATGAGTGGTTTGCCGTGAAAAGGAATCAGTCCCTTATCAATGCCACCCATACGTTGCGCACGTCCGCCAGCAAGTATGAGTGCAGTGATGTCTTTAGTGGAAATCATTAACCACCAATATAAGACATTTCAACCTTGCGGTTGCCGGATAACAGATTCGCGGTATGTGAACCCCGAATTTCGGAATAGTGATCGTCGCGAGTGGACCAGGTATTCATTACCGCGTTGGCAATTTCTAAATCACTCATGCCAGAGCGTAATAAGGTTTTGAAATCAAAACCTTCATTGGCAAAGAGGCAGAGATACATTTGTCCATCAGTCGAGATACGAGCTCTAGAGCATTCATGACAGAAAGTTTGGGTAACGCTGGAGATCACGCCAATCTCACCTGAGCCATCGACATAACGCCAGCGCTGTGCGACTTCACCGGTGTAGTTAGCCTCTACTGGCTCTAAAGGAAAAGCTTCATGAATTCTGGCAATCACTTCTTTAGACGGAAGTACCTGTTCCATATTCCAGCCATTAGAGCTGCCCACATCCATAAATTCAATAAAACGCAGAATGACGCCACTGCCTTTAAAGTGCTTAGCCATCGCAACAATCTCATGATCGTTGGTACCTTTTTTCACCACCATATTGACTTTGATATTTTGGAAGCCCGCTTCTTGGGCTGCGGCAATGCCATCGAGCACATCGGCAACTGGGAAGTCAACATCATTCATTTTTTTGAAGATGGCGTCATCTAGACCATCGAGACTGACTGTCAATCTTTGCAGGCCGGCAGTTTTTAGTGCAGCAGCTTTCTTGCGCAAGATGCTGCCGTTAGTAGTGAGGGTGAGGTCGAGTGCTTTATCTTCTGGAGTGCGCACTTTGGCCAACATCTCAATAAGTACCTCTAAGTTCTTGCGCAGCAAAGGCTCGCCACCAGTCAGTCTAATTTTTTCAACGCCCAAAGCAGCGAAGATAGAGGTGAGGCGAGTAATTTCTTCAAAGCTCAGTAATTCTTTATGAGCTAGGTAGGGATAGTTTTGATCGAATACTTCCTTAGGCATGCAATAGGTGCAGCGAAAGTTGCAGCGATCGGTCACGGAGATACGCAGATCTCTTAGGGTGCGCCCCCGAGTATCTTTGGTATGACTATGCGGCGTGATGAGTTGGGCGCCAATAGATGGCGTCAGGCCTTTGCCTTCATCAATGCGTATCGGAATTACTTTAGGGTTTACTTTTTCAACCATGCTCTCAATTATGGCTGTGAAACGGGGTTTCTGCCAAACCGCCAAATATCCTTTTGGGATAAATGGCGGTCTGGAGAAAAGCTTAAATAAGCGTTAAACCGTTTTTTCTTGGCCGCCGGTTTCAACTAAAACCATTGGGCCATCAGGAAGGCTTGCAGCCGGTTTAGGTGCTCTGCCCAAGTTATGAGCAACAGGCTCTGCCTGAATCTGGCTTTGAGCGTCAGCATGCTTTGAAGAGTCGGTAGCGACCCAAATCATGCCGGCTGATTGCACAACGCTATGCAACGAAGTTTCTTCAAGCGCCTGGAAGGCAACTTTAGGAAGTTCTGGTGCAGGTTTAGCGATGACCTCTAACGGAGCAGCCGCAACAGCGACTGGAGCTGGAGCAGATGCAGGAGCAGAGTTTTGTGCGGGACGATTTGATTGACGTGGAGCACGTGGTGCGCGCTCTGGCCTTTCTTGTTTCTCTACTGCAGGTTTTGCGTTGCCAAAGCTGTTCGCGATGTTCTGAATTGGCATGCTTGCTGATGCGCCAGCCATTCCTACAGGAGGGCCTGCAAATGGACTTGCGGACACAGCAGTTGCAGGTGTGTTGGTAACATCATTGCCGCCTTCTGTGCGTTCACCACGTTGACCGCGACCACGACCGCGACGATTGCGACCACGACCGCGACGCTCTTCACCATCGGTGCCTGGAGTAGTTTCGCTACCAGGAGCGGCTTCAGTTGCAGGAGTTACTGCTGCTGGATTGGCTTGATTGCGGTTCCCATCTTGACGTTCTGGCTTTGGACCATTTTGATTGCCTTGATTGCGGTTGCCGTTTCGATTGTTGCGGTTACGGTTGTTGTTAGCGCCTTCTGCCGGAGCACCTTCGGCTGCAGCAACTGCTGGGCGCTCAGTACGCTCACCACGACGGTTGCGACCGCGATTGCGATCGTTGCCATTACGACCTTGATTACGGCCACGTGGATTGCTTGGCGCGGGCTTTTCTTCAACTGCTGGAGCTGAGGCGAAAAGCTTCTTAATAAATCCAAAGAAGCCGCCAGAACTTTCAGTCGCCACTTTTTCAGTACGTGCAGGACGTGGCTGGCTAACTGGCGCAGGTTGTGTTGGCGTGATTCCCTTGACCGCTGCTTCTGGACGTACTTTTACATCGGCATCTTTTTTGCTAACTGTCGTGTCTGTCTCGAGTTCGCGAGCAGCCTCTTCCGCCATCACATAACTAGCTTTTTGATCGTCAAGACGAGGATCGTCATGGCGCAAACGCTCAAGCTTGTAATGTGGAGTTTCTAAATGCTTGTTAGGAACCATCAAGACGTTCACTTTGAAGCGAGTCTCGATCTTGATGACTTCAGCACGTTTTTCATTCAAAAGGAAGGCAGCCACTTCGACTGGTACCTGTGTATGAATCGCTGCTGTGTTTTCCTTCATTGCTTCTTCTTGGATGATGCGCAGAACTTGCAATGCAGAAGATTCAGTATCGCGAATGTGACCAGTGCCGTTACAACGTGGGCAGGTTACATGGCTACCTTCAGACAATGCAGGGCGCAAACGCTGACGTGACATTTCCATCAAGCCAAACTTGGAGATCTTGCCCATCTGAACGCGCGCACGGTCATGACGCAGAGCATCACGCAAACGATTCTCAACATCTTTCTGTGCTTTGCTCGATTCCATATCAATGAAGTCGATCACGATCAAGCCACCCAAGTCACGTAAACGTGCTTGACGAGCGATTTCATCGGCAGCTTCTAAGTTGGTACGAGTAGCAGTCTCTTCAATATCAGAGCCACGGGTTGCGCGTGCCGAGTTAACGTCCACTGAAACCAAGGCTTCAGTGTGGTCGATCACGATTGCGCCGCCAGATGGCAGTGGCACAGTGCGTGAGTAAGCAGTTTCAATTTGATGCTCAATTTGGAAACGAGAGAACAAAGGCACATCATCTTGATAGCGCTTTACTCGTGGCAAATTGTCAGGCATCACTACAGACATAAATGCTGCAGCTTGTTCGTAGATGTCATCGGTATCGATGAGGATCTCACCAATATCAGGCTGGAAGTAATCGCGAATTGCGCGAATCACCAAGCTGGATTCGAGGTATATCAATAGTGGAGCAGAGTTGCCTTTGGCAGCTTCATCAATCGCTGTCCACAACTGCATGAGATAGCTTAAATCCCATTGCAATTCAGTAGCGTCGCGACCAATACCGGCTGTACGAGCAATGATGCTCATGCCATCTGGTACTTGTAATTGGGACATTGCTTCACGGAGTTCTTGACGGTCTTCACCTTCAATACGGCGGGAAACACCACCTCCACGTGGGTTATTTGGCATTAATACCAAATAACGGCCCGCTAAGGAGACAAAAGAGGTGAGGGCAGCGCCTTTTTGGCCGCGCTCTTCTTTTTCTACCTGAACAATGATTTCTTGGCCTTCGCGCAAAGCATCCTTGATGGAAGCATTGCGAACGTCAACACCTTCTTTAAAGTAGGTACGGGCAACTTCTTTAAATGGCAGGAAGCCATGGCGTTCTTCGCCGTAATTTACAAAGCAAGCTTCGAGCGAGGGCTCAATGCGAGTAATAACACCTTTGTAAATATTGCCTTTGCGTTGTTCACGACCGGCAGCTTCGATATCAATATCGATGAGTTTTTGACCATCGACGATGGCAACTCGCAACTCTTCTTGTTGAGTTGCATTAAACAACATGCGTTTCATAACACTCTCCTATGGGGGAGGGCGTCGTTGCGCGCTGCGTTAGGGGACAAGTTAGATGCCGCTTAGGACTAAGCCCAAGGCGGTATATGAGTGTGGATCATGCAAATCTAGGCATTTTTTGCCTAGTTCACCAGCTTAACTGTTGGTTAATTTGGTGCCACACTTGACGATCGCCGCAGAGACCTCCTTTAGGTCATCAATGCAGGCGCGCGCCTGAAAACTGTCTTCTAATCGCGGGTCGCGGCATACGGCACACCAACCCTGCGCCTCATTACAACGGGGGAGGGGCAACCCCGGGAGTCTTTTAAAGGGCGACTCCAAGCTCCACGATTCAAACCTGACTTCAGGTTGGTCTCGGGCCAATAAATTGGCTAGAGCGTTGATTATACGGCACAAGTTGCGTGACAATGGGGTATTGTTGAGTCCCTTGTCATCCCCTGGTGGGGTCACAAGAGAGATAAATCATGAAATCCGAACCCATTTCCAAGCCTTTAATGGTAAAAACGCCCTCTACTTCAGTGCCTGCTGCAGTGCATCTTCAGACCATTGGTCCCGAAGAGGCCGGTCAGCGCTTGGATAACTATCTATTACGCTGGGCCAAAGGGGTTCCTAAAAGCCACGTTTATCGAATCATTCGATCTGGCGAGGTTCGGGTCAATAAAAAGCGGGCTGAGCCAACCACCCGTCTGATTGAGGGTGATGTGGTCCGCCTCCCCCCAGTTCGAATTGCTGAACCAGCCCAAATGGCTGCGGTCAATAGTGCTCAAACTAAATCTCGGGCGCATGGCTATTCAGACAAAATGCCCATCCTTTTTGAGGACGAAGCCCTCTTAATAGTGAATAAGCCAGCAGGTTTAGCAGTGCATGGTGGCTCAGGTATCGCCCTTGGGGTAATTGAGACTCTGCGCATTACCCGCCCCGAACTCAAGTTTTTGGAATTGGTTCATCGTTTGGATCGTGATACGTCAGGAGTTTTACTCTTGGCTAAAAAACGGAGCGCTTTAGTGGAATTGCACCGTCAAATTCGTGAGGGACAAACTGACAAGCGCTATTACTTACTTGCACATGGCGAAATCGTGCAAGGCGCTCAAACCATGCAACTCAAATATCCATTGCATAAATACCTGCTGCCTAACGGCGAGCGCCGCGTTCGGGTTGATCCAGATGGCATACCAAGTCACACTTCTTTAAGGGTGACTAAAGCGCTCAAGCGTGAGGGCGCGTCAATCACGCTGGCTGAGGCGCAACTGAAGACAGGGCGCACTCACCAAATCCGAGTTCATTTGCAAAAGCTGGGTCACGCAATTTTGGGTGATGATAAATATGGCTTTGAGGATTTGGATAAGGTGGTTAAATCCAAACGCTTATATCTACACGCTCATTTGGCTGGTTTTACACACCCACGTACTGGCGAAAAGATGCGGATTGAATCGCCATTACCTGCAGAATTTGCGGCCATGATAAAAACCTTTGAGCAGTAAATATCAGAATGTCTCAAGTAAATAAATCAAATCGACCTTATGACCTGATTGTGTGGGATTGGGATGGAACCATCATGGATTCCACGCCAACCATCGTGCATTGTATTCAGCAAGCCTGTCGCGATTTAGGATTTAAGGCTCCTGATGACACGTTAGCCAGTTCAGTAATTGGTTTAGGAATTCAGGATTCATTGCGCAGAGCAGTGCCATGGATAGAGCCGGCCCATTTTCCAAAACTGACAGAGCGTTTTCGTTATCACTACTTAGCAAAAGATCATGAGCTTGATTTATTTGTTGGCATTCGAGAGCTCTTAGAAGAGCTGCATGCTAAACAATATTTATTGGCTGTTGCCACTGGGAAGTCGCGCGTCGGATTAGATCGCTCGCTCGGGCATCATCAGATCGGCCATCTCTTTCATGAGACTCGTACGGCTGACGAATCTTTTTCTAAGCCTCATCCAGCAATGTTGTTGGAGCTATCGGATGTCACCCAGGTGCCGACCCGTCGTATGCTCATGATTGGCGATACGACCCATGACTTAGATATGGCAGCGAATGCTGGAGTAGATGCGGTAGCGGTAACTTATGGTGCCCACCCGCCCGATACTTTAAAAGCCTCGCCATCATTGGCGCATGTGGATGATGTCGCGCAACTTTCTCAATGGCTTAAAAATAACCTGCAACACTAAGAAAGTAAAAAGATGGAAAACAACCCAAATCCCAATTGGGAACGTCAAGCTCTCGAACATCTCTTATTGGAGAATTTAAAGGAGACCCGTAAGGCACGTCGTTGGAAGGCGGTATTGCGAGTACTTACTTTGCTAGTCATTGTTGGTGCACTACTTTCAATATTTGACTTTCATCTTCCAGGCAAGGGCATGGGGGTTGAAAAACACACCGCCTTAGTAACTCTTGAGGGGGAAATTTCTTCCAGCTCGATGGCTAATGCGATGGATATCAATTCATCCCTACTATCTGCATTTGAAAATGAACATAGTGCCGGAGTTGTATTGCGCATCAATAGTCCTGGGGGCTCTCCAGTTCAAGCCGGCATGATCAATGATGAGATTCACCGCTTACGCAAGCTTTATCCCAAGAAGCCGTTTTATGTCGTAGTTGAAGACATTTGCGCGTCTGGAGGTTACTACGTTGCAGTAGCTGCAGACCAAATCTTGGTTGATAAAGCCAGTCTGGTGGGTTCGATTGGCGTGATTATGGAAGGCTTTGGTTTTACAGGCCTAATGGATAAGTTGGGTGTGACTCGTCGCATGATTACTTCGGGCTCTAATAAAGGCATGATGGATCCGTTTAGCAAAGAAAACCCAAAGCAGGTTGAAATGGTCAAGACCATGATTGATGAGATTCACCAGCAATTTATTGCGGTTGTGAAAGAGGGTCGTGGCGATCGCTTAAAAGACGTGCCGGATTTATTTTCTGGTCGCATCTGGAATGGCGAGCAAGCTGTGAAAATTGGCTTGGCCGATGGTTACGGTACTGTCGATACAGTTGCGCGCGATATCTTTAAAGCGCCCGATATTCTGGACTACACCATGAAAGAGAATTTCGCGGAGCGTGTTGCTAAACGCTTTGGTGCGGAGGCTGGTGCAGCTGCTGGTAAAGCTTTAGTGAAGACACCAGACTTAAAGTAAAAATAAAGTATTGAAAAGCTAGGCTAATAGTAGAAATACTGTTGGCCTATTTTGTAGTGAGGCACAAGCAGCTTCATTCGGGTAGCGTTTGCGCCAATCCGCAATCGAAAGGGTGACAATCATTTCTGATGGCAGACTAAGATCCACTCCAAGACAGAGCAGGCTTTGTGGCGCTAACGAATTGATACAAGCCATGAGCATGGCAGTATTTCGATAGGGCGTCTCAATCCAAATTTGAGTTTGTTGTAATTTACGAGACTCAATTTCGAGTTGCTTAAGTTTGGCAGTGCGCTCATGGGTGTCATGAGGCAAGTACCCCTGAAATGCAAAACGCTGACCATTGAGTCCACTTGCCATTAGGCCTAACAAGATCGAGCTCGGTCCAACGAGTGGCTTCACTTGGGCGCCTAGTTTGTGAGCTGCCAGCACCAACTCAGCGCCAGGATCCGCAACGCCTGGGACTCCTGCTTCAGACATCAAGCCCATATCATTTCCAGCAAGCAAAGGTTTGAGTAAATCAGCCGGTTTGACAGCATCGCCATACTTTGCATTGCGTGCAGCACCACGCCATTCACTCATTTGCATTTCTTGAATAGTGCATGCCAATGGAGAAGCAGAATCGATTGCTTTTAATAGTGCGCGCGCTGTTTTGGCGTCTTCCACAATCCAGTGCTTTAGCTTGGCTGTTTGCGCAATCGTTTCGGATGGAAGAACCCAAGGCAATTGCTCAGCGCGACCATCATCACCGAGAGTGTTTGGAACTAAATAAAGAGTACCGAGTTTGCTCATGAATTATTTTTTTTTAATGATGCTAGTTATTAATTTTCGTTTTATGTTTTTGCTGGAATTACAAACCCAGCATCGCGCAGTAAGCCGGCTAATGCAATGAGTGGTAAGCCAATTAAAGCGGTTGGGTCATTACTCTGGATGGACTCTAGTAGGCTAATACCAAGGCCTTCAGACTTAGCGCTGCCGGCACAGTCATAAGGCTCTTCGGCAAGTAAATAGGCCTCTAATGCGCTGTCTGGAAGTTTGCGAAAGGTGACTTCAGTGGGAACGCATAAAGTGGTTTGGGTGTCACCCTTCATCAAGCACAGTGCCGTTTGAAAAGTCACTATTTGACCGCGCATCAGTTGTAGTTGCACTAATGCCCTTTCAAAATTACCTGGCTTACCAATCGCTGCACCACAAAGATCGGCAACTTGATCAGAGCCAATGACCCAAGCATCAGGATGTTGTTTGGCAACTGCAGCTGCTTTGGCTTGAGCAAGTCGAAGCGCTAAAGCAAGAGTGCTCTCGCCGGTGAGTGGGGTTTCATCTACCTTTGGTGAGATGACTTCAAAGGGGATGCGTAGGCGCTCTAAAAGTTCACGGCGGTATACCGAAGTGGATGCCAAGATGAGTCTTGGATTTTGAGGTGTATTTGTGGAGGTACTCATTTTTGCTGTGCTTTCTAAGGCGCCTTCATTTAGACTGATGCCATGAATCGTAATCAAGTTTTACCTCAAGTCGAACTATCTTCCGAGCCTAGCGCCTTAAAGAGGGTAGATTTTTGTGCCCCCCAATCTTATGCGGGGTCTGGTTTTTTAAGCATGTCAGATATGCCAAGAGTGGCTGAGGAGGCTTCAACCGTCAATCCGGCCGACGGCTTCAATTGGTCGGTGAAGACCCATTTTCAGGATTCCCCAGGTAGTGAGCCTCATCAAATCCTCGAATTGGGTCTAAAGGGTCGTTTGCACCTGGTATGCCAACGCTGTTTACAAGATTGCGCGGTAGATTTGGATGAAAAACGCCGATTTATTCTGGTTTTGACGGATTTTGAGGCTGATGAATACCCTGTTGAGGATGAGGAGCAAGAGCCCCTGGTCGTAAATCAGCATTTCAACCTCTTAGAAACCATTGAGGATGAGGTTCTATTGTCTTTACCCCTGATTCCAAAGCATCCAGATGGGTTTTGTGAACCCCATGCATCTACCTTTGGGGATGGCGGTGATGAGGAGCCATCAAATGAGCGGGAAAATCCCTTTAACATATTGAAAAATATGAAGAAAAACTGAAATTAGGGGTCTTATTTCAGTTGTTGTTTTAAGTATCTTTTGTCAATAAATCAAGCGTTTAGGCTTATTTCCATGCTAGAATATCGCCTTGCTTAGGAGTTCAATATGGCCGTTCAACAAAACAAAAAATCACCTTCCAAACGTGGCATGCATCGTGCGCACGACTTCTTGACCGCACCTGCTACGGCTGTTGAAGCCACAACTGGTGAGGCTCATTTGCGCCACCACATTTCACCTAACGGCTACTATCGTGGTCGTAAAGTTGTTAAAACTAAAAACGACTAATTTTTTAGTCTAAACAGATAGAAGCGGCTCCAGTAAAAGCCGCTTTTTTCTTGGATAAATCACTTGCAGCAATCAATGAGCTTATGAGCGTTACTCTTGCTATTGATGCCATGGGCGGAGATCATGGAGTCGTCGTGACGGTTCCGGCTGCCTGCGATTTTTTAGAAAAACATGCTGATGTGAAGATCACCCTTGTTGGTGATTCTGATTTAATCAAGCAAGCATTGAGTAAATCTCCCAAAGCTCCGATGGAGCGAATTCAAATTATTCCCGCTAGTGAAGTTGTCTTGATGGATGATCCCATTGAGATTGCTCTGCGTCGCAAAAAAGATTCCTCTATGCGCGTTGCCATCATGCAAGTGAAGGAGGGCGCTGCTGATGCAGTGATCTCTTCTGGCAATACTGGCGCACTCATGGCAATCTCTCGCTACATTCTCAAAACGCTTGATGGCGTTGATCGCCCTGCGATTGCTACCGCCATACCCAATGAATTAGGGCGCGGGACAACTATGCTGGATCTTGGCGCAAATGCCGACTGCGAGCCAATGCACTTGGTGCAGTTTGCCCAGATGGCAAACGTGATGGTGCAAGTGGTGGATGGCAAACAAAACCCTTCAATTGGCCTTCTCAATATTGGTGAGGAAGTGATTAAAGGTAATGAGGTTGTTAAGCAAACCAGCGAGTTACTTCGCCAAACCTCTTTAAACTTTTACGGCAACGTAGAAGGTAATGATATTTTTAAGGGCACTACGGATATCGTGGTGTGCGATGGTTTTGTTGGCAACGTCGTTCTGAAAGCCAGTGAAGGTTTAGCAAAAATGATGAGTGGTTTGATTCGCCAAGAATTTAATCGCTCATGGCTTACCAAGTTGATGGCGATCTGTGCAATGGTGCCATTGCTAAGAGTTCGTAAGCGGGTTGATCATCGTCGTTATAACGGTGCAGTATTGTTGGGTTTACGTGGTTGTGTAATTAAGAGTCATGGTTCTGCTGATCGCTTTGCTTTTGGCTTTGCCTTGGATCGCGCCTATGAGGCAGCTAAGAACCGCATGGTAGAGCGCATTGCTGCAGCCTTTGTGGTGGAGACAAAAGTATGAGTATTTTTGCAAGAGTAGCGGGTACCGGAAGTTATCTTCCTGAGTTGCGCTTAACTAATCAAGACTTAGTGGAGCGTCTGGCTAAAACTGGCCTGGAGACCAGTGATGAGTGGATTAAAACGCGTAGCGGTATTTCTGCGCGCCACTTTGCTGCTGAGAACGAATTAACTAGTGATCTAGCAGTGAAGGCTGCACAAGCTGCTTTAACTAGCGCCGGTATTACCTCTGAAGATTTGGACCTCATCATTTTGGCCACTTCTACCCCAGATCATTTGGGCGGCTTTCCAAGTACTGCTTGCGTAGTACAAGACAAATTAGGCGCGCACACTGCTTGTGCGGCTTTTGATGTGCAAGCAGTCTGTGCTGGCTTTACTTATGCGCTTGCTATTGCAGATGCATTTATTCGTTGTGGCTCATACAGAAAAGTATTGGTCATTGGCGCAGAAACATTCTCCCGTATTCTGAATTTCCAAGACCGTGGCACTTGTGTCTTGTTTGGCGATGGTGCTGGAGCTGTTGTGCTGGAGGCTTCTCAAGAGGCGGGCATTCTCTCTACTGCATTACATGCTGATGGTAGTCAACGCGATATTTTGTGTGTTCCTGGGCGTGCTGGTAATGGCGAAGTGCATGGTTCCCCATTTATGACCATGGATGGTCCAGCTGTCTTTAAGCTTGCTGTGAAGGTTTTAGAACAAGTAGCTCACGAGGCACTCGAAAAAGCAAACCTCAAGGCTGAGCAAATCGACTGGCTAGTACCGCATCAAGCCAATATTCGCATTATGGAAGGCACGGCTAAGAAGATGGGTATGTCCATGGATAAAGTCATTGTTACTGTGCATGAGCATGGCAATACTTCGGCTGCATCCATTCCGTTGGCATTAGATGCTGGCGTGCGCTCTGGGCAGATTCAGCGTGGACAACATCTCTTGCTAGAGGGTGTTGGCGGCGGGTTCGCTTGGGGTGCGGTCACTATAAAGTATTAACGACGGGTAGAAATACGCCTCACAAAATCGATTCACTATTTCTATTCATTTCTTTAATTATTTAAATTAGCGAATTAATCACATGACATTTGCATTTGTATTTCCAGGTCAAGGCTCTCAATCCGTTGGCATGCTCAATTCCATTTCTGAGCGCCCGGAAGTGCGTGCAACATTGCAAGAGGCTTCTGAGGCATTAGGTGAGGACGTTGCAAAGCTGATTTCTGAAGGCCCTGCAGAGGCGCTGTCATTAACCACGAATACTCAGCCTGTGATGTTGACTGCGGGCGTTGCCTTTTATCGAGCCTGGTTGGCAGCAGGTGGATCTGCGCCCAAGGTAATGGCAGGTCATAGCCTTGGTGAGTACTCTGCCTTGGTTGCGTCTGGCGTTATTTCTTTTAAAGATGCTGTTCCATTGGTGCGCTTTCGTGCTGAAGCAATGCAAACTGCTGTACCGGTAGGTACAGGCGGTATGGCTGCGATTCTCGGCTTGGATGATGCAATCGTGATTCAGGTTTGTGCTGAAGCAAGCGCTGCTTCTGGCGGTGTTGTTGAGGCCGTCAACTTCAATGCCCCTGGTCAAGTAGTGATTGCTGGTGCAAGTGATGCCGTTACTAAAGCATGTGAATTATTGAAGGCTGCTGGCGCTAAGCGTGCCTTGCCGTTGCCAGTATCTGCACCATTCCATTCTTCTTTACTGCAACCAGCCTCTGAAAAACTCAAAGGCTACTTAGCCAATATTGAATTTAAAGCGCCAACCATTTCCGTTATCAATAATGTGGATGTTGAGGTATTGAATGACCCTGCAGCTATTAAAGATGCCTTAGTGCGTCAAGCTGCCAAGCCTGTTCGTTGGCAGGAAACCATTCAGGCTATCGCTTCTCAAGGTATTACTCAGGTAGTGGAGTGTGGTCCTGGCAAAGTATTAGCAGGCCTTACCAAGCGTATTAACGATCAAGTGACTGGTGTACCAGTATTTGACGAAGCTAGCTTGAATGAAGTTCTAGCAAGCCTGAAATAAAATCCAGATTAAATAAAATTAAGAAGTACTCAAAACAGCGGAAGACAAATATGAATCTCGACTTAAGCGGACAAATTGCTTTAGTAACTGGCGCCTCACGCGGTATTGGTCAGGCAATCGCGGATGAGCTAGTTAAGTGTGGCGCCAAGGTAATTGGAACGGCTACATCCGAGAGTGGAGCTAAAGCGATTGATGAGCGTTTAAAAGCTTCAGGCGGTGCTGGCAAAGTATTGAATGTGACTGCCCCAAATGCTTGTGAAGAAATTATTGATCTGATCGTCAAAGAGTATGGCGGCATCAATATCTTGGTGAATAACGCTGGCATCACTCGTGACAATTTAGCAATGCGCATGAAGTCTGAAGAGTGGACTGATGTGATTGATACCAACCTGAGTTCAGTCTTCCGTCTTTCTCAAGCAGTGATGCGTCCTATGATGAAGGCTCGTGGTGGCCGCATTATTAATATCACTTCAATTGTCGGCCATATGGGTAATCCTGGTCAGGCAAATTACGCTGCTGCAAAGGCGGGGGTTTCAGGTATGACTCGTGCTTTAGCCCGTGAGATCGGTAGCCGTAATATCACTGTGAATTGCGTAGCTCCTGGATTTATTGATACTGATATGACCCGTGCCTTGAGCGAAGAACAGCAAAATGCCCTAAAAGTGAACATTCCTTTGGCGCGTTTGGGTAGTCCTGAGGATGTCGCCCAAGCGGTGGCCTTTTTGGCCTCTCCAGCTGCTGGTTATATTACGGGTAATACCCTCCACGTCAATGGCGGACTCTATTTAGCCTAACGGCAAAGCCAGGATTTGGTCATTTTTAGGCGAATTTGCTAATTCGGTCCGCCAAACTGATAAAATCCTCTCATCGTTTTTTACAACCCCTGGGGAAATTAATGGACAACATCGAACAACGCGTTAAGAAAATCGTCGCCGAGCAATTGGGCGTCGCTGAAGGAGACATCAAGAATGAATCTTCTTTTGTGAACGACTTGGGCGCTGACTCTCTTGACACTGTTGAGCTGGTTATGGCTTTGGAAGATGAATTCGGCATCGAAATTCCTGATGAGGAAGCTGAAAAGATCACCACAGTTCAGCTCGCGATCGACTTCGCTACATCAAAAGCTCAGGGTTAATTCCCTAGCCTAGGTATTACTGTGTCAGCATCAAATGGCCGACGCCGGGTAGTAGTTACCGGCCTTGGTCTTATCTCACCTGTTGGTAATTCGGTTGATGTAGCTTGGTCTAATTTGCTTGCGGGCAAATCAGGTATTGCTACCATCACCAAGTTTGACCACACTCCGCTTAGCGTTCATTTCGCTGGAGAGGTGAAAGATTTCAATGTCGAGGAATATGTTTCTGCCAAAGAGGCGCGCCATATGGATACCTTTATCCATTACGGCATTGCCGCTGGTACGCAAGCCATTCGCGACAGTGGTTTAGAGATTACCGAACAAAACGCTGAGCGCATTGGCGTCATGGTTGGCTCCGGTATCGGTGGCTTGCCAATGATTGAGGCAACGGGTGCTGAGTTGTTGGCTCGCGGCCCCCGTCGTATTTCACCGTTCTTTGTTCCAGGCTCCATCATCAATATGATTTCTGGGCACCTCAGTATTTTGTTTGGCCTTAAAGGTCCAAACGTTGCTGCGGTAACTGCGTGTACTACTGGATTGCACAGCATCGGTTTAGCTGCTCGCTTAATTCAGTATGGCGACGCGGATGTGATGGTTGCTGGTGGTGCTGAATCAACTATCTCTGCATTAGGCGTTGGCGGCTTTGCTTCTGCAAGAGCGCTTTCTACCCGCAACGATGATCCTGCTACTGCGTCACGCCCTTGGGATAAAGACCGCGATGGTTTTGTTCTGGGTGAGGGCGCAGGTGTTGTTGTGATTGAAGAGTATGAGCACGCTAAAGCTCGCGGAGCAAAAATCTATTGCGAATTACTGGGCTTTGGTATGAGTGGTGATGCTTATCATATGACTGCACCAAATATGGATGGCCCCCGTCGTTGCATGGTGAATGCAATGCGTGATGCCAAACTCAATCCAGATCAAATTCAGTATTTAAATGCTCACGGAACTTCTACGCCTTTGGGCGACAAGAATGAAACCGAAGCGATTAAAGCGGCTTTGGGCGATCATGCCAAAAAGGCTTTAATAAACTCTACCAAGTCGATGACTGGCCACCTTTTGGGCGGCGCCGGTGGCTTGGAGTCTGTTTTCACGATTTTGGCCCTTCATAACCAAAAATCACCACCTACTATCAATATCTTCAATCAAGATCCTGAGTGCGACCTGGACTACTGCGCCAATACCGCTAGGGATGTGAAGATTGACCATGCAGTCAAAAACAATTTTGGCTTTGGGGGTACTAACGGTACCTTGATTTTTGGCAAACTGACCTAATATTCTTAATATCTTCTTTGTTGGTTTTCACCAAGTAGGTCTATAGCATTATGAAAAAGTATTTAATTGCGCTCTTGGCTATCTTTGGTCTGGGGCAAGTTGCGTTTATTCCACCTGCGTTAGCTCAAAATCCTCGAGTCACCATTCCTGACTTTGCGGATTTGGTTGAACGCGCTAGTCCTGCGGTCGTCAATATTCGTACTACTGAAAAAGTAGTAGTGCAGCAAGTGCAAGGTGGCATACCTGGGATGCCAGAAGATCAGGCGGAATTTTTCCGCCGTTTCTTTGGCGTACCTATTCCGGGAATTCCAAACGGACCTAAACCAGCGCAACCTAATCCAGGCAAGCCGCAAGAAGCAGATCGTGGCGTAGGCTCTGGTTTCATTATTGAATCCAATGGTTTGATTTTGACTAATGCTCATGTTGTTGAGGGCGCCACCACTATTTATGTAACCCTGACTGATAAGCGCGAGTTCAAAGCAAAGTTACTTGGCATGGATAAGCGTACCGATGTTGCAGTCGTCAAAATTGAAGCGCGTGATTTACCAAAGCTACCTTTAGGTGACTCATCCAAGGTGCGAGTAGGTGAGTGGGTCCTGGCAATTGGCTCCCCGTTCGGCCTTGAGAATACGGTGACTGCAGGTATTGTGTCGGCGAAGAGTCGCGATACAGGTGACTACTTACCCTTTATTCAGACTGACGTAGCTGTGAATCCTGGAAACTCTGGTGGCCCACTTTTAAATACTGCTGGTCAAGTGATTGGTATCAACTCACAAATATTTAGTCGCTCTGGTGGCTATATGGGGATCTCTTTTGCAATTCCGATTGATGAGGCAATGCGTGTTGCAGATCAATTGCGTACATCCGGAAAGATTTCTCGCGGGCGCATTGGTGTTGCTTTGGGTGAGATGACGAAAGAGGTAGCTGAGAGTTTAGGCTTAGGCAAACCACGTGGTGCTTATGTTCGTAACGTTGAACCAGGTGGCCCTGCAGCCGCCGGTGGAATTGAGGCGGGCGATGTGATTCTGAGCTTCAATGGCAAAGATATTTCTAAGTCCACCGATTTGCCTAGAGTCGTAGGTGAAACCAAGCCAGGCACTTCTGTGCCAGTACAAGTTTGGCGTAAAGGCGGAGCCCGTGATTTAACGGTCACTGTAACTGATACCGAATCTACTCAGGCGGCTAATAAAAAGGCAGATGCCCCTGCGGCAAATGGCAATAGCGCCAATACCCTGGGAGTTGTTGTTGGTGAACTATCGGATGCCAAAAAGAAGGATTTGAATATCAAGGGCGGGGTTGAGGTGACCGGGTTAGGGGATGGCCCTTTGGCAAAAGCGGGGATTCGACCAGGTGACGTCATTATTCGGGTGGCAGATGCCGATATTACGAGCGTTAAGCAGTTTGAGGCTCTAGTTAAGGGTTTGGACGCTAATAAGGCTGTACCGGTCTTTATCCGCCGCGCTGACAGCACTTTAGTCGTTCCTGTAAGGCCTAAATAACCCCATTTTGGGCCTAAAAAAGGGGTTTGGCGCCTTTTAGGCGCCACCCATTACAATCACTTTAAGACGACTTTTTGCAGCGCATCATCGTGGTGCGTTCTGACAAGGCGTTTTTTGAATGACCTATTAAGACGCTATGGATTTAATCCGCAATTTTTCTATCATCGCCCATATCGATCACGGCAAATCGACGCTTGCTGATCGCATTATTCAACTCTGCGGCGGTCTCTCTGATCGTGAAATGGAAGCACAAGTTCTAGACTCAATGGATATTGAGCGTGAGCGCGGCATCACTATTAAGGCGCAAACCGCAGCGTTAAATTACAAAGCCAAAGACGGCAAGATTTACCACATCAACCTGATTGACACCCCAGGACACGTTGACTTCTCTTATGAGGTCAGTCGCTCTTTGTCTGCCTGTGAAGGTGCCTTGTTAGTCGTAGATGCCAGTCAAGGTGTTGAAGCGCAAACAGTTGCCAACTGTTACATGGCGCTTGAGTTAGGTGTTGAGGTTGTACCAGTACTCAACAAGATAGACTTGCCGCAAGCCGATCCTGAGCGCGCCAAAAAAGAAATTGAAGACGTCATTGGTATCGATGCTTCTGAGGCCGTCACCTGCTCAGCCAAAACAGGTTTGGGTGTTGCGGATGTCATCGAGGAAATGATCGCCAGAGTGCCGCCGCCAAAGGGTAATGCAGAAGATCCATTGCAAGCCTTGATTATTGACTCCTGGTTTGACAATTACGTAGGCGTTGTCATGTTGGTGCGCGTTGTGAATGGCACTCTAAAACCAAAAGAAAAAATTACCTTGATGGCCAATGGTTCAAGCCATTTAGTCGAGCATGTAGGTGTGTTTAGTCCGAAGTCAGTAGATCGTCCAGAGTTATCTGCTGGTCAAGTGGGCTTTGTGATTGCCGGCATTAAAGAATTAAAAGCTGCCAAGGTTGGCGACACCGTGACACATACTCCCGGGCAGCAAGGGCGCGTTCCTGCGGCTGAGCCACTACCTGGTTTTAAAGAAGTGAAGCCCCAAGTTTTTGCTGGCCTATATCCAGTAGAAGCGAGTGAATACGATCAGTTGCGCGAATCCCTTGAGAAGCTCAAGCTAAATGATGCTTCACTCTTGTATGAGCCAGAGGTATCTCAGGCTCTTGGTTTTGGATTCCGCTGCGGCTTCTTAGGTTTGTTGCACATGGAGATTGTGCAAGAGCGTTTAGAGCGTCAGTACGGCATGAATCTCATCACGACTGCTCCAACGGTGGTGTATCAAGTGGAGCAGTCTGATGGCACGCTCATGATGGTGGATAACCCGTCGAAGATGCCTGAGGCCAGCAAGATCAATACGATTCTTGAACCTATCGTGACCGTTAATTTATACATGCCGCAAGAGTATGTGGGGGCGATGATTACCTTGTGCGTAGGTAAGCGTGGTATTCAGATGGATATGAACTACTTAGGTCGTCAGGTCAAACTCACTTACGAGTTGCCGATGGCCGAGATTGTTTTGGACTTCTTTGACAAAATGAAATCCATCTCACGCGGATATGCCTCAATGGATTACGAGTTCAAAGAATATCGCCCAGCAGATGTTGTTAAGGTCGATATCCTGATTAATAGTGAGCGGGTAGATGCCCTCTCTGTGATTGTTCACCGCAGTAATAGTCAACATCGTGGGCGCGAAGTGGTGGCCAAGATGCGCGGCATTATTCCTCGTCAAATGTTCGATGTGGCTATTCAGGCAGCGATTGGTAGCAATATTGTTGCGCGTGAAAACGTCAAGGCATTGCGCAAGAACGTGTTGGCAAAGTGCTACGGCGGTGACATCTCCCGTAAGCGTAAGTTATTAGAGAAGCAAAAAGAAGGTAAGAAACGTATGAAGCAAGTAGGTAACGTGGAAATTCCACAAGAAGCCTTCTTGGCTATTCTGCAGGTGGAGGATTAATGAACTTTGCTCTAGTCCTTTTTATTTTGGTGATTGTTTCTGGAATCGCTTGGGTTGCTGACAAATTGCACTTTGCCCCGCAAAGACGTTTGGCTGGTATTGACCGTATGCCTTTGTGGCTTGAATACACCGCAGGCTTCTTCCCAGTTATTTGTGCAGTATTTGTATTGCGCTCTTTTATTGCTGAGCCTTTCAAGATTCCTTCCGGCTCAATGATTCCTACATTACAAATCGGTGACTTCATTTTGGTAAATAAATTTACCTATGGAATTCGTTTGCCGGTGCTCAATCAAAAAGTCGTTGATTTGGGTTCGCCTAAGCGTGGCGATGTTGTCGTATTTCGCTACCCCCGTGATGAATCGGTGGATTACATCAAGCGTGTAGTGGCATTGCCAGGCGATGAAATCACTTATGAAAATAAGCGCTTGATTATTAATGGGCAGCCCTTGCAATATAGTGGCGGTGAGCCGTATCTCGATCCTGAGAATATGCGCTATGCCAAACGTTTCACAGAAACCTTCCCGGCAGATTTAGGTGGCAATCGTCATGACATCCTCAATGACCCAGATCGTCCAGCCACCGTATTTCCGACTGAGCGTTTTCCGGGTTCTGAGTTCTGCCAGTACCAACAGTCAGGCGTGACTTGCAAGGTGCCCGCAGGGCATTACTTTGCGATGGGTGATAACCGTGATAACAGCGCAGACTCACGTTACTGGGGCTTTGTACCGGATAAAAACATTGTTGGCAAAGCCTTCTTTGTTTGGCTTAATCTAGGCAATCTTGGCCGCATAGGCGGATTCGAGTAAATATTATGAATGCGCGCGCCGTTATCGAAACTGGACCGCTGCAAGAGCGCCTTGGCTACACCTTCAAGAAGTCGGAGCTACTAAATCAAGCATTGACTCATCGCAGTCATAGCAAGAAAAATAACGAGCGCTTGGAGTTTCTGGGTGACTCTATTCTGAATTGCGTTGTTGCGGAAATGCTCTATGAGCGTTATTCGGACCTAGATGAGGGCGACCTCTCTCGCGTACGTGCAAACTTAGTAAAGCAACAAGCTTTATACGAAATTGCCCAAACTTTATCCTTGTCTGATTACTTGCGCCTGGGCGAAGGTGAGTTGAAGAGCGGTGGCTTCCGTCGTCCCTCTATTCTTGCTGATACCTTAGAGGCAGTAACTGGTGCGATCTTTATGGATGGTGGTTTTGAAGCAGCTAAGGCCAGCTTACGTAAGCTGTATTCCATTATCTTGGCACACGTTGATCCTAAAACCTTAGGTAAGGACGACAAAACTTTATTGCAAGAATGCTTGCAAGGCTATCAATTGCCATTGCCGACCTATAACGTTACTGGCACTACTGGCGCTGCACACAACCAGCAGTTTGAAGTGGAGTGTTTGATCCCTAGCCATAAAGTGGCAGTCAAGGGTGAGGGTGCCTCGCGTCGTGCTGCTGAGCAAGCCGCAGCAAAGTTGGCTTTGATTGCAATGCTCAAGGCTTTGCCGCAAGAATCTCGTAAACCCAAGAAGACTCGGTCGGCCAAGAAGAAGGCGGCCAAAAAAGAAGTGACTGAAGAGCAGTTCAATCTTAAGCTGAAGGGCTAATCGTGTTTAGATGCGGCACCATCGCCATTGTTGGGCGTCCTAATATGGGTAAATCAACCCTTCTGAATGCGTTGGTTGGTCAGAAGATCAGCATTACCTCTCGCAAGGCTCAAACGACACGCCATCGTATTTTGGGTATTCAGAATCGCGAAGAAGCGCAGTTCATCTTTATCGATACCCCAGGCTTTCAGACGCGTTTAATGAATACTTTAAACAAGGCGTTAAATCGTACTGTCACTACCGCCTTGCAAGACGTGAATGTGGCTTGCTTTGTAGTTGAGGCAGGTTACTTTGGTGAAGATGACAAGAAGGTATTGAAGCTGCTGCCAGATGACCTACCGGTTGTACTGGTCCTAAATAAATTAGATTTATTTAACAGTCGTTTTCAGACGCCATCCGAGCGCGATCAAGCCCTACTGAGTTTCATTAAAGAAATGGCTCGCCCTTGGTGCGAACTAGGTGGTCACGAAGATCAGAAGTGTGAGTTTGCTGAGATCGTGCCAATGAGCGCTAAGAGTCCTGGCGATATTGAAAGATTACTGGATGTACTTGAGGGCTATTTACCTGAGGCGCCAGCTGTCTACGATGGTGATACCATCACTGACCGTAGTGAACGCTTCCTGGCTGCTGAGATTCTGCGTGAAAAAGTATTCCGCTTTACTGGTGAAGAACTGCCTTACACCAGCACGGTAGTCATCGACCAGTTCAAGATGGATGGCAAGATGCGTCGCATTGCCGCAACCATTTTGGTTGATCGCGATAGTCACAAGGCAATGATCATTGGTCAAAAGGGTGAGCGTCTCAAGAAGATTTCAACTGATGCTCGCATCGATATGGAAAAGCTCTTCGATGGCAAAGTTTTTTTAGAGACTTGGGTGAAAGTCAAACGTGGCTGGGCAGACGATCGTGCCGAACTTCGGGCCCAAGGACTGGAATAAGTTCCGATGGCCTCGATTCGCATTGCTGACGAGCCTGCTTTTGTATTGCATAGCATTCCCTATAAAGAGACCAGCTTAATTCTGGATGTCTTTACTCGGCAATATGGTCGTATGGCTTTGATTGCCAAGGGCGCCAAGCGTCCACACTCCACACTAAGACCAGTATTGCAGCGCTTTCAACCGCTGCTAGTCTCTTGGAGCGGTAAATCAGAGTTGCGTACCTTAACGAAGTCGGAGTGGGTGGGGGGTATGCCTTCTTTGGTTGGCGATGCTTTGCTCTGCGGCTTCTATCTCAATGAATTACTCGTCAAGTTTTTAGCGCGTGAAGATGATTACGAAAGGCTTTACGATCGCTATTCCGAGACTATTAATGCTTTATCAAATCTGGAGTTCGAGTCTAAGGGCTTAGAAGAGATTTTGCGTCCATTTGAATTGGCACTCTTGCAAGAGACGGGTTATGCGGCTGCCTTGGATCGCTGCGTTGAAACCAATGAAGCGCCCCTGGCTCAAGAGCAGTACATCTATCAACCAGAGCGGGGTGTTCGCCCAGTTCAAGTGGATGATCCAGGACATTGGCCCGTTCTCACTGGGAAATCTCTTTTAGCGATTGCGGCGGGGGATTTCTCTGATCCCGAGACATTGTCTGAGAGTAAGCAATTGATGCGCTTTCTGCTTGGCCTGCATTTACAGGATCAAGTCTTAACAACCCGCCAAATTTTGATTGATTTGAAGAAAATCTAGTAATCTACAGAGATGAGCAGCCATCCAAGCCTTGAACTGGGTATCAATATCGATCACGTTGCCACTTTGCGTAATGCACGCGGCACCGTCTATCCTGATCCATTAAGGGCGGCAGCTCTGGCTGAGGAGGCGGGAGCAGATCTCATTACCCTGCATTTACGAGAAGATCGTCGACATATTAAAGATGCGGATTTATTAGCACTGCGTCCACTAATTAAAACGCGCATGAACTTAGAGTGTGCGGTAACGCCCGAGATGATTGATATCGCATGTAAGGTTAAGCCACACGATGTTTGCTTAGTTCCGGAGAAACGGGAAGAGGTCACAACGGAAGGTGGACTGGATGTCTTGGGACATTTTGAGGCAGTGAAATCCGCTACAAAAAAATTAGTTGATGCTGGTATTCGGGTATCTCTATTTATTGATCCAGAAGAAAAACAAATCCAAGCAGCTAAAGAAGTTGGTGCAACCGTAGTGGAATTGCATACAGGTTGTTACGCCGATTTGTCTGGAGCTGAGCAAGCAAAAGAGTTGGAGCGTATTCGTAAGGCTGCGATATTTGGAAAAAGTATCGGCCTGAGAGTGAATGCGGGTCATGGCTTACATGAAGGTAATGTCAAACTAGTAGCTGCCATTACTGAATTATCTGAACTCAATATTGGCCATGCGATTGTTGCTGAGGCCTTATTTAAGGGCTGGCAAAAAGCAATCATCGACATGAAAGCCTTGATGGCTCAGGGCAGAGCCATCACTTAAGAGTCAATAATAAAAACTACTGACATCCATGATCATCGGCATCGGCACAGATATTCTGCAGATTGAGCGCTTACAAGCAGCTTACGATCGCACCAATGGCCGTCTAGCTGAAAAAATTCTGGGACCAGATGAAATGCTGGTATTTAAACATCGCCTTGCCAGAAATCATAAGCGCGGGATTGCATTCTTAGCTACGCGTTTTGCCGCTAAGGAGGCCTTTTCAAAAGCGATTGGGCTTGGTATGAGAATGCCGATGACCTGGCGTTCACTTCAAACCCTAAATGAGCCTAGTGGCAAACCAATCACTTCTTACTTAGGAGCTTTGGCACTATTTATGAAAGAAAAAAATTGGGAAGCTCACGTTACTGTGAGCGATGAACAAGATATGGCAATTGCGCATGTCATCGTTACTCAAAAGTAAGTAAAAAATACAGTTGAAATAGAGGAATAAATGAGTACTTTAACCATGGTCCCTGGCCCAGTCACCCTGGATGTTGTTGGTCTGGAATTAAATGTCGAGGATCGTCGACGCATCTTGCATCCCCTGACTGGCGGCGTCATTTTATTTGGTAGAAACTTCGCCAATCGTCAGCAACTCACCAAATTAACCGCTGCCATTAAGAAGCTGCGCCCCGATGTGCTTATATCCATTGATCATGAGGGCGGTCGAGTACAGCGCGCTAAATCCGATGGCTTTACCCATTTACCAGCAATGCGCAAATTGGGTGAATTGTGGGGAGCCAAAAATAAATCCACTCACGCTGCAGAATCTGCTGCTATCGCAATGGCTGCAGCAACAGCCTGTGGGTATGTGCTTGCCGCTGAGTTGCGTGCCTGTGGTGTTGACTTTAGTTTTACCCCGGTACTGGATTTAGATTTTGGTCGCAGTGGAGTGATTGGCGATCGATCTTTTAGTCGTGATCCACAAATAGTCTTTGCTCTAGCAAAAAGTTTAAATGAAGGTTTGCGTCTTGCTGGCATGGCCAACTGTGGCAAGCACTTCCCTGGACATGGCTGGGCTGAGGCGGATTCGCATGTAGCCATTCCGGTAGACGAGCGCTCCTTAAAAGAAATCTTGAATGATGATGCTAAGCCGTATGAGTGGTTGGATTTGAGTTTGGCTTCAGTCATGCCGGCACATGTGATTTATCCGAAGGTGGATAAGAACCCAGCAGGATTTTCAAAGATCTGGCTCCACTCCATTCTGCGTCAAGAATTAGGCTTTGAAGGTGTGATCTTTAGCGACGACCTATCCATGGAAGGCGCTAGTGTTGCTGGATCGGTAGTGAAGGGCGCAGAGATGGCGCTAGAGGCTGGTTGCGATGCGGTATTAATTTGTAATCGTCCTGATTTGGCAGATCAGCTACTCTCTAAATTGAAGGTATCAAAAGCCAAGCTCAGCGAATCTAAAGCTCGTTTAAATCGCTTGATGCCAACTGCTGTAGCGCCTAATTGGGAAGTCCTTCAAGGCGAAGTTGAATATCAACATGCAAAAGGCTTGCTTGAGCAGTTAAAGCTGATTGCATAAAATAATTGCTGCGATAAAAAAAGCCCGGCATGCCGGGCTTTTTAACTTTCGTAGTTCGCTAATTAGTTAGCGCGGCTACGGTATTCACCAGTGCGAGTATCGATCTCGATTTTGTCGCCAGTGTTGCAGAACAATGGAACTTGCAATTCATAGCCGGTAGCTAATTTTGCGTTCTTCAATACCTTGCCTGAGCTGGTATCACCTTTAACTGCTGGCTCTGTGTAAATGATTTCACGAACCAATGAGTTAGGCATTGCTACTGAGAGTGCTTTACCTTCGTAGAACACTACTTCGCATGGCATGCTTTCTTCGAGGTAGTTCAATGCATCACCCATGAACTCAGCTTCAACTTCGTACTGGTTGTATTCAGTATCCATAAATACATACATTGGATCTGCGAAGTAAGAGTAAGTACATTCTTTCTTATCGAGAATCACAACATCAAACTTGTCATCCGCTTTGTAAACGCCTTCGTTTGGCGCACCAGTTAACAAATTCTTAAATTTCATTTTCACAACAGAGGAGTTGCGGCCAGAGCGGCTGTATTCGGCCTTTAAAACGACCTGGGCATCAGTACCAATCATGACTACGTTACCAACGCGGAGTTCTTGTGCTGTTTTCATCTTGCTATTCCTGGGGGCAGAGCTAATTTTCTGCGGTTTTTATCAAAAACAAGATTGTAACCGCCCGCAAGCCTTTATTGCTTGGGATTAGGCGACAAAGCGGATTAAACGCGCTGGCAAGCCGCCATCCGCGTGTTTTTCCAGTAAATGGGTGCGCCAGTGCTTGGCATGTGTATTCCAACTGTTTAGGTCCTTAAACCATTCGCTGGGCATTGCCCAGGTCATGGCGGCAATCGTAGCTAGCCTTAACCCTTGGCTAGCCTCCTCCAGGTAGAGGTCCAGAAAAGCCGCTAATTTCACCTCATGGGCACGATCTTCTTGTGGGTAGATATGCCAAATGAATGGTTTTCCCGCAAGCTGAGCACGTACAAAAGAATCTTCTCCCCGCACAATGTTGAAGTCGCATTGCGATAGCACCCAGTCATATTCATCCTGAGATACGAATGGCATCGAGAGCAACTGGATATTGTTGGGCAGAGAGATCGGTTGCTCCCCATAAAGGCTGAGTTGCTCAGCATGACCATGGGCAAGCAAGACATCAACATCTTCACCAAGACGTCCTAAGTCAGCTAGCCATTTTTTGAGAGGAGCGCCGGGGTAGCAAAAGATGCTGATCCGTTTTGCACCAGGACGCAACTTGGACCATGTAGCCTTCAGGTCGCCAGGAATATTTTTTGCCACAAGATGATCTTCTGGTGGGATGGGATCCAGTAATAGCCCACCCACCTCATTCTGAAAGCCGGGAAAGAAAAAATATTTCGGAATGCCGTGTGACTGGGGTGACGCTTTGCCATGAAAATCAATTACCCAGGGCTCTGCGCTCAAGTATTCCAAGTTAATGATGATGGGTTTGATTGGAGCAATGAATAGGCCTGCCAAGTAACGTTCTGGCAATTCACAGCCAAAAGCCTCAATCACAACATCGGGCATTTGTACTGGGTGACGAGCGTTAGCGTAGCTAGCTTCCCATGGCTGGAAATCAATTTTTTGCTTTATGGATGGATCTACTCCTGATGCGAGTAAATTAAGGGTTGGCAGGTCATCGCAAAAAATACGGACCTCTTGCCCATGAATGCTTGATAAGCTTCGGGCTAGACGCCAGCAAACACCGGCATCACCATAGTTATCAACGATTTGGCAGAAAATATCCCAACGCATGAGTAATTCGCTTTTCGAAACCCTTCAGCAGGATGTTAAACGGCTACCCGGATTGCCGGGGGTATATCGCTTTTTTGATGAAGCGGGGCATATTCTGTATGTAGGCAAAGCTCGCAACCTCAAAAAGCGTGTCTCAAGTTATTTTCAGCGTACCCAGTTATCACCACGTATCGAACTGATGGTGGGCAAAATTGCCCGCTATGAGACAACGGTAACACGGACTGAAACTGAAGCTCTTATTCTAGAGAACAATCTCATTAAAGAGTTGGCTCCACCATTTAATATTTTGTTTCGTGATGACAAGTCTTATCCGTATGTCATGTTAACGGGGCACCAGTTCCCAAGATTGGCTTCATATCGCGGTAAGGTGGATAAGCGCAATCATTATTTTGGGCCATTTCCGAATAGTTGGGCAGTACGCAATAGCGTGCAGATACTTCAAAAAGTATTCCGCCTAAGAACTTGTGAGGATTCCGTATTCAAGAATCGCAGTCGTCCTTGTCTCTTGCATCAAATTCATCGCTGTAGTGCCCCTTGTGTCGGCCGTTTGAGTGTTGAGCAATATGGGCAAGACGTCGCTCAAGCTACTCGATTTTTAAAGGGTGATCATAGCCAGGTACTATCCGAACTTGAAAAAGAAATGCACAAGCATAGTGAGGCTATGGAGTTTGAAATGGCAGCGGTATTACGTGATCGCATTGCAGATTTATCTAGTGTGTTGCAGCAACAATCGATGGATACCGTTGCTGAAGGTGAGGGTGATGTGGATGTGATTGCATTAGCGCAAATGGAAGGTATGGTTTGCGTGAACTTAGCAATGATTCGCGGCGGTCGTCACCTGGGTGATAGAGCGTATTTCCCTAAAGGTTTGCGCTCTACCTCTGGTGAGTTGCCGTCTCCAGCAGAAATACTGGAAGCCTTTATTACTCAGCATTATTTAGAAGAGCATGCAGATGAGACTGCTGCCAATTTAATTCCACCAGTGCTGGTTCTCAATCATGCCCTGCAATCAGCAAGTGACGATCTTACTCAGCTTAATGAAGCTCCCCCAGAAGATTTATACGAGTTATTAAATGCACAAGCTGGTAGAAAAATTACCTTCCTGCATCAACCGCAAGGTCAAAGACGTCACTGGCTTGGGATGGCAGAAGGTAATGCCAAAATTGCTTTGACCAAGCGTTTGGTTGAGACGGGCGGGCAGTTAGCTAGGGCGCGTGCATTAGCTGATATCTTAAGTCTAGAACTAGAAAGTCTTGAGCAGTTGCGCGTTGAATGTTTTGATATTAGTCACACTTCTGGTGAAGCGACCCAAGCATCTTGTGTGGTGTACACCAAGAATGCCATGCAGTCGAGTGAGTATCGTCGCTTCAATATCAATGACATCACCCCAGGCGATGATTACGCAGCCATGCGCCAAGTCTTGCAGAGACGCTATGCCAACTTTCAAGAGTTGCCTGTAGAAAAAATTCCTCAAGTGATTTTGATTGATGGCGGCAAAGGCCAGGTTGAAATGGCAAGACAAGTTCTTACTGAATTTGGCATGGACATTGGATTGATTGTTGGTGTTGCCAAAGGTGAGGGGCGCAAGGTTGGACTGGAAACCCTCATTTTTGCGGATGGACGTAAGCCCTTGGAGTTGGGCATAGATAGTGCGGCATTGCTATTGGTAGCCCAAATACGGGATGAGGCGCACCGCTTCGCCATTACCGGCATGCGCGCTAAACGCGCTAAGGCTAGGACAATCTCCCGTCTAGAGGAGATTGAGGGCATTGGTGCCAAGCGTCGTCAAAAGTTGCTGGCTCGTTTTGGTGGCTTAAAGGGTGTCTCCAATGCCAGCATCGAAGAGATCGCTAGTGTTGAAGGCGTCTCTTTAACGCTCGCTGAGCAGATATATCGTCAGCTTCACTAGGAGCAATGACCGTTCTTGGTTTATGCTTATCGAATGCCTTTTAATCTACCGATCGCCCTAACCTGGTTGCGTGTTGCAGCGATTCCGCTGTTGGTAGCTATTTTTTACCTTCCCAATTCTTGGCTTACTCCGTTTGATAAGAATCTGATTGCCGCAATCATCTTTATCTCTGCCGCTATTACTGATTGGTTAGATGGTTTCTTGGCCCGCCGTTTAAAGCAAGAATCTGCATTTGGTCAGTTCTTGGATCCTGTTGCAGACAAGCTGATTGTTGCTGCCGCTTTATTGGTTTTATTAAACATGGATCGCGTCCAAGTTTGGGTTGCACTCATCATCATTGGTCGTGAAATCACGATCTCCGCCCTGAGAGAGTGGATGGCTTTATTGGGAGCCGGAAAAAGCGTGGCAGTTCATATGGTTGGCAAGCTCAAAACAACTGCTCAACTCGTGGCCATTCCCTTCTTATTGCTCAATGACACCTTATTTGGTTGGTTAAATTGTGCGCAAGTAGGTACCTGGTTAATTTGGATTGCCTCATTTTTAACGCTTTGGTCGATGTTCTATTACATGAAAAAGGCTTTGCCGCAGTTGGCTGGAAAAATCGATTAAGCGTTATAAAGCCCAGCCAGTTAAGCCTCTAGGGGCAATTGGATTCCCTCCATTTTTATGTTTTACAAGGAATAATGCTTTCTTCCCGATTGTTTGTTAAACTACTGCCCTGTTATGCGGGAATAGCTCAGCTGGTAGAGCGATACCTTGCCAAGGTATAGGTCGGGAGTTCGAACCTCCTTTCCCGCTCCAAGTTCGATGGGAAGCCCTCAAAAGCTTCCCATTTTTGATTCAAAAGTATGGCGCGTTGGCCGAGTGGTTAGGCAGGAGCCTGCAAAGCTTCGTACGGGGGTTCGATTCCCTCACGCGCCTCCAGTAATTTGTCTTGACGAATTAGGTGCATCACCTAAAATACTTTTAACTATCGTAAGTAAAAAGCGTCAACTACCTTAATCAAATGCTACACACATGATCACAATTCAAACTTTAAAAGTTAGTGCCCTCGCATTATTTTTAACAGCGCTCTTGGGTGCATGTGCCAGTTCAGGAGATTCTCCTACCGGTACAGCAGAAGAGATTCAGGAAGTGCAATCACAACTTTTGGGTGATATGCCTTTGCCGCAAGGTGCACGTCTGTCTGGTGGCGATTCCATCATTATTGGTCGTGGCAATGAGTGGGTTGGTAGAGCGGTTGTGAATGCACTGCAAGGCGCAACGGATGTCTACGCATTTTTCCAGTCAGAATATCCAAAGGGTGGCTGGACTACTGTTACTGCAGTGAAAGCAAAAACAAGTATTTTGGTTTTCACTAAAGGCGATAGAACTGCTACTGTTGAAATCGTTGATGGATCTCTCGGCGGTCCTAAGTCAGTCATCATCGTGACTTCTTCACCAAAGAATGCAAACGTAGTTGCCCCAACTCGTAAATAAGGTTACTGAGTAAAGTGGTAAATAAAAAAGGCCTCTAACAAGAGGCCTTTTGCTTGGGCGGCTCTAGACTAGAGCCCTTCAGCCCTGATCAAGCCAACTGCCTGGCCTTCAATTGCAAAGTTGGGTTGACGATCATCCACCAAAATGTTTTTGAAGTCTGGGTTCTCTGCTTGGAGTTCGATGACCATACCGCTCGCAGTTTTCTTTTGCTGCCAACGCTTCACAGTCACCTCATCATCAAGGCGAGCAACAACAATGTCACCGTTGCGAACTTCGGTTGTCTTTCTGACGGCTAAATAATCACCATCCAGGATGCCGGCATCGCGCATGCTCATGCCTTTTACTTTTAATAAGTAATCGGCACCTTTACTAAATAAATTGGGGTCAACCGGAACATGCTTTTCAATATGCTCCACTGCCATGATCGGAGATCCGGCGGCAACGCGACCAATCAATGGCAATGTGAGTTGTTGTAAGGCGCCTGACGGTAAAGATAGTTGGCGATATTTATTACTGTTGTGTGATTGATTGAATCTTTGTGGAATGCGAATGCCGCGTGAAGTGCCAGGCGTTAATTCGATATAACCTTTTTTGGCAAGTGCGCGCAAATGTTCTTCGGCGGCGTTGGCAGAAGCAAATCCGAGTTGGTTAGCGATCTCTGCACGAGTTGGCGGCAGGCCACTCTCATCGATGGCTTTAGTAATCAACTCCAAAATCTCATTCTGGCGTGGAGTGAGCTTGGGGAGGGCAGTCAGCTCCTCTGGAAAATCGACTGTGTTTATGTCCATACTGGGATTGTATACAGCAGTATTTGATAGATCAAGCTATTTAAGGGGGATAATGGGGTATGAGCTCTCAACAAAATACTCCTGAAACTTCACCCCATATCTTGGTGTTGGGTATGGGTGGCACGATTGCCGGTTTGGCGCCGAGCCCAGCTGAAAATCCTATGCAATATGAAGCTGGCCAGGTCGAAGTGGCCTCGTTGCTTGCCCATATTCAGTCCGCCGTTCCAGAAGGTATTCGCTTAGTTTCAAGGCAGGTTGCCAATATCAATAGCCGCAACCTGACAGAATCTTTATTGACCTTACTGGGCGAGACTGTAAGAGAGGCCCTTGCTAATTCCTTGGTCAAAGGAGTAGTGGTCACTCACGGAACTGACACGATTGAAGAAACGGGTGTCTTTTTGCAGTTGACTTGTGGCAAATATGCTCAAAATTTAGGCAAAAGAGTCATCTTGACTGGCGCTATGTTGCCGTCCAATGCCCCTAAGGCGGATGGCCCATCGAACTTGCTAGATGCCATTCGTTGGGCATCTACCCCGATAGATAACTGCCCGGGTGGCGTTTATGCGGTCATGGATGGCAGAGGCTGTTTGGCTATGGATCTGGCAAAACGCCATGGTAGCGCCCTCAATGCACCCATCCAAGCTTCTCCTAGTAGCTCAGTTGGGTTGATTAATCCATCTTGGCTGTCAGGTGTTAAGGCGGTTCAGGCCCTTTGGAGTGAAGATTTGCCCATTCCCAAAGAGGGTGAGTGGCCTTGGGTAGAGATATTGACTAGCCATGCTGGCGCTCGCTCAGAAACGATTACCCATTGGCTGAACTCCAAAGTAAAGGGCTTGGTCCTTGCGGGCTCTGGCATGGGAGGCTTTCATGATGCCTGGAGGGATTCTCTGGGTGCAGCGGTAAAGCATGGAATTGCCTTGGTCAGAACCACCAGAACCGGCGCGGGTGAAACCTTGCCCGATTTGCCTGAAAAGGACATTGGCGGTTGTTTAGCATCAGGCAGCCTTACTGCTCCTAGGGCAAGAATTGCACTCCAGCTAGCGCTGAATGCCGAAAAACAGTCTCAAATAGCTGGTAAATCCCTGACTTGGCAGGATTTTTTTGCTAGAATAGCGGTCTTACCTGTAATCCGGTAAGTGCTGAAAAGCAGCTGTAAAAGTGTTGTAAGCAGTACCTACAATTTGTTACTACCTTGTCACACTGGCGCTGAGTTCACAACCATCAGAACTTAGCAAGACGCCCAGGTGACTTAATCCTTAAGGAGTGTTAGATGCGTCATTATGAAATCGTCTTTATCGTCCATCCGGACCAAAGCGAGCAAGTGCCAGCGATGATCGATCGTTACAAAGCTACATTAGCAGCTGCGGGCGGCAAAATTCATCGTATGGAAGACTGGGGTCGTCGTCAGATGGCTTACATGATCGACAAGCTTGCTAAAGCCCATTACGTTTGCATGAACATTGAGTGCGACCAGAAAACTCTGGAAGAGCTTGAGCATGCGTTCAAATTTAACGATGCTGTTTTGCGTCACCTCATTATCAAGACTAAGAAAGCTGAAACAGAGCCTTCTATCATGATGAAAGAAGTGCAACGTGAAGAAGCGCGTAAATCTGCTCAAGCCGACGCTCCTGTAGCGACAGCCTAAGTTAGAAATTTGAAGAGGAATACACAGACTAGAAAACGTATCAGAGAAGCGGAGCGGCGTTGAATCATTTCACCCTCACTGCAATCTTGGTATCTAAAGACGCGATTCGATTTACACCAGCAGGAATACCGGTGATGCATTGTCAGCTAGAGCATAGCGGCCAAGCAAACGAGGTAGGAGTGGCAAGGAAAATTCAGATGAACGTTGAAGCCATCACAATCGGTCCGATACAAAAGGACTTAGAGCGAATGGATTTAGGAACTGAGGCAGTGTTTGAGGGATTCTTAGCACCCAAGACTCTACGTAATCAAAGACTTGTTTTCCATATTACCCATATTCAATTGAAAAATTAAAGAGGAAATCATCATGGCGTTTGGAAAGAAACCCGATTTCAAAAAGAAACCAGCTCAGAACCCATTGTTCAAGCGTAAGCGTTATTGCCGTTTCACTGTTGCTGGCGTAGAACAGATTGATTACAAAGATGTAGATACATTGAAGGACTTCATTGGCGAGAACGCCAAGATCACTCCTGCTCGTTTGACAGGCACAAAAGCAAAGTATCAGCGTCAATTAGACACTGCTATCAAGCGTGCTCGTTACTTGGCTTTATTGCCATTCTCCGATCAACATAAGAAATAATTGGGAGCCCTCAATGCAAATCATTCTTTTAGAAAAAGTAACTAACCTGGGCAACCTTGGCGACGTAGTTCGCGTTAAAGACGGTTTCGCTCGTAACTTTTTAATCCCACAACGCAAAGCCCGTCGTGCAACTGAAGCAGCGATTGCTGACTTCGCAGTTCGTCGTGCTGAGTTGGAAAAATTGGCTGCTGAGAAATTGGCTGCTGCTGAAGTAGTTGGCGCAAAGCTTAAGGACTTGGTTCTCGAAATCGGTCAAAAAGCGGGTGTTGACGGTCGTTTGTTTGGTTCTGTAACCAACCATGATATCGCTGATGCTTTGAAAGCTAAAGGCTTCACAATTGAGAAGTCTTCAGTTCGTATGCCTACTGGCCCATTGAAAATGGTTGGTGATCACCCTGTAGCGGTTGCTGTTCATACCGACGTAGTTGCAGACATCACTATTCGTGTAGTTGGCGAGCAAGCTTAAGTTTTAGATCTGTAAACTAGCCACATGGCTGAATCCCGTTCACGTTCCGTTACGCTGAATCCCGGCATGATGGGTTCTGGGGATGCAGTCGTGCAGGCTTTAAAAGTCCCGCCGCATTCTGTAGAAGCCGAGCAATCTTTGCTCGGCGGTCTACTGATCGATAACTCTTCTTGGGATAACCTGGGTGGAGTATTAAACGATAAAGATTTCTATCGCCCCGAACATGCTTTGATCTACAAAGCGATTGCCCGTTTGGTTGGCGACAATCATCCCGCTGACGTTATTACCGTTCATGATGCAATTAAATCAGAGCAAGGTGGCGACTTAGTTGGTATTGATTACCTAAATTCATTAGCGCAAAACACTCCCAGTGCAGCGAACATTAAAGGCTATGCTGATATTGTTCGTGACCGCAGTATTTTGCGTCGCTTGATTGAAGTGTCAGACAGCATTGTTAATTCTGCATTCGTTCCTGAGGGACGCACTGTTAGAACGCTGTTGGATGAAGCTGAGTCACGCATTCTTCAGATTGGTGAAGAAGGTAGTCGCAAAGCTGACTATCTTGAGATTGAGCCTTTGCTGAAAGCTGTTGTTGCCCGTATTGATGAGCTCTATAACCGCCAAGGCGGTAGCGACATCACTGGTATTGCAACTGGCTTCATAGATTTAGATAAGCAAACTAGTGGTCTGCAAAAAGGTGACTTAGTGATTGTTGCGGGAAGACCCTCAATGGGAAAGACCGCATTCGCATTAAATATTGCCGAGAACGTTGCGTTGGCTGAAGGTTTGCCTGTTGTGGTGTTCTCGATGGAGATGTCAGGCGAACAATTGGCTGCCCGTTTGCTGGGGTCAGTAGGGCGCGTAGACCAAGGTCGTATGCGTACCGGTAAGTTACAAGATGATGAGTGGCCACGTGTCACTGATGCAATTGCTCGCTTAAGCAATACCCAAATTTTGATTGACGAGACTGGTTCTTTATCAAGCTTAGAGTTACGCGCACGCGCGCGTCGTATCGCCAGAAACTTTGGCGGTACCCTTGGCTTAGTAGTAATTGACTACTTACAGTTGATGAGTGGTTCTGGTTCTGAAAACCGCGCAACCGAGATTTCTGAAATCTCACGCTCACTCAAATCACTTGCAAAAGAATTGCAGTGCCCTGTAGTGGCGCTCTCTCAGTTAAACCGTGGTCTTGAGCAACGCCCTAATAAGCGTCCGATCATGTCTGACTTGCGTGAGTCAGGCGCTATTGAGCAAGATGCCGACTTAATTATGTTCATCTATCGTGATGAGGTGTATCACCCTGATACCACTACCGATAAAGGTGTGGCAGAAATCATCATCGGTAAGCAGCGTAACGGTCCAATCGGTACAGTGCGCTTAAGCTGGCAAGGTCCATATACCAAGTTTGATAACTTAGCGATGGGCTCTGTTGGATATTCATCTGGTGGATACGAGCCGTTCTAAATAAAACAATAAACAGATAAAGAAAAAGCCTCACACTGTGAGGCTTTTTTAATGCAGAAAATTTATCGGATCAAAACAGAGGAAATAACTAATCTTATTTACCGCCTTCACATTTCTTAATTGAGGCTGCTTTAGCTGCACCATACAGTGGCTTACCATCTTTGCTAATTGCTTTAGCTTCACAATCGTTCGGCTTGGCATCACCCATGCACTTCTTAATGGAAGCATCTTTAGCTGCGCCATACAGCGGCTTTCCTTCTTTGCTCACTGCCTTGGCTTCACAGGCTGCTTGATCAGCAAAAGCGTAAGTAGGAAGCGCAAAGCTCAGGGCAATACTTAAAGCGATGATGATTTTTTTCATGCTCATTCTCCAGGTGGGTGATTAGGCTCAAGCTTACTTTAGTTCTCAAAACAATTATTGATGATTATGTAAGTTGGAAGTATTAGCCCTAAGGTTAATAGATATTAACTATATGGGTAATTATTATTAACCCTATTAATATCAGTGGCTTAGCCACTTCTTTTATATCTAAATCCGCTAGAGCAAGCCCAATGAAAAGCAAGATTCTGTTTCGCAGCCTATTAAGTTTTGGAGTTACTTACATGCTCCTAGGTTTCTCATCATTCTCGATCGCAGCAGGTAGCTGTGATAACTACACTCCGGATATAAACGGAACTGTAGTGACGTGTACTGGAGTCGGTAGCACATCAGCAGGCGTTATTTCGACTCAGTCAAATACAACAGTGGGCAATAGCGTTACTGTAAACATTAACTCTGGTACTTCATTAATCATCAATGGCTCTACAGTGGGCATTGGTAGTGCAGCCACAGTGGTTAATGATGGAAATTTAAATACCAGTGCATTTTATTTTGGCTATGGTATTTCATCAGGAGTTAACGGAAGATCTCAGGCAGGTGGCAGCAGCATTACTAACAACGGCACTATTTACACGGGTGGTACGAGCGCATCAGGCATTTACATCAGTGCAACTAATGCTGGTTCTGCGGCTAATACGATCATCAATACTGGCTCCATCACAACAGCGGGCTCTGGTGCAAATGGTATTCAGGTTGTTAATGGTGGAGCAATCACTGCCATTAATAACTCGGGAGTAATTTCTGCTCAAGGGGCTAATTCAAATGGAATTCAAGTAACGGGCGCAGCAAATATCACTAACTCAGGAACCATATGCCCATCAACGGTTGTTGGCAGCAATTGCGCTGCAAGTGGCGCGGGTAGTGGCAACGGCATCCAAATTGATAACAATGCCAATGCCAATCGCACTACCATCACCAATACATCATCCGGCTTAATAGGTGCTCCTACAGCAGCAAATTACGCAATCTACAGCGCTCAGCAACCTGGGGTGGATGTATATAACTACGGAAAAATTATTGCTGCAAGTGCTGCCGCTACTGCAATTAATTTTGCTGGCTCGACAACGGGCGGATCTAATAACACTGTTACTTTATATGGCGGCTCTACTTTGTTAGGCGGCATTAGTTTTAATAAGGGCAACACACAAGAAACCCTGAGCTTTAACGGGCTTTCAAATACAAACTTCAGTAATGCCGTAACTGGTCTGAATATCATCAACGCCACTAATAACTCTAACGTAGTGATGAATAGCTCCTCCGGATATGAATTAGTGTCTGGAAAAGTTGCTGTTGACGGTACTTCTAGCTTGGCTATCTCTGGGGTGATTCAGGATCAAACTAGCCCAAGCGCTGCTGCCTCTAGTATTGAGAAAAGTGGGGCTGGAGCTTTAGTTTTATCCGGTGCTAATACTTACACGGGTGGCACAGTGTTGAATGCGGGAACCATTGCGGTTGCCAATAATACAGCCCTCGGTACTGGTTCTGTAACGATGGCAGGTGGCACAACCCTGCAAGCAAACTCTTCAGTAAATCTTGCTAATAATGTTGCTTTATCTGGTGCGAGCACTATCAACACCAATGGAAATAACATGGGCCTGTCAGGGAATATGGCGGGATCTGGTGGATTTACAAAAATAGGTGCTGGCACCTTAACCCTCTCCGGTACCAATGCCTATAGTGGTGGTACTACCGTTTCAGCAGGCACGTTGGCCGGTAATACCTCAAGTATTCAAGGTAACGTAGTTAACAATGCAATCCTTAATTTCAATCAGTCTGCCAATGGCGCATATGCTGGCGTGATGAGTGGATCAGGTAGTCTGGTTAAAGATGGCTCTGGCACCGTAACAATTTCTAAGGTCAATACTTACACCGGCGATACAAACATTAATGCGGGTAGTCTCATAATAACTGGCTCGACTACATCAAATACTTCTATTGCTGCCAGTGCTAACTTGCAAGGCAGTGGTGTTATTAATGGCAACGTAACTAACTCAGGAACAATTACCCCATCATTTAACGGTACTGCAACCAACCTGACAGTTAACGGAAACTACGTTGGTAATAATGCTGCCTTTGTTGGTGGTGTATACGCTCCAGTTGCTTCACCTGTTGCAGATACCTTGACTGTAACTGGCAACACCACAGGTTCTACTGGACTCACTATTACTGATAAGGGTGGTCTCGGTAATCGCACAACTGGCAATGGTATTCCGGTGGTGATTGTGAATGGAGCTTCCACATCCAATGCCTTTGCATTAACTCAGCGTGTTGCAGCTGGTGCCTATGAATACCAGTTATACAAAGGTGGTACATCTGGAGTGGGAAATTCTTGGTACCTGTTTACTCAAGCACCAGCTCCAGCATCCACACCTGGCTCTGGCGGCTCAACGCCAGCTCCTGTTACTCCAGCCGTTCCTGCAGCCCCAGTCATCACTCCAGCGGCTGGTGAGCGTATCGAGGTTGCTGTTTATCCAGCTGTACCTTCATTAGTCCAGTTGTATGCGCAAACTGCGGTTGATACATTAGATCAACGTCGTGGCGATCTGAATTTGGTTGACCCGCAAAGCGGCTCTAAGAAGAGCTCAAATGATTGGGCGCGCATTATTGGTAAGACTGGTACATCTACTCCCTCGACTGTAGATAATGGTCCGAAGATGAGCTTCAATGCTTATGCCTTGCAACTTGGCGTTGATCTATATCAGAATGAAGAGCAGGGTGGATCAAGATCTTATGTCGGTCCTTACGTAACGATTGGTAGCGCTAATGCAAATACCTCCAGCCAGAGCGGCGGGATCTCTACTGGTAGCATCAATGGGATGCAAGCTTACTCTTTAGGTTTTTATGGAACTCATTTTGCAGCCAATGGCTTGTATGTAGATGCACTTGCTCAAGGTACTCGTTACCTCAATGCTGGCGCTAGTTCAGTCCAGGGCGCGCAGCTTAGAACCCAAGGGTCAGGCTTTACTGGATCCCTGGAGGGTGGCGGTCGCTGGAACTTCGATAAGTTCTTAATTTCTCCGCAAGCTCAAATCGTGTATGACGCCATTGGCATGAATAATGCTACTGATGCCTACGGTCAAGTGAACTTTAATAAAAGTGAGATGACTCGTGGCCGTTTAGGTTTATTAGCTGGTCATAAGGATGTTGTTGGTAGCACTCCCATCTTTGCGTATTTGCGTGCCAGCTATTGGAGTATCTTTAATGCAGGCACCAGCACGACTATGGCTTCGCTCTATGGTGTTAATCCGATCACTTTTCAGTCGCAAGCAAACTCACGCTGGATGACTGTAGATGCTGAATTAAATGCACGCATCACAAAAGACACTAATCTGTTTCTGAACTTAGCTGTTGATAACTCCTTAGTGGGAACTTATCAGGCTTACTCCGGAAGAATTGGTCTGCAGACTCGTTTCTAAAGCAGACCTGATATAACCCTTGCGCGATTACTGAGGTACTACGCGACGTGCTTCAGTAAACTTTGCCGCCCAATAGGGTGAAGTGATGTAATCGAGACGCACCGTTCCGCCTGCACTCGGGGCATGCACAAATCTGCCTTGCCCCACATAGATTCCAGCATGAGAATATTTCTCACCAGTGGTATTGAAGAATACTAAATCACCTGGTGCGGGAGGTTGCCCTTCAATGCTTCTACCTTTGGTGCTCATTAATTGAATAGTGCGCGGTAGTTTTACCCCGGCCGCTTTGTTATAGACATACATAATCAGCCCACTGCAATCAAAACCACCTTTTGGGGTATTGCCACCATATCGATAGGGCACGTCCACTAAGCCTACGGCTGCAATGGAGATATCTTCAGTGCCAACACTAGTATCTTGTTTGAATTGAGAAACTTTTGAAGAGGATCCTGATTTACCGCTGAATGTGCTGCATCCGCTTAGGATGAGTAAGCTACAAATAAAAATGCCGCACCCAAGAAGAGTGCGGCATGAGAGGGATTGCTTAGAGTGCGTCAGCAGCATGATCCGCAAGGCGTGAGCGCTCACCGCGAGCCAATGTCACATGACCGCCGTGACGCCAGCCTTTGAAGCGATCCACCACATAAGTTAAACCAGAGGAGCCTTCTGTTAGGTAAGGCGTATCAATCTGAGCGATATTACCCAAGCAAATGATTTTGGTTCCAGGACCTGCACGGGTTACCAAAGTCTTCATTTGTTTAGGGGTTAAGTTTTGCGCCTCATCAATGATGACAAACTTGCTGACAAAAGTTCTGCCGCGCATGAAGTTCATGCTCTTTACTTTAATACGGGAGCGAATCAACTCTTGGGTTGCAGCGCGACCCCATTCACCGGGACCGCCATCTTCGTTGCGCTGTAATACCTCGAGATTGTCGTCAAATGCACCCATCCAAGGTTGCATCTTTTCTTCTTCGGTACCAGGTAGGAAGCCAATATCTTCGCCTACAGGCACTGTGGCACGAGTAATGATGATTTCGTTATAGCGTTTGCTATCGAGAACCTGCTCAAGTCCGGCAGCCAATGCTAACAAGGTTTTACCAGTTCCTGCCTGACCCAATAAAGTCACAAAATCCACATCCGGATTCATGAGCAGATTCATGGCAAAGTTCTGCTCGCGGTTGCGTGCAGTAACACTCCAAACATTGTTCTTTTGATGAGAGAAGTCTCTGAGTGTTTGTAAGAGAGCAGTTTTGCCATTAATTTCTCTAACCTGTGCGTAGAAAGGCGTGGAGCCATCAGGATTTTCTTGATAGACAAACTGATTGACCAGCATGCTTTGTACGGATGGCCCGGTAACTCGATAAAACATCGTGCCGGATTTAGAATCAGCCCAGCTTTCCATATCCTTGCCATGTTTAGGCCAGAAGTCTGCATTCAGTTGCATGACTCCGGCATACATCAAGTCACGATCTTCTAAAACTTGGTCATTGAAATAGTCTTCAGCCGGTAAGCCAAGTGCGCGGGCTTTGATGCGCATATTGATATCTTTCGATACCAACACTACTTCTTGCCCTTTGCGAGTTTTTTGCAGCTCACTGACTACTGCCAAAATCATGTTGTCGCCCTTACCTTCGGGCAAGCCCTCCGGTAATGCTTGTGTGGAGAATTTAGTTTGGAAGAAGAGGCGACCGGTGACATCTTGGTTGCCTAACTTATTCAGTGGAATGCCTTCATCTAATGTGCCACTTGTTCCGGCAATCAGTTGATCCAATGATCTACTAACTGTACGAGCATTGCGGGCTACCTCGGTCATACCTTTTTTGTGATTGTCCAGCTCTTCAAGAGTGGTCATTGGCAGATAGAGATCGTGCTCGGAGAAACGGAATAGCGAGCTTGGATCATGCATCAATACGTTGGTATCGAGAACAAATAAGCTCGGCGGTCCAGTACGAATTACACGTTTAGGTTTTGCGGGTGTAGGTGCTTTACTTTCGTTTCGTGCGCTCGAAGTGGGGCGATGATCCGCTTTGATCTTTTCAAGAGCTACTTCTGCAGCAGATAAATCTTCCTCTGCGTCATTAGTCCAATCAACGGCTTCCACTACCACTGGTTTTGCTTGAGCAGGGCGTTTCTTTAAGTCGGGAGTATCTTTGCGACTGAGTTTGACTTGATCAGCAATTTGAGTGGGGATTGGGGGCAGTGGCATGGACTCTCCTAAAAGAAAAAACCACCAAGCGGATTGCATTGACGGTTTATTACGAAACTGGTTGTATTAAGGTCTGAAAAACGGAGGGGGTTGCTCCCCGTACCTGATCTGAGATATTCAGGTTTCTGATTCAAACGGATTGTCAGACTTTCCCGTCGTTTACGGTGCATATGAATCACTTTACCCCAAATTTTGGGGTTTGCAAGCACCTCAGATCAAATTGTTGTAAAAATTATTTAGTGGCTTGAGCAGCTTGTAATACCTCTGTCACATGACCCGGAACCTTCAGGCCGCGCCACTCTTTTGCGAGTTTGCCGGCGGAGTCAAATAGGAAGGTGCTGCGCTCGACGCCACGGACTTGTTTGCCATACATATTCTTCATCTTCATAACGCCAAAGATCTGGCAAAGCTTTTCTTCCGTGTCAGCAACTAGCTCAAACGGGAGTTCTAGTTTGCTCCGGAAATTGTCATGTGACTTGAGGCTATCTCGGGATACACCTACCACCAGAGTATTGGCTTTAGTGAATGCTTCAATGTTGTCTCTAAATTCTCCGGACTCAGCTGTGCAGCCTGGGGTCATATCTTTAGGGTAGAAGTAGAGGACCAGCTTTTTACCTTTTGCAGACGCAGGTGAAAACATTAATCCAGAAGTTGCTGGAATCGCGCACTGTGGCATAGGTTGACCGATGGCTACTGTCATGATGATCCTTTGTTGGTTATTGTCTCTGAGGTCTAGTTATTTTGAATGATTAAGTCGCCGCTGCGATTGGGTATTTCACCCCAAGTCAGTGGCAGTACCGCTATTTTATCGAGTTGCTTGGTAGCTTCCCAAGATTTGTGCAGGTCGCCCATAGTGACTAGGTCGTGACCTTGATCTAGCCATCCGGCTATTAGCTTCTCAAATGCAGGCAATAGCTTTTGTCCCTCTAGTTCAGCATGGAGCGTGAAGACTTGGTCATTTGGATTGCTTTGGGTGATCTCTAATAACTTTTTGACTACGCCAAATTCATCTGCGCCATCGATGCCAATAAGTTCATCAAAGGTCGGGAGTGTTGTTGGGTACTGAACATGCTTCGCTTTTCCTGAAGGCAGTGCAAGGCGATAAGGCATGAGATTGGGTTCAGCTCTACCGTCAGAGGAGTAAGCAATGCCCCATTGATCGAGTTGCTCAAAGGCGGCATCGTTCATTTGCCAACCAGCAGCACCATAAGTTACTGGCGCATGCCCAAAGATTTCTACAAAACGATCCCAACTTTTTTGCATCATCGTTTTTGTCCAAGGTGCATCTTGATTACGAACTGCGTCTTGCCAGGCAACGTGATCCCAAGTATGAATACCTGTTTCATGACCTGCTTTGTCAATTGCACGCATTTCTGCGGCAGCTTTTTTTCCAATGTCTGGCCCAGGAAGAAGGACTCCGTAAAGCAAAGTCTTAATGCCGTAATGCTCGACAACGGAAGTGCGGCTTACTTTCTTTAGAAAGCCTGGGCGAAAGACACGCTTTAAAGCCCAACCGGTGTGGTCAGGCCCAAGGCTAAACAGAAAGGTGGCTTTGAGGCCAAAACGCTCCAAGGTACGAGCAAGATTGGGTACGCCTTCTTTAGTGCCGCGTAAGGTATCTACATCAACCTTGAGAGCTATCTTAGCCATGTACCTTTGACTTGCTTACTTATTCTTTGTCGACTAGGTGACGTGCTTTTTCTACGTCTCCACGATAGGCTTCAAAAATATTCTTGAGCGCATCGGACATCGTAGTGGTTGGCTTCCAACCCAATTCACTCATCGTGTTGTCAATTGCAGGAACACGATTTTGTACGTCTTGGTAGCCTTCACCGTAGTAAGCGCCGGAAGTAGTCTCAACAATTTTCACTTCATTCGCATTCTTTGCATACTCAGGAATGCTGCGAGCGATTTCCAACATCTGATTAGCAAGTTCGCGAATAGAGTGATTGTTCTTTGGGTTGCCGATGTTGTAGATTTTGCCGTTGGCAACACCATCTTTGTTGTCGATGATGCGCATTAAAGCATCGATGCCATCGTCAATATAAGTAAAGGCGCGTTTCTGGGCGCCACCGTCAACAACGTTAATGGATTCACCACGAACGATGTGACCTAAGAACTGAGTCACAACGCGGGAAGAGCCTTCTTTTGGTGTGTAGATGCTATCTAAGCCAGGGCCAATCCAGTTAAATGGGCGGAAGAGGGTAAAGCGTAAGCCTTCCATGCCATAGCCCCAGATCACACGGTCCATCAATTGTTTAGAACAGGCGTAGATCCAGCGTGGCTTGTTGATTGGGCCGTAAACCATATTGGATTTAGACGGATCGAATTCGGCGTCTTCACACATTCCATATACTTCAGAAGTTGATGGGAATACCAAATGCTTTTTGTATTTCACTGCAGAGCGCACGATTGGTAGATTGGCTTCGAAATCGAGTTCAAATACTTTAAGTGGCTGCTGTACATAAGTAGCTGGAGTTGCAATCGCAACTAAAGGCAAGATGACATCGCATTTACGGATGTGATATTCAACCCATTCTTTATTGATGGTGATGTCACCTTCAAAGAAATGCATGCGCGGATGATTGATTAAGTCACCAAGACGATCGTTTTGCATATCCATGCCATAGACATCCCAATCGGTTGTCTCGAGAATACGCTTAGAAAGGTGGTGACCAATAAAACCGTTAACACCAAGAATGAGTACTTTTTTCATCTTTACTGCCTCGTTTTAATCTAATTAGATACTGCTCAATTCGTTACTTAGTTGCTTGCTGGAAACCATTCCAAGATTTCTACTGCTTGGTGGTCGCCGCAAATGCCGAATACCCGATTATCAACCACTTGGACGCCACAAACCTCAAGATTGAGCTGGGCTGGAAATGACCCTTTTAGGCTGGTGCGGGCCACAATCATGGCTTTGCCCTGATGATCCGTAAAGGCGCCTGGATAAGGGGGTGCAACCGCCCTAACTAGGTCATGGACCTGTTTAGCAGTCTGATTCCAATGAATTTGCCCGTCCGCAGGCTTGCGACCCCCAAAATAGCTCCCTTTTTGAAGTTCATTCGGTTGGCGGGGCACGATTCCCTGTAATAGGCTGGGTAAGACTTGGTCAATGACGCTTACAGCCGCATGACTTACTTTCCCAAAAACATCGGTAGCAGTTTCATCGGGGTCGATGCTCACGGCTACCTGCCCAACGATATCTCCCGCATCTGGTTTTGCTTCCATTACATGCAAAGTTGCGCCAGTTTCAGTTTCGCCATGCAGGATGGCCCAATTGACTGGCGCACGACCACGATACTTTGGCAGTAGTGAGCCGTGCATATTCAAAGCCGCAATTTTGGCGCAAGCCAAAACCTGCGCTGGAATCATGAATCGATAGTAGAAGGAGAAAATGTAATCGGGGGCCAGTGCTTGAATCTTGGGAATTAAACTCACCAACTCATTAGCTTTTGGCGTAATGAACGGAATATTTTTCTCTGCGCATAATTTAGCGACACTCCCAAACCAAACATTTTCGTTTGGATCATCTTCATGGGTAACAACTAAATCAATTTGGATGCCTGCGCTGATAAGTGCCTTGAGGCAGTTGACGCCAACGTCGTGATAAGCAAAGACGACTGCGTGCAATTATTTTTTCTCTAAAACGGTTTGCACTACATAGCGTGGGCGCTTGCGGATCTGTTGATAGATGCGGCCAATATACTCGCCTAAAAGACCGAGTCCAAAGAGCATGACGCCAATCAGGAAGAAGGTCAGAGCAAAGAGGGTGAATACACCCTCAACCTCAGCACCCAGAAGGAATCGACGCACTAGCAGGTAGACGAACAAGCTACCAGCAGCAAGGGATAGCAGCATGCCAAGTATTGAGAAGATCTGCAACGGCATGACGGAGAAACCAGTGACTAAGTCAAAGTTCAAGCGAATCAATTGGTACAAGCTGTATTTGGATTCACCAGCAAAACGCTCTTCGTGTTTGACGGTAATTTCTACTGGGTTTGCAGAAAAAGTATATGCCAGTGCCGGGATAAATGTATTGCTTTCATCACATTGGCGGACTAAGTCAACAATGCGACGGCTATATCCACGCAACATACAACCTTGATCAGTCATCGTGATGCGGGTAATGTTTTCGCGTAAGCGATTCATAGCCCGTGAAGCAAATTTTCTGAAGAAACTATCACGGCGATCGGCGCGAATAGTGCCTACGTAATCATGACCTTTTAATAGCTGCTCAGTCAATGCATCAATTTCTTCAGGAGGATTTTGTAGGTCTGCATCCAAAGTAATGATGTGTTCACCTTTGGCGTATTCAAAGCCAGCCATGATGGCCATATGTTGGCCAAAGTTACTGTGAAATAAAACTGCACGAGTTACATCAGGACGTAACTCCACTTGCTTGGAAAGAATGCCGGCAGAACGATCTTTGCTGCCGTCATTCACAAATACGATCTCGTAGGTGACCTTGCGTTTGGCAGCCAGGGCATCCAATGCCGGATAAAGGCGATCAAATAGAGCCTGAAGACCATCTTCCTCGTTGTAAACGGGAATAACAATGCTGAGTGTTGGGTTGGCAACTAAATTTGCAGTCATGCTGCAATTTTGCCTGATTCTTTGGGTTTAACCCAGGAACGCTAGTTTTTGCGGTATTTCTGCAGAATTCCGACCAATCCACTGGCTATACAGCCAATATCTTCATCTGCCATTGCCGGAAATAAGGGAAGAGTCAGAATGGATCGACCAATGCGTTCGGCTATCGGAGTGTCTGAAGTTTTGTAGCCCTGGTATTTATAGAGAGTGAACCCAGTGATTGCGGGGTAATGAACGCCAGTGCCAATACCAAGATCTTTTAATTCTGTCATCACTTGGGCGCGATCCGTGTTGAGCTGCTCAAGTGGCAGAACAACTTGAAACATATGCCAGTTACTATCGGTGAAGTTTTCTACTGGGAGTTCTAATTTCAAATCTTCCAATCCAGCAGATTTTAATTTGGCACGCAGCACATCAAAGTATTGGCGCGCGAGTTCAGCGCGACGTGTTTGATAAGAGGGAAGTTGCTTGAGCTGTTCAAGGCCGATAGCTGCATTCACATCGGTCAAGTTATCTTTGCCACCCAATACGTCTACATCCATGCCATCCATGCCTTGACGAGTTAATCCTTGGAGGCGGAATTTCTCAGCCAGTTTTGCTTCATCGAGATTATTGAGAACAAGGCAGCCACCCTCAACAGTGGTGAGGTTCTTGTTGGCCTGGAAGCTAAAGCTCACCAGGTCACCAAAGCTACCAATCTTCTTGCCTTGCCACTGTGAGCCAAAAGCCTGTGCTGCATCCTCAATCACGCGAAGTTTGTATTGTTTGGCTAATGCGTAGAGCTGATTCATATCAACGGGCAGACCTGCCAAATAGACAGGCATGATCGCGCGCGTCTTAGGTGTGATTGCGGCAGCAACTTTATTGAGATCAATATTGCGTGTAACGGGATCGATATCCACAAATACTGGTTTTGCACCAACACCCAAAATCACATTAGAAGTTGCCACCCAAGAAATTGGGGTGGTGATGACTTCGTCACCATTGCCAATGCCAGCAACTTGTAGGGCGATTTTCATGGTTGCGGTGCCATTGGCAAAACAGCGTACCGGACGACCGCCAAAGTATTGGCTTAAAGCAGCTTCAAACTCGGCCAATTTCGGTCCAGATGTCACCCATCCTGAACGCAATACCTCTGAAACAGCATCAATGGTTTCTTGATTGAAGCTAGGGCGCGTGAAGGGTATGAAGTTTGACATGGTGTCCTATATTACTGCGAGATATCTGGATGCTTGACGATGACCCTGCGTGAATCACGATCGACCTCCTGCATTGGGAAGCCCTGGGTCTTAAGCGCATCAAATTGCTCTGGAACCATGATGGCGTAGGCCGTTTGATCTTCTTGCCAGCGGGCAATAAAGGCATCCAGGGTTGGCATCCAGAGGTCTGGCTCTTGATTAACGCCAAACTCAAGTTCATCGGGTGATTCCACCATGATCATTGTTCTGCCTAAATAGAAAGGTACAGTGTGATCTAGAAGACGCACTGAATAGAAGTTCACTTTATCTGGAATAGAGGCTTTGATTCGCTCTACTAGATCGACACCAGAAACTGCGCGACCCAATGTCTCGTGACCTGTTCCCGCGATGATGGCACAGAGAAAGAACCCACCAGCAAAACTGACGATACTTTGAATGCCATTGCGTTTGCTTTGCCATGCTGCGTAAGCACTAAAGCTGACAAGCGCTACTAATGCAGCAATTACCCAATAGATATATTGCGCATAAGCTTCAATCTCATCAGGCCTTGCTTGTTTGCCGATGGCGTCTAAAAAGAAAAATCCAATACACCCTAAAATTGCAAAGCAAAGTGTCTGTAATTTCCATGGCAATGCCATGGTGTTGGTGTGACCAAGTAAGCGATCTAAACGATTGCCAATAATTAAAGCGAGCGCTGGGAAAACGGGGATGATGTAACCCGGTAGCTTGGAGTGCGATACGCTAAAGAATGCAAAGATCACGGCAAACCAGCAAACTAATAACCAGCCTGCTGAGAACTCACGACGGCGCTCGCTCCATGCTTGTGCAATGGCCCCGGGGACCTGTAGAAACCAGGGGAGTAAGCCAATCAGGAGTAACGGTACAAAGTAGTAAATCGGGCCAGTTCTGCTGTGATCATCTTGTGTGAAGCGCTGCAGATGTTCGTGAATAAAGAAGAACTCTAGAAACTCGGGATTGCGTTGCGCAACCAATACAAACCAAGGGGCAGTGATAGCTAAGAACAAAATAGTTCCGCTAAATAAACGTAAGCGCGCCCAGATTTTCCAGTCCCATGTACTGATGGAATAAGCAATAAAAACCATTGCAGGAATCGCTGCACCAATAACGCCTTTGGATAGCGTTGCTAGCGCCATAAAAATCCAGCAAGCCCACATCCAGTTGCGACAATTAATTTTGTTATGAGAAGTTTGTGCAAGCAAGAGACTACATAGGGCTCCCACTAAAAATGAGGACAAACCCATGTCGAGCGAATTGAGGTGACCACTGATAATCCACATTGGGCTCGATGCCAATACAACAGCAGCCAACCATCCTGCTCTCGGGTTGAAGATGCGCGCACCAGTAAAGCCGACCAAAAGAATAGTTAGGAAACCCGTTAGCGCTGTCCAAAGGCGTGCTTGCCAATCGCCAATACCAAATGCCTGAAATGCGGCGGCAGTTGCCCAAGCCTGAAGAGGGGGTTTTTCAAAATACTTGTAACCGTTGTAACGCGGGGTAATCCAATCGCCAGTAACCAGCATTTCCCGGGCTATTTCTGCATAGCGGCCTTCGTCGGATGGAATGAGGTGCCGGTAATTGAGGGTGCCAAACCAAAGCAAGCCATAAATAATGACCAGCAGCAAAATTTTGCCTGGGTGCAGTGCTGATGACTGCCGAATTTGGCCAAATTGCATTAAGTGGGTTCCACAATCAGGGCAAGCATGACCTGACGACCCTCGCCGACTAGGATGTTGTAGGTGCGGCAGGCGGCCTGGGAATCCATGATTTCAAAGCCAATTTTGGCTTCAATCAAGGACTTAAGGAGTTCTGGCTTGGGAAAGCGCTGGCGGCTACCGGTCCCGATGAGGATTAATTCCGGTTTTAAATCAACCATTTGCGCGAAATGACTGGCTTCTAAGCTATCAAATGTTTGCGCAGACCAGTTAGAGATGGCGCCGTCGGAGCTGAGTAAGACCGCATGGTCGTAAGGGATCTTATTGATCTCTACGTAGCCATCGCCATAGCCAGTGATCGTATTCGCTCCGGAATGGGGGTCAGATTGAAGCTTCAAGTGGACTCTCTGTCATAATTATGTGGATTATAGCTAGCTGTTTTTTCTCATATTTCAAGAACTTACCCTTAAATTTATTGTGAAACCGATCCTAAAGTCCCAAAAGCTCGATAACGTCTGTTATGACATACGTGGGCCGGTGCTTGAGCTTGCTCAGCGCATGGAGGAAGAGGGCCACAAAATCATCAAATTAAACATCGGAAACGTAGGGGTTTTCGGTTTTGATCCCCCTGAAGAGATTCAGTTGGACATGATTCGCAATTTAAGCAACGCGTCAGCTTATTCGGATTCCAAGGGAATTTTTGCTGCTCGCAAAGCCATCATGCAGTACTGCCAAGAAAAGGGCATTCAAGGCGTGACCCTGGATGATGTCTATACCGGCAATGGCGTGTCTGAGCTCATCGTTCTGTCGATGAATGCACTCTTAAATGATGGTGATGAGGTATTGGTCCCAACACCAGATTACCCGCTTTGGACTGCTGCAGTCAGTTTGTCGAGTGGCACACCAGTGCACTATCTTTGTGATGAATCCAAAGAGTGGGCGCCAGATTTAAGCGATCTTCGTAAAAAAATTACACCGCGTACCAAAGCGATTGTGGTGATTAATCCAAACAATCCTACTGGTGCGATTTACTCTAAAGAAGTATTGCTTGAGTTAACTCAAATTGCTCGTGAGCATGGTTTGATTTTGTTTGCGGATGAGATTTACGACAAGATGCTGTACGACGGCGAGAAGCATCTCTCATTAGCTTCTTTGTCTACCGATGTAGTCATTATTACCTTCAATGGCCTTTCTAAAAATTACCGTTCCTGCGGCTACCGTGCTGGCTGGATGGTGGTTTCAGGCGATAAAGAAATGGTCCGTGACTATATCGAGGGCCTCAATATGTTGGCCTCAATGCGCTTGTGTGCGAACGTGCCAGGTCAGTATGCGATTCAAACAGCATTGGGTGGTTACCAAAGTATTAATGATTTAGTGGGTGAGGGCGGTCGCCTTGCAAAGCAACGTGATCTTGCATGGAAACTCATAACTGATATTCCAGGCGTGACTTGCGTGAAACCAAAATCTGCTTTGTATTTATTTCCAAAGCTAGATCCTGAGGTTTATCCAATTGAAGATGATCAACAATTTGTTGCTGATCTTTTAAAAGAAGAAAAAGTATTGTTAGTGCAGGGCTCCGGTTTTAACTGGGGCAAACCTGATCACTTCCGTGTAGTGTTCTTGCCTCACGAAGATGTGCTCAAGGAGGCTATTAGCCGCCTTGCTCGTTTTCTGGAGCGTTATCGTAATAAGCACAGCCGTAAGGCTTCTTCAACTGCAGCAAAGGCATCATGAAACCGATTCAAGTAGGTCTGTTAGGTATTGGCACTGTTGGTGGTGGCGTATTCACTGTTCTCGAGCGTAACCAAGATGAAATTACTCGTCGTGCTGGGCGCGGCATTCGCATTAATACAGTTGCTGATTTAAATGTAGAACGTGCCAAAGAATTGGTTAAAGACCGCGCACAAGTGGTAAGTGATGCCCGTGCCGTGATCAATAACCCAGAGATCGACATCGTTGTTGAGCTTATTGGTGGTTATGGCGTCGCTAAAGACTTGGTTCTTGAGGCAATTGCCGCAGGTAAGCATGTAGTTACAGCTAATAAAGCATTGATTGCTGTTCACGGTAACGAAATCTTTAAGGCTGCGCATGCTAAAGGCGTGATGGTTGCCTTTGAAGCTGCTGTTGCAGGCGGTATTCCGATTATTAAAGCCTTACGTGAAGGCTTAACGGCTAACCGTATCGAATGGATTGCCGGCATTATTAACGGTACAACCAATTTCATCTTGTCAGAGATGCGCGACAAAGGTTTGGATTTCGCAACAGTACTTAAAGAAGCGCAACGCCTAGGCTATGCAGAAGCAGATCCGACTTTTGACATCGAAGGTGTTGATGCTGCTCATAAAGCGACCATCATGAGTGCGATTGCATTTGGTATTCCAATGCAGTTTGAAAAAGCACACATCGAAGGCATCACTAAATTAGATGCAATTGATATTAAGTATGCAGAGCAATTAGGCTATCGCATTAAGTTGCTTGGCATTGCCAAGAAAACATCAACTGGTGTTGAGTTGCGCGTGCACCCAACATTGATTCCTTCCAAGCGTTTGATCGCAAACGTTGAAGGTGCCATGAATGCCGTGCAAGTATTTGGCGATGCCGTTGGAACGACTTTGTATTACGGCAAAGGGGCAGGCTCTGAGCCAACTGCTTCTGCAGTGATTGCTGACTTGGTGGATATCACTCGTTTGCTAAGCGCTGACGCTGAACATCGCGTACCTTACTTGGCCTTCCAGCCAGATGCTGTCCATGACACACCAGTGCTCCCTATTGGCGAGATCACTACTAGTTACTATCTGCGCTTGCGTGTAGCTGATCAAGCTGGCGTATTAGCTGATATCACTAAAATTTTGGCTTCGCATGGCGTCTCCATTGATGCACTCTTGCAAAAAGAAGCTGATGAAGGTGAAAGTCAAACTGATTTAGTTGCCTTGACTCACGAGACCAAAGAAAAGAACATGCTTGCCGCGATTAAAGAGATTCAAGCGCTCAAAACCGTCGCTGGCGAAGTGGTGAAGATCCGTTTAGAAAACCTGTCTTAAGTAAAACTCAGCAAAATATATGCGTTACCAATCTACTCGTGGCAATAGTCCACAACAATCCTTCTTAGAAATTTTGTTGGGTGGATTGGCGCCTGATGGCGGCTTGTATTTACCTACTCAATACCCGCAAGTCACTGCAGCGCAACTAGATTCTTGGCGTGGCTTGTCATATGCAGATCTCGCTTATGAAGTATTGAGTCTGTATTGCGACGATATTCCCGAAGCAGATTTGCGTGCAATCTTGCGTAAAACGTATACCGAGCAGGTCTACTGCAATGGCCGTGCACAAGATGACGCTAAAGACATCACGCCTTTGCATTGGCTTGGCGAAGAGCAGGGAGCACGCATTGGGCTATTGAGTCTTTCAAATGGCCCAACGTTGGCTTTTAAAGACATGGCTATGCAATTGCTGGGTAATCTTTTTGAGTACGCCTTAAAGAAAAAAGGGCAGCAGCTCAATATTTTGGGTGCTACTTCTGGTGATACGGGTAGTGCTGCTGAGTATGCAATGCGTGGTAAAGAGGGTGTGAAAGTATTTATGCTGTCACCGCGTGGCAAGATGAGCGCCTTTCAGTCGGCGCAAATGTATTCCTTGCAAGACCCCAATATTTTTAACTTAGCAGTAGCTGGCGTCTTCGATGACTGCCAGGATATTGTTAAGGCAGTCAGCAATGACCATGCCTTTAAAGCGAAGAACCAAATTGGTACAGTGAACTCTATTAATTGGGGTCGTGTTGTGGCTCAGGTGGTGTACTACTTCCAAGGCCATCTATTGGCTACTAAGTCCAGCTCTGAAAAAGTCTCATTCACGGTGCCTTCCGGCAACTTCGGTAATGTCTGTGCTGGCCATATCGCCCGCATGATGGGTTTACCTATCGAGCATCTTATTGTTGCCACCAACGAAAATAATGTGTTGGATGAATTCTTCTCCACAGGCGTTTATCGTGCCCGCAAGTCCGCTGAGACATTGCATACTTCCAGCCCTTCGATGGACATCTCTAAAGCTAGTAACTTCGAGCGCTTCGTATTTGATTTCATGGGTCAAGATGGTAAAGCGACTGCTGCTATGTTTAAGCAGGTTGATGAAGCGGGTGGGTTTGATATCTCGAAAGAATCCATCTTTAAAGAGCTTGGTAAATACGGGTTCCAATCTGGTCGTAGCACGCATGAGAATCGCCTAGAAACGATTCGTGATATTGACAAGCGCTACGGTGTAATGATTGATACCCATACCGCTGATGGCGTAAAAGTGGCTCGTGAGCATTTGCAAGCCGGAATCCCGATGATCGTGCTCGAGACAGCGCTCCCCATAAAGTTCGAAGAAACGATTGAAATTGCTTTAGGCCGACCAGCTGAATGCCCACCAGCATTTAAAGATATCAAATCAAAGCCACAGCGCGTAGAGAATATCGATGCCGATGTAAATCAAGTTAAAGCTTTTATTACTAAACATCTAAGTTAATTTTTAACCTAGAAAATTCAGGCATTAAAAATAATCTTATGACAAAGCCACCAATGTTGACTGCGCAGCAGGCTTTAGATCATTTACTCTCGCATGCTCAAACTGTTGGTGAGAGTGAGAAGGTTGCCATGCAGGCTGCATTGGGCCGAGTGCTCGCTGAAAACGTCAATAGCCTAGTGGATGTACCTCCGCTCGATAACACTGCGATGGATGGATATGCGGTTCGCTCTGCTGATACCGCCACTCCAGGGAAAACACTCAAGATTGCTCAACGTATTCCGGCTGGATCGATGGGAGCCCCGTTGGAGTCCGGCACTACTGCCAGAATTTTTACGGGAGCCCCTGTGCCTCCAGGTGCTGATGCAGTCGTGATGCAAGAGGATTGTTCGCTAGAGGGTGAAGGCGGTCAAGTGATTATCAATATTACTCCAACAGCAGGTCAGTGGATTCGTCGCAAAGGCGAAGATCTCACGGCTGGAAAAACTGCTCTCACTGCAGGTGTTTTCTTGCGCCCACAGGAGTTGGGTGTGGCTGCTTCAGCAGGTTTGACTCACTTAAGCGTTAAACGTCGCGTTAAGGTGGCTGCCTTTTTTACGGGTGACGAGTTAGCTCTTCCGGGCGAGCCTCTAAAGCCAGGTGGCATTTACAACTCGAATCGAGATACCTTGTTGGCTTGCCTAAAATCCTTGGGATGCGATGCGACTGATTTAGGTATTGTCCCGGATCGCCTGGATGCGACACGTGATGCATTGCGTAAAGCTAGCAAAGATCACGATTTAATCATCACTTCTGGTGGTGTATCGGTTGGCGAAGAAGACCACATCAAGCCTGCAGTGACAGCTGAAGGAAGATTAGATTTATGGCAGATCGCTATCAAGCCTGGTAAGCCGCTCGCCTTTGGTGCGGTACGTAAATCAGATGACCCTAAAGATGGTGAGGCCTGGTTTATTGGTTTGCCAGGCAATCCTGTATCCAGCTTTGTCACCTTCTTGTTATTTGTACGCCCTTTTATTCTCAAATTGCAGGGACGCGAAGCCAGGCTTCCACAGTCCTACTTCATGCGAGCAGATTTTGATTGGTTGAAAGCTGATCGACGCAATGAGTTCTTACGCGTCAAATTGAATAGCAATGGGGGGCTTGATTTATTTCCTAATCAAAGCTCTGGCGTTCTCACTAGTGCTTCCTGGGGTGATGGCTTGGTGGATTGTCCGCCAAATCAGCCAATTAAAGCTGGTGATCTGGTGAAGTACATCCCTTTTGATGCGCTCCTCAAATAATCGGTTTACGATTAGTTTATGAAACTCGAATTACGATTCTTTGCCTCACTACGTGAAGCGCTTGGTGTCTCGCAAGAGAGCGTTACCATCCCGGTAACAGTAAAAACCATTGCTGATCTTAGGGTTCATCTGATAGGGCGCGGTAATCCTTGGGCCGAAGTATTGGCAGATGGCAAAGTATTGCGTTGCGCCTTAAACCAGCATATGGTTGATGCAAATACAGCATTGCAAGATAGTGCTGAAGTAGCTTTCTTTCCTCCGGTAACTGGGGGCTGATATGTCAATCAAAATCCAAGAGAGCGATTTTGATGTCAGTGCAGAAATATCGGTATTGCGTAAAGGTGATCCGCGAGTAGGTGCGGTAGTTTCTTTCTTGGGTACTGTACGGGATATGAATGACGGTAGCCAAGTAAAGGGTATGACGCTTGAGCATTACCCCGGTATGACTGAAAAAGCACTCCAAGAAATTCTGGATCAAGCTAAAGCGCGATGGGATATTTTCCAAACGCTAGTGATTCATCGTGTTGGGCCTTTGTTGCCCGAAGATCAAATCGTATTAGTGGCTGTTACCAGCGCACATCGCGGTGAGGCCTTCTCTGCCTGTGAATTCATCATGGACTACCTCAAGACTGCAGCCCCCTTCTGGAAAAAAGAAGATACCCCCGAAGGTTCTCGCTGGGTTGATGCCCGCGTGACTGATGAAGCGGCGCTATCTAAATGGAAAAAGCAATGAAAAAACATATAAGGAGAAACCTCTTTATTTGCCTATCAATAATGCTTATAGGCGGACTATCTGGTTGCGGTGCTGGTGATGGTGTGCAAGCGCAATCAACCCCATCCACTTTAGCAACCAAAGATCTTTCTGCTTTTGTGGATACCTATTGGTACGTGCCTACAGATTATTTGTTGGCCTATGCCTATAGTTCTTCCGGAAATCCAAAAACTAGCGCGGTCAACGATCAGACTATTTGGCATATCACTTCTGTAAATCAGGGGTTTTTATTGGGCTGCTCTTTTGCTAGCACTAACAATGGTGCCACTTGGTCTGCATCAACAATAGTCGGGTCCGTAACAGCCAATAATTCAGTGTCTATTGGTTTTTATGGGTCATCTCTAACCGTTGGCTCTGGGCAGTTAACTACATCTAGCGGCCAACCTGTATTTTTGATGCAGATGTCAACCGGCAATGGAGCAGCTGGCCTTACACACTGGGCTTATATGTTGCCTGTAACCTCATCTAATCCTGCCTGGTCCAGTTTGCCTGGTACCAATAGTGTGAGCGTTCCTACGGCAACTGCTTCGGGGTGCTAGATCAAAATTCGTTTTATATAAGCGGTCTCCTATTTGAAAAGATGAGCCACCTCCAGGGGTGGCTTTTTCTTTATTGGTGCATCCAGCAGCATCAAAATAAGCGCTTCTGCACCATCTTAGGGAATTCCTTAGTAATTACCCGCCAATTTAGATCAAAATGCATGTACAAAAGTATTTAGAAATTTTGATTCAATAACAAACCGGAGATTCGTATGACTTCAGCTGTAATGGGTGCGGAAAGCACCAGTAAGAACCCCCTAAAGTCGAAGTGGGTTCAATTGGCTTTAGGTGTCATTTGTATGATGTCCATTTCTAGTCCGCAATATGTATGGGCTTTATTTACCAAGCCAATCATGGGCCAACTTGGCGTTACTTTGACAGAGCTGCAAATCACATTTTCGATCCTGATTGTGTTGCAGACTTTCTTCTCGCCGTTTCAGGGTTACTTGGTTGATAAATTTGGCCCTCGTCTTTTGTTGTCCATTGGTACTATTCTGACGGGCGCAAGCTGGGTTCTGTCGGCTAACCTTACTACCGTATCCAATCTCTACCTCACCTACGGTGTGTTAGGCGGCTTGGGTACCGGCATTGTTTACATCGGCGTTGTTGGTTTGATGGTTCGCTGGTTTCCAAATAATCGTGGATTTGCTGTGGGCATGGTTGCTGCTGGTTATGGCATCGGTGCATTGCTAACTACTTTCCCAATTTCTACTAGTTTGACTGAGACCGGTATTCAGGGCACGTTGACATTCTTTGGTTACATCATTGGCGCTGTTGGTTTATTGGCTGCACAAGGTATTCGTGTGCCGCACGCTGACCGCGTGCAAACAGCCGATCAAAAAGAGGCCGCTGCATCGGGAGTTGCACCAAAGACAATGTTAAAGACACCAGTTTTTTGGCTCATGTTTTTGATGATGTCCATGATGTCTACATCAGGGTTGATGGTGATCTCTCAAATGGGTGCATTTGCAAAAGACTTTGGTATTACATCAGCCATGGTTTTTGGTATGGCCGCCTTGCCTTTGGCTTTAACAATTGATCGTGTTACTAACGGTTTAACTCGACCAATCTTTGGTTGGGTATCTGATCGTATCGGACGTGAATACACTATGACGATTGCTTTTGGTTTAGAGGCAGTTGCTATGTTTGCTTGGGTAATGACACGTTCAGATCCTGTCATGTTCGTATTGCTCTCAGGCATTGTGTTCTTTGGTTGGGGTGAGATTTTCTCTTTATTCCCATCTACTTTGACTGATACGTTTGGTCAAAAGCACGCCACTACAAACTATGGTTTCTTGTATATGGCTCAAGGCGTTGGTTCCATTATCGGCGCTCCAGTTGCAGCCTATATTCATGGTGTGACTGAAAGCTGGATACCTGTATTTGCCATCATGATCGTATTGGATGCTACTGCAGCCATCCTGGCATTCTTCGTACTACGCCCAATGCGTGCTAAGTATATGAAGACACTTGCTGCATAAGTTGTAAAAACCTGTATAGAAAAAAGGCTACCAATTCGGTAGCCTTTTTTAATGTCACAAGATAATGATTCAGAACTAGAACGAGCTCACCGCGCCATCGCTTCTAGGATCCCATCCCCCTTGCAATATTCCAGACGGATCACGAATAATGCAACCTGCATGACCAACGGTTTCATCAAAGGCGTCTAGCATTTCAATTTCATGGCCTAAAGCATGAAGTTCTTTTGCGACTTCTGTACCAAAGCGGGATTCTAGTTTTAAGCTATCACTCGTTTGTCCCCAGGTGCGACCAAGCAACCAGCGTGGGCGACTGATAGCGTCTTGCGGATTAAGGCCATAAGTTGCTGTACGGGTAAATACTGCGCACTGGGTTTGAGGTTGACCATCTCCACCCATCGTTCCATAAACCATTGAGCGACCATCTTTAAATAAAGCCATCGCTGGGTTAAGGGTGTGAAAAGGCTTACGATACGGCTCAAGGTGATTGAGTGTGTTTGGGTCGAGAGAAAAACTGCAGCCGCGGTTTTGCCAGTTGACACCTGAGGTGGGGAGGACGATGCCAGCGCCAAACTCATGATAGATGCTTTGAATGAAGGAAACGCAATTACCATCACCGTCAATGACGCCCATCCAAATGGTATCTGCAGGGCCTTTACCTTGACCCCATGGAAGCGCTTTATTAGGGTCAATATTCTTGGCTAACTTTTTAAGGAATGCAGGGTCCAAGAATGATTGCGCATTCTTTGTCATGTACGCGGGGTCTGTTACAAATTGATCGCGAATCTTAAATGCTTGCTTGGTGGCTTCAACGCAGTGATGAACGTATTCCGGACTATCCACTTTGAAGCGTTTTAAGTTCAGTTGATCTAGGATACCGATAATCATCAACGAGACAACGCCTTGTGTGGGTGGCGTCATGTTGTAGACATTGCCCGTACTATGTTTGAGCTCAAGAGGGTCTATGAGTTTTGCCTTGTGACGGTGTAGGTCATTTAATCTCAGCGGACTTCCCAGCTCGGCAAGTTCTTTTGCTAGTGATTCAGCGAGTTCCCCGCGGTAGTAATCATTTGTACCTTTTTTGGCAATTTGACGTAAGGTTTTGGCAAGACGTTCTTGCTTAAAGATACTGCCGACGGCGGGCGCTTTGCCATTCACTAAAAAAGTCTCTGCGAAGCCTGGGATTGGACTTAGCTCTTGGCGCTTCTTTTCTGTGAGGCTTGACTGGCTGAAGGTAACCGGTGTCCCGGCCTCTGCATAGTGAATCGCATCAGCTAATAGGCGTGAAAGTGGGAGTTTGCCGCCTAGTCCTTGCTTGGAAAGTTGGTGTGCTGCACCCCAGCCAGAAATGGTGCCGGCAACCGTATTGGCTGCTACAGCACCGCGAAATGGAATGGCTTTGGTAATACCACGTTCTGCGTACCATTGCTTTGTTGCTAAACCAGCGGCTGCGCCACAGGCATCGATTCCGCCCATAGCTTTACCTGGGGAGTGAATCACCCAGAAGGAGTCGCCGCCTATGGAGTTCATATGAGGGTAGACCACTGCAATAGTTGCAGCAGCAGCCACCATTGCTTCTAAGGCGTTGCCACCTTCTCGTAAAACAGCTAAAGCAGATTCTGATGCTAGAGAGTGTGGCGCTACCGCCATTCCTCTGGTTCCCCATTTTGGTTGCATGATTATTGTCCGGTTAAATGATAGGTTTTGTTATGGCTATATTGTATTGCTGGCCAAAATATTGTTCAGACTATCTATGCCCAATTTTGGTTGATATGGTGCGTATTACTTTGTGGTGATCTCAAAAAATGCTAGCTTTTCAGACCTCGGTAGACGTTTTAAGCGGAGCTCCGCTTTAGAGGCTTCAGAACGGTCGGGGTGTTCTTGTGTTGCTAAGAGGACAACTGGACTGCGTGATCTTGTATAACGAGCGCCTTGCCCCGAATTATGGGCGTCTAGGCGATGCTCTAAACGATTGGTAATGCCGGCATAGTAGGTGCCATCTGCACACTCAAGTAGGTATACAAGCCAGGTCAAAATAGATCAAATTTGGGTTAAAAGTGCGTTGGATGCTTGAAATTATCATTAATGCCCTTATATTCTATAGATAGATATATGGAGTGCAAAAATGAGAATAGATAAATTAACAACCAAGTTTCAGGAGGCCTTAAGTGAGGCCCAAAGCATCGCTTTAGCCAAAGATAATCAATATATTGAACCTGTCCACGTATTACTGGCAATGTTGCGTGATTCTGATGGTGGCGCCAAGAGTTTATTGACCCGAGCAGGGGTGAATGTCTCTGGTTTGGAAAAAGGCGTAGAGAAGATCATTGGCAATCTCCCTGAAGTGCAAGGCACCGGCGGAGAAGTGCAGGTCGGCCGTGATTTAAGTAACTGGCTCAACCTATGTGAAAAAGAAGCCAATAAGCGCAGTGATCAATTTATTGCAGGCGAATTGTTCTTGCTTGTAGTGGCTGATGATAAAGGCGAGCTCGGTAAAGTGGCTCGTGAAAATGGATTAAATCGTAAATCGTTAGAAGCGGCTATTGATTTAGTGCGCGGAGGAGAATCAGTGAATAGTGCAGATGCTGAAGGCCAACGTGAAGCCTTAAAGAAATACACAGTGGATTTAACTGAGCGTGCTCGTATGGGTAAACTCGATCCAGTAATAGGTCGCGATGATGAGATTCGTCGCACCATTCAAATTTTGCAGCGTCGTGGCAAAAACAATCCGGTGCTCATTGGAGAGCCTGGGGTAGGTAAGACCGCTATCGTTGAAGGCTTAGCGCAGCGCATCGTCAATGGTGAAGTTCCTGAGACCTTGAAAAATAAGCGTGTCTTGGTCTTGGATATGGCTTTGTTATTAGCTGGTGCCAAGTATCGCGGTGAATTCGAAGAGCGTCTCAAGGCTGTTCTGAGTGATGTCGCCAAAGATGAAGGTCAAACCATTATCTTTATCGACGAGATTCATACGATGGTTGGTGCAGGCAAGGGAGAGGGCGCGATGGATGCCGGCAATATGCTCAAGCCCGCCTTGGCTCGTGGTGAATTACATTGCATTGGTGCAACTACCTTAGATGAATATCGTAAGTACATCGAAAAAGATCCAGCGCTGGAACGTCGTTTCCAAAAAGTGATGGTGGAAGAGCCTACCGTCGAGGCAACTATTGCCATCTTGCGAGGCCTTAAAGAGCGCTATGAACTACATCATGGTATCGAAATTACTGATCCAGCTATTGTTGCGGCTGCTGAGTTATCGCATCGCTACATTACGGATCGTTTCTTGCCAGATAAGGCGATCGACCTAATTGACGAAGCGGGTTCGCGCATTCGGATGGAGATTGATTCTAAGCCTGAGGTGATGGATAGGCTGGAGCGTCGTCTGATTCAATTAAAGATTGAGCGCGAAGCGGTTAAGAAGGAGAAGGACGATGCTTCGCAAAAACGCCTAGGTCTCATTGAGGATGAAATTAAACGTCTAGGCGCTGAATATGCTGATTTAGAAGAGGTTTGGAAAGCGGAGAAGGGCGCTGTATTAGGCGCAGCTCAGCTGAAAGAGGAGATTGAGAAAGTAAGGGTAGATATTGCAAAGTTACAACGCGATGGCAAGTTGGAAAAAGTTGCGGAGTTGCAGTATGGTAAGTTGCCTGAGCTTGAGGCTAAGTTGAAGTCTGCTGCTGCAGCCGAAGCTAAGGGTGATAAAGATGGCGTAGTGAAGAACAAGTTACTTCGCACCCAAGTTGGCGCCGAAGAAATTGCTGAAGTGGTTTCTCGTGCGACAGGTATTCCGGTATCGAAGATGATGCAGGGCGAACGCGATAAATTACTCAAGATGGAAGAGTTGTTGCATAAGCGTGTGGTTGGTCAAGAGGAGGCGATTCGTGCGGTATCAGATGCTATCCGTCGTTCCCGTGCTGGTTTGGCTGAAGAGAATCGTCCTTATGGATCCTTCTTATTCCTTGGGCCTACAGGGGTCGGTAAAACCGAGCTCTGTAAAGCGCTGGCCGGCTTCTTATTTGATAGCGAAGATCACCTCATTCGTATTGATATGAGTGAGTTTATGGAGAAGCATAGCGTTGCGCGTTTAATCGGCGCGCCTCCTGGTTACGTTGGCTACGAAGAGGGTGGTTATTTAACCGAGCAAGTTCGTCGTCATCCATATAGCGTGATCTTGTTTGATGAAATCGAAAAAGCGCATCCAGACGTATTCAATGTGCTCTTACAGGTGCTTGATGATGGTCGCTTGACAGATGGTCAAGGTCGCACCGTGGACTTCAAGAATACCGTCATCGTCATGACCAGCAATATTGGTTCGCATTTAATTCAGTCAATGGTGGATAAGAAGCAAGCAGAAATTAAAGAAGCGGTATTTGAAGAGCTAAAGAATCATTTCCGCCCTGAGTTCTTAAACCGTATTGATGAAATCGTAGTGTTCCATGGTCTAGACAAGGGCAATATTGCGAGTATTGCGAAGATCTTGCTGAAGAACTTGTCAGATCGTTTGGCAAAAGTGGATATGCAGCTTGAGGTCAGTGATGCAGCCTTGAATAAGATTGCCGAGGTGGGTTTTGATCCAGTCTTTGGAGCAAGGCCACTTAAGCGGGCGATTCAGCAGCATATTGAAAACCCAGTATCTAAGATGATTTTGGAAGGTAAGTTTGGACCCATGGATGTAGTGCCTGTCGATGTTGATAAAGCCGGTGACTTTAGCTTTAGCCGTCAGGTCCATTAAGTAGTCAAAATATAGTTCAGCAGGAATATTCCTGCGCCAGTAAACTTGGTACATGACTGTTGCGCTTAGTAGGCGTGCCAGTGATGTCCGGGTTATTGGTCTCATTAGCCTAGCTCACGGCAGCTCCCATTTCTTTCATTTAGTGCTTCCTCCCATGTTCCCATGGTTGAAGGATGCTTTTGCATTGAGTTATGCCGAACTCGGTTTACTCATGTCGGTCTTCTTTGTTGTGTCTTGTGTAGCTCAGGCTACATCTGGTTTTTTAGTGGACCGTATTGGAGCTCGGCCAGTTTTATTTAGCGGCATAAGCATGCTTGTCATTGCAGCACTGGTGTATTCCCAAAGTAATGGTTATGCCATGCTCTTATTGGGGGCGGTCATTGCTGGTTGCGGTAACGGTATTTTTCATCCTGTTGACTACACACTCATCAATCACAAGGTGTCGCCACCCAATCTTCCATATGCCTATTCAATGCATGGTGTCACAGGGTACTTGGGGTGGGCAGCTGCGCCAGCCTTCATGGTGGCGATTGCTCAATTGGCCGATTGGCGTATTGCATTCTTATCTGCAGTACTACTGGAGGTTTGTGTCTTAGCGATTCTTTGGATCAATAGAAATTATCTTTTAGACAATGTTAAAGAGCGTCATGAGAATACGCATGCAAGTACTCAGGCTGCTAATCCTGGCATTGCTCAGGAGAGCCCATTCGCATTCTTGAGGTTGCCAGCTGTTTGGTTATGTTGGGCCTTCTTTTTCTTCAGTATGGCCTCCACCTCGAGCTTACAATCTTTTGCGCCAAGTGCACTTTTTAGTATTTATGAAGTTCCTTTAAATGTAGGTAGTTACTACATTACGCTTTTGGCATTGGGGAGTGCTGGAGGAGTTTTATTTGGGGGCTACTTGGCGGCAAAGTTGCAGGCACCAGAAAGAATTGTCTCCATATGCCTCTCTATTACGGTAGTAATGTGCTTGCTGTTATCTACAGGATTCATTTCAATTGATCTCATTCCTATCATCTTCTTTGCGCTGGGATTCGGGTATGGAGTGGTGGCACCTTCGCGAGATCTATTGGTGAAAAAGGCAACACCTCAAGGCGTAGCTGGACGCGTATATGGAATCGTCTATTCAGGAATTGATTTGGGTGCCGCAGTTGGCCCATTTATTTTTGGCTTCTTTATGGATGTTGGATTGCCAAAGGCGCTATTTCTTGGGATTGTCGTGTTCCAGCTCATGATTATTCCAACTGTCTTTAAGGTAACCTCAAAGAATCGGCAAGCAGCTTAAACTAGAGCCGCTTTAATCCTTTTTGCAAATTCAACCGCATGCGGATTATCACCATGAATGCATAAGGTGTCGGCCTGGAGTTTGATTTCACTGCCATCAATCCCGATGACCTTGCCATTCTTTGACATGCTAATCACTTGATTAAGTGCTTCCGCTTCATCTTCAATTACTGCACCCGCTTGAGTGCGCGGGACCAGAAAGCCTTCTTTGGTGTATCTGCGATCCGCGAATACCTCTTGCCAGACCGGAACATTTAGCTCTTTGGCAGCATCGATCAAGCAACTGCCTGCAAGGCCGTACAAAATAACTTCGGACCCTAAATCTTTTACAGCCTGTGCAATACCTCGTGCGAGTTTGATGTCTTTAGCTGCCTGGTTATATAGAGCTCCATGCGGTTTGACATGATGAAGCTTATTTCCAATTGCATCCACAAAAGCTTTTAATGCGCCAGCCTGGTAAAGAACATAATTGTAGGCATCTTGTTCTGATATGGCCATCTCACGTCGCCCAAAGCCTTCTAGATCTGGAAGGCCTGGATGTGCGCCAATATGAACCCCTTTTTTACTTGCCATTTCAACTAACTTTTTCATACGCGCTGGATCGCCAGCGTGCCACCCGCAGGCAATATTGGTCGATGTAATGTAGTCAAGCAATAACGCGTCATTGCCCATATCCCAGGCGCCAAAGCCTTCGCCCATATCGCTATTAATATCCATTACGAATTTCCACTGGTTTGAATAATTGTTTGAATTGAGTTAATTGTTGATTCTTCTAACTTTAATGCTTCTGCATTTAAACGGTCTGCCTCTTCAATATCTATTGGAATAAATCGTATTTTTGAGCCGGGTTTAACTTGTGCCAATTTAATGAGGTTGGAATGAATTACCTCGGCTAAGCGTGGGTATCCGCCAGTGGTTTGGTGCTCTGCAAGCATCACAATAGGTTCATGTGAGGGTGGAAATTGCACAGTTCCAAAAGTAATCGCTTGTGATGGAATATTAGGCAAATTCTTTTTAACCTTAAACTCGCCTTGTAGACGTAGACCCATACGATTGCTTTGGTTGCTCACAGTCCAAACGGTCGACCAAAATAACTCTCGCTCTTTAATCGATAAAAAGGGTAGGTGAGGCCCTGCCAAGCAATAGATTGGCGTGATTGCTGCCAATGGCGTGAAAGGTGACTTGATATGCCATTTTGCGAAACATGGCAAAGCATCTTCTTTAAGGAGTGACTTTAAGAAAGGCGACTGCAAAGGTGATTGGGGGTTGATGAGCGATAAGAGCTGCCCCTTTTCAAGGCGTTTTGGTCCCATATCAGCGCTGATGTGTGAGCCTGAGCGGCCCAAGATTTTAGGTAATTGCAGCCCGCCACCAATAGCCAAAAGCGCTCGAAACCCAGGATTAAGCGGCGAAAATTTGAGCACGCTGCCTTTTGCCAACCATACGGGTCTATTGCCTGGGATGCGTTGATCATCAACAATGCCGTCACAGTGTGCGCCAACCCAGGCTACACAAGTTGCTTGATGAAAGAGGAGGCTTGGACCGCTGGAGGTTATCTCTATGGCGGCCATGTCTACTGAGTTGCCTACCAAAGCATTTGCTAGATGAAGAGATGATAAGTCGCAGGCTCCACCAGGACCAACCGCCCAATGAGAAAGGCCAGATCTTGGCTCATCCTGAATAGTGCTAAAGGTTCCAGACTGTAATACTTCAATCGATGCTTTGTTATTAACCTTATCTAATGCGTGAATAATTTCTTGGTGAGCGTTCTTTTGATCTTGTTTGTAAAACTCATCCAATGTAATTTCTTCAATCTGCATTTGATCTCCAGCCATAAATAATCCTGGTGGTTGATTTTGGATGTCAAACATTTGATTGGGTGAGCGACCAATTAGATTCCATCCACCTGGCGTGGTTCGAGGGTAAATTGCAGTTTGTAATTCTGCAATCGCAACGCTACCTTTTGGGACTGCTGGTCGAGGAGAGGGTAGGCGAGGTAGGCGTAACTTAGGGTCAAGGCCACTAAAGTATGCAAACCCAGGCATAAAGCCCAGAATATCTGCCGTATAAAGATTTTTCTTATGAAGATGAATTGTCTCTTCAATAGACAGTTGGCAGGCCTTAGCAATGGCGTGTAGATCTAACGCAACATCAGGGTGATAACAAACTTGAATCCGGTGAATCTTAGCCGGATAAGTTGAGCGCTTCTTTTGTTTTGCCAGCTGATGCTGAATTTTCTCTAGTTCTGCAAATGCTTGTTGACGCGTTAGATTTGGTCCTTCATGCGTATATTGCAATTGGATGACCAGCGAATCTAGACCAGGAACGATTTCAGCGGCCCATAAGGGTTTGTTGGCTAACAGTAGCTTGCTTAGCTCATGAATATCTTTTAAGGCATCTGATGATTTGGAGAAATCAATCAATATGCTGTGGTCGCCAATTAGTGTGCAATGCATCATGATGGAGTCTTAGGGGTTTTCTCTAGTATGTGCTTTAGCGGGAATAATTGGGTTATAAAGATGGTACTCATTCATTAATTTAAAGCCTAAAAAATAAAGGAGACAAAATGAGTCAACAACAAGATACCAGTCTGACTGGTTTTTATAAGGTCATGAACCCCAGGGAAAAGAAAACTTTTTGGGGTTGTTTCTTAGGCTGGGCATTAGACGGCATGGACTTCATGATTTACCCCTTGGTGATTGGAACCATTATTGCAGTATGGCAGGTTGACCGTGGTATGGCCGGCCTGGCTGTAACAGGTACTTTATTGGCTTCTGCATTTGGTGGATGGTTTGCGGGTTATTTAGCTGATCGAATCGGTCGCGTACGCACTCTTCAGTTCACCATTCTTTGGTTCTCTAGCTTCAGTTTAATTTGCGCATTCACGCAAGACTTTAACCAGCTCATGATTGCTCGCGCACTCTTGGGTTTTGGTTTCGGTGGTGAGTGGGCAGCTGGTGCGGTACTGATGGGCGAGACGATTCGTGCTGAATATCGTGGTCGCGCTGTAGGAAGTGTGCAATCCGCGTGGGCGGTAGGTTGGGGCGCTGCTGTACTCCTGCAAGCTATTATGTTTAGCTTGCTTCCTGCTGATATGGCATGGCGCGCAATGTTTGTTGTGGGCTTCTTCCCTGCATTACTCTTACTCTACATCCGTCGTAATGTAGAGGAGCCTGAGATTGCGAAGATTGCTCGTGAAAAAGTTGTAGCAGCTGGTGACTCACCATCAATCTTTGAGATTTTCAAACCGGGTATCTTGAAAACCACAATCTTGGCATCTTTGTTAACCATGGGTGCGCAAGGTGGTTACTACGCAATTACTACTTGGGTACCAACCTTTCTAAAGGCTGAGCGTAAATTAACAGTGGTTGGCTCTACCGGTTATTTGGCATTCCTGATTGTTGGAAGCTTTGTTGGTTATCTAGTTGGTGCTTGGATGGCTGACCGCTTTGGTCGTCGAAAACTCTTTATGACTTTCTCGCTGGGTGCAATTGTTTTAGTCTTGGCATACACCCAGTTAGAAATTACGAACGAGATGATGATGTGGCTTGGCTTCCCCCTCGGTTTTTTTGCCAGCGGTTATTTCTCAGGCATGGGCGCATTCTTGACTGAACTCTTTCCAACTCGTTTGCGTGGATCTGGTCAGGGCTTTTGCTATAACTTTGGCCGCGGTATTGGTGCTTTATTCCCCGCTTTGGTTGGTTATTTCTCGGCTCAGTATGGATTAGCCATGGCGATTGCAATCTTTGCTGTGATTGCTTATGGTGTTTTCTTTATAGCTGCTGTGATTCTTCCTGAAACCAAAGGACGCGAATTGCAGGCTAATTAACGGCTTCTCTGTGTCACCAAAAGAAATTCCGTTTTGCCCAGGACCGCCCGATCATCAGGGTGGTCCCTTTTCTTTTAAGATGCCTTTCGGCGCAGTGGATACGCATGCGCATGTCATTAGCGCAGCCAGTTTTGTACCTGATCGTTCCTACACCTCTCCAGAGGCAACCGAAGAGCAATATATTCAAATGCTTGATGAGGTTGGTATGACCTACGGTGTGCTGATTCAAGTTAGCGTGAATGGCCAAGACAATGAGCCTATGCTTAAGGCGTTAAGGAATCATCCGCAGCGATTGCGTGGGGTTGCTGTGCCGCTCCTTGGTCAAGTAGATTCTTATTATCAAAAGATGAAGGATGCTGGTGTAGTTGGTGTTCGTATGAACCTCATGTTCTCTGGAGGTGGCTTAGATATTTCGAAGCTTGAAGAGTGCGATGCTCTAGCAAGAGATTGGGGTTGGCATATTCAATTTTTGTTAGATGCAAATGATCTTCCAATGCTAATGCCGCGTATGCAGAAGTTAAAGTCCATATTAATGATTGATCACATGGGCTACTTAAGAGCTTCTGTTGGTTTGGATTCGCCTGGTTTTAAAGCGCTCGTTGATTTGGTACGAGAGAGGGCATGGGTCAAAGTATCGGGCGCCTATCGTTTAACTGATCAAGCGCCTCCTTATGAAGATGTGGTTCCTTATGCACAAGCATTAATTGATGCCGCACCTGAGCGATGTGTATGGGGCTCCGATTGGCCGCATGTTGCTAATTGGGGTGTTATGCCATCAGTAGCGCAGCTACTTGAAAGTCTTGCGTTATATGCGCCCGCTGAAGCACTACGCAATCGAATTCTTTGCTCCAACCCACAAAATCTATATTTTTCATAATATGAAATGTCATTACGCTGCGTAAAATGCAGTGCAGTATGCGGTTGATCTTTTCATTCCAAGCAGTGAATAACTATTTCACATAGTAAAAATACAAATATAAGTTATTGAATTTAAATAACTAAATATTTTTAAAAATATCATAAATTTCCCTTGATTGCTTTTTTGAACTGTCTAAACTCTTATATAAGACATAAGACTTGAATGGGTCTTAAAGATCCTCAAATTTTGAAGTACTTGTTTAACTTAGGGAGAAAAACATGGCAGATCGCAAAGCAGAAATCGCAGCACTACAAAAAGACTGGGATACCAATCCACGCTGGAAAGGTATTACTCGTGGCTATACAGCCGAGGACGTAGTACGTCTTCGTGGTTCATTGAAGATTGAGCACACTTTAGCTAAGCATGGCGCTGAGCGTCTTTGGGAATTGGTAAACAACGAGGCCTACGTAAACTGTTTAGGTGCCTTGACTGGTGGTCAAGCAATGCAACAGGTTAAAGCTGGCGTACAAGCAATTTACTTGTCGGGTTGGCAAGTTGCTGCCGATGGTAACTCTTATGCAGCCATGTATCCAGACCAATCTTTGTATCCAGTAGATTCAGTTCCTAAAATGGTTGAGCGTATTAATAACTCATTCCAACGTGCTGATGAAATTCAAACAGCTAAAGGTATCAACAAAGGCGACGCTGGTTATATTGAATATTTTGCCCCAATCGTTGCTGACGCTGAAGCTGGTTTCGGTGGTGTATTGAATGCATTTGAATTAAGCAAAGCACTGATCAAGCAGGGCGCTGCTGGCGTTCACTTTGAAGATCAATTATCTTCCGTTAAGAAGTGTGGTCACTTAGGCGGTAAGGTATTGTTACCTACTGCTGAGTCAGTTCAGAAGTTGATCTCTGCACGTTTGGCTGCTGATGTGATGGGTGTTTCTACTATCATTTTGGCCCGTACTGATGCTGAAGCCGCTGACTTGTTGACTTCTGATTATGACGCGAATGACAAGCCATTCTTGACAGGCGAGCGCACACCAGAAGGTTTCTACAAAACACGCAAAGGCTTGGATCAAGCGATCTCACGTGGTTTGGCATATGCTGCTTACGCCGACATGGTTTGGTGTGAAACTGGTACCCCTGATCTTGATTTTGCTCGTCAATTTGCTGAAGCAATTCGTGCGAAGTTCCCAGGCAAGATGTTGGCCTACAACTGCTCACCTTCTTTCAACTGGAAGAAGAACTTAGATGACGCAACTATTGCTAAATTCCAACGTGAATTAGGTGCAATGGGTTACAAGTATCAGTTCATCACATTGGCCGGTATCCACTCTATGTGGTACAACATGTTCGACTTGGCTCAAGACTACATGCAGCGCGGCATGACTGCATACATCGAGAAAGTGCAAGAGCCAGAATTTGCTGCTCGTGACCGTGGTTACACATTCGTTTCACATCAGCAGGAAGTTGGTACTGGTTACTTCGATGATGTAACGACTGTTATCCAAGGTGGCAAGTCTTCTGTAACGGCATTAACGGGTTCTACTGAAGAAGAGCAGTTCCATTAAGAATCCCTAAGTAGTACGTTGTAAGCAGTGGCACCATACTGCCGCGGCACCTAAATGACCCCACAAGGGTGACTTAGGTGCCGTTTTCGTTTACATTCTTCAGATGACTAATTGCGTACTCTGTAAAGACAAACTCAAGCCCGAAGAGGGTCAACTCATATGGCGTGGAGATGACTGTCGAGTCATCTTGGTAAATGATGCTGATCTACCTGGATTCTGCAGGGTGATTTGGAATCGCCATGTGGCTGAGATGACCGACCTTACCCATGGCGAGCGGGAGCATTTAATGGCCCTTGTGTTTGCTGTAGAGGAGGTAATGCGCGACGTCATGCAGCCCGATAAGATTAATCTTGCTGCTCTTGGGAATGCGGTTCCACATATTCATTGGCATGTCATTCCGAGATATGTCGATGATGCCTTCTTTCCCGGGTCAATATGGTCAGTAAAAACGCAGCAAACATCAAATGTAATACTGGCTGCGAGAAGGCAAAGAGCGCTTGAATTGCCGCCGGCAATTCGGGTGGCAATTTCAGGATTATATTAAAGTGGTGATTTGGCTCAAAAGCCAAATAGCAGTACTTATAATAAAAATAGACGGAGACTTTTGTGATTCAAAAAATAATGCCTAGCGTAGTTGAGGCCTTGCGAGATATCGCTGATGGTTCGACTATCCTCGTTTCTGGATTTGGTGGTGCCGGCCTACCCATTTTTTTATTGGATGCGCTCCATGAACAAGGCGCTAAAGACTTGACCATAGTTAGTAATAACGCGGGTAACTCAGGAGTGGGAATTTCTAAATTGATAGGGGCTGGGCGCGTCAGAAAAATGGTGTGTTCTTTCCCTCGTCAGCCAGAGTCTGGTGCATTCGATGATCTCTATCGTGCTGGCAAGATTGAATTAGAGCTTGTTCCACAGGGAACTCTGGCCGAACGGATTCGTGCTGGTGGTGCTGGTATTGGTGGTTTTTATACGCCTACTGGTTTTGGTACTGAGCTGGCCAAGGATAAAGATATTCGTGAAATAGATAGCGTTAATCATATTTTTGAGAAGGCTATTAAGGCAGATTACGCATTAATTAAGGCCGATAAGGGTGATCGCTGGGGTAATCTCACTTACCATGCCACCGGCAGAAATTTCGGTCCAATTATGGCTACAGCGGCACTTTGCACTATTGCTCAGGTAAATCAAGTGATTGAGCTTGGAAAGCTTGATCCAGAAAACATTGTGACACCCGGAATCTTTGTGAAGCGTGTTGTGAAAGTGGAGGCGTCATCATGATTGATCTTTCTAAAATCAAAAAACGTTCAACAGCAGATATTGCTAAGAGGATTGTTCAGGATATTCCTGATGGCGCTAGCGTGAATTTAGGCATTGGCCAGCCAATGACTATTTCCAATTACTTGCCAGAGGATCGTGAGATCTTGTTGCATAGCGAGAATGGTTTGCTTGGGATGGGGCCCTTAGCTACTGGCGATGACATTGATGAGGAATTAGTGAATGCAGGTAAGCAGCCAGTAACCATGCTTCCTGGTGCGTCGATTTGTCACCACGCTGATTCGTTCGTAATGATTCGTGGTGGACATCTTGATATTTGTGTCTTAGGGGCTTTTCAGGTTTCGGTAAAGGGTGATATTGCTAACTGGCGAACTGGCGACCCAATGGCTATACCAGCAGTGGGCGGTGCCATGGATTTGGCTTTAGGTGCCAAGAAGTTGTTTGTGATGATGGAGCATCTGACTAAATCAGGTCATTCCAAGTTGGTTCAGGAATGCACATATCCGCTAACTGCCCTTGCTGCAGTAGATTGCATCTATACCGACTTAGCAACTATCGAAGTGACGCCAAGTGGATTGCGTGCAGTAGATTGGGTGGATGAATTGAGTTTTGAGGAGCTGCAAGAAATCAGCGGGGTCCCACTGTTGAATGCAAGGCAATGAGCCGAATCTTTATTTCTCTGATTTTGCAGTCGCTACTATTGGGTGTGAGTATTTCTACTCTCCATGCGGCGAATCAAGAGGGGGTATATCCCAGTAAGCCGATTCACCTAGTTGTTGGTTTTTCTCCCGGCGGTTCTGCTGATACTGTTGGTCGCGCTTTGGCGGAGGGGCTTTCCACTCGACTTGGACAACCTGTGATTGTTGAGAATAGAGCTGGGGCAAATGGAAACATTGCTGCAGAAATGGTCGCACGAGCTGCCCCCGATGGATACACGATTTATTTTCCATCGATTGGGCATGCGGTCAATGCATCTCTATATAAAAAATTGCCCTATGACCCAATTAAAGATTTCACGGCAATTGGCGGAGTATTTTCCGCCCCTAATATGTTAGTAGTGCCGCTGAATTCGCCTTATAAATCTGTTGCCGATGTCATTAGTGCGGCTAAAGCTAATCCGGGCAAGCTAACCTTTGCTTCTAGCGGTAGTGGTACCTCTGTGCATCTTTCGGCTGAGCTATTTGAAAAGATGGCTAAGATTGAGATGATTCACATACCTTATAAGGGGACTGGTAGTGCAATGCCTGATGTTATTTCGGGGCAGGTTGATATGAGTTTCCCAAATTTGCCGAGTGCTGTACCGCAGGTAAAGGCCGGTAATCTGCGTGCTTTAGGTGTTACCACTGCAAAGCGATCTGCTGCTGCCCCAGGTATCCCAACGATTGCTGAATCCGGTTTGCCTGGTTATGAAATGGCCACATGGTATGGATTACTAGCCCCGGCAAATTTACCGGTAGGCATCCGTAATCGCTTGAATAAAGAATTACAAAGTATTTTGGCGGATCCAAAATTTAAAGATAAATTAATTGCACAGGGCGCTGACCCAATGCCAGGAACGCCAGAGCAATTTTCTGGATTGATTAAAAGCGAAATTGAACGTTGGCAAAAATTAATTCTGCAATCAAAAATTACCATTGAGTAGTCTATTTATCCCTAAGGAAAGTCTATGTCTTTTTCTAAAAATGCCTGTATCGCTGGAATTTATGAGCATCCCCTTCGGGTTGCCCCCAATCATACGGTTGCTCAATTGCATGCTGAAGTTGCCCATGGCGCTCTACAAGATGCTGGTTTGACATTAAACGATGTTGATGGCTATTTTTGTGCGGGCGATGCTCCAGGAATGGGGCCTGTTTCAATGGCTGATTACTTGGGATTAAAGAACTTAAGTTACTTGGATTCAACTGATACAGGCGGATCGTCGTATTTAACTCATGTAAATCATGCGGCTCGAGCTATCAGTGCTGGGCAATGTCGTGTAGCCTTAATTACTTTGGCCGGCCGCCCAAAGTCAGAGGGCTCTAGTGGCACCCAAGTGCGTAGTCAATATGCTAGCGCTCCAGATTTTGCTTTTGAAAAACCGTATTCCCCGGCACCATTAAATACTTATGCCATGTGTGCCATGCGCCATATGTATGAATTCGGAACTACTAGTGAGCAACTGGCCTGGATTAAAGTGGCTGCTTCGCATCATGCACAGCACAATCCCAATGCGTTATTAAAAGACGTTTTAACTGTTGAAGATGTCTTGAATTCTCCAATGATTGCAGATCCATTACACCGTGCAGATTGTTGTGTGGTCACCGATAGTGGTGGTGCTCTAGTAGTGGTACATCCTGATATTGCTAAAACATTGAAGAAGCCTGTGATTACGATGATGGGCGCTGGCGAGTCCACCAAAGGCCAAATGGGTGGTAAGGTTGATTTAACCTATTCCGGTTTAGCATGGGCTGCCCCGCGTGCGTTTGAGGAGGCGAAGTTAACGCCTGACCAGATTCGATATGCATCCATTTACGATAGCTTCACTATTACCGTTCTGATTCAACTTGAGGATCTGGGGTTTTGTAAAAAAGGCGAGGGTGGTCGCTTTGTTGAGGATGGGCAGTTGATTTCCGGGAGGGGGAAGCTGGCTTTTAATACCGATGGCGGGGGCCTTTGCAATAACCACCCCGCAAATCGTGGCGGCATGACCAAGGTTATCGAGGCAGTAAGACAGCTCCGGGGTGAGGCTCATCCTGCGGTGCAGGTGCCTAATCTTGAATTTGCTTTGGCATCCGGTATTGGCGGCGCCCTAGGGACACGTCATGGTGCCGCAACTCTTATTATGGGGAGGTTGTAATGTTAAAAGGAAATCAAGTGGTTCATCGTCTGCCTAGTCCAATCATTAATCCAGAAAATCAGGCTTTTTGGCAAGCAGCCCAAGATGGTAGGCTGGTATTAAAAGCGTGCAACTCTTGCAAGGAAGTGCACTACTACCCCCGAACAATTTGCCCTCACTGCGGCGGTAATGACACTGCATGGCTTGATTCCGAAGGTGTTGGTGAAATCTATTCATACACGGTCATGAGGCGTGGAGTAGAAGTTCCTTTTGCAATGGCCTATGTTCTTCTTAAAGAAGGCATCTCTTTGCTGACGCACTTATGCAATTGTGATTTTGATGCAATTCGCATTGGGCAAAAGGTTCGGGTAGTATTCCAAGAAACTCAGGACGGTCAGAAGACACATCTATTTGAGCCCTTGGCTTAACTTAATAAGCTAGGAAAGCTGACTACATTCCCTCAGAAACCAATAGGGGGACCACTATGAGTCCCCCTATTGGTTTTTACCGCGGCTAAGTACAGTTCAAATTATTCAGCTTCAATTTTCGCCTGTTGAGCAACTAACTCCCACTTCTTCTTTTCTGCAGCAATAAAAATTTTGGTATTGGCTGGTGTATCACCCACAGCCCAGCCACCTAGATCTTTCCAGCGCTGCTTGATTTCTGGAGTTTCTAGCGCCTTCTTAACAGCTAGGTAGAGCTTATCAATGATAGGTTTGGGGGTGCCGGCAGGTGCGAATAGGCCGAACCAAGCGGTTACCTCAAAGTTGGGATAGCCTGATTGAATCATTGTGGGAACATCAGGCAACTCCGCAACGCGATTTTTGCTGGTAACCGCTAAAGCGCGTAATTTTCCAGCTTTAATGTATTGCATAGAGCTGGGTAGATTGTCTACCATCATACTAGTCTGGCCAGCCAGTAGATCTGCCAGTGCGGGGCCGGCTCCCTTATAGGGCACATGAATAATGTCAATGCCAGCCTGTGTTTTGAACAGCTCCCCGGACATATGGATTGACTGACCGCGGCCAGATGATGCAAACGAATACTTGCCGGGATTCGCTTTGGCTAATGCCACAAGCTCGGCTACCGTTTTAGCGGGAACCTCTGGATTAACTACCAATACATTTGGATTGGCAATCACAATCGTTATCGGCTCCATATCTTCCATTTTGTATGGGAGATTTTTATAGAGACTGTAGTTGATCGCATTTGGACCAATATTACCCATCGCTATCGTATAACCATCTGCTGGCGCGGAAAGTAGCGCTTGAATGCCAATAATGCCTGCTCCACCCGCTTTATTTTCCACAATCACGGTCTGACCAAGCTCTTTACCTAGAATATCAGACAGCGCACGCGAGGCAATGTCGGTCGTTCCGCCTGGAGCCGCAGTCACAATAATTTTGATCGGCTTATTAGGAAAGGGTTGGGCGAGGGCTGATTGACTCGCCAATATGGGGGCTACAAATAAGGCAGCACTAAATAAACATGCACGTCTAACAAAATTAAGTCTAAACATAGTCGTCTCCAACGCGGGTCGGTGTAATAGTAATAACGCGATCTTGAAAGCCCGCTAGCTCAATATTAAACACATATGGCTATTCATTCAATCCTCCGACAATATCTTTTCTAGGTGCGGCGGTAGAAAAATTACCTTAAGCACTATTGAGTCAGCGCTTCTCAGGCTGACTCAGTCCTCGCTGAAATGCATTATTTCCTAAAGATAGTTTTTGGACTGGCGACATTGTGGCATTGACCAATTCCATGTAATAAAACATATCTAGAATAGTTCAATCGTTGAGTGCTGTAATCTAGACCGCCGTTAAAACGCGTACCTAAGCAATAGGGAGGTTCATTGCTGGCAGAAAATCGATCATCCTAGAATTTTTGGGACTGGATTGGAAGATTTAATGGAGGCCTCAGAGGTAGTGCGTGCCAATGAACTACTATCCTCATTTAATGCTACGATTATTCTTTTTCATTTTAAATTCATGCGTAAATTATTTTGCACCTCTTTAATACTAGCAATTAATGTTTTGCTGGTGAGCCTTTCTTATGCGGCTGATATTCAGGTAATTACATCCGGTGCCTTTGCTGAAGCATTAAAAGATCTAGCCCCTGAATATGAAAAGCAATCCCCCAATAAAGTCATCATTTCATATGGGTCGTCAATGGGCGCTGCACCCGACTCAATTCCATCGAGACTGGCTAGAGGCGAGCAGTTTGATGTCTTAATTTTGGCTGCACCTGCATTGGATGGCTTTGTAAAGAGCGGGACTGTTCAATCGGGGACCAAGGCTGATTTAGTTGCTTCGGTCATGGGTGCGGTAGTCAAGGCAGGTGCACCAAAGCCTGATATCAGCACTATGAATGGATTGAAGTCGGCTCTATTAAACGCGAAGTCGGTTGCTTATTCAGCAAGTGCTAGCGGCGTTTATTTATCAACTGAACTTTTCCCAAAAATGGGAATCTCCGAGCAGATGGGTAAAACTGCACGAAAAATTTATAGCGAGAGAGTTGCCTCAGTTGTAGCCAGAGGAGATGCTGACTTGGGCTTTCAGCAAGTAAGTGAGTTGCTGCCTATTCCTGGGGTAGACTTTATTGGTGAGTTGCCGCCAGAAGCGCAAAAGACAGTGCTATTTTCTGCAGGCATTACTAGCGATACACAGAATCTCGCTGCATCAAAAGACTTGATCAAGTATTTAGCTTCAAAAAAAGCAGTTGCAACGATTCAAAAGGCTGGATTAAAACCGGTGTTGCCAGCATTACCTTGGTAGGATAAGGATTATATAAATGAAGTGTTTTGCTAAAGCTGTTCTGATTACATTCTTATCTTTAGTATTTGGATCGGCGTTTGCTGCGGATCCTTGGCCTAATCACCCCATTAAATTTGTAGTTGGGTTTGGTCCTGGCGGTGCTAACGATACTGTTGCTAGAGTGGTTGCTGAGGCTGCATCTAAGCAACTAGGTCAACCAATCATCGTAGAAAATAAACCAGGCGCTGGATCTATATTGGGCGCAGATTTTGTTGCAAAGAGCGCGCCAGATGGCTATACCTTCTTTGTAAGTGCCGGTGGAATCGTTACTAACCCAATGATTAAGCCATCCATGCCATACAAGGAAGGCGATTTAGTGCCCGTTGGGATGCTTGCTATAAGCCCATCTATTATTGTCGTTTCAGCAGACTCCAAAATTAATAATATGAAGGATTTGCTGGTGCTGGCCAAAGATCCTAAGGGGCTTAACTTTTCGACTGCCGGTACCGGGAGTACCCCGCACTTCGTAGCGGAGATGTTGAAAGTAAAAGCAGGCGGTAAATATGAAATCATTCCTTACAAGAGCGGTTCCGAAGGAATGGTAGCCGTTATCTCCAATCAAGTTGATGCAACCTCAGAGGCAAGCGTTGTTGTCATTCCGCAGATTCAAGGCGGCAAATTAAAAGCAATTGCTTCCACCTGGAATAAAAGAATTGCTGCTCTGCCTGATGTTCCAACAACCAAAGAGCAGGGATACCCCGAGGTTCTGATTGGACACTGGGCGGGCGTCTTTGCTCCTAAGGGAACGTCTGATGCTATCTTGGAGAAAATGAATCAAGCAATTAATGCAGGCCTGAAGACCGCTGCTGTTCAAAGCCGTCTAACGCCACAGGGCATTGAACCGTCACCTGGAACTCGAGCTGCTTTTACTAAATTCCTCGCGGATGAAAAAGCTAGACTAGAGCCAATAGTAAAGCGCGCCAATATGAAAGAGGATTAAGCTAATTTTTTAAGGGCTTCTAAATACTTCTCTGGGTTGAGTGGCTGACCTTCACGCTGCGCCTCCCACATCACTTGCCCTAGGCATTCCATCATGACGTGTTGTGCTTCATGTACTGAGCCGAGTTTTTGCGATAGTTTGTCTGCGATTTCTTTGATTCCTGGCGGCTGATTTATTGAGATCTGCTCACTGATTGACAGATGCATTGATAGATGCAGGAATGGATTGGTTTCGCCTCGTTCTGGCGTGTAATCTTGGCTTAGGGCGCCTTCTGGATCGGCAAGTAAGTCGTGATATTCAGGATGCTCAACCATCCAATCGCTTGCCAATGTCTCCATGGGGTCAAGGATATGATTCTCGGTCTTCTTTATCCAGGTATCGCAGAAAAAGCGACGCACTTCTTCACGGGTTGGATTAAATATCGCCACGAACTTTTCCTTTACCAGTCTTTTGTTTAAAGCCGCATAGGGGCTCTACGATGCATTGTGCGCAATCAGGGTTGCGTGCCTCACAAGTATATCGACCATGCAGAATTAGCCAGTGATGTGCATCTAACAGGTATTCTTTTGGCACACGCTTAAGTAATTGCTGTTCTACCTTGAGCACATCCTTGCCTGGCGCTAGGCCTGTTCGGTTAGATACTCTAAAAATGTGAGTATCCACAGCCATGGCGATTTGTCCAAAGGCGGTGTTGAGGATGACGTTGGCTGTTTTTCTGCCAACACCTGGAAGAGCTTCTAATTCTTCACGTGTTTGAGGAACTTCTCCCCCATGTTTTTCTAGGAGCAGTCGACAGGTTTCCTGAATATGTTTGCCTTTAGAGTTAAACAAGCCAATATGCTGAATATAGGGCCTGACACCTTCTTCGCCAAGATCTAAAAGGGCTTGCGGGGTATTGGCCACCTTGTAGAGCTTGCGCGTTCCCTTGTTGACTGAGATATCGGTTGCTTGTGCTGATAGTAATACTGCAATTAATAACTCAAATGGCGAGTTGTATTCCAACTCCGTTTTTGGGCTGGGGTTGTTTGCTTTGAGTTGCTCAAAAAAAGCACGACGCTTTTCTAGATTCATCATTTCTTTTGTTGGGCTCGCGCAATTGCTGCTGCAATGATGGCACGCTTACGCTCTTGTTCTTTTAACTCATCAGCAGATGAAGGGCTTTCTGCATTGACTGCAGTTAGTTTCGCGGCAGCCTTTTTGGCCAGGCGACCATCATTATCTTTTTGTTCTCTATCTAGTCTGATTTCTCGATCGTGATAGCGCTGACGGGAAATATCTGCCAACTCTTGGGACCAAGCATCCCAGCCAGTTTTATTTTTGGTGACATCAATCATGCTGATGCAATCAACCGGGCAGGGCGGAATGCAAAGATCGCAACCAGTACACCACTCAGTTAGAACCACATGCATTTGTTTAGAGGCGCCAACGATCGCATCAACAGGGCATGCCTGAATGCAGAGTGTGCAGCCAATACACTTTTGCGGGTCTATAAAAGCAACTGGTCTGGGGCGCTCAACTCCACACTCTGGATCTATGGTTGGATGAAGCTCAAATGCATCTTGGGGGTATATGGGTATCAGAACCTTGCTCAGGCGCTCAATACCCTCAACCCCACCAGGCGGGCAGCGATTTGGGAGCGCTTCACCAGAGGCCATTGCCTGGGCATATCCACGGCAATCTGGATAGCCGCATTTAGTGCATTGGGTTTGCGGAAGAATATCCTCAAGTTGGTCGATGAGGTTATTGGCTTGGCTCATGGAAATGGCTGATTGCATTCTTCTTAAAATTAAAGGCTCCGAAGAGCCCTTAATTTATGCAGACTTGGTAGTCCGTGTAGCAGTTTTCTTCGTGTTTTGATGCTCACGAATAAACGTCTTAATCTTTGGATAAACCTTCTCACGCCAACGACGACCAGCAAAGATGCCATAGTGACCTGCACCCATCACTTCGTAGTGATCCTTATCCTGCTTTGGGATGCCTGCGCACAAAGCATGTGCAGAGCGCGTCTGACCACTTCCAGAGATGTCATCAAGCTCGCCTTCAATGGTGAGGAGGGCAGTTTTTTTAATATCTTGTGGTTTTACAAGCTCACCAGAAACTTCCCAAGTGCCATTCGGCAATGAGTAGTCTTGGAAAACAGTCTTAATAGTGTCGAGATAAAACTTAGAGTCCAAATCCAATACTGCGTTGTACTCGTCGTAAAAACGAATATGTGATTCCGCATCTTGTTCGTCGCCACGCACTAAGTTTTGGAAGTAATCCCAATGAGACTGTAAGTGGTTCTGTGGGTTCATGGCGATAAAGCCAGTGTGTTGCAAGAAGCCTGGGTAAACACGACGACCAGTGCCTGGATAGTTAGGAGGCACGTTATAAATCACGTGACTCTCAAACCACTCAAAGGACTTCTGATCCGCTAGGTTATTTACCGCAGTTGGTGACTTGCGTGCATCAATTGGGCCGCCCATCATAATCATGGAGGCTGGCGTTGCTTCACCAGCAGAAGCCATCAATGAGATTGCGCCTAAAGTTGGAACGGTAGGTTGGCAAACGGAGATCACATGTAAATCTTTAGCGCCAATGGTGCGAATGAATTCTTGCACGTAATGAACATAGTCATCAAGACCAAAGTCACCATCTTCAATCGGTACCAAACGAGCATCAATCCAATCGGTGATGTAAACCTTATGGTCTTGCAAGAGGGTGCGTACTGTGTCACGCAGCAAAGTGGCATGGTGACCAGACATTGGAGCAACAACTAGTACGGTTGGGTCTTCTTTGAGGCTCTTGATGGTTTCGACATCATCAGAAAAGCGCTTAAAACGAATCAGATTACAGAAAGGTTTTGCGATGATCGTTCTTTCATGAATCGCAACTTCGTGACCATGTGCTTTAACAGAGCGAATACCAAACTCCGGTTTTTTATAGTCCTTACCTAAGCGATAAAGGAGTTCATAGCTAGCAGCCAATCGGTCTGAACCTGGCACCTTAGAGGCGGGGTTGGAAGAATTAATAAAAGCTTCTGAAGCAGCACGTGCCCAAGAACTAACTGGTTGAAGTAAGGCTTTTTGAAACTCATGTAACTGATATAGCATGGTACCTCCGGTAATTCAGTGTATCCGCTTATTACGCCAATACGCGGGCGATTGCTTTAGCCACTTTATCAATATTTTTGGTATTGAGGGCTGCAACACAAATGCGTCCAGTCGAGAGGGCATAAATGCCATCCTCTTTCTGTAAGCGATCAACTTGCTCAGCTGTTAAGCCTGAGTAAGAAAACATGCCACGTTGCTTCTCGATAAAAGCAAAATCTTGCTTTACACCAGCAGCAACGAGTTTTTCAACCAGGCCATGACGCATCGCTTTAATGCGGTCACGCATTTCTGCCAACTCATCTTCCCAAAGTTTGCGTAATTCTGGTGAATTCAAAACGGCCGCAGCAATGGCAGCGCCGTGAGTTGGAGGATTGGAATAGTTAGTGCGAATGACGCGCTTCAATTGTGAAAGCACGCGAGTCGATTCATCTTTGCTTTGTGTGACGATAGACAATGCACCAACACGCTCACCATAGAGCGAGAATGATTTCGAGAAAGAGCTGGATACGAAGAAAGACATCCCTGAATCAGCAAAGAGGCGAACTGCAATGCCGTCCTTCTCAATCCCATCAGCAAAGCCTTGGTAGGCCATATCTAAGAAGGGGATGAGGCCTTTGTTCTTGCAGATGTCAATCACTTGGCGCCATTGCGCTTCAGTAATATCTGCGCCGGTTGGGTTGTGGCAGCAAGCGTGCAACAACACGGTAGTGTTCTTTGGGAAGGACTCTAAAGACTTCACCATGCCGTCAAAATCTACACCACGAGTTTTACCATCGAAGTAGGTGTACTCGATAACATCAAAGCCAGCAGATTCAAAAATGCCGCGATGGTTTTCCCAGGTTGGGTTGCTAATCGCGCAAGGCGCATTGAGGTTCAAGCGCTTGATGAAGTCCGCACCAACGCGCAGTGCGCCGGTACCACCAAGACACTCGGCCGTTACAACGCGACCGTCTTTAATAAGTGCGGAGTCAGCGCCAAACAATAAATTTTGCACTGCACTGTTATATGGGTTTGGTCCTTCGATTGGAATGTAGCTACGTGGCGAGTGCTTTGCAACAATCGCCTCTTCAGCTTTAATCACAGCCTTAAGAAGTGGCACCTTGCCTTCGTCCGTGTAATACACGCCAACACCTAAATTTACTTTGTCAGCGCGCTGGTCTGCAACGTAGGCTTCTGTGAGGCCAAAAATAGGATCTTTAGGGGCTAGCTGGACTGAGGCAAACAGGGTCATTTGAGGTCGAAAGTGATGGTTAGAGGGTAATTGGGGGCGGTTTTATGGGTTGTTGACGTTAAATTCAGTTTAATTGTCGGTTTTGAAGCCAGAATCAACTATTTCCTAAGAAAAACGGCAAAATCATTGTTTGTACAAAATTCGCTGTGAAGAAGTCTCACAGGTGAAATGATAGCCGAGATGCCCCCTAAGTTGCCCAAAACTGGTTCAAAAGCCGAAGTAAAAGAAGTGCCAAAAACCCCTGTGGCAGATCCCTTGGGTGAGGCTGGCCACGACCTCGATCCAGCCAAATTTGTAACCTTCCCGGACTCCCCTTATCAGCTCTATCAGCCATTTCCTCCTGCTGGGGACCAACCTCAGGCTATTGATGCCCTGGTTGAGGGGGTTGAGGATGGATTGACCTTTCAGACGCTCCTGGGGGTTACGGGATCCGGTAAGACCTTCACGATGGCTAACGTCATCGCTAGAACAGGCCGTCCAGCAATCATTTTTGCCCCCAATAAGACCCTGGCTGCCCAACTTTATAGTGAATTTAGGGAGTTTTTCCCAAGAAACGCCGTTGAGTATTTCGTCAGCTACTACGACTACTACCAGCCAGAGGCCTATGTTCCTCAGCGCGATCTCTTCATCGAAAAAGATTCCTCTATTAACGAACACATCGAACAGATGCGTTTGTCTGCAACCAAGAGTTTATTAGAGCGTCGAGACGTCATTATTGTTGCGACCGTGTCTGCAATTTACGGCATTGGTAATCCTGGCGACTATCACAGCATGGTGATGACATTACGCCCTGGCGACAAGATGAGTCAGCGCGATATTTTGATGCGCCTCATTGCGATGCAGTATGACCGCAACGAAACCGATTTCAAGCGCGGTGTATTTCGAGTGCGTGGCGACACCATTGATATTTTCCCAGCTGAGCATAATGAGTTAGCAGTGCGCGTTGAACTCTTTGATGATGTGATTGAGAGTTTGCAATTTTTTGATCCGCTGACTGGAAAGATTCGCCAAAAGATTCCACGCTTTACTGTATACCCAAGCTCACATTACGTTACACCACGCGATACTGTTTTAAAGGCAATTGAAACCATCAAGACGGAGTTGCGTACTCGCTTAGATGAGTTTGTGAAGGATGGCAAACTGGTTGAGGCGCAACGCCTTGAGCAGCGCACGCGTTTTGATTTAGAGATGCTTAATGAGTTAGGTTTCTGCAAGGGCATTGAGAATTACTCTCGCCACCTCTCCGGAGCCGCTCCTGGCGAGGCACCGCCTACGTTAGTGGATTATCTGCCTAACGATGCTTTGATGTTCCTCGACGAGAGCCATGTACTGATTGGGCAGCTCAATGCCATGTATAACGGGGATAAATCTCGCAAACATACTTTGGTGGAATTTGGGTTCCGTTTGCCTTCGGCGATGGATAACCGTCCACTCAAATTTACTGAGTTTGAAACCAAAATGCGTCAAACCATTTTTGTTTCTGCAACGCCAGCTGATTATGAGAAAACACATCAAGGTCAAGTAGTCGAGCAAGTAGCAAGACCAACTGGTTTGGTTGATCCAGAAATTGAAGTATTACCAGCAAGTACACAGGTTGATGATTTGTTGGATCAAATTCATGCACGCGTCAAAGTACATGAGCGAGTTCTGGTTACCGTATTGACGAAACGAATGGCGGAGCAATTAACAGACTATCTTTCAGACAATGGCGTGAAGGTGCGTTATGTTCACTCCGATATCGATACTGTTGAGCGTGTAGAAATTTTGCGTGACTTACGTTTAGGGGTCTTTGACGTATTGGTCGGTATTAATTTATTGCGTGAAGGTTTGGATATTCCTGAGGTATCTCTCGTGGCCATTTTGGATGCCGATAAAGAAGGCTTCTTGCGTTCAGAGCGCAGTTTGATTCAAACCATTGGCCGTGCTGCTCGTAACGTTCGTGGCAAAGCGATTTTGTATGCCGATCGGATTACCGACTCCATGAAGCGCGCAATGGGGGAGACTGAAAGACGTAGAACTAAGCAGGTTGCCTTTAATAAGCTTCATGGGATTGAGCCTAAGGGAGTACAAAAGCGCATTAAGGACATCATTGATGGCGTCTATGACGTCAAAGAGAAGCGTCAGGAGATGCAGGTTGAGCAGGAGCGGGCTCACTATGAAGATATGGGTGAGAAGGACTTGGCGGCCGAAATTAAGCGTCTGGAGAAGCAAATGAACGCTGAAGCCAAGAATTTGGAGTTTGAAAAGGCTGCCGGCACCCGCGATAGGCTGACAAAGGTCAAGGAAATGGCCTTTGGGGCTAGGTCTAGGGACTCTGTCTAAGGATTGATCAGCTAATTCCTGGCTTGCATTGAGGTTTTTTGGGATAATTCCCGAGCAGTTTGCTAGGTTATATGGTAAAGTTGAGCGGAATGGTCGGGTATTACCCGCCCGACTGTTAGCTGTCCATAACAATCCATTACCAAGGTGACATATGAGACTTACAACCAAAGGTCGTTTTGCAGTAACCGCAATGATTGATTTAGCCCTGCGTGAAACGCATGGCCCCGTAACTTTGGCCGGAATTAGCCAAAGACAAAAGATTTCCCTTTCTTACCTCGAGCAATTGTTCGGCAAATTACGCCGTTTCAATATCGTGGAGAGCACACGTGGTCCTGGTGGTGGTTACACCTTGGCACGTCCGTCCTCTGAGGTGAGTGTGGCTGACATTATTGTTGCTGTTGATGAACCTCTCGATGCAACCCAATGTGGTGGCAAAGGTAACTGTCATACCGACGAAGAAAATCATGGCCGTTGTATGACGCATGATCTCTGGAGCAATCTCAATTCCAAAATGGTTGAGTACCTGAGTTCGGTGAGCTTAAAAGATTTAGTTCATCAGCAAGAAGGGCGCGGCATTGTGATTCAAGATATGCGTCAAAAGAAAATTAAAGTTGAAAGCTCTAAAGCAGATAAGCCTGCTACAGCACTTGCAGCTAAAAAAGAAGTAGCGCCCAAGGCGCCATTAGTGAATTCCGTATTCAATTTGGCGCGACAAAGTTAATAACGCATTACCTACCGATAAATAAACCATGAACGCACCACAAGACCTTCCAAAGCAACCGGTTCCAATGTTTAGCCCTAAGCACTTCCCGGTGTATATGGACTATTCAGCTACAACGCCGATTGATCCACGCGTGGTCGACAAAATGTTGCCTTATCTGCGTGAGCAGTTTGGTAACGCGGCTTCCCGTAGTCATGCTTATGGCTGGGCTGCAGAGGAAGCGGTTGAGTGGGCGCGTTCAGAAGTTGCTCAGTTGGTACATGCTGACCCTAGAGAAATTGTCTTTACTAGCGGCGCCACTGAAAGTATTAACTTAGCATTAAAAGGCGCAGCGCATTTTTACAAAGATCGTGGCAATCACATTATCACTGTTAAAATCGAGCACAAGGCAACTTTAGATACTTGTCGTGAATTAGAGCGCGAAGGTTACGAAGTAACTTACTTGGATGTGTTGCCAAATGGTTTGATTGATTTTGCTCAACTTGAGGCTGCAATGAAGCCAGGTACGATTTTGGCTTCAGTCATGTATGTCAACAATGAGATTGGTGTTGTGCAAGATATTCCTGCCATTGGTGAGCTGTGCCGTTCACGTGGCGTGATTTTGCATGTAGATGCAGCGCAAGCAACTGGCAAAGTAGATATTGACCTAGAAAAGATCAAGGTGGACTTGATGAGCTTTTCTGCGCACAAGACTTATGGCCCTAAAGGTATTGGCGCCTTGTTTGTACGTCGTAAGCCACGTATTCGTATTGAGGCACAGATTCATGGCGGTGGTCATGAGCGCGGTATGCGTTCTGGAACCTTGGCTGTTCACCAAATCGTTGGCATGGGCGAAGCTTTCCGCATTGCTCGTGTTGAGATGATCGAAGAGAATAATCGTATTCGTGGACTGCGTGATCGCTTACTCAATGGTTTGAAAGATATTGAAGAAGTCTATGTCAACGGTGATATGGATGATCGTGTTCCGCATAACCTCAACATTAGTTTTAACTATGTTGAAGGCGAGTCCATGTTGATGGCGTTGAAAGATTTAGCGATTTCTTCTGGTTCAGCCTGTACCTCAGCATCCTTAGAGCCTTCTTACGTATTGCGTGCCCTAGGTCGCAACGATGAGTTGGCGCATAGCTCTATTCGCTTTACCTTGGGTCGCTTTACGACTGAAGAAGAAGTAGACTTCACTATCAAGTTAGTAAAAGAAAAGATTGCTAAGTTGCGTGAGTTATCTCCGCTCTGGGAAATGTATAAAGACGGAATCGATATCAGCACGATTCAATGGGCTGCACACTAAAAATATTTAAAGATAAAGAAATTTAAGAGGAAATACCATGGCATATAGCGAAAAGGTCATCGACCACTACGAAAATCCCCGCAACGTTGGCTCATTTGAGAAGGGCGACGACAGCGTAGGTACCGGCATGGTTGGAGCCCCAGCCTGCGGCGACGTAATGAAATTACAGATTCGCGTGAATGATCAAGGCGTGATCGAAGATGCAAAGTTCAAGACTTATGGTTGTGGTTCTGCGATCGCTTCATCTTCTCTGGTAACAGAGTGGGTTAAGGGTAAGACATTGGATCAAGCGCTAGAGATTAAGAATTCACTCATTGCTGAAGAGTTGGCTTTGCCTCCTGTAAAAATTCACTGTTCTATCTTGGCTGAAGATGCCATCAAGGCAGCGGTGGCGGATTACAAAGAAAAGCATCCAGCGAAGTAAGAGTAAAAAAGAAAAAGAAGTAGATAACTATGGCAATTACCTTAACTGATAAAGCAGCTGCGCACGTAAATCGCAACCTAGAAAAGCGCGGCAAAGGTTGTGGCTTGCGCTTGGGTGTGCGCACAACAGGTTGCTCCGGCTTGGCTTATCAACTTGAATATGTTGATGAACCTGCAGCTGAGGACCAGGTATTTGAGTCCAATGGCATTAAGGTATTTATAGATCCAAAAAGCTTGGCTTACTTGGACGGTACAGAGCTAGACTTTGTGCGTGAGGGTTTGAACGAGGGATTTAAGTTTCAAAATCCAAACGTAAAAGATGAGTGTGGTTGTGGCGAATCCTTCCGCGTCTGACGATTACTTCCGCTTCTTTGGTTTAAATCAGCAATTCAAAATCGATTTGCCTGCTCTAGAGCAGGCATACCTGGCGATTCAAAAAGAAGTGCACCCTGATCGCCATGCTCGTGGCAGTGATGCAGAGCAACGCCTTGCGATGCAAATGGCAACCCTCGCCAATACTGCATTGCAAACTCTTAAGAACCCGATTCAGCGCGGCCTTTACATTTGCCAGCTTCATGGCGTGGATGCAAAATTAGAAACCAATACTGCAATGCCTGCCGCTTTTTTGATGAGGCAGATGGAGTGGCGTGAAAGTCTCGATGAACAAGCGGAAGATTTGCCCGCTTTAGAGGCTTTGATGGCCGAGGTAGAAGAATCAAAGGCAGATACCCTAGCTGAAATCGCCCAGGCTATTGATGGGGCTAAAAATTATCAGCGCGCAGCAGAATTGCTACGTGGTTTACTTTTCATTGATAAGTTTGCGGTTGAACTTGATGACACCATTGCGGCCTTAATCTAGTCTCAATCAAGCTAAACTCTATCTCCTATGGCCTTATTACAAATCTCTGAACCCGGTAAATCGTTAGCGCCCCATCAGCGCCGCATTGCCGTGGGCATTGATTTGGGAACTACGAATTCATTGGTAGCGATTGTGCGTGATGCCTTGCCTAAGGTCTTGCCAGATGCGCAGGGTAGAGAGCTACTTCCATCAGTCATCCGTTATCTGCCAAATGGCAGAACTCAAGCGGGCTTTGAGGCGCTTGAGAGCGTCGTAATTGATCCTAAGAACACGATTGTTTCCGTAAAGCGTTTCATGGGCCGTGGCTTGCTGGATGTGGAACATATTGAAAGTGCTCCCTATGACTTTGTTGATCAGCCAGGAATGCTTAAGCTGAGAACCGTTGCTGGCGATAAGAGTCCTATTGAAGTTTCCGCAGAAATTCTGGCGCGTTTACGTCAGTTGGCAGAAGATTCTGTCTCCGATGAAATCGTGGGAGCAGTAATTACTGTTCCCGCTTATTTTGATGATGCGCAACGTCAAGCCACAAAAGATGCTGCCAAGTTAGCAGGCATTGAAGTGCTGCGCTTACTGAATGAGCCTACAGCTGCCGCAATTGCTTATGGACTAGATAACGCCTCAGAAGGCGTCTATGCCGTCTATGACTTAGGTGGCGGAACATTTGATATCTCGATACTGCGTATGAGTCGCGGTGTCTTTGAAGTGCTTTCTACTGGTGGTGATTCCGCTTTAGGTGGTGATGACTTTGATCATCGTTTGTATTGTTGGGTAATTGAACAAGCCAAGCTTCCACCGCTATCGATTCATGATCATGCAACGCTCTTGCAGGCTTGTAAGCACGCCAAAGAGCAGTTGAGTCACAACCCTCTGGCGCGCGTTCATGAGACCCTTGCTGATGGCACGGTGGTCAATGTTGGCGTAAGCCAGGCACAGTTCTTTGAGATTACTCAGAATTTAGTAACCAAGACTTTGATGGCTTGTAAAAAAGCTTTGCGCGATGCAGGCTTAAAAGCCGAGGATGTTAAAGGCGTAGTAATGGTCGGTGGTTCAACACGTATGCCGAATGTACAGCGCGCAGTTGGTGAGCTCTTTGGCACACAGCCATTAAATAATTTAAATCCTGATCAGGTAGTCGCCTTAGGCGCTGCGATGCAAGCCGACCTGTTGGCCGGCAATCAAAGTAAAGATGATGAATGGTTGCTCTTGGACGTCATTCCGTTATCACTTGGTGTTGAAACCATGGGTGGCTTAGTAGAAAAAATCATTCCACGTAATACACCGATTCCAGTCGCTAGAGCACAGGATTTCACAACCTTTAAAGATGGTCAGACTGCGCTAGCAATACAAGTAGTCCAGGGTGAGCGTGAGTTGGCTCAAGACTGTCGGTCTTTAGGTAAGTTTGAGCTGCGCGGTATTCCGGCGATGGCCGCAGGTGCTGCGCGTATTCGAGTGACCTTCCAGGTGGATGCCGATGGATTGCTCTCAGTTAGCGCAACCGAGCAAGGCTCCGGCGTAAAAGCCTCGATTGATATCAAGCCTTCCTACGGTTTGACCGATGCCGAAATTACTCGCATGCTGCAAGATGGTTTTTCATCTGCAAAAGAAGATTTGCTTTCTAGATCATTGCGTGAAGAGCAGGTTAATGCACAGCGCCTTCTAGATGCGGTGCAGACCGCGCTTACAAGCGATCGTGCTTTATTGAGTGCAGATGAGCAGAAGGTCATTGATCAAGAGATGGCAACGCTTCAAAAGATCTTAAATGATGAAGCAGATAGCGCGGTGGTTCGTAAAGCAGTGGATCATGCAGCAAAAGCAACCGATGACTTTGCGCAAAAACGGATGAACGCTAGTATTCAGAAGGCTTTATCTGGCAAGAATGTTGCTGAGATTTAAAAATATATAACCCAAGAACGAATTCAAAAAATTCAAACTGAACCCAATAGAAAAGAATCATGACTCAAATCGTCGTACTACCGCATAGTGAGTATTGTCCTGAAGGCGCAGTGGTTGAGGTTGCTCCGGGCACGTCGATTTGTGAGGCTTTATTAGAGAATGACATTCCAATTGAACATGCTTGCGATATGGTGTGTGCTTGTACTACCTGCCACGTGATTGTGAAAGAGGGCTTTCAGAGTTTGAATCCTCCTGATGAGAATGAGGAAGATATGTTGGATCGTGCATGGGGGCTAAATCCTCAGTCTCGTTTGTCTTGCCAGGCTATTGTGGCAAAGCAGGATCTAGTGATTGAAATCCCCAAATACTCAATCAATCATGCCAAAGAGAACCATTAACGCACCAAAATGAAGCATTAATGCCTGCAATCATGCAAATGACACAAGGCAGAGGTTTCTAGAGGATTAATATGAATTCGTAGTTCATTCTTTAGGTAGTACCTCCAAAAAAATCTTTTAAGCCATCCTTCGGGGTGGCTTTTCTTTTTGGTAAATGAAAAGGCCCCGCATCGCGAGGCCTTTTGTTCCTTAATGCAGATTTAGCAATTACTGTGCTGTGGCCTCACGAATCATTCCGGCTGCCACTGTGTGATTGGTAGCTTCATCGATCAAGATAAAGGCACCAGTACGCTGGGATTGATCAAACAAGTCTGCAACAATTGGTTTTTGCAGAATGAAATCAACACGGCCAATCTCATTGGTGGAAAGTGCATGCACATCACTAGCTTGAGACAAGGTTTGAATATCTAAAACTTGTTGAATGTTCTTCACTTTTGCACTAACGGTATTGGTGGTGTGTCGTAAAGCATATTTACGACTCAATGAGAGTGGTTCGCTATCTAACCAGCATAAATCAGCAGAAAGTTGCTTGCTCAATACTGGTGGATGACTATCTTCAGCGCTAATAAATAAAGAGCCGCGCGATATATCAATATCTTCAGATAATTGAATAGCTACCGCTTGACCCGTTTCAGCAGATTCCACCGCATTGTTTCCATTGGTTTGCTTGTCGCTTGAGCGATTGCCTAAATAAATCTCGGTAACAGTTGCCTCAGAACCGCTTGGCAGAACTTTAATCTTTTGGCCCTTGCGGATGCTGCCGGACTCTATTTCTCCAAGGTAGCCACGGAAGTCATCGGAAGCACTGCCATCTTGGCGTGCAACATACTGGACTGGGAAGCGGAGCGCTAGCTTTTCGGACTCGGGGCTGGTATCTAAACTCTCAAGCCACTCTAAAAGAGTAGGCCCTTTATACCAAGGTGTATTTTTGCTGGCAGTAACAACATTCGCGCCGAGCAAAGCTGAGATTGGAATCAAAGTTGGCTTTGGTAACCCAATTTTTTGAGTCAGATCTTCAATCGCAATCTTGATGGTATTGAAGACTTTCTCGTCAAACTCATATAAGTCCATCTTATTGACGGCAAATACCACATGACGCAGACCCAATAAATGCACAATCGCCGCATGACGTTTGGTTTGCGCCAATAGAGTGGCTGGAGTGGTGTTGAGATCAACGCGTGTTGCATCAACCAAAATGACTGCAACATCAGATTGAGATGCACCAGTTACTAAGTTGCGAGTGTATTGCTCGTGACCTGGAGCATCAGCAACAATAAATTTACGCTTTGGCGTAGAAAAGTAGCGGTAAGCCACATCAATCGTAATGCCTTGCTCGCGTTCAGCTTCTAAGCCATCGGTGAGGAGAGCCAAATCAACGCCTGCATCAGATGAGGTGACGCGTGCATGTTTCGTTTTGGAGAGTGACTCCAATTGGTCCACCAAAATGGATTTGGTGTCATAGAGTAAACGTCCAATTAAAGTGCTCTTGCCGTCATCTACGCTACCTGCAGTGATAAAGCGAACAACGTTTTGATTTTGATTGATAGTCATCAGAAGTAACCTTCTTTCTTGCGGCGCTCCATGGAGGCCTCATTAGTTTGGTCGTCCATACGGGTTGCACCGCGCTCAGTGATTTCGGTAATGGCGGTTTCGGCAATGATCTCTAGTGGAGTTGCAGCAGTGCTTAAGACTGGGCAGGTACAGCTGATATCACCAACGGTACGGAATCGAACACTCAGAACTTCACTAACATCCCCGGGTGCCTTAGGTGTTACATCCGTTACTGGAACGAGTAAGCTATTTTTCTTCACTACTTCACGCTGGTGTGTGTAGTAGATGCTTGGTAGCTCCAATTTCTCACGTGAGATGTATTGCCAGATATCGAGTTCTGTCCAGTTAGAAATTGGGAATACGCGCATGTTCTCGCCTTTGGCGATGCGGGCGTTATAGAGGTTCCAGAGTTCAGGGCGCTGAGCCTTAGGATCCCATTGGCCAAATTCATCGCGGAAGGAGAAGATACGCTCTTTAGCGCGGGCTTTTTCTTCATCGCGACGTGCACCACCCATCAGAGCATCAAATTCATGCTCTGCGATGGCTTCTAGCAAGGTAACGGCTTGAGCAGCATTGCGTGAATCTGTTTCTTTACGTAAACGTACAGTCCCCTTTTTGATGGAGTCTTCAACGTGACCCACAATCAACTTCACACCAGTTTTCTCTACAACAGCATCGCGATAGGCGATTACTTCTGGGTAGTTGTGGCCTGTATCAATATGCAAAATTGGGAAAGGCAATTTCACCGGGCGATCTCCAAATTGAAATGCCTTGCGCGCCAAATGGAACATCACAATGGAGTCTTTGCCGCCAGAAAACAGCATGGCCGGGTTAGAGCACTGGGCTACCACTTCACGAATGATGTAGATCGATTCGGCTTCAAGCCAATCTAAGTGATCATCAAGTAATTTTTGTTCTGACATTCTGTAAGTTATTTCTACTAAGTATTGATATTGAATTCGAATTATTTATTAACGTGCAAGCCACATTCTTTACTATCGCTTTGCAACCACCACCAGCGACCAGCGCGAATGTCCTCACCCTTCTTCACCTGACGGGTGCAGGGCTCGCAGCCAATGCTGGGGTAGCCCTTAAGGTGCAGAGGATGAATAGGAACGTTTTCTTGTTTGATATAGGCCCAGATATCAGCTTCAGTCCAATCGAACAGGGGGTTGAATTTGGCGATACCTCTTGCATCGTCCAACTCTTCTAAATTAAGTTCAGTGCGTGTAGTAGATTGTTCACGACGCTGGCCGGTGATCCATGCATCCGCACCAAGTAATGCGGCATTAAGCGGTTTAATCTTGCGCGCGCCACAACAAGCCTTCTTGGGCTCTTCACCATCGTAAAAACCATTCATGCCATATTGCTCAATAAAAGCTTGAACATCGCCTTCTTGAGGGTAGACCTTTTCAATCGAAACGCTATAGCGATCTTCAGTGGTCTTCACCATATCTACAGTCTCTTGGTGTAAGCGACCGGTCGCTAATGTAAATAACTTAATCTTGGCGCCAGCCTTAGCAATAGCATCGGTAACCACCATGTCTTCTGCAGCGAGGCTGGTTGCAAAGCGAACATCAGAGAAGCGTGAGGAAATGTCAGCTAAACGCTGCTTTAAAACGGCAGACTTTTCGGCAAGCTCCGCAGGAGTAAGGGTGCTTAATGGAGTGGACCAAAATTCTGGAGTAATCATGATGAAACTAACTTGATTCCAACCAAAAATAGGGTTACGGCAAGGGTATTTCTAGTTGTTCGCTCTGAAAGAGTGCTTGAGAGTCTTGCGCCCAGCCAGATGGCGGGAACGGATCCCAGCAAGAGGCCAAAAAGCAAGTCAAAGTGAACATTACCAAGCCACCAATGCCCTATTCCAGCAAGAGCAGTAAGAGGAACGGCATAGGCAATATCGGTACCAGCCACTTCTGCAGGTTTGAGATGTGGATACAGAATCAATATCAAGGTTGCGCCAATTGCACCTGCACCGATTGAGGATACTGTTACTAGAACGCCAATTACAGCACCTACAACAATGGTTGCTGCTTTTAAGTTTGAGCCGCTGGGTAAAAAATTTGGGTTTGCTTGAACCCATTTCAAGATCTTTGCTCTAAACAGTAACGAAACAGCAGTTAATAGAACGGAAACGCCAATGGAGATGCTAATAAAGTGATTAAAGTTTTTTGAAACGGGGCCAATGATCTTTAGTGCCAATATAGAAATAATGGCAGTAGTAATGCTGCCAATGCAAAGTAATTTGACGATATCCCAGCGTACGTTCCCATGTAGGCGGTGTGCTGCAGTACCAAAGCCTTTTGTAATAGCAGCAAATGCCAAATCAGTTCCGACCGCCGTTGTTGGAGCGACGCCAAAAATAATTGTTAACAAAGGAGTCATCAACGATCCTCCGCCAACGCCTGTCATTCCAACCAGCAAACCCACTAAGGCGCCAGAAATAATAAATTGGGAAGAGTCTTGAAAAAATTGCAACATGATCTATATCCCTAATTAGGCGAATGACTGCTCAAACTCTTCGAGTTTGATGGCGTTCATGAGAAATAGAATTTGACGCTGAAAGCTTTTGCGCTCTGCGACCTTTTCGTGGGGGAGTCGGTCATGCTCACGCAATAATTGGGTGATTACAGGGTTGTAATGCTCTCGAACGGGGGACATCAAAATTCCTTGGTAAATATCTCGTTAAGGCGAATTTACCAAGCCGCCTATATATCCACAAGGAATATATAGCGATATCTAAATGACTTTTAGATATATAGAACTAAACTGATTATTTTTCTACGAAAGCGCGTTCAAAGACATAGTCACCCATTTGACCAAGGCTTGGTGAGACTTTAAAGCCTTTGGCATCAAGCATCTCAGAGGTTTCTTTTAGCATAGAAGGGCTACCGCAAATCATGGCGCGATCCACTGCTGGATCAAGCGGTGGCAAGCCAATATCTTTAAAGAGTTGACCAGATTCAATCGCAGTAGTGAGGCGGCCTGTGTGTTTGAAAGCCTCACGTGTCACTGTTGGGTAATAGATGAGTTTTTCACGAATGAGCTCGCCCAAGAATTCATCTTGAGTGAGTTCATCGCGAATGTAATCTGCATAAGCTAACTCGCTTACTAGACGCACTCCATGAATCAACACAACCTTCTCGAACTTTTCATAAGTCTCTGGATCACGAATGATGCTCATAAAGGGGGCTAGGCCAGTACCGGTACTAAACAAGTAAAGATGCTTACCTGGATTTAAGTCATCCAACACCAGGGTGCCAACAGACTTCTCGCTGACGAGAATCGGATCGCCAACCTGAATCTTCTGTAGGCGTGAAGTTAAAGGACCATCTTGAACCTTGATACTTAAAAACTCGAGATGCTCTTCATAGTTTGGGCTGGCAACGCTATAAGCACGAACCAATGGCTTACCTTCAACTTCTAGACCAATCATCAAGAAGTGACCGCTACGAAAGCGTAAGCCTTTGTTGCGAGTAGTAGTAAAGCTAAATAGAGTGTCGTTCCAGTGGTGAACGGTGAGGACTGTTTCGGTGTTGTATGCGGCCATAAAAGCGTATTAATTAGGTGATAGCAAAAGGGTGATTATCCCATTCTTAGGGCGCTAAATTGAGGCTAATCCCTCAAAAAATAGGACTCTGTAGTGATATAGATCAGACTTTTAGTAATAAAGAAGCGACTTACTAGCTCAGTTATGCCTATTAGCTATCATCTAGATATGAAAAAAAGCCATTACTTACTTTTATCGCTTCTAAGCTTTGGCTTGGTGGCGTTTGCTGTTGTTCTTCAGCAGGTAGGGTATCAGGGGGTCAGTTTTTTGCCATGCCCACTCTGTGTTTTGCAAAGAGTGGGTTATTTAGGTGTCGCTATTTCATGTCTTTTAGCTGCCGGCATTCCTCCGTTGAGAAAGTGGTTTCATAGTCTGGCAATATTACCTGCTGGATATGGGGTGGCAGTAGCCGGGCATCATGTTTGGCTTTTATCTCATCCAAGTGAATCTTGTGGAATAGACCCTTTAGAAACCTGGATTAATCAGTTTCAATTTGTACAAAACCTACCTTGGTTATTTAAGGCAGACGGCTTATGTTCTGCAAAGCTCCCAGCTATTTTGGGTCTGCAAGTTCCGGAATGGTCCTTGTTATGGTTTGTGGCGCTCACACTAGTATTGTTGGTAACCTTTTTTAAGAAACCCTAATCTATAGACGCTGAGATTGTTAGTAAATAACAATTACATCTTTTACAAGTCCCGCCTTAACCCATAAGATCTCTATCAAACCCATTTTTTGCACTAAGGAATATTGATGACTTACTTTGCTGATAACTCACTAACCATTGGTAAGACACCATTGGTGCGTCTTAACCGCGTAACCGACGGTGCAAAGGCGACCGTTCTGGCCAAGATTGAAGGCCGCAATCCTGCTTATTCGGTTAAGTGCCGTATTGGCGTTGCGATGATTAATGATGCTCAAGAAAAAGGGCTCTTAGGTCCTGGTAAAGAGCTTGTTGAGCCTACCAGTGGTAATACCGGTATTGCTTTGGCCTTCGTGGCGGCAGCTCGTGGTATTCCGCTGACGCTCACCATGCCGGAGACTATGAGTATGGAGCGTCGTAAGTTACTCACGGCTTTGGGTGCCAAGATTGTGTTGACCGAAGGCCCCAAGGGTATGAATGGCGCAGTTGCTAAAGCGAAAGAGATAGCTGAATCTGACTCTAAATATGTTTTGCTTCAGCAATTTAGTAATCCATCCAATCCGGCGATTCATGAAAAGACAACTGGCCCAGAAATTTGGGAAGACACCGATGGCAAGATTGATGTGTTTGTTGCCGGCGTAGGAACTGGTGGAACAATCTCTGGTGTTGCTCGTTACATTAAGAACGTTAAGAAAAAGAATATTGAAGTGGTTGCGGTTGAGCCAACTACTAGTCCTGTGATCACACAGAAGTTAAATGGCGAAGAAATTAAACCTGCCCCACATAAGATTCAAGGTATTGGCGCTGGGTTTATTCCGGATAACCTCGATTTATCGGTGGTGGATAAGGTGGAGCAAGTCAGCAACGAAGAAGCAATTGAGTTTGCCCGCCGTATTGCCAAGGAAGAGGGTATTTTGGTGGGCATTTCCTGTGGTGCAGCTGCTGCAGTAGCGGTACGTCTGGCTAAGAAGCCTGAGTACGCTGGAAAAACCATCGTGGTGGTTCTACCTGATACTGCTGAGCGTTACTTGAGCTCTGCCTTATTCGAGGGAGTGTTCGATGAAAAAGGTTTGCCAGCATAAGCGCCGTTATAAGCACAGCTACTTTTAAATAGGTTGGCAATAAAAAAGGCACCCTAGGGTGCCTTTTGATATTTCGAGAATGCTTACTCTTCTTCGCGACGCAAATGCGGAAAGAGAATCACATCACGAATGTTGGGTGCATCAGTAAGTAGCATTACTAAGCGATCGATACCAATGCCGCAGCCGCCAGTTGGAGGCATGCCGTACTCGAGGGCACGGATGAAGTCATGGTCAAAGTACATCGCTTCTTCGTCGCCCGCTTCTTTTTGCTCTACTTGCTTGCGGAAGCGATTTGCTTGGTCTTCCGCATCGTTTAATTCTGAGAAACCATTAGCGATTTCGCGACCGGTGATAAAGAGCTCAAAACGCTCAGTAATGCCTGGGCGGGTATCGGACTCTCTAGCGAGTGGGCTGACTTCGATTGGGTAATCAATGATGTAAGTTGGCTCCCACAGATGTTCTTCAGCAACCAATTCAAAGAGGGCGAGTTGGAGTGCACCAATGCCGGCATTCTTAAGGGTAGGGGCATCTGGATTTTCGCCGCCCTTTTTCAATTCAGCGCGAATGAAGTTGATGTCATCCAATTGAGCGGCTTCATAGTTCTTGCCTGACTGACCGCAGTACTTGAGGATTGCCTCCGTAATAGTCAAACGCTGGAATGGTTTGCTCAGATCGAGTTCGCGACCTTGATGTGTCAATACCGCAGTACCTTGGGCATCAATAGCTGCCGCACGAATCAAGCCTTCTGTGAAATCCATTAGCCAACGATAGTCTGTATATGCCGCATAAAACTCCATCATTGTGAATTCTGGATTGTGACGTGGGCTTACACCTTCGTTGCGGAAGTTGCGATTGATTTCAAAGACACGCTCAAAACCACCAACCACTAAACGCTTGAGATAGAGCTCAGGTGCAATACGCAAGAACATTTGCATATCAAGTGCGTTATGGTGAGTGATGAACGGCTTAGCTGCTGCGCCACCAGGAATCGGATGGAGCATCGGTGTTTCCACTTCCATGAAGTCGGCATCCAACATATGGCGACGTAAGGATGCGATTGCGTTACTACGTGCCTTGAAGGTATTGCGACTTTCTGGATTAACAATGAGGTCCACATAACGCTGGCGATACTTAGTCTCTAAGTCTGATAGACCGTGGAACTTATCTGGTAATGGGCGCAATGACTTACTAAGGAGGCGCAAGTTGCTGCACTCAACAGACAGCTCGCCTTTATTGGTCTTGAACAGGTTACCTTCAGCAGAGATAAAGTCACCCATATCCCAATGCTTAAAGGCGCCATGCACATCAGCACCGCTAAGTTCGTCATTGATGTAGAACTGAATCTGGCCACTACGGTCTTGAATGGTTGCGAAGCTTGCTTTACCCATCACACGCTTAAGTACCATACGTCCAGCTACTTTGACGTGAACTTTCTTGGCGGCTAATTCTTCTTTAGTAAGACTGTCATAGTGAGCATGTAAATCTGCTGCCAAATGTGTTGGCACAAAATCATTTGGGAATGCGACTCCGCCAGCACGAAGCTTGGCAAGTTTTTCACGGCGCTCTGCAATGATGTGATTCTCATCAACTACTTCAGTAGCTGGGGCTGTGTCTAAATTGGTTTTATCGTTCATATCTATAGTGACGCGGTAATGGGTGTTAGTTTTATACGCCTTGTTTCAGGCTAGCTTCAATAAAGGCATCGAGATCGCCATCCAATACTTTTTGGGTATTCGAAATCTCAACGTTAGTGCGTAAATCTTTAATACGGCTTTGATCCAATACATAGGAGCGGATTTGATGACCCCAGCCCACATCAGTCTTGCTGGCTTCTAGTTTGTCCTGCTCAGCGCGACGCTTTTGCATCTCGTGTTCGTAGAGACGTGACTTAAGCATGCTCATTGCTTCAGCGCGGTTACGGTGTTGACTGCGGTCATTCTGACACTGCACCACAATCCCAGTGGGGATGTGGGTTAAACGAACTGCAGAGTCGGTTTTATTAATGTGCTGACCACCCGCACCAGAGGCGCGGTAGGTGTCGGTGCGAATATCGGCTGGATTAACGTCGATCTCAATTGAGTCATCAATCTCTGGGTAGACGTAGATAGAGGCAAATGAAGTATGGCGTCCATTTGAAGAGTCAAAAGGTGATTTACGTACTAAGCGGTGCACACCAGTTTCTGAGCGGAGGTGGCCGTAAGCATATTCACCATCCACTTTAATGGTTGCACTCTTAATGCCAGCAACGTCACCATCAGATTCTTCAAGAATTTCAGTTTTATAGCCTTTGCGTTCGCAATACTTGAGGTATTGACGATAGAGCATGCTGGCCCAGTCGCAGGCTTCAGTACCGCCAGCGCCTGCTTGAATATCAATAAAGCAATTGCACGAGTCCATCTCATTGTGGAACATGCGGCGGAACTCGAGGTCGCCAACAATCTTGCTGTAGTTCTCAACATCCTGCTCGATAGCAGCGATTGTTTCAAAATCGCTTTCTTCTTTAGCCATGTCAAACAGCTCAAGAGCGCTAGTAATGTTGGTATTGAGATCAGTAAGAGTGGCAACTACGCCATCGAGCAATTTCTTTTCTTTGCCGAGTGCTTGTGCTTTCTTTTGATCATCCCAAATCGTGGGATCTTCCAGAATTGAATTAACTTCAGTAAGGCGACGTGACTTTACTTCGAAGTCAAAGATACCCCCGAAGAGCTTGCTCACGAGTGAGCAGGTCGGACAAGGTATTTGAAATAGTGTTTAGTTGTTCAGCTTCCATCCCCTAATTATAAGGGGGTTATTGTCCCGAACCCTTAGGCGCTGCTCAGTTGCCAGGACCCTCATCATGGGCTTCAATCATCAGCTGCACGCGGGCTTGACCTTGGTAGCGGTCAGTCACGAGGCGGTAGGCCAGCCTGGCTTTGGCGGGCAGGCTTTGTGTGCGGTTAAACCAAACAGCGGTGATTGGTTTATTGCTCGCTTTGAGCTCAGAATCGCCGATCGGGCGGACCATGAGACGCAAATGCTTTTCTTTCATGAGGCTTTGCTGGGCAATCTCAAATTCCCCATAGAAAACCGGCTGAGGGAAGCCTTGGCCCCAGATTTCTTCGGCTAGTAAGTCACCAATTTCAGGGGTGAATTCAGAAAGCTCCAATGCGCCGTCATGTGCATGGCGACGTTCAAGTAATTCATCTGTGAGTAGACTGCTCGCTACTTCCTGAAAGCAGGTATCAAACTTTTCAAAATCACTTTTACGTATGGTTAAGCCTGCAGCCATTGCATGACCGCCAAATTTGAGAATGAGCCCAGGCTCACGTTTAGAAACAAGATCTAAAGCATCTCTCAAATGAAAGCCAGTGAGTGAACGACCGGAGCCCCGTAATTCTTCGCCCGTGCTGCCATCGGCAGGCGCAAACACAATCGCTGGACGATTGAAGCGTTCCTTTAAGCGTGAAGCAACAATACCAACGACTCCTTGATGCCACTCTGGATTCCATAAGCAAATACTGGTGCGCTCTGCCATAGTGCCCGCTAATTGATCTTCAGCAAGATGAGAGAGGGCGGTTTCCTGCATGCCTGTTTCAATTACACGGCGTTCGCGATTAATGCGGTCGAGTTCGTGAGCTAAATTTAAGGCTTCATCAGCGTTATCAGTAAGAAGTAAGCGAATACCTAAGGTCATATCCGCTAGACGCCCAGCAGCATTGAGTCTGGGGCCAATCGCAAAACCTAAATCAAATGTATTAGCCTTGCGTGGATCTCGGGTTGCCGCCTGAAACAGCGCTTGAATACCGGGCTGTGAGATACCTGCGCGAATGCGTTTTAAACCATTGGAAACTAATACGCGATTATTGCGATCAAGTTGAGCAACGTCCGCAACTGTTCCTAAAGCAACGAGGTCGAGAAGATTTTCTACCTTAGGCTGAGTCTCATTGGTAAATTTTCCGCGCTTACGAAGTTCTGCACGCAATGCAACGAGCATATAAAACATCACGCCAACACCAGCAAGTGCTTTACTAGGAAAGCTGCAGCCTGGTTGATTGGGATTAACGATTGCTAAAGCCTTGGGTAAGCTATCTCCGGGCAGGTGATGGTCGGTCACAATGACTTCCATTCCTAACTCACGGGCGCGATCAACACCAGCTTCACTGGCAATCCCGTTATCTACGGTAATGAGGTATTTCGGTTTTGGGTTTTGTTGTGCAGCTAGCTCCACTACCTCTGGCGTCAGACCATAGCCCATCGTGAAGCGGTTTGGAACTAGAAACTGAATTGGGGTCTCAGGCCCGCCCAGCATGCGTAAGCCCCGTACGCCAACGGCGCAGGCAGTCGCACCATCGCAGTCGTAGTCCGCAACGATGAGCATTGGCTCTTTTTTCTCCAGAATATCTGCAAGCAGTGTTGCCGTGCTGATGCAATTTTTGAGCTCAACAGGTGAAAGTAGTTGCTTTAAATCGAGCGAGAGTTCTTCAGGAGATTGCAGACCCCTTGCGGCATAGAGTCGAGCTAGTAATGGATGTAATCCACTCTGTGCTAACCAAGTGGCAGTGCGTTCTGAGAAAGGGCGTTGAGAAAATAGACTCATATAAAGCTCATGCACCACTCATAGCTGAGTAATTTCTTTCCAAGTTAGCAGCTCTGCTTTTTTCCAGAAGGCCCAAGATTTTTTGGAAAGGTTTTTAGCGGTAAATGTTCGCTCACGCACTTTACCTTTTGGAAAGTCGATGATGACTACTTCATCTAGCTGTTTATCAAGCAGGGCTGCGCTTAATTGTGGCCAAGCCAGTTGAGGCTGCTCCAGCCACGCAAAGGCGCCGACTAAGTTTTTCTCATCTAAAGTGATTTCATGGGGAAGGCTTAATAGCTTTGCCAGGCCAGCTAGCATAGGATGCGGGCCAAAGAGGCGCTGCGATTGCTTTAATGGTGTTGGAACTTGCACATCATTGAGTTTGCCAATGCCGCTAATCCAAAGTGAGTTAATGCTGGGCATTCTACGCTCTGCTCGTTCTTCATTAACCGAACCAATATGCCAAAGCATTTGGATTTCATTTTGAAGTTTTCGCCATCGTTTGGCGATACCTTCTTCTTTGGAATCGCGTGGCATCCACCAGTCAATATTACGACCATGGGCTTGATCAACGCTGTAACTTTCTAAGCTCGCAAAAGGTCCTGCAGGAATAAACCAATAGTGTTGATTCTGAAATAAAACAACACTCTGAAAATCTTCTTCGATAAAAGGAAGGGCTGCGTTAAGAAGTTCGGATGACTCTTTTTCCGTCAGATCAATCTGACTTTGTCCCATCAAAATGAGGTGATCACGTGTGGCATGCAGATGAACTGGCTGTAGGCAGGCAATTATTTCATTTGGGTTGACTGCTAGATTGGATTGCCCCAGAAGTAAAACGGGGGCAAGCGGCACCTTTTCTCCCAGCAGAAAACGTTCATGAGGAAGTCCTTGCTGAGGGCTATCTCTGGTTTCAAGCTCATCTAAGGCATCTTCCCCAGATAGCATCAGGGTAAAGCGGCGCGGCAAAGCTCTAGAAGGGGTGGAATTGACAGTCATTCCCCTGATTTTAGGTGGCATTTGGGTAATCCGCCCGCATGCCTGTGTGATTCACTAAACTGTGAGTATGTTGAGACTTCCTATTGAGCTAGAAATTGGCCTGCGCTACACCCGATCTAAGCGTCGCAAGACGGTAGGTAAGCGCGATGGCTTCCTTTCCTTTATTTCTGGTATTTCCACTGCGGGCATCGCTTTAGGCGTTGCCTCGCTAATTGTGGTGCTTTCTGTCATGAATGGCTTTCAGAAGGAGGTACGTGATCGCATGTTGTCCGTCCTTTCTCATGTGGAAATCATTTCTCCAGATGGGTTGGTAAATTGGGAGCCGCTGGCACTGAAAGTGGCGCAGCAACCACACGTCGTTGGTGTAGCACCAATGGTGAGTTCACAAGGTTTGTTAAGTCGCGACAACATGATGCGTGGCGTATCTATTCGGGGCATCTTACCAAGTGAGGAAGGCAGGGTTTCCGATCTGCCTAAACAATTTGTTGCGGGAAGTATTGAAGACTTAAAGCCTGGAAGCTTTGGTGTTGCCCTAGGAGCACAACTTGCTGCGATTGTTGGCGCACACGTTGGCGATCGCATTAACTTGATTGTTCCTGAAAGTGACTTAACGCCAGCGGGTGCAATGCCGCGTATGCGTATGCTTCAGGTAGTGGGCATTGTCGATAGCGGTCATTATGAATATGACAGTTCTTTAGCCATCATGCATTGGAAAGATGCTGCAGCCTTACTACGCTTGCGTGACCCGTCTGGCCTACGTGTCAAGGTGGATGATATGCAGCGGGCCCCTGAGGTTGCTAATGAGTTAGCGGCAATTGTTCCTCAGGCACTTTGGGTGACTGATTGGTCAAGATCAAATCGCAATTGGTTTGCAGCTGTTCAGACCGAAAAGAAAATGATGTTCATCATTTTGACTTTGATTATTGCGGTGGCTGCTTTTAACTTGGTCTCTACCTTGGTGATGACAGTCAATGAGAAACAGGCTGACATAGCGATTTTGAGAACGATGGGTGCGAGCCCTGGACTCATTCAGAGAATATTTTTAATTCAGGGGCTGGCAATTGGTTTATTAGGTTCTTTAGCTGGAGTGCTGCTGGGTTTATTGATTGCACTCAACATTGATGTGATTGTTCCAGTGATTGAAGCGATCTTCCGTGTGCAGTTTTTGCCACGTGAGGTGTATTTCATTAGTGAGTTGCCATCCGACGTGAGGGCAAATGACGTGCTGACAGTGGGTTTAATGGCTTTTGGCCTCTCAGTATTAGCTACGCTGTATCCAAGTCGTCGTGCCGCTAAGGTGCAACCAGCGGAGGCCTTGCGCTATGAATAACTTAGATACGAATAATTTAGATAAGTTAGTGCTTAAGGCCAGAGGCCTTGCTAAGACTTATGGTCAAGGACCTACTGCGGTTGAGGTTCTGAAAGCGATTGATTTGGATGTAGCTCCCTCAGAAAAGGTGGCTATTGTTGGGTCATCTGGATCCGGCAAGAGCACCTTACTTCATTTATTAGGCGGCCTAGATAGTCCAAGTGCTGGTTCAGTCATTTTGGCTGGCTCTAATTTGAGTGACTTGTCAGTAAAAAAATTGGATCAACTACGCAACCATAGTCTTGGCTTTATTTATCAGTTTCATCACCTCTTGGATGAATTTAGTGCTGCAGAAAATGTAGCATTGCCCTTACGTATCCGTGGCCTTAGTAATGATGAGTCTATGGATCGTGCTAGCAATATGCTTAAAGCGGTAGGCTTGGCTGCACGCGAGTTGCATACTCCTGGCGAGCTCTCCGGCGGAGAGCGTCAGCGTGTTGCGGTAGCCCGCGCCTTAGTTGGTAATCCAGCTTGCGTTCTAGCGGATGAGCCAACGGGTAACCTCGATACTGAAACTGCCGATGGTGTATTTGATTTGATGCTTGATATCGCTCGTGATCAAGGTACCGCCTTTGTGATCGTGACGCATGATCCAATTCGCGCTAAACGTTGTGATCGTATTTTGCATTTAGAGCGTGGAGTATTAAAGACATTTTCAGCATGAGTGGGCATCCCATGTGGATCGATACCCATTGCCATCTAGATGCTCCTGAGTTTGAAGGCTCGCTGGATGCAGTTATCCAAAGAGCTTCAGATAAGTACGTCAAGGCTATTCTGTTGCCGGCTGTAAAAGCGGCAGACTGCGCTTCCGTCAAAGCACTATCTCATCAATACAGTCAGCAAATTCCTGGCCTGGTCTACACCCTCGGAATACATCCGCTATATACCAATCAAGCTCAAGAAGGTGACATCCAAATCCTGGAGAATCATATTGTTGATTCACTTTCTGACTCTCGCTTTGTTGGTGTTGGTGAAATTGGCCTAGATTATTTTGTAGAAGACTTAGATCCCCATCGGCAAGAATACTTTTTCAATGCGCAATTAGATTTGGCCCAGAAATACCAGCTACCCGTAATCTTGCATGTTCGTAGATCGCAAGATGCCATTCTGAAAGCGTTGCGTCGTCGTAATATCCCCAGTGGAATAGCGCATGCTTTTAATGGCAGCTTTCAGCAGGCAGAGCAATTTATCGAGCTTGGTTTTAAGTTAGGCTTTGGTGGTGCAGCGACTTATGAGCGTGCGCTGCAAATCCGTAGGCTACTTAAAGAGTTGCCGCTCGATAGCATCGTTACCGAAACAGATTCGCCGGATATCCCGCCAGCATGGCTCAGGGGAGAAGGCATTGTATTTAATGAGCCTGCTTTTCTACCTCGGGTTGTCAAGGAGCTTGCCTTAGTTCGAGGCATTAGTGATGCTGAGTTTGCTTCAGCCGTATGGCGTAACGCCATGCAAGTATTGCCGCGTTGGTCTGCATTATGTGCAGACATTCCTAGCCACAACCTAGCCCCTTAATTCATTGCGCTTAGCTATTACGGCGTTTATCGCCGGGGGATCGCTCCTTTTCTTTTTGCCGAAAGTTCCCGAATATTGGTTATATGCCTGCATAGCTACAGCTGTAGTGTATTTATTCACAATTTGTTTTTCTCGTAACTATGGCATTTCTAAAAAACTGGCAATCATTGGCTTGCTGTTTACGATGGGCTTTGCATGGAATGCGCGCTATGCCGAAAATCGCCTAGAGAATATTCTTCTTATAGACCTAGAGGGTAAAGAATTTTCTCTTGAGGGTAGGGTAGCTGCACTACCGCAAAGTAATTCATCTGGTGCCAAGTTTGCATTTGAGGTGGATCGTGCTAGCGCGGGTAGAGAAAATCTTGATCGCTTTCCAAAGCGTATTTATTTAAGTTGGCAGCCCGCCTGGAGAAATCCTCAAGACATTCCCGAAGTCATTCCTGGTCAGCGTTGGAGGTTTAAGGCAAAGCTCAAGCGACCCTATGGCTCTCTAAACCCTCATACGTTTGATTTTGAGCGCTGGTCTTTTCATCAAGACTTTGGCTCTAGTGGTTCAGTCCGATCGGGTGAGTTATTGATCGATAGAGATATTGCTTGGGATGAGTTTGAATTGCGTATGGAGCTTGCGCGCTGGCACTTGCGCAAAAAGATACGGTCAATGTTGTCGGAGGATGCGAGATATGTAGGTGTATTGATTGCATTGGTGATGGGGGATCAAAATGCGATTAATCAAGATGACTGGCAAGTATTTAATGCAACAGGAATTGGACATCTCATTTCAATATCGGGACTACATGTAACCATGTTGGCAGGTATTGGTGCTTCATTAGCTGCTTTTATTTGGCGTCGGCGTACATGGCCCCTCATTGCGCCAGTGAGCAAGGTAGCGGCGGTATCGGGATTTGCGACAGCATTTATTTATGCGTGGTTAGCGGGTTTTCAGATTCCGGCACAAAGAACAATGTATATGGTTGGCGTAGTGGCATTTGCATTGTGGACCGGCAGAAATCCAAGATCTTTTGATATTTGGTGGTGGGCCTTAGCTTTTGTATTGTTGATTGATCCAATGGCTCCCTATACACCAGGCTTTTGGTTATCTTTTGGCGCAGTGGCTGCCATCCTTTATGCCATGGGCGACTCCTCTGGCTTATTGGGCATCCCCAATGGGAAAGAGCTGGAAGTGCATTGGATGCAGCGCATGTCGCATGCTTTGCGAGAGGCATGCCGTGTACAAACCGTTGTTACATTGGCATTGTTACCGTTTACTTTATTTTGGTTTTATCAAGTCTCCATTGTTTCGCCATTGGCTAATGCATTTGCTATTCCGCTAGTGAGTTATATCGTGACGCCACTCGCAATCGCTGGAGCCTTGCTCCCTGAATTTATTGGACGTTGGTTGTTATTGCCGGCTCATGCATCCATGGAATATCTGGCTGCCATCCTGGAGTGGATGGCGGGCTGGAGTTGGTCGGTAATTTGGTCAAGGCAACCAGCGTGGTGGATGTTGGTGATATCTGGGTGTGGAATTGTGTATGCCATTCGCCCTGGTGATATTGGTGAAACATGGAAGTGGAGATTGCTTGCCATCACCTTATTAGTGCCTTTATTTGTTTGGCCAACTCAACTCAATTCAACTCTTAATCAAGGGGAATTTAGGGCGATTGTTTTGGATATTGGACAAGGCACTGCAGTACTTATTGAAACTGCCAATAGAAGATTGCTCTATGACACGGGGCCCATTCAAGGCAAGAAAGATGATGCAGGGCAACGAGTGATTCTTCCTTATTTACGTGGACGAGGAATCGATCGCATTGATCGCATGGTGATCAGTCATAGTGATAGCGATCACATTGGCGGTGCTGCAAGCTTGCTAAAACAGATTCAGTTTGATTCTATGATGGGTTCATTACCCAGTACCAATCCGCTGCTCCAGAATTTGCAAGCAAGGAAAATACCCGCTATCCCATGTCGTTTTGGTCAGCGCTGGGAGTGGGATGGTGTGGAATTTGTAATTTGGCATCCCCATGAAGAAACTATATTTGCCGATCAATACCCTGGTAAACCGAACGAGATGAGTTGCGTACTTGAGGTGCGCAATCAGCAAAGCTCCCTTTGGTTAACAGGCGATGTTGAGAGGCAGGGTGAAGCTGAAATTACTGAGCGCTTAGATGAAAAAATGTTGCAAGAAATTGGCGCCAGGGAGTTGATTTTTATGTCACCACATCATGGCAGCAAAACATCCTCTTCTTTGGCGCTTCTAAAGCAACTAGAGCCCAATCAGGCATTTGCCCAAAATGGCTATCGTAATCGCTATGGCCATCCACATCCAGATGTGACGGCACGTTATCGAGGTCTTGGAATTCCGTTTTATCAGACTCCAGAAACAGGTGCCCAGACTTGGTTGTTTAAAAATAACGCAAAGTCTTCGACACAGTTTTTGAGGCATGATATAAAACGACTATGGCATCGGTTGATGTGAAATTGAAGGAAAGGATTCTGCAAATGAATAAGCTACTTACTCTATGTACTCTGGTTGTCGCCATCACAGTTGGTTGCGCCGGTGCGAACGTGCGCCCCCTGGTGGACATGAAGGGTGTCAATGAGTCTGCATATGAAAAGGATTTAAGTGAGTGCCAGGCTTATGCCCAACAACAATCGGGTATGGGTGAGACTGCTGCTAAGGGTGCTGGTGCTGGAGCAGTGGTGGGTGGCTTGTTGGGACTTGTCACTGGCGGGAATAAAACGGGCATTGTGCAGGCCGCTGGTGCAGGTGCTGTGATTGGCGGTGCTGGCGGTGCTTTTACCGGTAATCAAGCACAAGAGGCTGTTGTAAAGAGGTGTTTGAGTGGTCGTGGATACAGGGTTTTGAACTAAACCCACTCGGAAATAGCTAAAAAGCCCGAGAAATCGGGCTTTTTTAATTCCCAGAAAAGCAAAAAGCCCTTAAAAATAAGGGCTTAGAGCATCAATCTTGGTTGCGGGGGCAGGATTTGAACCTACGACCTTCGGGTTATGAGCCCGACGAGCTGCCAGACTGCTCCACCCCGCGTCTGAAGCTGAAATTCTACCATTTTTTGGGGGTCTCTGTCGAGGTATTCATGCAAATAACGCATAAATAAGGCGTTTTATTGAAGAAATTCTCGTTTTAATGAGTGCCGGCAAGGAGTAACATATTGCCACGCAACATCACGTTAAGGCTTATTAATGTCAGTTAGCAATCCAGAGTTTTCAGAGTCATCCTTACTAAGGCCCGTAGAGATTTCTCGAGAGGACCATCCGCATAAGAAGGGTGCCTCTATCTCTCTTATGTTCGCGGCGATTGGCGTGGTCTTTGGCGATATTGGTACCAGCCCTCTATATGCATTAAAAGAATGTTTTAGCCCTGAGCATGGCATCCCCTTTTCTCCTGATGCAGTTTATGGCGTTATCTCAATGGTGTTTTGGGCTTTTGCGATTGTGGTTTCACTGAAGTATGTTTTATTCGTGATGCGCGCAAACAATCATGGCGAGGGCGGTATTTTGGCTCTGATGGCACTTGCATTAAGAACTGCGCCTGCAAATTCAAAGCGTTCCTTGTTGATCATCATGGCCGGTGTATTTGGCGCATGCATGTTCTACGGCGACGCAATCATCACCCCTGCGATTTCAGTTTTATCTGCGGTTGAAGGTCTTGAAGTGATATCAAGCGACTTAACCCGTTTTGTCATACCAATCACGATTTTTATTTTGGTGATTCTCTTTTTTATTCAGAAGACAGGCACCGATCTAGTGGGAAAGCTATTTGGTCCAATCATGATGGTCTGGTTTATTGCTATCGGGCTCATGGGCGTGCATCAAGTCATTCAGAACCCTGCTATTTTTGCAGCCATTAATCCACTGCATGCTATTCAATTCTTAATTGAACATTCCTTGCAGGGCTTTATTGTTTTGGGTGCAGTCTTCTTGGTATTGACTGGTGCTGAAGCTCTGTATGCTGATATGGGTCACTTTGGACTTAAGCCAATACGTATGGGTTGGTTTTTTATTGTGATGCCTTGTTTGCTCTTGAACTATTTCGGTCAGGGGGCAATGTTCTTAAGTAACCCTGAAACCATCACTAATCCATTCTTTTTGATGGTGCCCGAATTTTTAGTATTTCCTTTGGTTATATTGGCTACAGCGGCAACGGTTATTGCCTCTCAAGCAGTGATCTCAGGCGCTTTTTCAATGACGAGCCAAGCAATTTTGTTGGGCTTTGTACCGCGCATGAAGATTCGCCATACATCTGATAGAGAAATTGGCCAGATCTATATGCCGCTTGTGAATTGGGTGCTGTTGGTTCTCGTTATCGCCGTTGTTTTAGCATTTAAAAAGTCTGAGAACCTGGCGGCTGCCTACGGTATCGCGGTTACTACCACCATGATTGTGACTACATTCTTGGCGGCAATCGTCATGCGTGTGGTGTGGCGCTGGAATACTCTCTTTGTAACCTTAGTAATAAGCGCATTCTTGATTGTGGACTTGGCTTTCTTGACGGCTAATCTTTTAAAGATCATGGAAGGTGGATGGTTCCCATTACTTTTGGGTGCTGTTTGCTTCATGTTCTTAATGACTTGGTTCCAAGGGCGCAAGATACTGCGTCAAAATGCCATGAACAATGGTATTGAGCTAAAGAGTTTCATCGATTCATTGATGATGCATCCTCCGCATCGCGTAGAGGGCACAGCCATATTCTTGACGGCACACGTAGATTATTTGCCGGTCTCATTCCTGCACAACCTTAAACATAACCATGTACTGCATGAGAGGGTATTTTTCTTAAAGGTCAGTATTTGGGATGTGCCTTACGTAAAAGATAGTGAGCGTATTACTTTGCGTGACCTTGGTAATGGCATTTATGTAGTTCGTGCTGTGTATGGATTTAATGAAACCCCAGATATGGGACAGATTATTGAGTTGATTGAGAAGTCATCCGATCTAAAGTTTGATTTGATGAATACCTCATTCTTCTTATCGCGTGACACGATTGTTTCTACCGAGATTCCGGGGATGGCCTTGTGGCGTGAAAAATTATTCTGCTGGATGTATCAAAATGCTGGACGTCAGTCGGATTTCTTCAAGATTCCTGCAAATCGTTTGGTTGAATTAGGCGCAAAGGTCGAGATTTGAGAAATAGTCTCTCTCTTCGCTCAAAGATATTCATTTCAATATTTTTGTTGGTCACTTCCTTGAGTGGGGTTGCGTTAGCTACTCCCGCGGAAGAGGCTGAGCTCGAGCAATTAGATAGGATTGAGCAAGAGTTAGAGCTTCAGCGCGAGTGGTCTAAGTATCGCTGGGGTAAAGCATCTTCTGAGTGCTACCAAAATTATTGGGTTAATAGTTGTATTAAGGATGCGCGAGCCCAATATCGAAAAGAAATCGATCCTATTCGTGAGCAAGAGGTGGCTTTGCATGAAGTGCAGCGCAAACTACGTGAAAGCCTCAAGAATCAAGAAGATATTAAGCGTGCAGCCGAGCGTGCTTCACCAGAAAAAGCTGCTGAGCGAGAGGCTAACCAGCGAGAGTATGAGCAAAAGCAAAAAGATGCAGCAGCAAGAGCGGCAGACTTAGAGCAGCGTCGTAAGGATGCCCCTAAGCGCGCTCAAGAAAATAAAGCGGGCACACAGCTCGATTAATTTTTCTCCAATTTACTTTTTTATTTAATTAGGCAATCCTTGGCTAAAGTCAAAACGGTTTATATCTGCCAGTCATGTGGCGGCACTTCTGCTAAATGGCAGGGACAATGCCCATCTTGTCAGGCTTGGAATACCTTAGAAGAAGGTTTACCAGAAACCACTTCTAATTCTCGTTTTCAGGGTTTGGCGCAATCTCTACCAAGACAAAAGTTATCTGCGATTACTGCAGAGGATTTACCTAGATTTAGTACGGGTGTTGAAGAGTTTGATCGGGTGCTCGGCGGAGGCTTGGTGCCGGGTGGTGTTGTGTTACTCGGCGGCGATCCCGGCATTGGCAAATCCACATTGCTATTACAGGCCTTGGCTGAGATGAGTGCTGCTGGTATGAACGTGCTCTATAGCAGCGGTGAAGAGTCTGCTGCGCAAATTGCATTACGTGCAAAACGGATTGCACTGGATGCCCCGCAACTTGAAGTGCTAGCAGAGATCCAATTAGAAAAGCTCATTTCTATTATGGATACCGTCAAGCCACAAGTATTGGTGGTGGATTCGATCCAGACTTTGTATTCAGAAGTGTTGAGTTCCGCTCCAGGCTCAGTGGCTCAGGTGCGTGAATGTGCTGCGCAATTAACTAGAGCCGCAAAATCCAGTGGAATCTGCGTATTGATGGTCGGCCACGTCACTAAAGACGGACATTTGGCTGGCCCTCGAGTGCTCGAGCATATTGTGGATACCGTTTTGTATTTTGAGGGCGACACCCATTCTTCTTTCCGTCTAGTGCGCTCCATTAAGAATCGTTTTGGTGCAGTCAATGAGTTGGGTGTATTTGCGATGACCGAGAAGGGTCTTCGTGGCGTTACTAATCCTTCCGCAATATTCTTGTCGCAACACGAGCAAATGGTTCCAGGTGCCTGCGTATTGGTTACGCAAGAAGGCAGCAGACCTCTCTTGGTTGAAATTCAAGCGCTAGTTGATACGGCGCACGTGCCAAATCCACGTCGCTTAGCCGTTGGTTTGGAGCAGGCACGTCTAGCAATGCTCTTGGCTGTTTTGCACCGCCATGCTGGCGTCGCTTGTTTTGATCAAGATGTTTTCTTAAATGCTGTTGGTGGCGTCAAAATTTCTGAGCCTGCTGCTGACTTAGCTGTTTTGCTAGCCATACAGTCTTCAATTCGTAATCGTGCATTGCCAAAAGAGTTGATAGTCTTTGGTGAGGTTGGTTTGGCGGGAGAGATTCGTCCTTGTCCGCGCGGTCAAGAGCGGTTGAAAGAGGCGGCTAAGTTAGGCTTTACAGTAGCCATCATTCCGAAGGCAAATATGCCCAAGACCAAGATTCCAGGGTTGAAAGTAATTCCGGTGGAGCGAATTGATCAGGCAATCGCAGCTGCGGCCGAACTGAGTTAATTTCTTAGCTAAGTTTTCACTTGCTTAGCGCAAGTCTTCAGCTTGAATCAGCAAGACTTGCTCTTCGCCGGCAGATACTTCCATCCAGATTGCTGGAATTTGCGGGAAAGCCTTTTTGAAGTTCTCATACTCATTGCCAATCTCAAGCAAGATAGCGCCACGCTCGGATAGGTAGTCTGGCGCTGAAGCAATGATGCGTCTAATGATATCCATGCCATCGTCACCACCAGCCAAGGCAAGTTCTGGCTCAGCATGATATTCCGCTGGTAATGCATTCATTGAAGTGGCATTTACATATGGTGGGTTGCAGATGATGAGATCAAAGAGGTTATCTTCATTAGGTTCTGGCAATGCATCCCAAAGATCGCCATTCAATAGCTCAACTTGAGAGTTCAGGCTATGACGATCCACGTTGCGTGCCGCTACGGACAGTGCAGGCATGCTGATATCGCAAGCACTCACATGAATATCTGGACATGAAAGAGCTAGGAGAATAGCTAAGGAACCGTTGCCGGTACAAAGATCCAGTGCTTTGCCATCAGCTGGTAGCCAAGGCTCTAGCGAGCCATCAACAATAAGCTCTGCAATCCAAGAGCGAGGAACAATGCTTTGCTCGCTGCAGAAAAAAGGCACGCCCATGAGCCAGGCTTCACCTAGGATGTATGCAAGTGGCTTGCGAGTAGAGATTCTGATATCTGCAACGACTGCTGCTTGTTGTTGGAGCTCTGCTGAAATAGTGTCATCTAAGTGATCAAGGGCTTCTGTAGGGCTGAGATCAAGTTGTTTGCTGACAAGCCACAAGGCTTCGCTTTGCGCATCAATTGCCCCATGGCCGTAATGCAGATTAGCTGCGTCAAGCTTTTGTGCAATCTGATCGATGCACTGGTTAACTGTAATTTGTTGCTGAGGCTCAGGGTCCATGATGGAAGAGGTCTTTTGAGAAAAGGGCGGCACGCAATTAAGCGACTAGGCAACTAAGTGCTTAGGCAATTAACTGCTCGAGAGTCTTGCGATAGATATTTTTGAGTGGCACTACATCATTGACGATCACACACTCATCGATTTTGTGGCTAGTCGCATTAAGCGGCCCAAACTCCACAACTTCTTTGCAGATCTTGGCGATGAAGCGGCCATCACTCGTACCGCCAGTGGTGGAGAGCTCTGTATCAATCTTGGTTTCTGCTTTGATTGCTGTGCGGAGTGCACCAGCTAATGCGCCGTCGCCTGTAATGAATGGGCTGCCACCCAATACCCAGTCAATCTCAAAGTCGAGACCAGCATTTTTGAGGATGTCCTCAAGACGCTCGCGAAGCTGTTCTGGCTTGCTCTCGGTAGAGAAGCGAAAGTTAAAGTCAATTGTCAATTCACCAGGAATGACGTTATTCGCGCCAGTGCCAGCATGTACATTCGAAATCTGAAAGCTTGTAGGTTGGAAATATTCATTGCCTTTATCCCACTCGGTTTCTACTAATGCAGAAATTGCTGGTGCAGAAAGATGAATTGGGTTCTTGCCTAGGTGAGGGTAGGCGATATGCGCCTGAATACCTTTTACCTTGAGCTTGCCAGACAGAGATCCACGACGACCGTTTTTAATCATGTCGCCTAGTTGATCGACTGAAGTTGGTTCACCGATCACGCAGTAATCCAAGCGCTGACCTTGTTTTTGCAGGCGGTCGCACATGATCATTGTGCCATCATTAGCAGGACCTTCTTCATCACTGGTAATCAAGAATGCAATAGAGCCTTCGTGATCTGGGTGTGCGGTTACAAATTCTTCCGTCGCCACTACAAAGCCAGCGAGTGAGGTTTTCATATCCGCAGCGCCACGACCGTAGAGCATGCCATCACGAATGGTTGGTGTAAAAGGATTATTTGTCCATTTCTCTAGTGGGCCTGTGGGCACCACATCGGTATGACCAGCAAATACTAAGACCTTGCCTTGATCGCCTGCTTTACCTTTTTTGATTGCCCACAAGTTGGTTACCTGGAAATTTTCAGGGCCACTCACCACACTCTCAGTATGAAAGCCAATCGCTTGTAGGCGCTTAGCGATTAAATCTTGGCAGCCACCATCAGCCGGGGTTACGGAATGACAGGAGATGAGAGCTTCGGTGAGCTCAAGTGTGGCGCTCATGAATTTAACTTAGTCGCGGAGTAATTCGTTAATCGCTGTCTTAGCTCTAGTTTGAGCATCAACCTTCTTCACAATGATTGCTGCATAAAGGCTGTACTTGCCACAAGCAGAAGGAAGTGAGCCTGGAACAACAACTGATCCAGCTGGAACGCGACCATAGTGAACCTCACCAGTTTCGCGATCGTAAATCTTGGTGCTTTGGCCAATGTAGACGCCCATGGACAAAACAGCGTTTTCTTCGATGACAACACCTTCAACCACCTCAGAGCGGGCGCCGATGAAGCAGTTATCTTCAATAATGACCGGACCAGCTTGGATTGGCTCCAATACACCGCCAATGCCAACGCCGCCAGAAAGGTGAACGTTTTTGCCGATCTGAGCACAAGAACCTACTGTTGCCCAGGTATCTACCATGGAGCCTTCGCCTACATAAGCGCCAATATTGACGTATGAAGGCATTAAAACAGCGTTTTTGCCAATAAATGACCCACGGCGGGCTACTGCAGGGGGTACAACGCGGAATCCACCGGCAGCAAAGTCAGCTGCAGTGTAGTTTTCGAACTTGCTAGGAACCTTGTCGTAGAACTGGGTATAGCCCCCAGCGCTCATAGGTTTATTGTCTTCCAGGCGGAAAGAGAGCAAAACAGCCTTCTTAACCCATTGATTTACCTCCCACTTACCGACATCGCGGCGCTCAGCCACGCGAATCGTGCCGGCATTAAGGCCTTCTAAGACCGCATTCACGGCATTACGGACATCGCCAGGGGCGCTATCTGGAGACAGGTTTGCGCGGTTTTCCCAGGCTTGTTCAATGATGTTTTGTGGTGATTGGCTCATGCTTTTTAGTTAACTATCAGATTGTTAAGGGATTTTGTCCCTGAGGGTAGATTTATCATTATATAGATGGGGCAAAAACGCGTCTAAGGACCGTTAAGCTTGCTATCATCTTCCCACTTTAGCTTTAATTTTTACCCCTTTATTTGAACCTCTTTTTTCCCTGCAAAGTACGCCGTGCAACTGAAATCCATCAAACTTTCCGGCTTTAAGTCTTTCGTAGACCCAACCCATTTTGAAATGCCTGGCCAATTAATTGGCGTTGTGGGTCCTAACGGTTGCGGAAAGTCGAACATTATTGACGCCGTCCGCTGGGTTTTGGGTGAATCTCGCGCTAGCGAACTGCGTGGCGAATCCATGCAAGACGTTATTTTTAATGGTTCTGGTTTACGTAAACCATCTGGCCGCGCCAGTGTTGAACTCATTTTTGATAACACTGAAGGACGTGCTCAAGGTCAGTGGAGTGCATTTACAGAATTGGGTATCAAACGCGTTCTCACTCGCGATGGAAATTCGAGTTACTACGTGAATAACCAAGTGGTTCGTCGTAAAGATATTCAAGATATTTTCTTGGGCACCGGTATGGGTCCAAGAGGTTACGCCATTATTGGTCAGGGCACGATCAACCGAATCTTGGAAGCAAAGCCAGAAGAGTTGCGTGTGTTCTTGGAAGAGGCTGCTGGTGTTTCTAAATATAAAGAGCGTCGCAAAGAAACTGCATCGCGCTTAGAAGACACTGTAGAAAATTTAACGCGTGTTGAAGACATCTTGCGTGAACTTGATCAACAGTTAACCCGCTTAGAAAAACAAGCGACTGTTGCTGAGCGTCATGCCGAGCTTTCTACCCAAATGAAATCACAACAACAACTGTTGTGGTTTGTACGTCAAACCGAGGCTGGTAAAGAGCAAGAGCGTCATGCCAATGGTATCCGTGATACACAAGTTAACTTAGAAGAGCAGACCGCTAAGCTACGTCACGCCGAGGCTGAACTTGAAACTATGCGTACGCAGCAGTACGCATTGCAGGACAAGGTTTCACAAGCGCAAGGTGATCTGTATCAAACCAACTCTGATGTGAGTCAGGTTGAGGCGCAGATTCATTATGTGCAAGAAGCGCGTCAACGTTTACAACAGCAAACCCAAGACTTGCAAGCGCAATTGCAACGTTGGACTGTGCAAGAAACGGATGCAGCGCAAGCGCAACGCACTACCGAGCATGAATTATCTTTGGCTGCAGAAAAAGAACAAACCTTATTGGCTGACTTAAATGGCTTGCAAGAGCAAATGCCAAGCCGCGAAGAGACTTATCAAAATGCTTCACGTGATTTAAATAATGCGCGTGACTCTTTGGCGACAATTGAACAACGTCTCGCCAGTTTGGGTGAGCGTCTGCGTTCAATCTCAGCACAATCGGATGAATTAAAAGGGCGCGAGAATCGACTGACTATTGAGTTGGATGGTTTGCGTCGTCCTGATGCTGAAGCTTTGCAAATGGCGATTGATCGTCAGGCTATGGCTGCTCGTAAAGTTGAAGAGGCTAAGCAGCGCGCAGGCGAGACTCAACAACGCGTGCCAGCGGCTGATGAGGCGCGCAATGCTGCCCAGCAAAAAATACAAGAAGCCAATCAGAATTTGGCACAGACCGAAGCCAAGCTCACTGCGTTGACTGCCCTGCAGGCCAGCGTTCAGGCGCAAGGCAAGATTGGTCCTTGGTTAGAGAGTAAGGGTCTTAAAGAGAGCAAACGCCTCTGGCAAGAGCTCAAAGTTGAGAGTGGCTGGGAAGCTGCTTTGGAATCCGTATTACGTGAGCGTTTAGCTGCTGTTACGGCAAAGAGCGTGCAAGAAACATTGGCTTTAGCTAATGATGCGCCTCCAAGTCGCTTGGCTATTTTGCTTACTGAAGAAATTACTCCAGCACATACCTCTGCTCCAGCTGATTTCACGCCGTTACTAAGTCGCGTGCAAAGTGCTGGTGCGCCAAGACTCACTTCAGTATTACAAGAATGGTTAGACAATATTTACATTGCTAGCAGCCTTGAAGATGCTTTGCATCGCCGTGAAAAATTACCAGCTGGTGGCGCATTTGTGACTCAACAAGGCCACTTAGTAAGTCGTGTTGGGGTACAGCTTTATGCTGCTGACTCTGAGCAAGCTGGTATGTTAGCCCGTGCTCAAGAGATGGAAAGTCTCGAGAAGCAATTGCGCGCTCAACAACTTATGCAAAGCGAACTCAAAGGTGAGTTGGATCAGTGTGTAGCGAACTACCAGGCAGCGCATCAAGCGGCTGAGCAGGCTCGTGAGAATGCTGAACATGCAGTGCAAGAGGCGCATGGTTTTGAAGTAGAAAGAATGCAATTGACTCAAGCTGAAGAGCAATACAGTCAACGTGCAGCGCAGATTCAGGGTGAGTTAAGCGAGTTGCGTCAGCAGATGGAGCAAATGACCCAAACTCAAGAGCAATCGGCTGCAGAGTTAAATGAGTCTGAAGAGTCAAAACAAGGCTTGCAAGAAGCCTTGCAAGTAGCTCAAGAAAAATTAGAGCGATCTACTGAAGAGCGTGATCGTTTACGTGAATCACTCCGCGCGGCTGAGATGGCTGCACAAGAAGCGGCTTTTGCAACGCGCTCCCTACAACAGCGTATTGCTGATTTACAGCGTGATCAAAGTACTGCTCGCACTCAGATCATGGAGATTCAGGATAAACATGATTCCGCATCTCAAGAGTTGGAGACTCTGAGTGATGAAGAGGCGCAAGATAAATTACAGGGCTTATTGTTAGCTCGCAGTGCTCGCGAAGCCGCTTTAGCAAATGCGCGCACCGAGCAAGATGCTTTATTGCATCAATTGCGTGAAGCGGATGAGTTACGTATGCAGGTTGAGCGTAGTTTGCAGCCAATGCGTGACAAAGTAGTTGACTTGCAATTGCGTGAGCAAGCTGCGCGTTTGAACTTTGAGCAATTTGCCACATTGTTATCTGATGCAGAGGCTGATCTCACGGCACTCGAGGCAAACTTCAGTGCAGATCTAAAGGTTGGCGCTTTGCAAACTGAAGTTAACCGTCTGAGTGCCGAGATTGCATCTCTAGGCCCAGTCAATATGGCTGCGTTAGATGAGTTATCAAGTTCTCGTGAGCGTAAGCAGTTCTTGGATGCTCAATCAGCTGACTTGAACGAAGCAATGCAGACTTTGACAGATGCGATTGCTAAGATTGATGCGGAAACTCGCGATCTCTTGCAAGGTACCTTTGATCAGGTCAATACCCACTTTGGCAAACTCTTCCCAGAATTGTTCGGTGGTGGTCATGCTGAGTTAGTAATGACTGGCGAAGAGATTTTGGATTCTGGAGTGCAGGTAATGGCTCAGCCTCCTGGCAAGAAGAACAGCTCTATTTACCTCCTCTCTGGTGGTGAAAAGGCATTGACTGCAATTGCCTTGGTGTTCTCACTCTTCCTTTTGAACCCAGCCCCATTCTGCTTACTTGATGAGGTTGACGCTCCTTTGGACGATGCAAATACCTTGCGTTATGCAAATCTAGTTGCCAAAATGTCTGATAAGACACAGTTTTTGTTTATCTCACACAACAAGATCACCATGGAAATCGCCAATCAATTAATTGGGGTCACGATGCAAGAGCAGGGCGTTTCCCGCATTGTTGCGGTGGACATTTCTTCTGCTGTTTCAATGGTAGAGGCTGCCTAAATGTATGTAGAACAAATCATGACGATGTTGGGTTTGTCTGATTTGCAATTGGCATTGGCGGTTATTGGGCTGCTGATCTTGATATCGGTGGCCGTCATCAATATCAAATACTCGCGCGCACGTCGTAAAGCGAAAGAGCTGAGTGAGTATTCTTTGGATGATCGTTTTGCACGTGAGCCTAGCTTTGGCCATGGATTTGCTGATGGTGATGCCGGGCGCGCTGAACCTAGTTTCGGTGAGACGATCACAACAATCTCCGCCCCAGAAAAGTTTGCTATTGATCCTCGTATTGATTGCGTCATTACGCTACGCTTTGATGAGGCTATCAGTGGCGCAGAGATTCTGGAAGAAATTCATGCTTGGACTGATCTAGAAGCTCAATCGACTGCGCGCTGGATGTGCGAAGGTTTGAATGCTGATATTGACGCAGCCGAAGACTGGGAAGAAATTAAGGCTGAAGGTTCTTATTCAGAATTACAACTCGCGATCCAGTTGGCAAGCCGTAAGGGCCCAATTGGCGTTTTAGAGCTATCTGATTTTTGCTCCCGCGCTCAGGCGCTTGCTGAGACCTTGGGCTCACAAATCGATATGCCTAGTGTGAGCACCATGCTCGATAGCGCTAAAGAATTAGATGTAATGGCAGCAGAGAGTGATATTCAGTTGAGTATTAATGTGCTTTTTGATGAGCCATGCCCTTGGGGCAACTTCGATGCGCTGATGCGTCAACGTGGTTTCAAGCTGGCTCGCAATGGTCGTCAGTACGAATATCAAAGCAAGGGTCTGGTGCTGTTCAATAGCAGCGACTTGGATCCTAATAAGTCTGTTACTCAAGTCACTCTATTGCTAGAAGTTCCTTTGGTCCCGCAAGAAGAGCGTGCATTTGAAAGAATGCTGGCTGAGGGAGTTGAGATTGCGCAAGCAGCTCATGGTCGCTTGGTTGATGACAATGGCATTAATTTAAGTGAAGCTGCAGTCATCAGCATTCGTCAGCACCTCGATATTCTCTATGCCAATCTTGAGAAATCTGGTATTCCTGCCGGATCTTCTACAGCTAGCAGACTATTTAGCTAGGAAATCACTTTGTCGTCTACTGGTCCGACAAATTTAGCGGAGCGTTACGCATTCTTGCAGGCAGAGCTTGCTCGCTTAGAGCATGCTTATTACGTTCTTGATAATCCGCTGCTACCCGATATTGAATATGATCGCCTCTATCGAGAATTGCTCGATATTGAGGCTGCTCATCCCGAGTGGATCACTCCAGAATCTTTATCCCAACGCGTAGGTGGGACAGCGCTAAAAGAGTTTGATTCCGTTACCCATGCGGTGCCCATGCTCTCTTTAAATAATGCCTTTGAAGATGCTGAACTCATTGCTTTTGATCGTCGTTGCCGTGAAGCGCTCAATACAGATCATGTGACTTATGCTGGCGAGCTCAAGTTTGATGGCCTAGCAATCTCCCTTCGTTATGAAAACGGATCACTGGTAACGGCAGCAACACGTGGTGATGGTGCAAGCGGTGAAGATGTCACTGCTAATATCAAAACCATTCGCGCTATTCCGCTCAAGCTCACAGGTAAAAACATTCCACAAGTCTTAGAGGTTCGTGGTGAGGTGTTTATGTACCTCAAAGACTTCGAGAAGATGAATCGACAGGCTGCAGAGCTGGGTGAAAAAGAATTTGCCAACCCACGTAATGCCGCAGCAGGCAGCCTTCGTCAACTGGATTCGAAGATCACCGCAAAAAGACCACTGTCTTTCTTTGCTTATGGCTTGGGCGCCCTAGAGCCGCAGTCTTGGTTGCCAAAAACCCATGAAGAATTGCTCAACGCATATGCAGACTTAGGCTTGCCAGTTTGCTCGGAGCGTAAGGTACTGCATTCTGTCGAAGAGATTCTGGATTTCTATAACGAGATTGGCGCTAAGCGGGATTCACTGCCGTATGACATTGATGGCGTTGTTTATAAAGTGAACTCATTTGCTGAACAAGCTAAGTTAGGTTTTGTTTCAAGAGCACCTAGATTTGCTCTGGCACACAAGTATCCAGCACAGGAAGCGCTTACAACAGTATTGGGCATTGATGTGCAAGTAGGGCGCACAGGTGCGATTACACCAGTAGCGCGGCTAGCTTCGGTAGAGGTTGGTGGCGTCACAGTTACTAACGCTACTTTGCATAATGAAGATGAAGTTAAACGTAAAGACGTACGTATTGGTGATACCGTTTCAGTACGTAGAGCAGGTGATGTGATTCCAGAAGTAGTTTCAGTCATCAAGGATCGTCGCCCCGCTAATGCCCAAGAGTTTCAAATGCCAACCCGCTGCCCTGTATGCGATTCACATATCGAGCGCTTGGCAGATGAAGCAGTGGCACGTTGTAGCGGAGGACTTTTCTGCGGCGCACAGCGTAAGCAGGCATTAATTCATTTTGCTCATAGAAGGGCACTCGATATTGAAGGTCTAGGCGAGAAAATTGTGGATCAACTCGTAGATCACAACCTCGTTAGAACTCCCGCAGATCTATACAGGCTGGGTTTCACAGCGCTAGCCAATCTTGAGCGCATGGGTGAGAAGTCTGCGGATAACCTCATTCAAGCAATTAACCAATCGAGAAACACCACCTTAGCTAGATTTATCTTTGCTTTAGGTATTCGTCATGTGGGCGAGACCACCGCAAAAGATTTGGCGAATCACTATCAGTCGATGCATGCATTAATGGATGCCGGCATGGAGGATCTGCTGACAGTAAAAGATGTTGGTCCCGTAGTGGCCGACTCCATAACTAGCTTCATGCAAGAGGCGCATAACCGCGAAGTCATTGAGCAACTCTTGGCCTCAGGCATGCAACTTGCCGTAGAAGAAAAAGTCATTAGTGCAGCTGTTGCAGGCAAAACTTTTGTTCTGACGGGTACATTCCCGACGATGACAAGAGACGAAGCAAAAGATCTCCTGGAGAAAGCTGGTGCAAAAGTAGCTGGATCAGTCTCTAAGAAAACTGACTATGTGGTTGCTGGCACCGATGCCGGTAGCAAGCTCACGAAAGCTGAAGAGTTAGGTGTGCCGGTTATAGATGAGGCTTCAATGTTGGGGTTGTTGAAGTAAAAATTCTCTACCCACCCCTTATGAAAAAACGTTTACTCACATTGATCTCAGTGATTGCCCTTGGGATGTCCTTGATGTCCTGCGGTGGAGGTAGTGGTAACGGGGGTAGTGGGGGCAGTAGTAATAGCTCAAATCCTCAGACCCTTACACCCTGGAACGGTTTATATGATGGACTAAACACCATATACCTTCCTTATGCTAACGGCCAAATTACTACCGCATCAGTTCCAACCATATATGCCAAGATAGGTGATCATCCAAGTGCTGTGGCTTTTGGGATGGACACTGGATCAACTGGTACTGTTGTATCTCCAGAGTATTTCATTCGGGGCACGGGGGATACCCTTCAAGGTCTTGGTAGCGTTACATACAGCAGCAGCGGCATTGTCTGGAGCGGTGAAGTCTGGCGCACTAAGGTTTCCTTGATGTCTAGCTCGACGGAAATTGTGGCCGAATCTTCGGTTGATGTCCTTATAGTTTCTGAGCAGACATGCCTTGATCATGCAAGAGATTGCACACCAAAGCATTCTCCAACAGGAATTCATTTTATGGGAATTGGATTTAATTCTGGAACTGGATTTACTTGGCCTGCAAGCGTTGTGTCTGCGGCTACCAACAACCCTTTTACTAACTTAACTTACGCAAAAAATGTTCCTTTAAGCACCGTTAGAAGGGGATGGCTACTAACCAATCAGGGTGTTTATCTGGGCATGTCTAGTGAGTTAACTAAAAATTTTGCATTTGTTAAGTTAGAGCAAAATCCAGCTACTGCAGGCTCTTTAATTCCTCTGTGGCAAAGTGCGCCTGCGGCTGTTGGGGTTAATGGGGTCGTTAAGCAAGGTGTTTCATTAGTGGATACTGGTGTTGGGGAGATGTTGATATCACCAGTTGCTGCCAACGGTTATCCATCTGGGAATATGCCGCTAGGCGTTTCAGTGGAAGTTTTATTTCCAATTCAATCACAACCGCAGCCTGCCTATTACAAATTTGTAGTTACCAGCCCATCAAATCCTGGATCAAATCCAATGACGCCTGGAACAGTCATAATTTCTGAAGATCCTTCTGGCATTGTCTTTATTAATACCGGAAGAAATTTCTTGCAAGGGTTTAATTATTTATATGATGGCGTCTCCGGTTATGTGGGTTATGGAGATAACGGGAACGGCGCCGCTAACCTTTATAGAGCGATTGTCCCAACACAATAGATGTCAATGTCTCAAGGTATTTTCGATTCTATTGCTATTGAGGTGCTTAATACTAAGCATCAATGGCAATGCAACCAAATACTGGAATCTTCAGATCCATTTTCTCGTAGAACAAGTCAGGGTCACATTACCGCAAGCGGTTTGGTGATTAAGGATGGCCAAGTCCTGCTAATTTTTCATCCGTATATTAAGCGTTGGTTTCAACCGGGTGGACATATTGAAGAAGGCGATTCTCCAATTGACGCTGCAATTAGGGAGGTTTACGAAGAAACCGGTTATGTTTGTGAGTTAGACACTGACAATCAAGACCCAATTGATATTGATATTCACGAGATCCCTGAAAACCTCAAAAAGGGTGAGGGCGCTCATTTGCACATTGATTTACTTTATCGATTACGAGTGTTGCGACAAGAGCAATCTACGGAAGACATTGAATGCAAGTGGGTTACTTTTAGCGATATTGAAAGCATCCGCATTCAACGCGCTTTAGCTAAGTTAGTTTAAGCCCCCAAAGCCTCAAGTAATTCCGTCTCAAGCTGTATTTGTAACTTTGGATTCTTACCCAAGTTAGCAGCATCAAGAAGTAGTACGTCTTCCACTCGCTCACCAAGAGTATTGATGCGTGCCGTATGAATCGATACCTGATGTTTCGCTAATACTCTGGAGATCGTATAGAGAAGGCCGGTACGGTCACTTGCAGAGAGTGCCAGTGTGTAATAGCGGCCACGATCGTCTGGAACCATGTGCACTCGTGGCTGAATTGGGAATGTACGGGATTGTCTTGAGAGGCGACCCATACTTGGGTTGGGCAGCGGCTCACTATTTGTGAGTGCGGCTGTGAGTTCAAACTCCACCAATTGAATGATGTCGCGATAGCTGCCACCTTCGTCTACCAAGTTACTGCCAGAAATCTGGAAGGTATCTAGAGCGTAGCCATGACGGGTTGTATGAATGCGAGCATCCCAAATCGAGAAACCATGTCTTTCAAAGTAAGCACAGATTCTGGCAAACAGATCTTCTTGGTCTTTTACGTAGACGGCTACTTGAAGGCCTTCGCCAATCGGAGAGAGTCTTGCTCTCACAATCGGCTGTTCACTATTTACCTTGTTAAATAGATGGCGGGTGAGCCAGGCAATATCGGAAGAATCTTGCCTTAAGAAGAAAGCAACATCTAATTGCTTCCACAAGTCTTCGTAAGCATCATCATTAATGCCGTAGAGGCGTAATTTAGCTCTAGACTCTTCTTGATGCTGCGCCAACTCCGAAGAGGCATCTGGTTTTGCGCCACCCAATACTCGAAGTGTTGCACGATACAAATCTTCTAAGAGCTTGCCTTTCCAGGCATTCCAAACTTTAGGGCTGGTACCACGCACATCAGCTACTGTTAATAGGTAAAGCGCAGTGAGGTGGCGCTCGTCACCTACTTTTTTGGCAAATGCTTTCACTACATCAGGGTCAGTGATGTCTTGTTTCTGAGCTGTTTGGCTCATATTCAGATGTTCAGCCACCAGCCATACCAATAACTCGGTATCTTTCTTGTCCAGACCATGCTCTTTAGCAAACTTACGCATGTCTGCTCTGCCAAGTTGTGAATGATCGCCGCCACGTCCTTTAGCAATGTCATGGAAGAGCGCTGCAATGACGAGTAACCAAGGTTTCTCGAAGTGGGCAATGAGGCTACTGCAGAAGGGGAATTCATGGGTATGCTCAACGACCATGAAACGGCGTACATTACGAAGCACCATGAGGATGTGTTGATCAACCGTGTATACGTGAAACAAGTCATGCTGCATCTGTCCGACAATTCTTCTGAAGGCAGGAAGATAACGACCCAATACGCTACTGCGATTCATGAGATGGAAGGCGCGACTCACGCCTTCAGGTTGCTTCAATATCTCAATAAAGAGCGCCCTATTAACTGGGTCAGAACGCCACTTACCATCCATCTTGGTCCTGGCGTTATACAGTGCTCTAAAGATGGTTGCCGATAGACTTTTGACATTCGATGTTTGAGCAAATACTAAGAAGGTTCTCAGAATCTGTTCTGGATGTTTCTGAAAGAGCTGTGGGTCGGTAATGTCCAATACACCTTGGCGCTCAATGAAATGCTCGTTTCCTTCACCTGGAATGGCGAGGATAGTTTTGGACTCTTGTGGAAAGAGGAGGGCCTCAATGTTTTGCAAGAGAACGTCATTCAACTGTGTAACCGCTTTAGCTGCCCAGTAGTAGCGACGCATGATTGCTTCGCTGGCTTGACGTGAGGACTCTTCTGTAATGCCCATCGACGCTGCCAATGCCGCTTGCAAGTCAAAGGCCAGAACATCTTGCCTGCGCCCCGCCAACAAATGTAAGTTAGCACGTAGAGTTTCTAGGAAACGTTGATTGCGGTTAAGTTCAGTGAGCTCACGTTGAGTAACTAGACCTGCTTGATTAAGATCTTTAAAGGTGTCGCCCAATAGCGCCGCCTTACTAACCCAAGAAATCACCTGTAAATCACGCAATCCGCCAGGGCTCTCTTTGCAATTGGGCTCTAGAGAGTAGGGGGTGTTCTGATATTTGTAGTGACGCTGAATCTGTTCAGCTTGTTTTGCTTGGAAGAAGGCTTTTGGATCCATCGCAGATTCAAAAGCATTGGCAAAGTCTTTAAATAATGCCTTCTTGCCGCAGAGGAATCGTGCCTCTAAAAGAGAGGTGCGTACGGTAATATCTTGCTCAGACTCAGACATGCACTCCGCAACAGTTCTTACTGAGGAGCCGATTTCTAATCCAGTATCCCAGCAGCTTGCAACAAATTGCTCAACTTGTTTGGATAAGGCTCTGGCTTTTTCTTCTTCTGCTGGCAGCAGAATCAGAATATCAATATCGGAGTAGGGAAATAAAGCGCCTCTACCAAAACCGCCAACTGCTACTAAAGTAGCTTCGTTATTTAGGCCACAACTATTCCATAGGTGACTGAGAAGCTGGTCACTCAGCTTGGAAAGTTGCTTAGTTAACTTACCAACTGCTTGTGTATTACGAAACTCAGCGTAAGCGATCTCGCGAGCAGCACGTAGGCTAGCTGCATCAATAATTTTGCTGGCTGCCTGCGTATTGCTCATGGATTTAAGCGCTTGCTACTGAAGGTCTAAATGAAAGGCCTTTAACGCAATCCGGAGGAGGATTACTTCCCTCTGACCAAGTCAGTACTTCAACACCAGTTTGTGTAACTAAAAGCGTGTGTTCCCACTGGGCTGAGAGGCTGCGATCCTTTGTCTTCACAGTCCATTGATCGGGCATGGTGCGAATATCGCGCTTGCCAGCGTTAATCATCGGCTCGATTGTGAATGTCATACCCGCTTCTAGTTTTTCACCGGTGCCAGGTTTTCCATAGTGAAGAATTTGTGGATCTTGGTGAAACACTTTGCCAATACCATGTCCGCAATATTCGCGTACAACTGAGTAACCTGCTTTTTCAGCATGCGTCTGAATCACGTGACCAATGTCACCTAGTGATGCACCTGGTTTAACTTGGGCAATGCCAAGCCACATGCATTCAAAGGTAATTTGTGTGAGACGTTTTGCCATGACGGAAACTTCACCCACCATGAACATACGACTGGTATCGCCGTAGTAACCATCGGGAGTGATGACGGTGATATCCAAATTCACTACATCACCTGTCTTGAGAATTTTGTCGCCTGGAATGCCGTGACAAATCACATCATTCACTGAGGTACAGATTGATGCTGGAAAAGGAGGGTAGCCAGGAGGTTGATAGTTCAACGGGGCAGGAATGGTCTTTTGGACATCGCGCATATATTCATAGCAAATCCGATCCAATTCACCCGTAGTGACTCCGGCTTTAACGTGGGGAGCCACATGATCGATCACTTCGCTGGCTAAGCGGCCGGCTTCACGCATCCCGTGGATGTCTTTTTCTGCGGTAAATACACTATTCATGCCTTGATTATCAACGACTTGGGCAGTTTTGGTTTGCTTGAATTGCCTAAAATTTAGGCAAATATCCCATTTTTGGGGCTTCTAGTGGCTATTTTGAGGGTTGACCCCCTTTATTGTTTGGGGGTGAAGGTGGCTAGAGCATTGATATTTAAGCTATAATTTTGCACTCGGGTCCATTTTGGACTTGAAATCGCGAGTTGAGCCTTCCAGGGTGGCGTTTTTTAGCGCAGCTAGGACTCAACTTTAGAAACAACCCTTAGGAGAAGTTATGTCAGTAACTATGCGTCAAATGCTGGAAGCCGGTTGCCATTTTGGTCACCAAACCCGTTTCTGGTCCCCAAGAATGGCCCCTTACATTTTCGGCCATCGCAACAAAATCCACATCATCAACCTGGAAAAAACATTGCCAATGTTTCAGGACGCCCTGAAATTTGCAAAACAAGTTGCTTCTAATCGTGGCACTATTTTATTTGTTGGTACTAAGCGTCAATCACGCGAGATCATTGCTGAAGAAGCTGCTCGTGCTGGTATGCCTTATATCGACAGCCGTTGGTTGGGTGGCACACTCACCAACTTCAAAACTGTTAAAGGTTCCCTCAAGCGTTTGAAAGACATGGCAGTTGCTAAAGAAGCTGGCGACTGGGAAAAGCTTTCAAAGAAAGAGGCTTTGACTAACGACCGTGATCTCGACAAATTGCAAAAAGCACTTGGCGGTATTCAAGATTTGAACGGTGTTCCTGATGCGATTTTCGTAGTTGACGTTGGCTATCACAAGATTGCTATTACTGAAGCCAACAAGCTTGGTATTCCAGTGATCGCTGTTGTAGATACCAACCACTCACCAGAAGGTGTTGATTACATCATCCCTGGTAACGATGACTCCAGCAAAGCGGTTCTCCTTTATGCGCGTGGCATTGCTGACGCAATCCTCGAAGGCAAAGCTAACTCTGTTCAAGAAATCTTGACAGCAGTTAAAGAAGGCGAAGAAGAGTTTGTTGAAGAAGGGAAAGCTGAATAATGGCCGCTATTACCGCTGCAATGGTTGGCGAGTTACGCGCCAAAACTGATGCTCCGATGATGGAGTGCAAAAAAGCTTTGACTGAGGCTGATGGTGATATGGCTCGTGCAGAAGAAATTCTGCGTGTAAAGCTGGGTAGCAAAGCTGGTAAAGCCGCCTCTCGTGTAACGGCTGAAGGTATCGTTGCTACTTCTATCAATGGCACTACCGGTGCTTTGTTGGAAGTGAACTGCGAAACTGACTTCGTTTCTAAGAATGATGATTTCTTGGCATTTGTAAATGACTGCGTGAAGTTGGTTGCTGAAAAGAACCCAGCTGACGTTGCTGCATTGTTAGCATTGCCATTGAATGGTCAAACTGTTGATGAAGTTCGTAGCGCATTGATCGGTAAGATCGGCGAGAACATCATGCCGCGTCGCTTCAAGCGTTTCGCTGGTAGCAACAAGTTGGTTTCCTACCTCCACGGCACCCGTATTGGTGTCATGGTTGAGTTCGAAGGTGACGAAACTGCTGCTAAAGACGTTGCAATGCACATTGCTGCAATGAAGCCAGTAGCTTTGTCGATGGCTGACGTTCCTGCAGAAGCAATTGCTGTAGAGCGTAGTGTTGCTGTTCAAAAAGCTGCTGAATCTGGTAAACCACCAGAAATCGTTGAAAAGATGGTTGAAGGTTCTATTCAGAAGTACCTCAAAGAGGTTTCTTTGTTGAACCAGACTTTCGTTAAAAACGACAAGCAAACTGTAGAGCAAATGCTCAAGGCTGCAAATACAACAATCAAGGGTTTCACCATGTTTGTTGTAGGCGAGGGCATTGAGAAGCGTCAAGACGACTTTGCAGCTGAAGTAGCTGCACAAGTGGCCGCCGCCTCTAAAGCAACAGCTTAATAGGTCAGTTTGGGGCTTGCCCCACTGCTTGGTAATACCCAAAAGGGCATAGAAACCTTAGTTTCTGTGCCCTTTTCTTTGATCCCTCCCAAGCCCTTTATAATTTGGCGGAGATATTAAAAAGTGCTTAAAGATCAATAAGCTAAGTAAGTTAATTACTTGGCAAATTACGGAAAATAAAAAACATGCCAGCCTACAAACGAGTCCTCCTAAAACTATCTGGTGAAGCCCTTATGGGCGATGATGCTTTTGGCATCAATCCAGTCACTATCGATTCCATGGTTAAAGAAATCGCCGATATTGTGAATATCGGAGTAGAGCTAGCGATTGTGATTGGTGGCGGAAATATTTTCCGTGGGGTTGCAGGTGGTGCCGCTGGTATGGATCGCGCAACTGCCGATTACATGGGTATGTTGGCAACCATGATGAATTCTTTAGCATTGCAAGATGCGTTGCGTCAAAAAGGTGTTGAAGCGCGCGTGCAATCTGCTCTTCGCATGGATCAAGTGGTTGAGCCTTACATTCGTCCACGTGCAATTCGCGCGATGGGTGAGGGGAAGGTCGTTATTTTCGCAGCGGGTACGGGCAATCCATTCTTCACTACTGATACTGCTGCCGCTCTGCGTGGGGCTGAGATGGGTGTTGAGATTATGCTCAAAGCAACCAAGGTGGATGGTATTTATAGTGCTGATCCAGTAAAAGATCCAACTGCCACTTTATATAAAACCATTACGTTTGACGAAGCGTTAATCAAGAATCTACAAGTCATGGATGCAACTGCATTTGCATTGTGCCGTGATCGCAAATTACCAATCAAAGTATTTTCAATTCTCAAGCCAGGCGCATTAATGCGTGTAGTGCAAGGTGAACCTGAAGGTACTTTAGTACACGTTTAAGGTACATGTTTAATAGGAGGCCTGATGTCTGCAGCAGAAATTAAAACCAATACTGATCAAAAGATGCAAAAGTCTATTGAGGCTTTGAAAACCAATTTAGCCAAGATTCGCTCTGGCCGTGCTAACCCAGGAATTCTGGAGCACATTCAGGTGGATTATTACGGTAACCCAACGCCATTAAGTCAGGTTGCTAGCCTAGGCTTAGCGGATGCACGCACCATTAACGTTCAACCATTTGAAAAAACGATGGTTGCGGTGATTGAAAAAGCAATTCGTGATTCTGATCTTGGCTTAAACCCAGCATCTCAAGGCACTGTAATCCGCGTACCAATGCCTGCCTTGACTGAAGAGCGCCGCCGCGACCTCACTAAGGTTGTGAAGAATGAAGGTGAAGAAACTAAGATTGCTGTTCGTAATTTGCGTCGCGACGCAAATGAGCATTTAAAGCGCCTTACTAAAGATAAAGAAATTTCCGAGGATGAAGAGCGCCGCGCTACTGATGACATTCAGAAGATGACGGATAAAGCAGTGATTGATGTTGATAAGATCGTTTCTGAAAAAGAAAAAGAGATCATGACGGTTTAAAACCGCCTTGAATTTTTAGCCTCTCATGACTCAACACTCTAGTTCAACCCTAGCCATCCCCGAGGTAAGTGCTATACCTCGCCATGTGGCAATCATCATGGATGGCAATGGGCGTTGGGCTAGTAAGCGCATGATGCCTCGTGTTGCTGGGCACTCAGAGGGTTTGAGTGCTGTGCGAAAAATCGTTGAAGAGTGCCGCAAGCTTGGTGTTGAATATCTCACTGTATTTGCCTTTAGCTCAGAGAACTGGCGTCGCCCACCAGAAGAAGTAGGCTTCTTGATGAAGTTATTTCTGAAGTCACTCAAGGGTGAAGTTTCTCGTCTGGCAGAAAACGATATTGCTTTGCGTTTAATTGGCGACTTGAGCCGTTTTGATTCTGCCATCCAGGAGATGGTGCAATTCTCTGAGCAAAAAACTGCTGGGTGCAAAGGATTAACTTTTACGATTGCCGCTAACTATGGTGGTCGCTGGGATATCTTGCAGGCAATGCGCCAATGTCTTTCCGCTAATCCTAATTTGAAGCCAGAGCAGGTTACTGAAGAATTGCTTCAGCCTCATCTTTCAATGGCTTACGCACCAGAGCCAGATTTGTTTATCCGCACTGGTGGCGAGCAGCGCGTAAGTAATTTCTTGTTATGGCAACTGGCATACACTGAGTTGTACTTCACGGATGTTTTGTGGCCTGACTTTGATGAGAAAGAATTGCACAAGGCATTTGACTGGTTTAGCCAGCGTGAGCGCCGTTTTGGTCGTACCAGTGCTCAGCTTGCATCTCAAGCAATGAGTGATGCAGTTTGACGCTGCCAATTACTAAGCTCAATCCCTCATGTTAAAAACCCGAGTTATTACCGCCCTTGTTCTATTGACGGTATTGCTGCCTATTCTGTTTTTACTCCCGGCAATGTATGTTGGTGTATTCTTTTTGGTGGCATTGTTGGCTGCCGCTTGGGAATGGAGTCGCTTACTAGCACCTGAGGCAGGGCGTGCAGCCTGGCTATACGCATTATTTTGCTTGGCCATTATTTTGTTTCTGTTGGGGATGCAAAATGCCTCCTGGCAATTTGCCTTATTACTACTAGCTGTCATTTTCTGGTTCTTCGTTGCGCCATTTATATTGGCTAAAGGCATGAATTTGTCGCTGGAAAAGCTACGACCTTTCTATGTTGTGCTCGGCTTAATTTTGTTGCCAGCCACCTGGTTTGCATTAGTGTTTTTGCGCGAGTTAGGGCTGATCTTTTTACTTAGCAGCATGGCTCTAGTATGGGTTGCCGATATTGGTGCTTACTTTGTCGGCAAGGCGTTTGGTAAACGTAAGCTTGCTGTGCAAATTAGTCCAGGTAAATCGATTGAAGGTGCTATTGGCGGTTTAATACTCTGCTATGTTTATGCGTTCTTATGCGTTTACTTCTTGCCCTTTGAATCGACTTTGTTTGGAGCATGGGCTATCCGCTTTGGTTGGGTTCCCATGTTCCTGATGGTGACCGTATTAACAGCCTTCAGTATTTTTGGGGACTTATTTGAATCTCAGTTAAAGCGTTTAGCTGGCGTTAAAGATTCCAGTCATTTATTACCAGGTCATGGCGGAGTGTTGGATCGGGTGGATGCCTTGATCCCAGCAATGCCCATCGCAGCGCTCTTAGCGGGATTTGTGTAATGTCAGTCAAGAAGGTCGCGATCCTAGGCTCAACTGGCTCCATTGGCGTTAACACGCTCGATGTGATTCGTGCCCACCCAGATCGCTTCAAGGTGGTTGCGCTTACCGCAGCAAAGCAGGTAGATTTACTGGCTGAGCAGTGTGCCGAATTTAAGCCAACCATTGCGGTAGTGGCGGATGCCGATGGTGCCGCTCGTTTAAGCAAGATTTTGCTCGAGAAAAAAATAAATACGCAGGTCTTGTATGGACCGCAAGCTTTAGTCAAGGCCGTTACTGAATCTGATTGCGATACTGTCATGGCTGCCATTGTGGGTGCTGCAGGATTAGTGCCCGCCTTAGCTGCTGCAAAAGCTGGCAAAAGAGTGCTACTCGCAAATAAAGAAGCCTTAGTAATGTCTGGCGATTTATTTATGCAGGCGATGAAGGTCGGTGGTGGCGAATTATTGCCAATCGATAGTGAGCACAATGCCATTTTTCAATGCCTACCTAGTCAATTTTCTAAAGCCCCCAATCCTAGCCTAGGGGTTGAAGAGCTATGGTTAACTGCTTCAGGAGGCCCATTCAGAAATACACCGCTTGATCAATTGGCTGACATTACTCCTGAACAAGCATGCGCACATCCTAACTGGGTGATGGGTAGAAAAATTTCAGTTGATTCTGCGACGATGATGAACAAAGGCCTTGAAGTGATTGAGGCGTTTTGGTTATTTGGTTTGCCTTTAGAAAAAATTAAAGTATTAATTCACCCGCAAAGCGTTGTGCATTCGATGGTGCGTTATCGTGATGGTTCTGTGCTTGCGCAATTGGGTCAGCCTGATATGCGAACCCCTATTGCTTACGGCCTGGCGTGGCCGGAGCGTATTGAGGCGGGTGTAGCTCCATTGAGTTTGACGCAGTTGGCGAATTTAAGTTTTGCTGATCCAGAGTTAGAGCGCTTTCCTTGTCTCTCGTTGGCGTTTGCTGCCGCTAAAGCAGGAGGTACTGCACCAGCAGTTCTGAACGCCGCCAATGAAGTTGCAGTAGCAGCCTTCTTAGATGAAGGCCTACCGTATTTGCAAATCCCCCATGTGGTGGAGAGTGTGTTGAGCACTATTTCTTCCGTTAATGCAGACTCGCTAGAGTTAATTTTGGATGTTGATGCTCGCGCTCGTCAAGCAGCGCAAGTAGTGGTGAAGGAAATTCTTTGCAGGCATTGATTACTCTTGCAGCTTTTTTGTTAACCCTGGGCGTGTTGGTTAGCTTTCATGAGTTTGGGCATTTCTTTGCTGCTCGTTGTTGTGGCGTTCGAGTCCTTCGCTTCGCAATTGGCTTTGGTAAACCGCTATTTACTTACCATGCAAAAAATAATACAGAGTGGGTATTAGCTTCAATTCCGTTGGGCGGCTATGTGAAATTACTTGATGGTCGAGATCGTCAGCAAGTGATTACTGCGGCCGATGAATCTGAGGCGTTTGATAAAAAGCCGCTATGGCAGAGATCATTGATCGTGGCCGCGGGCCCATTAGCCAATTTCTTTTTAGCGATTGTCTTTTTTGCCCTGATCTATATTTCGGGCGCCCCACAATTACCTGCCGTTTTACAAAATCCCGCTGAAAATTCTGTCGCTGCCAAGCTGGGGGTAATAGCGGGTGATCGGGTGATTGGCTGGCAGAATTTGGGTTCCGAGGAGGGTGGTGCGCCCCTTTTAGGGGATTTTGACCCTGTACCGAGTTGGAATGCCTTGCGCTGGAATTTGATGGATGCACTTACTGGAGAGAGTGGATTCGCTCTAGAACTAGCCACAGCCACTGGTGGAAGCTCAATAAAGTCCTTTTATGCCAAGGATTTACCCAAAATCAGTCCTAATCAGGATCCGATGTTGGCTCTAGGTATTCTGCCGGTATTAACGCCCTTGGGGCAGTGGCAGGACCTGAAGTTGGGGCCAATAGATGCGCTCATTTTTGCCTCAAAGAGGGTGTGGGTAATTACCAAGGTTTCTGCAAGGCTAATGGCAGGATTATTCACCGGAAATACCTCCTTAAAACAGCTGGGCGGACCCCTCAGTATTGCGGACATGGCGGGGAAATCAGCCCAGGTAGGGTGGCAGCCATTTTTAGCCTTTTTGGCGCTTATGAGTATTAGCATTGGTTTGCTGAATTTGCTCCCTTTTCCAATGCTTGATGGGGGTCAGCTACTGTATGATGCATGGGAGTTGGTAGCCGGTAAGCGGATTTCGACATCAATGCAGGAGCGGCTCCAAAAAGTGGGCTTTATTTTGCTGATTTCTATGTCATTACTGGCCTTGTTTAACGATTTACAACGCTATATTTCGCCTTGAATCCTCTGACACATTCTTTCCGTATTTTTGCCCGTTTCATTACCCTTCTCTTGGTATTTTCTGCGCTTGGGTTGAGTTTGAATGCTTCTGCGGCCGAGTCTTTTGTAGTGAAAGATATTCGTGTTGAAGGTTTGCAGCGTGTAGAGCCTGGAACGGTATTTAGTTATTTACCTGTTCAAGTAGGCGACACCTTTAATGAAGAAAAGGGTGCGGAATCGATTAAGGCCTTGTATAGCACTGGGTTCTTCAGGGACGTGCAAATCCAAGAGCAGGGCAATGTTCTTATTGTGATTGTGGAAGAGCGCCCAACGATCTCTCGTATTGAGTTTACTGGGATGAAAGAGTTTGATCCTGAGGTTGTTCGCAAGTCCTTAAAAACAGTGGGCGTTGCTGAAGCGCGTTTTTATGACAAAGCACTCATTGATAAAGCAGAGCAAGAATTAAAGCGTCAATACGTTGGTAAGGGTATGTATGCAGCGGAGGTTGTTGCTACAGTGACCCCGGTTGAGCGCAACCAGGTAGCCGTCTATTTCAATATCGACGAGGGCCCTGTTGCTAAAATTCAAGAGATTAATTTCATTGGCAACGAAGTGTTCAGTGAAGGTACTTTAAAAAGCGAGATGCAGTTAAAAACTGGAGGTTGGCTATCTTGGTACAGTAAAGACAATCTTTATTCAAAGCAAAAACTCACTGCCGACTTAGAGTCCATTCGATCTTATTATCTCAATCGTGGTTATCTTGAGTTTGTGATTGAGTCCACTCAAGTATCGATTACCCCTGATAAAAAGGGTATCTACCTCACCATTAGCATTCGCGAAGGTAAAAAATTCACCGTCAAGGATGTGCGTTTAGCAGGTGAAACCTTAGGTAAAGAAGCTGAGTTAATGCAGTTGATTGTGTTGAAGCCTGGAGACACTTTCTCATCAGCGCGCTTGACTGAAAGCACCAAGGCAATTGCTGAGGTCCTGGGTTCTTATGGTTACGCATTTGCAACGATTAACCCTCAGCCAGATATCCGTCGTGACATAGCTGAGGTGGACCTTACCTTGGTTGTAGATCCTGGCCGTCGTATTTATGTGCGCCAAGTAGCTATTTCTGGAAATGCAAAAACTCGCGATATGGTGATTCGCCGCGAAATACGCCAGTTTGAAAGCTCTTGGTTTGATAGTGACAAGATCGATTTATCTAAAAAGCGTTTAGGTCGCTTGGGTTACTTTACTGAGACTGACATCACTACAGAGGATGTCCCTGGATCTCCTGACCAAGTTGATGTCAATGTCAAAGTAGCTGAGAAGCCAACAGGAGCAATTACCGTTGGTGCAGGTTTCTCCTCAACCGAGAAGTTGATTTTGTCTGCAGGTATTAATCAAGACAATGCCTTTGGTACCGGTACATCCGTTGGATTAAATGCCTCTCTCGGTAAGATCACTCAAAATCTAACCCTCTCTAACTATGACCCATACTTCACTGAAGATGGCATTAGTCGCTACACCGATCTGTACTATCGATCATCTAAGCCTTTGTACTACGCTGGCGACCCTGATTATCAGATTAAGTCTGTTGGATCGAATATTAAATTTGGTGTGCCGTATACAGAAGTGGATAGAGTATTTTTTGGAACCGGTCTAGAGGCCTTTCAAATTAAAACTTCTGTAAATACTCCAATACCATATCTAAATTATGCGATGAGTTATGGGGTGCCTTCACCAGGTTACCCTGGTACCGCAACAACTTATAACGTTCCTATAACTGTTGGTTGGGCGCGTGATGGTCGCGATAGCTCATTAATTCCTTCAACAGGTTCTTTGGAGCAACTCTCAGGCGAAGTTGGAACTCCTGTTGGAGATCTCACTTTTTACCGTATTTATGGCCAGTATCAGAAATACCATTCCTTTTCAAAAGGCAATATTTTGTCCTTTAATGGTGAGGTTGGTTATGGGCAGGCGTATGGCAACAATCCATTTCCAATTACTAAAAACTACTATGTAGGCGGTATTGGTTCCGTACGCGGTTATTCTCCTGGCTCTTTGGGTCCGCAGTACTACAACACATATATTGGCGCTTACCAGCCAACAGGCGGACAGTCTAAGATTGTTAGTAACGTGGAATACACCTTCCCCGTACCTGGCTCTGGGGTGGATAAAACCCTTCGCCTATTCACCTTCGTGGACGGCGGTAATGCATTTGGGCAAAACATCAATTTAGTTTTGAGATACTCCTACGGATTGGGTTTATCATGGATATCACCGCTTGGGCCATTGAAATTCAGCTATGGTATTCCGTATAAGTCACAACCAACGGACAATATCCAGCGTTTGCAGTTCCAAGTGGGCACGTCGTTTTAATTGTTTAAGGAAAGTTTTATGAAGCTTTATCAATCTACTAAATGGATTCGAGTTGGCCTGATTGCTGCTATGACAGTAATCGCAACTCCTCAAGTTTTTGCTCAAGATGCAGGAACGCGCGTTGCAGTTGTGAACTCTGAGAAAGTCTTCAATGAGTCCAACTTAGCAAAAGCAATGCAAACTCGCTTGCAGAACGAATTTACTAAGCGCCAAAACGATTTGCGTGACAGCGCTCAAAAAATTAAATCTGCTGCTGAAAAGTTAGATCGTGATGCTGCCGTGATGAACGAAGCTGAGCGTGTTCGTCGCCAACGTGAGTTGGCTGATCAAGATCGTGAACTGCAACGTAAGCAACGCGAATTTACTGAAGATCTCAATCAGCGTACTTTCGAAGAGCGCGCCAAGATTGCAGAGAAAGCAAATGCAGTGTTGAAGCAAATTGCAGAACAAAGAAAAATTGATGTCATTGTTCAAGAAGCAGCTTATGTCAGCCCTAAGGCAGATGTAACCGATGACGTTATCAAGGCTTTAAATAGCCAGAAGTAAGCTTTATGCCGACCGCCATTGAGCTGGCCGAACAGTTTCAAGCAAGCTTGGTGGGGGAGGCTTCCCACGGATTTACTGGCCTCGCTCCTTTGGAGCGAGCGCAGCCAGATCAGATATCCTTCCTATCCAATCCCCTTTATAGACAGCAAGCAAACGATAGCGCTGCTGGGGCTTTGATTGTTGGCGAGTCTGATTTAGAGTTTTTGCAGGCAAATCCTAGTGCGCATTCTGCAAAGCGGGTGTACTTTGTTTCTAAAAATCCATATGCTACATTCGCAAGAATGGCGCAACACTTTGCAAAAGCAAGTAGCCCAATCTACGCTCCCGGAATTCATCCTAGTGCAGTCATTGATTCCACTGCAAGCGTTCCATCTTCCTGTCACATTGGACCATTTGTTCAGATTGGCGCAGGCGTAAAGTTAGGCGAACGTGTTTCGATTCTGGGAAATGCCACCATTGCCAAAGATAGTGTTATTGCCAGCGATACCTTGATCTATCCATCGGTTTCCATTTACTACAATACTCAAATTGGCGAGCGTTGCATTATTCATAGCGGCGCAGTCATTGGTGCTGATGGTTTTGGTTTTGCCCCTGATTTTTCTACAACGGGTGGTGAGTGGGTCAAGATTCCCCAGACAGGGCGAGTGGTTATTGGCAATGATGTGGAGATTGGCGCCTCAACCACGATTGATCGTGGTGCAATGAGTGACACGGTTATTGGCGCAGGAACAAAAATTGATAATCAGGTGCAAATCGCGCATAACGTAGTGATAGGTAATTGCTGCGTTGTCGCTGGATGTGCTGCTATTTCTGGAAGTACAAAAATCGGTAACTTCTGCATCATAGGTGGCGCCGCAAACTTTGCAGGCCATCTCACGATTGCCGACAGAACGACGGTGTCTGGTAATACTTCCATTATTCGGTCTATTACAGAGCCTGGGCAGCATTACACAGGTGTTTATCCATCAATGCTTCACGGTGCTTGGGAGAAAAACGCGGCTATTTTGCGTGGGCTAGATAAAATACGTCAGCGCTTGCGCTTGTTAGATAAAAACAAAAACACAGAGTCTTGAGATTCTGTAAAACCAAAATTATTATTTACTTTTTAGCGGGTTATTTATGAGTACACCAATCGCAATCGACATCAATAAGATTCTTCAATTGCTACCGCATCGCTACCCATTTCTATTGGTAGATCGCGTATTAGAAATTACTCCGCGTGAAAGCATCACCGCATTAAAAAACGTCACCATGAATGAGCCTTTCTTTCAGGGCCATTTCCCAGATTTTCCAGTCATGCCTGGTGTATTAATTATTGAGGCTTTAGCTCAAACCGCTGCTTTGCTCACATTCTCTGAAGAGCGCGCGGAAGATGCAATCTATTACTTTGCCGGTATTGATGGCGCGCGCTTTAAAAAGCCTGTTCTGCCTGGCGATCAGTTAATCATGACCGCCACACTAGAGCGAGGTCGTGCTGGTATTTACAAGTTTGCTGTCAAGGCAACCGTAGATGGTGAGATTGCTGCAGAGGCTAATATTACTTGTGCGGTTCGTACGAAAGGCGCGTAATGACTCTGATTCATGCATCCGCTGTAGTGGACAGCAAGGCTGAGCTGGCTAGTGATGTTGAGATTGGCCCGTATTCTGTCATTGGTCCTAATGTAAAGATCGGCGCCGCTACCAAAGTAGGTTCTCATACAGTGATTGAGGGTTACACCACCATCGGCGCTCAAAATACCTTTGCTCACTTTGCAGCTATTGGTGGTCCACCGCAGGATATGAAATACCGTGGCGAGCCAACGCAGTTGATTATTGGTGATCGCAACACGGTTCGTGAGTTCACAACGATTCATACAGGCACATCGCAAGACGAAGGCATTACTCGCATTGGTAACGACAACTGGATCATGGCGTATGTGCATATTGCGCATGACTGTCAGGTCGGTAATCACACGATTTTTTCAAGCAATGCACAAATAGCTGGCCATGTTCAGGTTGAAGATTGGGCCATCATGGGAGGCATGTCTGGTGTGCATCAATTTGTTCGCATCGGTCAGCATGCGATGTTGGGCGGTGCTTCTGCGCTAGTGCAAGATATCCCACCATTCGTAATTGCTGCCGGAGACAAGGCCTCTCCTCATGGTATTAACGTTGAGGGTTTAAAGCGCCGCGGTTTCTCAAACGAAACTATCTCTGCCTTGCGCCAAGCCTACAAGGTGCTCTATAAGGATGGCCTCAGTTTTGAGGACGCTAAATTAGAGATTCAGAAGATGGTTGTAGCATCATCTGCTGATGCCGCTACTGCCGAAAAATTAGCACAGTTCCATGACTTTATTGCCGCCTCCACACGCGGCATTATTCGGTAACGGAAATACTTTGCCAAAGTTAGCTTGTGTAGCTGGCGAACCTTCTGGCGATCTACTAGCGGCGCCAGTACTTAGTGCGCTAAATCAAATTCCGGATATGGCCGGTCTTGAGGTTTATGGAATCGGGGGTCCTCGCATGCAAGCCGAGGGTATGCGCTCCGATTGGCCTATGGAAACCTTAAGTGTGCGAGGTTATGTAGAGGCTATTAAGCAGCTTCCAGCTATTCTGAAACTGCGTAAAGAATTGATTCAAAACCTCCTGAATGAGGGTCGCCCAGACGTTTATCTGGGTATTGATGCCCCGGATTTTAATTTGGGTGTCGAACTGCAATTACGCAAAGCAGGTATCCCCACTTTGCATTTAGTCTCGCCTTCTATTTGGGCATGGCGAGCAGGACGCATCAAGAAGATCTCCCAAGCGGTAGAGCGCATGCTGTGCATCTTCCCCTTTGAAACTGAAATTTATGACAAAGCTGGTGTAGCATCGACTTATGTTGGTCATCCACTGGCTAGTGAAATTCCGCTTGAACCTAATATTGAGCAAGCGCGAGAAAAATTAAGTAAACACCTTAAAATTCCTACTACCTCCCTTGAAGGATTGGTAATTGCTGTCTTACCTGGAAGCCGTGGATCAGAGATTGAGCTCATGGCCCCCGTCTTTTTTGAAACCATGCAGATCCTATCGGAGAGATTAAAAGGTCAGAGGCTTCACTTTTTAATTCCGGTAGCGACACCACGATTACGTGAGCCTCTTGAGCAGCTTTTACTCAAGACAAAAAATAGCAATCCAGAGATACAGATTCATCTTCTGGATGGGATGGCCGATGCGGTGCTAGAGGCATCGGATGTTGTACTAATTGCTAGTGGTACAGCCACTTTGCAAGCTGCCCTATGGAAAAAACCAATGGTGATTTCTTATAAGGTGCCTTGGCTAACTGCTCAAATTATGAAACGCCAAGGCTACATGCCCTATGTAGGTTTGCCAAACATCTTATGCGGCGAGTTTGTTGTACCTGAACTCCTGCAAGATGATGCCACTCCAGAAAAATTGGCTAATGCCGTACAAGCCTGGTTGGAGAATCCGGCTAAAGTTGCCAAACTGAAAGAACGTTTTGCGCAGATGCATGAAACTTTGCGTCGTCCTACGGGTTTATTGGTTGCGCAAGCGATAGCTCAGACGATCGCCAATAATCGCAAGAACAAAACAAGCGTATGAGTCTTATTTGGGTCTGCGGTGTCGATGAAGCAGGGCGTGGGCCACTGGTTGGTGCAGTAGTTGCTGGTGCTGTAGTACTCGATCCTAATAATCTAATTGAGGGCTTAAAAGACTCCAAGAAGTTAACTGCTGTTCGTCGCGAATATCTCTATGAGCAGATCATGGAAAAGGCAAAAGCCTGGGGCGTTGGTGAAGCTAGCCCAGCTGAAATTGATAGCATTAATATTTTGCAGGCCACGATGCTGGCAATGCGCAGGGCAATCGAAGATCTCACCACTCGCTTAGGCGCTTGGCCTGATAAAGCATTGATTGATGGCAACCGTTGTCCGGAGTTACCGATTGCTGCAGAAGCGATTGTGAAGGGTGATGCTAAGGAGCCTGCAATTTCAGCGGCATCGATAGTTGCCAAAGTCACTCGTGATCGCCAGATGCAGATATTGCATGAACGCCATCCAGAATATGGATTTGCTCAACATATGGGTTATCCAACGGAAGCCCATTTTGCTGCGCTTAAACAATACGGCGCATGCGATCAACACAGAAGAAGTTTTTCGCCGGTACGAAAAGTTTTAGAAAATCAAAACCACTAATCTATGAACTTCGATCTCATCACCTCCAAAGAGAATCCTTTGTTTAAAGAGATTCGTAACCTACAGGTCACTGGATCTAAGGGGCAGAAGGCTAGGCTCGCTAGCGGCCAAGCATTATTGGAGGGTATTCATCTGGTTCAGACTTGGGTGGGTGATCCAGCCTTAAAGACATTGCTTACTTCAGAAATTGGTTTGAAGAATGCTGAAATCTCACAAGCCGTCTACGAACATCTCGAGATCTGTCCGGAAACTAAGGTAGTTCAGTTAGATAGTGTTCTCTGGGACTTGCTTTCTGATTTAGTGAATGCACCGCATATTGCTGGTTTACTTGATCTTCCAAAATCTACTCTCATAACACCTCAATCTATTGCAAACTTTGGTGGTGACGTGGTGATACTGGACCGAGTGCAAGATGCGGGTAACGTTGGCTCTATTCTGCGCACTGCGGCAGCCGCAGGCTTTACCCAAGTCATCGCTTTATCAGGCTGCGCTCATCTGTGGTCTACAAAAGTATTGCGCGCAGGTATGGGCGCTCACAAACTTCTAGATTTATATGAGGGCTGGTCCAATCAGCAATTGCTGAGTGCAGTTACGGCCCCATTACTTGCAGCTACAGCAGATGCAAAGCAAGATCTTTATTCCCTGAAAAAAGAGTTACTCCACCCAGTCGCCTGGGTAATGGGTAGCGAAGGGCAGGGCGTATCAGACGATTTGCTTGCTCAAGCCAAAGGAGTGTCAATCCCGATTGATCCAAGAGTGGAATCTCTGAATGTCTCTACAGCCGCAGCGGTCTGCCTATTTGAGACCTTACGAGTAAGGCAAGGGTAAATACTAGACCCCGATTTTTGCTTGAACACTTCAGGTCAAGAGTGCCTAGGTATTTTTTTTTGATTAAGTTCTACAGCTTATTGCAGTGCATGATTGCTACTTCTAAAAATTATTATTAATATTTGCAAATACTTATTAGTGGGGTAGCCATGAAATTCAGAGTATTTATGACAATCGCTGCATTTTTGTCAGCTGCAATCTTGATTTCCTGTGGTGGTGGAGGTGGCGGATCGAGTTCTGGTTCGAGTAGTACAGCAACTACATCTACAGTGCAACTCAGTTCAACGGTAATGGATCTGAGTTCCTATAAAAATACATTTGCCGATACTACAAAAGTTGACGGTACGGTTGTTAGCAACGCTTCATTCTTTGATAAGTTGATATATGGCATGGGTCGCATTAATCCTTTCTCGAATGCATATGCCGATAATCTGCAAGCATGTAATGACAATACAAAGCCTGTAGCAATTTCCACAGGTTCTTCTGTTGATAGCTATAAGGTTGTTCAAATAACTGGTAGTGTGGATGACAAACCGTGCTTTACGAGCTCACAAGAAGTCGGAAACTACATTGCTGTACAGGCTAAGAATTTATACCAAGGTGATAAGCAGTGTGACATTGCCATGATTCCAAAGGCTGGCGGTAAGATTTATTGCCTCTCGCTGGGCATTCCAGTAGACATTCTGGCTAAAGCAGGCAAACCTAATCTAAAGTTTAATCAGGCATTTGCTGGCATCGCTAGTCTGAAATCCCTGGGGGGAAAAATAACCCAAAATGGTAAATACTTTTTCATTGCTTTTGGTGATGATTATTCCAAGTCTGGTGGCTATGACGGTGTATATAGAATTGATCTATCGGGTACTGAACCGGTTGGCCTGCTTGCATACCTAAAAGAATCCGTGAACCCAAGAACACTAGGGTTTGATGGGTATCAGCAACTGGAAAATGGTGACATGATTGTCACGCATGCGGAGTTGGCGGGACAGGTTGGATCTCGAAGACTATATACCTACTATGTCGGCGTGGCCCCAACATTTCCAGGTATAAGCGGCCAACAAGTGGTATTGGTTAATAGCGCGATATCCTATGGATATGATGAGGCTAATTCGCCTTTATTTAAATGGGCTAAGGCTAACTTATCTGTGGGCGGTGAAACTATTACGGATGGCGGATCTCAAAACATTATTTTTTCAGGATCCCAAAGTTCTTCTACGAAATCTTTCTATATTATTGCAAGCGTCAATCGCTACCAAAGCTTTGCAGGCCAATACTACGGTAGCCTATTAATTAAGGGTATTGTCTCAGGCGGTGCAGTGTCTTTTGAGGATTACGGCCCAACGAGTATTTCATTTTTTGGTACAGCCGGCATTAGTGATGACTTGTCTACTATTTATTGGATCAAGGATTGGCCGGGTAGTTCAGATCGAGGTAATTTAATTACGAGAAGTACGCAAAAATTAATTAATGCAAGTGATAGAAATTACAACCCCGATGTTGAGGTAGTAACAAATCTTTTGCCAGTGGCTGGCTATAGCCCAACCTTGGTGTATGAGACTAAGAATAAGGTTTTTGTATCAATAGTGAAGTCTGACTTCTATGACACTAGCGGCCTAATGAATCTCAGGCTATATGCGATCGATAAAGTATCGGGAGGTGTTGGTTGGGTTAATAGGGCTACTAATTTCGTGGAAATTCCTCTGACTGGATTTACTGGGACTGGATATAGGATGACGTCAGTAATTCCAAGTCTGGTGGCGGATAAGCTATCTTTCAGAATTACACAGCTATCAAATAGTGGTGAATATAACTTGGATGTAACCAGCTCTGGATTCAATTCTGTATCGTTGGGCGCCAAGGGTGCTATATCTAGCACTCATGCAGTTGTTTCGGGTAGGTAGCTGTAATGCAAAAAACCACCCCTAGGTGGTTTTTGTATCTCTCAGTCGCTAGATTTGTTAACCCAGTATCGTCTTATCGGACTTGATTGCCTGCAGAACAGTAGTAGCAATCTCTTCAATGGATTTGCTGGTAGTAAGCACCCAAGGGATGGATTGCTTTTTCATCATTGCCGTTGCTTCATTGATTTCATAGCGACAGTTTTCTAACTTGGCGTAATTGCTACCGGGTCTGCGTTCATTGCGAATCTCCGAGAGTCTTTCAGCATCAATCATCAGGCCAAAGATTTTTTGGCGATATGGGACTAAATCCTTCGGAAGTTGTCCTCGTTCGAAATCTTCCGGTATCAGGGGGTAGTTAGCCGCCTTGAGTCCATATTGCATTGCCAGGTAGAGGCTGGTTGGCGTTTTGCCCACCCGGGAGATGCCAATCAGAATGACATCGGCTTCAGCCAGGTTTTGATTGGACTGGCCATCGTCATGGGCCAGGGAATAGTTGATGGCCTCAATCCGGTTCTTGTAGGCCTCGGTATCGGCATTATGGTGAAGGCGGTTCATGGCATGGGTGGATTTCATGCCTAAGGCCTCTTCCAGAGGGGCTACAAAGGTCTGGAACATGTCCAAAATCAGCCCATTCGCCTTGGCCACGATTGCATTGAGCTCAGAGTTCACCAAAGTAGTGAAAACGATGGGTTGCACCCCATATTTAGCAGCCGCCTGATTGACGCTGCTTACGGCATCGTGGGCCTTATCCACACTATCCACAAAAGGCACCCGAATATGCTTAAAAGTGGCCTCAAATTGGGCCAAAATCGACTGGCTGAAGTTCTCGGCAGTAATGCCGGTGCCGTCAGAGACAATAAAAACAATGCGGGTTTCGTTAGACATGGATTTGGCTTAAAAGTCAGGGTCAGCACTACAATAGAATCATATTAAAGCATGCCCTCTTTAGGGTGGCCGCTACACCAGTTTCCTTATCTTTTGAGAGTATTTTATGTCCAACCAACAGCAACAAAATAGCAGTATGGCTGATGCCTATGTTTTGCCTTTTGAACAACTCCGCATGACTGATGTTGAATCAGTTGGCGGTAAGAATGCGTCATTAGGAGAGATGATTTCTCAGTTAGCTTCTACTGGGGTTCGAGTTCCTACAGGTTTTGCAACGACTTCGTTAGCATTCCGTGACTTTCTAAAGTACAACAATTTGACTGAGCGCATTCAGCAGCGTTTAGAAGGTTTGAATATTGATGATGTGCGTGCATTGGCGCAAGCTGGTGCGGAAATCCGTAACTGGATCGAAACAGCGCCATTTCAGCCAAAGTTGGATGAAGAAATTCGTAAAGCATTTGCAGTGTTGGATGATTCTGGCAAAGGCTCATTTGCGGTTCGTTCATCAGCGACTGCCGAAGACTTACCAGACGCTTCCTTTGCAGGTCAGCAAGAAACTTTCTTGAACGTAGAAGGTATTGATGATGTTCTCAAGAAAATTCGTGAAGTATTTGCTTCTTTGTATAACGATCGTGCGATCTCCTATCGTGTTCACAAGGGCTTCGCCCACGCTGAAGTAGCCTTATCTGCCGGTATTCAGCGCATGGTCCGCTCTGACTTGGGCGCTGCTGGCGTAATGTTTACTCTGGATACCGAGTCTGGATTTGAGGATGTGGTTTTCATTACCTCTAGCTATGGCTTGGGTGAGACTGTTGTTCAGGGTGCAGTGAACCCGGACGAGTTTTATGTATTCAAAACCACTTTGGCTCAAGATAAGAAGGCGATCATTCGCCGCTCCTTGGGTTCAAAGTTAATTCAAATGCAATTTGCCCCCAAAGGCTCTGCAGAAAAAGTACAAACTGTTGATGTCACCCCAGAAAAGCGTAACCGCTTCTCTTTGGAGGATGCCGATATCACTGAGTTGGCTAAATATGCAGTGATCATTGAGAAACACTACGGTCGTCCAATGGACATCGAGTGGGGTAAGGATGGTCAAGATGGTCGTATCTATATCTTGCAAGCCCGCCCTGAGACTGTAAAGAGTCAGGCTGCCGGCCAAGTAGAGATGCGCTACAAGTTGAAGGGCAGCTCAAAGGTATTGGCAAAAGGTCGTGCGATTGGTCAAAAGATTGGCGCTGGTCCTGTACGCATTATTCGTGACCCAAGCGAGATGGATCGAGTTCAACCAGGCGATGTCTTGGTTGCCGATATGACTGACCCGAACTGGGAACCAGTCATGAAGCGTGCTTCAGCGATTGTGACTAATCGTGGCGGACGTACCTGTCACGCAGCGATTATTGCCCGTGAATTAGGCGTACCTGCAGTGGTTGGTTGCGGCGATGCGACTGAGCATTTACAAGACGGCATGATGGTGACCGTTTCTTGCGCCGAAGGTGATGAAGGTCATATTTATGATGGCTTGATCGAAACTGAAGTCACTGAAGTATCCCGCGGTGTGTTGCCTGAGATTCCAGTGAAGATCACGATGAATATCGGCAATCCTCAGTTGGCATTTGATTTCTGTCAGATTCCAAATGCTGGCGTTGGCTTGGCTCGTCTTGAGTTCATCATCAATAACTACATTGGCGTGCATCCACGTGCTGTATTGGAATATCCAAATATTGATCCTGACCTCAAGCGCGCCGTAGAGAGTGTTGCTCGTGGCTATGCTAGCCCGCGTCAGTTCTATGAAGATAAGTTGGTTGAAGGTGTAGCAACGATTGCCGCTGCTTTCTATCCAAAACCAGTGATCGTTCGTTTGTCAGACTTCAAATCCAATGAATATAAGAAGTTAATTGGCGGTTCACGTTACGAGCCTGATGAAGAAAACCCAATGTTGGGCTTCCGCGGTGCATCACGTTATGTATCTGAAGATTTCGGCGAGGCTTTTGCTCTCGAGTGCGCTGCAATGAAGCGTGTTCGTGAAGATATGGGCTTGGACAACGTAGAAATCATGGTTCCATTTGTGCGCACTATCAATCAGGCTAAGCGCGTGATCGACATGATGGAGAAGTTTGGTCTCAAGCGTGGTGTGAATGGTTTGCGTCTGATCATGATGTGTGAGATCCCATCTAATGCGATTTTGGCTGATCAGTTCCTTGAGTACTTTGATGGTTTCTCAATCGGCTCAAACGACATGACTCAATTAACTCTGGGCCTAGATCGTGACTCCGGTATGGAATTGTTGGCTATCGACTTTGATGAGCGCGATCCAGCGGTTGAGTTCATGATTGCACGTTCAATTGATGCTTGCCGCAAGCAAAATAAATATGTCGGTATTTGCGGTCAAGGCCCTTCAGATCATCCAGACTTTGCTCGTTGGTTGGTTGAGAAGGGAATCACTTCAATCTCATTAAATCCAGATAGCGTAGTGGCTACCTGGGAGATGTTAGGTAAGAACTTAAAAGCCTAAACCATAGCGGATAGCATTAAAGCACAAGGCCTAGATTTTTTCTAGGCCTTTTTGTTTACCAATGCATCCAACGCTTCAATATTGGAAACTTACTTTTTCTTTGCAGTCGCCTTCTTCGGCAAAACTTTCTTTGCCGCCTTATTTACGGGAGTGGCCTTAGTTGTTCTTGTGGCCTTTTGAGCTCTTGCCTTAGATGGCGGATGATTGATAGGAACAATCCCCATTTTTTTAGCGGGAGTGGAGATATCGCTCGATTTATGAGCGCCGCTCCAACTGGGTTCCGCTATGGAATTAAAGGCCTCGCGTAGTTTCTCGCCCCATGCTTGATGGATCATTGCGAAATAGGGGTTTGCATCATCTAGAGTGACGAGCTTCGTGGCTTTCAGAGAATTTTTTTCATAAACCAGCATATCCAGAGGCAACCCAACCGAAATATTACTTTTCAGAGTGGAGTCCATCGAGATGAGGGCGCATTTGGTTGCCAGGTTAAGTGGCGTATTAAAATTCAGCACGCGATCCAAGATGGGCTTGCCGTACTTGGATTCACCAATCTGGAAATAGCAAGTCTCGGGAGTAGCCTCAATAAAGTTCCCTGCCGAGTAAATATTAAATAGGCGGGGTTTCTCGCCTTTCACTTGACCACCAAAAATCATATTGCAGTTAAATTCAAGCCCCGATTTTTCAAGTGCAGCATGATCGCGTTCATAGACTTGTTTAATGGCGTCACCCACAACAACTGCGGCTTCGTATGAGTTTTTGGCTATCCAAAGGTTCTTGCCCTTAAAAAGCTGTCCTTGAAGCAGGATTTCTTTAACGGACTGAGTAATGGCGAGATTGCCGGCACTCATTAATGTAAAGAAGCGATCCTTGTCTTGAAACAAAGACATCTTTCTAAAGGTGCCAACTTGGTCTACGCCGGCATTTGTCCGGGTATCAGATAAGAAAACAAGACCATCTTTAAGGCAAAGACCAACGCAATACGTCATACACAGACCCTCTTCATTATTTCCTGGAATTATCTCTTAAATATCCCAGAGGGTTGCTATGGCAACTGTTGAATCGAAATGTTAGCGCTAAGTTCTTCTCCGCCGCCGCCAGAGCGCACCCCTTTAACAGGAGCGGCGGAATAATAATCTCTACCAATGGCAAGGCGAATATGACGTGAGTCAACTAAGCAGGCGTGGGTGATATCTACGCCGGTCCAGATACCTTTATCGATATCACTGCAGAAGTCGATCCAGGCATGGCTAGCAAGATTAGGGGACTCTTCTGCAAAGAAGTAGCCGCTGACATATCTTGCGGGTACGCCAGAAGCTCGACAAAGAGCTAACATGATGTGGGCATGGTCTTGGCATACGCCAGATTTCATGGCGAAGGATTGAGCTGCAGTCGTAGCAAAGTTCGTTTGGCCAGGAGAGTACACAATCAAGCCTTGAACTGCCTCAGCGAGTTTTAGTACTTGATCAACTGAATTTTTCTTTGGAATACCATAAGAGAAATAATCCAACATTTCATCTGTAGGTTCAGTGAGATTAGTTTGCTGTAAAAGATAGTAGGGCGAAACTGCTTTAGCCTCATCAATAAATTCAAATGCATCTTGCGTATGCACTTCGCCTTCTGCCTCAATCATCATCGAGGTGTAAGGACTCTCTTGGACGAATACGCTACAGGCATTCCCGAATGTATCTATTGAATTCGAGGCTTTAATTGGCGTGCTGATCTTCCATTTATCAACCTGCTGTCCTGCAACGGTTGGCGGGGTCAAGCGCAACTCTTGTATGGAATAACGCACCGGGGCTTCATAGCGATATTCTGTGCGATGGCGAATTTTAAGATGCATATAGTTGATTTCTTAGGCAACAGCTAGTGGTATGAGGTAAGCACTACTGAACTCATCAGCCACATGATTGATGCGCTCCAAGAAGCTCTCAATGAATTCTTCTAGGCCTTGTTCGAAAACCTCATCAATGTCTGAATAATCTAGGCTGGCCTTGAGTTTGCCAAGTAAACGTTCTATTTCCTTTGATTGTTGATTCTTTACTTCCGAAATAAGGGGAATGAGTTCATTGACGCAGCACACTAAGGATCGCGGCATCTGTTTATTGAAGATCAGTAGTTGTGCGACTTGTTTTGGTGTAACTTGATCAGAATAGATTTGACGATAGATTTCAAATGCGGAGACGGAGCGCAGTAAAGCTGCCCAGTGATAGAAGTCAAAGAATTCACCATCAGTGCCATCTTCCGAGGATTTCTTGGCGCCAAGAACCCGCAGTGCTGCTGGGTCTTCATATTTAGTTTCCAGAATACGTGCGGTGTTGTCGGCGCGCTCTAGCAAGGTTCCCACGTTGATAAAGTAGAAAGCTTCATTCTTGAGCATCGTGCCATAGAGGACGCCTCTAAACAGATGGCAGCGGTGCTTTACCCATTCCAAAAGGCGGCTAGGATCCGCCTGATGCCTTGCTTCTAAGATACGTTGCAGCTCAAGCCAGGTGGTGTTCTGGGTTTCCCAAACCTCAGAGGTAATCTTGCCGCGAATAACGCGGGCATTCTCACGCGCAGCAAACAGGCAAGAAACGATACTAGAGGGATTGCTGGTTTCATAAATCATGAAGTCCAAAACATTCTCACGATTAACGACATCGTATTTGCTGAGGAAAGCTTCCTCCAGCTTAGAAATCGTGAGTAATTTTTTCCAGCTCTGCTCTAAAAACTCTGCAGGCTGTGGAAGTAGGGATGTTTGATGGTTTACATCGAGCATGCGGGCAGTATTTTCTGCGCGCTCTGTATAACGGGCCATCCAATAAAGACAATCAGCGGTACGACTCAACATATTTTCTTATTCCCCATACTCTTCATTCACTCTTCCAATACCCAGGTATCTTTAGTTCCGCCACCTTGGGAGGAGTTCACTACTAAAGAACCTTCTTTGAGTGCAACCCTAGTCAATCCACCGGGAACCATCTTGATGGTTTTGCCTGAAAGAACAAAAGGCCTTAAGTCGATATGTCTTGGTGCAACGCCTGACTCAACAAAGGTGGGGCAGGTGGATAACGCTAATGTAGGTTGCGCGATATATTTATCTGGATTGGCGATAAGGTGAGTTCTAAATTCTTCAATCTCTGCTTTGGTTGATGCTGGACCGACTAACATGCCATAACCACCAGCACCATGGGTCAGCTTCACCACCAGCTTATCTAGATTAGCTAATGTGTAAGCTAAGTCATCTGCCTTACGGCACTGGAATGTAGGAACGTTATTGAGAATCGGTTTCTCACCAAGATAAAACTCAATCATCTCGGGAACGTATGGGTAGATGGATTTGTCGTCGGCAATACCGGTACCAATTGCATTTGCCAGTGTCACGTTACCAGCACGGTGTGCAGATAAGAGGCCCGCGACGCCTAAAGTGGAATCAGAGCGAAATGCCAATGGATCCAAGAAGTCATCATCAACGCGACGATAGATCACATCAACGCGCTCAGGTCCTTGAGTGGTGCGCATAAAGACTTGCTCATTCTTTACAAATAAGTCTTTGCCTTCTACCAACTCAACCCCCATCTGCTGCGCGAGGTAGCTGTGCTCAAAGTAAGCCGAGTTATACATACCAGGAGTCAACACAACAACGTTTGGTTTTTTAACGTCATCCGGCTTCACAGACTTGAGGCATTCCAATAAAAGATCTGGATAGTGCTCTACAGGAGCAATGCGATATTTCTGAAAGAGATCTGGAAAGAGTCGCATCATCATCTTGCGGTCTTCAACCATGTAAGACACGCCAGAAGGAACGCGCAAGTTATCTTCTAAAACGTAAAACTCACCTTCACCGGCGCGAACGATATCGATTCCAGCAATTTGCGCGTAGATGTCGCGCGGTATGTTGACGTTGCGCATCTCAGGGCGATATTGCGCATTGTTATAAATCTGTTCGGCTGGAACAATGCCTGCTTTAATAATGTCTTCATCGTGATACACGTCGTAGATAAAGCGATTGAGTGCTTTGACACGTTGACGTAATCCCGCTTCAAGTTGCTCCCATTCTTTGGCGGTAAAGATGCGCGGCACTTGATCAAATGGAATCGTTCTTTCCGACCCCAGGTCATCTCCGTAGACGGCAAAGGTAATGCCTACGCGCCTAAAGATCAGGTCTGCTTCAGCGCGCTTGAGACCCATGAGGGTGTCACTTTGCTGCTTCAGCCAGTTGTGAAAGATTTGGTAGTGGGGACGCGCTTTGCCTGCGGCGTCGAGCATTTCGTCAAAAGGCAATTTCATAGTTACCAAACTAATGCCTTTATAAAAGCTGGAAGGAACGATTTGAAGCGGCTTGGTGCTGAAATGCACCATTAAAGTGCATAAATGCTTAAATCTTTGCCCTAAGGCTAGTCTACCCCAGTTTTTATGGGATTAAGCGTTTAAATCGCCTCTGGCAATGCGACCTTTTTGCACTTCCCACTCACGTTCTTTAGTGGCTGCGCGTTTGTCATGCTGCTTTTTACCTCTAGCGAGGCCAATCTCGCATTTCACATTGCCTTTGGAGAAATGTAGGTTTAGCGGCACCAGGGTGTAGCCCTTTTGCTCTACTTTGCCAATGAGTTTTTTAATTTCGATCGCATTCAGAAGGAGCTTGCGAGTACGAGTACTGTCTGGAACGATATGGGTAGAGGCTGACAGCAGGGGGGTGATATGGCAGCCGATCAAAAATAGCTCCGCCTGGCGAATGACAACATACGCTTCTTTGACGTGCACGCGACCTGCGCGGATGGCTTTCACTTCCCAGCCTTCCAACACAAGCCCTGCCTCAAAGCGCTCCTCGATAAAATAATCAAAGAAGGCTTTTTTGTTATCGACGATACTCATATTTATTTAGCTCTCAAGAACGATTATGGCAGACGTCTACAAGACCGTTTTAATTGGCCAATCAGCCGACCGTATGTACGGCTTAGTGACCGATGTCGCCCGCTATCCTGAGTTCTTGCCTTGGTGTGGTGGCGTGGAAATTTTTGAGCAGACTGAAACAGTGCTCGACGCCAAAATCAATATTCATTTCAAAGGCATTACCCAGTATTTTCATACGCGGAATGTGAATCACCGCCCTGAAACGATTGATATGGTCTTTGTAGATGGCCCTTTTAAGCACTTTTCTGGGCAATGGAACTTTATCCCCTTGCGGGAAGATGCTTGTAAGGTGGAGTTCAAGCTGCACTGGGAGTTTAAGAGCGTCATTCTGGACAAGATTATTGGCCCAGTATTTGGCCATATAGCCGGCACCTTTGTGGATTGCTTTGTAAAACGTGCCGAAGATCTCTATGGCTGAGCGCTCACTTGATCTCATGCTCTGTGATGCCAGGCAGGGTGAGCCAGAGCTGAAGCCGTTCAAGCTCCTTCTGTCAGCGGACGAGTTGCCTACAGTTGGCCTAGCCCTCATTAGGGCTGGGATCGCAGTTGGCCCAGATGACCCTGTTTTGGCCAGAAAAGGCTGCTTTGGGGTCTTTGGCAAGCGTAAGGATTGGGATAGCCCCATTTATGCTGGGGATCGCCTAGAGCTCTATTCCTCGCTATTAATTGACCCTAAAACAGTTCGACGGAAAAAGGCCAATCAGAACCAGGACGCCAAATTCCAGGCTGCCGCAGCTAAAAGAAAGGCTAGGAGGCTATAATCTGTTTTTGCGACTAGGGGTTTTGCATGCGACTCATTCAAAAAGCACTCACTTTTGACGATGTGCTCCTCGTACCGGCTTATTCATCGGTACTCCCTCGAGATGCCAGCTTGGCAAGTAAGTTAACTCGAGATATTTCACTCAATACACCATTGGTGTCCGCAGCTATGGATACCGTCACTGAAGGTCGTTTGGCAATCGCCATGGCTAGTGAAGGTGGCATTGGCATCGTTCATAAAAACTTAAAGCCTGCTGAGCAAGCGCGTGAAGTGGCTAAAGTAAAACGGTATGAATCTGGCGTACTACGTGATCCAATCACGATTAGTCCAGATGTGACTTTGCGTCAGGTGATCCAACTTTCTCGTGAACATGGTTTCTCAGGATTCCCAGTTCTGGTTGGTAAAGAGGTTGTTGGCATTATTACGAATCGCGATTTGCGTTTCGAAGAAGACTTAGATGCTCCAGTAAAAACCAAGATGACTTCGCGTGAGCGTTTGATTACTGTGAAAGAGGGTTGCTCATTAGAAGAAGCAAAGCGTTTAATGAGTCAGCATCGTTTAGAGCGCGTACTCGTTGTCAATGACAAGTTTGAACTGCGCGGCCTCATTACTGTTAAAGACATTCTCAAGGCAACTGAACACCCGAATGCTTGTAAAGATAGCGAAGGTAAATTACGCGTTGGTGCCGCAGTAGGCGTTGGCCCTGATAACGATGAGCGCATTGAGTTATTGGTGCGCGCTGGTGTCGATGTGATCGTTGTAGATACTGCTCATGGCCATAGCCAAGGCGTATTGGATCGAGTGAAATGGGTTAAGAAAAACTACCCCCATGTGCAAGTGATTGGTGGCAACATTGCTACTGGTGATGCTGCTAAGGCATTGGCTGATCATGGTGCTGATGGTGTCAAGGTGGGTATTGGTCCTGGCTCAATCTGTACAACACGTATTGTTGCTGGCGTTGGCGTTCCACAAATCACTGCGATTGTGAATGTGGCAACTGCACTTAAGGGCACTGGTATTCCATTAATTGCTGATGGTGGCATACGTTACTCCGGTGACGTTGCAAAAGCATTAGCGGCTGGCGCTAGTTCGGTCATGATGGGTGGCATGTTCGCTGGCACTGAAGAAGCTCCAGGCGAAGTGTTCTTATACCAAGGACGTTCTTACAAGAGCTATCGCGGTATGGGCTCTTTGGGCGCGATGGCGGATGGCTCTGCTGATCGTTACTTCCAGAGCGATATTGTTGCGAATGCAGAAAAGTTAGTACCAGAAGGTATTGAAGGTCAGGTGCCATACAAAGGTAGCGTGTTGGCAATCTTGCATCAACTCACTGGCGGTATTCGTTCTTCTATGGGCTATCTCGGTTGCAAGACCATTGATGAGCTCCATGAAAAAGCTAACTTCGTAGAAATCACTTCAGCTGGCGTGCGTGAGTCGCACGTTCATGATGTGAAGATCACTAAAGAAGCGCCAAATTACCATATTGATTAAGACTTAAATTAGGGCTGTTCCTTTCGTGCACGACAAAATACTGATTCTCGACTTTGGTTCGCAAGTAACTCAACTCATTGCTCGGCGTGTACGTGATGGACGCGTGTATTCAGAGATCCATCCCTACGATTGCGATCCTGAATTCATTCGTAAGTTTGTTCAGGAACAGGGTGGTAAAGGCATTATTCTTTCTGGCGGCCCAAGTTCCGTCACTGAAGACGGTAGTCCCCGTGCACCCCAAATCGTTTTTGAGCTTGGCGTGCCTGTTTTGGGGATTTGCTACGGCATGCAAACCATGGCTACCCAATTAGGTGGCACAGTTGCTTCCGCAGAGTCTTTGGGTAAAGCGCGTGAGTTTGGTTACTCCGAAGTGCGCGCTCATGGGCACACAAATTTGCTTAAAGGCATTCAGGACTTCTCCACCAGTGAAGGTCATGGGATTTTGAAGGTATGGATGAGTCATGGTGACTCAGTCACCTCAATGCCACCTACATTTAAGTTAATGGCCTCTACTGAGTCTTGCCCAATTGCCGGCATGGCGGATGAAGAGCGTCGCTTCTATGCATTTCAGTTTCATCCAGAAGTCACTCATACCATTCAAGGCACTGCAATCATTGAGCGCTTTGTGCACGAGATTTGCCAATGCAAACCGGACTGGGTAATGGGTGATTACATTGCAGAAGCGGTTGAGAATATTCGCAAACAAGTCGGCAATGAAGAAGTCATTCTAGGCTTGTCTGGCGGCGTTGACTCTAGTGTTGCTGCGGCCTTAATTCATCGTGCGATTGGCGATCAGCTCACATGCGTATTTGTGGATCATGGCCTGCTTCGTCTGAATGAAGGCGACATGGTGATGGAAATGTTCGCGCGGAATTTGGGTGTGAAGGTAATTCGTGTCGATGCTAAAGAGAAATTCATGGGTGAGTTGGCTGGTGTTGCTGATCCAGAAGCCAAGCGCAAGATCATCGGTAAAGAATTTGTAGAAATTTTTCAGACTGAGTCTGGGAAGATTCACAATGCCAAATGGCTAGCTCAAGGAACCATTTATCCGGACGTGATTGAGTCTGCTGGCAAGGGCAAGAAGGGCGCTCACACCATTAAGAGTCACCATAACGTTGGCGGCTTGCCTGAAGACATGCATCTCAAATTGCTCGAGCCCTTGCGTGAGCTCTTCAAGGATGAGGTCCGCGAACTTGGAGTGGCCTTAGGTCTTCCCCGCGAGATGGTATATCGCCATCCATTCCCAGGCCCAGGTCTTGGCGTGCGCATACTAGGTGAAGTTAAGGCAGAATTTGCTAGCTTGTTGCAACGTGCTGATGCCATTTTCATTGAAGAGCTGCGCAATACGATTGATGAAGCTAGTCAAAAATCTTGGTATGACCTTACTAGTCAAGCGTTCGCTGTTTTTTTGCCAGTGAAGTCTGTCGGTGTCATGGGCGACGGCAGAACATATGAATATGTTGTTGCTCTCAGGGCGGTTCAAACCCAAGACTTTATGACTGCGCATTGGGCTCACTTGCCGCATGAGTTGTTAGGTAAGGTTTCCAACCGCATCATCAATGAAGTGCGCGGCATCAATCGAGTTGTATATGACATCAGCGGAAAACCGCCTGCAACGATTGAATGGGAGTGAGAATTTTAATCTAAGTAGTTGATTTATATAGATATTTTACTTACACAAAAGTTTCACAAAAATCATTAAGTCATTGTTTTTCTTAGCTTAATAATTTACAGTTACACATAAAGCTACACAGCACCGTAGCTATTCAAAACTGTAGTTACTCAAAGCTCACAATGCCGTCCAAAAAAATTAAATTTAACGAAGACGAAATAGCGATATTTGACGACGCTGTTATTTACAAGCGTGGAAATTATTGGCAATTTAGGATTTGGCTTGCTAAAGAACGCAAATACGCACGTTTTAGCTTAAAGACTAAAAGCAGAAGTACAGCAGAAGATAAAGCTAAGTTGCACTATCACGAACTTATGGCTTTGCAAATGCAGGGTAAAAGTTACTTTTCCAAAACAACAAAAGATGGTGTTGCTATGTATTTGGAGCAAAGACAAAAAGACGTAGAAGCAGAACTGATTGTTAAAGGTAGATACAGCACAATTAGCACACACTTAGAGCATTGGCTTAATCACGTTAAAAAAGATACAAAACTTAAAGAATTAGAGCGCACAGATTGCGAAAATTACTTTGCTGAACGAACTAAGACTAAGAAGGGTTTAAAAATAAGCCAGACTACAGTTGAGAATGAGCAAAGCACGATTAATGCAATGATGGCTTGGTTGTATAAGCGTAAAGAAACTTATATAGATGGGTTTGATTTTAAGAAATTACCTAAATTAGATAGAGGTAAAGAGGAAAATAGAAGAGACTTATTTACAGATGCTGAATTTAAGGCTATTGCTGATGAATTAGATAGCTACATTGAGGACGCAGAAAAAGACTTAAGTAATGATGAAAATTTAGTACAAGCTATAACAGGCTATTACTTAGGATTTAACTCAATTACAGGCTTACGACGTGGAGAACAGTTACAACTACGTTGGAGTGATATTGAAGAGATGGAGCATAAAGAAGCACGTAATAAGAAATTTGACTTACTAAAAATAACTATAAGAGGTGAGACAAGTAAGGTTAGAAAAACAAGAAAAGTCGTTATTAAAGATACTGGCTACTTTGCTGGGTTACTTAAGTTACAGATTGGCAGGCTTGGTGAGGATGTAAAAGAAAAGGATATGCAAATGCGTTTGGGTGATAACCTAATGTTTAGTGCTAATAATAAAAATCCTATAACTCCCCGTGCAATTGGCTATCACTTTGATAAATTATTGAAACTTGCAAAAATAAAGAATTTAGAAACACGTGATTTAGTGCCCTATAGTTTTAGACACTACTTTATTACAAAGCGTGTGAATAGTAATTTACCTCCTGCCGCAGTTGCAGAGATGTGTGGCACAAGTATTACGCAAATTGAAAAGACTTATTACCATACAACAGAAGAGAAGATGGTGAGTAATGCGTTAGCTGACTACGAATACAAAGATGGTTTACTAATTCCAAAATAGCATTTCAACTATGCCTGTCATCCCCATCTCAAATTAATTAAATTTACCCAGTAAATCACCAAAAACCACCACTATTTGCGTCAAATTTAATAAATCTCGTAATAAGAGTTATTAAGAATAAGGGGTGGGGATTAGATTATAACTGGTGGGGGTAAGGTTTTGCGTGGTGTTTGAAAACTGCGCTACAAATTTTTAGTGAGTAGCTTTGTAAATCTGTTGCTGTGCTTTAGCTATAGTCTGCCTATCTTTTTCATCTTTGTATGCTTTCTTAGCGTTGTCAGCATTACGCTTCAAACTTACTACACGAGCTTGTTGGGGGTTAAGTGGTTTGATAGGCTTAACAGGTTTGATTGTTTGTATTTCATAAAATCGCATACAAGTATTTAACCCCCAACTAAAGCATTACTCATACTTCCGTATAGTTCAGCACATTTCCCAAGCCATACATATGCTCACCTAACTGCTTTGCTGTGTAAGAATTATCAGCGTAAACAATAGTATTAGCTGTTTGTAAGTTGTTTATGCGTACCCATAGTCTGTATTGCTTCATTTACCAAATCCCTCACGTGTAGCATTACTTACTTCAGAAATAGCCTCATCTAATGCACCATTAAGCACATCAGCTTTAAGTGCTTTTAATGTTGCAATTAACTCATCACCACTGTTAAGTTCGATACAGTTAGCTTTAGTCTTTTTATTAAGCGTGAGTGTCTTAGCGCCGTACTTAATTGCCAAGTTAATCTTTCCGCTATCGCTAATCCAAAACCATTCCTTTACACGTTTAACAGTTTCAACAGCTATACGCTCGCCAGTTTGCTTATTTGTAATGGTTTTTAAGCGTTTTGGAGCATACGTATTGCCAGCTTGCTTAGCTTCGCATAATTCAATTTGTTCGTGTAGCTTAGCTACTAACTTATTACGTCTATGCACTATAGGACTAACAGTTTGATGACGCTTACTTACTACTAATTTCAAGTTATTCAATGTACTCATTACGCACTCCTTTTGTTATTGGAGTAATAACTGTAGTTTCAGATTGTCTGTTTTCCTACCAATTTGCCTATTTTTTGAGCATCGTAACTCATTGAAATATATGGATTTATTGGAAATTTATTGGTTTTATTTGATTCTGCTAAATATCTATACAAATGAGATATAAAAGTTGGCACGCTGAATACAATAGTGCTGTTAAATCCGTTCTGATATGTGACGGTACGCAATTGAATTGCTCATTATTCGCTGTATTGCACTACCTAGCTATATGCTAGATGCCTTAAATGCCACACCTTTTGTGTAGAAGCGTTTGCGATACTGTAATGGTTGGTAACATAGTGATATGTGAATAAAGTGAGTGGGACTGCCACAATTAAACCCACAAACACTCCACAAAGCTACTGATATAGGCTGTGGAGGTGTTGCGTTAGACGAGCACATAAAAGGGGATAGCAAAACCTACCTTTCTTGTTAAATCAAGTTGTGTGTATATCAGTTGTTAATCCTCAGTAAAAAGATTAGCTATAAGCCACGCTTGTAAAAAGAAGCGTGGCTTGTGCTTCCTAGTAAAAATCAAAAAAATATCAATAAAAATAAAGAGAAGAAAAATGTGTGAGCGAAAGCGTTAGCTTTTGCGATACACAAGCAAACGTAGTTTGCTTCATAGTTATAAAAAGTATTATTAGTAATGCTTAATACATCAAATCAACGCTATAAGCACTCAAAAAACAAAGCTGAACACAGCACAGCTTAAGCACAACAAAATAGCGCATAGGGCTTATATGCACGTCTATTAATAATGTGGCTTATTGACTACAGAATACTTAAATAGCTATATGTAAGGAAATATACAAATCATTACATTTATGCACTTAGATAGCGTAACTGTTTGATTTATGGAAAGAAAAAGTATTACTGAAGTAACACTTAAAAGAGGTAGGAATTTTGAAACAAAGAAAACATACTAAAGACATACAAAACACTATATATGAGGTGGAAATTATGTCAAAGCAAGCAAAAACACTTACAACAACAGAATTACGTAGGGTTTTAGATTACACAGCTACACGCAAGCATAGCGCACGCAATAGGGCGTTACTAATGACTACGCATTTAAGTGGTATGCGTGTAGGTGAAGTTGCGAGTTTACGTAACAGCGACGTATTAGATGCAGATGGCAATATACGCAATGAAATACGCTTAAGTGCAGAACAAACAAAGGGTAATGAAGCAAGAGTTGTATTTGTTAACGATAAGCTACGCAAGGAGCTGGAGCTATATACACAATTTATTGATAAAACTGCAATTAATCCAGCACTTAAGTTCTTTTACAGTCAAAAACGTAAAAGTGATGGCTTTACAGCTAATACACTTACACAATTCTTCCACTACTTATATAAACGAGCTGGTGTTGATGGTGCCAGTAGTCATAGTGGTAGACGTACTTTTATTACAAACTTAGCAAGTAAAGGTGTTGGGGTGCGTGTACTAATGAGTTTAGCTGGACACAAAAATATTAGTACAACGCAGGCTTACATAGATGTTAACGATGATATGAAGCGTAAGGCTGTTGAATTAGTTTAAGTTTTATTATTTTAACTGGAACACATAATCTGAAATTTTATGTCTGTGCTCGTTAGGTTTTTTATCTCCTGCGCTGTAAGTAATAAAGTATTCTCCTTCTATCCTTTCCACGGCTCCGCAAGCTGTAGTTGTATGCAAAATAACACCTGCATTTTTACTCGGATTTTTTTCTAACTGCATCGCAAAAGATCCAACTTCTGGTATTGATGAGATTATTGGCATTTTATTTCCTTAGCGTGTTTTATTTAAAGATACAACTTAATTCCAAATATCGTAATTGAATGTCAGTGCATCTCCACAAACAATATTACGTTCAACAATATGTCTGTATTGCTCCTGTCCGCATAACAATCGTTCACGACAAATATCAATGTTATCTAACATAATATCAATGCCATAAATTGTGCTTAATGCATCCTCAAAGCTAATATTGTTTTGTAATTTTCTAATTAATACTTCACTCAAAAATTGACCATTACCACAGCAAGGGTCAATTACAGTTTTATCTTTATCAACAAATACACGACTGTTATTAGATTCTAAATTGTCCAGAATTTGATTTACTAATTCAGTTGGAGTAAAGATCTCGCCAGTCTTTTTAATACGCTCATTCTCACGTACTACGTAATCTTTATCCCAGTTACGTAATAACGCAATTAATTCTGCGTTACTTAGACTTCTTTGCACGTAGCTTAGGCTCCGTTTGCGTTACAGATAAGCGTTTAATACCTACAGCTTTACCTATTGCTGATAAGATTTGCAAGTCACTAACACCTTTTGTATTTGCCTGTATTACTTTAAATGAAGATACGATGTTTTGCTTTTTAATCAATTCTTCCAATTCACTTGCATAGGCTTTTTCTTCTAATGCTTTAAGTGCTTCTTTAGCTTTAGCCAATTTTGCTTTGTAGTCATCTGTACTAAGTGATTTACGTGGTGCTCTTGTAGCCATAGTCAATTCTCCAAATAGTTATGTTTAACAGAATAGTAGTAAAACCTATTGTCATTAACTTTATATGCCTATATTCTGCTTAAAGTCATTAGTGTTTATCCTTAGTCCAATACGGTTAATATGTAATTTATGGCAGATATAACAATTAACGAAGTTCGCAGACGCTTACAGCTATTTGCGAAAGAGCACGAGAGCGACAGGGAAGAGAAACAGTACGCACAGCAATTTATGCGTGATTTCTATGCTTGCTTTGGATTAAGCAAGAGTTCTGCGTCAATGTTCGAAAAGAAGGTTATCAAGTTTGGCAATGCACGGGGTTATATAGATAGCTTTATACCTGGCGTGTTATTGGTTGAGCAAAAGACAACTGGCGAGGATTTGTATAAGGCATACGAACAGGCAACTGATTATGCAATGGCGATTACAAATGAGTTTGAAAAGCCGCAGTACATATTAATTTGTGATTTCCTAACATTTCACCTATATAACCTACACAGCTTAGATAAAGAGCCACTTATATGTAGCTTAAGTGAGATTAGTAAGAAGGCTGATTGGTTTATGTTTTTGGTTGATAAGCGAGTTATTGCTTACAGCGAGGAATTACCAATTAATCGTAAAGCAGTAGAGCAAATTGCCAAGCTACACGATGCATTGCTTAGAGCTAACTACACAGGTAGGGATTTAGAGAGCTTCTTAACTAGATTGCTGTTTTGCTTGTTTGCGGACGATACAGGGATATTTGGTGAGGATGGACAGTTTAAGAAGCTGGTAGCTAAGACTAAGGAGGATGGCAGCGACTTAGGAATGGCTATTGCTATGCTATTTCAAGTGCTTAATACAGCACACGATAAACGGCAAACTAACTTAGATGAAGCACTTAAGGCTTTTGAGTACGTTAATGGTGGACTGTTTGCAGAGCAAATATCTATCCCTAGCTTTGACTTTGACTTAAGAACAATATTAGTTAAGTGTTCAGAATTAGATTGGAGTGGAATTTCGCCAGCTATTTTTGGAGCAATGTTTCAAAGTGTATTAGAGGCTGGTGCTACTGATACAGCACATCGCAAAGAGAGTAGAAGAGAGTTAGGAGCACATTACACAAGCGAACGCAACATTCTTAAAGTAATACAGCCGTTATTTTTAGATGAATTGCATCAGGAATTTGAGCAAGCAATTACTAAGCCTAAATTACAGGCACTTTACGATAAGTTACATACACTTAAGTTCTTTGATCCAGCTTGCGGTTGCGGTAACTTCTTAGTTATTGCCTATAGAGAGTTAAGGCGCATTGAGAATGACGTTATTGCCAAGCTGTACTTTAAAGGTGAACAAGGTGGCTTATTAGACGTTAAAGAGTATTGCAAAGTAAGCATTGAACAGTTTTATGGAATTGAGATTGATGAAGCGGCTGTACATATTGCACGTGTCGCAATGTACATAACAGATCATCAACTTAATTTAGAGAGCGGTAATAGATTTGGTGAAACACGTGCAACAGTTCCGTTGGTAGCAACTCCGCACATACATTGCGGTAACGCTTTACGGATGGATTGGAATAGCGTAGTTAAGGCAGAGGATTGCAATTACGTGTTCGGCAACCCGCCCTTTATTGGTGCCGCATTAAAAAATACAGAACAACAAAGTGAGATGGATAGTGTTTTTTATAATGTCGATGGCGCAGGTAAATTAGATTATGTTTGTGCCTGGTACGTAAAGGCAGCCTACTACACTGACATAAACAGAGATATTAAATGTGCCTTTGTATCAACAAATAGCATTGCACAAGGTGAGCAACCTGCTATTTTGTGGAAAGAATTATTCAAACACGGCATTTCTATTAATTTTGCACATAGAACATTTAGGTGGAGTAATGAGGGTAGAGGAGTTGCCGCTGTTCATTGTGTAATTATTGGCTTTAGCAAATATAGTGGTGGAGCTAAGAAATTATTTACGTATGAAAATTTAAAAGCAGATCCAATTCTTATAATAGCAAGTCAAATTAACCCATATCTTGTTGATGCCGCCAATATATTGATCGAGAATAAATCGAATGTCCTTTGCCCAAATTTACCAGACTTAATTAGAGGTAGCATCCCTTACGATGACGGCAATTTATTGTTATCCGAAGATGAAAAGAATGCGATATTAAGTGCCGACAGGAGCTTGGAAAAGTATATTAAGAAGTACGGTGGAGCTAAGGAAATGTTAAGCAATGAGTGGCGCTATTGCTTTTGGCTTAAGGATGCCACACCAACAGAAATTGTTAGTAATAAGGTAATAAGAAATAGAGTTGAAGCTGTAAGGGAATTTCGCGAAAAGAGTAAGACAAGTTCTGTGCATTCGAAAAAAGACATTCCCGCTTTGTTTGGCGATATCCGGCAGCCTAACGCAGATTATTTGCTTATTCCACGACATTCTTCTGAAAATAGAAAATTCATTCCAATTGCTTATGTTAGTAAGGATGTCATTTGTGCTGATAGTGCATACGCCTTACCAAATGCCTCGCTCTATCATTTCGGTATATTAAGTAGCTCTTTGCACAATGCTTGGATGAGAACTGTTTGTGGACGATTAAAGAGTGACTATAGATATTCGGGCGGTATTGTTTACAACAATTTTGTTTGGGTTAGTAATTTAGATGATGCATTACGTGCCAACATAGAAAAGTGCGCCCAAGAAGTGCTGGACATTAGAGCCAACTTAAAGGACACAACCGTAGGTGATGCTTATAAGGTAATAGCGATGCCTGCGGAGCTTGTTAAGGCACACAAAGACTTAGACAGGGCTGTAGATGAAGCATATGGCTACAAAGGTGGCGATGATGATGCAAGCAGAGTTGCATTCTTGTTTAAGCGTTATGAAGAGTTAACAAGTTTATTGCCTCCAACAGTAGTTAAGAAGAAGCCTGTAAAGAGGCAGGATGATGGTGGTTTACTAATTTAAGGCTATGTTATGAAGATTGCAGAGGGCAAACTTAAGACGGATTTACGTGGCATTGGTGGCTGGCTGAAATTCCTTATCTTTCAGTATATGTTTCTAGCTCCGCTATTTGGTTTTAGTGCAATGGCTGTTAACGACTCTCGTTACCCACCAGAAATCAAAAGCTATATAAACTTAATATTACTTCTTAATATTTTTGTAAATATTTGGCTTGGGAATAGATTGAGAACGGAGTTCAATTGGACGACTATAAGAATAGTATTTCATTCTTTATGGCTTATGCCTTTATTTTTTGCATTGCTTGATACGATAACTATCTTCTCGTTTACACAAAACCCAGCAATTATTTTTCTTATCATCCCTCCTACGTTAATGATATTAATTGTTAACTTATTTTGGATGTCTTATTTATTGCGTTCAAAAAGAATACGCAACACATACTTTGGAACCTCATCTGCTAGTAAATCATCTCCAGTACGATCCAAAAATGCTACTTTATTGCTCAAACTTATCTTTGTAGCCTTTGCTATTTGGTATTGGGCTTATTGGGTATATGCAGTTAATTGGTGGAACAATTCAGATGGCGAGCAGTTCTACTTAACTATTGGTTTTTTTATTTCTATATTCGTAGGGTGGATACTTTGTAAGTCTGGTTATCGTTACCTGATAAATGGAACTAAATTTAATCGTATTTTTGGACTAATATTTGTTTTTTCTATTTTTATTACAACATTCGTTGGACATTTCTCAATGCAAGATAGTGGTTTACTATTTGCTAATTCTTTCTTGCTCTTACTTTCAGCAATTTCAGGTTTGCTAGCATTTACCAATCTATTTCCATCTTTACTTAAGTGGGTAAGAGGCAATACGTCAGATTGAATTGGCTAGATATGCTTAATCATTAAGAATTACTTACTTAGTTGCGGTTCAATCATTAAGTTGTAACTGTTAAAATAGCCTTACACAGCGTGTAACCGCAATCTTCTTAAGTTATTGAAATTGCGTTAATTTATAGATGCACGTAGCTATTGGGTTTGCTGTTCGTAGTTACACAAAAGTTACACACCACTAATTTTGGAGACGTAAGTGATTGATTATAATAAGAAAAAAACTTACGTTGTTATTGAGTGGGAATAAGGGGTAGGCGATTTAAGCCTGCCAATATTCATGCTTGAGTTACGCGAAGCTTCACTCGCAATCCTAGCAAGCACTGATGCACAAAACAAAGTAAGTCAGTTACTCGGTTTGTTTGATAGCTATCACAAACAACAAATTACTCTGGATATTGCCCATAAGATAGATGCTCAAGGCCTTTCTCTACCTGGGCGTCCGCTAAAGCCAGAATTGGTACTTCCTAAGCTAGTTCCCAAAAGAAGAATGGATACGCCTGAGGGAAGGGCGGGCTTATTACATTCGCTTGCCCATATTGAATTTAATGCGATGAACCTTGCACTAGATGCCATCTGGCGTTTCCCAGATATGCCTAAGGAATACTATGAGGACTGGTTAAAGGTTGCTAAAGAAGAGGCCTATCACTTCAGCCTGGTAAACGAACATTTGCATGTGCTTGGGTTTGCTTATGGAGATTTCCCTGCTCATAATAGTTTGTGGGAGATGGTCGAGAGAACAACGGATTCGGTGATTGCCAGAATGGCCTTGGTACCCAGAACAATGGAAGCAAGAGGCTTAGATGCGGTGCCAGCGATTCGAGATCGCTTCAAGCAAATTAAAGAAGTTCGTGCGGTGGAGATATTGGAAATTATTCTCAATGATGAAATTGGTCATGTGTTGATTGGCAATCGTTGGTTTAATTTCTTGTGCGCCCAAGATAATATTTCTCCAATCACTGCTTATCGAGAGTTGGCTGCCAAATATCGTGCGCCTGTTTTAAAGCCCCCATTCAATATGGAGGCCCGCAAGCAAGCTGGCTTTACAACTGAAGAGCTAGCTCTTCTTGGTGCATAGTAAATATGATGAAGGTATTAAGTCTCATTCCACCCATGACTCAGCTGAATACGCCATATCCTTCTACGGCTTATCTCACTGGGTTCTTGAGGTCTCGTAGTGTTGACGCTGTTCAAGAGGATCTTGCCTTAGCTTTGGTGCTCAGTTTCTTTACTCCAGGGGGTATGGCTGAGATTCATGCCGAAGCGCTCACTGTTCCTGAAGAGAGCCGCAGTGCGAGCGTTAATTTTTTCCTAGACTACTTTGATGCCTATCAATCCACTATTGCTCCTACCATTGGCTTCTTGCAGGGGCGCGATAGCACTTTAAGTCATCGTATCAATACCCGTGATTTTTTGCCTGAGGGGCCACGCTTTGCTTCTCTTGATGCATTTGATGACGAGGAGGCCGGTGATTCTTTGTCTTGGGCCTTTGGTGCTCTGGGGTCGCAAGACAGGGCGCGACATCTAGCCACCCTTTATCTCAATGATTTATCCGATGTATTGCGTGATGCTGTTGATGATCGCTTTGAATTCGTGCGCTATGCAGAATCCTTAGCAAGTAGTCAACCTACGTTTACGCCTTTGGCCGATGCGCTACAAGCTAAACCAACGCTTATGGATCAGCATTTACAAGTATTAGCTAGTAAAGCAATTGAGCATCACCAGCCAGACTTAGTGCTCCTATCTGTGCCTTTCCCAGGGGCAATGTATGCGGCCTTGCGTATCGCCCAGGTGATTAAAAAATCACATCCAGAAATCAAGATTGCTTTGGGTGGTGGTTATGTCAATACTGAGCTTCGAGAGCTATCTGATGCTCGTATTTTTGATTATGTAGATTTCATTACGCTAGATTCTGGCGAGAGGCCGTTGCTTGCCTTGCTTGAGCACCTTGGTGGCAAGCGTTCCGCGGAGAGGCTGGTACGCACCTTTATTCGCAATTCCAAAAACCAAGTGCAATATCTGAATTGGCAAGAGCTTGATGTGCCTTTTGAAGAGGTTGGAACTGCTACTTGGGATGGATTACCGCTGGATTCTTATTTATCTCTTTTGGATATGCTTAATCCGATGCATCGCCTATGGAGTGACGGCCGCTGGAATAAGTTAACTGTTGCGCATGGCTGTTATTGGAAAAAGTGTAGCTTCTGCGATGTATCTCTTGATTACATCTCTCGTTATGAAACTGCGTCAGCCAGTTTATTGGTGGACCGTATTGAGCAAATTGTTCATGAGACTGGGCAGACAGGATTTCATTTTGTGGATGAAGCTGCGCCACCTAAGATATTAAAAGCACTGGCTGAGGAGCTCATTCGCCGTAAGATCGTGATCTCTTGGTGGGGTAATATTCGCTTTGAGAAAACCTTCACACCTGAATTGGCGGAGCTTTTAGCAAAAAGTGGATGTATTGCGATGTCTGGAGGTCTTGAAGTAGCCTCTGATCGTCTGCTCAATCTCATGAAAAAGGGTGTATCAGTAGAGCAGGTCGCTCAAGTTACCAAAGGTTTCTCGGATGCAGGAATCTTGGTTCATGCTTATTTAATGTATGGTTTCCCTACGCAAACCGTCCAGGAGACGGTGGATGCCCTGGAATATGTAAGGCAGCTTTTTGAGAATGGCTGTATACAAAGCGGCTTCTTTCATCGTTTTATCTGTACCGTGCATTCTCCTGTGGGTCTGAATCCGCAAGAGTACGGAATTGAACTCATTCCATTGCCGGAAATTACTTTCGCTAAGAATGATGTCGCCTTTATTGATCCAACCGGGGTTGATCATGATGTGCTCGGTCAAGGGCTAAAAAAGGCCATCTATAACTATATGCATGGCGTAGGCTTTGAGATCAAAACTAAGTCTTGGTTTGATGGTTTGGGCATTGCCGTACCAAAGACAACTATCCCTAAGAATTTCATACAAAACGCTTTATATCGCTAGCCCATGCCTATGTAGCCACTGGAATTACAGACTGGCTGGAATGAATTTTTTACAACCCAATACCAAGTGCCCGCATACCCCGATGGAAGTTACTAATGTGGGCTTAGTATGACTGCATCGCAATGGGAGCGGATTAATACCCCCGCTGGGCAATTTTTAGTGTTGCGGATTCATAGCGAAACACCGAATTTTGTAAGTAATGACTTATTTAGGGTTGGCAATCAACGGCAAGAGGGCTTGCGGTTTACGCCAGAAATCGGACGTTGGGTTATTCGGCGCAGTTCGGGGCGCTACATCACTGCTGGCGTTTATTGGGCTAATGCCTACTGGGAAGACTACCTGGAGTGGGAGTTAATCTCCTGGAAATAAGCAAAGCGCTTAAAATAGACTCATTGCTATGTATACCGTAAAAGAACTATTTCCCACACTCCAAGGCGAAGGCACCCACACTGGTAGGGCGGCCGTATTTTGTCGTTTTGCTGGATGCAATCTTTGGAGCGGTCGTGAAGAGGATCGCGCAACAGCTATTTGCCAGTTTTGCGATACCGATTTTGTAGGTAGCGATGGTGCTGGGGGTGGCAAGTTTGAAACTGCCGCTTTACTTGCTGATGCCATCGAGGCTTCATGGCGTAGCACCTTAGCCGGTCCCCAGCAGCGTTATGTGGTTTTCACGGGCGGAGAGCCGCTCCTGCAATTGGATGAGGAGTTAATTGCAGCACTTCATCAAAAAGGTTTTGAAGTAGCGATTGAAACGAACGGCACTATTAAAGTTCCTAAGGGGGTTGATTGGGTTTGCGTAAGTCCAAAGGCTGGCTCTGAGCTGATTGTTCTTCAAGCAGATGAGTTAAAGCTAGTGATTCCGCAAAATAACCATCAAGCATTAGAGAAGTTGATGGCCCGCTTTGAGGGAATGGATTATCGCAATCGTTTCTTGCAACCCATGGATGGGCAAAACCTCAAAAGCAATACTGAGTTAGCAGTAAGCTTATGCCAAAAGCGTCCTTTGTGGAGATTGAGTCTGCAATCTCATAAACTGATTGGGATTCGATAGTTGACTAAGCTCAAACAGGATTAAATAAGCACCTAATGACAAATAAACAACCTGCCATCTCCATTACCCGCCGCCTTGAGTTTGACTCCGGGCATCGTATTCCTAATCATGATGGCCAATGTCGCCATCTGCACGGACATCGTTATGCAATTGAAGTCACGCTGACTGGCCAGGTAGCCGATCATCCTGGTAAAGCAGATGATGGCATGGTGCTCGACTTTGGTGATATCAAGCGCTTAACAAACCAACACGTAGTCGATCTTTGGGATCATGCATTTTTAGTGGCCAAAGAGGATGAAGGTTTAGTCGCTTTTTTGTCGACCTTGCCTGGTCACAAAACAGTCGTCATGGAACACGTTCCTACTGTTGAGAACTTAGCTAACGCTGCCTTTGCAATATTGAAACCCGTTTTCAGCAAAGCTTTTAGTGGCCGCTTAGAGCTCTCTTCCATTCGTCTTTATGAGACGCCCAATTGCTGGGCTGATGTGCATCCTGTTTAAATGACGCAAACAGAGCTTGATCAGCAATATATGTGCATGGCAATTGAGCAAGCTCAGTTGGCAGCGCAATCAGGCGAGGTTCCTGTAGGTGCGGTGCTAGTTCGGGATGGTCAGGTAATCTCGAGGGCATTTAATAAGCCGATTGCAAATCATGATCCGAGCGCCCATGCTGAAATGTTGGCCTTGCGACAAGCCGCTCTAGCCGAAGAAAATTACCGCATCCCTGGTAGCACCCTATATGTCACCCTTGAGCCCTGTGCAATGTGTTCTGGAGCCATGCTTCATGCTAGGATTGATCGAGTGGTTTACGGGGCGCCAGATCCTAAAACTGGCGCGGCTGGCAGCGTATTAGATGTATTCTCTTCAAAACAGATTAATCACCAGACAAGTGTTGAGGGTGGCATCATGAGTGAAGAGTGCGGTCAATTGCTACGTGATTTTTTTAAGGGGCGACGTTGAAATCCATTCACCTCATTGCTCCTTCCGGAGCAAGCTTAGATAGCAAAAGTTCATTGGCCGGTATTGACTGGTTAGGACGCCAAGGTATCGCCATCCATAATGCGGATTGCGTACATCGTGCCTATGAGCGCTTTGCTGGTAGTGATGACGAACGTCTTGCTGAGTTAAATCACTTAAGTAAATTAGGGTCTCAGACTATAGTTATGGCTATGCGCGGGGGCTATGGGCTCCATCGCTTGCTGCCAGGTATTGAGTGGGATGCAATTGCAAAGGCCATTCAAAATGGTTTGCAAGTATGTGGTCACAGTGACTTCACCGTCTTTCAGTTGGGATTATTAGCGAAAACTGGCGCCATCACTTTGGCTGGTCCGATGCTGAACTACGACTTTGGAAGGTTGGGTGATGATGGTGCTCCGGTAGTGCCAGATGAATTTATGTGGAAGCATTTCCAGGATGCTATTCAGAATCGCAAACTGGAATGTCAGGTATCAACTCCACAGTCCTTCCTTGGTAAAGCTATAGAAAATTCACCCACGGGCTTATTGTGGGGCGGTAACTTAACGGTTCTAGCTGGTTTGGTTGGTACGTCATATCTTCCAAGTGCCAAGCAAACGCAGGGCGGCATCTTGTTTTTAGAGGATGTGAATGAGCATCCTTATCGAATTGAAAGAATGTTGATGCAACTGTTGGATGCTGGCATTCTTTCAAATCAAGCGGCTATATTGTTAGGCGGTTTTTCCGCTTATCGTCTTTATGATAACGATAAGGGGTATTCGCTCGAGCGTGCAATTGAAGTGATTCGCAAACGTTTACCAGAAGCAATTCCAATCTTGACTGGGCTGCCATTCGGACATCAGGCTAATAAATTAACTTTGCCTATTGGCGCCAAAGCTAGTTTACATTTCAATTCAAATGGATTTGAACTTATAGCGCAGTGGTAATGTTTATTGAAGTCCGTATGGACAGCTCTTTCTTTAAAAGTGTTTTATTTTTCATTGCACTTACCTTTACAGGAGCAGTCATGGCAACCGAAGAGCCAAAATATACTGTTCTCGAAAAAGAGCCCCCTTTTGAAATTCGCTCTTATGCGCCAATGATTGTGGCTGAGGTGCAGGTTGAAGGTGATTTAGATGAAGCCTCGAGCCAAGGGTTTCGTTTGATTGCGGCATATATTTTTGGTCAGAATCAAGTGAGTGAAAAAATCGCTATGACTGCGCCTGTGACGATTGAAGATCAATCAGTAAAGAGCGCAAAGATTGCAATGACTGCACCTGTAGGAATTGAGTCAAATGCGGGCAAATGGATGGTGTCATTTGTGATGCCGGCTGAATATACGATGGAATCAATACCCAAGCCCATGAATTCAAAGGTGCAATTGCGCCAAATTTCCGCGGTAAAAAAGGCAGTGATTAGCTTTAGCGGTTTTTATAACACCCAGAAAGTGGCCGAGAAAACGCTAGAACTAGAGCAGTGGATGAAGTCTCGTAATTTGCACGGTGTGGGAAGTCCTAATTTCGCGCGTTACAACCCGCCTTGGACTTTGCCCTTCATGCGTCGCAATGAAGTCATGCTCACTTTGCGTGACTAGTTCTTAGCTTCGAAGCTCTTCAATAAAAATTGGCCGCCGCCATTGATGCCTAAAGCCTTCGTCAAGGTCGGTAGTGCCTGCGCTAGATGTTTTTCTAGAGTCCATGGTGGGTTGATGATGAACATCCCGCTAGCTTGCAAACGGCGTTCGCCAGGCGCATTTTCAACGCGTAATTCTGCATGTAACCAAGAGCGTTTATGTGCGGTGGCAATTTTCTTTAGACGATCAGGCAGCGCCGCCGATTCTCTTCTGGATAGCATCGGATACCAAATCGCATAGCAGCCAGTGGCAAAGCGTTGCAGCGCCTCTTCCATGGCGAGCTCAAGATAACGATAGTCTTGCTTGTCTTCGTAAGAAGGATCTATTAATACTAGGCCGCGACGACTAGGAGGGGGTAGCAGTCCTTTTAGTCTGGCAAAGCTATCCTCAGCATAAATATCAATCTGTTTAGACTGCTTTAGTTCACCAATATTGTGGCGCAGAATATCAATCTCTTTGGGGTGCAGCTCAAATAGCTTAAGTCGATCTTGTGGACGCAGCAGGCGCGCCAGAATAAAGGGGGAGCCAGGATAGGTATTCAATTGCCCTTCAGTATTCTCGGCATCAATGCACTTCAGGTACCCTTGAATACTCTCGGGGATTGGAGTGTTTGCGTGATGGCAAGTTTCTACATATTGCTTGAGGCGGAAGATTCCACCATCAGCTTCTTTGCTCACTGTAGAAAAGCCATCTTGTAAACTATAGATGCCAGCACCTGCGTGGGTATCAACAAAGGTAATGGCAACAGGCTTCTCTTGAAGGTATTGAACCAAGTGAATTAAGGTCAGGTGCTTCAGGATGTCTGCGTGACTTCCCGCATGAAATGCATGTCGATAACTAAACATCTTGAATTATTCTGCCTTGCGAGGCGCTTGAGTAAATTGCGCCCTTACATAAAATACTAGGGTGAAAGCCACAATGGCTATGGAGAGATACTGCAATGGCAGATTTAACTCCAGATCCATGATTTGAGTAAGGTGGGCGTACATTGCGATAACGCCCCCAAGCACAATGAGATGCGACCAGATTTTTCTTGGCCCCAGTTGGGTTTCTGGAAATTGATTAGCTGCTAAGGCTCCGAGCATTCCACACCAAATGCCTATACCTGCACCACCTAAAACGTCTGTGAGCCAGTGAGCTCCGACGGCGCTTCGGGATAGGCCTACTAATGTTGCAAGCAAAAATAGCAGCATCAAGGGTGTGCGTTTTTCTTTAGCTGCGGAAAAATACAGGGCGCTTGCAATAGCAAATGCAGTGAGAGTATGTCCAGACGGGAATGCTCTATAGAGTAACGCTTCACCAATGCGATAAAAGCTGCCATCGGTTAGTACACCTGCAGGTCGTGGCAAATCAAAGAAGCCTTTTAATACTGTGCTTGCTAATGCGGCTATCCCACCAGCAAAAATTCCAGCAGTCAGCATTCTTGGCGCAAGCAACAGCAGTGGAAAGGCAAATGCAAAGACCCCCCAGCCATTGCCTAAAAACGTAAGCCAAGCCCAAAGGGTGTCTGGCAGTAATTGCGTAAAGCGGTTAACGAATAAAAAAGTACTGCTTTGAAACTCGCCAAAGTAGATTGCGCAAGCGAGCGCAAGAGGGGCTAGCGGAATGAACCAAGCAAAGGTAGGAATTGCTTTTTTGCTCATCCAGCTTAGCGAGCCTTTACCTTATCGGCGTCTTGCAATTGCTTGATTACTTTGTCTAGGACTTGTGGAACAGTGATGGCCTGCATGCACACGTTATCCTGACAAGGGGTTTTACGGTGATTGGCAGCACTTACGCAGGGCGAGCAAGCAAGATTGGCGGTGATCGCGATAGAATTGCCAACAGAGCCATAAAGTGCTGGAGTCTCCGGTCCAAAGAGAACGACTGTTCTTAATGGTGTGACTGCTGAAAAGTGACCAGGACCAGAGTCGTTAGTAACCATGACATCTGATAGTGTGTACAACGGGGGCAGCTCAGCAAAGTCGACCTGTCCAGCAAAATTCAATGCATTTTTAACATTGGCAACAGCGCGAACTTTTTCAACATACACAAACTCAGTAGGTGAGCCGGTAATCAAGATGAGATCGTTTGGATATTGCTGATGGATTGCTTGAATCAGCTCAGAAAAACGTTGTTGCGCCCAACGTCGCTGTGGAAGTAGATCGCTTGCATTCGGGTTGATCAGAATGAGTCGATCTTTTCCGGGGGTGTAATTGATGCGCGCCTCTTTAGCCTTTTTTTCAATACGCTCGCGCACCTTTTCTAGAGCGCTTGGATTGATGATGGCTTGCTCTAGTCGTACTTCAGAGTCTGGAATCTCAATCTTGCTAAATGGAACTTCAATCTGTTGGGCAAATGCTGCATGAATTAAAGATAGGAAATTCTTGGTAATGTGAATATGAGGGTTGTAATGCACCTTGCGAGTGAGCATAAAGCCGCGCCACAATCCTTCACCATGAAAAATGTGATACCCCACGCGACGACGAGCGCCACACATGCCAGTCAGTAGGGCAGTAAATCGAGAGAACAACTCTAGGTCAATAACGGTATCAATACGGTGCTTGCGAGCAAGTATCAGAAAGCGCAGCGTATCTTTAATTAAGCCACCTAAGCTAGATGAGTCAATTGTGAAGATATTTTCTGGTTTAACGGTATTGAGTAAAGTCAGGCTGGCGCGATTGCTTTTGAAGATCAAGAAAAACAATTCTGCTCCACGAGCTTTTGCATTACGCATTGCAGGGTCTACCAGAATGGCGCTGCCCATTTCCGAGAGTTCAATAAAGAGTAATTTTTTTGGAGTCTCTGGGCCGTGATTGAATATATTTTTTATGCGATCAATCAAAGCGATAAATGGGCTAACGATTGCACAAAGAGGTACACCGACCCAATGATCAATCGCACGCATAGTGTTGACACTAATAGTCATAGTTTGGCTCTAAAAAATTATTTTCGTTTTAATAAAAAATAGGCGCCTGGTAGCACCGATAAAACAGTAATTGCTCCGTAGCTAATAGAGGCTAATACTGTTAGCGAGGGGTTAACACCCCATAAGGCCAGGACCGACGAAAGGGTGGCTTCACGCAAGCCCCATCCCGAAATGCTAATTGGCAACATGAGCAACAGGCTGAGCGCAGGTAAGCCAATCATTAGGCCTTCGATGGGTGCATCTACACCGTAAGCCTTAAGACAAAAGAGTAGTGTCAAAATAGTGAGGAAATGAATGCCAATCGCCAGGCATGCTTGAGCAATATTGTTAGGCCACGCAAACGCTAGCTGGATACCAGGCATGGCGTTGTTCATATTGAAGCGTTCTAAGAGCTTTTGCAGGAGTTGCTTGCTCGGCCCCCAGGCAAGGATGAGGGCAATTGCTACGCCAGCAAGCAGCATTACCGCCATTACTGCGTAGCCCAAATCTTGACCCCAGGCTGCGAGTGTAGCGCCGCCCAATATCAAGCCAATCCCGCCTAGTAAATTGTTACCCGCTAAACCAAGAAGGCGATCTACCAACACCATCGAAAAACTTAAACGCAATTTAGGTGTGGCGTGCTCAAGGTCTACTGAGTGATGAAGTTCATCATCTAATTCTTTGGTTTCCGAGAGGTTGCCGGTGCTGGTTAAATGCGTTGCAGTAATGGCGCGATAACTATCACCACCCAAGGTGCTAGGCAGACCTTGGTTAATGAGACCACCTGCAAAGTAGAGGCCGATATAAGAGCGAATACGGCGGGGAAATCCCACTCTTTGCATAAACAAGCCCCAGCGATATCCGCCACAAATAAAGGCCAACATCATGCTTGCTAGAGCCGCCAAGAACCATAGAGGCTGCATCTGAATATGGGTATCAAATAGTGAGCGCCAATCAATTCCACTCGTTGCTTTCCAAAGCAGAGCAACGGAGAGTAGAACGCGAATAGTAGGCCAAGCCTTCTTGAGAATGGATTTCCACCCCGATTGGGTCTTTGGGGTGGGTTGGGCTTGTGAACTCATAAGCGTAAGGATAATGCCTCGGGCGCCTAAGGTCTTGAATTTGGGGGAATTACTCCGATTGACCAGGGCCTTGCCAATGACTGCAAAGACTAAAGTCAAATTTGGATAGAACTCGGCCAAATCGGATGATTTCAAGGCTATCCAAGGGCTCGCAGGCTTGAAATGCTGATTTATTACCTACTGGCAGAGGGTATGGCATGCCAGACCAGTTAATCAGGAGTACATTTGCTCCCTTTGGTAAATCCCCAAACCAGAGATCAAACTGATCCTGTCTTTGGTCTAAAACAAAAACTGGCGTAGGTGAGGCGTACCAAGCAGCTCGACTTCCTAAGGTCCAGTTTTGAACAGCAATGCCATTGGCTTTAGTGGCCTTAGCAAGGTCTGCTGCTTTTTGACCCGCCACTTTCCAGCCATACAAATCAGCAATCGGATTCGATTTAATTGAGGCCGAACTAATGCCACCTGACAATACATACCCAAAGCCGATACAACATAAAGCAATTTGAATAAAAAATAAAATGCGAATCCAGTAACGATGTTGTGTAGCCCAAGCTTTTGCTAAGCCAATTCCGGCAAATGGTGCGAGACAGAACCATGCCGGCGAAGTCCAGTGAGGGAGTCCACCTCCGCCAGAGAGGCTGACAAAAATTGCAAATGGAATCAAAAAGAATCCAAAGAGCGCAAGTAATGACAGTTTTGTAGCGTGCATGCAGTCTTTTAAAAACACAACAGACCCCAAGATGAAAAGAGGACCAAAGACCAGTATTTGAATACCAATATAAGCGCCCAGCTTGCGCCAGAGCCATTCTCCACCGCCGCCATGGGCGAGCTGGTATTTAAATGAAATCCAATCGTTAGTCCAATTCCAATACAGGACGGGAGTGATCAGCAGCAGGGCGATTAGCGCAGCAATCCAAAAACCCACTTTCGTTATCCATGGTTTTCTTGGTGTACTCAGAAATACCAATAGCAATGCAAGTGCAGTAAAAGCGGCTGTGTATTTACTTAAGCCGGCTAGACCTAATAAGACGCCAGTAATAACCCAATCGCCAATACTAAATTGATCTTTACTCAACCAACGTAAAGCCATCCACATTAGACCAAGACTTAAGGGTGCAAGTAAGGTATCCGGTAATAAACCAATTGCCAGAATGTGCAACATGGGTGCAGCGATAATGGTTAAGACTGCCATTAGTCCACATAAGTTTGCTGATGGCAGTGCACTTGTCAGATAGCCAGCGTTGCGCCCACGAATAAAGTGGTGTACTTCAACCGTGACTTCATAAACTAAGTAAGAAGAGAGAATCCACAGCAACTCTGGAATGAGGCGAATGATGCCTTCCGAGGGGGTGAGCGTCACCAAGGGCCACTGAATCCAACCCACCAACGGTGGGTGATCAAAATAACTCCAGGCTAAATGTTGGGCATAGAGCGCGTAGTGGGCCTCATCAACTGAAAACTCTATTGAAAAGCCCAGAGCCAGGTGCACTACCGCGGCAATGAGGATGCAGATTGCAGCGCAGCTGGAAGGTGATTGTTGACGCATGTGATGATTTTAGACTCACAGAGACCATTCTTTGGGACAATTAAGACATGCTTAAGCAAGCCCTCCCACATTTAATCCTTGGCGCAGTCGTATTTTTGACTGGATGTGCTGGGCTGAGCGGAGAATCTGTGCAAAACGAGGCAGGACAGGCATTTAATGTCGATCAATTGCCAGCGCAAGAAGAGCTGCCCAAATTCTCAGCTGAAACAGCGCGTGCTGGCATGCCTAATGGTTGGAATTTTTACCGCATAGCACCCTTTAAAAAGAATACGGTATATCGCTTAGAAAACTATCAAGGCAAAACGGTGCTTAGCGCTAATTCCAAAACATCTGCCTCTGGCTTGGCTGTTAAGTTGCGCCCTCGTCAGGCAAATAATTTGTGGCTGCAATGGGAGTGGAAGGCCATCAACCCAATTGTGAATGCTGATAATGCGGATGCTTACGCAGATGATGCTCCGCTACGTATCTTGGTTGCATTTGACGGCAATAAGTCAAAATTACCTTTAAAAGAAAAAATGACTTTTGAAATGGCTAATCTTATTAGTGGTCAAGAAATGCCATATGCCACATTGATGTACATCTGGTCTGGAAAGTCCCCTGTGGATGCCATCATTCCAAATGCGCATACCTCTCGCATCAAAATGATTGTGGTGGATTCTGGTTGGGATGGTTTGGATCAGTGGCACAAGCATCAGCGTGATTTAGCGGCCGACTATAAGCGTGCCTACGGTGAGAGCCCTGGCCAAGTCATTGGTATTGCCTTACTTACTGATACAGACAATACCAAATCAGAAGTGCGTGCGTATTACGGTGACATTGAACTCATTCGCAAGAAGCCAAAATAACTTACTTCCAAATAAGCAACAATCTGCAAGCAAGCAACGCTTGTTATGAATTAATGTGCAGGACGCCAGCGCTTGAGTAGTAGGGCGTTGCTAAGAACACAGAAGCTCGATAAGGCCATGGCGCTGCCAGCTAGCATGGGTGACAGATACCCAAGTGCTGCCAATGGAATCCCGGTGGCATTAAAGATAAAAGCCCAGAATAAATTTTGCTGAATCTTTTTCCAGGTCCGCTTAGAGATATCGATAGCATTCGCAACCAGAGTGGGATCGCCTCGCATTAAGGTAATGCCGGCGGCTTGCATGGCTACATCAGTGCCCGTAGACATTGCCATACCCACATCTGCAGTTGCCAAAGCAGGCGCATCATTCACGCCATCTCCTACCATTGCAACAAATTGACGTTCACCATCTTTCGATTGGAGTTGGCGAATAATTTCTGCTTTATTACTAGGCATAATTTGTGCAAACACTTCTTGAATGCCAATAGTTTTGGCAACACGATTGGCGGCGGCAATATTGTCACCAGAAAGCATTACTGCGCGAATATGCAACTTATGTAGTGAAGTAACCGCCTCTTGAGCGTTATCTTTGAGTTCATCTCCAAAGGCAATGATCGCAATGGGCGAGGAAGGATTTTCATTGCTCATTAATACGGAGACAGTTTGACCGGCATCAAAACAGGCTTGCGCCTTTGCAAGTATTACGGAGTAGTGGGGATTGCCTTCTAACGATGCAATGCTTTGTAGGTTCAGACTAAGGCCCAGGAAAACGCCAGCGCTTGGCCTGCCGCTAATACCAATGCCAGGCAGGGCTTTGCTGTCTGTTGGTGTGATGGGATTTAAGCCTCTTTGTTTAGCGGTATCTAACAGTGCTTTTGCAAGAGGGTGCTCACTACCAAGTTGTAAACCTGCTGCACTTTCGAGAATGTCATCTAGCGCATACGAATCACCAAAAGGAATAATCTCTAGCAGTCTTGGTTTGCCAATAGTGAGGGTGCCTGTTTTATCGAAGGCCACTACGTTTAAGCGATGCGCCAACTCTAATACCTGTGGATCTTTAATGAGGATTCCAAAGCGTGCTGCAACGCCAGTGCCTGCCATGATGGCTGCAGGTGTTGCAAGACCCAGCGCACATGGACATGCAATAACGAGAACTGAGACTGCACGCAGTATGGCGACAGATGCAGAGTCTAAATAAAACCAGTTCGCTAATCCAGTAATGAATGCAATCACAATCACGCTAGGGACAAAAATGGCACTCACTTGATCAACTAATTTTTGTATAGGTGCTTTTTGGGTTTGCGCATCCTCTACTAAAGAAATAATTTTTGAGAGAACGCTCTCAACGCCTACCGCCTGAGCCTCAATCACCAATAGGCCTTCACCATTAAGGGAGCCGCCAATTACTTTTTCACCAAGATGCTTCTTGACGGGATCGCTTTCTCCGGTGAGGAGGGATTCATCAACATGGCTATTGCCAAGTAAGATGATTCCATCTACCGGTATACGTTCACCTGGCAACACTAAGATGCGATCTTTAGGGAATACCTGATCTAGAGGAAGATCTCGAAATTGGTCTAATGCAGAGTCCTCACTGATCACAATATTGCGCTCAATGACTTTGGCATGCTCAGGCCATAGCTTTTGCAAGGCGCGTATTGCTTCACTAGTTTGTTGCTTGGCTCTGGCTTCCAGCCATTTACCAAGCATGACCATGCAGATAATGACGGCTGATCCTTCAAAATAGAGTTCATGACTTGCATGCGGTGATGCAATCATTTGATACACACTTAATCCGTAGGCTGCACTTGTGCCGAGCGCGACTAACAAATCCATATTGCCAACACCCGACATCAGAGATTTGAAGCCTGCTTTATAAAAGCGCCATCCTAAAAAGAATTGCACTGGAGTTGCAAGCAATAGTTGCCATGTCGGTGACAGTGACCAATGAATGCCAAAAGGCATGAGGAACATGGGCAGAAAGAGTGGGGCTGAAAGACTGAAACCTAGAATGACACGACCCAGACCATCAGTCCCCCAGAACAATTTAGAGGGGGCTAACTCTGGAATGCCGTGGGGCGCACTGATTTTGGCTGAATAACCTGTTTTTTGTACTAAAGCGATGATGTCATCGATTTTGACCCTGGAATCAGCGTTTACGCGAATTTTGGCTTGCTCAGTTGCTAAATTCACACTGGCTGCTTCCACCCCTGGAATCTTGTCTAAAGCCTTTTCAACCCTGCCAACACAAGAGGCACAGGTCATCCCGCCGATATCTAGAGTAAATAGCTCTGAATTAGTGTCTTTTTGGGGATCCATATAGAAGATAATCTACTCTATACAAGCCATATTCACATCAAAAGGGCCAATATGTTGAGTTTAAAAGTTTCCGGAATGACCTGTGGGGGCTGTATTAATGCCGTCACTCGGGCAGTGCAGGCCCAAGATCCTCAGGCTAAAGTTCAGGCGGATTTGGCAAGTCAGACCATCACTCTCGAAACCACCCTATCTGCCGCGCAAGCGAGCCAGCTCATTACAGATGCCGGCTTTCCAGTTGTTCAATAGCAATTGTTTAGAATGTCGGCAAACCTAACAAATCCCCGTAGTTTTTGTTCCTAAAGGATCGTGATCTATGTTCTTCAGTAAGTTAATGCCTCACGATGGTAATTTCTTCGAGCTATTTAATGAGCACGCTAGCAATATCGTTTCCGCCTCCGAATCTTTTTTGAAGTTCGTTGAGTATTACGGCGATGAAGCATTACGCGCTAAATACACCCAAGAGGTTGATAAAGCAGAGCATGCATGTGACGATGTTGTGAAAGAGGTGCATCGTCGTTTGCATAAGACCTTCATCACACCTATAGATCGCGACCAAATTTTTTCACTCATCAATACGATGGATGACGTAGCTGATTTATTGCAAAACGGCACTGAAGCAATGCATTTGTATGACGTGAAGCAAATGACGCCAGAGATGTTGCAAATGGCAGAGCTTTGTAATCAGTGCTGCATCAGCATGAAGAATGCTGTTGCTACATTAAAAGATATCTCTGATCCAGAAGTAGCTAAAGCGGCGTTAAAGACTTGCGATGAAATAGATCACTTAGAGTCTGGGGCTGATCGCCTTCTATCTACTGCTATTACTAGGTTGTTCCGTGAAGACATCGAAGTGCGTGAGCTGATTAAGTGCCAGCGCATTTATGAGTTGCTCGAGGAAGTTACCGATAAATGTGAAGACGTTGCCAACTTGGTTGAAGGCATTGTTCTTGAAAACTCTTAAGGCGAATTAAGTTGCCGGCGACAGAAGTAGCCTTTTGGGTTGTAGCGCTATTAGTAGTGCTAGCTCTTGCATTTGATTTCATGAACGGCTTTCATGATGCTGCTAACTCTATTGCGACGGTGGTTTCTACTGGCGTTTTAAAACCGCAACAGGCGGTGGTGTTTGCCGCCTTCTTTAACTTTCTTGCCATCTTCATTTTCCATTTAAGTGTCGCTGCTACTGTGGGCAAGGGAATTGTGCTTCCTGCCGCAGTGGATCTCCACGTGATCTTTGGCGCATTGGTTGGCGCCATCATCTGGAACTTGGTGACTTGGTTCTATGGCATTCCATCAAGCTCTTCTCATGCTTTGATTGGCGGCTTGCTAGGAGCGGCGTTGCCTAAGGCGGGACTTGCCGGTTTAGTTTGGGCAGGTATTATCAAAACCGTTGCTTTTATCTTCATCTCCCCATTAGTTGGATTTCTTTTGGGCTCCTTGATGATGTTGCTGGTGTCATGGGTTTGCCGAAATGTCACGCTCTCTAAAACCGATCGCTGGTTCCGCCGTCTGCAATTGGTTTCTGCTGGCGCATATAGCCTTGGACACGGCGGTAATGACTCACAAAAAACGATTGGCATTATTTGGCTGCTACTCATCATTACTGGCTATACAGATGCCAGCGCAAGTATGCCGCCAATATGGACCATTGTTTGCTGCTATATCGCCATTGCGATGGGCACGATGTTTGGTGGTTGGCGGATTGTAAAAACCATGGGTCAAAAGCTGACAAAACTCAAGCCAGTAGGAGGCTTTTGTGCTGAAACTGGTGGCGCCATTACTTTATTTGCAGCAACAGCCTTGGGTGTTCCTGTTTCGACTACCCACACAATTACTGGGGCTATTGTCGGTGTTGGCTCAACTCAGAGAGCCAGCGCGGTGCGCTGGGGTGTCGCTGGAAACATCGTTTGGGCCTGGATCTTCACCATCCCAGCCACGGCTTTGATGTCGATGGCAGTCTATTACCTGAGTTTGCTGATTTTCTAATGTGATAGATAGAAGGTGCTCAAGGGCGCTTTCAGCAAATATTGGCGGCTACGAGTAAGCTAGCGCTAATTAAGAAAATACTAAAAAACTTAGAAGTCCATTCTAAGGTTATCCATATTAGGAGAATGTAGTGTCGGTTACACCAGAGTTGGTACAAGCAGCGCTAAAAAACTTAGTTGATCCCAATACGAAGATCGATTTTGTCTCAGCAAGAAATATCAAAAATCTCCGCGTAGAAGGCAGCGATATTTCTTTAGATATTGTGCTGGGGTATCCCGCTAAAAGCCAGTTCGATTCGATTCGTAAATCGGTAATCAATGCCTTGCGTGAATTATCAGGCGTCAAAAATGTGAGCGTCAATATCTCTAGTCAAATCGTTGCGCATGCAGTGCAGCGTGGAGTGAAGTTATTGCCCGGTGTAAAAAATATTATTGCAGTGGCTAGCGGTAAGGGTGGAGTAGGGAAGTCCACAACAGCCGTAAATCTCGCCCTAGCTCTTGCTGCGGAGGGTGCACAGGTCGGTATTTTGGATGCGGATATTTATGGCCCAAGTCAGCCAATGATGTTGGGTATTACCGGTAGACCGGACTCTATTGAAGAAAATACAATTGAGCCAATGGAAGCCTATGGTTTACAGGCAAGCTCAATTGGTTTTTTGATTGATGACGACGCACCCATGGTATGGCGTGGACCGATGGTGACTTCAGCCCTTGAGCAGTTGCTCCGCCAAACCCGCTGGCGCGATCTTGACTACCTGATCGTAGATATGCCGCCTGGCACGGGCGATATTCAATTGACCTTGGCGCAAAAGGTTCCTGTTACAGGATCAGTCATTGTTACCACACCTCAAGATATTGCTTTGCTAGATGCTCGTAAGGGCCTCAAGATGTTTGAGAAGGTGGGTGTACCCATCATTGGCATTATTGAAAACATGAGTACTTACGTTTGCACTAAATGTGGACACGAAGAGCACGTATTCGGTACTGGCGGCGGTGAAAAAATGTGTAAAGAGTACGCCGTAGATTTCTTGGGCTCCTTGCCCTTAAACCTTTCGATTCGTGAGCAGGCTGATGCCGGGCGCCCAACAGTAGTGGCTGATCCAGATGGCGCTATTAGTGCTATCTATAAAGGTATTGCTAGACAGGTAGCCATCCGTGTTGCTACTCTATCTAAAGATATGAGCAGTAAATTTCCGAACATTGTGGTTCAAAACACCTGAGGCCCTGAACATTTATGCGCTTTGCAGTACTAATGCGTAAACAGAATATTGATAACCCATGGGTCTCGTTCCGCTGGGTGCCTCAGGAAGTGTTGCCTGATTTTGGGCAATTCAATAGTCAACAAAGTAAATCCATTGCGGGTCAGTTTCTTGGGCGTGATGCCGATGGTGAATCCTGGTTATTCACAGGTTATGAACTTGATCTCTTTCCGGACGAGGCTGAGGGCTACTATCTCAATGTTTCTGCTACAACACCCGCATGGTTTGTTATGTGGCGCTTGGAAGAAGATATTGAGCGTTATATCGATGAGCAATCACTTCCCTTGGCAAAGTCTGAGACTTCGTTTGCAGTGCCCCATCGTATTTGTGTCAGTTATAACGAAGCCGCTCGATTGCTCGATGGTGGTGAGTCGGTTGATACGATACCGCTGAGTGAGCAGCATGCCTCATGGTTACAAGAGTATGTCAATGACAACTATCGGCCGGAACCCAAAAAACGCCATAAGCCAGCTTCATTCAAGGGTGCGCAACGCCCTATGGAGGAATAATGGCCGATGGATTTCTGGAGCGTTGGTCCAGGCGTAAAGCTGGTAAAGAAGATGTCTCACCAGAAAAAAAAGTAGAGGTTCCTAAAGAGGCTGATCAGGCTCCACTCGTTGAGGGTGCTCAAGAGGCTGCACCTCCGCCAGCTACCCTAGAGGATGTAGTCAAGATCGATCGTTTCGATCCAGACTTTTCTGCTTTTATGAAACCGGATGTAGATCCCGCTGTTCAGCAGGCTGCTCTAAAGAAAATGTTTACCGATCCCCATTTCAACATCATGGATGGGTTGGATATTTATATTGATGACTACAGTAAGCCGGATCCGCTACCGCCTGGGATGCTGGAGAGGATGGTGCAGAGCGATATGCTCAACCTTTTCCGCAAATCGAGCGAAGAGCTTGCTCCAGAATCCCAGCAAAGCGTAAACCCAGTGCCTGAACCGCATCTTGAGGGCCGCACATTGGCAGCCGAACAGCAAACTGATTTAACATCCACACAACAAAAACCTGCAGATCAGTTGGAAGAAGTGCCCAATAAGGTATCAATAGAGTCTGAACAGAAAAAAACCTAAGAAGATAGCGCATGAGTCAAAAATTAGTCTGCAACTGTAATGGCACCATGCCTTTGGATGCAAAAGCTATCGGTGCTCCGATTCATCAATCCTTATGCAGGCAGGAGGTCGGCTCTTTTTTAAAGGCGCTAGATGGTTCTGATTCTCTAGTGATCGCGTGTACGCAAGAGGGTGCACTTTTTAGTGAGCTCGCTGACCAAGCTGAAAAGCCATTGGTTGCGCCACTACGTTTTGTCAATATTCGTGAAGTAGCTGGTTGGACTCAAGAGGCTAAAACATCCGGACCTAAAATTGCTGCGTTGTTGGCTTTAGCTGATATGCCTGAGGCTGAACCTGTCCCTGTCGTGAGTTACGAAAGCCAGGGTAGGTTGTTAATTATCGGTGCTGGTTCTCAAGCTATTTCTTGGGCTGAAAAATTAAGCCCATCGTTAGATGTTTCTGTCTTGTGTACCCAGCCTGGCGATTTACCGCTGACCCGTAGCTACCCCATTTTTACCGGCGCAGTCACCAAGTTAGATGGTTATCTAGGAAACTTTTCAGTAAATTGGGAATTGCAAAATCCGATTGACCCGGAGATGTGTACTCGCTGTGGTGCCTGCGTTGAAGTATGTCCTGAAGGTGCCATTGATCTTTCCTTCCAGATTGACTTAAGTAAATGTAAATCCCATCGTGACTGCGTTACTGCATGTGCCAGCATTGGTGCCATTTCTTTTGATCGCAAAGAGCGTGAACGTAATTCAGAATTCGATTTAATTTTGGACCTACGTGTAGATCCCAAGATGCGCATGAGTCAAACGCCGCAGGGGTACTTCGCTCCTGGCATTGATCCCCTTGAGCAGGCGCTGGCAGTTAATCAACTCTCCGAGATGGTGGGGGAGTTTGAAAAGCCTAAATATTTTGCTTATAACGAAAAAATTTGTGCTCATGGTCGTAATGGCAAAGTAGGTTGCAGCGCTTGTATTGATGTTTGTTCAACAGGCGCTATTGGTTCAATCTTTAAAAATGGCCAAGGTTCTGTAGAGGTCAATCCAAATCTTTGTATGGGTTGCGGAGCTTGTGCAACTGCATGCCCTTCCGGGGCAATGCGTTACAACTACCCAAGCATTGCTCATCAAGGTAAAGAGCTCAAAACGGTAGCGAGCGTCTTTACCGCCGAAGCTAAAAAGATCAATCAGGCGATGGCTCCCAGCTTACTTTTGCATACCCTAAAAGCAGGTACGCAAATGATTGATGGCTTGGGCAGATCGGCGCATGTCATGCCAAAGCAATTCGAAGGTCTCCCTGCATTTGTGATTCCTTATGGCATTGAGCATATTGCCTCTACTGGTTTGGACTTATGGCTGGGTGCGCTGACGTATGGTTTTGCGGAAGTGACTTTGTTATTAAGTGGAGACGAGGATCCTGCATATCGCGCAGTACTTGAAGAACAGGTAGTTTTAGCAAACAGCATTCTGAATGCGTATGGCTTTGACGATCGCATTCATCTGATCTTGGCTAGTTCTGCTGAAGATATAGCGGCTGTATCTAAAGCAATGGGCGTATTACGTCAGCGTGGATCACTCGGCCCGATCTGTACTCCTGCAAGCATTGGCTTATCGAATCAGAAACGCGAAACGCTTGAGGCAGCTTTAGAGCATTTGCAAAAACAAGCGAAGACTCCATTGCCGGAGATGGGTGTTGTGCTTCCAAAGTCTTCATTGTTAGGTGGTCTGACAATAAATAAAGATGCTTGTACCTTGTGCATGTCTTGTGTCAGCGGCTGTCCTGAAGGTGCGCTTTTAGACAATCCTGACGAGCCTATTCTTTCGTTTATTGAGAAGCAGTGTGTACAGTGCGGCATCTGTGTGCAAACCTGTCCCGAGAAGGCTTTAACTCTTGCACCTCGTTTGCAAACAGTTGAGCAACGCAAGCAACGGACTACCCTGAACGAAACCCAGGCCTTCCATTGCATTAGTTGTGGCAAGCCTTTCGGAACACTCAAGATGGTTGATTTGATGCTCAGCAAGCTTGGATCGCATGGTGCTTTTGCTGGGGCTGCAATGGATCGATTGAAGATGTGTAGTGATTGTCGAGTGGTAGATATGGTGAAAAAAGAAACATGAGCGAAATTGCGAAAGAAGTAGCGAAAGAGAATCTATCTGCCGAAGTAGGCGATGTAGGCTTGCCTGAGGATTTGGCTAGGGCAGATTTATATGGCTTGATTGCCCGCTTTTTTCAGATGCCGCCTGATGAAGAGCTTTTAGATCAAATTGCCGCTACCGCTGATCAGCAAGATGCTGCAGATGAGGCGCCCTTGGCTAAGGTTTGGATGGATGTAGTGGAGGTTGCTAAAAATAACCCCGCCAAAGCTTGGCATGATGAGTTTGATTTGAATTTCATTAGCGTTGGTAAGCCAAATGTCGTTTTGAATGGCTCCTTTTACATGGCGGGCCATCTAAACGAAAAGCCTTTGGTAAACATTCGTAAGGTTTTAGAAGGTTTTGGACTTGAGGCAGCAGAAGAGGTCACTGAAACTGAGGACCATATCTCGGCCCTATGCGAGGTCATGCGTTACCTCATTGCGGGGGATGATGTGGAGATCTCAAACCTTACAAATCAAAGGGTTTTTTTCAATGAGCATATTCGCCCTTGGTATGACGAATTTTGCGATGCAATAGAAGGCATTCCTGAAATGCATTTGTATCACCCAGTCGCCGCCTTAACCAGAGAATTCCTAGCAATTGAAGGCCAAGGCTTCGACATGATTTGATGTTGCATCGCAATATGAATATTGCCCTAATAACTAATAGTTACACCAATATGTCAAAAATGCGATTTCCTATTACACTTGACGCAGATCAAGAATAATTCCATAGGAGCATGCAATGACCGTCAAATCCAAGGTTGCTTTAAGCGAAGAAAATAAGCCATCGCGCCGCAAGTTCTTTATTGGTGCAGGCGCTGCAGTTGGAGCTGTCGCTGTAGTGAGTCAAACCCCAATTGGCAAAGCGGTTATCCAGGAAATTAGTGGAGCCAAAGCCGTGCAAGATGTTGGTCAAACGATGACTGCTCACATGCGCAAGTACTACGAATCCACTTTGATTTAACCATCTTCTCTTCACTATTGCTTTCACTGTTTCTAAATAAATAAAAAACTTTCTCAGGGACATCATATGAGTCTGACTCGTAAATCCAATACCCCACAAAGCAGTCGTTCCACATCGCGCCTGATCGGTAGTCTTTCACGCGGCTTAAAAGCGGCTGTTCCAACGATGGATCGCCGCGCATTCCTCAAGCGCTCAGGCGTGGGAGTTGGCGCTGGTATCGCTGCTAGTCAATTAAGTTTTGTTCAAAAAGCATCTGCTGAGCAAAGCAAGGCAATGCTAGACGGCAAGGGCAAGATTGAAGTTAAGAGATCTATTTGTACTCACTGTTCCGTAGGTTGTGCAGTAGATGCCACCGTTGAGAATGGTGTATGGGTTCGTCAAGATCCGGTATTTGATTCCCCAATTAATATGGGGGCTCATTGCGCTAAAGGCGCTGCCTTGCGTGAGCACGGACACGGTGACTATCGTTTGCGTTACCCAATGAAGTTGGTTGATGGAAAGTACCAACGCATTTCTTGGGATCAGGCCTTAACTGAAATTACTGCACAGATGAAGAGCATTCGAGAGAAATACTCTCCGGATGCGATGTTCTTCATCGGCTCCTCCAAACACAATAATGAACAGTCCTACTTACTCCGTAAGTGGGTCTCTTTCTTTGGCACAAACAATACAGACCATCAAGCTCGTATTTGTCACTCCACAACAGTAGCGGGTGTTGCAAACACCTGGGGCTATGGTGCGATGACCAATAGCTACAACGACATGATGAATGCCAAGGCTGCTTTGTACATTGGTTCAAATGCGGCTGAAGCTCACCCAGTTTCAATGTTGATGCTCTTGCATGCAAAAGAAAATGGTTGCAAGGTAGTTGTAGTGGATCCGCGCTACACACGTACTGCTGCTAAGTCAGACCAGTACATCCGCATTCGCTCTGGTACTGATATTCCGTTCTTATTCGGCATGCTGTATCACATCTTTAAAAATGGTTGGGAAGATAAGAAGTACATCAACGACCGTGTTTATGGCATGGAAGAGATTCGTAAAGAAGTGATGGAGAAGTGGACGCCTGCTGCAGTTGAGGAGGCTTGTGGTGTGCCTGAGGCTCAGGTTTACCAAGCTGCTAAAACTATGGCAATGAATCGTCCTAGTACCGTTGTTTGGTGTATGGGCCAAACCCAGCACACTATCGGTAATGCGATTGTGCGCGCCTCTTGTATTTTGCAATTAGCTTTAGGTAACGTAGGTAAATCTGGTGGCGGCACCAATATTTTCCGCGGTCACGATAACGTCCAGGGTGCAACTGACGTTGGCCCTAACCCAGACTCATTGCCTGGTTACTATGGTTTGGCTGCTGGCTCATGGAAGCACTTCTCAACAGTTTGGGGTGTTGACTACGAGTGGATTAAGGGTCGCTATGCGCCCGACATGATGGAGAAATCCGGCACTACTGTGTCTCGTTGGGTTGATGCTGTTCTCGAGAAGAATGACATGATCGACCAGCAGACTAACGTAAAAGGCTTATTCTTCTGGGGCCATGCTCCGAACTCACAAACTCGCGGCCTCGACATGAAGCGTGCGATGGATAAGTTAGACCTCTTAGTGGTAGTGGATCCTTATCCAAGTGCTACTGCTGCAATGGCTGCAATGCCTGCTGCAGAAGGTCAAGCGGTGAATAAGAATCGCAATGTGTACTTATTGCCTGCTGCAACACAGTTTGAAACTTGTGGCACAGCGACAGCATCCAATCGCTCATTGCAGTGGCGCGAGAAGGTAATCGATCCATTGTTTGAGTCTGTTCCTGACCACGTGATCATGCAGGCTTTTGCTGATCGCTTAGGTTTCGGCGAAGAGTTGTCTAAGAACTACAAAATGCTCAGTTCCAAATTTGCTGGTAAGCAATGGAAAGAGCCGCAAATTGAAGATATCCTGCGCGAGATTAATCGTTCTTGCTGGACAATTGGATACACAGGCCAAACACCTGAGCGCCTCAAGGCTCACATGAGAATGGTGGCAACCTTTGATCCGAAGACATTGAAGTCTCGCGGCGGTGTTGATCCAGTAACTGGATATGACACTACTGGTGACTACTATGGCTTGCCTTGGCCTTGCTACGGTACAGCAGCTATTAAACATCCGGGCTCACCTAATCTGTATGACACAAGCAAGAGCGTGATGGAGGGCGGCGGTAACTTCCGCGCTAACTTCGGTGTTGAGCGTGATGGCGTCAGCTTGCTTGCTGCCGATGGATCCCACTCTAAGGGTGCCGCAATTACTACCGGCTACCCAGAGTTTGATCACGTGTTTATGAAGAAACTGGGTTGGTGGGATCAGTTAACTGACGACGAGAAAAAACTCGCAGAGGGTAAAAACTGGAAGACTGACTTATCTGGCGGTATTCAGCGCGTGGTAATGAAGAATGGCTGTCATCCGTTTGGTAACGCCAAAGCGCGTGCAGTGGTTTGGAACTTCCCAGACCCAGTTCCAATTCACCGTGAAGCACTTTACAGTACAAACGCCCCAATGATGCGTAAGTACCCAACAGCTGCCGATAAGAAAAACTTCTGGCGCTTGCCAACCCTCTACAAGACGGTTCAAGATCAAAACTTGAATCAGAAGTTATATGAGAAGTTCCCAATCATTCTGACTTCAGGTCGTTTGGTTGAGTACGAGGGTGGTGGTGATGAGACTCGTTCCAACCCATGGTTAGCAGAACTCCAACAAGAAAACTTTGTGGAGATTAATCCTAAGGCTGCAGCAGATCGTGGCATTAAGAACTGGGATTACGTTTGGGTGAAGTCGCCAACTGGTGCCAAGATCAAAGTACGCGCATTAGTGACTGAGCGCGTAGATCAAGGAACTGCTTTCGTACCATTCCACTTTGCTGGCTGGTGGCAGGGCGAAAATATTCGGAAGTATTACCCAGAAGGTGCCGCCCCAGTAGTGCAGGGTGAAGCGGTTAATACTGCAACTACCTATGGTTATGACATGGTGACGATGATGCAAGAAACGAAAACTACAATGTGTCAAATCGAGAAATTTGCCTAAGTCAAAAAATAAGGTCAGGAGAACACAATGGCAAGAATGAAATTTATTTGCGACACAGAGCGATGCATTGAGTGCAACGGTTGTGTCACAGCCTGTAAGAACGAAAACGAAGTACCTTGGGGTGTTAACCGTCGTCGCGTTGTAACGGTGAATGACGGCATCATTGGCCAAGAAAAATCTGTCTCAGTTGCTTGTATGCACTGTAGCGATGCTCCTTGTATGGCCGTATGCCCAGTAGATTGTTTCTACCGTACGGATGAGGGTGTTGTGCTGCACGATAAAGATATCTGTATCGGTTGCGGTTACTGCTCTTTTGCTTGCCCATTTGGCGCGCCACAGTTCCTCAGCAAGGGTGCCTTCGGCTCCCGCAGCAAAATGGATAAGTGCACATTCTGTAGTGGTGGCCCAGAAGAAAACGGTAGCGTTGCAGAGTTTGAAAAGTATGGTCGCAATCGTTTGGCAGAAGGCAAGTTACCGCTTTGCGCTGAAATGTGCTCTACCAAGGCATTGATTGGCGGCGACAGTGATGTCATTAGCGGCATCTTTAATAATCGCGTTGCCACCCGTGAGAAGAATGGTAAGTACCCAGGATCCAAAGCTTTTGGTTGGAATACTGCTTATGGTGGACCGGATGCACCAGCGCCTACACCAACGCCTGCAGCAAAAATTCCAGGAGCTCAATAATGAAAGTCAATTTCAAAACTCTCGGTATGTGTTTTGCAGCAGCAGCTTTGTTGGGGGCTTGCTCTGAGCCTCCAGAAATTGCTGCTAAAGCTGCTAAGCGTCCAGATGTTGCCCCTTATATGGGTGCTAATAATGGATTTATGACTAAGAATTGGACGCCAGGCAATCAGGCTAGTTGGACCGAATCGATTGACAAGCGCAATCAAGCTCAAAACGAATACAGTCGCGTTAAGTGATCAACTAAATAACAATAAATAAAACGAAAACGTTTAAGGACATTTGTATGAAACGATCATTTTCTAAAGTTCTACGCACTTTGGTAGTGGCTGCAGGTTTGTCACTAACTCTAGCGAGTGGTATGAGCTTTGCTGAGCGTGCACCGATGGCGCCTTTGCCTTCTCCTAGTGGAGTAGACGTGCCTCCTGCATCTGTGCCGGCAAATCCTAACGCTTTGGCCAATGGCACTCAAGCACAGGCTCAGCCTGCAAACCCATCGATCTTCATGGCGCCAAACAGTGACCCACAAAACTACGTCAGTATTCCGGATAAGCAGGCAGGTGTTTTGATCCAACGTGCCGGTCAAGAATGGCGTGTAATTCGTAACGGCATCATTACCGTTTACGGTGGCTGGTTATTGGCGATTGCCTTCTTTGGCATTATTGCGATGTACACCATTAAAGGCTCAATCAAGCTGCATGAGCCATTGTCAGGCATTAAGGTAAAGCGCTTTAGTGCATTTGACCGCATCACTCACTGGGTGATGGCGTTCAGCTTCTTGGCCCTCGCATTTACAGGTCTATTGATTCTGTACGGCAAATATTTTGCAATGCCTCTAATGGGTGGTGTTGCTTACGGCTCTTTCTTAATGGTTTGTAAAAATATTCATAATTTCACTGGCCCATTATTTACTCTGAGTATCGTGATCTTCTTCTTGCTCTTTGTGGGCAAAAATATTCCCGGAAAAGGCGACCTCAATTGGTTGTTAACTTTTGGTGGAATGTTTAGCGGCAAGCATGTGCCAGCTGGCTTCTTCAATATGGGTGAGAAATTTTGGTTCTGGTTTGGTATGACTTTCTTAGGCTTAGTAATTTCTGCCTCAGGATTCGTGCTCGACATGATCGTGCCGTTTATGCAGATAGAGTACCTCCGTGGCACGATGCAAATCGCCAACATCATTCATAGTAGTGCTGCAATCTTGATGACTACCATGGCTATGGGCCACATTTATATCGGCACCATTGGTATGCAGGGCTCAATCGACGGTATGAAGACCGGCTATGTAGATGCTACTTGGGCTAAAGAGCACCATGAGCTCTGGTATGACAAACTGAATAAATAAGGATAAGGCCATGAAAAGAATCATTGCTCTTACGTTTTGCGCATTTGCTGCCTCCTCGGTAATGGCGACATTGCCACCATTGAGCCCAGAGGCACAAGAAGCTGCTAATTTGGCTAAAGCAAAAACTGCCTACGGCGATAAGGTTGGTGCATATCAACTCTGTCAGGCTCAAAACCGGGTTGCTGATCGATTTAAGGTTTCTGGAACTGCTGCTCCAGCAGCCTGTACTGCACCACCACCATTTGTTCCACCAGTTGCAGCAGCTGCTCCTGCCGCTCCAGCGGCACCCGCTGCCAAGTAATTAGTCGGCGAGTAGCTCTTGTTGTAAGTAGCGTTTAGCTGCTGGTGTTTGAGGATTGTTAAAGAAGGGGCCTACGGGTCCCTTTTCTTTTATTTCCCCTTGGTCAATGAAGATAATGTGCTCAGCCAGTCTTTGCACTTGGGCAAGTTGATGGGATGAAAAAATCACATCTACTCCCTGACGATCAAATTGACGAATCAGTTCTTCAACCTGTTCGGTGGTATTAGGATCAAGGTTTGCGGTAGGTTCATCTAGTAAAACTAAATTGGGTTTTTGAAGAATAGCTCTTCCAAGGCAAACCTTTTGTCTTTCACCTGCAGATAATTTATGCGCTGGGCTATTGGCAAGCCCGCTTAAACCTACTTGCTCAATCACTCGGTCTACATCAGCATTTTTAATGGACTCATCCGCATCACAAACCATTGCGATATTGGTTTTAGCTGATGCTTTGATCATCGGCGTGTGATGCAAAACCAAAGCCGTTTTTGTTTTAAACGAGTAATTCACTGTTCCGCTATCTGGCTTAACGAGCCCATCTAGAAGTTTTAGAAGAGTTGTTTTGCCAGCGCCATTAGGGCCAATACAGGCGGTAATTCTGTCTGCTGGAATGAGGGCGTGCGGGATATTCAGAATGGTTCTGCCATTGCTTTTGACAATGATGTCTTTGAGCTCAATGAACTTTTCAAAATTTTCCATTGCATTAACCATAGCGGTGCTCCGCAATTTGGCGAACTGCAAAGGTAAATAAATTGGCCAGAAGAACAATGGTAAGCAAGACGATGCCAAGGGCGAGAGCTAAAGGCAGGTCACCTTTGCTAGTCTCTAGCGCAATCGCCGTTGTCATTGTTCTGGTGGAATGATCAATATTACCGCCAACAATCATGACCGCTCCAACCTCGGATATGGCTCTAGCTAGGCCGGCAAGCACGGCAATAGTCAGCGAGAAGCGGCAATCCCATATCAGCCATTTAAAGCGGGAAAGGGGTGGCAATTTGAGGCTCAGAAAGGAATCGCGATGTATTTTCCAAGAGTCCTCCAGTATTTGGCGGCTAAGGGCGGCGATTAAGGGGGTTGTGAGCAATGTTTGAGCCACAATCATCCCTTTCACTGTAAATAGCCAGCCCCACATGCCAAGGGGCCCTGTACGTGACAGCATGAGGTATACCAGCACACCAACTATGACTGTAGGCACACCCATGAGGGTGTTCAGGGTCACAATGATGGTCCTTTTCCCTGCAAAACGTTCAGTGGCCAGAAGGGCGCCAATAGGTAGGCCCAAAAGCGTTCCAACTAGAAGGGCTGTAAGGCTGACCTGTAGAGAAACCCAGACAATCCCCATTACGCCGCCATCTAAGTGGGCGAGCAAGGAAAGGGCGTCTTGAAAAGCTTTTAACATGCGCTTGATTCTATCAAGGCAATGGCAAAATGACTGTAATGAGATTGATTCCCCTATTTTTGACCTATGGCTGAAGTGGTTTGCCTCTGCAATGAGGTCCTCGACGTGGATTTGCGCGAATATTTAGATGTCCACCCGATAGACTCGATTGATGAGTTACGGGAGCAGGCATCTATTTGCAATAAATGCATGCAGTGTCAAGATTTAGTCGAGGGTGAAATTTACTTAGCGCGCGTTCGACGCCAACGTGCTGCAGGTCAGTTTTGATGAGCTCTATTAAAACTGCTCGTTTCACAGTATTGAGTATGAATGTCCATAAAGGGTTATCTCCTTTGCATAGACATTCCACCATTTACCAACTGCGTGAAAAAATGCGCAGCCAACATCCAGATCTTCTTTTCTTGCAAGAACTACAACAGGAGCATCGGGGTAGAGTGCGTCGTTTTAGTCAATGGCCGTTAGCAGAGTTGACCCACTTCCTTTCGGAAGACTTTTGGCGCGATTGGCATTATGGAAAAAATGTCGAGTATCGCGATGGACATCATGGCAATGCCATTCTCTCTAAGCACTCCCAGCAAAAAGGAAGTAACTACGATATTTCAGCATACCGCTTTGAGAGTCGCGGCCTGCTACATAGCGTTACTACTTTGGATGGCATGGATCAACCCATTCATTGTTTCTGTGTACATTTGGCGCTTTTTGAACGTGGCAGAGAGAGGCAGTTGGAGGCCATCATTAAGCATATTCAGGATTTAACTCAAAATGGACCCACCATCGTGGCGGGCGACTTCAACGATTGGCGTAATCGGGTGAGCGCCCCCATGAAGGCTGCTGGTTTCGATGAGGTATTTGAATTACTGACCGGCTCCCCAGCAAAAACATTTCCCAGTGTGAAGCCCTTGCTTGCGATGGATAGAATTTATGTTCGCGGAATAAAAGTACATTCAGCTGAAATTTTGCATGAATGGTTAAATCTGTCAGATCACCTGGGCATTACTGCTGAATTGGAACTTAAATGAATCCCTTATTAAATATATTTCTGAATCAAACTTTTGAGTTTAATTTTAATTGGCTATTAGTCACTCATTTTTTATTGGTTACCTACTTTATTGGCGTCATCATTTCTGTGAGAAGGCCAGTAGGCGTTGCCTTTGCCTGGATTTTTATTGTGATGACTTTTCCGCTAATGGGAATTGCCCTTTACGTACTGATTGGAGAACGTCCGGTAGGTCGTAGTTTGACGCGAAAAATTAAACGTATGAATCTAGAGTATTCGCAAATTACCCAACAGTTATGTCAAGAGTTTGCAGGTGAGAGACAGAAGTTACCTATTGAGTCTAGAGCCATAAGTCTATTGGCTGAATCCAATAATGGCACTCCAGTAGTGGATGGAAACAAAGTGGAGCTGCATACAAATTCACTGGAAATTCTGCAGCTCTTAATTGATGAGATCAATCAGGCAAAAAAAAGCCTGAATCTAGAGTTCTATATTTGGGCTCTGGGTGGTGATGCCGATCGAGTGGGTGAGGCTGTCATTGCCGCCTCAAAGCGCGGTGTAGATTGTCGCGTTTTATTAGACTCTTTAGGTAGTAAGGACTGGTTTAAGTCATCCTGGCCTGCCCGGTTCCGAAACGCAGGCATTCAAGTGACTGAAGCATTGCCGATTCAGATTGGCCGCTTTCAGTTCCGCCGCGCAGATCTGCGCTTGCATCGAAAAATATTTGTAGTGGATGGTTCCGTGGTGTGGACTGGAAGTATGAATATGGTCGACCCTCGTACTTTTAAGCAGAACTCAGGAGTTGGGGAGTGGGTTGACGCAATGGTTCGTATTGAGGGGCCGGTTGCAGCGCAGTTCGAACTGACCTTTGCGTTCGACTGGAGTGTTGATAATCCTAAGATTACCCATTTTAATGATCGCTCACCTCCAGTGGCGCCAAGGGAGGGCGGGGTCATTGCCCAGGAATTTGCTTCTGGGCCGGTATATCGTGACGATATTTTGTATCAACTAATGCTTTCGGCCATTATCGATGCGCGGGAGGAACTTACTATAACCACCCCTTACTTTGGTCCGGACGATGGCCTGATGCAAGCATTGATGGCTTCTGCAAGGCGCGGCGTGAAGGTCACCTTGATTGTGCCAAAGCTGAATGACTCCACTTTGGTTGCGTGGAGTAGCAAAAGCTTCTATCAGGATTTATTAACTTCTGGAGTCAAGATTGCTGAGTTTAAGGGTGGCCTCTTACATACCAAGAGCTTGTTGATTGATCAGCGAGTTGCAATCTTTGGTTCAGTGAATTTTGATCAACGTAGTTTGCGACTGAACTTTGAAATTAGCTTGATTGTGTATGACGATGATTTCTGCGCCAATCTTGAGAGGCTGATTCAGTCCTACTTAGCGCAATCAGATTATGTTGATCCTAAGGCCTGGGCGAAGCGCCCGCGCTGGCATCGCTATCTTGAAAACGCAGCACATCTCACTTCACCACTGCTTTAAATTGCGCCGCTTGCCCTCATGCCAGCAATATCAGACTCGCCTAGTCCCAATTCTTTAAGGATGGAGTCTGTATGGTCTCCTACCGCTGGGATGGGGTCCATGCGATAGTCATAGCTGCTATTTAAGCCGGGGGGCAGTAAGGCTGCAATTGCACCGTTGGGGGTATCCACCTCAGTCCAGCGATTACGCGCTTTAAGCTGCTCATGCTTCCAAAGACCCTCCATATCATTGAGGTGAGCATTTGCAATTTGCGCTTTTTCTAGTCTTGCAATTAATTGCTCAGAAGTCAGTTGCCCAAAGCAAGAGTCAATAATTTCTAAAAGTTCAGTGCGCTTTTTATTGCGCTTGAAGTTACGATCAAAGCGTTCATCTTGTGCAAGTGCAGGGTTTTCTAAGACGGTTTCGCAAAATTGCACCCACTCACGTTCATTCTGTAAGCCCAGCATGACCGTCTTACCATCACCCGCCTTAAAGGGGCCGTATGGATAGATGGTGGCATGAGAGGCGCCATTGCGTGGTGGCGGTTCTGCGCCTTTGTAGGCGTAGTACAGAGGAAAACTCATCCATTCAGTGAGGGACTCGAGCATAGAGATATCGATGACTGAGCCTTTACCTGTTTTTCCTCTTTGCAAGAGGGCCGCTAAGATATTGGTATAGGCATACATTCCAGCTGCAATATCAGCAATTGAGTTTCCAGCTTTGCTAGGGGTTTCCGGTGTGCCCGTGACCGATAAGAATCCAGCCTCACTCTGAATAAGTAAGTCGTAAGCTTTTTTATCACGATAAGGGCCGTCATTTCCATAGCCAGAGATATCGCACAGAATCAGCTTTGGATTGTCTTTCTGCAAAATCTCGGCTGTAAGTCCCATGCGAGCAGCTGCTCCTGGCGCGAGGTTTTGTACTAAGACATCTGCCGTCTTTAGTAATGTCTTGAGTGCTGCAATTGCTGATGGCTGCTTAAGATCTAAGGTCAAACTTTCCTTAGAGCGATTGACCCAAACGAAGTGAGAGCAAAGCCCATCTACCTGCGTGTCATACCCTCTAGCAAAGTCACCGCCACCAGGCCTCTCAACCTTAATGACTCTTGCCCCTAAGTCTGCTAATTGGCGTGTGCAGAAAGGTGCTGCTATAGCATGCTCTAAAGAAACAACGGTAATCCCATCCAGTGGACGAATGCTCATATTAATGTCTTCTTAGAAAGATCTTGGAAGGCCAAGAACATGTTCAGCAATGTAGGAATAAATTAAATTCGTTGAAATAGGCGCCACTTGATAGAGGCGAGTTTCCCTAAATTTACGCTCAACATCGTATTCATTAGCAAAGCCGAAGCCACCATGGGTTTGTAAGCAGACGTTTGCTGCTTCCCAAGATGCTTTAGCCGCCAGGTATTTGGCCATATTGGCCTCTGGACCACAGGGTTGGTGATTGTCAAATAACTCGCATGCTTTAAAGCGCATGAGATTTGCGGCTTCGGTTTCAATATAGCTATCAGCAATCGGAAATTGAATCCCTTGGTTTTTACCAATTGGACGATCAAAAACGACTCGGTCATTGGCATAGCGGCGGGCGCGATCAATAAACCAGTAAGCATCACCAATACATTCAGCAGCAATCAAGACTCGCTCGGCATTTAAGCCATCCAAAATGTATTTAAATCCTTGACCTTCGGTGCCAATGAGATTCTCTGCGGGGATTTCTAAGTTATCAAAAAATACTTCGTTGGTTTCATGGTTCACCATATTGGCAATGGGCCGTACTTCCATGCCTTTGCCAATGGCATCAGCAAGATTGACGATAAAGATCGACATGCCTTCTGACTTGCGTTGTACTTCACTAAGTGGAGTGGTGCGCGCCAGCAAAATCATTAAGTCAGAGTGCTGAATTCTGGAGATCCATACCTTTTGACCATTCACTACGTACTTGTCACCTTTTTTAACTGCGGTGGTTTTCAGCTTGGTCGTATCTGTTCCGGTTGTTGGCTCAGTGACTGCCATACTTTGAAGTCGAAGTTCGCCCGTTGCAATTTTCGGGAGATACATTTTTTTCTGAGCTTCGGATCCATGACGCAATAAAGTACCCATGTTGTACATCTGGCCGTGGCACGAACCTGAGTTACCCCCAGAAAAATTAATCTCTTCCATGATTACGGAGGCTTCCGCTAGGCCCAAACCAGAGCCACCATATTCTTCTGGAATTAAGGCAGCCAACCAACCGGCTTTAGTCATGGCATCTACAAAAGCTTCTGGATAGCCTCGTTCGTGGTCAATCTTTTGCCAGTAGGCGGAATCAAAAGAGCCGCAGAGATCACGCAATGCTTCACGCATTTCTTGGTATTGGTCTGGCTTGGGAATAGGGTGATTCATGAAAGTCTCAATTTATAGGTTTTATGGTGTATTTACCGTTTCAGGCATTAGTTTAAGCAAGATTTGAAATTCATGGAGATTGGCCAAAACAAGGCAAAATAGGCTTGATGAGATCCAAAGAAATTCACTCGTATGACAGCACCTTAGAGGCCATGGCTTAATGGACCCGATGTTCGAGCACTTTTTTGGATGGTTTGAAATGCCTTCGGTTGGCTTGCCGGCGGTATTTATTAGCGCCTTTATTTCTGCAACATTAATACCAGCTGGTTCTGAACCTATTCTGTTTGGCTATATCACCCTTAACCCTGACTTATTTTGGGCGGCAATTGCCGTTGCCACAGTTGGTAATACATTAGGCGGAATGTTGGATTGGTGGCTGGGAGCAATAGCGCGAAACCGGTTTAAGGTAATGGATGAGCCGCGCAATACTCGCCTCAAGCGTTGGCTTGAAGAGTGGGGGCCTAAGTTGCTGCTGCTGTCTTGGTTACCTGGATTGGGAGACCCCTTGTGTCTAGCGGCGGGATGGTTAAAACTCCCATGGCAGCCATGCTTGATTTATATGTTTATTGGCAAGCTCTTGCGCTTTACTATGCTTACCTGGTTGCTTACTTTGGTGCCAAACAGTTTTTGGCACCAGTTAGGTCACTGGCTGCATCTCATCTAAACGGCGCAATACTTCTGCTGAATTTCATCATTGTTTAAGAGATTTTGTGCGGTGTCATGAAAAACAATCTCACCTTGATCGAGGATATAGGCCCGGTCAGAAATTTTCAGAGCTTGTTGAACGTTTTGCTCCACCAGCAGAATGGTTAGACCTTCTTGCTTTAGTTTGGCAAAAAGCTCAAACATCTCCTCAACCAAGACTGGCATGATGCCTTCTGAAGGCTCATCAAGCAGAATGACTTTAGGTTTGCCAATCATTGCTCTGGCAATGGCAAGCATTTGTTGCTCACCTCCGGACATCGAGGTGCCATCTTGATGTAAGCGCTCTTTCAGTCTGGGGAAGGTTTCAGCGATTTCATCCACTAGAGCGCTCATATCGCCAGAATTCTTCTTGGCGATCACCCCAAGCTCTAAGTTTTCTTTGACAGTTAGCCCAGGAACAATGCGACGATCCTCTGGAACATATGCCAGACCTAAATGAAAGCGTTCATGAGCGGGTAAATCTAAAAATGAAGTGCCATCAATGGATGCTTTACCTTGGCGTTTAGATAGCAGGCCCATTAGAGAGCGTAGGGTAGTCGTTTTGCCAGCGCCATTACGACCCATCAAAGTAACGATCTCTCCTTTATTCACCTCAAGTGAGACACCCTGTAATACGTGACTACGGTCATACCAAGCGTTTAAGTTTTCAACACGCAACATAGTTTGCTTTCTGTTTAACCTTGACCTAGGTACACACGACGTACCTCGGCATTATTTTGGATTTCTTCTGGAGTACCTTCCGCCAAGAACTCGCCATGGTGCAGAACGATGATGCGCTTGCAAAGACCCATGATGAGTTTCATCTTGTGCTCAACCAAAATCACCGTCCGCTCGCTAGCGAGCGTGCGAATCAATTCCATCATGACCAAAGTTTCTTCTGGTGACATGCCAGCAGTGGGCTCATCTAGCAAAAGTAGGCTCGGGTTGCAGGCCAATGCCATCGCAATTTCAAGGGCGCGCTGCTGACCATGCGCTAGATCGCCCGTTTTTTTATTACGTAAGTGCTCTAGATTCACTCGATGCAGCAATTCATCGGCTATCTCAATTGGCTTTGGATAGCTTTGTGCATTTCGGAGGAAGTTATAACGCGCTGTTTCCATCTGTGCGGCCACCCGGACATTCTCATGAACGCTGAGTTGCTTAAACACATTGGTGATCTGAAAGCTTTTAGAGATTCCTATGCGAGCAAATTCATGCTGCTGCATACCAGTGATATCTTTGCCATTAAATAGAATTTGACCGCTCGATGGTGGGAACGCGCCACTCAAGACGTTAAAAAAGGTACTTTTGCCTGCGCCATTAGGACCAATAATTGCCGTAAGTGTTCCAGGCATAAAGCTAGTGGATACGTCCTGTAATGCCTTGAACTTACCAAAGCTCTTGCTGACATGACGTGCTTCAAGAATAGGGGTTGTAGTTGCACTATTCATTATTTCGAATCCTGATTAATTTGTAGCTTGCTCAGAATGGTTCCCCAGATGCCTTTAGGGAAGAACAGTACAAAGAACATGAACACTAAACCAACGACAGCCATCCAATGCTTAGTGAAGGTGGTGACCACGTCTTCCAAGTAGAGCATGACTGCTGCACCGATGAATGGGCCAAAGAAGGTGCCCATTCCACCGAGAATGCTCATCATGACTGCTTGGCCAGACTGTAGATAGTGCAGAGAATCAATTGGCACAATAGAGAGGTGGAGGGCGCGTAATGAACCTGCTAAGCCACAAATCGCCGCTGATAATACGAAAACCAATAGTTTGGTACGGGCTACGTCAAATCCACAAGCTGCTGCGCGCTTCTCATTCTCGCGAATTGCTTCCATCACAGCGCCTAAGGGCGAACTTAGGATGCGGGAAATAAGCCAAATGGCAATCACCACAAAGAAAAGAATGATGTAGTACTTCACCAATGGATTTAAGAAGTCAACTGGGATGCCTAAGATGTTGAATTCATCTACGCGGACACCTCGTAAACCATTTTCACCACCAGTAAGACTCTCTGCTTTATAGAAGATGTAGTACACAATTTGACCAAGTGCTAAGGTCACCATGGAGAAGTAGATGCCACGAGTACGAATAGCAAGGTAGCCCATGATCAGGCCACCAATAGCGGCACCAATAATGCCAACCAAAATAGCGGCACCCCAAGGTACGCCATAGTGAACAATGGCAATACCGGTGATGTAGCTGCCAATACCTAAAAAGGCTGCATGACCAAACGATAGAAGACCCATGTAACCAAACAGTAAGTTAAAGCCCATGGCAAATAAACCAAAGATCAAAATATTGATCGCCAGCGCTTCATACGGCATGATGAATGGGAAGACTGCCAAGAATAGCGTACTAGCTAGTACGCGATGACGTGCAATGAGTTGGAAAAATGAATTCATAAATATTCGGAGCCTTAGCCCATCGCTCCTGCTTTACCAAATAAACCCTGTGGGCGAATTAACAGCACTACAGCCATCAGTACAAAAATGGAAAGCTCTGCTAAGTCGGGGAAGAAGAGGGAGGTCATGCTGTAGACCACACCCACTAACAAGCCAGCGACCACTGCGCCAACGGGTGAGCCCATGCCGCCAACAACAGTCACTACAAATGATTCTGCCAGAATGGGAATGCCCATTTCTGGATTGACTGAGCGCGTTGGTGAGGCCAGGATTCCTGAAAGACCGGCAATTGCGCAGCCCAAGCCAAAGACCAAAAGCCACACCTTGGCAATATCAACACCAAGCACTTTCACGATCTCTTGATCGGCAGCGCCAGCTTTAATGATGAGGCCGTAACGCGTCTTTTGAATGAAGAACCAAACGCCCAAAATAACGACGGCAGTTGCTGCAATGAGGAAGAGGCGATATTTAGGGAAGTAACCAATGCCTACATTGACCGTTCCGCCAAGACCCTCTGGGGTGATTGAAGGTAAGCCTTCGATGCCAAAGGTAACACGCATTACTTCAATCAGGACGTATGAAAGCCCAAAGGTAAGTAGCAAAGGGTAGTCCAAGCCGCGGCCATAGAGTGGCCTGACTAAAAAGCGCTCAGTGACAAGCCCTATGCCGCCTGTAAGCAATGGCGTTAGTACTAGGCTGAACCAAAAACTTCCAGTGATGCCTAAGAAGTACACGCCTAAAAATGCGCCCACCATAAAGAAGGCGCCATGTGCAAAGTTCACTACGTTAAGCATGCCAAAAATAAGGCATAGGCCAAGGGCTAAAAGTGCATAAATGCTGCCCAAGGCGATGCCCGTAAGCAGTTGCATGCAGAGAAGTTCGAATGAAAGACCGGTCATAAATGTACTCAGAAAAAACTCCCCTTTACCAAACGGTGCGGGGGAGTGGATCAGGGTGAATGTGTCATCCACCCTGAAATTTTAAAATTAGGCTTTGTGACCTAGTTCCGCGCATGAACGCATATTTTTCTCAGTAGTAGGTTCAATCGTCAAAATATTGAAGACGTCATACTTGTCTTTCATATTCTTAGATTTAGACTCTACGATGATGACGGTTTGCACGGCCTGATGGTCGCACTTACGATAGTACTCAGGCCCCTTGTACCAGTCGTACTTCATATTCTCCATTGCTGTAACCACTTTTAGGGTGTCAGTAGATTTTGCAATCTTCACCCCAGCCAAGACGCTCTTCACTCCAGCGTAGCCTAGTGCGCCGTAGTCAGACGGTACGGAGCCGTTATACATTTTGCGGAAAGCATCGTTAAATGTTTTTGCAGTTGGGATACGATCTTCTAGACCCCAGTAATAAGATGTGCCACCAATAATGCCTTCGAAGGCTTCAGGGCCACCAGCAAGACGAGAGGTATAGAGGAGTACTGGCGTAACAATCTTCATACTGGATTTAAGGCCAAAGTCAGTACATTGTTTTGCTGCATTGACCAAGTCGCGACCAAAGTTACAGAGCACCAAAATATCTGGATTCAAAGCTTTGATACGTGGTAAGAAGGCGGAGTAATCGGATGCGCCTAATGGGTGACGGATGTCAGCCAGAGTAGTAGCACCCATTTCTTTGCCAGCACGCTCAAACGCACGCACCATTTCATGGCCGTAAGCATAGTCAGCTGTTAAGAACACAATTTTTTTACCAAAACGGGGGATGGAGTAACGCGCTACAGCGCCAGCCGTCATCGTTGGGTTCAGGGCTTCGTGGAATGTATAGACGCTCCAGTCTTTAGCTTCGTTAATTGCATCAGATTGGCTGATGGAGTTAAAGAGAACCTTACGCTCCTTACAAACAGCATTGATCGAGAGTTGTGTCGCGGCAGAAAGTGAGCCAACTACAAAGTTCACTTTGTCTTTTTCAATTAATTCCAATGTACGTGTTGCTGCTTCGCCAGGATTAAGTTTGTCGTCACGCACTAAGAGTTCTGCTTTGCGCCCATTAAAGCCGCCTGCATCATTAAATTCTTTAATGGCTAATTCAGCAGCTTTCACCTGATCCTGAGCTTCTGCTGAGAAGGGCCCTGTCAACGGCGTCGGAAAGCCGATCTTGATAGTGTCAGCCTGAGCATTTGCTACGTTTAACCAAAGTGGGGTGCTTGCTGCTGCGGCTCCACCAATCAACATCTTGCGTCTCGTTTGATTCGTTACTTTTTGTTTCATGGTTGTCTCCTCCATATAAAACTTTGTTAAATAAGAATACTTTTTATTTTTTTAAATCTTAACTGAATGCGCTTTTTAATGGGCGGATTCAGGCACTGCTTTCCCTTGAGCTAATAGATCGCTGATATCAATCGCGGTTTCCGCCATCACAGTATCGGCATTTCTTTTTAACTTCTCGTTATCCCTATTACCCTTGCTTCCTTGGGCTTGCATATAGCGACCCAAATACTGGGCTCTAGCCACTACTTGTTGACCTAGCTTTAAGCGCTCTTCACTATATGCATTGAGTGCTGCTGGAGTAGCGCCATGCGCGGCAATATGCTTGGCTATCACAATAGCTTCATCACCAGCCTTAGTGACGCCCATTCCTACGTGCGGTCTACCAACAAAAGCAGCATCACCCATGAGTGCGATTCTGCCAAAGACAATTTGTTCGGAGCGTACGTCATAAATGGCTTGTAAAAATGGGGCAGCTGTTTTTTCTAATATTTCTGCGTACTGTGGCGCCAAGATCTCCTGTGCGACTTTACGCATGTGGGCAATATGCTTCCATGACACCTTGAGGGGCGGAATGCCGGTGGGGTAATAATGGCCATCATCGTCTGTGAGAAGGCTTATTAATTCTTCATGCTCTGAAGCTGGGCGATACCAAACAAAGTTATAGCGACGCTTTCCTGGGCGCGTGTCATTGCCAGAGCCAGCAACTGGGTAACCCAGCATTTGCTCGCCATTGGGCAAACAAAAGCCAAAGCGATTAAATAGAGTGTCTAAGGTATTCCTTGATAAGCAGGCTTCATCACACACGCCACGCCAAGCTATATAGCCGGCATATTCAGGTTGAATCTGTGGTGCGACTTGCGCTCGCACTGCAGAGCGTATGCCATCGGATGCAATGAGCAATTCAGCATCATATTGGCTGCCGTCTTCGCAAAGTACCTGTACAGCGTGCGAATCTTGCGTAACCGACTTCACTGTCTTACCTTGAAGGTAGCGCTCGCTTGGAAAGCTTTCTTTGAGCATGTGATACAGGCGACTCCAAGAGGTTAATACTTGAGGTAATTCCATTTCACCTAAGCTTTGACCGTCAGCGCCCAAAGTAACACGCTTAGTCACGGGTACGCCGAGTGTTTCATCAACAGTCACTCCAGCAGCGCGTAGCGCTTCAGCTAAAGCATCATGGGTCACAATGCCGGCGCCACGTCCGTCCAAGGATCCAACAGTCTTTTCTAGCAAAGTAACGTCATGGCCTTGGCGCAGCAAAATATTTGCCACAAATAAACCACCAAGAGAGCCGCCGACAACTAGAATTTTTGCCATCAATAACCCCTATGCCGCTTTTGCATCTAGGGCGGTTTTTTCTGCTGCTGGATAGTTCAACTCAATAACAATGCCGTTAGGATCATCCAAAAATATTTGATGGAGCCCTATGACTGGTACGGTTCGTTCGCGATAGGAAATATTTAATTTTTTGAGAAGCGCAATTTTTTCTTCCAGGCCGGTTGCAAAAAAAGCAATGTGATCAACAGCGCCAGATCCATGAAGCGAACTAGGGTCGCGCTCACCTAAATATTTTTTCAGTCCGTTCGGATCATTTTTGTCAATAGCAATAAGGTGCAAGACTGCATTAGCCCAGCTACTCTCATCGCCGTTATAAAGCCAGACACCAGGGAACGGGAACTCCGGTCTAGGCCCCACTGTAAGGCCAAGTAGCTTGCTATAGAAGTCAGTAGTTTTTTCGATCTCTAGACTGCGGATCGAGAAGTGATTCAGGCTTAAGTTAGACATGGATACCTTTTGAATTAAGCAAACAGTGATTTAGCAGAGTGAAGGTAAGACTGCACTCGGTCGCGAATGATTTCTTGTTCTGTATTGGGGCTTTCGGCGGCATATATGGCTTGTCCATAGATCCAGCGCCTCATGCCGATATAGAAAATGCCACCATGCAGTCCCATGAGAAATTCAAGCTCACGCTGGGTGGGCTTTGATGTATCAGACCTACCGCAATACTTGCGAGTTTCGCGAATGAGTCTTGGTAATAAGCGCGTGCGCAAGAGCTCGAAGAAGCGATCGCTAATAGAGTGATCACTTAAGCCAGAAAAAATTAAAATGCGCACAAAGTCATAAGTTAAGACTGTGTTGGAGTAGTCCAAATAGAACGCATTGAATTTTTCTTCGGGAGTAAGGGAGTCATCATCCAGCAGCTCTTCCCACTCTGGCTTCCAGCGAGATTCAAAGACTTCTTTATAAACCTCCTGAATCAGCGCATCTTTGGTGGGGAAGTAGTGATAGAGCAGGGTATGAGTGATGCCCAACTCTTTGGATAAATTTCTTAATTGGCCATCGATACCATTTCTAGCGAAGAACTGAATGGCGCTGTCCAGTATTTGGCGTTTACGCTCGGCTGTCCCCATTCTTTTTCTAGTGGGCGCCATGGATCCTTCTGAAATTTCAGCAGTATTTGGGCTAGTAACGCTATCTTCAGTAAAACGCATGGATTCTCAGGGTTTATCCGAATTTGGACTTATTGACCAAAAGTTAAATAATGGTACATTGTTGAACAATTGGTAGATAAGACTCTATTCGTACAAACCCCAAGGAGATCAAATGGAATTAAATGGCGAGCAACTCATATCCGCTCCAATCCCTGAAGTATGGAAGGGTTTGAACGATATTGATGTGTTGGCCAAGTCCATTCCAGGCTGCGAGGAGATCAGTCGCATCTCCCCAGAAGAGATTCATGCCAAGGTGATGTTCAAAATTGGGCCGGTTAGAGCCCGTTTTGCAGGGAAATTGCTTCTAAGTGACATCATCCCGGACCAGTCTTGCTCTATGGCCTTTGAAGGGTCTGGTGGGGCGGCAGGGTTTGCCAAAGGTAAGTCACGAGTGGAGCTGAAGCAAGCCGAAGGAGGTACTTTGGTCTCTTATACAACGGAAGCCTCGATTGGTGGCAAGTTAGGTCAAATTGGCGGTCGCTTAATTAGCGCATCGGCAAAAAAGATTGCAGATGATTTTTTTCAGAAATTTGCAAAAGAATTAGGCGGGGAGACAGTGGCGTTGGAGTCAGACGCTGGTGGTAAATAAAAAAGCGGTAACAAAAAAGTAGCGCAAAAAATATAAAGCTAGAAAAGCTTAATACATTGGTGGTGGAGGAGACTTAATGAAATCTGCAGCATTCGATTATGTAAAGCCCAAGGCCTTACAAGAGGCCTTGTCTTTGCTTGAGCAGGGCGGCGATGATGCGCAATTAATTGCGGGTGGGCAAACTTTATTGGCCACTTTGAATATGCGTTTGTCTGAGCCCACAGTGTTAATCGATATCACCGATATCGCTGAGCTCAAAGGTATTTCTGTTGTTGGCGATAGTTTGCGTATTGGCGCTCTAGTGACTCATACTGAAATTGAAGATTCAGAATTAGTCGCAAAACATGCCCCACTTTTAAAAGCAGCAGCCCCGCATATTGCCCATCGCGCCATTCGTAATCTAGGAACCTGGGGTGGCTCACTGGCATATGGTGACCCAGCGGCTGAATGGCCCGCTTGCAGCTTGACTTTACGGGCGACGATGATCATTCATGGTCCAGCGGGCGAGCGCCGAATTTCTGCAAACGATTTTTTCATTGACCTGTATACGACCTCATTAGAGCCCGATGAAATTCTCGTGGCGACTGAGATTCCATTGGCAAGCAAGCAAGAAGTTTTCTATTTTCATGAGCTGGCTAGACGTCATGGCGATTACGCAGTCGCTGGTTTAGCTGCAGTTGCACAGAAGCAAGGTGATGTTTTGACTCACTGCGCCTTTACATTCTTCTCTGTTGGTGCCACGCCAGTAATGGCAACTAAAGCGCAGGATTTAATCAACGGCCAAAAACTCAACGATGAGTTAATTGCTAAGGCCGTAGCCGAAGCGCGTAATGAAATCGAAGCTATTGCAGACATTACTAATAGCGCAGAAGCGAAACAACATTTAATTGGTGTATTGCTTGAGCGTGGACTCAAGCACATGATTGCTTAATACTCAAACAGCAAGCATAGGCAAAAGAATTCGGAGATCAAAATGAGTTTGAAGAAAAAAATTTCAATGACCGTGAATGGTCGACTCGTCAACGCAGAGATTGAGCCACGCAGACACCTGGTGGATTTTTTACGCGAAGATTTACATTTAAAAGGCCCTCACTTGGGTTGTGAGCAGGGCGCGTGTGGAGCTTGTACCGTCAAGGTGGATGGGCAAATCATTCGCGGATGCCTATTTCTGGCAGTACAGGCGGATGGTAGCGTGGTGGAAACGGTCGAAGGTCTCACCAAAAACGGTACTTTGACAGATCTACAAGAATCTTTCATGCGCCACAACGCTATGCAGTGTGGTTTCTGCTCCTCTGGCATGTTGTTAGCTGCAGCAGAGTTGATTGAGAAACAACCAAAAGCAACGCGCGAACAAGTGCGCGAATGGATCTCAGGTAATTACTGTCGTTGCACTGGTTACCACTCCATTGTCGATGCGATCGTCGACGTATTGGATGCTCGTGCCAAGGGCCAAAAAATTAAACCTGTCCTTGCTAACGTCTAAGGTATTAAGGAAAACGCGTTATGAATAAGCCAAGTGATTTAAAAGGAATGGTGCTTGATCCGGTAACAAATGATCAGCGTTATATTGGTCACAGTGAACCAAGACATGGTGCTCGACGCCTGCTTGAAGGCCAGGGCACTTACATCGATGATATTCAATTGCCTCGTATGGCGCATGTGGTGTTCTGGCGCTCCCCAGTAGCGCACATGAAAATCGGCAAAATTCATACAGAGTATGCTAGCAAGATGCCCGGTGTTCTTGCGGTTGTAGATGGCGTGCAAATGGCGAAAATTTGTAAGCCTTGGGTAGCCACTTTAGGTCACCTAGCTGGTATGAAGTCTGCCCCTCAACACGCCTTAGCAATTGATCGTGCTTGTTGGCAGGGTGAGCCGGTGGTGGCGGTCGTTGCAGAAACTAGAGCGCAGGCGGAAGATGCTTTGCAGCATATCGATGTTGAGTGGGAAGAGTTGCCGGCAGTCGTTTCCATGGAAACCGCGCTTGATGCAGATACTCCGGTTATTCATCCCGACCTTGGTGATAATTTATGTTTTACCCGTAGCCTCGATGTCGGTAATGTAGATGAAGTATTTGCAACTGCCGACGTAGTTGCAGAAGCTACTTTTGGATTTGGGCGTCACACAGGGGTAACGCTCGAGCCGCGCTGTCAAATTGCAGATTACAACCCAGGTGATCGTCGCCTTACTGTGTACCACTCGCAACAAGCGCCACACATGATGCAAGATTTGTATTGCCGTCAGTTTGGGCTTTCAGAATCAGATGTGCATGTCATTTGCAAGGATGTGGGCGGATCTTTTGGTATTAAGGTTCACGCCTATCCAGATGATTTCGCTACCGTAGGGCTAGCCATGATGCTTGAGCGCCCCGTGAAGTTTGTTGCAGACCGTCTTGAATCATTCACTAGTGATATTCATGCGCGTGAGCATCGCATTAAAGGACGTATAGCCGCCAATAAGGCGGGCGATATCTTGGCCTTTGAGATCGATGATCTGACTGCAATTGGTCCATACTCCATGTTCCCTAGAACTAGTGCTATTGAAGGCAATCAAGTCGTGAACTTGGTCGGTGGTCCTTATAAGCATCAAAACTATCGCGCTAAGCTGAATGTCGTTTTTCAGAATAAAACACCAACCTGTCAGTATCGTGGCGTAGGCCATCCGATTGCTTGTGCTGTGACCGAAGGCTTGGTAGATTTGGCTGCGCAAAAATTGCAAATGGATCCACTCGAGTTCCGTAAGCGCAATGTGATTCCGGATGACGCTTATCCCTGCTCCGGAATTTCTGGCATTAAGTTAGAAGTTCTCTCGCATGAGCAATGTTTGCGAACTATCGAAAAAATGATGGACTATTCCGCCCTGCGCAAAGAGCAGGCTGAGTTGCGCAAAAAAGGAATCTATCGCGGCATTGGATTTGCAACATTGATTGAGTTAACTAATCCAAGTCCCGCTTTTTATGGAGTGGGTGGCGCACGTATTGCCTCGCAGGATGGCGCTACTGTTCGCATGGATCCTAGCGGTGTGGTTTCGGTATTGATTGGTGTTGGTGAACAAGGTCAAGGTACTGAAGGTATCTATACCCAGATTGCTGCCGATGCTGTTGGGGTTCCAATCGATCAAGTACGTGTTATTACTGGTGATACCGATGTCACTCCTTATGGTGGAGGTACCTGGGCATCACGTGGAGCTGGTGTTGGCGGTGAAGCAGTTCTCTTGGCTTCTCAAGCCCTGCAAGAAAACATCATTAAACTTGCGGGCGCTATTTTGAATCGACCTGTTGCTGAATTAACTGCTCGTCGTGGATATATCCTTGATAAAGCGACTGGTGAGCAATTATTGCCCTTTAGTGAAGTGGGTAGAGTAGGTTATTTCCGTACAGATACTTTGCCGGCTGGATTTTCTGCTGATCTCATGGTGACGCGTCACTACACACAAAAAGAATATCCATTCATCTTTACGAATGGAGTGCAAGCGTCTTACGTTGAGGTTGATCCAGATACCGGCTTCGTGAAGCTATTGAAGCATTGGGCGGTAGAGGACTGTGGTCGCGTTATCAATCCAATGTTAGTCAACGAACAAGTGCGCGGTGCAATCGTTCAGGGTATTGGCGGCGTTCTGTTCGAAGAGTGCCTCTATGACGAAAGTGGTTTGTTGCGCAATGGCAGCATGGCGGATTACTTAGTGCCGATGGCTAATGAGATGCCGGATATTGAGGTTGCTCACGTCGAGACGCCTACCCAATCTTCCAAATTGGGTGCTAAAGGGGCGGGTGAGGCTGGTACAGCCGGAGCGCCAGGTGCAGTTCAAAACGCTATTAATGATGCCTTGGCACCATTAAATGCATCCGTCTTTGATCAGCCCATCACCTGTGAAAAGATCCTGCGGGCTCTCAAGAAAATCTAGCTTTAAATAGGCTTTGACCACCCTGGTGCATCACCTCCGGGGGTGGTTCAGCACATCCTGTAACATCAAGTTTTGGGGCCCATAAAGCAGTCTGCAGCCCTTTTTAGTTAACTTGATACGGTAAATGATATGTCCACATTAAAAGGTAAAACAGCCCTAGTTACTGGCTCTACTAGCGGTATTGGCTTAGGAATGGCTATTGCATTGGCTAAACAAGGCGTTAACATCATGGTCAATGGTTTTGGTGAGAAAGATGAAGCCATTGCTCAAATTAAAGCCTGTGGTGTAGAGGTTGATTACCATGGCGCTGATATGAGTAAGCCCGCGGAGATTGAAGACCTGATCAAGCAAACAGAGAAGCGTTTTGGCTCACTTGATATCTTGATTAATAACGCCGGCATTCAGTACACCGCGAACATTGAAGAGTTTCCAACAGATAAGTGGGATGCCATCATTGCTATTAATTTAAGTTCGGCATTTCACACAACACACCATGCCTTGCCTGGTATGAAAAAACGCAACTGGGGCCGCATTATTAATATCGCCTCAGTACATGGCTTAGTAGCTTCTACTCAGAAGGCTGCCTATGTTGCTGCTAAGCATGGCATTGTTGGATTGACTAAAGTGACGGCTTTGGAAAATGCGCGCACTGGTATTACTTGCAATGCAATTTGCCCGGGTTGGGTATTAACCCCGTTAGTTCAGAAACAGGTAGATGCTCGTGCAGAACGCGAAGGCATTTCTAATGAGGCCGCTAAGACTGCCTTGGTATCTGAAAAGCAGCCCTCTGGAGAGTTTGTGAGTCCAGAGCAATTGGCAGCCTTAGCGGTTTTCCTCTGTGGGCCAGACGCCTCTGAAGTTCGTGGAGTAGCTTGGAATATGGATGGCGGTTGGACAGCTCAATAAGAGCTAAGTCATTATTTTTAGTCAGAATTCTGGATTTCGGCCTGCACAAACAAAATCAGCAGAATCGTTTATAGTTAGACCCATTATTACTCATAGGAGATCCTTTCATGGCATCAATCTTGACCTCTTTAGGACGTACCGTTTTTGCGGGTTTTGTCCTCCTCGCCCTTATTATTTTGGCTTTAGGCGGTAACTTTAGTTCTGCCGAACTCCCATTTATTTTCCGTTGGTTGCACGTGATGTTTGGTGTGATGTGGATTGGTTTGCTCTGGTACTTTAACTTTGTGCAAATTCCATCAATGCCAAAGATTCCTGATGAGCAAAAGCCAGCTATTGGAAAAGTGATTGCTCCAGCAGCATTGTTCTGGTTCCGTTACGCAGCTTTGTTTACTGTGCTAACCGGTTTGATTGTTGCCGCTTTAAATGGTTACCTACACCAAGCATTTACATTGCAAGCTCCATTCCGCGCAATTGGTTTAGGTATGTGGATTGCTTTAGTAATGGCCTTTAACGTTTGGTTCATTATTTGGCCAAATCAAAAACGCGCTCTTGGCATCGTTGCTGTTGAAGCTGACGTTAAGGCAAAATCTGCTCGCGTTGCGATGTTGACATCCCGTTTAAATACATTGTTATCCGTACCAATGTTGTTCTTGATGGTTGCTCAATCACACAACACTACATGGTTTGTGATCGTTTCTTAATCACTACCAGTTGTAAAAATAAAAGGCCCGCATCGCGGGCCTTTTTGTTTGATCAATCAAATAAATTTCAGGGGATTTAAGCCAGAATAGCTGGCAGCTCCTTGGTGAGGGGGCCACGTTGTGCGGTAGCGGTACCCATCAATACAAAGCCCAACAACTTGCCGTCAGCCGATTCAAAACGAGACTCTAGACCACCTTCAACGGAGGTTGTCGTCCAATTGCCTTCGGCACCTTTAGCTGGCGGAGAAACGATGGTAGCCAAAGCGGGGGTTTTGACCATCACCGGCATCGCTGGATAGGTGAGTGCAGTAGTTTGTCCGATTAAGGTTGGCGCCAACGCTCTTGCTGCTTGCATGATGGGCATTACGTAAGGCAGGACTAAGCCGTCCACCTCTGCGCAATCTCCAATAGCAAAGATGTTTTTAATATTGGTTTCGAGTTCGCGGTTTACCTGAATGCCGGTTCCTGTGTTAATGCCACATGCTTTAGCTAATTCAATTCTAGGCTTCAGACCAACAGCCGATAAAAATACGTCGCAAGAGATTGTGTTGCCATTAGCTAGCGTGACCTGCAAAGAGTCTCCGTGACGATCAATTGCTTGCACGGTTGTAGAAAGGTGCCAACGCACGCCAGCCGCACTGAGCTTCTCCTGCAGCTCTAGAGCTGCAGCTTCAGGTAAGAGGCGACCCAGAGCTTGTGGAGCTAAGTCAATCACATCTACTTCATAACCGCCCAGTACTAGATCGTTGGCAAATTCACAGCCAATCAGGCCTGCACCCAGAATAGCAATCTTCTTTTTTCCATTAATTGCATTGCGAAAGCGTGCATAGTCTTCTAGATCATTTACTGTGATGACTTCGTTGGCAGCGCTCCCTTGTAGCGGGAGGCGAATTTGATCGGCACCCAATGCCATTACCAGTTTTCCATAAGGTACTTCACCTTTACTGGTATGAATGGTTTGCGCACTAGGATTAATTGAGATGACATCACACTCACCCAAGACAGTCATCTCTAGTTGCGTTGCCATGCCATCAGCTGGCGTAGAGATTAATTGTGCCGCTTCTTTCTTGCTTGCTAGAGCGGTGGAAAGCATGGGCTTTGAATAAAAATAACCAGGCTCACGCGTTACCAGGGTAATTGGAACTGCTTTATCCAATTTTCGGATTTCACGGATAACGGTGTAGCCAGCCAATCCGCTGCCAATGATGACGATTGCGGATTGGGATGGGGGGGTGGTTTGATCCAAAGCTGGGCTCCAAATAACGAATAGGTAAAGGGGGTAAAGGGTGCTGAAGTGGCTTAGCTTACTTGAACCATCTCAAAGTCTGCCTTTGCAACGCCGCAATCAGGGCATTCCCAATCTTCTGGCACATCAGCCCAGAGAGTTCCAGCTGGAATACCATCTTCGGGAATTCCTTTGGCTTCGTCATAAATATAGCCGCACACGATACATTGGTAAGTTTTCATTTTGATTCCTTAAATAGTCTATTGATTTTAAATTTAATTTCTAATTATTTCTGGATTCGTTTAATGAGCTGCAAAAACCTTAGCTTTTTCCAAAGCCTGCTTGTAATGGTTTGCATGACGCTCTTCAACGTTTGCTAACGCAGCGAAGCGTTTTGCTGCTTTTGCCAATACCGCCTGAAATTGCTCAGCATGCTCTTTAGATTCCGCAATTTGCTCATCAATTTCTTGTATGGCCGCAGCATTGCCTTCTTCGACTGCCGTTTTCCGAAAGGATGGGTACATCTCGGTGTATTCATAGGTTTCGCCTTCAATGGCAATCTCTAGGGCGCGTGCAGGAGTAATGGTGCCGGCAGGGTAGAGTAAGTCTAAGTGGCCAAAGGCGTGCATCACTTCTTGGTCAGCGGTAGCTTCAAAGATCTTTGCGGTTTCTTCGTCGCCAGCAGCGCGAGCTAATTTTGCAAAATAACGATATTTGATATGAGCCATAGATTCACCGGCAAAGGCGGACTCTAAGTTTTGGATGGTTTTGATTTCTGGGCGTGCCATTTTGATTCCTTTATTAAGACATACGGTTTGTTGAGTATTTTTTGCTGCTTTCTCAACCATGAATGCAGTGTGCGCCTTATTTATTGATCAGTCTAATGAATCATTATGATAGTATTTATCTAATTATTCGATAATGGAGGGGAAATGGCTTATTTACCGTCTTTAAGGCAGCTGGGGTATTTCGTTGCATTGGCGAAAGAGCTCAATTTCACACGCGCAGCTCAAGCCTGTTTTGTTGGCCAGTCGACTTTAAGTGCTGGTCTGAAGGAGTTGGAGGATGCATTGGGGATCCATTTGGTGGAACGCGATCGACAGAACGTATCCATCACTCCAATAGGTTTGGAGGTTCTTGAGCGTGCCAAGCTAATCTTGGCGGCATCTGAAGATTTAGTGGAGTATGCAGGCGCAACTGGTAAACCCATGACTGCCACAATTCGTTTGGGCGTCATACCAACTATCGCACCATTTCTATTGCCAACAGTGCTTCCGGAAATTCGTAGTCGTTTTCCAGAACTTAAAATTACACTCAGAGAAGATCTCACTGCTAATCTGCTCTCTAGATTAGCAGAGCATAAATTGGATTTTGCTTTGATAGCACTTCCATATGATGTTGAGGGTCTTCTCGTTCAGGAATTATTTGACGACCATTTTTGGTTGGTTGCCAAGGAGGGGGATCCCGCCTTGAAGGGAAAAGAAGTGACCTTACCTGCCAAGATGGCCGAACGCCTCTTGCTGCTTGAAGAGGGGCATTGTCTACGAGAGCATAGTTTGCAAGCGTGCAAGCGCACTGACATTCGTAAGGCTGAGGGGATGGAAGCTACTAGCTTGTTGACCTTGTTGCAAATGGTGGAGTCTGGACTTGGTATTGCCCTGCTTCCTGGAATGGCCGTAAAAAGTAGTCTATTGAATAACTCTGAGTTAGTCGCAAAAGAGCTAGCCTCACCAGCACCCAAAAGAGTGATTGCTTTGGTTGCGCGACCCTCTACCGCACATACTCAAGAATTTAACGCGCTAGCAGATTGCATACGCGAACAATTTGGAACTGCATAATCACATCCTAAGCAATATTTGCTAATCCTTGTTACAGTCAACCCTCTTTTTACTTATTTAAAAGGCAGCAAATGTCAGGCAAAGAAATCATGTTCACTCCGGTAAATCTGGGGGCACTTCATTTAAAAAACCGTTTAGTGATGGCACCGCTCACGCGAATGCGTGCAGTTGATGGTGATGTTCCTAATCCATTAGCTAAAACCTATTACGCACAACGTGCGAGTGCCGGACTCATTATTACCGAGGCAACACAGATTTCTCCATTGGGTAAGGGTTACCCAGCGACGCCTGGAATCTATTCGGTGGAACAAACCGCTGCATGGAAAGAGATTATTGGGGCAGTTCATGCCAAGGGTGGTTCGATTGTTGCGCAGCTGTGGCACGTGGGCCGCATCTCCCATTCTTCCTTGCATCCAGAGCAGGGTGTACCTGAGGCGCCCTCTGCAATTGCTGCGGCTGGTCAAACGTATGGCGCAGATTGGAAGTTGCATGATTATGAGACTCCAACGGCAATGAGTTTGGAAGATATCGCTCGCTTGCTCAAAGAGTTTGAGGCGGCAGCGCAGAATGCAAAAGCTGCAGGCTTTGATGGTATTGAAATTCACTCGGCCAATGGCTACTTGCTGGATCAGTTCTTGCAAGACAAAACTAATCAACGTACGGATGAATATGGCGGCTCGATTGATAATCGCCTGCGCCTATTGGGTCAAGTGATCGAGGCTGTAAGCAAAGTATTCCCGAGCGATAAAGTGGGAGTTCGCCTGTCACCATACGGCACTTTTAACGATATGGGTGATAGCGATCCGGTAGCATTGTTCACTGCTGCAATTAAGAAGCTCAATGGCTATAACTTAGCTTACGTGCATATGATTGAGCCTCGCTCAACCAGTGCTGGCGGTGGCGATCAAGTCTTTGAAGATGCTCCTATTACCTCAGAGATGTTCCGTGCTGCTTATCAGGGAAAATTCATCACCGCTGGTGGCTACGATCAGGCAATGGGTGAGAAGGTGTTAGAAGATGATTTGGCTGATGCAGTTGCTTATGGCCGTCTCTATATTTCTAATCCAGATTTAGCGGAGAGATTTCAGCAGGGTGCCAAACTAAATCCATACAACCGCGCTACTTTTTATGGTGGTGAAGAGGTGGGCTATACAGACTATCCAACTCTGTAATAGAAACCCCAGAGTCTTGGGGTGCTGAATAAATAATCCCACCCAAAGAGGTGGGATTATTTTTTGTCTTCTGGGTCTTTAAGAAGGCCGTATTGGTTTGCTACAAGTAAAAAGGCAAGAGACGCGCAACCCATAGCAAAAAATTGCCATTGATGCAGCATCGCGGTGCCCACCACCGTCATTAAGACGGTCCAGCCTATTGCCATCTTGGCTTTTTTAGAGAGAGGTTTCATTTTAGGGATTAACTTTATTCAACATACGACGAAGTGTATCGTCCTTTACAACGTAATGTTGCCATAAGCCTGCTAAAGCATGAATACCAATCAAAAAGTAGAGCGAGTTTCCTAAAAATTCATGGATCCCTTCAACTACTTTCTTCATCTCTGGATTAGGGGTGACTAGCTGAGGCCACACCAAGCCAAAGAAGTGGATATCTTTGCCGCCATACTGAAAATATAAGATGCCAAAGATGGGCGATATCAAGAGTAGGGCATACAGCAGCCAATGCATTACCTTGGCTAATGAAATGAATAAAGCCTTTGGGTTTGTGGGCTCAGGAACGCCATAAGTCAAACGGATGATGAGGCGAAGAGCCATAGCTATAAAAATGAGCTGCCCAATAACGCCATGGATTGATTTGCATAGCTCACGAGGCTCGCTGCCTTTGGGAAACTGTCCTTTGAGCTCAATCACTACAAAAGCAGCGACCACCAGGAAGAAAACAAGCCAATGAAAGAAGATGGAGGCAGGGTGGTATTTGGTTTTCGGCATTGCATATGGATGTTAAGTGAATTCATCACAAATAATAATGAATCTCATTAACATTATTAATGCCGGGGACTTTAACCCCTAGGGGGTATTTAAATCTAGTTATTGAGTCTAACCTTGGCGCTGAGCTCATTTACTAGGCCACGCTTATCTATTTGTGAGAGCCTAAGAGCCTCAACTTCAAAATCTAGCTGACCAGGATGGAATTCCTCATCATTCTGCAGATCGATGACATAAGTCCACACCAGTTCGCGACCACGGTTTTTAAAAACATCTACTACTCGTTTCATCTGGACCGCCTTTATGGTAAAGCTTATTGATTGCCGATGGATGGATTGGCAATTTTCATCTGTTGGCTTAGGTTGTTTTTTAGCGCCACTAAGTTTCTCGCTTCAATCCGAATGACTCCACCCCTTGGGCTATCAATGTCAGCAATCAAAAAGAAAGATACCGAGATAACAAAAGGGAAGATCATGAATAGACCGACGTTCTTCTCAAAATTCCGCGCGCCAAATCCAACCAAAAGATTTGCGCAAATAGCGATTGCTGCCATCAATGCCCAAGCCGTAAGAGGGATGCGATTCCACCAAGCTGCTTGTACATAGCCTTGAGAATTCAAAACATCATTCATACCTGAGGCAACTAATGCAATAGAGGCGGTGTGTTGCGTGCGAACATTGGGCAAAATCTCATTCCAAAGGGCGGTTTGCAGTTGATCTGTTTTACTGCGAATCTCTTCAATCTTTTCGGAGGGCTGCTTGGAATAAAACAAAATACGTTGATCTACATATTGAAGTAAGAGGTCCTTGGTTGCCGCTGCAGCCTTTGGGGGTAGTAGATCAGCCCTTAAGAATTCGGTGCCAATGGCATTCGCCTCGCCTTCCTCAAAGATCTCGCGCTGATCATGGCGATTAATGGCCATTGAGAAGGTAAAGCCAATAATTAATGCCAGCAAGGTTAGGGTGGCAGTCTGAATAATGCCGAGATCTGCAGATGTCTCAGTATCTTTTGTACGGTAGCGACTCAGTGCGGCATATCCAAACCAAACAGAGAAGGCAAATACCATAAGTGAGACACCAAAGACAGCAAGAGGGTAGTTGAGGATAGGGAAAATTTAAAAGGTTCCTGGATACAAAATATCTTTAGTCACATTCTGAATATCGCGATGGCCTGTGAATGCCATGGTGATATCCAACTCATTGTGAATTAACTCTAAACACTTGGTGACACCAGCCTCACCCATGGCTCCTAAGCCATATAGGAAAGGGCGACCAATCATCGTGCCGCGTGCGCCTAAGGCCCATGCTTTTAAAACATCTTGACCTGAGCGAATACCACCATCCATCCATACTTCAATATCTTTACCAACAGCATCCACAATTCCAGGTAAAGCCTGAATGCTAGAAATCGCCCCATCTAATTGACGGCCGCCATGGTTAGAGACAATTAAAGCATCAGCGCCTGAATTTGCTGCCAAGCGCGCATCACCTTCATCTAAGATGCCTTTGATAATGAGCTTTCCACCCCAGAGTTTTTTAATCCATTCCACATCACCCCAGTTGAGGCCCGGATCAAATTGTTCTGCAGTCCAAGAGGACAGTGAAGACATATTGCCAACACCAGTAGCGTGACCGACAATATTGCGAAAGGTTCTGCGTGGCGTCATAGCCATACCCAAGCACCAGCGTGGCTTAGTCGCCATATTAATCATATTGGCAATCGTCAGTTTAGGAGGGGCGGAGAGACCATTCTTTAGATCCTTGTGACGTTGACCTAAGATTTGCAAATCCAGAGTCAAAACCAGTGCGGAACATTTGGCGGCTTTAGCGCGCTCAATCAAGCGCTCAATAAAACCGCGATCTTTCATGACGTAGAGTTGGAACCAAAATGGTTTTGTGGTGTGCTCCGCCACATCTTCAATTGAGCAAATGCTCATAGTAGATAAGCAAAATGGCACACCAAACTTTTCAGCAGCCTTGGCTGCCAAAATTTCACCATCGGCATGTTGCATGCCAGTAAGGCCTGTAGGTGCCAGCGCTACTGGCATTGCAACCTCTTGGCCAATCATGGTTGTCTTGGTGGTGCGGTTAGTCATATTGACCGCTACACGCTGACGCAATTTAATCTTTTGAAAATCGGATTCATTGGCGCGATATGTTGACTCGGTCCATGATCCAGAGTCTGCATAGTCGTAGAACATCTTAGGGGTGCGCTTTTGATGGAGGACCCGCAAGTCTTCTATATTGGTAATGATTGCCACAATGTATCCTTCTTTTTGATGCTATTTTGTAGAAGCAAAATCTTAATTTAAGCTCTATCTTAGCAATACCGGGGATTTGTTTCTACAATGCTAGGGTATCCCTTGCTTGGGGACCTCAAATAACTACTTCCCCATTAAGCCCCTCTGTATGTACCAACTGAATTTCGCCACCATTGCCTACTTGCTCACAGCTACCGCTTTATGGGCAGGCAATGCAATCGCTGGGCGAGTATTGGTTGGAAGCATCTCCCCAATTACCTTAAGCGCAGTCCGCTGGGGATTGGCTGCCTTACTGTTACTTCCTTTGGGTTGGCGTGTATTCATGCCGGGAAGTGCCTTATGGCAAAACAAGAAACGTTTCCTCCTTTTGGGTTTATTTGGGGTTGGTAGTTACAACGTACTGTTATATCTCGCCCTGCAAACATCTACCGCTATTAACGTCACCTTGATCGGCGCTAGTATGCCCATTTGGATGCTGTTCATTGGTGCAGTGTTTTATCAAGTAAAGCCCAGCATCTTGCAGATGATTGGCGCAGTAGTGAGTTTGCTGGGTGTTGGCATTGTGCTTACCCGTGGAGACCTGTCGGCCTTGCTGTCTATGCAAATGGTAGTAGGCGATCTTTTAATAATGTTAGCCACTATCTTGTGGGCCTTTTATAGTTGGATGTTAAGTCGTCCAGGCACCAGCACAGAACGCCAATGGCCATGGGCTGAATTTTTAATGGCGCAGGTGACGGTGGGTTTATTGTGGACAGGATTTTTTGATGGTTTTGAAATCGCGGCTGGTCATGCTTTTCTGGATCTCAATTGGTGGACCGCCTCCTTAATTGTCTTTGTCGCCATTGGTCCCTCCTTAATTGCTTATCGCTGCTGGGGTCTGGGCGTGAATGGAGCAGGGCCTACGGTTGCCGCTTTTTTTGCTAATTTCATACCCTTATTTACTGCGCTTTTATCGGCCGCCATGCTAGGTGAGCCTCCCCAACTATTTCATGGGCTTGCCTTTGGTCTGATTGTGGCGGGTATTGTTATTTCCTCGAAAAAGAAAAAGTAAAACTCCCAAAACTGGCAAAAACGCCCTTTTAAGCAGGGTTTTGGACCGCAGTCCCCAAAAAAGACTTAAATCGGTATCATTTAGGGCTAATCACAGAAATCCCTAGGAAATTACTATGCCAGGCTTACTCCCCAATGTTGATCCAGATGGTTTATTAGAGTTCTCGGTTGTTTATACCGACCGCTCCTTGAATCACATGTCTGAAGAGTTCAAGCGCGTGATGGTGGACATTTCGAGTGTCCTTAAGGATGCTTACAACGCTAGCTCTGCAGTCATCGTTCCCGGTAGTGGAACTTTTGGCATGGAAGCAGTAGCCCGCCAATTTGCCAACAATGAAAAATGCTTGGTCTTACGTAATGGTTGGTTTAGCTATCGCTGGACGCAAATCTTTGATTTGGCCAACATCACTAAAGACGTGACGGTTATCAAAGGTCATCAGCTAGAAGACTCAACACAGGGCGTATTTGCACCAGCTCCAATCGAAGAAGTAGTTGCCTTCATCAAGAAAGAAAAACCAGCGGTGGTATTTGCGCCGCACGTGGAAACTTCTGCCGGCATTATTCTTCCAGATGACTACCTCAAAGCAGTCGGTGAGGCAGTGCGCTCTGTAAACGGTTTGTTTGTGTTGGATTGCATTGCTTCTGGCGCAATGTGGGTTGATATGAAGGCTTGTAATGTTGATGTATTAATTACTGCACCTCAAAAAGGTTGGAGTAGTTCCCCATGCTGCGCATTGATCGCTCTAGGCGACCGCGCACGTGAGCACATTGATGCAACCCAAAGCAGTAGCTTTTCTATGGATCTCAAAAAGTGGCTTCAGATTATGGAAGCATATGAAAAGGGTGGTCATGTGTATCACACCACTATGCCTACTGATGCTTTAAAGATTTTGCGCAATGTAATGAAGGAAACTCAGTCACTTGGCTTCGCAGCGTTAAAGGAAAAGCAAATAGAGTTGGGCACGAAAGTTCGTAACCTATTGGTTTCTCAAGGATATAGCTCAGTATCCGCTAAGGGCTTTCAGGCCCCTGGCGTGGTCGTAAGCTATACCAAAGATCCTGATATTCAGTCTGGTAAGAAGTTCATTGCTTTAGGTTTGCAAACTGCAGCGGGCGTACCACTGCAGTGCGATGAAAGACCGGACTTCCGTACTTTCCGTATCGGTTTGTTTGGCCTAGAAAAATTGGCGCACGTAGATCGTACTGTTGGTCTTCTTGCTACCGCATTAGAAAAAATTACCGAGACTGAAGCGCAGCCTGCGTAAACAAGTAAAGTAGTTCAGCATTAAGAAATAAAGGCCATCATCTGATGGCCTTTATTGCATTCTAAGGTGATGCTGCACCTATCTAGCTAGGGGATTGGGAGTGGCTTCCCCGATCTTGTGCAGGGTGTTGTTATCAACATGATGAAATAGCGCTGCTTGATCTTTAATCTTCATCACCGTATCTTGTTCATAAGACCAAGTGCCATCATCATTGATCGATACCTGAATACGAAACTCAACCGTTCTGAAGGCGTAATCTAAAAATGGATTGGATGAGATACCCGCACAGCGATCATCTTCTTTTGCGTGCAATTCAAATTGCCTAGCATTTGCAGCAGCGTTACCAGAAGCCATCGTAATCATGCCTCGAGGAATGGTCAGTGTATGAATGATGTTGCCAGTTGCGGGCTCCCATAGCCAATATCCTACTTGGTCATGATAGGTCTTTACTTGATCGGGTTTGGTGATGTGGGTGTGGTATCTCAAACCATAAAATAGCTGAGGGCCATTCGTTTGGGGGTCAATTGGTTGAAGCTCAATTCTCTCCACATAAGCTTGCTTCTTTGGTCCTTCGGCTTTGGGCTTTACATCAAGGCCGCGAACACCTTCCCAGATTCCAGCCATACCAGTCAAAGGCCCAAGCTGCTCCAGGGTGTTGACTGAGTAGCCTTGGGGCTCGGTAAAGATGTCATCCGAAAAATCACTCATAAGCAACCTTTTAAAAATGAAGCATTTTTCTCAAATATTTGAGTATTATTAAATTATCCACAAACTATCTTGGAGAATTACATGATTTCTCGTATCGCGCGCTTGAGCCTGGCAACCCTGATTTCTGCTGCTATCGGTATCACACCTATCTCCGTGATGGCTGCTGATCCAGCTCCTGCACCTGCACCAGTGGCCGCACCTGCTGCCCCTCCAGTAGCTGCACCTGCCGCCACTCCGGCTGAGAAGTCTGCTGAGAAAAAAGCAAAGAAAAAAGCAAAGAAAGAAAAGAAAGCTGAGAAAAAAGCTAAAAAGAAATCCAAAAAGAAAGCTAAAGCAGCAGCTGACGCTGCAGCTCAGTAAGCTACAGAAATCACCCCCTCTTAATTGAGGGGTTCTGCACCATCGAAGTCATCAGATCTTTTGGGGTCTGGTGACTTTTTTGTAGGTGCATCATTGCGCACTAACAGCCACATTGCGGCCATCACCAAAGTCATGCCGCTAATTTGCGTCCAAGTGATTGGCTCGGCCAGAATGAGATATCCCATAAAGATAGTGGAGACTGGGCCAAGTATCCCGGCTTGAGCCACTAGTGGAGATCCGATGCGGTTAATGGCGATCATAATCAGCAGCATTGGAATAACGGTGCATAAGCTGGCATTCAGTAAGCTAAACCAATAAATAGGTAGGGGCTGCTCAAATATGGCTATTGGGTTGTGGATGGTTGACTGCGCGATGCTTAAGAAAGCCGAGGCTGAGCTGGCATAGACGACTAAGCGCACGCTACCAATACGCTTTACCATTTCTCCGGCGCCAATCATGTAGGCCGCATAGGAGCAGGCGCTGCCGAACACGAGAGCCATGCCTAACCAGGCATCAATGCCGGTGGAACTCGCATCTTGAATAAAGACGATAAACACTCCAATGTAGCCAACGATAAGTGAGAACCACTGTAGTTGAGATACGGGTTTCCTTAAAACAAAATACGAGATTAATAAAACAATAGTTGGCGTGAGGTAAAGAACAATTCTTTCTAGGCCAACTGAGATGTATTGCAGCCCTAAGAAATCAATGTAGCTGGATAAAAAGTAACCTAAAAATCCCAGGAAAAATAATTTAGTGCGATCGAGCCAGGTGATCGGGCTCATCGCACTACGGCGCGACTCCCACCAGAAAATTCCCCAAAACAGGGGAAGTGCCATAAGCATGCGTAACGCCAAAAGAGTCTCCGCATTTGCACCATAACCAAAAGCAAGCTTGACCAAAATCGCTTTGCCAGAAAACAGCATAGAGCCTACTCCGGCCATCAAAATGCCATAGAGGTAACGTCGGTGATGATGTGCTGCGCTTGCTGAATGCATAACGATTTATAACAGCTTATTGAGTAGCGCTCGCATTTCTAAAATGGTCTCAGAGGGGGTTAGACCTATCGGGCCAATCCCCTTGTTCACTAAGCTATCTGCAGCGCTAGCGTGTAGCTCAACTGCAATCCCAGTAGCTTGCCATAAATTCAGTTGATGTCGAATTCCTTGAGCGGCGATAGCGGCAATGCTTCCCGTCAGAATATCCCCCATGCCTCCAGTGCCCATTCCGGGATTTCCAGCAAGGCATTGAACCGGAGGATGTTGTGGGGAGGCAATCAAAGTATGTTGTCCTTTAAGAACCACAATCGATTGCGTGAGCTCAACCAATTGTTTAATTGCGCTCACACGATCTGATTGCACAATTTCTGTTGTGGTCTTCAAAAGTTTTGCGGCCTCGCCAGGGTGAGGGGCAAGTACAGCAAACTCTGGAAGTGCTTGATTACGACTTTGTAGTTTCTCAAGTAGTTCAGTGGATTCGCTGATTAAGTTGAGGGCATCAGCATCAATTACCAGTGGAATGTCGGGATATAAAAGTGTTGCACCTAGGCATTGAATTGCTAAAGCGGATTTTCCAAGGCCTGGGCCAATAGCAATAACATCAGGCTGTGTGGCATTCAGTGTTTCATGAATATTATCTGTAGCAAGGCGAATCATGAGTTCGGGGTGATCAATATTTACACGTGCTGAAGCAGGATCTAAAATTTCTAAGATCGTCCAGCCGGCACCTAGATGTAAGCATGCATTGCCCGCCAAAATCAGGGCGCCAGCCATTCCTGGTGCACCGCCCATTAAAACGACTTTGCCTGCGCTACCTTTATGTTCTGACGGTTGGCGCCGCAGCAGTTTCACAAGCTTGAGGGTGTCTAAGGTCACAGGTTGCGGATTCATTCATATAGTATCGCTCTGATTTCAGGGGTATTGAGCTAATTATAGGAAAGAGTATCCTAAACCCATGAAGATCCAATTTTTTGGTGCAGCAGGAGAGGTAACAGGCTCACGCCATTCGGTTGAGGTCATGCTGTCTGGAAAGCTAAGACATTTCATGGTTGACTATGGAATGTTTCAAGGTGGGCGCGAAGCAACAAATAAGAATCTCGAGCCATTACCATTCTCGCCAAAGGATATTGATTTCGTGGTGCTAACGCATGCGCATATCGACCATAGCGGTTTATTACCCCGCCTATGTGCTCAAGGTTTTTCGGGAGCTATCTACTGTACAAATGCCACCTTTGAACTATTGAAAATTCTTTTACTGGATAGCGCCCATTTACAGCGTGCAGATGTAGAGAGGGCGGAGAGGAGGATAAAGGCAGGAAAGTGGCATGGAGAGGTTCCTGTTGCCTTGTATTCCAGGGAAGAGGTCGAAATAACCTTGAATCAGTTTCAGTCGCTCGATTATGGACAAGTGACGGAATTAGCGCCGGGAGTATCCCTAGAGTTTCGTAATGCAGGTCATATATTAGGTTCTGCTATCGCCATAATGAATATTTCAGAGGATGGCGTGAAGAAAAAGTGTTGCGTCTTCTCCGGTGATATTGGCATGAAGGGTAAGGTCTTAATGCCTGACCCCGATTTGATTAAAGATGCTGATGTAGTTGTTGTGGAATCGACCTATGGCGACCGCCTGCACCGTAGTTTGCAAGATACTGAAGACGAGTTAGTTGAGGTAGTTTCCTCAACTATGACCGCACACGGTAATGTAGTGATGCCTGCCTTTGCGGTAGGGCGTACCCAAGAGATTTTATTTCTCTTGATTGACTTAGTTAAAAGAGGGCGTTTACCTCATTTAAGTATTTGGGTGGACTCACCAATGGCTACTGCAGCCACTCATTTAACCCAACATTTTTTCTCGCAATTGGATGGGAACTCGCAGGCAACTTTTACTTGGTTTAAAAACAACCAAGATGCGGTAGATCTTCGCTTCATTGCAGACGTGGAAGAGTCAAAGGCTCTGAATAAGGTTAAGGGTGGTGCAATCATTATTTCAGCGAGCGGTATGTGTGATGCTGGTCGCATAGTTCATCACTTAGCTAGTAATTTACCTCGCACGCAAAATGCTATTGTGATCACTGGATTCCAGGCATATGGGAGTCTCGGTAGGCGTTTAGTGGACAAAGCGCAGAAAGTACGATTGTTTGGTGAGGATGTTCCTGTTAAGGCCTCAATACATACGATTGGTGGATTATCTGCCCATGCTGATCAAGCAGGCTTGTTAGATTGGCTTAGAGGATTTGAGCGGTCGCCAAAAACCGTTTTTGTAGTGCACGGTGAGCCTGAATCATCTTCTGTATTGGCTAAATGCATCAGGGATGAATTACATTGGGAAAACGTCATCATCCCTGAGCGTTTGCATACTTATCAGTGCTAATTTAATTAGCTTATTTAGTCGGCTACTTTTGCGCCTTGGATATTGTGCCGTTTCATGGCATCCGCTATAAAGCCAGATTGCTTTAACTCTGTAATAACATTGCTTAAGTAGGCGCTAGTAATTTGGTAGTTGGGCCTAGCCTTCGGTATGCCAATCGCTTGATTAATCACCATGAAACGACCGGGTAGCATGCGTAAGCCCTCATAGCGCTTGGCATCACTTTCTAGCTGTTGTTTTACGCCCGCTGCGACATTTCCTGCTCCAGACATGAAGTCATCAAGCACTGCTTGTGAGCTTGCGGCTCTGAGTAGGGCGGCATTCTTAATCTCACGCGTAAGGTAGAGATCATAGGCGCTGCCTTTGCCAACTACGATTTCATTACCAGCGGCATCCACTTCATCATTCAGATTTAATGGGGATGAGACTTTCACCATATAGGCCCCTTCAATTTGAATATAGGCTGGGGTATAGCTAATATCAGCGCCACGAACTGGATCGATCGCCACAAATACTAAATCGATTTCACCGGTCTTTACGGCATCGACTGTTGCCCCCGCCGTTTTGAAGGGAATCAATTGCACAGGCAATGAAGTGCGCTTCCCGATCTCACTAGCGATATCAATCGTTACGCCATATAAATTTTTTGAGATTAGATCTTCATTGGCAAGAATTGGATTGCCTAAATTAATGCCAACCCGCAGAATACCAGTTGGTGCAAAGGAAGACAGAGTGGCCTGATCAATAGTTTTCATGGTCTTAGATGATTGGCTAATAGCAAGTTGCGATACGCACAAAAGTGCAAAATATAGGAGCGAGGAAAATATCAACTTCATTAAAATATGGAGATAAAAAAACCGCGGCGGTCCGCGGTTTGATAAGCAAAAGAAGAGATTACTTCTTAGCGTCAGCCGCAGCAGGCGCTACTGGAGCGGCTGCAGGAGCATCTTTCTTAGCTTCTTCCATATGAGCAGCTTCTGCACCATGCTTTTCGCCGCCCATATCAACGTTGCCGTCGCCTTTGAGGAGTAAGTAGGCAGTGGCACCAATTAAGACTAGTACCATAATGATGATTGAACGGTTGCTCATTGCTTTTCCTTCGATTTAGTTGAGATTCTGGCAATAGTAACTCGACTTTAGCACCAGGTAAATCCCAATAATCCCTAGAGTACCTTATCTTCGATAGAACTAGGTATTAACACTAGCTTAGTGTGCAGGTTAAGATTAGCCTATAGATACCCTCGAAGGTTGGAATATGAGTCCGAAACTCCCTATTAACAACTCACAGACGATTACTGAGTTTTTAAATTTACACAAGAGTCAAATAGCAGAAGAAGATTCAGAGGATTCTTATAAGTTTGCTTTTGGTGACGAAGCCTTTTTAGCTCGAAGAGAGACTATGGGTATTCGTTTTGAGTTGGAGTTACTCAAGCCTAATGTTCTGCTGAATGAGCAGGGCATTGAACATACGATTACTGTCTTTGGTTCAACTCGGTTTATTAGTCATGTTGAGGCATTGACTCTGAAGGAAAAGGCAAAGACTCCAGAGGAGATTGAGGCTGCTAACAAAGCGTTATTACACAGCAGCTACTACGAGTCAGCCCGAGAGTTCGGGTCATTAGTGGCTCACTACAACGCTACTCAGGAGAGCAACGCTAATAAGCTTCATATTTGCACTGGAGGCGGCCCTGGAATTATGGAGGCTGCTAATCGAGGTGCATTTGAGGTGGGCGATAAAACAATTGGCTTTAATATCAGCCTGCCTAGAGAGCAGCACCCTAATCAGTACATTAGCCCAGGACTCAGTTTTCGCTTTCATTACTTCGCACTGCGCAAGATGCACTTTATGTTGCGCGCTAGGGCGATCGTTGTTTACCCCGGGGGTTTTGGGTCCTTTGATGAGATGTTTGAGGTGCTCACCCTCATGCAGACCAAGAAAGTGGTCCGTATCCCGGTGATATTAGTGGGCAAGGCCTACTGGAATGACGTGATTAACTTTAATCATATGGTGGAATTCGGCGTGATTGATGAGGAAGATATGCAAACCATTCACTTCTCAGAGACTGCCCAGGAGGCTTGGCAGGTGATTCGGGATTGGTATCAATTGGGTTAACAAGTACTCGCCTGTAAAATCCCACTATGAATCCTTCGCAAACCAGCATCGCTACAGCTCTAGATCTTCCGGGTTATATCTTGGGTGGAACCATGCTCTTATTGGTTATGGTTTTTCATGGGGTGGTGCTGCTACAGATTGCTAAGCGCTATGAAGTAAAAACTTTTCTATATTTGGCTGAGAAAAAATACTCTGCTGTAGCTTTCTGTTTTTACGTAAGTGTCTTCTGTTTATTCTTAACCCATATCGCTGAAATACTGATTTGGGGTATTGCTTTGTACGCATTCAAGTTGCTGCCCGCTCTGGGGCAAAGCATTTTATTTAGTGGCAGCACATATACCGCAATGGGGTTCATGGAAGATATTCTTCCCGATGGCTGGAAGATGCTGGCAGTCATCATCGCTTTTTCTGGAATGTTTTCCTTTGCATGGACCGCATCAGTCATGATTTCCATGACGAAGAACTTCCGCCAAGCCTATACCAAGCTTCATATGAGAAAACTTAACATCTCATCTGACATCATTGATCGTTTTGAGTAATCGATGAGTAAAACTTGGGATGCCATCGTTATCGGCGGCGGCGCAGCTGGTTTATTTTGCGCAGGAGTTGCTGGCCAGTTAGGTAAAAAAGTACTTGTGCTGGATCATGCTGAGGTATTGGGCGAGAAGATTCGTATTAGCGGCGGTGGCCGTTGCAACTTCACCAATCTCCATAGCAGCCCAGCTAACTTCTTATCTCTCAATCAGCATTTTGTAAAAAGTGCACTCGCTAGATACCCCTCAACAGAATTTATCAAACTGGTGACATCCCATGGTATTCGTTACCATGAAAAACATCAGGGCCAATTATTTTGCGATGATTCTGCCAAACAAATCATTGAGCTATTGTTTGCAGAGTGCGCCAAAGGAAATGTGACCATACGTCATCCAGTCTCCGTGCAATCAATTGAGCAAGAGGATGATCGATGGCTCATCCAAACGAATGCTGGCACCGAAAAAACCAAGTCACTAGTCATGGCAACAGGTGGTTTACCAGTGCCCGCCATTGGAGCTACTGCTTATTCCTTGGATGTTGCAAAGCAGTTTGGATTAAATGTGGTTGATCCTAGGCCTGCTTTAGTACCACTCTCATTTACTGCAGATAACTTCGGTGATCTCAGTGAGTTGGCCGGTCTAGCTGTACCAGTCAGAATTGCCTCCGGTTCAAAGGGCCATCGTTATGGCGCCTGTAGATTCAATGAGGATTTGCTGCTAACTCACAAAGGCTTATCAGGTCCTGCGGTTCTTCAAGCAAGCAGTTATTGGGAAGAGGGCGAACCTATTCACATCGATTGGCTTGGCGCAATTGAGCGTCCTGGAGGATTTAATTGTGATGAACTCTTTAACAATGAAGAGAATCGCTTAAAGCTTACCGAAACGATTTTGGCTTCTGTTCTTCCTCAGCGCTTAGCTAAAGCATTTGCAGAGCAGCGCAATCTAATGGGTCGCAAATGGGCCGAAGTCTCTAAAAAAGACCGTCAAGCTCTTAAGGAGCTGCTAACGAACTGGTCTGTAAAGCCAGCAGGTACCTTAGGTTGGAAAAAAGCTGAGGTGATGTTGGGTGGCGTAGATACCAAAGAGCTCGATGGACAAACAATGATGTCGCGTAAATATCCGGGGCTATTCTTCATTGGTGAGTGCGTGGACGTCACTGGCCATTTGGGTGGACATAATTTCCAGTGGGCATGGGCCAGCGGCTACGCTTGTGCGCAATCCCTATAAATTTCTCATCACACCAGGGCTTACTTCAGTTTTTTCTTCTTTTCACGCGAGCGGATATTTAAAAGCTCAACCGATAAAGAAAATGCCATAGCAACGTAGACATAGCCTTTAGGAATATGAACGCCCATTCCTTCTGCGATCAGTACTACGCCTACAACCGTTAGAAACGATAAGGCCAATACTTTGATAGAGGGATGGCGCTGAACAAAATCCCCAATAGGCTTAGCGGCAATGAGCATGATGAGGACTGAAGCAAGGACTGCTGCGATCATCACGCTAATTTGATCCACCATACCCACTGCCGTAATGACGCTATCCAGAGAAAAAATAATATCTAGTAAGCCAATCTGTAGCACAGAGCCAATAAATAAAGAGAGCATTGACTTGGCGCGGCCTTTTCCTTGGGGGTCAATTAGTTCATCGCCATGCTCACCAACCTCTACTTCAATATAAATTTCCTTAGAGGCCTTCCAGATTAGGAAGAAGCCACCGAGCAATAAGATTAAATCTCTGCCGCTAATCAGGTGGTCGGAGATACTGAAGAGGGGGGTTGTGAGACCCATTACCCACGATAGACTTAGCAATAAAAGAATTCGGGTGACAAGCGCAAACAAAAGACCGAAGCGGCGAACCTTCCCCCGAATTTCAGAAGGGAGTCTGTTGGCGATAACGCTAATAAAAATGATGTTATCAATGCCGAGAATAATCTCAAGGGCAGAGAGCGTTAGAAAGGCAATCCAAGCATTGGGATCACTCAGGAGCTGCATCGTGCTTTCAATCATTTTCTACTTTATGAGTGGAACTATTAATTAGAGTTTAGCCAATAACGCCAAATCACTATTTCCGCTTAATGACCACATCATTAGTTGGGTTGATTTCTCATCCAATCCGCGGTGTTCAGAAAAGACTCTTCAAGTTGTTTCGCGGCATCACCAGTTATTCCGCACTCTTCCATAGCCTTATACATACAAGCTAGCCATTGATCCCGTTCTTTTAAACCAATCTTGAATGGCAGATGTCGAGCCCTTAGCATGGGGTGACCATATTTGGGTGAGTAGATATCAGGACCTCCCATCCAGCCGGCGAGGAAGAACTTGAGTTTTTCCCTGGAGCTGGAAAGGTCCTGAGGGTGCATGGACCTTAGATCCTCAAAATGGGGTTCTAAGGCCATTAAATCGTAAAAACGGTCTACTAATGCGTCAATTTGGTCTATGCCGCCTATAGACTCATAAATGGATATTTTTTCACTCATTTTGTCATTTTAATGCGGTAAATTCGGGGAATTGGCAGTTCGTCTATTTCGGTATAGAGTTAAATGCTAAAGCTTTATTAACCCTTGTTTATAGGAGTGTAAAAATGGATGCAAAAGAACTTCAAAAATGGCAGCGTGAAAAAGCAAAAGAATTATTTGATTACTCACATACTTTGCTTGAGGCAGCAAAAAAATTAAGTGAGCATCATATGGCAGAGATTGAGTGGGGCATGAAAAATGCTCTCGACAGTGCAAAGTCAGCCGCCAAAAATGATTTGGGTAAATTAAAAGACTTGCAAGAAGAAGCTGCAAAAGAAACTGCGAAACGTGCAGCTGCATATCAAAAGAAGGTAAAAGCAGTTTTAAAAGATCTCGGCGAAGGTGCTGCTGATGAAACTGAAAAGCATCTTGAGAAGGTTCGTAGCTCTTTGGTAACTTGGCTTGAGGACGCTGAAAATAAAATTCCAGCGCATGCTGACAAGCTATCTAAGGTAGTTCATGAAATGTCAACGACTGGTCAGAATATGTTTAAAGAAGGGCGCCGCATTGTGAACCAAGTGGCCGAGACTGCCGAAAAGAATATTGATGACCTGGTTAAAAAATCCGGGGGCAAGAAGAAGTCTGATGAATAGATCTGATTAGACTAGGCTAAAACAAAACCGCCTCAGAACTGGGGCGGTTTTTTATTTCCAGCCTTGTAACCATAGCTCACTATTGGTGAGATCACGCCATGCAATTTGCGTAGTTTGCTTCGAGTAGACCGCCTCAATTTCGACGAACTCAATTTTCTCGTTTGGTGGTTCTGGCAGGATTACTTTGCTCACCAAGAAATGCTTTTGTTTAGCAATCGGTTGAACTGCGGTCCATTTGGTGAGGAGTAATTTCTTGGGGCTGAGTCGATTCATCAGTAATGCATTCCGATTCTTTTTATAAGGCAGTGCACTGGAATTCTTGACCATTGATCAAAAGCAATCCTGAGGAGGGAGAAAATACGGTCTTCGATTGATTGGTTTGACCTGAGCATTTTTCATCAAAGTAGCTTTGGGTACCCAAACTACCGCAATAATCCAGTACCGCCCCCTTAAATTCCATTTGGGCCTTTCGGAGCACCATGGAAATTTTAGACTCGGAAGGGGAGCTACAACTCCAAGTGGTGTATGTCTCTCGACCGCAGGCACTGAGCCCGAGAAGGATCACAAGGCAGATGGCTAGGCCAATTGGGTGTGGGGTCTTCAAGAGATACATTACTAGAGGATAGCGATATTTCCAAAATTTCGCCTAAGAAACAGGTTTGGTATTAATATTTATGGCAGATTGTTTAATAAACAACAAATAAGTCTTAATAAGACATTTAAAACAAAATATTGAAGGAGATGCTGTGGATACAAATCGGAGAGATGCGCTTAAATTGGGTGCATCTGCTGCTATTAGCAGTATGTTTATTTCCAATGCAATTGCTGCTACTGATAGTCAGCCGCCGATTGTGGTGGAGCCATTGACTGGTAAAGCGGGCCTTAGAATTGCAAACTATTTGCCTAAAATGGGTGCCACCTCAAGATTAGGTTTGGTTACCAATGACGGTATGGTGGTTGATATTCCTACAGAAGCGGCTCGTCAAAAAGTACAGCTCTCATTTGATCCTACCTCAATGATTTCATTGGCTGCCTCTGGCAACAAAGGTTTACTAGAGTTGGCAACATTATTTAAAGGTCGCGGAAGTAATTTAGCGAATGTGAATAATGTGGTTTTGCTATCACCTATTCCTAAGCCACAAAGCAATATTTATTGCGTGGGCTGGAATTACCTAGACCATTTTGAAGAGGGCCTCAAGCATCGTGCTGATACTGCTGTAAAAGAGTATCCAAAGGTTCCTGTGCTTTTTACTAAAGGCACGCAAACCATGAATGGCCCGTTCGACAACATCCCTTATGATGCTGGCATCTCCACCATGATTGACTGGGAGGCTGAGTTAGCAGTGGTAATTGGTAAAAAGGGTAAGAATATTTCTGAAGAGAATGCAATGGACTATGTCTTTGGCTATTCTGCCTATAACGACACTACGGCGCGTGATATTCAGCAAAAACGTCAGTCCGGTCAATGGTTTAAAGGCAAGAGCTTAGATGGTCACGGTCCGATGGGTCCCTGGGTTGTTACTGCAGGTGGCGTCAATTTAGATGACGCGCGCATTATTTGCCGTGTGAATGGCGTAGAAAAGCAAAACGCTAGTTACAAGCAAATGTATTTCAAGATCCCAGCAATTATTGCCGAGCTATCGCGTGGCTTAACATTACTGCCGGGCGACATTATTGCAACCGGCACTCCTTCTGGGGTTGGCGCAGGTAGAACTCCTCAGGAGTTTATGAAGCCAGGTGATGTTATGGAAACAAACATCACTGGCATCGGCATTATCCGTAACAAGATTGTTTAACCGATCAACTCGTTAAGCTTTTAGAACAACAGCAAGGACCTAGAGCACCCAGAAGTGATGGGTTCCGTCCTTGCCTAGTTGTTCCACTAAACCAAACTCCCAATCAAGATATGCCTGCATCGCTGCAGGATCTACGCTCGTGCCTTCATAGGGGCGCTTATAGCGATCCAGAGGAGGCGAGGCTAAATGACTCGGGCCTTTCTCCAGCTCAAACCCTGCTTTTACCCAGGCAGCATTGCCGCCCTCCAAAACGAGGACCTCGGCTTTAGTCAAAGCTTGCACTTCCTGAGCAGCAAAGAGGCTTAATTCAGGTGGTGTGCTGGTAATGACATAGCGATCTACCTGGGGAATTTTTTCATTGCTTCTGCTAGTTGGGATCGAAGGGCATACCAACTTCCAGGGATGTGTCCTTTAACGTAGTTAGCATGGGTGCTGAAATCAATGGCAATCGTATTGCTATCACTCTTAAGCCAGTTGGAAACGGTCGCGGCATCTACGCTTTCAATTGTTGGAAGAGCGGGTAGGGGTGCCTTCCATATACCTTTTTCTGTGAGATCGGAGGTAATTACTCCATCAAGAACATAAATATCCCAAGCCATTTGGGCCAACCAAGATGCTGGCATATTGGCGCGTACTCCACCGCCACTGGGGTCTGCCAACACTACACGTGCACCACGAACCGGAGCAACCATCTCCGTTTCTTGTACAAGCTGTCCACCTGGTACCGATCTAAAGCCGGGAAGATGACCTGCTTCATATTCTTCCGGAGTGCGCGTATCAAAGAAATAAGTTGTTCGATCAGATTGCGCTTTCCATGTCTGTACATCGCCCAGGCTAGCGCGCTTAACCCCTGCACGATCAGCAACGCTGCGAGCGCGAATTGCCGCCTCGTTTCTTGTATCGTCACTCACTTCCTGAAACTTTCTGCTTTGCCCTTTATCCAATTCTTGACCAGCAAGCGTCCAGCCAATCGTGCCATTACGTAGTGCATTGACTTCATTTGGAATGCCAGCATTAATTAGTGACTGCGTGCCAATAATGCTACGAGTTCTGCCAGCGCAGTTCACAATCACTTTTGTCTTTGGGTTAGGCGCTAATTCTGGGAGACGCAAAACTAGCTCTGCGCCCGGAACACTAATACCGGTTGGAATACTCATGGTGTTGTATTCATCAAAGCGGCGCACATCAACAACAACGACATCTTCTTTGTTATCGATTAATTGCTTTACTTCTTGCGCTGATAAAGAGGGGGTATGGGCTTTGGATTCTACAAACTCACCAAATGATTTGCTGGGAACGTTTACATCTTTGAATACTTCACCGCCAGCTACTTTCCAACCTTGAACACCTCCCTCAAAAACTGATACATCGGTGTACCCAAGATTGATTAAACGTTGCGCAGCTAATTGAGCAAAACCTTCACCATCATCAAGAGTGACGATGGGTACGTTTTTCTTTGGTAGCTTTGCGTAAGCATCAATCTCTACTCTGGAAAGAGGGAGGTTTGCGGCAAAGAGGGGATGCTCTTGCGCATGAGGATCCTCCTCGCGCACATCTAAAAATGCAATTTCTTCTTTATTAAGAAGTTTATTGCGAACGAATGAATGATTTTTGGTTTGCATGGTCATACTGTCTCTCGGATCTTTTATGGAGTCATTATCTTTTAATCTGACCCTGCATTGAATTATTGGAGGCCAGAAGGTCTTTCCTAAAGACTGTCCGTGGAGAGCCGTAGACCAGTTAAAAGAAAGGCCAAGCGCTCATTTTGGGGTGAGCGGAGAACCCAATAAGGCGGCAAATAGGCAATAAAGGCGATTTTCCGGGGATTTTTTATCCTTTTTGGGCAATTTTGGTTCATTAAGGCTATTTTGAATTAACCCGCAAATATAAGAGTTATCCCTGATTTGGGGGGCGATTTTCTATGGTTTTTATGGGGATATACTGACTTCGCTGTCAGTATAAATATTCATTTGTTAATAGGAGACGAGATGTCACAACACGATACATTGTTGGCTGCTTTTGAAGCTTACAAAGCTGAAAACGAAAAATTTATTGAAAAAGGTATTAAGGCATCTGCTGCTCGCGCACGTAAGGCCTTGCAAGAAATCGCCGGTGCCTGCAAAGAGCGCCGCAAAGAAATCACTGCTGCTAAAGAGGCGATGGAAGCTAAGAAGTAATTCTCACTCCAGACTGATTGATAAGCCTAGCTTTTACGAGCTAGGCTTTTTTATTGGTGACTTGCACTTTCAGTGCTGTGCTTAGATAGCAATGCTAAACAAAGTGAGTTTCATTGCCTGGCTGCGGATGTGCACTAGCGTTTGGTATTCAGGGCTATTGGCCCAGGCATGAGCATCCTGTATTTCAGTAAACTCAAGCTCTACGAAAGTGCTAAAGGGTGCGATCCCCAGTTCATTCCAAAAGAGCTCTGCAACGGAACCCCGATTTTTGATGGAGCCTTTATAGAGCTCAACCGTTTGCCCAACTTGAGAGCGGTATTGTTCAAAAGCGCTTTGATCTATTAGCTCCATCAGCCCAATGACTTTCACCATCATGACTCCTTATATAAATTACCTTATGCTAAGAGAGTATATCCACGCTATAGTTAGACCATGAATACAGAGCAATTTCAACTGTTGCTTGAGAAGGAAGGATTTCCTGAGCCGGTAGAGGTTCAGCAAGTTCCTAATGGTCAACTTGGTCAGCATGAGCATCCATTTGAAGTGAAGGCTTTAGTAGTTGAGGGCAGTATCGATATCGTCTTACATGGGGAAAGCAGAACCTATAACACTGGCGATGTATTTGAACTGGGTTATAAAGAAGTGCATTCCGAGTCCTATGGGTCTGAAGGCGTCAAATATCTCGCCTCTAGAAAACAATAAACAATATTCAGAAATTTGGAGTGATATGAAAATCGGATTTATTGGGCTTGGCAACATGGGATTACCAATGGCCCTGAACTTATTAAAAGCAGGGCATCAAGTTACAGGCTTCGATTTGGTAAAAAGCCAGATTGATGCCTTTGCAGCTGCAGGAGGTAGCGTTGCAGCAAATGCAAACGACACCGCAAAAGATGTCGATGTTTTGATCAGCATGCTGCCAGCCTCTCGTCATGTGGAGGGCTTGTATCTTGGCGATGCCGGTTTGTTGGCAAGCGCGAACCATAAAACATTGCTTATTGATTGCTCAACGATTTCACCAAAGGTAGCGCAAGCCGTTGCTGCTGCCGCCAAAGCAAAAGGGTTTGCCATGATTGATGCGCCAGTCTCGGGTGGGACTGCAGGTGCGCAAGCGGGCACTTTAACGTTTATGGTCGGTGGCGAAACAAGTGCTGTTGAGTGCGCACGTCCTTTATTGGAGACGATGGGTAAGAATATCTTTCACGCTGGGGGCAATGGAGCGGGGCAGACTGTCAAAGTCTGCAACAACATGATGTTAGGTATTCAGATGTTGGGAACGAGTGAGGCACTGCGATTAGGAATCGCCAATGGTATGGATCCTAAAGTGCTATCTGACATCATGTCTAAGAGTTCAGGGCGCAACTGGGCTTTGGAGTTATATAACCCCTGTCCGGGTGTCATGGAAAATGTGCCTTCCTCAAAAGGCTATGCTGGCGGTTTTGGTGTAGATCTCATGCTCAAAGACATGGGGCTGGCAGTGGAGAATGCAGAAGATCTAGATGCTAGTGTTCCTCTTGGGAAATTAGCGCAGCAACTCTATGAGAGTCACAGCAAAGCTGGTAATGGCCAACTGGATTTCTCAAGCGTCTTTAATTTAAAAAAATAAATTACTAAGCTTCCTAAGAAATAACCAGCGGCTTTCCTTGGCGCTTGCTCATTTGGCCAATGACGCGGGCACCTAGGAAATGATGTTGATTAAATATATCCAACACTTCTTTAACGCTCTCAGGACTGCAGGATACTAATAGGCCACCACTGGTTTGTGGGTCGGTCAATAAAGCGCGTTGAGCTGGTGTGAAGTCTGCGGGAGTCCCAACTTCATCGCCATAGCTAAGCCAGTTACGATCTGATGCGCCGGTAATAACGCCCTCATCAGCCAGCGTTTGTACATTAGATAGCAGGGGCACTTGGCTCCAATCAATATGCGCTGTGCAGTTGGAGGCTCGTGAGAGTTCTAAAGTATGGCCAGCCAATCCAAAGCCAGTCACATCTGTTAATGCATGTACGCCAGCTAGTTTGGCTAAATCAGGGCCGGCAGAATTCAGCTTAGTGGTATTGGAGATCATCTCTCGATAGCCATCTGGCCCCAAAAGATCTTTTTTCAGCGCGGCAGATAAAACACCGACACCCAATGGTTTGCCGAGAATGAGTACGTCTCCCGGTTTGGCGCTAGCATTACTCTTCACGCGCTTAGGATCCACGATGCCAATAGCTACTAGTCCATAGATAGGCTCTACAGAATCAATCGTATGACCACCAGCAATAGGAATACCGGCGCCACGACAAGCTTCAGCGCCACCCTCTAGAATTCGGGCAATGGTTTTATTAGATAAGACCTTAATTGGCATTCCGACTAAGGCAAGTGCGAATAGGGGTGTGCCACCCATTGCATAGATATCGCTGATCGCATTCGTAGCGGCAATTTTCCCGAAATCAAACGGATCATCCACAATCGGCATGAAAAAATCCGTTGTGGCTACGATTGCTTGAGACTCATTGATTTGATAAACAGCGGCATCATCAGAGGTTTCAATGCCAATGAGCAACTCTTTTGGAAATGGCAGCTGAGGTACGTTCTGAAGGATTTCAGAAAGAACACCGGGGGCAATTTTGCAGCCGCAGCCTCCTCCGTGAGAGAGGGAGGTAAGGCGTGGTTCGGTAGGGGAATTTGCTGTGTTCACGGTATTCATATAGCGAGAGTATCAGATGCAGAACGGAGTTTGTTTATTGGCGTAGCAGGGATTCTATTTTCCCCTTGACCTCGTTGCTATCAACGTTCTCGATAGCACCAATCCAAACCCCTTCAATCTTGCCGCTTTTACTAACAAGAAAGGTGGTGGGTAATCCACGGGCTTTCCAGGACTTATAGGCGGTGCTATTGCGATCAAACAAGATTTCAAGACTGTTTTCAGGAAAGCCATTGCCTTTTAAAAACTGCATGACACGCGGTTTCATTTCAGCAAGATTCACTGCTAAAACGACGAGGCCTTTTGAGCTGTAGTTTTCCTGTAACTGGGCAAGCTCTTCAAATTCTTCGCGGCAAGGTTCACACCAACTGGCCCAAAAGTTCACCACAACAACCTTACCCTTGAGGCTGGATAGATCTACTGATTTACCAGATAGATTATTAAGCTGTAGAGATGGAGCTATTGATGGGAGCCCAAGCTGAGCTGGCATACGCCACTCTGCTCTAGCTGAAAGGCTAAATAAGGTCAGAAAAGAAAAAACCAGCACAAGAGAAAATTCTCGAGCTGGCTTATACACAAATGACTTCATCCAATTTCTCAATGAAGAATTAGCCAATACGTCTGCTAGTAATTTTGTACTTGAAGTTATCCGGATCAAGAGAGTCAAACCGGCCTTCATTATTTTCGGCTTGGGGATACATTAAGAATGGAATGTCACCTTTACTGCCGAGCTTGGAGCCTGGCAATGCGATGTCATGGTCATAGTTATAGGCCATCCAGTTCATTTCCCAATTACCAAAGAGGTAATCACGAATGGCGATCACTTTTGGATCAGTCACAGCTAGACCACCAGTTTCTTCAAGGATTACTTTACGAACGTCTGCTGGATCAACGGGTACCCAGCCATAACCTGATGCATAAAACTCAGCACGGCAATGTTGCGCTTTAGTAATATCGCCTGACTTACCTAAGCTCTTATAGCCGCGCGCAGAATCGGCAATACGAATGCCGTAGACGTCACGCGCTGGTAAGCCGGCTGAACGCGCTAGCGCTACAAAAACGGCGTTGATATCAGCGCACTTGCCACCAAGGTTATTGGTTTCGAGCATGAGCTTGACATCGCCTTGACCGCAACCACGTGTTTTTGGGTCACGATGGGTGTTATCTACCACCCAGTTATAGATTGCTTTGGCTTTATCAACATCACTAGCGTTGGCTGGCAATTTGGCAAGTGCCTCTTGCGCTTTGGCTTTCACAATGCCATCGGTGGGGAGGTATTTAGTAGGGCGAGTCCAAAAGCTTTGGTCAGCTTTGGAGAGCTTGAGCGCGGGATCTGGTGCTGAGAGCTCTAGGTTGCGATTACGAGTGCTTACCAAGATAGAAACTTTGACGCTATGAGTGGTTGCTGCAGCATCCCATTTGGTCCATACCATGCGCGCTTGCTTATCCGGAGTCTCATACATTTGGGTTGTCGCTTTAGGATCGCTTGCTTCTGAACGGATAGCGATAGTGCGAAAATAACCCGTATCCAAAACGAGAGGCAATGGAATCCAGCTCTGTGCGATGCCTTTAGGTGACTCTAAATTCACCTCAGTCACGATTTCGTATGTATTCCACTCGAGTGAAGATTGAGCAAATGCAGAGGCAATTGGGCTGAGCGTTGGCAATGCTAATGCGCCAACAATGGTTTTGATGGCTGAGCGGCGTGATGGAGTCATATTAGATTAACGGGGTAGTAATAAAAAATAAGCTTAGTATTTTAAAGAATTAATTAACGATTAAAAATTCTTTTAGGTGGGCTGCTACGCTTGGCAGGAGCCTTCTTCGCTGGAGCTCCAGCTGTCCCAGCAGGCCTTGGCTTGCGAGATTGCTGGTGTTGCTGACTGCGCAACTGAATCGGTTGCGCCACGGCATTTGGATCTGGTTCAAAACCGGCAATCACTTCTTGCGGCAATTTTTGTTTAATAAGTTTTTCAATATCTCTGAGCATTTGATGTTCATCAACGCACACCAAAGAAACTGCTACGCCATTTGAGCCTGCGCGACCAGTACGTCCAATGCGATGTACATAATCTTCAGAAACGTTTGGAAGATCGTAGTTCACTACGTGAGGGAGCTGGTCAATGTCGATACCGCGTGCAGCAATATCAGTGGCAACTAATGCAGTTAACTTACCGGCTTTGAAATCAGCTAATGCTTTGGTACGAGCGCTTTGGCTTTTATTGCCATGAATGGCCATGCTGGTGATGCCATCCTTTTCCAGCTGAGTAACTAACTTATTCGCGCCATGCTTGGTACGTGTAAAAACCAGCACCTGCTTCCAGTCGTTAGTCTTTATGAGATGGGCTAGCAGAGGATGCTTCTTCGTTCTATCAACCGGATGAATCAACTGGGCAATTGCTTCGTTGGTGCTATTACTACGAGCCACCTCAATCAACTCAGGCGAATTGAGCAAGCCGTCTGCTAATTGTTTAATTTCGGTAGAGAAAGTTGCTGAGAACAAAAGATTCTGACGCTTCTTAGGTAAGGCAGCCAAGATCTTTTTAATGTCTCGTAAGAAGCCCATATCAAGCATGCGATCAGCTTCATCTAAAACCAAAGTCTCAATGTCGTTTAGCGATACGCAATTTTGTGACATGAGGTCAAGCAGTCGACCTGGTGTAGCTACCAATATATCGAGACCGCCAGCAATGGCTTTGATTTGCGGATTAGCGCCAACTCCGCCAAAAATTACTGTAGATTTCAAGCCAGTATATTTTCCATAAGTCACAACAGACTCTTGGACTTGAGCAGCTAACTCACGAGTGGGAGTCAAAATTAGTACTCGCAATAATCTTTTGCCACCAGATTTAGGGGCGCTACTTAAACGTTGCAGAATTGGAAGCGTAAAGCCAGCCGTTTTTCCTGTGCCGGTTTGAGCGGCAGCCAAAAGGTCACCACCTTTTAAGACGGCAGGAATCGATTTTGCTTGAATTGGGGTGGGGCTGGTGTAGCCTTCTTCAGCAATAGCGCGAAGAATGGGTTCTGATAAACCAAGATCTGTAAATAACATAGGGACCAATAAAGTATTGACCCGTATTCAATTAAACGACTATCCCGGCCAATGGGGTGAGCTGCCACGCTAGAGCGTTTGCAGTAAGAGCCTTTATTTTAAGTCATCAACCCCAAAAGTCAGGTAATTAGAGAATTACGCCGGATTCCAGAGGTTGGGCACGACAGTATTGGCATAACCGGATACAAATGACTTTTCTGCACCAGTTGCAGGATCAAATACCGAGCGATGAATGCGGCCGATATTGCCACCATACACGTGAATGCTGATCGAAGTTTTATCACTCAAGCTGTTCTCGACTACATGAATGTCATGCGTATCGGGTGATACGGTATCAACGTGCCCAGGCAGGCTGACACATGCATGGCCTGCCTTGAAACTGGAATCTGCTTGGCGATAGTAGGGGGTGCCCGTTTCTTCACCACGTAATTGACCAATCATTCCCCAAACGGTGTGATTGTGTAGTGGTGTTTTTTGCCCTGGCCCCCACACGAAACTCACTACAGAGAATCGATCTAATGGGTCTGCATAGAGAAGATATTGCTGGTAGTACTGCGGGTGCGGTTTAGTGAACTCTTCTGGCAGCCAATCATCTGCTGCAATCAGTTTCTCTAGTATTTTCTTGCCTTTACTAAAGACGATCTCTTCACTTGGCTTTTGTTCAAGCAGCAAGCTAAGCTCTTTCACGAAGGTCAGTAATTTACCGTCAGACATTTTTTGCTCCATTACATACATTACTCGTCTTGGAATACACAATCAGGCCATGCCTTAGGCTTAAGTGTGTTCGTATCAACACAAACGATATGTAGCACGGCGCTTGCAATCACTTGGAATTCTTCGCTATCAGGGAGCTTTCTTTGCGCAGTCTGTTTAACACTCACCTGAGTGCGTCCACGATGTTCAATTACTTGATCTATGTAAAGCAAGTCATCTAGACGCCCTGGTTTATAGAAGTTCATTGTGAGTTCGCGCAACGGCATCACCATATTAAATTCATTCTCGAGTTTGGTAGGGCTTAAGCCTTTTTGGGCAAGCCATTCTGCGCGACTACGTTCAAAAATCTCGAGATAACGTCCGTGATAGACAAAACCCGCTGCATCTGTATCGGAGTAACAGACTCGATGGGTATAAGTAAATACAGCAGGGTTTGGGTTGTGGGTAGTTGTCATCGATTGGTAAGCTAGTTTGGCAATATAAGAATCATATTACGGTGGGGCATACCTACCTCATCATATATGGGGCCTTCAGGTTTAAAGCCTAGCTTTTCATAGAAGGGGATGGCAACCACTTGGGAGTGCAACACAATCGATTTTGCCCCTTGGGTTTTGGCCAGGACCACCAATTTCTCTAGAATTTGCAGTCCTATGCCCTGATTTCTGAATGGGGCCAAGATGGCCATGCGTCCAATTTGATATAGCCCGCCGCCCAGATCTACCAGTCTTCCAGTGCCAATACAACGTGCCTCTAGATAGGTTAGGGCATGTGCTGCAGAGGGGTCAAATTCGTCTAATTCAAGCTCTGCTGGAACCTTTTGCTCCCGTATGAATACCTCCTGGCGCACCAAAAAGGCGTCTACCTCAGCTTCTTTCCAGGGTTTTATCAATATTTCCAAGATTCCCAATACCTCCAAGTGCTAATTCCCATCCAATTTACCAAATAAAGGTGAGTATGAGCACGGTTCGAAGCCGTACAAAAGTGCCCCATTCCATGGTTACAATGAATCGTGGCTCTGTATTGGGCCCATCCGTAACCTTTTACTCAACTAGGAGTTATCTTGAAGAAATCTTTATTAGCTGGTTTGTTTGCTGCAGTAGGCGTTACCTTTGCAAGCTCTGTTTTTGCTCAGCTCCCTGCAAAGATGTTGCCTTTAGCCGCTGACGTTGTTGTTTTGAGCGCAACCGTTGATTCAGTAGATGCAAAGAAGCGTATCGTTGTATTGAAAGATGCTAATGGTAATTTGGCGCAGATGAACGTTGCTAAATCTATTAATGATTTGGATAAGGTTAAAAAGGGCGACGTGTTCTTGGTTGAGCATGCACAGGCAGTTGCTGTTGGCTTAACTGCTGTTGGTAAAGATCAAAAACCAGGTGTTTCAGGCGTACGCTCTGTAGTGATCGCTGGCAAAGGCGCTGCTAAGCCATTTGAAGAGACAACAGAAACTGTTTATGCAACTGTAAAGATTTCAACCATTGATCAAAAGACACGTATCGTGACTTTCACATTGCCAAGCGGCGAGAAGCAAAAAGTTAAAGTAGATCCGGCTGTTCTTGGTCTTGAGAAGTTCAAAGCTGGTGATGACGTGATGGTTGAGTTTGTTGACGACACAGCAATTGGCTTTGTAACACCTAAGAAGTAAGTATGAAATAAGCAGTAAATAACTAGGCTTTACGCTAGTTGTAAAAAAGCCCGCAGATGCGGGCTTTTTGCTTAATGGGGCTAGATTATTTTTTAGCGTTCGGAAAGAATAGTTGCTCGCCATCAATCCTGTAGCTAGCAATGACGTCCTGCCCATTCTTGGAGATGAGCCAATCAATAAATTCTTGACCCTGCACCTTTTTCACATGAGGGAACTTGGCTGGATTAACCAACATCACACCATATTGGTTAAATAGCTTTGGGTCGCCTTGCACAAGGATCACAAGATCGCCACGATTCTTAAAGCTGAGCCAGGTGCCGCGGTCAGCCAATATATAGCCATTCATAGCAGAGGCGGTATTGAGGGCAGGGCCCATACCTGAGCCTGTTTCTTTGTACCAAGACTGACTTGAAGAAGGTGTGATGCCCGCACCTTTCCAGTAGCGAAGCTCTGCAGCATGTGTGCCACTTTTATCTGCGCGTGATACAAAAGGAGCTTGTGCAGTAGCAATTTTTTGGAGTGCAACTTGAATATCTTTGCCACCACTGATTTTTGCGGGATCTGATTTAGGTCCGATGAGAATGAAGTCGTTGTACATCACTTCGTAACGCTTAGTAGAAAAGCCTTCTTCAACAAACTTCTCTTCAGCTGGCTTGTCATGAACAAAAACAACATCTGCATCACCACGGCGGCCAATATCTAATGCCTGCCCAGTTCCAACGGCTACAACCTTAACCTCAATACCAGTCTTTATTTTAAAGATGGGGAGCATGTAATTGAACAGGCCAGATTGCTCAGTAGAGGTAGTGGAGGAGACCACAATGCTTTTTTCTTGGGCGCAAACCTGGGTGGCGAATATGGAGAGGGCTATTGAAATAGCGGGGAGAAGTCTGCGAATCATTTTATTCATGGTCAAGCTCAAAGGGGTTGATTAAAGTCGTATGATCGCATACATTAATACTTATTGAATATGCAAAAGATTACATATGCAAATTGAAGTGCGACCAACCCTCATCGTTAAAACCAGGGCTGATGGAAAAAGCTCCATTGACCTGATATGGCTATCTCAGTTGTTAAAAGATATTGGTCGGGGCAGCTCCTTGGTGGTTGCCAGCAAAAAATCAGGCACCTCATATAGGGGTGCCTGGGGCAAGCTGAATCAAGCCGAAGAAACTTTGGGTATGCCACTGATTGTTAGGACCAAGGGACATGGATCAATATTGACTAAGTTTGGTGAATTTTTGATTCAGTTTATTGAGGATATGCAAGCAGGATATTTAAAGCATGATGCTCAATACCATGACATGTTGCTGAAAGAAATTAAGAAAATACAAAAGTCAGAAAGTCTTCGCTGGAAATTCTTCTCCAGTAGTGATTCAGTGATTCAAAAAGCAGTTAGTGAAGTAAGCGGGATAGACCTAAAAATTGCTGGCTCAGGAGAATCTTTAGAGAGGCTGCTGAATAATGAAGCACACATTGCTGGATATCATGTCTCAGATCAGAAGAGTTCCAAAGCAATTTATCAGCGCTTATCAAAAAATGACATTGAGATCTATCCTGTGATGAAGCGAACTCAGGGATTGATTGTGAAGAAGGGAAATCCTCTGCATATTCGATCTATAGAAGATTTGGTTGGCAAAAAAATACGTTTTATTAATCGCCAGATTGGTTCTGGTACCAGACTCCTATTAGATACCCTGCTCATGGAGGAGGGTATTGACCCCACTCAGATTAATGGATACCTGGCTGAAGAATTTACTCACTCTGCTGTCGCCAATGCCATTTTGGCTGGGAAGGCAGATGTAGGTTTGGGGGTAAAGAATATCGCCCTAGAAAATGGCCTGGGTTTTGTGCCACTCAAGGATGAAATTTTCTTTATCGCTATGAATAAAGAGATGGCGGCGCAATCAGAATCCTCCAGGTTAATCCGGAAAATACGAAGCACTTCTGGAGAGACCCCGGGATACAAGGCGGTAAGTTTAAATAGACAAATTCAGGATTGGCTATAGCCTTCTTTTTAAACCATCAAGCAAGTGCGAATCCACTAGAATGGATTTCATGAGCACCATGCGCCTACTGGCTTTAGTTTCAGCATTCTTATTTTCCATTGGCACTGCCTTTGCGCAGACATCCACTATTGCCGTGGCTGCCAATATGAAAGATGCTTTCAACGAGATTGCGATTGTTTTTAAGGCTGGTGGTAAACCAGAGATAAGAGTGGTCTATGGTTCATCGGGCAACTTCGCCACACAAATCATGAATGGGGCACCATTTAATTTATTTATTGCCGCTGATGAGCAATTTCCGCTTGAGCTTTTTAGAAGCGGCAGAACAATAGATGAGGGGGCAATTTATGCTATTGGTAAGTTGGCCGTCATCACTAAGAACTCTTCCGGGATTTTCTTGCTTGATGGCAAAGCAAATATAGCTAAGGCTATTATTAAGGCGAATAAGATAGCTATCGCAAAGCCTGAGCTTGCGCCCTATGGTAGGGCGGCAGTCCAGTATTTAAAGGCAGAGGGGCTTTGGGATCTCGCTAAAGATAAGCTTGTTTATGCCGACAATATTGGGGGTGCTACAACTTATGTAATGAGCGGCGCAGCGGATATTGGTTTTACTGCACTTTCTCTGGCGAAGTCGCCTGAGGTGACAAAGCAAACGAGCTTCTTATTGGTTGATACAAAACTATATGAACCCATTAAACAGCGCATGGTGTTAATCAAGGGCGCGCCTCAAGAGTCAGTGGACTTGTATCGCTTTATGCAGGGGCCTCAGGCTAAATCCATTCTGCAAAAGTATGGATACACCACGCCTTAGTTGCTAATTACTTGGGTGCTCTCATGAACTTCAGCATCTCTTGTAAAGCTTCTTGCGGCGACTTCTCTAGTTGCTCTACTACAGCTTCATAGTCTTCGGCCGGGCGGTTCTGGCTTAGCTTAAATTTACCAACCAAGCTACTGATCTCAATCTCGATACCAATAATAGCCTTGAGCATCATTTGCACGTACTCTTCTGGGGCATCGTCTAACTTCCAGTTAGATTGATAGGTTGGTTCGTGAATATTGGTCATTTGCGATACATGACTTCTTAGCCACTGTGCATCCTCAATCAACTTAATGCTACCTTCGGCATGAACCGCAGCATAGTTCCACGTAGGCACCACTTTTCCACTCTCTTGTTTTGATGGATACCAAGAAGGGGTCACATACGCATTTGGTCCATTAAAGATTGCTGTAACAGATGTATTGTTACCGCTCGCAACTTTAACGAGTGGATTCATTCTGGCGACATGTCCGTAAAGCTTGGTTTTGTCGGAGCTCAGCATGAGCGGTAGGTGGTTGATTTCAAAACGACCATCCAGATTTGCAACAATAGTCGCTAGCGGGTATTCAGAAATCAGCTGGGCTAATACTGCTTGATCTTCAACTAAAAAATGTTTTGGTAGGTACATAAGAGGCTAAGCAGAATGGGTAAATGGTTGTATTTAATAAGAACATAGCAGAGATTGAGCTCTTGTTCTTAAAATTCGTACTCCACCTGCATTCTGATGGTGTTTTTTGGTGATGCGGTGGTGGTTCCCCAGAGGTAGGCTACGTTGTATTTCAAAGCTTCCTTGCGGCCCAGTTTGGTTTTTCCAAAAATGGCTGGCCCCGCACTAGATTGTTGTTGTTCATTGGTGTTCCAGTGATTAACCTGTCCTAGCCATGAGTAGATCTGGGCTCCAAGTTCCAGCTCTGGCTGAAGGCGATATTTAACCTGACCTTGATAGCCAAAATAAGTACCCTGATTTTCAGTGCCCGTGTAATGTCCTTGCATCAAGACGTTGAGATTGGCAACCCACTTTTTCCATTCACTTTGAAATAAGAATCCATATTTGGCTTCATATCCTTCATTGCGATTTTGAGGACGTTCTAACTCAAGCAAGAAGCCGATATCAACTGGATATTTTCCAGTTTCCGTTAGTTGAAATTTATTTTCCCATTCCACTGCATCAAATTGGGAGTTGGTGCCATCCCAAATAACTTTTCCATAAATCTCAGTGAACCACCAGGAGTTCACGCCATAACCGAAACCAATAGAGGCGCCTGATTGTCTATTGTCTTCACCGCTTCTGGGTGTCTGGGTTCCAAACTTAGTATCTATCTCCCTTTCGCCTTCTTCCACTCTTGGGGTGTAGATGTAATCTGCTGGCCCACTTAAGTACTCACCAGCATGAATCAAGGGGCTAGCAGAGAGAAGGGCGAGGCAACACAAGCCTTGCATTAAATTATTCCTCATCATCATTTAACCCTCACTACACCTTGAGCAGTTTCCGGACTAAATTCACCTTCAAATTTATAGACACCAGGACTTAAAGGTCCGATGTAGAAAGAGGCCTTGCTTTTGGCTTTAATTAATACCTCTCTGTTGAGGTCGTAACTTTCAAATTCCTCTGCAGTGTCATCTAGGTTTTCAATCGTAAGTTTTACTTTGGTATCGGCCGGGATATCAATTTCTGATGGTAAAAATCGCCCATTTTTAATTGAAATCTGGATATCGTTGCTTGCTCCGTGGGCAATATTTATCAAATTTAACAACAAGAAAATGCTGATAAGTAACTGTTTTGTATAAGTATTATTCATAAATGAGTGTATATGTAAATGAGAACTATTCTCAAGTATAAGGTATATAATGAGAATCGTTCCTATTTATTGATAAAAGTGACAATCCTCCATGCATTTGGACCAGGTTGATTTGGAAGTTCTTTACCGAGTGAGCGCGGTTAACGCGCCTAAGGGCGCCCCTCAAATTAAAGGGCAGCTGGAAGACATTGGGTTTTTACCTGGTGAGCAGGTGACTGTTCTGCGTAAAGGTTTGCTTGGTAAGGGTCCGTATATGGTTCGCGTCGGAGCCTCCACATTCGCATTGCGTCAAGCCGAAGCTCGCATGATCACGGTCGATGCCATTTCACATGTCTGAATCTAAAGTTCACTTTTTCTCGAGTGAGCCACTCGTCGCCTTATTGGGTAATCCCAATTGTGGCAAAACGGCATTATTCAATTTGCTGACTGGCAGTCGTCAAAAGGTAGCGAACTATTCAGGCGTTACTGTAGAGCGCAAAGAAGGGCGCCTATCTCTTGAGTCTGGCAAAAATATCCGCATACTAGATTTGCCTGGAGCCTATAGCTTGTATCCAAGATCCTTGGATGAGCGTGTTACCTGCAATGTACTGCTTGGTCGAGCTGAAGGTGAAAAACGTCCTGACCTAGTAATTTGCGTATTGAGTGCCATGAATTTGCGTCGTAACTTGCGTTTAGTGCTTGCTGCAAAGCGCTTGGGGCTGCCTTGTATCGTAGTACTCAACATGCTTGATATTGCTAAGCGTCAAGGCCTGCATATAGACACTGCCGCACTTTCAAGTGAATTGGGTTTGCCGGTCCTCACTAGCATTGGTATTCAGTCTAATGGCGCTGATGAAATCAAGCAGTTCTTATCGAATCTGGACTGGCGCAATCTCAATGGATTGCGCACAGGTACTAGTGATGCGACCCTAGAGAATGTTGCCTCTCATATTGCCCATACTGAATCTGACAATGTTCAAGTTCAACGAATTCTGCAAAACCTCAAGCTAGATCAAATCATTCCCGATCAATTGAGCGATCGCTTAGATGCCGTATTACTTCATCCAGTTTTTGGCCCCATCATTTTGGTGGCCTTACTCTTTTGTATTTTTCAGGCCGTGTTCAGTTGGGCTACGGTACCCATGGACCTGATTAAATCCGCGGTGGACTTTCTGGGTGCCCAGATCGTCGAAGTATTGCCCAATGGATGGATACGTAGTTTATTGATCAATGGAATTTTGGCAGGTTTAGGTGGTGTGGTGATTTTCTTGCCGCAAATTCTGATTTTGTTTTTCTTTATTCTTTTACTGGAGGAGTCTGGCTATCTTCCAAGGGCTGCTTATTTGCTAGATAGAGTGATGGGCTCTGTCGGCTTATCCGGTAGATCCTTCATTCCACTCCTCTCCAGCTTTGCTTGCGCCATCCCCGGAATTATGGCCACCAGAAGTATCTCTAATGCGCGTGATCGCATGGTGACGATTCTGATTGCACCCATGATGACTTGTTCTGCGCGACTGCCGGTATATGCCTTATTGATATCAGCATTCATTCCAGAGCAAAAGCTATGGGCGGGCATCGATTTACAGGGCCTGGTTTTATTCTTGCTGTATCTCGCTGGAATTTTGGGCGCGATGGCAGTGGCCTGGATTCTGAAGCGCTTTACGAGTGAGCAATTTAGGATGAACGCGCTCATGATGGAGTTGCCAAGTTATCACTTGCCTCGCCTAGGTAATCTAGCAATTAGCTTGTGGCAAAGAGCAGAAATCTTTTTGCGCCGTGTTGGCGGAATTATTTTGCTGATGACTATTGGTTTGTGGGTGTTATCTAGCTTTCCGTTTCCACCCGAGGGCGCAACAGGATCGCCGATTCAATACAGTTTTGCTGGAATGATGGGGCAGGCCTTGGCCCATGTGTTCTCGCCGATTGGATTTAACTGGCAAATCAGTATTGCTCTAGTGCCAGGTATGGCAGCTCGTGAGGTTGTGGTGAGCTCATTGGCAACGGTTTATGCGCTATCTAGCTCGAGTGTCGATGCGGCTGATGCGCTGATTCCCTTAATCTCAAATGGCTGGTCTTTAGCTACGGCTTTATCCCTGTTGGCCTGGTTTGTATTTGCCCCCCAGTGCCTATCTACCATTGCTGCAGTAAAGCGCGAGACAGGTGGCTGGAAGATTCCGATCATCATGCTGAGTTACTTATTCGGCTTGGCCTATATCGCCTCCTTTATTACCTATCACTTAGCCATTTATCTAGGTCTAGGTTAAATCTACTGACATCTATATTTGCTGCGGCACCGCATAAAAGGGTGCGGTAGTATTCCCTTTGTAGTTAAAAAATAGATAACAACACAAGGAGATATAGATGAGTTCACGTCGCCAATTTATGAAGACTGCTTCAGCTGCTGGAGCCGGTTTAGTAGCTGCCTCTACTATGGGTGTAATGAAGGAGGCTTCAGCTCATCCCACCTCAGTATGGGGAGGGGAGGTTTACACCGGTCCACGTGAGATGGTGAAAAACAGCAAAATTCTCTCGATCCAAAATGCGGATGGAACAGAAACCTTGGGTGTGGTTACCCCAAAAGGTGTTATCGATATTCGTGCTGTAGCTAAGAAAATGAAGATTGCAGCACCGACTACCTTGGATCAATTATTGCAGGAGGGTAATGCTGCGGGATTTAATAAGGTTGTGGCAAGCGCCGATAAATCTGGCGTGCCTTACTTAAAGGAATCGGACATTACTTTCGGGCGCCTGTTTAAAAACCCTGGAAAGATTGTTTGCGTTGGATTAAATTACCGTGCGCATGCGGATGAAGTTGGTATGGCTCATCCACGAGTACCGCCGCTATTCAATAAGTACAACAATAGTCTTACGGCTCACAACTGTTTATTGCAAATTCCACCGCCATCAGTTTCTTATAAACTAGATTATGAAACTGAGTTGTTGATTGTTGTTGGTAAGCAGATGCGCAATATTCCTGAATCGGCTGCTTTGGATTATGTGGCAGGTTATTGCACCTCAAATGATTTCTCATCACGTGATTTGCAGCTGGAATTGCCGAGTGGGCAATGGATGATTGGCAAGACCTTAGACCAATATGCACCAATTGGACCTTATTTTGTTACTTCTGACTTAGTAGGTGATCCTAATAAGCTTCAGGTAAAGACTTGGGTTAATGGCGAGTTACGTCAGAACTCAAATACTTCCGACTTCATTCATAACACTCAAAAAATGTTGTCTTACATCAGCACCTACTGGACATTAGAGCCGGGAGATATTGTTTTCACTGGTACACCGCAAGGCGTTATTGCTGGTATGCCGAAAGATAAGCAGGTGTGGTTGAAGAAGGGCGATAAGATTGTGAGCTCAGTCGAAAAACTCGGAGAATTGAAGTTCACTTTAGCTTGATCATTTCTCAAATGAGTTTCAAAAAGAAAGCCACCCTAGGGTGGCTTTTCTTCTATTGAGCAATAAAAGTGTTTTCTAACTTGCCAATGCCACCCATCTCTACAACGACTACATCGCCATTGACTAAATACTTGGGGGGCTTAAAGCCAATACCAACACCAACTGGAGTGCCAGTAGCAATCAGATCACCCGGGTAGAGTGTGATGCCTGCAGAGACCGTGGCGATCATATTGGGGATGTCAAAAATCAGATCTTTGGTATTGGAGTTTTGGCGTAATTCGCCATTGACCCAGCACTTAACCGCGATATCTTCGGCATCGACTTCATCTGCCGTAACGACCCATGGGCCCATAGGGCAGAAGGTATCAAAGCTTTTTCCTAAGAACCATTGCTTATGTCTTTGCTGCCAATCGCGTGCGGTTACATCATTGATAGCGGTGTAGCCCCAGACATGTTTCATGGCATCCGCTTCGCTAATGCCTTTACCGCCTTTGCCAATCACAATTGTGAGTTCCGCTTCGTAATCAATGCAGGTTGATACAGCAGTAGGAATAATGACGTTAGTGTTGGGTCCAGTTACAGACTCAGGTGGCTTCGTAAAGAAGATCGCATGACTCGGAATATCTTCACCAGGTTTAGCGCTGCCATCAAATCCGCTATTGGAAAATTCTTTAGCATGCTCATGGTAATTTTTTCCAACACAGAAAATATTGCGGCGCGGTCTAGGTACTGGGGCAAGTAAGCGAATGTCGCCAAATGCATGCGTAGAAGTAGGTTTTGGTAACTTACCCGCCAGGTCAGATTTAAGGATGGCAACAATGCCATCTTCACTAACATCCACACCTAAATCAAGCTCTTGAACTGTCGTGCCATCAGCAGACACAATTCCGACGCGAGTTTTGGCGGGTTCTTTGGCTAAAACAAATGCGGCATATCTCATGATTACTATCTCCGGCTGGGGTTTTGTCTACGCTAGCCCCTGTTTATTGTGATGAATCTTGTAGTAGGATAAAGAGCATAAATAATAACTAATTTACGTATTCGAGACAAAAAATGAGGCAAAAATATTCATTTGTTGCAGCCTTGGGCCTTCTATGCGCTTGCTTGGTCTCTACGGGTGCTTTTGCGCAGACGCCAGAAGCCTGGCCCACGAAACCCATCACCATGGTTGTGCCATTTCCACCGGGTGGGGTTGCTGATACTGTTGGTAGGCCGGTGGCAGAGGCGCTATCTCGTAGCTTGGGTCAGCCAGTGATTGTAGAAAATAAAGCTGGGGCTGGTGGTGGCATTGGCATGGCAGCAGTAGCCAGGGCAAAGCCTGATGGCTATACGATTTTGATGGCCTTATCGTCTATTTCAATTATTCCAGAGGCAGATAAAGTGGTGGGAAGAGAGCAATCTTTTCAACTCAATCAACTCAAGCCCATTGCACGTTTTACTGCGGATCCAACAGTTTTAGTGGTCAGGGCGGATAGCCCATGGAAAGATTACAAAGCTTTTGTTGCAGCAATGCGCGCTAATCCGGGTAAATACAATTTTGGTTCATCAGGAAACTATGGAACGATGCATGTGCCGATGGAGATGCTCAAGTCTTCCGAGAAGTTCTATATGGTTCACATTCCGTATACGGGTGCAGGACCGGCGATTGTAGGTTTATTAGGAGGGCAGGTAGATGCGATTGCTACAGGACCTTCCTCTATCGTTCAGCAAATTAAGGCGGGCAAAGTGCGCGCCTTGGCTCATTGGGGTGATGGTAGGTTGGCCAGCATGCCTGAGGTGCCTAGCTTTAAAGAAATGGGCGTCAAGATCGAGTTCTCTCAATGGGCTGGATTATTTGTACCCAGCGCAACCCCTGATTACATCACCAATAAGTTACGTGAGGCTGCTAAACAGGCTGCCAATGATGAGCGAGTGCGGGCTGTGATCAATGGGGCAGGAAGTCCAATTCAATATATGGATGCGCCTGAATTTAAGGCTTACTGGGATAAGGAATCGGCTCAGATGGGCGAGGTTGTTAAAAAGATTGGCAAGGTTGAATAATGAAAAAACAATTACTTTCCCCTTTGTTTGCATTGCTTTTTACTCAGGCACATGCTGCAACCGTTCAGGAGCAGATGGATCAAAATATGGCAGTCAAGACAGCTGTTGAAGAACTTGTTCTTGCGAATCATATTTTGTATGACCAAAATGCTGTTGATGGCTATGGCCATATTAGTGTTCGTAACCCAGCCAATCCTAATACATTCTTTCTGGCAAGAAGTGTCGCGCCATCAGTTGTCAAAATTGAAGACATCATGGAATTCGATATGAATGGCAAAGCTTTAAATGGCGATACACGAGTGGCTTATGGTGAGAGATATATTCATAGTGGTGTTCTAAAAAATCGCCCCGATATTAATTCGGTAATCCATGGTCATGCTGCACCCATACTGCCATATGGACTTACAGGTACCACTCTCAAACCTGTGTATCACATGAGTGCATTCTTAGGGGATGGCGCGCCTATTTTTGAGATCCGCAATTTTGCTAAGCCCAATCCAGATACGGATATGTTTATTAGTAATGTTGAGCTAGGTGATGCCCTATCTAAAACTATGGGTTTGCAGTATTTTGTTTTGATGCGGGGCCATGGATATGCTTCAGGGGCAGACTCCATTAAGAAGGCAGTCTTTAGAACGGTGTATGCAATTCAAAATGCAAGCATTCAGTCTGAGGCAATGAAGATGGGTCAGGTGCAATACCTTACCCCCGGCGAAGCTGTTACTGCGCAGGAAACCATTGAGAAGACCATTGGACGCCCATGGCAGCTTTGGAGTGAGCGCGTCAAAAAACCGTAATCATTGTTAAACTCTTGCCTCATGCAGATGCAAGCCCACTCCCTCGCCAAAGCCTTTTTACAGGGATTAGTGTCAGTATCCTTACTGCTGCTGCCATCGGTCAGCATGGCGGTCCTGCAGGATGAAATTCAGGTTTACGATGACGAAATTAATGCCAAGGGTGAAGCCAGTCTTGAGGTGCATTTAAACAGTACTCCCCGAGGCATTCAAAGCCCCTCCTATCCGGGTGAGGTGATGAACAATAACGGTGTACGAGTGACTCCTGAGTTTGCCTATGGCTTAGGCCATGATCTCGAAGCAGGTTTGTATATCTCTTATGTGAACTATGACAACAAGTTTCAGTATGCGGCAACCAAAGTGCGTATGAAATGGTTGCCAATTCGCGAAGATAAAGGCGACTCCTTTTTCGCAGGCGCAAATCTAGAGTTATCCAACGTACAACCCCAGTTTGATGAGTCTAGATACAACGGTGAAATGCGTTTTATTATTGGCAAGCATTTTGATGAGTGGCTTTTCTCATTTAACCCTATTGTGGATATGCCACTCTCCCAGCCTTACGTGCATCAGTCACCATATTTTTCTACGGCTACTCGCTTATCTAGGGAAGTAACACCTGAGCTGGCGCTCGGGGTGGAGTATTACTCCAACCTGAATCAACTTGGTCAGCCTATCAACTATCAAAACACCCAACAGTTGGGTTTCTTAATGATGTACTACGATGGCAAACCACTTTCTTTTCAGGCTGGGGTAGGTAAGGGCTTCTCTAACAGTACGGACTCATTAACGCTTAAAGCGATTTTTTCCATTCCATTAAATTAAATTTAAAACAAACTATTTCTGCTCGCGTTCTTCTAGGTTAGGGCTTTCTTGAGCGCGAATATCAGCAGTGTAGAACTTTCCGGTATCAGTTAGCGTTACTTTCTTAAGGTATCCACCTTTATTGCCGTTGCGTAATGGCCAAAATTCCACTGATACTTTATCTCCTGCTTTTACAGCGTTTCTAGTCCAGCCGCCTGCACGAGTCAGATTTCCCGGACTTGAAACTTCGAGTATCCAAAGGGCAGGTGCATCGCCATCCTTGAGTGTGCCAGTTACAAATATGCCAACGTGTGGGTTGGTCCACTGAACTTCTTTAACTACCCCAGTGATAGTAAATACTTTATCTCTATCAAACATGGTGGTGGCATGGTGTGCAAACGCTAGGGCTGACACTGATAATGCAATAGCGAATGAGGCTACTCTTGTGAATGTGGTGAGTTTCAAAATACTATCTCCTTGATGTGACCTAGATATAAATTATTGGGGTGGAATGCGATTGCCGCCCACATCGTATTGAACGGGAACGTAAATATCATTACCGCGATTATCTTTTCCTGGAGCAAAAGAGCCCTCTAAACAAACTCCTTCGACAATATCGAATTTACGAGCGCGTTGACGGAAATAAATACGGGTTGTTTTCCAGGGCTTGGTTAGCACATTGGGGGCAATGATCTCAATATCGTCATGCAATTCATCTTTACCCGCTAAATGAATTCGTTCGATGATGCGCATATCACCATTATTGGGAACGCCGGCAGCTTCGCTGATAGCAATATAAGCCTGAGGCACTACGCCTACCGTATCCACCACAAGCGTATCGCCCTCCCACTTACCAATAGAGTGGCCATGAAAAGTCGGGTCTGGATCTTCCGGATGGGGGCGACCATCGGTATAGATACGTCGCAAACGATTGCCATCAGACTCACCAAGCAAGGTCACTCTGCCTGGCGTAAAAAGGATTTCCATTGCGTTATGGGTAACCAACATCCACGCAGGCATCGCTTCAGGCAGGCAATTCACGAAGAGTGGAGGGGGTCTCCCAGCCTTTTCCTCAGCCAGTTGAAATTGAATGAGTTCGTTGGCGGCGGGGGTCCAAGGTGGCATATTGGTTTTGGCTTGTTTATCTTGATCCGAGATTTTAGGATTCCACACGCCACCCCAATCAGGCAGCTTAGCAAGGTTGCCCCAGTCTTTAGCCGTAGGTGGGGGATTGATGATAGGCTTGGTTGATTGGGCCACTGTATTTTGTGCAAGGCCTATTCCTAAACCCGCAGCCATTAATAGACAGATTAGTTTTCTTTTCATATCCCCTCTTTTTTTATTCATGATGTTGCTGATACTAGTTCGAGCGTAAAGCCAATCCAGCGACCGCAAAAAATAATACTTATCCAAAGCGTTAGTGAAATGGCTCCGGCACTTCGGGCCGCTATTGGCAATTGTTGGTAGTGATTCCAGCTATCAAGATTTTTGCCAATAATAAATTGAAAGCACATCATATTGATGCCTGCCAAGCCAAGTAAAATAATTTTAGAGATGAAGTAAAAATTTTGACTATAACTTAGCGCATTCGAGGTGAAAAGAATCGCGCCTGTAATAGCGGCAGCTAAAAAAGCCATCCAGGTAATCGGCAGAAGCTCTTTGCTGATATTACTAATTGCTCGATTTAACGCGCGTACCCCAATCAAGCGCAGATCCACCAATGCAATTGAGCCAATGACCAATGTGACTGCAAGAACATGGATGGCTTCAATCCAGGGAAATAGTAATTCATTTTCGCGAATCGTTTGCGCTAGGGGATTGCTATAAATGAAAATCAGAATGTCGTTCATATCTTTTTGTAATTAATTGTTATGAATTTTTGATTAGGCGTAGGCAATCCAGCGGCCAGCAGCAACAATGCCAACCCACAAAGCTAGCGACAAAATTGCCAGCAAACGGTTTGCAGTATTTACTGGAGTAAAAGAGTTATTGCTATGCCACTTTTTCTGAAACAGTAGGGTGATCATGATCACCACAAGCAACATCAGCATTTTTAGTTGAAAGGCTGGATTGGTTAAAGATCTTGCGGGTTCTCCTACGATCATGATGCAGCCGGTAATCAGTAGCACTGGAAGTGCAAGCCAGATTAAAGACTGATATCGATTAATTACAGCTGCAATTGGTTCACTTTGCCCGTGAATACCTAAGATTCTGAGATTGATCAGAAGGGCGCCTACCAGAATGGACGCTATAGCTAGAATATGGATGCTCTGCAAAAAGGGCACTACCCAGAAATTATTTTGTATTGCTGCATTGAGAGGAGTGCTCTCCAGGTAATAGCAGAATTGGAGTAATGCAGAATTTTGCATAGTTTTAGTAATAACTGAGTATTGGTGGGAAGAGTTTATATGAATTAAATCATTCAAAAAACGAGCTTAGCAAGTTATGGCGATTCAAGTTCTTTATGGCGGGTATTTGAGAATTTTTGCTGCAGTTGCAGCATTTTTATTGCCTCCCAAAACGAATTAGATCATCGCAAGGAAAGAGTCCGAAATAATTAAATGAGGTAAGGTCATTAAGAAAGGTCATTAAGAAATAAGGGGTCTCAAAGAAACCCCTTATCGCATTTGAGAGTGGTAAGCGTTCAATCTGCTTTTACGTTTGCATCTTTAATGACTTTGCTCCACATAGTCATTTCACGTGAAATTCGCTTGCTAGAATCCGCGGGCGAAAGGTAGTTCACATAAACGCCAGCTGCCAACATGCGTTCCTGTACTTCAGGGCGCTGCAAAATAATTTTGATGTCACCACTGAGTTTGTCGATGATCGGCTTAGGTGTTCCTGCTGGAGCCAAAATACCAAACATGCTTACTACATCAAAGTTAGGCAGGCCGGTGGCTTCGGTTATGGTAGGAACATCTGGTAGTTGACTAATGCGTTTAGCGGTTGTTACAGCTAGAGGTCTTAATTGACCTGCTTGAATAAATTGCAGGGCTGCTGGAACTGTTTCAGACATCGTGAGCACTTGACCGCCTACTAGATCAGTCATAGCGGGGCCGCTACCTTTATAAGGTACATGCAATAGATCTAAACCAAGTTGATAGCGAAACATTTCCATTGCAAGGCGTTGTGGGGCGCCAGCTCCAGATGAGGCGAAAGTAAGTTTGCCTGGATTCGCTTTTGCGTAAGCAATGAACTCTTTCATATTCTTTACAGGGACTGAAGGATTCACTACAAATACCAGAGGCACTACTCCTACCACGTCAACTGGTGTGAAATCTTTTTCGAGGTTGTATCGAATCTTATCTTTATCAAGATTCGCGTTGATAGAGTGTGAAGTGAGAGCCCCCATTAAAAGCGTATAGCCATCAGCAGGGGACTTTGCAACCATATCCGCACCAATATTGCCGCTATCGCCTGCGCGATTATCAGGAACTACCTGTTGGTTAAGTGACTTAGATAGCTCTTGCGCCATGATGCGACCAATCACATCAGTTGCACCACCTGGTGGGTATGGAATAACAAGCCTAATAGGCTTGTCAGGATAGTTTTTAATAGCGGAGCTACTGGTTTGCGCCAACAGTGGAGCGGTGATCAGGCTACTGCAAAGGAGTAGGCCAAAGCCTCGAATTAGATGTTGTCTCATTTTGTATTTTTAATGGTGGGTTGAGTTACGATTTTCTATTATCTACAGATTAAAAATTCATGCGCTGCGTCAATGAACTGCAAATTTCTCTTATTACAATGAATAAATGAACCTTGAGCCCCATCAAATCGAGATTATTGGATATTGCGCCGCATTCTTGACTACCATTGCCTTTTTACCGCAGGCGATACAGTCTTGGCGCACCAGGGACCTATCGGGCATCTCCTTGGGGATGTACTCCTTATTTACTGCGGGGGTGGGTTTGTGGCTGGTTTATGGCCTCATTATTGAAAAGTGGCCTCTCATTTTGGCCAACGCCCTCACCTTTGCCCTGGCGCTCAGCATCTTATTGTTGAAATTGCGTCATACTTCTAAACATCAGAAATAAAGCACTTATTCATTAAAATTCTTAGAAAGGTTTTTATGTCTTCAGCATTCGTGATTGATCCCCCAGCAGTAATTTCATTGCCTGTGACTGGCGATACTCGTCGCTTCGCCGTGAATCGTATTTACTGCGTTGGTAGAAACTATGCCGATCATGCACGCGAGATGGGTCATGATCCTGATCGAGAGCCACCATTCTTCTTTATGAAGCCTGCTAACTCGATTGTGACTGATGGTAAAGATATGGCTTACCCAAATTTATCAAAGGATGTTCACCACGAAATTGAAATGGTGGTCGCTATTGGTAAAGGCGGCGCAAATATTTCTGCAGAAAAAGCCTTAGAGTATGTCTATGGTTACGGAGTTGGTCTGGATATGACTCGGCGCGATCTTCAAGGTGAGGCTAAGAAGATGGGGCGTCCTTGGGATACCGGTAAAGCATTTGATCAATCTGCCCCTTGCGGTGAGATCACGCCAGCTAGTCAGTGTGGTCATCCTGCCAAGGGCGCCGTTAAGCTCTTAGTGAATGGTGAAGTTCGTCAAGAGGGCGATCTTAACCAGTTGATTTGGAATGTTCCTGACACGATTGCTTATCTATCTACCTTATTTACCTTGGAACCAGGTGACTTAATTTTCTCCGGTACGCCAGCAGGTGTTGGCCCAGTTAAAAAAGGGGATGTACTTGAAGGTAGTGTTGCCGGTTTACCAAACTTAAAAACAAAAATTCTCTAAATCAAAAAGAAGGTCAGATTGATGACAAGTTTTCTCAAGAAAGTATTGCTGATTGGTGCAGCGTTAGTTGCACCTGTTTTTTTGGTTTCATGCGCCAATACTGAGAAGACCTCATCAACTCCACCTGTCAGTCTTTATGCTGATGCAGCCCCTTTAGATTTGCGAATCAGCAAATGGCCTTACCCATACCCACTCAAGGAATTTAAAACTTCTTTACAGGGGCAAGCAGCAAGCATGATGTATATGGATGTTGGGGCCTTAGGCAAGCAAAAGGGTGTGGTGGTGTTATTTCATGGCAAGAATTTCTCCAGTGATTATTGGTCCTTCACTATTGCAGGCCTTTCAAAGGCCGGCTATCGTGTGATTGCTCCTGATCAGATTGGCTTCGGAAAGTCTTCTAAGCCAGATGTGGCATACCACTTTGATGATTTAGCTGCCAATACGCAAGACTTACTGAAGTCTCTCAATATCAAGCAGGTTTCAGTCATAGCGAACTCCATGGGCGGCATGGTGGGTATTCGTTTTGCGCGCTTATATCCACAAACCGTCCAAAAGCTCGTATTGGAGAACCCCTTAGGACTTGAGGATTACAGCAAAGACATCCCTCCGCAACAGAATGGCGATTTGCTCAAGCTAGAGATGGCTCAGACTGAAACGAGCTATCGCCGCTTTCTGCAAAGTTATTTTCCAAACTGGCAGCCTGCTTATGAAAAGTTTGTAGAGGTCTATGTGCGCGTACAAAAAGGTCCGGACTATCCGGCCTATGCGAAGACTTCAGTGTTGACATACCAAATGATTGCTGAAAAACCAGTAGTCAATGATTTGCCACAATTAAAGATGCCGGTGTTATTGGTGATTGGTCAAAAGGACCGTACGGTATTTGGTAGACGTTTTGCACCGCCAGAGGCAGTGAGGTCTTTAGGTAACTTTCCGGAGTTAGGTAAGAAAGCGCAAGCAGCCATTCCGAATGCAAAGCTAGTGCCAGTTGAAAATGTGGGACACGTACCTCACGTTGAGGTGCCCGATCAGTTCCTGAAAATCGTGGTGGAGTTTTTAAACTCTAAAGGCTAGTTGAGCAGCCTTACTTATTTCCCAATCCACTGAGGTGGGCGACCTTCTAAGAAGGCGTTCACCCCCTCTCTAAAGTCCTTGCTGTTATAGGTTTCTCGCATCAGATCTGTGCAGTCTGGAAGATTGCTTTGGAGTAAGCGTGCCAATGTCAGCTTGCTGGCCTTTTGCGTGATGGGAGCAAGGGTCTCTAATTTTTGAGCGAGCGCATTGGTAACGGATTCGATTTCTGCGGACTCTGCCGTTTGATAGAGGTAGCCTGAAGCTAATAATTCTGGTGCCCTAATAAGTTCCGCAGTCAGAAGCATCTTTTTCACTGCTGGAGCTCCTAGGTGAGCCGCAAGCCAAGACAAATTGCTTGGTGATAAACAATTTCCTAAGGTCTTGGCTACCGGTATACCGAAACGCGCATCCGGCGTGGAGATTCGAAAGTCACAGAAAGTGGCCATCAAGAGACCGCTGCCGACTGCTAAACCTTCAATCATGGCAATAGTCGGCATCGGCAGTTGTTGCAGTGAGGAGAAAATATGATCAACCGCAACTTCATATGCTTCATTTTCTTTGAGTGCAAAAAACTGTTGAATGTCGCTTCCTGAAACAAATGCTTTATCTCCTGCCCCTCGCAAGATGACTACTCGAATTTCAGGATTGTTAGCTAAGGAGTCGCAAATCCTTTTGAGCTCTTCATACATTGGCCAAGTGAGGGCATTGCGAGCGGCGGGGTGATTAAAAATAACCCGTGCCATATTCCCATCAATCTGTAGATCTAAGCAGGGAGGAGAGGGGCTGGTAGTCATAAGCCCATTCTAAACAAAAGCCCTTTCCAAAAGCCCTGAATTTATAGAATTACCCCCACTCTAAGAGTCCTGCGCTAGAATTCCCTTATGTATATGTTTCTACCTTTTCTGACGGCTTTTATCGGACTTGTTTTAGTCTGGTTTGAGAAGCGTCTTGCAGGTTTGACAGTTTTGGCGATTACCGTTGCAATCCTTCTGGTTTGGTTCCGTTTTCATGCAACTGACCATCTCAATATCAGTCTGTAATTGATTGTGAGTAAACATTCTCTACCCTCCCTAGCCGCGCTTGGCAATCAGCTTGCATTGCTAGCTGTTGTCGGTATGTTGTCATATGCCTTTGTAGATCAGCTCTACTTTGGTGAGTTGCCTTGCCCTTTGTGCTTAATGCAGCGCGTTGGATTTGTGATTATTGGTTTTGCTTTGGTACTCAATATTCGTTGTGGTGCTTATTCATCCCACTACGGATGGGGCATCATTGGCGGCTTGGTTGGGATGATGGTTTCTCTTCGTCAGGTGTTCTTGCATATTCTGCCGGGCGACAAAGGATTTGGAAAAACATTTTTAGAGTTGCATTTCTATACCTGGGCATATGTTGGGTATACCGGTTTGTTAATGGGTCTTGCAGTGCTGTTAATGCTACCTAACCGTGAAGTTCGCTCTCGCTCATGGTTTGCTAATGCCCTTGTCATTGCATTCGTTCTCTTGGTTTTGGGTAATCTCGTATCTACACTCTTGGAATGCGGTATCGGCCCCTGCGCTGATGACCCAGTGAAGTATGAGGGCTGGTTGTGGCTACGCTCTCGCTTTGGTTTTTAACCTAGACCTTCCGGTCTAGTTCTACATTTTGAGCATGCCATTCTCTAAAGTTCTGAAGAACTTTCTCTTTATGTCTGTGTTGTGGGCCATTGGCTTTAGTGTTCATGCGCAAAGTACATCCCAGAAAATCGCTACCTGGCCAAAACAAGCCATTCGCATCGTTGTAACCTTTACCCCCGGTGGGGCTCCAGATATATTGGCGCGCGTTTTAGCGGAAGATTGGCAGCAAAACTTGGGTGTACCAGTACTAGTCGAGAATCGCCCAGGCTATGGCGGCAATATTGGCGCTGATCTTGTTGCTAAGAGCGATCCAGATGGCTATACCTTATTAATTGGTACGGTAGGCATTCATGCGATTAATGGCGCGCTGTATGAAAAGATTTCATACGATCCTGTGAAAGATTTCACACCCATTAGTTTTTTAGCAAGCACACCAAATGTATTAATTGTGAATAAGAAATTAGGCGTTAACAATCTTCATGAGTTAATTGAATTGGCAAAAGCAAAACCAGATCAACTCACTTTTGGTTCATCAGGTGTTGGCACTTCTTTGCACATGTCAGGTGAATTGTTTAAACAAATAGCAGGCGTTCAAATCCGTCACATTCCTTATAAGGGACGAGCACAATCTTTGCCTGACTTACTCAGTGGTCGTATCTCTATGCTCTTTGATAACCTTTCTTCTTCCTTAGCTTTGATTAAGGCGGGAGAGGTTCAAGCCTTAGGGGTGACTACGCTGAAGCGCTCACATGCTGCCCCTGAGATTCCTACCCTAGCCGAGCAAGGTTTGACCGGTTTTGAGGCTGTATCTTGGTTTTCATTGATGGCACCGGCAAACCTTCCACCTGATATTCAAAAACGCCTAAATCAAATGGTGCGCCAAACTTTGAACAACCCCAATGTCAAATCCAGGCTCTTAGCTGGTGGCCTGGACCCCGCTCCAGGTAGCCCCAAAGACCTTTCTAAGTTGATTGCCTCCGAAGCAAGCAAATGGGGTAAGGTAGTACAGCAATCAGGTGCAAAATTAGAGTAATAAACCCTTATTTTCTTGTCAGCCCAAGCCTATTTTTAAGCGTTAAAGGTATGTGGCCTTCATTTTTCCCTCTTTTTCATAAACCCCTCAATTTGCCTAAATTTTCAGCATTAGACATTTCTAAATTCGGCGTGACTTTGGCTGTCTGTTTGTTGGTGGGTTGCGCTACGCAGACTCAGCAAATCAAGATGAATGAGTCCAAAGAGCAGTTTAAAAATGGTGATCTGCAAAATACAACAGCGGCCATTCAGAGTGCCTTTAAGGATAAAAATACCCTGTATTACATGGAGCTGGGCGAGGTACAAAGACTGCAAGGTCCCACCCAGATTCCCAATAGCACCCAAAACTTATTAGCTGCAGATCAATTAGTCAGTCGTTGGGAGGTAACTACCAGTGACAAACTCAGACGCTCTTTTTCAGGAGCAAGCGGCTACGTTTTGTCTGAAGGTTTTAGTAGCGAGTATGACCCTAAGCCTTATGAAGTGAGTTTATTAAGTCAGACTATCGCTTTAAACCACATCTCTCAAGGGCGCTGGAATGACGCTATGGTGGAAGCCAAAAAAATGGCGCAGCGTGAAAAGGTGATTGAGGAGTTAATACAGAGTAGGGTGGCCGCAGTCTCCAAGGTAGAGCAGGAGCAGCAAAATAATCCCAATACTCAAGGTGCATCTAGCCGTATTGAAAGTATTAGCGGTTACCCAATCAATCTATTGGATGACGAGGAAACGCGTAGCCTTAAGAACTCCTATCAGAACCCCGCAGCATATTACCTGTCTGGTTTTATTCACGAGTCACAAGGAGAGGCAAGTCTAGCTGCGCCAGGTTATCGCTTGGCAATTGAGTTACGACCACAAGTCAACTTCTTTAAAACCAGTATTGCTAAGTTGGACTCCAATATTGCCAATCAAGGTAGAAAAACGTTTGCTGATACCTTGATCATTATTGATACGGGTTACATGCCCAAAATTATTCCTTATCAAATTAGCCAGTCTTTTAATCTGGGCGGTAATCCAAAGTTAGTGACTTTAACCTTTCCGGTGATCGAAAAATCTACTGAGCGTTTCAGGCCAACCATGGTTCAGTTAGGCGATAAAGTGGCTAATCCAGAGTTGGTTGCCAATATTGATGCTATGGCTCGCAAGAACTTGCGTGATGAGATGCCAGCCTATGTTTTAAGAGCATCCTCTAGAGCCTTAGTCTCTTTGGCTGCACAATATGCGGCGGATCGAGCTGCCCAGCAAGCGGCTAACAAGCGAAGCCAGAGCAATCAGAACAATCAGAACAATGGTAGCGCTGCTCTGATTGGCGCGATTGCAGGAATGATTACGGGATATAGCTTGCAAGCAATCAATGTGACTGATGTGCGTCATTGGTCAACTTTGCCCGCGCAAACATACATGGCCAGAATGGGTCTGCCGATTGGACCAACTGTTCTGAAATACACTTTGCCATCGGGCGTAACCGCATCTCAAACTGTTAACTTAGTAGGCGGGTACAACGTGGTTTATATCCGCATGTTTAGAAATAGGGCAACTGTACTGACCTCGAATGACCCTACTGGGCTTCCTCCCAAAGATCCTGTTGTTGGTACTCCAATAGTCGCATCTCCAGCCGCCATCTCGCCAGCAAGCCCACAACCTGCTCTCGTTGAACCTAAACCATCTGAGGGTGCATTTGCAGGTTTTAAGAAACTATGGGGAGGCTTTCAGGATCCGCTGCCCGAAGAGTCTGCCTCAGCCGTGGTAACAACTACCCCAGTAGCACAAACTAGCCCTGTGCTTCCTGCCCCTATTTCAACCCCCAATCCCACCCCCAACAATATCCCTGCTAGCGGTAATATGGAAGGGGTGAGGCCTTATGAGCCACCCAATCTGTTGAATAGCTTTCAGCAGCTTTTTAATTAGGAAAGACCCAGATGAAAAAATACCTTGCAATCCTGATGACAGCACTTGCTCTTGTTGCATGTAGCTCAACGCCATCCATGAAGGACATGACGGTACGCATGGGTGATACGGATAGCATTCAAATTACTGATATGCGTAGTTTGATGCGCAATGGCGTATTAACAGCGCAGGTAACCATACAGAATGACAGCAAATCCAATCTCGTATCTTATCGATTTAAATGGATTGGTAAAAACGGTATGGCTGTAACAGATGAAGAGCCATGGAAGCCTGTAACGGTAGGTAAGGGGCAGTCGACCGTTATCATGGGAATTGCCCCAACGCCGGATGCTACTGACTTTCGTTTTGAATTAAATCAATACAAATAAAAATCAATTAACTATTTAATATTAAAAAGATTTAGGCTTATTAAGGATGATCATGAACACTAAAACTATTCGCTTGTCTGCTATTGCATTATCAGTAGTAGCGCTTGCTGCATGCTCAGGACCACAGGTTCGTTACGGTGATGCGAAGGCGGTAGAGACCGTTAATGCAAACTACGGATCAACTGATCTACAGATGATTGCCGAGGCAATGACAAGATCACTGCTCCAGTCTAAGGCCATCTCTGGAAGCAAAGATGCGCCTATTGTGACGCTTGCAGACGTGAAGAATAAGACTTCTGAATATATCGATACGCGTGTGATTACCGATAAGATCCGCACGCAGTTAATGAAGAGCGGTCAAGTGCGATTTGCAGTGAGCGTTTCTGAAATGCAAAATCAGACTGAAGAGCTCAAGCGTCAAAATCAGTCAGGTTTATATAAGAACAGCACGATTGCTAAGACCGGCAATATGCAGGGCGCTCAGTATCGTATCGAAGGATCGATCGCTTCTATTGTCAAAAACACCAAGGATGTGAAAGACGTTTATTACGTATTTAATCTCAATCTCATTAACAACGAATCCGGTTTGCTCGAGTGGGCTGATGAAAAAGAGATTCGTAAGACTGCTACGCGCTAATACGCAACTCAACACCATAAAGAATTGAGCAATACATGAAAAAAATATTATTAGCTTGTACGGGGATGAGCCTGGTTCTTTTGGCTGGCTGTGCTAGCAAGCCGCCTGCTCCCGTGGAATCTGCGTATATTGGCCAAGTGCCAGCAGACCCACCTAAAAATCCCGTCATCAGTGCTGAGGCCTTAAAGGCCGATTCCAAGTCAATTGCAGTCACTGATATCTACTTTAAGAAAGAAGGTAAGAACTTAACATTCATCGAAGAAACCAGAGCAACTACTGGTAATAGCATCACCTCTGTGATTACGCCCAAGACAATTGAAGTGGATGCCGATAAAGCAAATGCCTCTGCCATTACTGGTGGTGCAAATTCATCTGCGTTCCCAGTAAAGTTCACTGATTTATCTGATCCAAAAGCTACCAGCTCAGGAACAACCTCACCGCCCGTGCCTGTTGTTGATGCTGGGATACCAAGTAATAGCTCTTCAAGTACCAATGCTGAAAGTATGAAGAGGTCTGGCTATCAAAGTAATTATGAGTATGGTGAGTTACGTTATTTAGCTAACCCGATTCGTGGCTTACTCATCAAGTCTGGTTATAAAGTGGTCCAGGCTAAATCCACTCCTGCAGCTCCTAATCAAGGTGACGAGTACTTCGATATTGTGAAACGTATTAAGGCTGGGGATTTCGGTGATGCAGACTATGTTTTATATGGTGTGTTGGCAGAAGTCTCTAGCACGGATAATGTATCTGATATTCCTGGAACCAAATCTACCTCGCAACAGATGACGCTTGAAGTAACGGTGGACTTTAATATTGTCGACACCAAGACAACGCAAATCGTTGCATCGTTTGTAGCTTCTGGTGAAGGTAAGGACGTCCAAATCGATGGCAGAGACACTGGATATAAACCGAGTAATGCCAAGTTAATGAAGTTGGCTTCATTGGATTTGGCTGAAGATGTACGCAAGCATTTGGCTGATCAAAACTTTATTACTAACAACCCTGGTTCGGCAGGGCAGTTGCGTAACCTCAAAACCCGTTTAAATGACGATGCTTCTACTTTGAAGGTTTATAAGTAAGAGACTCAAAGTAGTTTGTCTTAAACCTGTACCGGCGGATGCGTCTTCTCATAGCGCTCCGCCGTTCTTCTAAAGAGATAGAGCAAAAAGCACGCAGCTAAGCCCAGACTTAAGCTGTTGCCAGCCCAAAAGCCATTGGCGCCTTGTAGGAATTCTGGCGTATTGCCAAATACATTAAAACCCATGAGGTAGCCGCCACCAAGGCCTACGCCCCAAAGTGAGCCTGCATAAATCAACATCGGCCAAAAAGCAATGCGATAGGCCCGCAGAATAAATGCTGCGGTAACTTGAAGGGCATCAAATACTTGATAGAAGGCTATAAATAAGAAGAGGGGGATAGAGAACACCTTCACCTCTGCTGGTGGATCGTATAAATCCAATAGCTGTATTCTGAAAATCCAAACCGCGATACCAATAATGATGCACAGCGTGGTGGTAAAAAAGACGGATGACCAACCGATCTCTTCGGCACGCTCGGGTTTGTTAGCACCAATAGATTGTGACACTAAGGTCATGGTCGCAATGGAGAGGGATAGCGGCACCATGTAGATGACAGTTCCCATATTGGCTACGATTTGATGGCCTGCTAATGCCGTGGTTCCGAGGCGGGCAATAAATAGCGACATAAACGTGAAAGAAGTTACTTCAATCAAGTAACTAAAGCCAATAGGTGCGCCAAGTTTTAATAATGTCCAGATACGATGCCAATCGGGCATGCTAAAGCGAGCAAAGATCTTAAATGGTTTATAAAATCGATCAAATAAAACAAAGCCTAGAGTCATGAGTAGCCAAGACCAGTTAATGATGACGGTAGCTACAGCGCAGCCTGGCCCACCCATGCCCTCTATGCCTAAGCCTCCATAAATAAAAAGTAGGTTTAAGGGTAGCTTAAGTCCTAAGCCAATAATTTGTACAACCGTGATGACGGTGGGGCGTGAGACAGCATTGTGCAGCGCCATCAACACGCGCATAGCCATGCTGGCTGGTAAGCCAATTGCCAGAATGTTCAGATATAACTTCGCTTTACCTTCAATAGCATCATTGACTCGGGAAATAGCTAGCAAGTGATCTGCATTGAGCAAAATGAAGCAGCCCAAAATCGTGAGACCTAAAGCAAGCCAAGCTGCTTGCCGCACTTCTTCACCGATTTCTCCAAAACGTTTAGCGCCAAAGAGTTGTCCTGCAATTGGTGCAAGCGCCGAGATCACTCCAGTGAGGCCTACGTAAATGCTGATGAAGATAGCTGATGCCATTGCCAGCGCCGCTAAATCATCGGCTGAATAACGAGCCGTCATCGCAGTATCAAGCACGCCAAATGCGATTACAGCAAGCTGACCAACTAAAAGAGGTCCAGCTAGTTTTAGTAAAGAGGGGATGTCCTCGCGAAGGCGCGATAGTTTAAAGTGCAGCACGAATTATTCCGGGATAACTTCGTAGAGACGCAGGCGTTCATCGCGGTCAGCAGCGCGACGATCTTCCCAGAGCAGTGTGAGCTTTTTATTATTTAGCTCTGCATATGCCTTTGCTTCGGATTGGCTGTGGGTCAGCATCCATGGGCAATTGGGGTCATCTCGCAAATTGAGCTTGGAGAAGTATTCAAAAGAGGCGAGCTGTGCAGGCCCTAGATTGCTAGTGTCTATGCAGCCGCCACCAGCGGGGATTACTTGCGCCAATCGCGCAGAAACCTGACGATAGGTTTTCGCATAGTTAATGGTAGGGAGCCATAAAGACATCAGTAGCACCCACATTAAAGTGGTGCCGGATGCTGAGATGATGAGACAGCGCCAAATTTCTTTCGGGGCCCGAGAAGTTCTCCAGCGAACTACTGCAAGCCAAACACCCGTAGTAGCAAGAGCCACGATAAAGGCTAAGACATTAAATTGACCAGTAAATCCAGGAAGTAGGCGTGCAATATTGGCAGCTGTAGATTCTGGATAGCCAGTCACTTTGGCGAGCCAAATAATCCAAATGGCCAGCGCGATCAGCGTAAAGCTAAACATTGCAAACCAGTCAATAAAGCTAATGACGCTTCGCTTGAGAACGGGCAGACTAAATGCGGCAATAATCGAAAGACTTGGAATTAAGATCATTAAGTCATGTTCGTTAGCTTCGAGGCGGAACAAAACATAAATTAAGCTACCGATGAATAAGCTCAGAGGAATGCAAAGATGGGGCGCGCGCCATGTGCCTGATTCTTTAATGCGACCCCAGTGCGCAAGGGAAACGATTGCGAGCGGCCAGACAGGCCAAGCGTAAGCCCAGAAGTTCACACTCAAGAAACCCAGTGATTCAATGGATGGAGTAGCGCGCATTTCCGGTACATTGCGCCAGCCCTCTTCAGCGATGTGACGCCATTGCACTGGCAGATCAGCTAGATACCAAATCAGAGGCCAAATCGCAAAACCGATCAAACCTAAAACGGTACTAGTCAGCGTCCAGCGAAAGCGCAACTTCGCATTGCTAGCAATGACCGCAATGATGGTAGAGGTAACAATGATTAAGCTGAGTGTGAGATTGCTTGATAGGGCGACGATGGCAATACCAAGGCCAGTCCAGAAACCACCTTGCCAAGGTTTATCTAAGCCGCGGACTGTACCGTAAAGAACGATGCTGATACCCATGAGCTGCGCCATCATTGGCGTTGTTTCATGGGCGCGTTGCGCTAGACCTACGCACGCCAAGAAAATGAGCAGCGCACCATCAGCCAAGGTCATGCCGTAGCTCTTTAAATCAGGCTGACCACCAACGGCCAATGCCATCGGCTGCACTTCACGACGACGACCTAATAAATAGGTGGCATACCAAATTGCTAATGCAGCAGAGAAGAAGCAGATGGCTGCGTATAAGCGTGCAGCGTTAGCGGCGCCAATGAATGGACCAAACCACTCAATGAGTGTGGCGCCCATCCAATAAGGTAAGGGTGCGCCCAGAGAGATGTCGCGTCCAGCTAAATGAGGAACTATCCAGTCTAAGGAGTTACCACGAAAAAGTGTCCACATGCCACCAAAGCCTATGGCATCTTCATTCTTCCAGGGATCCCTAAAGAAGAGACCGGCGAAACCATAAACTAAGGTCAGCGCAAAAATAATAATGCGCGGAATAGATTTAGTGGCGGCGGCGGTAAGTTTGACCATGGGTGAAGTTCAAAATAAAAAAGGCAGCAAACGCTGCCTTGATTATCTCGCAGAGCAGGTATTTAACATACCCCGCGAATAGAAGTGGTTTAAGCCTTCTTCTTAGCTGGCTTTTCAGCAGCTTTAGCTTCTGCAGCAGCAGCTTTTTTCTCAGCTGTTTTAGCAGCGCCATCACCGGTAGCTTTAGCAACAGCCTTAGTACCGAATTTCTGACGGAATTTCTCAACACGACCAGCGGTATCCATAATTTTCTGGGTACCAGTGTAGAAAGGGTGTGATTCAGATGAAGTCTCAATCTTGGCTAATGGATATTCATTGCCATCTTCCCACTTGATTGTCTCTCTAGTAGACATAGTGGAGCGAGTCTTGAAGCTGAAGTTATTGGAAACGTCTACAAAGACGATTTCACGATATTCGGGGTGAATGCCAGGTTTCATGTTGAGTCCTATGAGCGGGGAGCCGTTTGAGCCAAATTGGCTGAAATACTTTCCCAGGTTTTAAAAGCGGTAAAGGCGAAATTATGCCATGAAATCAACAACAAAGCGCTGTTTAGGTGTCCAAAAAGGGCTGAAACAGCCCTCTAGACCCCTAAATTAGCCTCCGCGACGCATTAAGTCGAAGAATTCACCATTATTTTTGGTCGATTTGAGCTTATCTACGATGAAGTTCATCGCCTCGATATCGTCCATATCGGCCAGCAATTTACGCAATACCCAGATCTTCTGGAGGTTCTCAGCTTTAACCAAGAGCTCCTCACGGCGGGTGCCAGACTTATTGAGGTTAATCGATGGGTAAACACGACGCTCAGCCAAACGACGCTCAAGGTGAACTTCCATATTGCCGGTGCCTTTGAACTCCTCATAGATGAGGTCATCCATACGGCTACCAGTTTCAATCAGAGCGGTTGCGATGATGGTTAATGAACCGCCTTCTTCAATATTACGGGCGGCACCAAAGAAACGTTTTGGACGTTGCAATGCATTGGCATCTACACCACCAGAGAGTACTTTGCCTGATGAAGGAACAACAGTGTTGTATGCGCGTGCAAGACGAGTAATCGAATCTAACAAGATGATCACATCTTTGCCCATCTCAACCAAGCGCTTGGCTTTTTCAATCACCATCTCGGCAACTTGAACGTGACGTACTGCTGGCTCATCAAAGGTGGAGGCAACAACTTCACCGCGAACGGAGCGTTGCATCTCAGTTACTTCTTCAGGACGCTCGTCAACGAGCAACACAATCAAAATCGCTTCAGGATTATTGGCGGCAATGGCATGAGCAATGTGCTGCATCATCACGGTCTTACCTGATTTTGGTGAGGCCACGATCAAGCCACGTTGGCCGTAACCAATCGGGGAGATCATGTCGATGATGCGGCCAGTAAGGTTCTCTTCGGCCTTGATATCACGCTCTAAGCTGATCACGCGATTCGGGTGTAACGGCGTTAAGTTCTCGAACATGATGCGGTTCTTGAGGGCTTCTGGAGCTAAACCGTTGATCTTGTCTACCTTTACCAAAGCAAAGTAACGCTCACCATCTTTAGGTGTACGTACTTCACCTTCAACGCTGTCTCCAGTGTGCAAGTTAAAGCGACGAATCTGCGCAGGGGAGATATAAATATCGTCAGGAGAAGCCATGTAAGAGGCTTCAGGAGAGCGTAAGAAACCAAAGCCATCAGGCAGTACTTCCAAAGTGCCATCGCCGAAAACAGTTTCGCCAGCCTTCGCACGTTTTTTCAGAATGGCAAACATTAATTCTTGTTTGCGCATCCGTTGTGTATTTTCAATCTCCAAGCTAGCTGCCATTTCAAGCAGAGCGGATACGTGGAGGACTTTGAGTTCAGTTAATTGCATGTGGTTCTCGGGTGTTGATGAATTTGTTTTGGGGTATCGCTGCGCTGATTTAGATCACGCAGATGTGGAAAAACAGAATTTTGGAATTTGCTAAAAGAAGGGGGAGGTAAATTGCTGAAAATCGGAGCACTGATTAGTGCGTTTGAGTAATACTACACCAAAAAATGGGTGTGACAAGCGTTTAAAGCGGTAAAAGCCACAGGCTCAGCTGGTGAACCTGTGGTCCGAGACTATTTACAGATGACTATCAATAAATGCAGTCAACTGAGATTTGGCCAAAGCGCCTACTTTTTGAGCAGCCACAGTGCCATTTTTGAAGAGGATTAGGGTAGGAATACCGCGAATATTGAACTGGGCAGGTACGCCTTGGTTCTCATCTACGTTCATTTTTGCGATCTGTATCTTGTCGCCATACTCGCCAGCGAGCTCTTCCAGGATCGGACCAATCATTTTGCAAGGACCGCACCACTCAGCCCAGAAGTCGAGCAGAACAGGTTTATCGGACTTGAGGACGTCTTGTTCGAAAGAGGCGTCAGTTACATATTTAATGCCGGCACTCATGAAAATTCCTTATTTAGACTTATTTAGCGAGTTATTTAATTATGTCGTTACAACGCTTATATTAGCAATAAGCGGAACGTTCTGCTCAAAATAGATAAATTACCCAATTAATGTCCCAGCCGTTCCCAATTCTTTCTGACCAAAAGCAGCCACAGGCTTGGGCAATTACGCCCAATAGCCAAGCGCTTACCCAATTGGCAAAAGGCATCTGGGATTGTGCAGTGCAAACCAATCAGCGCCCCCTAGTGGTTCTGAGTACTGCGGGACCCTTAATCGGGGTTAGGGCAGCTCTTGAATTAAACCGACCCAAAGATCTTCGAGGCAACATCGCATTCTTACCTCAAGTCATCAGCTTTACAGATTGGTTGGAAGCTGCGCCAGGCGCATGGAAATTTCCAAAGAAGCAAAGTGATTTAGAGAGATGGTTGGGGGTATATGCCACTTTGCGCAAACACGAAGATCTGCAGTCATGGTTTAAAGCCGAAACAGAATCTGGTGCGTGGGGTCTAGCGCAGGCAATCGTTGAAGCATGTGACACCTTATCAACTGCAGTGAGTCCACAACTGCAAAAACAAATTCATGAATTCATTCAAAATAATCGGAATGAGAAAAGTACTCTCGGCGAGATCTGTCTGAGTCGGGCGCAGGATTTACTCGACAGTACTGTTGCTAAAGTCTACTCAGGAATGGCACGTAAGGTTGTTGATCAAGAGACTAAGGTCTTGCTCACATTTTGGCGCTACACCGCGAGTGTGAGCGATCCAGCATTTCGTGATCATTTTGCAATGGCGGCTCATCTCGAGGCTGCTAAGAATGCAAATCCCGCAAGACCTCTAATATGGGTAGAGACTGCTGATCCGACTCCCATCGATCAAGAGATCATCGGAACTCTGCTGGCCGAGTATGCCCAATATGCCCCTGTGGTAGAGGCAAGGATGAGCTGGAGTGATGTGGGCTTATGGGCAGAGACAATTGGTATTAGTGATGCGCAGGCAGAGGCGCTCAGGAATGTTAAGCAAGCCCATAGCAAGGGTTGGCGGCTGATTGCAGCTAAACGCTTCGAGGAGCTGGCGTGGGCTGCTGCCAAAACAATAGAGCAACATCTGATTGATGGAAAAACTCAGTTGGCACTGGTTGCGCAAGATCGCTTGGTGGCCAGAAGGGTGCGTGCCCTGCTTTCAAGATTAGGCCCAGCACTCAACATTCGAGACGAAACTGGTTGGAAGTTATCCACTACGCGTGCCGCAGCTGCACTCAATAGTTGGTTAGAACTCATTAAAGCGCCAAAAGATGGGCCTAGTGCAAAAGCCTTGCTTGAGTTTTTACAGAATCCTTTTTTAGATCTTGGAAAGATTTTGAATCGAGATGCAGAGGTCTGCATCGGACTCATTGCAGAGCTTGAAGATATCCTGGTAGGCAGTAAGGCAGAGTCTGGTTGGAAAACCTTTCACCTAGCTATAGAGGGCGCGCAAGAGAACGCAGTAAAAACATCTAGCGCATTACCTAGTGCTGCATTATTTGAGTTATTACAGTTTGTCAGAGAGCGCCATCATGAGTGGTTAACACTCAAGTTTGATTGCAGTAAAGCGTACGCTCACCTGCAGGCCAATCTCCAGGCGACTGGCATGGTTCAAAGCCTTGAGAAAGATTCGGCTGGCAAGCAATTGCTAGATGTCCTCAAGACATTTGATTTAAGTAAGGCGCAGTATCAGGAGGCGCCTATTCGCTTGAGTGAGTGGCTTAGTTTGCTTAAAACCGTCATTGAGGGTGCTAGTTATCAAGAGGCTGGCAAAGAGGCTAAAGCGACGCTGAGTATTTTGCCGCTGAGTTCTACGCGTATGCGTAACTTCGAAGCGGTAGTGGTAGTGGGTTGCGATGAACAACAGTTACCAGCGTATTCCGAGCCACCATTATTTTTTTCAGATGCACTAAATCAGCTATTAAAGACCTCGACGATAGCAATGCAGTTTGTACAGCAGGCCAGGGATCTCTCACAACTTCTGGTGTCATGCACCAATGTCGATTTACTCTGGCAAAGTAAAAGCAATAATGGTGAGCCGCTGAGACCTTCCGCTTGGATACAGCGTTTGCAAAATCAAATTGAGTGGGAAGCGAAAACAACTCAATTAAGCAAGCGCGCTTTTGAAGCTGCGCCAATGAAGATGGCGGTTGCGCATTTTGAAGAAGATCTACCCATGCCGCTATCGATGAGTCCCAGCGCCTATAAGGCTCTGCGGGATTGCCCATATCGATATTACGTCCGCAGTCTGCTAGGCTTACGTAAGAATAAAGAGTTTGATGAGGGCTTTGACGCTTCGTTGGCAGGACAGACATTGCATAAATTGCTCAAGCGTTTCTACCAAGCACTCAAAACCCAAGAGCATACCAATCCCGCTCTAAAAACCAATTCAGATCAAAGACGTGCTTGGATGGAACAAGTCTTAAGCGTTTATTCAGAGCAAGAGTTTGCTTCTTTGATTGAGGGTGATGCAAGAGTGATGGGTGCGTTAAGGGATTGGCAAAAACAAATTCCTAGTTTTGTAGATTGGCAGTTGCAACGTGAGTTAGCAGGTTGGCAATATTTCGATGGCGAAGTCAAAGTTGGCTTTGATTTGCCATTTAAAGATGTAGATGGCAATCCCAAGATCATTCGTATTGAAGGTTATGCCGATCGTTACGACGTCAATGTAGATAACAACAAGTTTGCCTCAGTGATCGACTATAAAAATCAACGTTTTGAGAGAGTCAAAGTAAGGGCTGAGCATATTCTGGATGATCCACAGCTATTGATCTACGCTCAGGCCGCCAATGAGGGTCAAGAAAGCCATAAGCTGAGTGGACATCAGGTACAGCAAGCCGAATGGGTGGCCTTGAAGGCGGATATCTCTAAAGGCGAGCAAAAAGCGCTGCGCAGCCAAGAGGTAGTTGATATGCCAGAAATGATGCAACAGTTTTCTGAGCAAATTACAGAAGATGTAGAGCAGCTTTGGGCTAAAAAGCCCATGCAAGCATTTGCTCCAGATGGGGTGTGCCAATACTGCGAAGCAAGAGGCATTTGCAGGAAGGGGATTTGGTGAGCGATCAGATTAACGCGTTGCCAGAGAAGCAGCCTTATTCAGAGAGGCTTGCTTGTGATCCACAGCGTTCGGTCGTTGTGTCGGCTTGCGCAGGCAGTGGCAAGACTTGGTTATTGGTGGCCCGGATGGTGCGGCTGTTGCTCGATGATGTGAAGCCACAAGAGATACTCGCACTCACGTTTACACGCAAAGCGGCGCAAGAAATGCGTGACCGCCTATATGGATTGCTCGAACAATTTTCAAAAAGTGATGATGTCTCTTTGATGAAAGAGCTAACCACTCGGGGTATAGAAAAAGAGCAGACTGAAAAATACCTGCCCAAGGCTAAAGCACTTTATGAACAGGTGCTGGCAAACCCACAACCAATTGTGATTGATACCTTTCATGGTTGGTTTGGCAGGTTGCTGGGCGCAGCTCCAGTATCAATGGGCATTCAGCCAGGGTTTAAGTTGCGTGAAGATGCTAAGCGACTGCAAGAGGAGTGTCTTGATGATTGGTGGGGTGATCTCACTCCAGAATTGAAAGCGCATTACGACGTTTTGCTGAATCATTTGGGCTCACATGAAACCCAAAAACTCTTAATGGGTAAAAGTAGTCTCTTTAAACAAAGAGGTGCATGGACTTTTTTTGCAAAGCAATGCGAGCAAGCGGGTATCACCCCAATAGGGCATCTAAAGCAATCCCTAAATAAACTGAATTTACCTAATCCATTGCTAGCTCAGTGGAATGCGCCTAATGCGCTGGCAGACTTACAGTTTTTAGCACGCTGTTTTGAAAATAGCAGCGTAAAAGATAGTGATCTTCTGAAATACTTGCTTCCCGCAATTGCCTGTAAAGAGAATTCTGGCGACGTGTCTGAGGTCGCAGTTAATTTTCAAACTACCTTCTTAACCAAGGAGCCAAAATACCGTAGCAATAACGACAAGGCTTTAGGTGAAGCGAAGAAATATCTTGAGAAGATGGGTGAGGCTCATCGTATTGATGAGCACATCGCCATTAAGCAAAATTGGGGCCATGCTTTTGAGGAATATCTGCTATGGCAAGCAGAGCGGGATATCTTCGCAATCAATGAAGCCTGGTTTGCTCTAAATCAATCCATGATGGCGCACGCCAACGCTCAAAAAGAAAATATGCGCGTGCGTGATTTCGATGACTTAGAGCTTGGTGTCAGTTTGCTGATGAGCGATGCCGCTAATGCTGCCTATCTTCAATCTCGCTTGGATGCTAAATACAAGCAAATATTGGTTGATGAGTTCCAGGATACCAATCCGCTGCAATGGCAAATTCTGCGAGCTTGGTTGGCGGGTTATAGCGAGGGTGATGAGAGGCCAAAAGTCTTTATTGTGGGTGATCCCAAACAGTCGATTTATCGCTTCCGTCGCGCTGATCCGAGATTATTTGTAAGTGCAGCCCAGTTTTTGCATCAATACCATGCCGCCGTTTACATTGAGCAGGATAAAACGCGCCGTAATGCAGGTGAAATCAATAAAGCAGTAAATGTAATCTTTCAGGGTGAGCAAGTTCCCCCCGATTACCCATACTCAGAACAGCAAACGCTTTGGACTGCTCCTGTTGAGGGCAAGCCCTCCGACGTTTATGCCCAACAAGGCGAAATTTATTTACTACCGCTGATTCCTTATGTGGAACAGACTCAAGAGTTGCGAGAAGGTAGCGCTTTTGATGGTGCCATTGCGGATTCAAGTGAAACTGTTGGAGTGATTCAGCGTCAGCATGAGGGTGAGTTGGTAGCACGGCTCATTCAAGAAGTGATTGCAACCCGAAAAGTTGCCGATAAAGAGGGTGGCAAGGAAATATGGCGAGACGCCAGAGCAAGTGATTTTTTATTACTCGTCAAGCGGCGTAAATATCTACCCCAATACGAAAGGGCTTTGCGTGATGTGAAGCTTGCCTATGAGAGTCCTCGCCTAGGCGGTCTACTCAATACTCTTGAGATAGACGACCTGATTGCTTTGCTGACTGTACTAGTAACCCCTCGCCATGACTTGCCATTGGCGCAGGTGCTCAGAACCCCGATTTTTGGTTTTACAGAAAAACAAATGCAGCAATTGGCAGTGGCGATGACTTCTGGCCATTACCGCTCCTGGTGGGATGCATTGCAAGACAGTAGGGATGCCAAGCTACAAGTGGCTGCGCGTTACTTAAAGCATTGGCATCTTTTAGGTGAGCGCTTGCCAGTGCATGACCTGCTTGATCGTATTTACCAAGAGGGAGATGTGCGCCTGAAATACGCTGCGGTCTGTCAGGACCTCGATCGACCTCAGGTCTTGGCAAATTTAGATGCATTCTTAGAGGTGGCACTCAATCAAGATGGAGGTCAGTACCCAAGCTTGAGTCGCTTTATTCAGGAAATGAACATTAAGCGCCGCGGGGACGATGATGAAACTCCCGATGAAGGTGATGTAGATGCGGCAAGTGATGAGAACTTGGCTGATGTGAATGAAGAGAGTGAGATGTCAGAAGAGGATCGTCATAAGCGTGTGCGCTTGATGACTATTCATGGTGCCAAGGGCTTGGAATCACCTTTTGTCATCATTCTCGATGCAAACAATACCGATACTAATGTGGATTACAGCGGAGTATTGATAGACTGGTCTCCGCAAGAAGAGGGGCCATCACATCTATCGTTGTTTACGTCTAAAACATTGACTAGCCCTCGCGCTGAGATCAATGAGGCTGAGAAACAAATTGGTGAAAAAGAAAACTGGAACTTGCTTTATGTTGCAATGACCCGTGCACGCCAGGGTTTATGGATTGGTGGTGATGCTCAAAAACCAACTGCCAATAATCCTAGCGGCTTAGATAAAGCCTCTTGGTATGGCAAGGCGAGCAATGCAGGGTTGACTGTATATCAGGTCAACCACCAGGTTGCAGCTACAGAAGAGGCTGAGGCTATAAAACCTAGTCAAGAAAACGTGGTCGAGGATTTTGTCTTGGACTGGAATCCCGCACAAGAAAGTCATATGCAAATGCTGTCTGATATTGAAAGCGGCGTCACAGTTGAAGTATTTGCGGGCGAGGGCGAGTGGGTAGAGGAGCTCGATCCAGAAATCTTAGAAGACGGCACGAACCTCCATAAGTTACTTGAGTTCCTTACTCCAGACTCCAGTAATCAAATAAAGCCACCCATGCCAAGCGAGCAAGAGCTGATGAATTGGCTAGGGGTAGATGAGGAGCATGCAAAAACGCTGATCGCTCGCACAAAAACAGTGCTAGAGGCTCCCGAACTTAAGCGCTATCTTGCCTCGCGTGAATGGCTACAAGCGTGGAATGAACTAGATATCTCTAGCAAGGATGGCAAGAGATATCGCATGGATCGCTTGGTGGAGTTTGGCGACCATTTGGCCATCATCGATTACAAGCTCACTATCCCAGAGCTGGGTAGCGAGAAATATGAAAAGTACCGCAAGCAGTTACAGGGCTACCAGGCTGAGTTAACCCGAATTAGAAAAGACAAGCCAAACAAGGCTTACTTGATTTCGTCCAAGGGTGAGATAGTCGAAGTAAGGTAAATCCTTAAGCTGCAGCCTTGAATTTGTTGGTCATTAAAGCGCCTTTGCTCAACTTCTTTTCAACAGTAGATATTGATTTGGATTCTCTTTTCACTTCACCAAGGACTTGATTGATAAAAGTTTGCCAGCCTTCCCCCTTGGATTTATAAAAATCTAAAGTTTCCTTATCAATTCTTAGGGTAACCTGCTCTTTAGCTCCACTGCCTAAGGGTCTCCCTCTGCCCCGAACCGCTCGGTGTTTAATTTCATTCCACTCTTCTTCTGTGATGGGCAGGTTGTCAGGATCGGATAGGGCTGCCTTGGTAATTGCAGCATCCTCTTTGGCACTCGGTCTAATTAGTTTTTTCTTCATAAAAATTTACCTCACGGGCGTTTGCTTTTCTTAGGCTAATAATTCTGATTACTATTTTTGATTCAACATAAACCACGCAATACACGCGTTGATTATTTGGAATCAGGGCAATGCGCCTTTCTTCACCATAATCTTTTCTTTGGTCGACCCAGCTATAGGCGGCATTCCAATCAAGTAGCTTTGCATCTGAAAGGGGTAGGCCATGTTTTGAAAGGTTTGAATCATTTTTTGCCGAATCATAAGTGAATTTCATCGGAAATATTGTAGTTACGTTAAATCATAACATCAATGAATTAATATAACTACAAAAATTATGGGAATTCCAATAAAGGAGTGGTTAGGAAGGGCATGAAGCACTATCATTGGAATATGGAACGTTTCCCCTTCATTCTCGAGCTAGTAGAAGTTGCGCAGCCCTGGCTCTTCCGAGCCAGTGTTTACCTATCCAATGCTTTTCTAGACGATCCGGCAATTCTCGCTTTTGCTTTTTGCTAAAACAGAAAGCAAGCAGCCAATAAAAAACCACCGAACATGCGGTGGTTTTTTATTTAAGGAAGTTAAAGTCTTACTTAATCATCCCAGCATTCTTAGCATCATCCATGGCTTGAGCTGTTTTCTCTTTCATGAATGCCGGCATCTTTGCTAGAGGAACATCCACAATCACAAAGCCAGCATCTTCCAATTTCTTTTTAGTCTCGGGATCGGCATTGAGCTGTGCGAAGTAATCAGACATTTTTTGCTGCAATATCAGCGGGGTTGCTTTGGGCACGGCAACGCCACGATAAGCGCCGTCTACCCAGTTCAACCCCAGCTCTTTAAAGGTCGGTACGTCTGGTAGAGCGGGATTACGTTTCTCAGTAGCAATTGCTAGCGTACGCACTTTCCCTTTTTGTTGAATGGCTAAAGGCAGATAACCCATAGCACCATCAACGTGCATTCCAATCAGGGCGGTAATTAAATCACCCGTGCCTTTAAAGGGAACGTAAGTAATTTTGACGCCAGCAAGTTTATTGAGCCGCTCGACTGCCATATGGTTAGCTGAGAACTGTGCGGATCCAGCAAGCGTCATCTTGCCGGGATCTTTTTTGGCGGCCGCAATAAATTCTTGATAGGTCTTGTAAGGACTATCCGCGGAAACCATCAAAGCATCAGGGGTGAAGTGGTAGTAGTAGATCGCATTAATGTCTTCAGTCTTGTACTGAATCCCCTCCTGTAGCGGCTGTAAGATAGTGTGGGGGATATTCACGCCCACTACCGTTGTACCGTCAGCGGGATAGGTATTCATGGTGCTCCATACCAATGCACCACCAGCACCAGCACGGTTCATAACTACCATCGGCTGTTTGAATTTCTTAGCTGAGATGTCGGCTTGATAGCGCGCTACCAGGTCAGACTCACCAGCAGGTGGGAAGGGGATGATGTACTGAATGGTTCTATCGGGGAAAGGTTGAGCATGCGCGCCGGATAGCAAGCCAAGTGAGACTAGGCCAATACTCAGCAATCTACTTAGTAATTTAAACGGCTTCATTTAGAAATCTCCTCAATGACTGCATTAGTAACATCACTCATCATGGCTGTGCCGCCTAAATCACGCGTATGTAACTTTGGATTGGCGGTCACTTTTTCAATGGCTGCCATTAACTTTACACCGAGCGCTTTTTCACCCAGGAAGTCGAGCATCATCACTGCTGACCAAAAGGTGCCAATTGGATTGGCAAGACCTTTACCCATAATGTCAAAAGCAGAACCATGAATCGGTTCAAACATGGATGGATAGCGACGCTCTGGATCGAGGTTTCCGGTAGGTGCAATACCTAGGCTACCGGCTAATGCAGCCGCCAAATCACTGAGGACGTCTGCATGTAAGTTGGTGGCAACGATGGTGTCTAAAGATTCTGGGCGATTGACCATACGCGCAGTAGCGGCATCAACCAATTCTTTATCCCAAGTGACATCCGGAAAATCTTTGGCAACGATATTGGCGATCTCATCCCACATCACCATGCCATGGCGCTGCGCATTAGATTTAGTGATGACAGTCAGGTGCTTGCGAGGGCGTGACTGCGCCAACTTAAAGGCGAAGCGCTGTACGCGTTCTACTCCAACGCGAGTCATGATGCTCATATCTGAAGCTACTTCGATGGGGTGACCCTGGTGTGCTCGGCCGCCTACACCAGAGTATTCGCCTTCAGAGTTCTCGCGCACGATCACCCAATCCAGCTGATCTGGTTTGCAATTACGTAGTGGCGTTTCAATGCCAGGAAGAATGCGCGTAGGGCGTACGTTTGCATATTGATCAAAGCCCTGACAAATTTTGAGACGCAAGCCCCACAAAGTAATGTGATCTGGAATCTTAGGGTCGCCAGCTGAGCCGAACAAAATCGCATCTTTAGAGCGCAAAGGTTCAAGACCATCCTCGGGCATCATGATGCCGTGCTTGCGGTAGTAATCGCCACCCCAATCAAAGTGCTCGAATTGGAAAGCGACTTCAGGATGTTTTTTGCTTAAGGCATTCAATACCTTCTCGCATTCTGGGACGACTTCTTTGCCAATGCCGTCACCTGGAATGGATGCGATCTTATACGTCTTCATATGTCTCCTACTGTTCTTTTTATATGAGCTATTTCAGGGATAACTTCCTGAATAACTTCTAGGATCATTATGCAATTCCTAGGTCCCAATACAACCATGGGGTACTCGGGGTTTATGGCTAGGGAGGTCGAGAAAACAGAGGGGGTGGGAGGGACTCATAGCCCCAAAACAACAAAAATAAGGCCATTTTTGCGGTTTTTACATATACTGTATAAACATACAGTATATTAATGACTATGACGCAAGTAATGAACCCCGCAAAAGTAACTCTAAGCCAGGCACCACAAGCCTTGGCAGGCCATTTTGCCGCCTATGAGCTCAAGCTCCTAAGTCACCGGATGTCAGCTGGATTCCCTAGTCCAGCGGCAGATTACGCCGAAGACGGCCTCGATCTGAACCATTACCTCGTCCAGAACAAGCCAGCTACTTTCATGTTCACCGTGAAGGGGGATTCCATGCTGGGCGCGGGGATTTGTGATGGCGACAAGGTCGTCGTTGATAAAGCCCTTAAGCCAAAACATAAAGACATCGTGGTTGCCGTAGTGGATAGCGAGTACACCATCAAGCGCCTTTATCAGTTGCGCGGTCGTATTGAGCTCCAACCAGAAAACCCAAACTATCAGCCTATTACTTTTAACGAAGGCAGCGAGCTGCAAATCTGGGGTGTAGTGGTTGGGGTAGTGCGTAAGTACAGCAATGCCAGTGGCAGAAATGGGAAGTGAGATGAACTCCAATTCACAAACCACATCAACTCCGCTCTTCGCGCTCGTGGATGTAAATAACTTCTACGTTTCTTGTGAGCGTGTATTCCAGCCTAAGTTAGAGGAGGTGCCGATGGTGGTGCTATCCAATAACGATGGCTGTGCTGTAGCACGTAGTGCTGAAGTCAAAGCACTTGGCGTGAAGATGGGAACGCCTTGGTTTCAGATGAAGGATCTCGCTAAGAAGCATGGTATTCAGGCGTACTCGTCTAATTACACCTTGTATGGCGACATGAGTAGTCGTGTAGTTCAGGTGCTGAGAGCGTTCACGCCAAACCTAGAGGTTTACAGCATCGACGAGAGCTTTTTACAAATCGAGACAGTCTTAAGGCAATATCAAGACACGATTGAATTAGGTCAAAAGATTAAACAGGAAGTGAAAGATACCACCGGCTTACCAGTCTGTGTGGGCATTGGTGCCAGCAAGACTTTGGCTAAGCTAGCCAATCACTTGGCGAAGAAACATAAGCAGTTTGTTGGTGTGTGCGATGTCAACGCCATGGCCAAAGAAGAGCTCTATCAGTGGATGAGCGAGACTGAAGTGGGTGAGGTTTGGGGGGTTGGTAAACAAATCGCCAAGAAACTCAAAGCCCAAAACATTCAGAGCGTATTGGATCTTTTGCAAGCCTCACCACAAGCTATGCGTCAACAGTTTGGCGTGGTGATGGAGCGCCTCTGTTATGAGCTGCGTGGCACATCTTGCTTGCAGCTAGAAGAAGTAGCGCCAGCCAAACAACAAATTATCGCCTCGCGCAGTTTTGGTAAGTTGGTGACTAGCCAGGTAGAGCTTGCAGAATCGGTTGCTACCCATGTAGCGCGTGCAGCTGAAAAGCTCAGAACGCAAAACAGTACTACGGGCGCGCTCACCGTATTTATTCAGACCAATCCGTTTAAGCAAAACGAGCCACAGTATCACCAAAGCGTCACGATTCCATTGGCGGATCCAACGGATAACACGTTGACCTTAACCAATGCAGCATTGGCAGGCCTCAAGCAAATCTATCAAGCGAACTTCCGCTACAAGAAGGCGGGCGTCATTCTCAATCTGATTAGCGACAAGCCAACAGCTCAGCAATCCTTGTTTGAGGATATCGAGACTAAAGGTAAGTCTGCTCATTTGATGAAAGCGGTAGATGAGATCAACACGCGCTTTGGCAATGCATTCATCAGATCTGCAGCCGCAGGAACCAATGGCACTAAAGAAGAGTGGCAGATGAGATCAAGCAATCGGTCGCCGAACTACACCACGAGGTGGGATGAGTTACCGGTAGCTAGGTAAAAAATTCAGTAACAAATTAATTAGCAAATAACACGCAATAACGCATAAAGGAGAAGCAAATGGACTTACTAAACAACTTCAACGGAATTTCTCTCGTAGCCATCATGGTTTTGTCTTACTGCGCAGTATTGAAAAATACTAAGCGTCATGAAAGCGCAACAAAACAAGTCTTTAATCGTAAATATCAGTAAAGAACAAGCAGTAGGCCTGGAAGGGGAATAAGGAAATCACGGATTCCTTATTCCCTAGTAAAGGCTGTTACTTGACTTCTAAAGCTTTGCGCAAATAACCAGAGACATTGTCTTGGCGTAGTAGCCATTGCTTGTAATCACTGGGTACTTGGCTAATGAGCTCACCCTTATGTTTGCCATAAGGCATGGTCTTTGGAATTCTGGCTTTCTCGGACATCTCCCATAAAGCATCCAAAGAAATGGGGTGTAACTTATCGATAATTTGAGCAACAATTTTTGAGCAGATCCATACATCGGCTAAGGCGCTATGCGCATTGCGCAGTTGATCTCTAGCGGTATCGCGTTCAAAGTAATAGAGCAGAGCGCTTTGCGTGTGACTATCTAAATCAGGCCATAGACTACGCGCAAGCGCCAAAGTGCAAATGCGCTTGACCTCAGGGCTGCCAATCGCAACCCAATCAAAATCAATATTGTGGCCAATGAGATATTTGGTTCCGGCTGGCAATCTAAAAGAGCTGCTTGCGGGACAGTTGATCAATTCCTCATCCATGATGTGATGGGTAGCAAGAGCACCCAAGCTAATAGTCTTACCTGGGTTGTAACGTTGCACCCAAGGATTGCCAACTTCAAATGGATTAAGGGAGGTGACATCGAGTGAGGCAGCTTCAATAATGACAGCATCGTTTTTATCGGTCGCTTCTACATCGAAAATAATGGCTTGGGGCATAAGGACTTTTATGGGTTGTATAGATCTATTGTGCCTTGAGTATCAATTCGCTTACACCCAAATCATCCGCACTCTCTATTCATCGCCATCTAAAACCTCTACGCTGAATCTTTCTACATAGAGGGGATCAGCTTTGCGAGTGTCTATTGAGTGTTCCCATAAACAGCTGCAGTTATTCAGAATCTCGCTGGATGCGCGAACTGTTCTGGTTTTGCTGATTATTTGGATAATTTGGGGACTTTTCAGGATTCTGAAGATCTTCTGAATTCCTGGGGGAGGGTGGATGAGCCAAACCCCCGGCACTGGCAGAAATTGGGTTTGGCTGCTTCGTTCCCGACCTGACCAGGTTATCCAACCCACCATGCGGGGAGGCCCATCCAATTCCATTTTAGCTTGTTAGAATGTAAGACATGACAGCATTGGCATTAGCCCGTTCGTGGCGCCCCAAAACCTTCTCTGAATTAGTAGGCCAAGACCATGTGGTTAAGGCCTTAACCCATGCTTTGGATCAGGGTCGCCTGCACCACGCATGGCTCTTTACGGGTACCCGTGGAGTAGGTAAGACCACAATTGCCCGGATTATGGCTAAGGCTCTCAATTGCACGGGATCTGATGGTTCCGGCAAGATGACTTCAGAGCCTTGCGGAAAATGCCCAGCCTGCATGGAAATCGATGCGGGCCGTTTTGTCGACTATATAGAGATGGATGCTGCAAGTAATCGTGGTGTTGACGATATTGCTGCTCTCCTAGAAAAGGCGGCTTACGCACCTAGCAATGCGCGTTATAAGGTCTACATGATTGACGAGGTGCACATGCTCACCAATCATGCTTTTAATGCCATGCTTAAAACATTGGAAGAGCCGCCAGAGCACGTTAAATTTATTCTGGCGACTACTGATCCTCAAAAGATCCCAGTAACCATCTTGTCTCGCTGCTTGCAGTTCAACCTCAAGCAAATGCCAGTACCACTCATTGTTGAGCATCTAGAGAAAGTACTCGCTGCTGAGAAGGTGGAATGCGAAGTCAATGCCTTGCGTGTTCTTGCCAAGGCAGCTCAAGGTTCAATGCGCGATGCTTTATCGCTAACTGATCAGGCTATTGCCTATGCGGCTGGCAAAGTTAGCGAAGAATCCGTGCGCGGCATGCTTGGCACATTAGATGATGCTTATCTCATCCGTATTTTGGATTGCTTGATTGCTAAAGATGGTGCAAGCCTGCTTGCAGTCGCAAACGAAATGGGTGAGCGTAGTATGTCTTTCTCATTGGCATTGCAAGATCTTTCAAGCCTGTTGCAAAAAATTGCAGCAGCGCAAATAGTTCCGGAATCCGTTTTAGAAGATTGGCCAGAAGCAGGCGAGATTCGTCGCTTGGCAGGCCAGCTCACAAAAGAAGAAGCGCAACTCTTCTATCAAATCACGATTACAAGTCGTCCAGATTTATCGCTGGCACCGGATGAGCAAACTGGCTTTGCCATGACGCTGTTGCGTATGTTGGCGTTTCGTCCAGGCAGCGGTGGAGGAGGTAATTCTTCTCCAGCACCGTCATCACCCTCGGCTCCTCCAGTCAATACTGCTCGTCCCATAGCGGCCGCTCCTAAAGCATCTGCACCAGCACCTGCTGCTAGAACATCTGCGCCTGCCACTCCAGCGTCAACACCGTCAGCTACAGCTGCACAAATTTCCGTGGCCAGTTCTGCCGAGCGTCCTGATTGGCATGCCTTGATGCGTCAGTTACCCGTTAAAGGGATGGTGCAGCAGTTAGCATTTCAGACGGAGTTACAAGATTGGAATGATTCACCTGCTGGGGTGCGTGCAACTATCCTCACGCCGATGCCGCAGCTCGCTTCTGACGCTTCTGTTGGTCGCTTGGCTGACGCGCTCACCGCTCACTTTGGCAAGCCCGTTAAGATCGTGATTGAAAAGGGTGAAGTGGAAGGCAAGACAGTAGCTAAGGTGGATGCCCAGATTCATCAAGAGAAAAGAATGAATGCGGAGCAAATGATTGCTGCCGATCCATTTATTCAGCAATTAGAAAAAGAGTTTGGCGCCAAAGTAGTCGGCGGTTCTGTTAAGCCTCTTTAATTCAATATCAATATTCATAAATCATAAGTAATACCACTAAGGAAATAAAGCGATGATGAAAGGTGGACTTGCTGGCCTTATGAAACAGGCTCAGCAGATGCAAGAGAAGATGAAAACTGCGCAAGCTGAGTTGGCTGCGTTGGAAGTAACTGGCCAAGCTGCCGGTGGCTTAGTAAAAGTAGCTATCTCTGGCAAATACGAACTCAAACGTGTGCAGATTGATCCAGGTGCCATGGATGATCGTGAGATGTTGGAAGACCTCATCGTGACTGCTTATACAGAAGCATTCAAACAAGTGGAAGCGGCAAGTGCCCAGATGATGTCTGGCGCCACTGCTGGTATGCCAATGCCACCAGGCTTTAAGTTGCCGTTCTAATTCAATCTTTCTAAATACGAACCTGAATATTTAATGGCGCGCATAGAAGCACCTCAAGATGCACTCGGTCGATTGATCGAGGCATTACGCGTTCTGCCTGGGGTAGGCCCCAAGTCAGCGCAGCGCATGGCGTTCTATTTATTGCAGCATGACCGTAATGGTGCGGCAGTACTCGCTCAATCATTGGGTGAGGCAGTTGAAACAGTAGGACACTGCGCGCGTTGCAATACCTTTTCAGAGACGCAGGTTTGTAGTACTTGTTCCGATGGCCGCCGTGATCCTTCGTTGCTTTGCATAGTAGAAACGCCTGCTGACCAAGTGATGGTGGAGCAGACGCTCAGTTTTAAGGGTAATTACTTTGTATTGATGGGTCGTCTCTCACCACTCGATGGCATGGGTCCAAACGAAATCGGCTTTGATCGATTGCTCAATCGCATTGAGACTCCCGATACCGGAGTGGCTATACGAGAAGTGGTGCTGGCAACCAATTTCACGAGTGAAGGTGAGGCCACTGCCCACTATATTGGTGAAGTACTTAAAGCCAAGGGCATCAAAGTTACTCGTATAGCAAGAGGCATCCCAGTTGGTGGCGAGCTTGAGTATGTGGATGCTGGCACCTTGGCTCGCGCCTTAATGGATCGCCGTTAGACCATCGTTTACCTACAAAGTATTCTGTAAAAAGGGGCATTGAGCCCCTTTTTTATTTTCCATTTTCTGTTAAAATGTAGTCACATTGAGACTACATAATAATTCAATGTTTTTAGTGGGAGAGTTGTATGACTATTGCAGATACATATGTTCGCGCCAGAATAGATATGGCAACCAAAAATCGCGCATCTGATGCACTTGAGGCAATGGGCCTATCCATCTCAGATGCTATTCGTATGTTGATGTTGCGAATAGCAGATGAAAAGCAATTACCTTTTTCAGTGAAGGTTCCTAACGCTAAAACAAAAAAAGCCATAGCAGAGCTAGAGGCGGGCAAAGGAAAGCGTTTTAAAAACAGCAAGGATTTAATGGCGGATCTGCATGCGGGAGATTGAAAGATCTTCAGTATTTAAAAAAGACTTTAGGCGTATATATTCAAACCCCCGGCATAAGAAGGATATTGAAGAGCTTCTATTGATGACCATTGATCTATTGGTGCTTGATAAGACGTTGCCATTCAATTTACGAGATCATGATCTGATCGGCCGCTGGCGTGGACACCGTGAATGCCATGTCAAGCCAGATGTTTTGCTAATCTACAAAAAGCCTGATCCTCTGCTATTGCACCTTGCTCGCCTAGGCAGCCATAGTGATTTATTTGGATAAGTTGTTTTCAGGGCACACCCAAGGACTAATGCGAGCCCAATCTATCAGCGATTGCTCCCTGATCTGTCATCTCTAGGACATAAAGACTAGGTAAATTGCCTCTTTTTAGGGATAATTCGGTCTGCACCACCCTTGAGCTTCAATCTCAAGCTGTGTTTGCCTAGTTTTCTCCATCGGCATGTTGCCATTGCATTGCAGTGGCAACCCCATTAGAAATTGTGAATGACCCGCAAGATTTATCTACTCCTCCTGTTGAGCATTATTTGCACAGTCTTCGGAGCAACTGCGTTCGCGCAGAGGGCGGGGTCAGGCGCTGACCAAATTGCAGGTTTTGCGGAAGCGATTCAAGGCCTGCCAACAGAAGGGGAGTTGTTTGGTTTGCCAGTAAACGTTCATGGTCAAACTACTTACATCAATCAGCGTTACAACAATTTCACGTCCAGTTATTCTGGTCAAAATAGTATGTCTGCGCTCAAGTCAATGAGCTACACCTGGTCGGGCACTTTATTCTTTGGCGCTCGTTTAGCTCCCAACACTGATATTTATTTCAATCCAGAAGTTATTTCCGGCGTACCTTTTTCTGGGCTTACTGGTCTTGGTGGATTTACCAACGGTGAAGCGACTAAAGCAAACGGTGCTCAAGCGAAGTTTTATTCTGCCCGCGCATTCTTACGTCAGACAATCAATCAAGAGGGCGATAAGATTGTTCTTGAAAACGAAGCTAATCAAATTACCCAAACTGTGAGCAGTAATCGCGTAGTGATCACCGCTGGCCAGTTTTCTACTTTAGATATTTTTGATGACAGTCGTTACGCTAAAGATCCCCGTGTGCAATTTATGAACTGGGGCAATATGACCTATTTAGCATATGACTATGCAGCCGATGCGCGCGGGTACAGCACAGGCTTGGCGGGCGAGTGGTACCTCGGCAATTGGGTGATGAGAGCATCTCGTATGCTTGCTCCAAAAACCCCGAATAGCCGTGATTTGAACTGGCAGATTTTTAATACTTATGGCGATCAGGTTGAAGTAGAACGTCAGCATCATATTGGTGACTTGCCTGGCAAAGTAAGCGTACTTGCTTATCGCAACAAAATGATCTTGGCACGCTTTCAGGATGCGACAAACTATGTAGTAGCCAATAATGCACAGGGCACTCAAGCCATTAACAATGTGCGTAACAACTATCAATACAAAACTGGTATTGGTGTGAATGGCGAACAGGCTTTAACCAAGGATCTTGGTATCTATGGGCGCGCCTTTACATCTGATGGCCATACTGAGACGATGTCTTTTACTGAGGCAGACAATTCCTTATCAATAGGCATGGGTCTAAATGGGACAAGTTGGAGTCGTCCAAAAGATACGATTGGTATCTCGATGATGCAAAACGGTTTATCAAGCTATCGAAAAAATTATTTACAGTCGGGTGGGGTGTCTTACTTTATTGGCGACTATGCCGGTCCAGGTCAGACAATTTCTTATCGTCCAGAGCGTATTGGTGAGGTGTATTACAACGCGACTGTGATTAAAAATGTTCTGGCAGGTTTGAACTTCCAGCACATCAACAATCCAGCCTATAACGCAGCCCGTGGACCCGTAAACATCCTCTCTTTTAGGATCCACGCCGAGTTTTAGGGGTTTTACTGACTTTAGCCATAATTATTATCTTTAGAATCAATAAGATAGCAATTGTCAATAATTAGACTTTTGGCTTTTGTACCCTATAATCCTTAAAACCCCCAGAAACGGCTTTGGACTGCTTCTAAATCCACATCTGGGGCTATAAAAACAGCATTTTTATTGATTTAGAGGCAGCCGCTTTTGTTGATTCTCGGCAAACACAAAATTAGCGTAGCGACACCGCTCAAAAGAGTGACTCCATTTGCAATGGCAGCCTTTGTTGTTTGCGCCTCCACTCTTTCTGTTTCAACGTTTGCTCAGCCATCCGTGGATAACGCTTCCGGAAGCGTTACTGTTCAGACTGGTGATACTTCATTGGCAGCGCCACCATCAATCGGAGCGCAACTTGGCGCTAGTACTAAGGCGGCCGAAATGTTTGCCCCAGTAACCAAAGCAAACACACCAAAAATTTATACCAAGCCTATTTCATCCGGGCCAACCGAGATGGATTTGCGCCAGCTTTGGAATGAGCTCAAAGTGAACAATCCGCAATTATCTTCATTGCGTGAGTCGTATTTATCTGCCAAGGCGACTGTTCCACAAATTAATGCACCAGCTAATCCACAGGTCGGATTGGTGTGGTCAGGTATGCCGGTGAATTCTCCACTTGCTTTAGGTGGGGCAAATGCACCATCACAGCAATATCCTGGAGGCATCAGTAGTAACAACGCAATTTCTGTAGCGCAACCTTTTCAGTTTCCAGGTAAGAAGAGTCTTGCGGCAGATATCGCGGATACCAATGCTGAAGCGCTCTTGGCAAGCTCAGAGTCCACTTATTTACAGTTAGGCGCTCAGCTCTCAACCTTGTACTACAACGCCCTTGCTGCTCAAAAGCAGTTGCAAGTGCTTAAAGAATCTGTCATCCGCCTAGAGATGATCAAGAATGTAGCTAAGGCGCGTTACGCTAATAACACTGCAGCTTATGTAGAGTTCTTAAATGCTCAAGTCGCACAAAGTGCAGCACAGGCAGATCAGTTCAATGTGGAGCGCCAGCTCAATGTTGCTTTGAATAACATTAACACCTTGGTCGGCCGGCACTCTCGTGAAAAGCTGGTTTTACGTGGGGATGTTCGTCGCGCGATCAATGGAGTTCCAACCTTAATTGAATTAGAGGACTACGCCGAAAGTAGTCATCCATCATTGAAGAGTTCTGCATTGCAATTGGATGCTGCACGCAAAGGCGTGGACCTTGCAAAGAAAGCTTATTTGCCAGACTTCCAAGTGATTGGCTCATCCTACACACCGCGTGGTCCATTTTCTGCAAACAATGGCGCACTGTTCTACCAATTAGAGCTAGATCTCATTATTCCTTTGTACTTCTTTACTAAAGAGCGTTATGGAGTAGAGCAGGCACAGCGTAATCAAGCGGCTGCTGAGGCAGGCAATATTTCTAATCGTCAGCAAATCGTGTTGGCTGTGAACACTGCCTATGCTGCTTATGAGCAGGCCAAGAATCAAACCCAGTTTTTGAAAGATCGCCAAGTACCACAGGCTGATGCTGCCTATAAGGTAGGCCTTACTCAGTATTCAAATAATGGCCAAGGCTTTAATGATTTATTGACTGCGCAAACGCAATTGCGTAATTTAGAGATTGCATTAGCTCAGGCTGAAAGCAATCTATTGCAGGCTCAAGCGATATTAATGGTTTCAGCGGGCAAAGAACCCTTTTAAGGAGTAGTTTTGAAAGACAAAATTCTTTCGTTTCTAAAGCATTGGTATGAAAAGGCAAAGCCTATTTTGCATAAGGGCGCACATCATGGTGCAAGCCATGCCAAAGTAGCCGCTGCTGGTTTAGCGGGTTTGTATTGGAACCTTTCACCACAGAATCGCCATCGCGTTCGTCTTGCTGCTTTTGCTTTTGCCATTCTTTCCCTAGGAATTATGGTGGGCCGTCTCACCAATGTGAATCGAGCGGTGAAGATTGAATCTTCTGATAAGAATTTGAAGGTACAGACGAGCGGCGTGTTGGAGTTAAGTCTCCCAGGTATTTCGCTTAATCCCGAAATCTATGTATTCCAATCTGCGGAAAAAGTTCAAGTACCCGTCAACATTAAAGTGCCGGGACGTTTAGCATTCAACGCGGAGAAATCGAAAGTTCTGTCAGCACGCGCTCCCGGAAGGGTTGAGCGGATCTACGCTTTTGATGGCGCCCCAGTGGATATTGGATCACCTATCGTAGAAATGTATAGTCCTGAGTTCTTGTCAGCGCAACAAGAGTATTTGCTTTCTTCTAAGACAGCAAAAGTTCTCGAGACAAGTAAAACAATGAGTGATTTGTTGGGCGATGCCCGCATTACTCAACAAGCTGCTGCTAATCGCATGAGAAACTTAGGTGCGGGCGAAGGTGATATCAGGAGTATTGAAAACACAGGTAAAACTACGAGTAACTTAATCATGCGCTCCCCTTTGAAGGGTGTAGTGGTGAAGCGTAATGTGGAGCCGGGTTCAGCCGTCAACTCGGGTGATGTGATTGCTACACTAGCAGATCCAAAGCAACTGTGGTTTTTGGGTAATGTGTTTGAGCAAGACTTTAGGATGATTAAGCAGGGGCAAAAAATGGTTCTGCATCTGGAAGCCTATCCTGAAAAAGAATTTGTGGCGTATGCAAACTATATCGCCCCTACTATTGACCCACAAACCCGTGCATTATTAATTCGTGCGGATGTGGAGAATACTGATGATTTATTACGTCCTGATATGTTCGCATCTGGTTTATTAACCACTGGCATCACTGATGCTGTTGTGGTTCCTCAGACAGCAATCGTCAGGGTCCGTGAAAGCCGTTATGCCATCATCAAAGTTGGACCTGAAACGTACCGTCGTGTTCCTGTTAAGGGCTATGACCTCAACAGTAAAAGCTTTGCTATTACTTCCGGCATAGAGCAGGGCTGGCAAGTATTGGCTCAAGGCGCGGTATTGTTAAACGATCGCTTTGCTAAGCAGGAGGATTAAGTGAGCGTTTTCACCTCCTTTATTCGAGGGGTAGTTGAGAAGCGCGCGCTTGTCATATTTGCTTCGATCGTATTGTTAGGGCTTGGGATATTTAGCCTGAGTAAGTTGCCTATTCAGCCTTATCCGGGAGTGGCTCCTTTAACGATTCAGGCAATTTCTCAGTGGCCTGGTCGCAGCACTGCCGAAGTTGAGCAGCAGGTCACTATTCCAGTTGAGAATGCTTTGGCTGGTATTCCAGGATTGCAGGCTTTCCGTTCCGTATCTCTATTCGGTCTTTCTGTTGTCACACTTAAATTTACTGAGACAACTGATCCGTTTAAAGCGCGGCAAATATTTATTAGCAATTTAAATGGCGTGAATTTTCCGCCCGGCGTCTCATCCAGTATTAGCCCGGATTCTGATGCTATTGGTGAAATCATGCGTTATGAGGTTCGCTCTGACTACGCCACCTCTACCCAGTTAAAAACGTTACAGAACTATGAGATCTATAAGGAGCTCAAGCAAACCCCCGGAGTAGCCGACGTTTCATCCTTTGGCGGCAAGGTTCGTCAGTATCAAGTGATTGTGAGCCCGGAGGGCCTCCAGGCGAAGGGTGTCACTGTTAACCAGTTGATTGATGCCTTAACAAACGCCAATAGCAACACTGGCGGTGGACTGCTCCCAAGTGGAGAGCAGCAGTTTGTGGTGCGTGGTGTTGGCTTGTTAAAAAATATTGATGACATTAAGCAGGTGGTGATTGCTATCAATAAAGACGTGCCTATTCGTATTGGGGATGTGGCAAAGGTCGAAATTGGCAATGCTCCTCGTCTTGGAATGTTCCAGTTCAATGACAACCCAGACTCTATAGAGGGCATTGTGTATTTACGTCGCGGTGAAAATGCGACAGAGGTATTGGCGCGTGTTCGCAGCTCTATAGAAAATATTAATAAGCATGTATTGCCGCCCGGTATTGAAGTAAAGCCTTTTTACGATCGACAGGCTTTATTGGATATTACGATTGGTACCGTTAAACATACTTTGTTTATAGGGATTTTGTTAGTTCTTGTTGTCTTGTATTTGTTTTTAGGAAATCTGCGCGCTGCAGCAGTAGTTGCGGCAATTATTCCTTTGTCGCTTTGTGTTTCGTTTATTCAAATGCATTTGTGGAGCGTGCCAGCCAATTTGATTTCCTTGGGTGCAATTGACTTCGGTGTGATTGTTGATGCCGCGGTTATCTTGTGTGAAAACGTCATGCGTCACCTTGAGGAGGGCGGAAAGCGCCTGAATCAAAGTATTATTCTTGCAACCAGCGAAGTGCAGCGCGCTATGATTTATTCCACGGGCATCATCATCGTGGCCTATTCCCCATTGTTCTTTATGGGCGGCGTTGAGGGCATTATCTTTAGGCCAATGGCATTCACAATGGGCTTTGCTTTGCTTGCAGCGATGATATTGAGCTTAACTTTTTTGCCTGCGATGGTTTCATTGGTCTTTGGTGAAAATCTACATCACAAGCCGCCAGCGTTTATTACTAAATTGATTGCGAGCTATAAACCATTGCTGCGCAGGTTAATGGACCGTCCATTAACGGTATTTTCAGTCACTGTTTTTGTATTGGCTATTACGCTTCTGAGTATGACCCGCTTGGGAACCGCCTTCTTGCCAACCCTTGAGGAAAATAATATTTGGTTGCGCGTCACGCTACCAAATACTGTTGACCTGGATTACTCAATTAAGATTGCCAATCAGTTACGTCAAAATTTTGTGAATCGTGCTGAAATTGATCGGGTAGCTGTTCAGATTGGACGCCCTGATGACGGTACTGACTCTACTGGTGTATTCAATCAGGAGTATGGTCTTTATCTCAAGAGTCCAGACAAGATGCCTTCAGGCTCATCTAAAAAAGAGTTAATTACTAAGCTTGAAAAGGAGCTCGATACCATTCCTGGAATTAGCTATAGCTTCTCTCAATACATTGAAGATAACGTTAACGAAGCATTATCCGGGGTAAAGGGTGAGAACTCTGTGAAGATTTATGGCTCTGATTTGGATGTTCTGGATCAGAAGGCCCACGAAGTCGTTGCTCAGCTTAAAAAAGTTCGCGGGATTGCGGATGAAGGCGTGCTTAAAGAGTTAGGTCAGCCCACGTTGAATATTCAGATTGATCGTGATCGTGCTGCACGATACGGAATTAATGTGAACGATATTCAGACGGTAGTTGCCAATGCGATTGGCGGTGCGGCGGTAACAAACTTACTAGAAGATGAAAAGACTTTTGGTATTGCGATACGCCTTAACGAAGGTAGTCGCAATGATGTGGCGGATATTGGCAGTCTATTGGTCGACTCTCCAAATGACACTAAGATTCCATTGTCAATGGTTGCAACTGTAAAGTTAACTGATGGCCCATTTTTCATCTATCGTGAAGCAGGCAAGCGGTATATTGCAATTAAGTTTAGTGTACGCAATAGAGACTTGGGTAGCGCCGTTGAAGATGCTCAGTACTTGGTGGAAAAAAATATTACTTTGCCGCCAAATTACTCTATTAGCTGGGATGGGCAGTTCAATCAAATGAAGCAAGCCCACAAAAAGTTGATGGTCATTGTGCCTTTGGCTTTAACGGGAATATTTTTGTTGTTAGTAAGTGCATTCGGTAATTTCCGTGATGCCTTTATTGTGATGATTAATGTGCCATTTGCTGCTATTGGCGGTGTGATTGCATTGCACTTGGCGGGTGAGACTTTAAGTATCTCAGCATTCTTCGGATTCTTATCGCTCTTCGGCATTGCGATTCAGGATGGTGTGATCTTAATTTCCTTCATCAATAAAACGACTGCTACTGAGCATGGTGAGATGAAAGATACGATGGTTGATGGGGCAGCGCTGCGGGTTAGACCAGTGTTGATGACCGCAATTCTTGCTGGCCTAGGACTTTTGCCTGCCGCTTTATCGCATTCGATTGGATCTGAAGCCCAGCGTCCTTTAGCACTTGTGATTGTTGGTGGAATGGTCTCGACCATTATTTTGACGCTTCTAGTTTTACCAGTGATTTATAGCTGGTTTAGAGGCCGCGCCTTAACTGCAATACAAAATCCTCAAAACCTATAAAGCCAATTCCTATGAGCAATCGTCAACCTCACATCTTGGTCTCCAATGATGATGGCTATTTGGCTCCTGGCTTGTTGGCCTTAGTCAATGCAGTGCGCCCTTTGGGACGCATTACCGTGATTGCTCCTGAGCAGAACCATAGCGGTGCCTCGAATTCACTCACGTTATCTAGACCATTGTCGATACATCGCGTTGCTGGTGGCGAGCGGGATGGCTTTTTCTTTGTCAATGGCACACCAACCGATTGCGTGCACGTTGCCATGACCGGATTTTTGGATGAGAAACCTGACCTAGTGATCTCTGGCATCAATCAAGGTGAGAACATGGGCGAAGATACGCTTTACTCTGGCACGGTCGCTGCCGCAGTTGAGGGCGTGATGTTTGGTGTGCCAGGTATTGCTTTCTCACAAATTGATCGTGGCTGGAATCGCATTGAAGATGCCGCTAAAGCAGCGCATGATGTAGTGGCCCAAATGTTGGTTTCTGCCTTGGCTCGTACTGAGGGTACAGCAACGCTATTGAACGTCAACATCCCTAATCGTCCTTATGCTGATTTATATCGCTGGCGTGTAACGCGTCTTGGCAATCGTCATCACTCTCAACCAGTAGTGGTGCAAGACAGTCCACGTGGTGAGAAGATCTACTGGATCGGCGCTGCGGGCGATGTGAAAGAGGGTTCGGAGGGTACGGACTTTCATGCGATTGCTGAAGGATGTATTTCGATTACGCCAATGCAACTCGATTTAACGCACCATGCTCGTTTAGCAGCGATGCGCGCAAATGGTTGGGATCGCGGTTGAAAGCTCCAACCGAACGCTTTGCTGCTTATCGGCAGGCCCTTGCAGCAAAAGTACATGCTGGCGGAGTAAAGCACGGTAAAACATTAGAGGCGATTGCTACTGTTCCTCGGCACGCTTTTATGGATGCTGGATTGCATGCACAAGCCTACGAAGATACTGCTCTACCAATTGGGCATGAGCAGACTATCTCTAAGCCATCAGTAGTAGCACGCATGATTGAGTTGCTTCATAAACCCAAACATAAACTTGGCAAAGTATTAGAGATTGGCACTGGTTGTGGTTACCAAGCGGCGGTACTGAGTTTATTGGCGGATGAGGTTTACTCCATAGAGCGTATTCGTCCGCTGCATGACATGGCAAGAGCTAAGTTGCGCCCATTTCGCATTAACAACCTTCGTTTGATCTATGGCGACGGTATTTTAGGTTTGCCTCAGGCCGCTCCATTTGATGGGATTATTTTGGCTGCAGCTGGCTTGGGTATTCCGGACGCCTTGCTAGATCAGTTGTCGATAGGTGGGCGCCTAGTAGCCCCAGTCGCCAAAAATGACAAAGAGCAGCAGCTGGTAATGGTTGAAAGAATGAGTTCCCAGCGCTATCAAAGAACTGTACTGGACGGGGTCTTTTTTGTACCCTTACAATCAGGGGTAGTATGAGATTTATGATGAATTCACCAATTCAGAACCCAATTTGATGCCATCCACTTCATTAAAACTTTTCCTCGTTGCACTCATATCCTCATCTTTGATGTTGATAGTTGGATGCTCTACACCTCGCACTAAGCCTGCTAGCGTGACTGATCGTAGTGGTGGCTCAAGTGAGCCTGCGCCCCCTGGTTACTATCGCGTTAAAAAAGGTGACACCTTGGCGCGCATTGCCTTGGACCACGGTCAGGCGCCGCGTGATGTAGTTCAATGGAATAAAGCAGCTAATCCTAGCTTTAATCCGAATGTGATTGAAGTGGGTGACTTGATTATGGTTAAAGCACCAGCAGGAACTAAGCCTGCAAAAGTGGCTGAGAAAAAACCATCTTCTGAAAAATCAGATTCAGTAGCTTCTACTCCTGAGCCAGCAAAAAACGAGGTAGTTGCTGAGCCAGGTATTCATTTATCTTGGCCTGCAAAAGGCAAGGTTACTGGTGAGTTCAGTGAAACTAACAAAGGTATCGATATTGCCGGCAAGGTCGGCGAGCCAGTTCTTGCCGCCTCTGATGGCAAAGTAGTCTACGCAGGTAATAGTTTGCGTGGCTATGGCAATCTGGTGATTGTTAAGCACGACAACACCTATCTCACTGCTTATGCCCACAACAGTAAGCTCTTGGTAAAAGAGGGCGATACCGTGCGTAAGGGTCAGAGGATTGCTGAGATGGGCGATACGGACACTACTGTAGCCAAGCTTCATTTCGAGTTACGCGTTAACGGCAAACCAGTTAATCCAACGCCGTACCTGCAGTAATGTTGTTGGTCTAGGGTAGGCGCCATGGCGACCGTTCTTGTATTTGATATTGAAACCATTCCAGATGTCGCTGGATTGCGTCGTCTGGAAGATTTTCCAGACTCCATGAGTGATGCCGAGGTTGCTAGCAAAGTGATGGCTGAGCGCGCAGAAAAGACCGGTAGTGAATTTCTACCCTTGTTTCTGCAAAAAATTGTTGCTATCTCTTGTGTGATCCGCAGGACTACTAAAGAAGGTTTGCCACAAATTAAAGTGGGCACTCTAGGGACTCCGCAGGATGATGAGAAGGTCTTAATACAAGCTTTCTTTGATCTCATCGAAAAATACACCCCTCAACTCGTTTCTTGGAATGGCAGCGGGTTTGATTTGCCCGTGCTGCACTATCGCGCCTTAGCCAATCATGTTCAAGCTCCGCGCTACTGGGAGATGGGTGAGAGTCAAGATTCTGATAGCCGAGAATTTAAGTGGAATAACTACATCAGTCGTTATCACATGCGCCATCTCGACATGATGGATCTATTGGCTAAATTCAATGGTCGTGCGAATGCACCATTAGATGGATTGGCAAAGCTGTGTGGTTTCCCGGGCAAAATGGGCATGGACGGCAGCCAAGTATGGCCCGCGTATCAGGATGGCAAGATTAATGACATCCGCCGTTACTGCGAGACCGATGTGGTCAATACTTATCTCATGTACTGTCGTTTTCAATTGCTGCGTGGCGGCTTTTCTGATGCTGAATATCAAGAAGAAATTGATTTCGTGAAGGCTTATTTAGAAAAAGAATCTAAAGAGCCTAACGGCGGTCAGTGGCAAGAATATCTCCAAGGTTTTTCTGCGGATGCGTAGAGGGGATAAGCCAGTCAATATTGAGGTGACTGAGCCAATTAAAGTCGAAGCGCTGGATTTAGATGCCCAGGGGATTGCACGCCTAGCCCCTAATGAAGAGGAGGCCGCCCAAGGTCAAAGCGGTAAGGTGATCTTTATTAAAGGTGCGCTGCCAACTGAATTAGTAACCTACACCATCACAAGCAATAAAGCGCGTTTTAGCAAAGCCAAAGTACGTGACATTCTGAAGCCTGCAGTTTTTAGGGCGGAACCTAAGTGCAAAGCCTTTGGTGTGTGTGGCGGCTGCACCATGCAGCATCTCGATATCAGGGCGCAAGTAGCGATGAAGCAGCGTGTACTTGAAGATGACTTGCAGCATATTGCCAAAGTAAAGCCTGAAGAAATTCTGCGCCCGATGGGCGGACCTACTTGGGAATATCGCCACCGAGCACGTCTAAGCGTTGTAAATCGCTCCATTAAAAAAGGTACGGTACTGATTGGTTTTCATGAGGGCAAGAGTGGCTATGTAGCTGACATGCTAGCTTGTGAAATTTTGCCTAAGCACGTATCAGACTTATTACCCGAGATGCGCAAGTTGGTGATGGGGTTATCGATCGTTGACCGTATGCCACAGATTGAGATTGCAGTTGGCGAGCCAGAGGATGCGCAATCAGATGACCCTAAAAAATCAAAGCCAGTTACCGCTTTAGTGTTTCGTAATCTCAAACCTTTAACTGTTGAGGATGAACAACTTCTCCGACAGTTTGCTGATCAGCACCAGGTTTGGATATGGCTCCAGCCTAAGGGCATTGAGACTGTTGCACCGTTTTACCCTGAGACCGGCAAGCTTTGTTATCGCCTACCTGAGTTTGAGGTCGAGATGCCATTTAAGCCTGCGGATTTCACACAGGTAAATCACATGATGAACCGTGCATTGGTGAGCAGGGCGATTCGATTGCTTGAAGTCAAAGAAACAGATCGAGTATTGGATCTCTTTTGCGGTATTGGCAACTTCACATTACCTCTTGCCAGAAAAGCAAAACAGGTTTTAGGGATCGAGGGTTTAGAGAGTTTGACGACTCGAGCTAAAGCCAACGCAAAACATAACAGACTCGTTGATAAAGCCAGCTTTATGCAGAGTGACTTATTTGAAGTCACAACAGAAACAATTGCATCGTGGGGCAAAGCAGAGCGCTGGTTAATGGATCCCCCGCGCGAGGGTGCGATGGAGATTTGTAAAGCGCTTGAAGAGTTGCAAATTGCGCAAAGTGAATTGTTACCACAACGCATTGTTTACGTATCGTGCAATCCTAAAACTTTGGCGAGGGATGTGGAAATCTTGTGTCATCAAGCGGGCTACACCTTAAGCAGTGCGGGCATTATTAATATGTTCCCCCATACCTCCCATGTGGAGTCTATGGCCGTATTTGATCGTCTATAGCCCCACAAACTCCTAATTTAGTTCTATTTTCCGCAAGTATTGCCCATATTTAGTGCATTTAGCCTGATGCTGGTGCGGCGCCCTAAAAATCATGTCTTATAGAAGAGTAGATTGGGCTTGTGCAGTGATGTGTTGCTGCTCAACTTTTTATCTTCGGGAGAGTGTCATGAAGGCCTCAGATAGTTTTGCAATCTTATTGATTTTGGTTGCGCTATCCTATGCTGTCAGTATGTTTGTAGCGACTTAATTATTTAGCTAAACAAACAGACTAAATAGCAGCAGTAAAAAAGGCGCCCGCAGGCGCCTGATGAGAACAACACACTAAAGTTTTAGCGTGTCTTAATCTCCCTTAATCTCGATTGCCACCAACAATACCCAAGAGGGCAAGTAAGTTGGTGAAGACGTTATACACATCTAAATAAATAGCTAAAGTAGCCATGATGTAATTAGTCTCGCCGCCATTGATAACGCGTTGCACGTCAACCAAGATGAAGGCTGAGAAGATGGCGATGGCTAACACCATCACAGTCAACATCAAAGCTGGCAATTGCAACCAGATGTTTGCCAATGAGGCAACGATGAGGAGTAACACGCCAACCATAAGCCATTTGCCCATACCAGCAAAGTCACTCTTGCTTACAGTGGCAATGGTTGCCATCGTGGCAAAGATGGCGGCGGTGCCACCAAAGGACAGCATGATGAGGGTCGCACCATTGCTATAGCTATTAAGCGTGAACCCGATCAAGCGGGACATCATGATGCCCATGAAGAAGGTGAAGCCCAGGAGCAAGAGAACACCAACGCCGGAATCTTTATTCTTTTCAATTGCCCAGAAGAAGCCAAAGGCTACCGCCATGAAGACGATGAAGCCAATAAAGGGGCTGCCTGAGAATAGGTCAAGACCCATAGCAACTCCAAGCCAGGCGCCAATTACAGTTGGAACCATGGAGAGCGCCAAGAGGGCATAAGTATTACGGAGAACGCGGTTGCGCACCTGGACATTGCTAATTGAGCCGGTTTGGCCAAAGCCGTAAGAGTTCAGATCACTCATATTGACTCCTTCTTTTTCATAGTTAATACAAGAGCCCATGAAGGGCTGTTGAGCTTAAGTATAGACAAAACACCCTAATTTCAAGCCCCCACAGAAAAGACCTACAAATTAAAGGCTTATGCCCTGTAAATTCAAGGGCTTAGCCCTACAGACATAGGGGTAAATACGGTCAGGCAATGTATAATTCGGGGGTCGCTGGAGTGGGGCGGCTTATTGACCTCACCTAGCAAATACCTTTGAAATCACTATTGGAGTCTTGCATGGCAATTGAACGCACCCTTTCTATTATCAAACCTGATGCTGTCGCTAAAAACGTCATCGGCAAAATCTATGACCGTTTTGAATCCGCTGGTTTGAAGATCATTGCTTCCAGAATGGCGCATTTGTCACAAAATGAAGCTGAGCAGTTCTATGGCGTTCATAAAGACCGTCCTTTCTTCAAAGATTTGGTGAGCTTCATGATTTCTGGTCCTGTGATGATTCAAGTATTGCAAGGCGAAGGTGCTATTGCTAAGAATCGTGACTTGATGGGCGCGACTGATCCGAAGAAGGCAGAAAAAGGCACAATCCGTGCTGACTTTGCTGACAGCATTGATGCAAATGCAGTTCATGGTTCTGATGCTCCTGAAACAGCTGCTGTGGAAGTTGCATTCTTCTTCCCTGGTATGAATGTTTTCAATCGTTAATCAACGATTGAAAACGAACAACCTATTTAATTTATAAGTAGGCGCAGTGACCTCCCCGCGCGTAAATCTCTTAGATTTTGACGCTGACCAAATGGCAGCGTATGTCGCGGGGTTGAATGAAAAGCCCTTCAGGGCAAAGCAACTCATGCAGTGGATACACCAACGCGGTGTAGCTGACATTAATGATATGAGTGATTTAGCAAAAAGCTTTAGAGCAACTTTGTTAGATAAAGCGGAAGTACTTTCCCTCCCTGTTATCAAAGATGAGCACGCCAATGACGGCACACGCAAGTGGCTATTGGATGTGGGCGCTGGTAATGCAGTCGAGTCTGTGTTTATTCCTGAGGATGATCGAGGCACCTTGTGTATCTCTTCTCAGGCTGGCTGTGCAGTCAATTGCCGTTTTTGCTCAACTGGGCATCAAGGCTTCTCACGCAATCTGACTTCCGGTGAAATCATTGGCCAACTCTGGTTTGCTGAACATCTTTTGCGTAATGACCCTGATGCTATTCGCAGAATAGAAAAGTTTCCAACGCCAGGTTGGGAGCACACTGGTCGTGTGATTTCTAATGTGGTGATGATGGGCATGGGTGAGCCCTTGCTCAACTATGACAATGTGGTTTCTGCATTGCGCTTGATGCTGGATGACAGAGCGTACGGTTTATCACGCCGTCGTGTGACAGTTTCTACATCGGGTGTAGTGCCGATGATTGATCGTCTCGCACAAGATTGCCCAGTAGCATTGGCAGTTTCATTACATGCGCCCAATGACGCATTACGCGATCAATTGGTACCACTCAATCAAAAATATCCTCTACGTGAATTGCTTGATGCGTGCGAACGTTACCTGCCATTTGCACCAAGAGATTTCTTGACCTTTGAATATTGCATGCTCGATGGTGTGAATGACTCCGATATCCAGGCAAAAGAATTAGTACGCTTACTCAGAAACATTAAGTGCAAAATTAATCTCATTCCATTTAACCCTTTCCCAGAGTCCGGTCTCAAGCGCTCATCAGCCCAACGCGTCAATGCTTTTGCCGGCATCCTTTTAGATGCGGGCATGGTGGCTACTGTACGGAAGACGCGCGGTGATGATATTGCTGCCGCCTGTGGACAGCTAGCAGGGGATGTAGTCGACCGTACTCGTGTGCGTGAACGCGCTGTTCACAATGCTGAGATCGAGCTCACAGAGCTTGAGTCGGATGAAGAGCTTGACGAAGATACCAATCTGGGACCAAACGAGCATCCCATCGAGTGGCTCAAAAAGCTTAAGTAAAAAAATTAGAACCCAATCCATAGATCCTAATGAGCTCTAATCAATCATTGCCACCACTTCCGCTAGGCCCATCCCCTAAGCGTGCAACGCGTCAAGCAACCGTTGCCTGGAAAACCAACATCATTACCGTTGGCGGAGATGCGCCAGTGCGCGTACAGTCAATGACGAACACCGATACTGCGGATGCAGTGGGTACTGCAATTCAGGTAAAGGAATTAGCTCGCGCTGGTTCAGAGATGGTGCGTATCACTGTCAATACTCCAGAGGCGGCTGCCGCAGTTCCCTATATTCGTGAGCAGTTAGACAAGATGGATGTTTTGGTACCGTTGATTGGCGACTTCCACTACAACGGCCATACTTTATTAAATGATTTTCCGGAGTGCGCCAAAGCGCTCTCGAAGTACCGCATCAACCCAGGCAATGTGGGTAAGGGCGCCAAGCGCGATCCACAATTTGCACAAATGATAGAAGCTGCTTGCAAGTACGATAAGCCTATTCGAATTGGTGTGAACTGGGGTAGCTTGGATCAAGAGCTTCTGGCTTCGATCATGGATAGCAATGCAGCCCTAACAAATCCAAAAACTGCTCAAGAAGTGATGATTGAGGCTTTGATTCAGTCGGCTTTGCAGTCGGCCGAAAAAGCAGTTGAGTTTGGTATGAACCCCGATCAAATTTTGCTTTCTTGCAAAGTCAGCAATGTTCAAGATTTAGTTGCTGTGTATCGTGATCTGTCTCGTCGCTCCGACTATCCGCTGCACTTAGGTCTAACTGAAGCAGGTATGGGCAGTAAAGGTATCGTGTCTTCAACAGCGGCAATGGGTATTTTGTTGCAAGAAGGTATTGGCGATACAATCCGCGTTTCATTGACGCCTGATCCAGGTGCTCCTCGTGAAAATGAAGTCATTGTTGCCCAAGAAATATTACAAACCATGGGCTTGCGTAATTTCACTCCGATGGTGATTGCATGCCCAGGTTGCGGCAGAACTACTAGTACTACCTTCCAAGAGTTGGCGGCGAATATCCAGTCTTATTTGCGTCAACAGATGCCTGTATGGAAGAAAACCCATCCTGGTGTAGAGAATATGAACGTCGCCGTGATGGGCTGTATCGTGAATGGCCCAGGCGAGAGTAAGCATGCCAATATTGGTATTTCATTGCCTGGAACGGGTGAAACCCCTGCTGCCCCAGTGTTTGTCGATGGAATTAAAGTCAAAACGCTGCGTGGTGAGAAAATTGCCGAAGAGTTTCAGGTGATCGTAGATGACTATGTCAAACAAAACTACGCTGCCAAGCTTTAACAAGAAGAATAATAAAAATGACTGACGAGAACAAGCAAACCAAAGTCCAGAAAATGCAAAAGATAAATGGCGTGCGCGGTATGAATGATTTACTGCCAGCAGATGCTGCGCAGTGGGCTCATCTTGAGCATGTATTACGTGATTTGACTCGTGCTTACGGCTATGAGTTTTTGCGAACACCCATTGTTGAGGCAACTGCAGTATTTCAGCGTGGTATCGGAGAAGTTACTGATATTGTTGAAAAAGAGATGTACTCGTTCGAGGATCGCTTAAACGGCGAGCAACTCACCTTACGTCCTGAAGGCACTGCAGCTTTAGTGCGTTCTGTAATTGAAAACAATTTGTTATACGAGGGACCTAAACGTCTTTGGTATACCGGACCGATGTTCCGTCATGAGCGCCCACAGCGTGGTCGCTATCGCCAGTTCCACCAGTTTGGTATTGAGGCCTTAGGCTTTGCCGGACCTGATATTGATGCTGAAATCATTCTGATGGGTCAGCGCTTATGGGATGAGTTAGGGTTGAAGGGCGTTCGTTTAGAAATAAACTCCCTAGGCCAGGCTCCTGAGCGTGCCGAGCACCGCGCCGCATTGGTAACTTACTTTGAGAAAAATCAAGCGCAGCTCGATGAAGATTCACAGCGCCGTCTCATTACCAATCCTTTGCGTATTTTGGATTCTAAAAATCCAGAGATGCAGGCATTGATTGAAGGTGCACCAAAACTATTGGATTTCTTGGGCGAAGAGTCGCTAAAGCATTTCAATGCAGTGCAGGCATTAATTAAAGCAAATAACATCCCCTGCAAAATTAATCCTCGTTTAGTTCGCGGTCTTGATTACTACAACCTCACTGTATTTGAGTGGGTGACTGATGAATTAGGTGCTCAAGGCACTATTGCTGGCGGTGGACGCTATGACCCATTAATTGAGCGTATGGGTGGCAAAGCTGCGCCAGCTTGTGGTTGGGCCATGGGTATGGAGCGGGTTCTAGAATTAATGAAGGTTTCCGGATCATTGCCAGAAGCTCAGGCTCAATGCGATATTTTTGTATTGCATCAAGGTGGCGAGACTTTGACTGCCGCCATGATCATCGCTGAACGCTTGCGGAGCGCTGGAATCGATACCATCCTATTCTGTCCTCCTGACGGTCAATCGGCCAGCTTTAAGTCCCAAATGAAGAAGGCTGATAGTAGTGGGGCTGCCTTTGCGGTCATTATTGGGCCTGATGAATTAGCCAAGAATGAGGCGCAACTCAAGGACTTGCGCGGTACGGGTGAGCAGAAGTCCGTGCCTCTGGATGATGTCTTGGGGGCGGCAATTGATGCCCTAGTAGGCGCCTCCGAATAGAATTAAGCTAATACACACTAATTACCTATTAAATGAGTTTGGATTCACATGCCTTTAGATCTAGAAGAACAAGAACAATTAGACCAATTCAAAGCGTTTTGGCAAAAGTACCGCAACCTTATTACTGGGGTCGTTACAGTTGCGTTGTTTGCTTATGCTGCTTACAGTGGCTATCAATGGTGGCGCAATAGTCAGGCACTCGAAGCGTCTAAGCTCTATGAAACGATGGTAGGTGCCATTGCTAAAGGCGATAAAGACCAGACTCTGCGCGCAACAGATGACTTGCAAAAAGATTTTGGCCGTACACCTTACGCAGCAATGTCTAGTTTGATTGCTGCACGAATTGCATCAGATGCAGGCGATAGCGCAAAAGCTTTGGAGTATTTGCGTTGGGCGGCAAAAAATGCATCTAATGATGGTTATCTTGGATTGGCGAAATTACGCTTAGTAACTCAATTAATTGAGCAGGGCAGTGAAAAAGATTTTGCAGAGGCAGATCAAATCTTGAATGAGAAACCGATTGCTGGTTTTGAATCTTTATGGCTTGAGCGTCGTGGGGATTGGTATTTAGCGCAAAAGAAAAATGAGCAAGCTAAAGTAAGCTATCAAGAAGCCTGGAAAAAATTAGACCAAGCAAAAGAATTTCCTGAAGAAGCGCGCCGCCTTCTCAAGGTTAAATTAGATGCTGTTGGAGGAGTTGCTCAGTGATGACTAAAGAAATGAAGCGTTTACCGATGCGCTTAGGCTCCGCCTTGGTATTGGGTGCCGTGGTAATTGCTTTAGCCGCATGCTCTGGTAGCTCCAGAGTAAGGAAGCCCGCTGATTTAGTGACCGTTACCAATCAATTTGATTTGCAGCCTGTCTGGTCAACTAGCATTGGTTCATCTGAATCCTTTAACTTTCATCCTATTGTTGCTGGCGATGCGGTGTACGCTGCTTCTCATAGTGGGAACTTGGCGAAGATTGATTTAGCAACCGGCAATAAGCTCTGGTCTGTATCTGTTCCTGAGCGTTTGTCTATTGGTCCTGGCTCTGATGGCCGGACTACTGTAGCGGTAAGCACCAAAGGTATGGTCTACGCCTATGACGATACTGGCAAGCCGATGTGGAATGTCAGTGTTGGTAGCGAAGTATTAAGTGAGCCAGTAGTAGCCGGTGGCGTTGTTGTAGTGCGTGCGCTAGACAATCGCTTCATTGGACTGGATGCGCTAACTGGCGCTAAAAAATGGACTTATCAGCGTCAACAGGCCGCATTGTCATTGCGTGTCGGCTACGGCATGCTGGCTATTGGCAATGAAGTCATTGTTACTGGTTTCACCGGTGGTCGCTTTGGCATGATTGCCATTGCTAATGGTGGCTTAGTTTGGGAGACGCCCGTTTCTTTTCCTAAGGGCTTCTCAGAGATTGAGCGCTTAAATGATGTCACCGCTAAGCCAAGTATGGAAGGCGATATCCTCTGCGCAGTCTCTTATCAAGGACGCATTGGTTGCGGGCAGGCTCGTACAGGTAACCTTTTATGGTTCAAAGACTATTCAAGTTATACCGGTACCTCACAAAGCACCGACATGGTTTTTTCAGCAAACGATAAGTCTTATGTCACCGCCTTTGCAACTAAAGATGGCACTCAAGTTTGGGAAAACACGCAGCTGACATTCCGTGATGTTGGTGAGTCGCTTGCGGTGGGCAGAGTGCTGCTCATGGGTGATGCTCAAGGTTATATCCATGCATTTTCACAGGCGAATGGCGAGATGGTTGCGCGTATTCGTCACGACAGTAGTCCAATCTCGGCTGCCCCCATTGCGGTAGGTGGCCTCATCTTGGTTCAATCTCAAGGTGGAAAAATAGCGGCGTACAGTCCAAAATGAATCCAGTCATCACTATCGTCGGCCGTCCCAATGTGGGAAAGTCGACTCTCTTTAATCGCTTAACGCGTTCACGTGATGCATTGGTGGCGGACTTTTCTGGATTAACCAGAGATCGACACTACGGCAAAGGTCGTATTGGTGAGCGTGCTTTTATTTGTGTAGACACCGGCGGTTTTGAGCCAGTAGCCAAAACCGGCATTGTTGCTGAGATGGCAAAGCAGACTAAGCAAGCCGTTGCTGAATCTGACATTGTGATTTTCTTAGTTGACGGTCGCCTCGGTATGGCGCCACAAGATCGCGTCATCGCCGATTTCTTACGTAAGACTGGCCGACCAGTCATCCTCGCAGTTAATAAAACAGAAGGCATGCAGGCTGGCGTTGTCACAGCTGACTTCCATGAGCTTGGTTTAGGCGAGCCGTTCCCAATTTCTTCAGCGCATGGTGATGGTGTGCGTGGCTTGATCGACGACGCATTGGATTCTCTGGGCATTGCAGAGCCAGATGAAGATGAATTAGCTAACGATCCAAATCGTCCAATGAAGATCGCCGTAGTAGGGCGCCCTAACGTTGGTAAGTCAACATTGATTAATAAATTAATCGGTGAAGAGCGTGTCATTGCATTTGATATGCCAGGCACAACTCGTGATGCGATCGAAGTTCCGTTTGAGCGCAATGGCAAGCCTTACATCTTGGTTGATACCGCAGGCTTGCGTCGCCGTGGAAAAGTTTTTGAAGCGATTGAAAAGTTTTCTGTTGTTAAAACATTGCAAGCGATTGCTGACTGTAATGTGGTGATCTTGATGTTAGATGCTCAGCAAGATATTTCTGAGCAAGATGCGCACATCGCTGGATTTATTGTGGAAGCTGGCCGCGCTTTAGTGGTTGCAGTGAACAAGTGGGATGGCTTGGATGCGTATGTAAAAGAGCGTGCTCGATTGGAGATTGCACAAAAGCTACGCTTCCTCGATTTTGCAAATGTGCACCCAATCTCCGCTAAAAAGGGTACAGGCCTTAAGGAACTCTTTAAGGATGTGGATTCTGCATATGCAGCAGCAATGGCAAAACTACCAACCCCACGCTTAACCCGGATTTTGCAAGAGGCAATTGAGCATCAACAGCCTAAACGCGTTGGTATGGGCCGTCCTAAATTGCGTTATGCCCACCAAGGGGGCATGAATCCTCCAATTGTGGTCATTCATGGCACATCCTTGAGTGGGGTGACGGATAGCTACAAGCGATACTTAGAAGGTCGCTTTAGGGATGTCTTTAAATTACGCGGTACTCCTCTGCGCATTCAGATGAATACCGCTAAAAACCCCTACGTAGAAGCGGATAAGGGTAAAAAAGGCAAAAAGCGTTAATTTGAGCTGAGTTTTATCCTTCATTCGAAATGGGCTTGATTTTTTCAAAAATCAGCCCAATATAGAGGACTGATTGAGTAGTTCGTAATAAATGGTTTGTAGTGAAGGTTTGCAGTGAACTGGTATTTAAAAAAAGCAAGACTCCCAAAAAAGTAGCTAACAAAAGATAAATAAGGGGCAGTATGAATAACAAACAAATTCAATTACTTCAGGATCCTTTCCTCAATGCATTACGCAAAGAGCATGTTCCTGTTTCAATCTATCTCGTAAATGGCATTAAGCTGCAGGGCAATATTGAATCGTTTGATCAATATGTTGTCCTCTTGCGAAATACCGTGACACAGATGGTTTACAAACATGCAATCTCCACGATCGTTCCCGCTCGTGCGATTGATTTCCGTTTGGAAGAAGCTAGCCCTGTATAAAACTGGAGTAGATGCGGCGCGCGCCGTTCTGGTTGGAGTAGATACAGGACGCGAGGATTTTGCGGATAGCATGGCTGAGCTCAGTCTTTTGGCTGACAGCGCCGGCTCTATCCCTGCAGCCAGCGTTATTGCACGTAAAGGCAAAACCGACCCCGCCTTATTTATTGGTTCTGGCAAGGCTAATGAACTCAAGAGGGTGATGGAGGAGCAAGGCGCAGAGCTTGCCATTTTTAATCACCCACTTTCCCCAACTCAGCAACGTAATCTAGAGCGTCACATTGGCTTTCATGTGATGGATCGCACGGGCTTGATTTTGGATATCTTTAGTCAAAGAGCGCAAAGTCATATTGGTAAGACTCAAGTTGAGCTTGCACAAGTCCGCTATCGCATGTCACGCTTAGTGAGGGCTTGGAGTCACTTGGAGCGTCAACGCGGCGGTATTGGTGTGCGTGGCGGTCCTGGCGAAACTCAAATGGAGTTAGATCGTCGGATGCTAGCTACCAAAGCAAAGCGCTTGGAAAATGAGCTTGAAAAGCTGCAGCGTCAGCAAAGAACCCAAAGACGTTCCCGAAATCGTCGGGATGTGTTTTCAGTCTCTTTAGTTGGATATACCAATGCCGGTAAATCGACATTATTTAATGCCCTAACCAAAGCTGGAACTTATGCAGCTGACCAGTTATTTGCCACCCTGGATACCACCTCTAGAAGGGTCCATTTGGAGGGGGTTGGTTCCATTGTCGTCTCTGACACGGTTGGATTTATCCGGGATTTGCCTCACCAGTTAGTGGAGGCTTTTAGGGCTACTTTGGATGAAACCATCCATGCCGACCTGATTTTGCATGTTATTGATGCCTGTAGCCCTGTGGCCAGGGAGCAAAAAGCGGAAGTTGAGGCGGTTTTGGAGGAAATCGGGGCAGATGACATCCCCCGTATCGAGGTTATGAATAAGATCGACCAGATGCCTCAAACCTTCACCCGTGGGGCTGTTTTAGAGCGCGATGGGGAGGGTATTCCGAGCCAGGTTTTCCTGTCAGCCAAGACGGGCTTGGGCCTTGATTTACTCCGTTCAGCCTTGGCCGAATGCTCCCAAATGACTGATAGAATAAGGGTCGAGCACAACCGTGCCAAGAAGCAATTGGCCCCGGATGAGTTTTTAGAGCCTTTACCCGAACGACCAGAAACTTCTGAATTTAATCCGATTGCCAAGCGAAGCTATTTTTCAAATGATGCGTAAATTTCTCGACCTGTTTTCGGTCAATGATCCAGGTTGGGGCAATAGCCACAATTCCAGTGGATCCAAAGATGCCAAAGATGGGCAGGGAAATGAACAAGCTCCCAAGGCAGATCCAGAAACCAATAAACCGGTAGAAACTCAACCAACGAATCAGCCAGCGAAGCCAGATGGCCCACCAGACTTGGACGAGCTATGGCGCCACTTCAATGACAGAATTGCCGGCATCTTTGGTGGCAAGAAAACACCAGGTGCAACAGGTAGCCCTACTGGCAAGCCAACGAATAAACCAAACAGCACTGATATTCCTCCACCTTCGCAACGCGGAAATGGCGGTAGCGGCGGCATCAATACTCCTAACTTTAATTTCAGCAATCCATTTGGATCGAAAGCGAGCATTCTGGTTGCTGGGGCGCTGGTCTTCTTTGTGTGGATCTGCAGTGGCTTCTTCATTATTCAAGAAGGGCAGGCCGGCGTTATTCTGACTTTTGGTAAATACGATTACACCGCTAAGCCGGGTATTAATTGGCATATGCCTTGGCCGATTCAGGCTGAAGAGACTGTCAATCTCTCAGGCGTTCGCTCGGTAGAGGTCGGTCGCCCTGTGTTGATCAAGGCTACCAATCAAAAAGATTCCTCCATGCTCACAGAAGATGAAAACATCATCGATGTGCGCTTTGCTGTGCAATACCGCCTCAAGGATCCTACGGATTATTTATTTAATAACCGTGATCCTGATACTGCGGTTGTGCAAGCGGCAGAAACTGCAGTACGGGAGATTGTTGCCCGCAGCAAAATGGATACCGTGTTGTATGAAGGGCGCGAAAAGATTGGTATTGATTTAGCCAACTCAATTCAGAAGATTTTGGATAGCTACAAAACGGGCATATATGTGACCAGTGTGACTGTGCAAAACGTTCAACCGCCTGAACAAGTTCAAGCAGCGTTTGACGATGCAGTCAAAGCAGGCCAAGACCAGGAGCGCTTGAAGAGTGAGGGTCAGGCTTATGCCAATGACATTATTCCCCGTGCCAAAGGTACTGCAGCCCGCCTCATTCAGGAGGCTGAGGGCTACAAGGCTCGTGTAGTTGCTACTGCAGAGGGTGATGCCACGCGCTTTAAGCAAATTTTGGTGGAGTACTCAAAGGCACCACAAGTAACGCGTGATCGTATGTATATCGATAGCATGCGTGAGATGTATAACAACGTGACCAAAATCTTGGTTGATACCACCAAGAGCAATAGTCTCTTATATCTCCCGCTTGATAAGATCGTTGCACAGGTGAGTGCTGAAAGTGCTCAAGCGGCAAACACACAGACAAATCAGTCTGGTACCAACACTCCAACTGGTAGCGTGACAGTTGGTGGTGCCACTGGAGTAAATACTCCAGCCCCAACTTCCAGTGCTACTCCCGTAACCCCAGCGTCAGCTGTGAATAACTCTACCGATAAACGTGATGGTCTCCGTAGTCGTGATCGGGAGTCAAGATAATGAATGCCAATCGTTTAATCGCAGCAGGTATTGGCTTTATTGCGCTGATTTATATTCTGTCTTCTAGTATTTTTGTCGTTGATCAACGTAAGTTCGCCGTGGTGTTCTCATTTGGACAGATTGTTCGCGTGATTGAGAAGCCGGGCATACAAATAAAGTTTCCAGCGCCATTTGAAAACGTGCGTTTCTTTGATCGCCGTATTTTGACAATCGATAATCCAGAAGCAGAGCGTTTTATTACTGCTGAGAAGAAAAACTTATTAGTAGATTCTTATGTGAAGTGGCGCATTGTCGATCCACGGAAGTTCTTTATTAGCTTCAAAGGCGATGAGCGCTTAGCTCAGGACCGCTTAACTCAATTAGTTCGTTCCGCCCTGAATGAAGAGTTTACGAAACGCACTGTGCGTGAGTTAATTTCTGATCAGCGTGAAGAGGTGATGCAGGGTATTCGTAAAAAAGTCGCTGATGATGCTGCTGATATCGGTGTAGAGATTGTTGATGTGCGCTTGAAGCGTGTTGATCTCTTAGCGGAAATCAGTGATTCTGTTTATCGTCGTATGGAAGCAGAGCGTAAGCGTGTAGCGAATGAGCTCCGATCTACTGGTGCTGCAGAGTCCGACAAGATTCGCGCGAATGCAGAGCGTCAACGCGATACGATCTTGGCAGAGGCCTATCGCGATGCCCAAAAGATTAAAGGCGCTGGCGATGCTAAAGCAACAGCACTCTATGCAGAAGCATTTGGGCGCGATCCTCAGTTTGCCCAGTTCTATCAAAGCCTAGAGGCCTATAGAAGTTCTTTCAAGGATAAGAAAGACATTATGGTGGTTGAGCCCAATGGCGAGTTCTTCAAGTTCCTGCACAAAAAATAAGAAAGCGAATAGTCCACATCATGAATCGCTGGTTACTTCCTGAAGATATTGCAGACGTTTTGCCTGCGCAGGCTCGCAAAGTGGAGTCATTGCGTCGTGCCATTTTGGATTTGTATCAATCCTATGGCTATGAGTTGGTTGCGCCTCCGATTCTGGAGTTTTTAGACTCTCTATTGACCGGTACTGGTTCCGATCTTAATCTGCAGACCTTCAAATTAGTAGATCAACTCTCTGGCCGTACTTTAGGCCTACGTGCTGATATAACCCCGCAAGTAGCCCGCATTGATGCGCACCTATTAAATCGTGATGGCGTTACTCGTCTTTGCTATGCCGGATCTGTTGCGCACGCTCGCACACCAGTTGGGAGCTCAGCGCGCGAAGAGTTGCAGTTGGGCGCCGAGATTTATGGTTGTGCGACTTGGGAAGCGGATCTAGAAGCTATTACCTTATTGCTCAAAACGCTTTCAGTTGCGGGTTTAAAGAAAGTTTATCTCGATTTATCGCACGCCGGCATTCTGACAGGCATCTTAGATGGTCAGAGCTTAGATAAAGAAACCATTGAGACCTTATATGGATTGTTGCAAAGTAAAGATCGCCCTCGTTTAAGTCAGTGGGCGGCGTGTTTACCTGCAAATGTTACTAAATCACTGATGGCCTTGACCGAGTTAAATGGCCCTTGCGCTGAAGTGTTGGCAAAGGCTAAGAAAGGCCTGCCTAAGCACGTAGCAATTGACCAAGCTTTGGCAGACCTGGAGCGTTTGGTTTTGGCTGCGGCGAAGTTATCTGTCAACTTAGAGCTCAGTATTGATTTGGCCGATCTTCGTGGCTATCAATATCACAGTGGTGTGATGTTCGCGGCTTATGTTGATCAATTGCCTCAGCCCATTGCCAGAGGTGGTCGTTACGATCATGTAGGTCAGGCCTTTGGTCGTCCTCGTCCTGCAACTGGGTTCTCATTAGATCTTTTGACTCTAGCAAACTTGTCACCCGTGAATGTGCGCAAGACGGCAATCATTGCTCCTTGGGTTGAGGATGCTGAGTTAAGCAGGGCAATCGCCACTTTGAGAAGTCAGGGCGAAGTAGTGATACAGATTCCAGTGGGAGCGGTAGCTCAAGCTGCCGAGTATGAATGTGATCGAGAGCTGGTGAAGCAGGGCAGTTCTTGGGAAGTAAAAAAGAAGTAAAGCAATCAATTTGGCGTTAAGTAGTTAACTTATTTTGTAATTATCTTTTTGGATTTCATTATGTCTTCAAAGCAGCAAACCAAAGGTCGTAACGTAGTTGTCATTGGCACCCAGTGGGGTGATGAAGGCAAAGGTAAGGTGGTGGATTGGTTGACTGACCATGCACAAGCAGTAGTTCGCTTTCAAGGTGGACACAATGCTGGCCATACCTTAATCATCGGCGACAAGAAGACCATTCTGCGCTTGATTCCTTCTGGAATCATGCATAAAAACGTGATTTGCTATATCGGTAATGGCGTGGTGCTTTCACCAGAGGCGCTCTTTAAAGAGATCGGCGAGCTCGAGGCTGCTGGTTTAGATGTTCAGTCTCGACTCAAGATTTCTGAGGCAACCACTTTAATTCTGCCTTATCACGTAGCTATTGACCATGCTCGCGAGAAGAAGCGCGGCGAGGCAAAGATTGGCACAACAGGTCGTGGCATCGGACCTGCGTATGAAGATAAAGTAGCTCGCCGTGCTTTGCGTGTGCAAGACTTGTTCTACCCAGAAAAATTTGCAGAGCAGTTGCGTGAGAACTTGGAATATCACAATTTCATGCTCACTAACTACTATGGTGCTGAGCCAGTCAGCTATGAGAAGACTTTAGCCGAAGCGATGTCTTATGCAGAGCGTCTCAAGCCAATGGTGGTGGATGTATCCAGTGCTTTGTATGCTGCCGAGCAATCTGGTCAAAACTTGTTATTCGAAGGTGCGCAGGGCACATTGCTCGATATTGATCACGGCACCTATCCCTATGTAACCTCCAGTAACTGTGTGGCAGGTAATGCTGCTGCAGGTTCAGGAGTTGGACCAGACTCCTTGCAATACATTCTAGGTATTACGAAGGCGTATTGCACACGCGTTGGTGCAGGTCCATTCCCAAGTGAGCTGTATGACCATGACAATCCAGCAAGACAAGATCCGATTGGCGTGCGTTTGGCTGAAGTGGGTAAAGAATTTGGTTCTGTCACTGGCCGCCCACGTCGTACTGGCTGGCTAGATGCTGCTGCATTGAAGCGCTCGATTCAGATTAACGGCTTATCTGGTCTTTGCATTACTAAGTTAGATGTCCTTGATGGCTTTGAAACTATCCGCTTATGCGTTGGTTATAACCTTGATGGCAAGAAGTTAGATGTATTGCCACGTGGTGCAGAATCAGTTGCCCGTTGCGAGCCAATTTATGAGGATTTCTCGGGCTGGAAGGGTACAACCTTTGGCATCCGCGAGTGGGATAAGTTGCCTGCTGAAGCCCAAAAGTTCCTCCGTCGTATCGAGGAAGTGGCTGGTAAGCCGATTGCAATGGTATCAACAGGCCCAGAGCGTGATGAAACCATTCTCCTCCAGCATCCTTTCCAGGATTGATGGAAAATATTTAATTAACCATATTTATTAACTTTCGCTTTAGAGACAAAGGTTCACAACATGACTGCGCGCACTACTTGCAATAGCCTCCAGGTGGCAACTCCCTTATATCGATTCATCGAAGACAAAGTACTTCCAGGTACCGGTATTAAGAGTGCCGATTTTTGGAAAGGTTTTGATGAGATCGTGAAAGACCTCACACCAAAAAATGATGCCTTGCTCGCAAAGCGCGACCGCATTCAGTTGGATTTGGACAAATGGCACCAAGCCAATCCAGGCCCAATCAAGGATATGCCTGCATACCGTAAGTTTTTGAAAGAGATCGACTACTTAGTTGATGTCCCAGGAAAAATTACTGCAACCACCAAGAATGTAGATGATGAGTTGGCTCTGCAAGCTGGTCCTCAATTAGTGGTCCCGGTACTTAATGCACGCTATGCCTTAAATGCTGCTAATGCACGTTGGGGCTCTTTATACGATGCCCTCTATGGCACTGATGTTCTCTCAGAAGAAGATGGCGCAACCAAGACTGGCGCTTACAACCCAATTCGTGGCGCAAAAGTAGTTGCATACGCTCGTAATTTCTTGGATCAGGCTGCGCCTTTGGCAAAAGGTTCACACCGTGATTCAGTTGCTTATTCTGTTGATGGTAATAAGCTGTCCGTTAAATTAAAAGACGGCACTACAACAGGTTTGGCTGATGAGAAGCAATTTGTTGGTTACCAAGGTGAGGCAGCAACACCAAGCTCTATCTTGTTGCGCAATAACGGTGTTCATATTGATATTGAAATCAATAAGACAAAAACGATTGGTGCTAGCGATCCTGCAGGCATCAATGATGTTGTGCTTGAGGCTGCGCTCTCCACTATCTTGGATTTGGAAGACTCGATTGCTGCCGTTGACGGTGACGACAAGGTTCTTGCTTATGAAAACTGGCTAGGCATCTTAAAAGGTACTTTAGTTGAGGAAGTGAAGAAGGGCGATAAGACGATTACTCGCTCACTAAACCCAGATCGTAAGTACAAGGCCGGTATCGGCGCTGTTGATGCAAAAGACGGTGTGGTAACTTTGCATGGCCGTTCACTCTTGTTCCTGCGTAATGTTGGTCATTTAATGACAAACCCAGCCATCATTACTGGCGAAGGTAAAGAAATCTACGAAGGTATCTTGGATGCGGTAGTGACTGTATTGATTGCTTTATACGACATCAATCGTCCAGCAAGCCAAACCATTGGTAATACTCGCAAGGGTTCTGTTTATATCGTGAAGCCAAAAATGCATAGCCCAGAAGAAGTGGCTTTTGCAGGCGAGCTCTTTGGGCGTGTTGAGAAATTACTCGGCTTACCAGCAGACACTGTGAAACTGGGCATCATGGATGAAGAGCGTCGTATGAGCGCCAATATCAAAGCAGCTATTGCTGCTGCTGGCGCGCGCGTAGCCTTCATCAATACTGGCTTCCTGGACCGTACTGGTGATGAAATGCACACAGCGATGTATGCAGGTCCAATGATGCGTAAAGGTGATATGAAAACCAGCAAGTGGTTATCCGCTTACGAGCGTCGTAACGTATTTGCAGGATTGGATTGTGGCTTGCGTGGCCGTGCTCAAATCGGTAAAGGTATGTGGGCAATGCCAGACATGATGAAGGCCATGGTTGAGCAGAAGATTGTTCACCCTAAAGCGGGCGCAAATACCGCTTGGGTACCATCGCCAACGGCAGCAACCTTGCATGCGCTTCACTACCATCAAGTAAACGTAGCTGAACTCCAAAAAGAAATGGAAAAGCTCGATACAGCAGCTGAAGCTGAAGCGTTAATTAACGACTTGTTGACTATTCCAGTAGTTGAGAATGCTAACTGGTCTAAGGAAGAGATTCAGCAAGAATTAGATAACAACTGCCAAGGTATCTTGGGTTATGTGGTTCGTTGGATTGACCAAGGTGTTGGTTGCTCTAAGGTTCCTGATATTCATAACGTAGGCTTGATGGAAGACCGTGCGACTTTGCGTATCTCCAGCCAGCACATCGCTAACTGGTTGCTCAATGGCATTGTGACTGCTGATCAAGTCAACGAGAGTTTGCAACGTATGGCTAAAGTGGTTGACGGTCAAAATGCCGGTGATTCTTTGTATCAGCCAATGATGCCTAACTACCAAGATTCATATGCCTATAAAGCGGCGAGTGACCTGATTTTCAAAGGTCTTGAGCAGCCTAATGGCTATACAGAACCTTTGTTGCATGCATGGCGCTTAGAGGTTAAGAAGGCTCAAGCTAAGTAAGTACGCTAAGCCTCTAAAAAGAATGGATTTGCCCATAAAGCAAATCCATTTTTTATTGGGCACAATCAAATGTTTGGATTTCTAAACCCCTTCTCTAAATCTTCTCAGTTTCCATTTCAATTGAATGATGGCGGTAGGGAGGCGGCTGGCTTTAAAGGCGGCGCAGGAGATTGCGTTGTGAGATCCATTGCCATTGCCGCAAGCCTGCCTTATATGCAGGTCTATGAGGATTTAAGACTGGCAAATGAGAGTTACGCCCAACTAAAAAATGACCGCCTTGCTAAAAGGCTCAATGTCAAAGGTTCATCACCCAGGAATGGCAATCATCGGAATGTATTTCATGATTACATTGTGGGTTTAGGTTTTGAATGGGTGCCCACCATGAAAGTAGGGGCGGGCTGTCAGGTACATCTACGCCCTGAGGAGCTGCCCAAAGCAATACTAATTGCTAAAGTTTCCAAGCATCTCACGGCAATTATTGATGGCGTGATTCACGATACACACAACCCATCCAGGGGCGGTAATCGTTGTGTCTATGGGTACTACATTAAGAAGCGGTAGGATCGTTTTGATGGTGCTTGAGGTTCCAGGCTGCCTTATAAGAGCTAGTCATTCCAATCATGCCTGAAGTTGTCCATGCAATGGAGAATAGTCCGGAGAAGGAAATAAAGAAAGCCAGACTTTTCCAGCCTGCCGGCAGGACATCCGGAACAAAGCCTACGGTGGTGTAGCAACTCCCCGCAAACATTAAGGCCTGTATGCCACTGTCAATTAAACCTATCTGCGTAATGTAAACCGCCCAGATAACAATCTCTATGAGATGAATAATGGCAATGAAGAGAAATGATAGGTAGAAATGAAAAAATACCCAGTCATATTGTTTTTTCTTGAGGTTTTGATTGGTAAATTTTTCAAAACGCATGATGACAAAATTAATGCCGCTGCCATGAAAAAATAGAATAATGATCAGACCCGCTATTCCATAAAAAGTATCCCTAATTAGTGGGAGAAGGGGGATCCCCACGAGGGTTGATTGGGTTATAGCGTCGGGGGTGATTAGCATAAATTTATGGGGATATTAATCAAGTTCAGATCAGCAAATATTCTTACCAGGGTTGATAATGGCATATCAAATAACCCAAGTAAAGTAGCCCTTGAATAACGCCCCCCACACAGCCGAAATGAAGAAGCAAGAACGCTTCTTTTTATTTTCATTGGCGGGTATTCAGTTCACCCATATCCTGGATTTCATGATCATGATGCCATTGGGCCCTGATTTCATTCGGGAGCTCAATATCAATACGCATCAATTTGGTCTGCTGCTGTCTTCTTACACTTTTGCCGCTGCGATCGCAGGTGTATTTGCCACCTATTACATTGATCGATTTGAGCGGAGGCAGTTGCTTCTGCGTTTGTATATTTGCTTCATTATTGCAACGATAGCTTGTGGGTTTGCTCCAAACTATCACATGCTATTTATCGCCCGTGCATGCGCAGGTGCCTTTGGAGGCATTCTAGGATCTTTGGTGCAAACGATTGTGGCTGATAGCATTCCTTTTGAACGCAGAGGTAAGGCGCTGGGTACGGTCATGGCTGCTTTCTCCGTTTCAACTGTTGCAGGCGTACCTTTGAGTTTGTTCTTGGCCAACCACATTAGCTTTTTAGGCTGGCGCGCTCCGTTTATGTTTATTGGACTCATCTCGATATTGATTCTATTGATTGGATATCGCTATATCCCTAAAATTTCTGGACATTTGCATCACGTCCAGGAGGGTAGTCGCTTCAAGCAAATCTACGAAGTCTTTGTTGCCCATCGCCATCTTCGCGCCTTTCTGTTTGTAGGGCTAATTATGCTGACTGGATTTACTGTCATTCCTTATATTGCTCTCTATCTCACCGCTAACGTTGGGATCGAAAATTCCTACATTTCCCTGATCTATCTTTGTGGCGGTTTGGCGACTTTGATGAGCTCAAGATTTATTGGACACATGGCGGATAAATATGGCAAGGTCAAAGTATTTCGCATACTAGCCATCATTAGTTTGATACCGATCTTAGTAACAACCAATTTAATACCGGTTCCTTTATGGGTGGTACTTGTTAATCAGACCGCTTTCTTTGTCTTGATTTCTGGCCGAATGATTCCGGCCATGGCTATTGTGAGCCAAATGGTAGAGCCCAAAATTCGGGGAACCTTTATGAGCTTAATTGGCTCAGTTCAGATGTTAGCTTCCGGCATAGCATCAGTAGTAGCAGGCCTAGTGGTCACAATTACAACTAATGGCAGGATGGAGCATTACAACCTAGTTGGTTATGGGGCTGCTATTTGTGGCTTGCTCACTTTTTGGGTTGTGGGATATATTCATTCGGATACGAAAAAAGCGTAAGAACTAAAGAACATAAGGAGACCTCATGATTGAATTTAAAAGACCCGATGGACAGACGGTACAGGGTTACTTGGCTGAGCCAGTTGATAAAGCAACCGCTCCTGGCGTGGTCGTTATTCAGGAGTGGTGGGGTCTTGATGATGAGGTGAAGGCGGTTGCTGATCGCCTTGCTAAAGCAGGGTATCGCGCATTAGTTCCGGATTTATATCGTGGCAAGTTGGCGATTGAAGCCAATGAAGCTGAGCATTTAATGGGCAACCTAAACTTTGGTGATGCGGCTGGTCAAGATATTCGAGGTGCAGTTCAGTACTTAAAAGCTACTGGTAGCGCAAAGGTAGCAGTAACCGGATTTTGTATGGGTGGTGCGCTGACCATTTTGGCTGCTTGCAATGTGCCGGAGCTCGATGCCTCTATAGTTTGGTACGGCAATCCTCCTTTGGAATATGTCAATGCGGATGCTATTAGCAAGCCAATGTTAGGCCACTGGGCTATGCATGATGAGTTCTTCCCAATTGCTGGTGTAGACCAGTTGGAGCAAAAGCTAAAACAAGCAGGCGTGGATTATGAATTTCACCGCTACGATACAAAGCATGCCTTTGCAAACCCCAAATCGGATGCACGCGGATTGGCTCTCCTAAAGTACAACGCTGAAGCAGCACAGCTGGCCTGGGAGCGTACGCTCAATTTTCTACAAAAAAATATTAATAGCTAGGTCTTATGAATAAAAGTACTCGTGAAGATGCATTCTTTAATTGGATATACAAGAAAAGTAATGTCCAGATTCTTTTAATCTTAATTCTCTTCTTTGTTGCCTTGTTGGATCTGATGCCACGTGTACTACAAACCATCCCGATCTTTGCACCTACACAAGATAGCACTCGATTGGGTTTGGGTCTTTTTGGATCCATCATCACGCTTAGCGGCTTGTTGATTGGTTTTTTGCTCAATCAAGCACAAAGCAATTTTCGCGAGGTGCAAACACTAGTATCGCAAGAGGCTGGACGCATTAATAACCTAGATCGTCTCCTCACCCGATTTGGCGATCCATCCATTGCGCCTATTCGTGTTGAGCTATTTGACTATATGAACTCGATTGTGAATGACGAGTGGGCTCTATTGCAAAAGGGTGAAGGCAGCTCCAAGACCCATATGTTGTGGCGCGGGATTTCTAGACAATTGATGTCAATTGAACCCCAAACTAATCGTCAAACGGCAATGTATACCGATATCATCAAAAAATCTGAAGAGGTTGCTGAGAGTAGAGAGGCTCGCATTGAGCGCTCCAATATCCGCTTGCCGGGTTTATTTTGGATAGTCATTTTGATCTGTATGTTCGCCTTAATGGGCATCAATACTCTCTTCTTGCCTTCAGATTCATTCTTCTTGGGATTAAAGATCTTGCCTATTACTATGGGTGCGCTGATATCTTTGTTGGTGATAACCGATCAGCCGTTTAAGGGTCAGAATTCCGTTCAGCCCGACTCTTTCTATAAAATTATCGAATCTATTAAAACTCGTAAAGAGTAATATTTTCCTGAATCAATATGCACTTATTTTCTGAAAATCTTGCCGTAGAAATTTCTTCCTATTACCGTAATTTAGCTTTGGGGCATGGTGTTGTTCCAAAGGTATTTACTTTGGTAAATAGCGAGGGAGATCAATACCTATTCTTTATTGATGATCTCCCCATGAAGAGTGACGATGAGCAGAATCAATTTCTTGCATACATCGTGCAAGCACATGAGGCCGTTTGCTATGCCCGCGGGACCTTGGTTATTGTTGAAAAGAATCAACAATTTATTGAGTTTGCAGTCATTGATCGGGATGATGCAGATGCGATTGTTTGCTCAGCCCAGCTCACTAGGGATATGGACGATAAGCCGATATCCTTGGGTGAGTTTGATAAGACCTTGGTGAAGAAGGGCTCCATCATCTTTGGCGGTCTTTTTGAGCCGATTCAGCTATCAGAAGACAAGACTGAAGATTTTGAAAGCCTGTGGGTGGAGATGAAGTCTAAAATCTTGCACCGCTCAATGGGGCTTTAATTTCTTCCTCAGAAATTTACGAGAAGTTGCTTCAATTGCAAAAGATCCGATTAGGGCGATCACTAGAGCAATTGCACTATTTGGCGCAGTCTCGATCACATTGATAAATAGGGTAGTAAACAAACTCAGGTTGATGATGATTGCGGCCCAGAGCGGCCATAGTTTTGCGCCAGTTTGTTTGCGTACGCGAATGTGTCCGTAAGTAATAGCGGCATACACCAATAAAAAAGCAAGACTCGCCATTTTGCCCACAACATCTAGCGGAAATGCCAAGACCAAAGCAATCACTAAGAATGCAGACACAGTTAAAGCTCGGAACTCTGTTTTTAGGACTGAGTCACCTAAAGCCTTAGAAACAGAATTTTTGTGTGCCATATCAGCTGCAATATTGGATGCGGCAAAAATAGTGGCGTTAAGCGCAGCGGCACAGGCTAGAAGGGCAGAGGCGCCAATCACAATAAAGCCTGTTTTCCCAGATACGATTTGAGCTGCATCGGCCAATACGTGACCGTTGTATAGCGCCATTTGAGTAGGGGAAAGTAGCAGTATCACTGCGGTACTAACTAGTACATAAGCAATTGTTACTAAAATCAGTGCTGAGAACATGGCAAGAGGCAGCTCTTTTTGGGGTTCTCGCATGGCGTTGGAGGAGTTAGTCACAACTCCAAAGCCTTGGTAGTTGATATACAAGATACCGGTGGCGATCGCAATGCCATTGAGAGACCAGCCAGAAAACTGAAATGCGCCAACATTGGCTACATGAATGCCTTCAACAGAAAACAGTAGCAGGGCAATTGTGACAAAGCCAATCGCCAACATTTCGGCCTTGCCAACAATGTTGGGGCCCAATAAGTTAATGCCGGTACAAAGAATGACAATAACGGCGCCAACTATTTTTACCTCTAGTGAAGTTAGATTTCCGCCTAGTAAAGTGTTTGCGTATTCCGAGAAGCCGGCAGCGTAAAGAGCGGCTGCAATGAGATAGGCAATGTATTGGAATATATTCAGACCACCAGAAATGACCCCAGGACCAAAGCTCATCACCGTGAATGTCGCGGCGCCTCCGCTGCTGGGAAAAGTGGCGCCTAATTTGGCGTAAGAGTAGACCGAAAACGAGGCAGCTATAGCACCAACTAAAAAGGCTAGGGGAATATGCGATCCCGCATGGGCGCCAGCGGTACCCAGAAGGGAAAACAACCCAGCACCCATCATTCCGCCAATGCCTAGAGCGGTAGCCGAAAAAAGACTAATTCGATTGCTTGTCTGGCTCGAATTCTTGAGTAGAGTGGGGTTCAATTGGCTTTAAGCGTTTGTTTATTGGCGGGATGCAACAATAGAAGGAAACCTCATGTTAAGGGTCTTAGGGGTGACTTTAAGCTATTTGGTGCCCAGGAAGGGACTCGAACCCCCACAACCTTACGATCGCCAGCACCTGAAGCTGGTGCGTCTACCAATTTCGCCACCTGGGCATGCCTTTATTATAGAGGGATGAGCATTTCTTGGTCATTTCTGGCCTGATTTGGCTTTTTCCCTTCAGACTTGGTGGTTTGATACAGTAGCCTTATTCATAACAAAAATAGATATCAGCAGATATATACAGGGCATGTATTGCCGAAGGAATTAAATGCGTAAAGCAAAAGACTTGGTGCCACGTGAGGCTGACCGTTTGGGAACAGTTCAGGGGCATCGAGATGGATTTGGATTTGTCATTCCCGATGATGGTGGCGAAGATATCTTTCTATCCGAAAGAGAAATGTCTCGCGTCATGCACGGAGATAGAGTCAACGTCAGAGTATTGGGAACAGATCGACGTGGTCGTCCAGAAGGGCAGATTGTTGAAGTAGTTCTGCACGCTAATAAAGTAGTGATTGGCCGCCTCTTAAATGAAAACGGTGTTCTGATTGTTGCGCCTGAAGATAAGCGCATTGGTCATGACATTTTGATTCCGCCTAAGGGTCAAGGACAGGCGAAGCTAGGTCAGGTTGTCAGCGTAGAGATTATTGATTACCCAGATAGTTATCGTCAGGCAGTTGGACGTGTAGTTGAAGTATTGGGTGAGATTGACGATCCCGGTATGGAAATTGAAATCGCTGTACGTAAGTATGGCGTCCCCCATGAATTTTCTGCTGCCGCCATGAAAGAGGCTGCGGCATTGCCAGACACAGTCCAGCAATCTGATCTAGAAGGCCGCGTTGATTTACGTGATGTGCCTTTGGTCACCATTGACGGTGCTGATGCACGTGACTTTGATGATGCTGTCTATTGTGAGCCGGTCATGTATGGCCAGACCAAAGCCTGGCGCCTGATCGTGGCGATTGCTGACGTATCTCATTACGTCAAACCAGGTCAGCCATTGGATGACGAGGGATTACTGCGTGCTACTTCAGTCTACTTCCCAAGACGCGTTATCCCAATGCTTCCAGAGAAGATCTCCAATGGTCTTTGCTCACTCAATCCAGGCGTAGACCGCCTGTGTATGGTGTGTGATTCTGTCGTAGATAACAACGGTATTGTGTTGGCTTACCAGTTTTACCCAGCGGTAATGCACTCAGCACAACGTTTTACTTATGACACTGTTTGGGAAATTCTTTCTAACAGCAAGGGTCCAGAGGCAACACGCTTTGCTCAGTTCCGCCCATTGCTGGGTAACCTATATTCGCTTTATAAGATTCTATTGGCTGCTCGTGAGAAGCGGGGTGCTATTGAGTTTGAAACTACCGAGACTCAAATTATTAGCAATGAGCTTGGCAAGATTCTCCGTATTGAGCCACGTCTTCGTAATGATGCCCACCGCTTAATTGAAGAGTGCATGTTGACTGCAAACGTTTGTGCAGCTGACTTTATTGAAAAAAATAAGCACCTTAGTCTGTATCGTGTGCATGGTGAGCCATCAGAAGAGAAGTTGGTTACTTTGCGTCAAGTTCTGAGAACTTCAGGTCTGTCATTAGGCGGTGGCGATAAACCTAAGCCACGTGACTACGCTAAATTGATGCGTGAAATCAAGGAGCGCCCCGATGCCAATATGCTGCAGTCAGTGGTATTGCGCTCCATGCAACAAGCGATGTACCAGCCCGACAATGAAGGCCACTTTGGCTTGGCTTACCCAGCTTACTCACATTTCACAAGCCCGATCCGCCGTTATCCTGATTTGCTAACGCATCGCGTGATCAAATCGATTCTGCAGAAAAAGCCTTACGTTCCAGTATTGCCGCCGATGGTGCCTCTCAACTTAACTTTGCCCCGTAAGGGCAAAGGTCGTGAGAATGCAGTCAATGCCAAGAAATCTCAAAGTGATGCCAAAGCAGGGGTAGCTAAGGGTGCCAAGCCTCCTAAGGGTGCCAACGCCGCATTGCCAATCTGGGGCCAATTGGGCGTTCATTGCTCATCCAATGAGCGTCGTGCTGATGAAGCTTCACGTGATGTAGAAGCTTGGCTCAAGTGCTACTACATGCGTGACCATTTAGGTCAAGAATATGCTGGTACTGTCACCGGCGTTGCAAACTTTGGTTTATTTATTCAGCTAGAGAATCTCTTTGTCGAAGGTATGGTGCATGTCACTGAGCTTGGCGGAGATTACTTCCAATATGACGAAGCGCGCCAAGAATTGCGTGGAGAACGTACTGGTATTCGCTATCGCTTAGGTGATCGTTTGCATGTGTTGGTCAGTCGCGTTGACTTAGATGCGCGCAAGATTGAATTTAGTCTTGTCAAATCTGTTGGCGCAGAACCCGGCGGATCTTCCAATCGCCGCCAAGTTTTATTGGCAACAGATACAGGCAGACCAAATAAAAAAGCAGCCCCTCAAAGAGGTCGCTCAGACAACAAGGTGCCACAAAAGACTAGCGGCATTAATGTCAATGCAGCTAAATCTGCTGGAACTTTAGGGGCTAATCAGTCTAAGAGTAAAGCTACCCGAAAAAATGGTAAATCCGCTAAGCCGGGTAGATCTGTTGGTAAACCAGCGGGCACTAAGCCCCCAGTTCGCAGTACTAAAGCGCGCCGTAAATAAAGATCGATTAGAAAAATAAGATGAAACAAATATTAGTAGGTTTTCATGCGGTACAAGCGCGCTTAAGGGTGGATCCAGATAGCTTGAAGTCTGTGTACTTTGACTCCGGCCGTCGCGATAGACGCATGGGGGATTTTTTAAAGCAGGCAGAAGAGACTTTAGGTGAACGTTTGCATGCCGCTGACGCTGAGCGCCTACATAAGCTGACAGGCCATGATCGCCACCAAGGTGTTGTTGCTTTGGCTGAAAAAATGACTGTGGCACGCACCGTCACTGAAGTGGTTGAAGATGCTGAGAGTGCTCAGAAAAAACCATTATTTCTGGTTTTAGATGGCATTACTGATCCCCATAACTTTGGCGCTTGTTTGCGTGTTGCAGATGGCTCTGGCGTAGATGCCGTAGTGGTTCCTAAAGATCGCTCAGCATCTATTAATGCAACTGTTAGTAAAGTGTCTAGTGGTGCATCAGAAGTGATACCAGTCATTACGGTTACCAACCTCGTTCGTAGTATGAAAGAGATGCAGGAGGCGGGTGTTTGGTTGATCGGTACCGATGACGAGGCCACCAAATCAATCTATGACCTCGATCTCACGGGCCCGATTGCGATTGTGATGGGGGCTGAAGGTGAGGGTATGCGCCGTCTGACAAAAGAAACCTGTGATGAGTTGGTACGCATTCCTATGCAAGGAGCTGTCTCAAGTTTGAATGTATCCGTTGCAAGTGGCGTATGCTTGTATGAGGCATTACGACAGCGCCTAGCCAAAACAAACGACAAAGCTGCCAAGTAAAACAAGGAGCTTCATATGAAATGCAATATCGGACATACTGATCGCGTTCTACGAATGACTGTTGGCGTCACGCTGATGGGCTTAGCTGGTTTTGGCATTACTGGCCCATGGGCTTGGATTGGCGTCATTCCCCTCATCACGGGAATGATTGGTAATTGCCCTGCTTATTCAATACTAGGCATTAATACCGCCAAGAAGTAATTACTTAGCTAGTAGCGCTTCCAACTTCTCAGTATCTACGCAGAAGTTCCGAATCCCTTCAGCCAGTTTCTCGGTAGCCATTGCATCATTGTTGAGCTGCAGGCGGAAACTAGATTCATCAAGCTTTAAGGGTGTTATACCCTCTGTCTGAAGCGCGGCTTGGGCATTAGCGGGAATTAGCTTTATCTCAACTGATGCATTTCTGCTTTGAAGTTCAGCCAATAGCTCTGGGCTAATAGTCAAAAGATCACAACCAGCTAACTCTAGTATCTGACTGGTATTTCTGAAGCTAGCCCCCATGATTTCAGTAGGGATACCAAAGTGCTTGTAATAGTGAAAAATTCTCTTAACGGAAGTCACGCCAGGATCATTCGCTCCACCATTTGCGCTATCACTCCAGTTGGTACCTAACTTGGCTTTATTCCAATCGGTAATACGACCCACAAATGGAGAAATAAGTTTCGCATTGGCGGCTCCACATGCAGCAGCTTGTATGAGGGAAAAAAGTAATGTCATATTGCAATGAATGCCTTGCGCCTCTAATTCCTTGGCAGCAGCAATACCTTCCCATGTGCCAGCTAATTTAATCAAAATGCGTTTGCGATCGATGCCATGAGACTCATAAAGGGCAATTAAATGCTTGGCTTTAACAACCGTTCCTTTTGTATCGAAGGAAAGTCTGGCATCCACCTCAGTAGAAACGCGACCCGGCACAATTTTCAAAATCTCTAAGCCAAATGCAACCAAAATGTAATCGACTAAGTCGGTTGGGTTCATGCCTGGATGGGCTGCTTTGACTGACTGCACTAAATCCTGGTAATTGGTTTGCTGTGCAGCCTTCAGGATCAGCGAAGGGTTGGTAGTCGCATCTTGCGGCTGAAAAGCCTGCATGCGCTCAAAATCGCCTGTATCAGCCACAACCGTGGTCAGTTTCTTGAGTTGCTCAAGTTGGCTTAGTGAAGAAGGGGTGCTATTCATGGGCTTACTCGCTGCTCTAGGATGGTTTTCTGATAGATATCATATGATAGATGGATTAATTACTCAGTTCTAGTAAAGGCATTTGATAGCTATATGACTCAAGATCAACTAAAGCAAATGGTAGGCGAGGCGGCTAGAGACGAAGTGCTTAAGCTTCCTGCAGGACAGGTCTTGGGCGTAGGAACAGGCTCGACCGCAAACTGTTTTATTGATGCGCTAGCCCCACACAAGGATCATTTTGCAGGTACGGTATCAAGCTCTAATGCCACCACTGAGCGCTTACTTAAGCATGGCTTTAAGGTTCTTGATCCAAATGATGTGCAAGGTCTGCCTGCTTATGTGGATGGTGCAGATGAAATCGATCCTTTGGGACATATGATTAAGGGCGGCGGCGGAGCGCTTACCAGAGAAAAAATTATTGCCTCCATGGCAAAGCAATTCATTTGCATTTGCGATTCATCAAAACAAGTGCCGGTGCTAGGCAACTTTGCATTACCAGTAGAAATCATTCCTCTTGCAAAAGGCGTTGTGAGTCGTGAGTTGGAAAAATTAGGCGGTAAAGTCACCCTACGTCTGGCAAAGAGCACTAGAGCCGATCTCAATCAAACTCCGAGTGAGCCTTTTGTAAGTGATAACGGTGGTTGGATTTTGGATGTGGCAGGCCTAAAGATCTCCAATCCACTGCAGATGGAGGAGCAAATCAATCAAATTGCTGGAGTGATCACCGTCGGACTGTTTGCAAAAGAAAAGGCCAATATTTTGTTGGTTAGCAACGCTGCTGGTGTAGATAGAATTGCGCTGTAGAAATTAAAAAACCCGACGGGGTATGCCCATCGGGTTTGTCTGCCATGGTATGCATGGCGCAGATAATCGGAAGGTAATTAGTTCCGATATCTATGAGTGCACAGATGCACTCATCTTAAGTGGCTTTCGCCAATGTGAGTGGGACACTACTTCTGTCTCACCACAGCTTCATCCTACGCTTATCGTTGGCAGTGTCAACAGCAATTCAAAATATATTTTTCAATAAATCACATGCTGCAACACGGCAAACTTTATTTGCAAACTATATTTACTTAGTCTGCAGGCGGAACGTAACCTTGAGCCATATCAGCACCACCCTCAAAGAAGTACTTTTCTACCTGCTTTAGGAGGTACTGGCGTGCGCGGGGGTCTGCCATATTGAGGCGGTTTTCATTAATGAGCATGGTTTGGTGCTTTAACCAAGCTGCCCAAGCTTCCTTAGAGACTTGATTCCAAACCTTTTTACCTAGCTCGCCTGGAAGCGGGGCAAAATCCATTCCCTCAGCTTCTTTATTGAGTTTGATACATTGAACCATGCGTGCCATCTGTAATACCTTTCTAGTATTTCTTCAGTTTCTTAAATTACTTATAGATCTTTAGTTAAAACCATGGACTTGCGGTCCCAGTTATAAATTTGTTTTCTTTCTTCAGGCAGATCATCGACCGTTGCCCGTTTAAAGCCACGCTTTAAGAACCAGTGCTCAGTTCTAGTAGTGAGAACAAATAATTTTTTTATACCTTCTTGCTTAGCGCGCATTTCAACACGCTTGAGTAGACGCTCGCCATCACCCGACCCTTGAACATCTGGATCAACAGCAAGACAGGCTAATTCACCAACGCCATTTGGAAATGGGAAGAGGGCGGCACAACCAAAGAGAACGCGGTCATGCTCTATCACTGAGAAGCGCTGAATATCACGTTCAATCACGTCTTGTCCACGAGCCGCCAAGATGCCTTCATCTTCCAAAGGCATCGTCAACTGCAAAATACCGCCAACATCATCTTGATTGGCTTCACGTAAGTTCTCGATATCAGATGAGGCTAGCATCATACCAATGCCATCATGGGTAAAGAGCTCTTCGAGGAGCGCTCCATCCTGATTGCAGGGCAAAAAGTGTACCCGGCTAACGCCTGCCCGTATTGCTCTGCCAGAGATACTGAGCAAACTCTTCATGCCGAGATCCATGTCTTTGTTCTGGGCAACATACTCTTGCAACTGAGGCATAGATAGTTCAGTGATGAAATCACCTTCATTATCTTTAAGGCCTGCATATGGACTCAGGAAGATTAACTTATCCGCCTTAAGGGCAGCAGCAGTGGATGCAGCTACGTCTTCGTATGCCAGATTAAATGCTTGGCCTGTTGGTGAGAAACCTAAAGGTGATAACAACACAATCTTGTTGCTATCCAAAGACTGCCTAATAGAACCAGAGTCTACTTTGCGGACCAATCCGGTATGGATGTAGTCAGTACCCTCTACAACACCTACTGGCATTGCAGTAATGAAGTTGCCAGAGATCACAGAAATGCGTGAGCCAGCCATTGGGGTGTTTGGTAATCCGCGACTAAATGCTGCCTCAATATCAAGACGCAATTCACCGGCGGCCTCTTTAACGCACTCTAGTGCAGCTGCATCGGTAATCCGATAGCTATGCAGGGCGCTCTTGCCAAACTTACTTTTAATGTTCCGGAGCATGAGCTGCTCTTCAATCTGTGGGCGGATACCGTGAACCAGAACAATTCGCATGCCCATCGCATGGAGCATGGCGATATCTTCAATCAGGTTCTCAAGACCGATTTCTTGGACGAGTTCACCTGCAAAGGCGATAACGAAGGTCTTCTCACGGAAGCTATGAATGTAGGGCGCAACATCGCGCAACCACCCCACGAAAGGGAAGTTGGAGGTCGTTTCTTCGGCCATTAAGGCCTGGTTCGGTGCATTTGTTGGCATAGTGAGAAAATTATAGGGTGCAAGAGCCTATAAACCAACAAAAACCCAAAGCAATGCCACAGCCTGTGCCTGCTTCCAACACCTCACGTAAGCTAGAAATTCGCTTTCCAGAGGAATTGCCGGTCTCTGGTCAGCGTCAGCTGATCAAGGATGCCCTGCAGAGCCACCAGGTGGTGATTGTGTGCGGTGAGACTGGTTCGGGCAAGACCACCCAGCTTCCGAAGATCTGTTTGGATCTGGGGCGAGGCACGATTAATGGCGGCAAGCTCATTGGCCATACTCAACCACGCCGGATTGCAGCCACCGCTACGGCCAAGCGCATCGCCCAGGAGCTAGGTTCGCCCATTGGCCAAGATGTGGGCTACCAAGTTCGCTTTGCTGATAAGACTAGTCATACCGCTTCTATCAAACTGATGACCGACGGTATCTTGCTAGCAGAGACTCAGCGCGACCCTCAGTTACGTACTTATGACACGCTCATCATTGACGAAGCGCATGAACGTAGTCTGAACATTGATTTCTTATTGGGTTATCTGAGGCAGCTACTCCCAAAGCGACCAGATCTCAAGCTGATTATTACCTCGGCAACCATCGATGCCCAGCGTTTTGCCGAACACTTTGCCATTAATGGCAAGGTGGCACCCGTTATCGAAGTCAGCGGTAGATTGTTTCCGGTAGAGCAACGTTATGCACCGCTGGAGCCGGATGCCAAGCCGGATGGCAAAAAAGAATCCAAAACCGCCAAGGAAATCCCGGATGCGGTGACGGAAGAGATCGCCAGCTTATGGCGAGAAGGAGCAGCGGGCGCAGGAGACGTATTGGTCTTCTTGCCGGGCGAGCGTGAGATACGCGATTGCGCAGAAGCCTTGCGTAAAGACCATGTCTTGCAGCAACGCTTTCATCCCGAGATTCTGAGTTTATTTGCTCGTCAATCCGTCGCTGAGCAAGAGAGGGTCTTTAGCCCAGGCAATGGGCGACGAATTATTCTGACAACCAACGTTGCGGAGACCTCGTTAACAGTACCGAACATTCGGTATGTGATCGATAGTGGTCTAGCGAGAGTCAAACGCTACTCCTATCGCAATAAGGTAGAGCAGCTACAAATTGAACCCATCTCGCAAGCTGCTGCCAATCAAAGGGCAGGGCGTTGCGGACGTGTATCCGATGGCATCTGTGTTCGCTTATATGGCGAGCAAGATTATCTAGGACGGCCTAAATTTACTGATCCAGAGATATTGCGTAGCTCATTAGCTGCAGTGCTGTTGCGCATGAGCTCCTTACGCTTACCCAAGATCCAGCATTTCCCCTTCATTGATAAACCCTTGGGTAGAGCGATTGCCGATGGCGTGCAACTTCTAGACGAATTAGGCGCAATTGAATTTGATGAATCAGAGCCTGCAGATGGCAAGGATATTAATAACAGCTTTAAGCTCACGGCCATTGGCAAACAATTAGCAGACTTACCCCTTGATCCGCGCATTGGCAGAATGCTCTTAGCTGCTAAAGAGCAGAATGCCTTAAAAGAAGTCACCATCATCGCATCCGCTTTGGCTACGCAAGATCCGCGTGATCGTCCCATGGATCAGGCTGCCGCAGCTGATCAAGCCCACCTTCAGTTTGCTGATGAGCGCTCTGAGTTTCTGAGTTTCGTCAAACTCTGGAATTGGTATCAAGATGCCTTACAACACAAACATAGCAATCGACAACTTGAGAATCTGTGCAAAAGTAAATTTCTGTCACCACGTCGCTTGCGTGAATGGCGCGATGTTCATGGTCAACTGCACACCATGCTGGGCGAGAAGGGCTGGAAAGAAAATTCTTTGGCCGCAACATATGAGCAGGTACACCTTTCTTTATTAACAGGCCTGCTCGGATATGTGGCCAAAAAAGAAGAGGACGAGAAATCTCAAGATCGCAATAGCAAAACAGGTGGTTACGTAGGCGCGCGTGGTATTCGTCCATTCATTTGGCCTGGTTCTACTATTGGCAAAAAGGCAGGCGCCTGGATCCTAGCTGGAGAGCTGCAAGAAACGAATCGCATGTATGCCAGAACGATTGCGAAGATTGAGCCGCAATGGGTGGAGCGTGTTGCTGCGCATCGTCTGATTAAATCCCTTAGTGATCCTTTCTGGGATAACCGTCAGGGTGAGGTGATGGCTTTTGAGCGGGGCACTTTGTATGGCTTGCCGATTTATCATGGCCGTAGGGTTCGATATGAACCACACAATCCCGAGGAAACTAGGGAGTTATTTATTGGCCAAGCCCTGGTGCAGGAAGAAATGTTTGGGCGCATGGATACCCCCGCGCTCCAGCGTGAAACAGAAGCTGATGCCAAGAAAAAATATCCTAATGTGTTTGGATTCTTTTGGCATAACCGCCGCTTGATTAAAGAAATCGAAGCTTTAGAGCATCGCTCTCGTCGGCCCGATGTATTGGTAGATGATGAGTTGCTATTCGCTTTTTATGAATCTCGAATACCTAAGGAAGTGCGTAGTCGTGAAAGTCTTAAAGCATGGCTAACGAAAGACAGAAATACCGAAAAAGATCTTGATACTCAACTTCGCCTAGAAAAAGCGGACTTGATGCGCCATGAAGCCGCTGGTATCACAGTGGATCGCTATCCAAAGACGATGTTGGTCGGTGGTGCACAGCTGAGTCTCACCTATCACTTCGAGCCTGGCAGCCCAAAGGACGGCGTGACTCTGGTTGTTCCTTTAACCCAGCTTAATCAAGTGGATGGGCGTCGTTGCGAATGGCTTGTCCCTGGTATGTGTGAAGAGAAGGTATTGCTCCTCCTTAAATCACTTCCGCAGAAATTAAGGCGCCATTGCGTGCCGTTGCCAGATTATGCAAAGTCCTTTCTTGAGCGTAAGTTAGAAGAAAAGCAATTTGGCGTTGGGGACTTTCTGGATAGTCTGATCGGTGATATTCGCAAAGAGCGCGGCTTAGAAATTAAACGCACAGACTTTAGGCCAGAGGCATTGCCACTCCATTCCTCGATGAATTTCCGTTTGATTGACGAACATGGACGCCAGCTCGAGGTAGAGCGCAACTTGGCTCGCTTACGTTCAGAGTATGGGCAGACCGCCCGTAATGCCTTCCAGGCCATTGCCCAAGAGACTGCTCAGGTCGAGTTGGGAATGGAGTTACCTCTAGGTGAAAAATCTAAACCCAATGCAAACGGAGGTGCCAATACCGCCGATACCACTCGTAAGGTCGAGCAGGGTGGCTACCGCGCTTGGGAGTTTGGTGAGTTGCCAGAAACTTTAGAGATCCAAAAGGGGAATAAAACTCTGTTTGGTTACCCCGCCCTAGTAGATCGCATTGACTTTTGTGATCTTGAGGTATTTGATGATTTAGAGGAGGCTCGCAAACAGCATGCTTTAGGACTACGTCGCTTATTTGCGCTGAGTAATAAAGATACGCTCAAAGCCCTGCAAAAACAATTGCCCGGTATACGTGAATTGGGTTTGCTATTTATCAATGTGGGATCGGTAGAGGGCTTGATTGATCAGATTCTGAATATTGCCCTTGAGCGTGCTTTTATGGCTGAGCAACTTCCAGTGAATGCAGAGCAATTCGCCGAGCGCCTTCAAGCCGGAAAACCGAGATTGGCACTTATTGCCCAAGAGATTTCTCGCCACGCATTAAATGCATTGCAAGCCCATGCAGATTTGCAGAAAAAGATTGCTAGTGCAAAAGCGGCTTCGCCAAGTGCCTATACCGATATACAGGTTCAGATGCAGGGATTAATCTTTCCTAAGTTTGTGGCGGAGATACCGTACTCCCAATTGGTGCATGTGCCACGCTACTTAAAAGCAATTGCGATGCGGATTGATAAATTACGATCAAATCCTAGTCGTGATGCCCAATGCCAAAAAGATTGGGAATCGGTTGCTCGTCCGTGGCAAAAACTGATGCAAGGGAATAAGGGGTCTGCCTCTTATGCGATGGCTGAGGATCAAGCTTTAACGGATTTTCGTTGGCAGTTGGAAGAGTTGAGGGTGGCTTTGTATGCTCAAGAGCTCAAAACCCCAACCCCCATGTCCTTAAAGCGGCTCGAAAAGGTTTTAACAAGCTTGCGCTAGGTCAATTCCAAGGCATATCCACTGGATTTAGAGGCCTATTCAGTCTCCCCAATTGCTTACAATGGAGGGATGTACAAATTTATCAAGATTAGAGGTTTTCGCACAATCGCGGCCTCTGCATTATTGGCGCTTCTGCTTGCCAATCAAACCGCTTTTGGACAAACCACTAGCCCCGTAGCCTCAGCAACTCCTGCAAATCAACCTAAGTTGGCGGTGATTCTGAATTCAGGTTCTGCATCTGTCAGTTTGATCGATATGAACACACGTGAGGTTATTAAAACAATCCCGGTTGGCAAGGAACCTCATCACCTCATGATGACCCCTGATCAAAAATCGTTATTGATTGCCAATGCTGCTGGTAATGATGTTGTATTGATGAATCCAACTACGGGTGAGTTGACTGGCAAGATTCCGAACATTATTGATCCATACCAAATCGGTTACTCCCCAAACCACAAATGGTTTATAGCTAATGGCAATCGCTTGGATCGAGTGGATATTTATGCTGCCGACAGTGCAAATCTTAAATTGGCTAAGACCGTAAAGCTAGGTAAGACACCTAGTCATATTGCTTTTACATCGGATAGCAAAATTGCATTTATTACTTTGCAAGACTCTAGTGAACTTGCCGCAATAGATCTTGAAACACAAAATGTATTGTGGGTCATGCCCACGGGTAAAGTGCCTGCTGGTTTGTGGATGACGCCTGGTGATCAATTCCTCTTAGTGGGTATTACGGGCGAAGACTATGTACAAGTAATTGATTGGAAAAATCGCAAAGAAGTAAAGCGTATCCCTACAGGGAAGGGTGCCCATAACTTCCGTCCTTTAGGGGACAAAAAGCATGTATTTGTAAGCAACCGTATTGCTTCTACGATCAGCTTGATCAATATGCAAACCTTGGAGAAGGTGGGCGACATCACAGGACTGCCAGCTGGCCCAGACGATATGGAAATTACTCCAGATGGTAAAACGATGTGGGTCACTTTCCGCTTTTCTAAAAAGGTTGGGGTAATTGATATCCCAACAATGAAGTTGGTAACGGTGATTCCGGTTGGTAAGTCACCACATGGTGTGTTTTTCACTCCAAGGGCTGGATGGGAGTAACCCTCAGCATGAGCCGCCAAAGTCATAAGGTATTCATCCGTATCGCAGCCGTGCTTATGCTCGGCTGTTTTTCAATGGGCGTTATTGCCCAATCTGCTCAATGCAGCAAGCAGGTTTATCTCACCTTTGATACTGGCAATATGTCAGTGGCTGAAAAAGTGGCTGAGATTCTCAAGCGGCAAAACGTAAAGGCTACTTTTTTCCTGGCCAATGAAAAAACTTACCGCGGCGACTTTGCTTTAGATGATTCTTGGAAACCCTTTTGGCAGCAATTAGCAAAGGAAGGCAATCATTTTGGTAGTCATACTTACGACCATGATTACTTTGTAAAGGATGGCCCTAAGGGACAGGTTTTTGAGAAGCCGCAATTTGGTCCAAAGGCGGGAGAAACTGTCTTGTATAACGAGGCAGCAATGTGTAAACAGATACGTCGAGTTGACCAGCGCTTTCAAGAAATGACAAATCAGCCGCTGCAGAAAATCTGGCGTGCGCCCGGAGGTAAAACTTCGCCTACCCTGATTCGAATGGGTGGTATGTGTGGTTATCAGCATATTGGCTGGGCACCTGCTGGTTTCTTGGGGGATGAGTTGAACTCCGAGAAGCATCCCAATCATCTTCTGTTGGACAAAGCGAGTAGAGATCTAAAGGATGGCGATATCACCATGGCTCACTTGGGTATTTGGTCTAGAAAAGATCCATGGGCACCTGCGGTTTTGGAGCAGTTGATTGTTAACCTGAAGGGCCGTGGTTTCTGTTTTGGACTACTACCCAAAGATTCAGCAAATCAGTCAAAATAAAGCATGGACCTCACTACCGTCACTTCCCTGATTGCGAATGCTTATGCCAGTGTTCAGGAGTTTTTGTTTTCGAATGTAGTAGGTCCGATTTTGTACCAATTTGATTTAATGTCTTGGGCCGAGGACGTATTTGATGGGATCGATTGGTTCTTGTTTGGTTGGGTTCAGCTCTTCTTAATTCTGGTTGTATTAAGAACGTGGGAGCGCCTAGCCCCAGCAGAAAAGCAAGAGCGTTTTTCAAAGTCGAGTAGGGCAGATGTTCTGTACACCTTATTTCATCGTCTGGGAATATTTCATGGCTTGATTTTTATATGCTTGTCTGGCTTCTTTTTTGAGATGGATTCCATCCTGCATGATTTCCGTTTTGATCGCCTGAATGTAGAGTCCTGGTGGCCAGGCGTGACCTCAGTTCCCGTCGTTAGCTTCGTGATTTACCTCATCATTCTGGATTTTGTCGATTTTCTTTATCACCGCGCATCCCATGCTTTTAACTGGTGGTGGCAATTGCATGCCTTGCATCATAGTCAAACAGTCATGACTGCCTGGTCAGATAATCGCAATAACATCCTCGACGACATCATGCGTGCAACCTTCATGGCTTTCTTTGCGCTATTGTTTGGTGTATCCCCAGGGCAATTCATCATGTTGATTGCGCTAAGCCAATTTATTCAAAGTTGGCAGCACGCCAATATTAGGGTTCACTTAGGATCTGCTAAATACTTATTGGTATCCCCAATGTTTCACCGTATGCATCATGCTGTGGGTTATGGGCATGAAGCAAGAGGTAAACCTGGAGTATTAGGCGGTTGTAATTTTGGTATTTTATTTCCGTGGTGGGATATGTTATTCGGAACGGCCATCTTCACTAAAGAGGTCTATCCTACGGGAGTCAGAAATTTAACTGTTTCAGAAAATATTCTCGCTCAACAATGGCAAAGCTTGGTGCGTGCCATTAAAGAATTCAAGCCTAAGTAGACTGCAAGTCTGCCGGCAATAGGAGTTGTATGGTCGGATTACCGCAAGTATTTAAATCGTTTGGCATGGCATTAGTTGGAACCATGCATCCGCGAATGTTATGGCTTAGCTTCAGGCCATTTTTGATCGTCTCAGTTTTATGGGGTTGCCTCATTTGGCTCACATGGACGCCAGCCTTAGAAACATTAAGCATTTTTCTAACAACCTCCGTCTTTACGAGCTGGATCCAAGAGGGTTTGGTTTGGGCGGGCTTTGAAAATGCTAGAGCATGGATTGCGCCATTATTTTTTGTCATGCTCATGATTCCCTTGATTACGATTAGCTTACTAGTCTTCATCGCATTTTCAACGGTACCCTCGATTGTGAAGATTGCCTCTAGGCAGTCACAATTTCAGGATCTAGAGTGCAAGAAGGGCGGCGGTTTCTTTGGCAGTTTGATCTATAGCCTATGGTCAGCCCTCATTTGTCTTGCGTTGGTGATGCTCACCCTACCTGTGTGGTGGGTTCCTCCACTGGTGGCTGTCTTGCCTCCATTGTTATGGGGATGGTTAACGATGCGCCTGATGTCATATGACGTTCTAGCAAAGCATGCCAGTTCAGAAGAGCGCGACCTTCTGCTTCAAAAATATCGCTGGCCTTTATTCTGTATGGGTATAGCCTCAGGCATGTTGGGCGCAGTGCCAACTTTCTTCTGGGCTACCTCTGCATTGGCTTTAGTGTTATTTCCAATAGTGAGCTTTATAGCCCTTTGGATTTATTCTCTGATTTTTGTGTTTGCTGCTTTATGGTTTAGCTACTTCTTATTAGATGCGCTCAAGCAATTGAGAGAAGAAGAGTTGGATCAAGCGCTCACAGTGCAATCTCGCGTTGTTGATATGGAACTGCCTTACCATGGTTGATGCAATTAAAAAAGTTGAAATAGAAGTGCCAAACAAAGCCCAACGTCGCTTCGGTTTAATCGTAATTGGTGATGAGATTTTGTCTGGTCGTCGTCAAGATAAGCACATGAGTAAGCTTATCGAGTTGCTCAATGAGCGCGGCCTCAGTCTTGCATGGGCTAAATACGTTGCTGATGATCCCGAGCAAATTACTGCAACACTCAAAGACAGTTTTGCAAGTGGTGATGTTGTGTTTAGTACTGGCGGCATTGGCGCGACACCGGATGATCACACCCGTCAATGCGCGGCACTTGCTCTGGGTACAAAAACTGAGTTACATCCAACTGCGCAAGAATTAATTGCTGGTCGCATTCAGTCGATGGCAGAAGGCGATCCAATCAAGTCGGATTTAAGTACTCCGGAAAATCAGCATCGCTTCAAGATGGGGGAGTTTCCGATTGGTAGTGAAATTATTCCAAACCCATACAACCAAATTCCAGGATTTCGGATTCAAGAGCATCACTTTGTTCCTGGCTTTCCGGTAATGGCCGCGCCGATGATGGCTTGGTGCTTAGATACTTATTACAAGGATCTATTCCATCAAGAAAATTGGGCAGAGCAAAGCTTCATCGTTCCCAAGGGAGTTGAATCTACCTTGACCCCCTTAATGGAGCGCATAGAGGCTAATTTTCCGGGGGTGAAGGTCTTTAGTCTCCCCTCTGTCGGTGACGCCTCTAAGGGGGGTGTTTATGCCCAGCGTCATATTGAGCTGGGGATTAAGGGCAATGCCAACCTTCTAGAAAGCGCTTGGATTGCCTTGAGAACAGGCACCCAAGAGCTGGGTTACGAAATCCACGACATCAGCCAGTCTTAGTTGCACTAAAAAGGTGCAAATAGGGGTATTTAGGCTTGTATGAGGGGTATTTCAGCACTTAAACAGTGCAATAATGAGAGTTCCCATTTGTTTGCTTCAGTAAATTACATACATCCAGTAGGCATGTTTGGTGCCTGGAATGAACAAGGGTGTATGCCTTAAGTTTTGATTCCGAATTTAGTTAATAGAGGAGATTTGCATGACGAAGACCGTCGCTGATGTGATGAAGTTGGTTAAAGAGAAAGAATGTACTTTCGTTGATTTCCGCTTTGTGGATACAAAGGGTAAAGAACAACACACGACAGTGCCTATCTCTGCTTTTGACGAAGATAAATTTGAGAGCGGTCATGCATTTGACGGTTCCTCTATCGCTGGTTGGAAAGGTATTGAAGCTTCAGATATGTTGCTCAAACCAGATCCAACGGCTGCTTACATTGATCCATTCTATGAAGAGCCAACCTTGGTTCTCACATGTGACGTTATTGAGCCAGCTGATGGCAAAGGTTACGATCGCGATCCACGTTCTATCGCTAAGCGCGCTGAAGCGTATTTGAAGAGCACCGGCTTAGGTGACGCTGCTTACTTTGGTCCAGAGCCAGAGTTCTTCATTTTTGATGGCGTGCGTTGGGGTGCCGATATGCAGGGTTGCTTCGTGAAGATTGATTCCGAAGAAGCTCCATGGTCATCTGGCGCTGAAATCGAAGGTGGTAATACTGGTCACCGTCCAGGTAAAAAAGGCGGTTACTTCCCAGTTGCTCCTGTAGATACATTCCAAGATATGCGTTCTGAAATGTGCTTGATTCTTGAATCATTGGGCATTCCAGTTGAAGTTCATCACCATGAAGTTGCTGGTCAAGGCCAAAACGAATTGGGTACAAAGTTCAGCACATTGGTACAACGCGCTGACTGGACTATCTGGCAAAAGTACGTTATTCAAAACGTTGCTCATGCTTATGGAAAAACAGCAACATTCATGCCTAAGCCAGTAGTTGGCGATAACGGTTCTGGTATGCACGTTCACCAATCTATTTGGAAAAACGGCGAGAACTTGTTTGCTGGTAACGGCTACGCAGGTTTGTCTGAGTTTGCATTGTTCTACATTGGCGGCATCATTAAGCACGCTAAAGCATTGAATGCAATTACAAACCCAGGTACAAACTCATACAAGCGTTTGGTTCCAGGCTTTGAGGCTCCGGTGAAGTTGGCTTACTCAGCACGTAACCGTTCTGCTTCAATTCGTATTCCACACGTTCCTAATCCTAAGGGTCGTCGTATTGAAACTCGTTTCCCAGATCCATTGGCTAACCCATACCTCTGCTTCTCTGCATTGATGATGGCTGGTTTGGACGGTGTTCAGAACAAGATTCATCCTGGCGAAGCTGCTGACAAGAACTTGTATGACTTGCCGCCAGAAGAAGATGCAAAGATCCCAACCGTTTGCGCAAGCTTGGAAGAGGCATTGGACGCATTGAAGAAAGATCACGAGTTCTTAACTCGCGGTGGAGTATTTACTGAATCTATGATTGATGCATATATCAATTTGAAGATGGAAGATGTCACACGTTTCCGTATGACTACCCATCCAATCGAATTTGATATGTACTACTCCCTGTAAGCGAAGGAGAGAACTTGAGCGCAGGTCTGTTGCGCAATTCGTTCAAGGGAGCAGCTACGGCTGCTCCTTTTTTTCCGACATTGCTTGATCAGATGCCCAATGCCATCGTGGTATTTGAGGCTGAGAACCAACAATTGGTGTACGTGAACCCGGCTGCCGAGTCAGCCTTGGACCTCTCGCGTAAATCACTTGAGGGTCAATCTGTGCACAACTTATTTGGTGACAACTTAGCATTAAGTGACATGATTTCTGAGGTGAAACAGGGTCATGTATTGGCCCAACGCCAAGAAATGGTTTTGCATTCATTGCCGGGCAGCATTCATCAAGACTCCATTCCAGCGCATGTAGTGGTTGCAGCTTTAGAGGATCCCGCACTGATCATGATGGAGTGGTTTCCGATTGATCAACAGTTGCGGAGTGAGCGCGATGAACGCGTGACACAGCAAGTTGAAGCAAATAAACACTTAATGCGTAACTTGGCGCATGAGATTAAAAACCCATTGGGTGGTATTCGTGGGGCAGCACAGCTTTTGGAGTTTGAGTTACCAGACAAAGGCTTGCGCGAGTATACGCAAGTCATTATTAAAGAGTCAGATCGCCTGCAGACTTTGGTTGATCGTCTCTTGGCACCGCATCGCAAGGCGCACGTGATGGAATCTTTCAATGTGCACGAAGCATTAGAGCGCGTGCGTAGTCTAGTCTTGGCAGAGTTTCCAAAAGGTTTACGAATTATTCGTAACTACGATACAAGTCTGCCCGATGTCTTGGGCGACCGAGAGCAATTGATTCAGGCAACCTTAAATATTGTGCATAACGCTGCACAAGCGCTTTCTGAAGAGATTAGCAGCGGTACTGCGCAAATTGAACTGAAGACCCGTGTGGCACGTTCCGTCACGATTGCAAAGCATCGCTACAAATTGGCGATGGATCTGCATGTGATTGACAACGGCCCCGGCATTCCGGAAGAAATTATTGAGCGCATCTTTTTCCCATTGGTTTCGGGAAGAGAGGGTGGTAGTGGGCTTGGTCTGACCCTTGCGCAAACCTTTGTACAGCAGCATCAGGGATCTATTGCTTGTAATAGCCGTCCAGGGCGCACCGATTTTCATATTCAAATTCCATACCGTAGGCAGGAGAAAGCATCATGAAACCAATTTGGATCGTTGACGATGATCAATCTATTCGTTGGGTCTTAGAGAAAGCGCTAGCGCGTGAAAATATTCCGCATAAGAGCTTCTCTAATCCAAATGATGTGCTCAATGCCCTCGAAAAAGAATCCCCTCAGGTGCTGATTTCTGATATCCGTATGCCGCGTGGCAACGGCTTGGATTTATTGCAGCACGTGAAAGCAAGTCATCCGAATTTACCAGTCATCATCATGACAGCGTATTCTGATTTGGACTCCGCTGTCTCTTCATTTCAAGGTGGTGCATTTGAATACCTCACCAAACCTTTTGATGTCGAAAAGGCGATTGAATTAATTCATCGTGCGGTAGAGCAGGGTATCCGTAATGACTCTGGTGCGAAAGAGTTAACTGCGTGGAGACAAGACGCCACTGAGATTATTGGTCAAGCACCAGCAATGCAGGAAATTTTTCGTGCCATTGGGCGCTTAGCGCAATCTAACGCCACAGTCCTGATTACTGGAGAGTCCGGCACTGGTAAAGAGTTGGTTGCCCACGCCCTGCATAAGCACAGTCCATGCGCCAAAGGGCCATTTGTCTCCTTAAGTACTTCGGCTGTGCCAAAGGATTTATTGGAGTCGGAGTTATTTGGTCATGAGCGCGGTGCTTTCCCAGGTGCGCAGACTTTGCGTCGAGGCCGTTTTGAACAAGCTGATGGAGGTACTCTATTCTTGGGTGAGGTAGGTGACTTACCTTTTGATCTACAAACCCGTTTACTCCGCGTTCTAACTGACGGACATTTTTATCGCATCGGTGGACAAGACCCGATTAAGGCAAATGTTCGAATCATTGCTTCGACACATCAAAATCTAGATGCAAGAGTCGCTGCTGGGTTCTTCCGTGAAGACTTGTTGCATCGCTTGAATGTGATTCGTTTGCGCATGCCTTCATTGCGTGAGCGTAGTGAAGACATTCCAATGTTAGCTAGACATTTTATGCTGAGCTGCGCTAAGTCTTTGGGCGTTGAACCTAAAAAATTGTCTGATGAAGTTTTAAAAGAAATGAGCGCAATGCCATTTCCAGGGAACGTGCGTCAATTAGAGAACTTATGTCACTGGTTAACAGTAATGACGTCTGCAAACGTGATCGGCGTGAGCGATCTTCCGGCTGACATTATTGCTGAAGCAAGTGAACAGCCTATCATTATTCACGGCGAGTCTTCGCCAAGTAATCCCGTTGCTGCCAAAGTTGCTGTAGGTGACTGGGAGAGTGGTTTGGGGCGTCTGGCTGTCAAGATGTTGCAAGATGGCGATAAAGAAGTTTTTGATGCCTTGACCGCACGTTTTGAAAAGGCAGTATTGCAGGCAGCTCTAGAAGTTACTCGCGGCAGAAGAGTAGAGGCTGCCCAGCGTCTAGGTATTGGCCGTAATACGATTACCCGTAAGTTGCAAGAGCTCGGTATTGATGACTGATTCGGTTCGAATAGCTGCGTGGAATGTGAACTCCTTAAAGGTTCGCCTTCCACAAGTGCTTCGTTGGTTGCAAGATCAAGAAAGCAAGAAACAACCGATTGATGCGCTCTGCTTGCAAGAGCTTAAGCTCACGGATGATAAGTACCCCCATAAAGAGCTGGAAGATGCGGGTTACCTCAGTTTGGCTGCTGGTCAAAAGACTTATAACGGCGTTGCGATCATCTTACGTAAAGCGGCTCTCGCACCTATTGCTTCAGATATAGAAACAGCCTTTCTGAAGCCCGCTAGAAACATACCCAACTACGAAGATGAGCAGCAGCGCATTCTTGCGGCGACAGTGTGCTTTGCTGGTACGAAACCGATGAGACTGGTATCAGCCTATTTTCCAAATGGGCAATCGCCCGATAGCGACAAGTTTCAATACAAACTAGGTTGGTTGAAGGCATTACAAACTTGGTTAACAGAAGAGCTCCAGCAGAACGAACGCTTGGCACTTTTAGGTGACTTTAATATTGCTCCAGCAGATGAAGATGTGCATGACCCTAAGGCATGGGAAGGGCAGAACCTCGTTTCACCACCAGAGCGTGAAGCGTTTCAAGATCTGATTAAGCTTGGCCTCCACGACTCATTCAGAATGTTTGAGCAGGCGCCGAAAACTTTTAGTTGGTGGGATTACCGCATGATGGGTTTCAGAAGAAATGCCGGCATGCGCATTGATCACATTTTGCTGAGTGAGGCGCTCAAGGGAAGATGTAGTGCTAGCACGGTAGATAAAGTGCCTAGAGCCTGGGAGCAGCCTTCGGACCACGCTCCAGTGATCGCGCAGATCCAAAAGTCTTAATCCGTATAAGCCTAGGGCTTACACTAGCCCTGCATTCTGAATCTTGCTTTATCCTTATGATTAGTATCGATAATTTCCGCCCTTAGACAAGGCAATCAGTTTAAAAATTAAGCACTTGAATGCCATTACCTAGAAACACGATTACCCATGCACTCATAATTTCCGGCACCTTGATGCTTGCTGGTTGCATGATGGTTGGCCCAGATTTTGCAAGACCGCCTGTTAAGGCAGTAGATCAATATAAATCAACAGCTCAAACTGAATTTACCGAATCTTTGGGTGAAAACTCAAACAAGATTCTGGACCCAGTAGAGTGGTGGAAAAGCTTTAATGACCCGACGCTCAATGCCTTGCTAAAGCAAGCTACTGCGCAAAACCTTACTTTGCAACAAACTGCGCTGCGGATATACCAACTGCAGGCCCAACTTGGCGTGAGCGATGCCGCATTATTGCCATCCGCCAATTTAAGTGCTTCGTATTCCAATAACCGCAATAGCGCAATTCAAGAAGCGATTAATGATTCCAATAATTTGGTCTCTAAAAATGCTTTGGTGCAGGTGAGTTGGGAGCTAGATTTTTGGGGAAAGAATCGCCGTGGAATTCAGAGCTCGTTAAGCTCCTATTTGTCTGGGGTTGCAGCCTTCTACTCGGCAGATGTGTCTTTAACTGCGGATGTTGCAAATACTTACATCAATATCCGCAACTATGAAGAGCTGATCATGGTTGCTAAAACCAATCTAGCTTTGCAAAAAGAAAGTTTACGTATTGCAGGTGCGCGCTTTAAATACGGTGCCACCTCGATGTTAGATCTGAGTCAGGCGCAAGCCCAGTATGAGCAGACGAAGGCCCAGATTCCGGCTTTGATCGCGAATTTAAAGAAAAACCAGCATGCCATGAGTATTTTGCTGGGCGAGCCTCCTGAGTACTATGAAAAGACTTACGGCAACACTAAGGGAAGTCTGAGACCTCCATCTGAGCTTGGCGTTGGTATGCCAAGAGATTTATTACGTCGCCGCCCAGATGTTCTGCAGGCCGAATTTGATGCTGCCTCTAAGTCCGCCTTGATTGGTGTAAGCAAGGCGCAACTGTTTCCCACTTTTACCTTGGGCGGCCTCTTTGGTTATGCCACCTCAAATTACGGAACCTTATCCTCCGCTAATTTATTTAGTTGGGGCAATAACTCTTCTGGGGTAAACGCTGGAATTTCCTTGCCGCTGTTTTATAGAGGCGCAATTGTGGATCAAGTCCGCGTGCAGGATGCTATTTTCCAGCAGAGTTTGTTGGCCTATCAAAATCAAGTCTTGAATGCTCAGAAGGAAGTTGAAGACTCGCTCATTACTATCTCTACCACTAAAAGTTCAAAAGAGGATTTAACTCGCGGTGTCATTGCGGCGCAAAGTGCTGCAGATTTAGCTCTTGAGCGTTATAAGGCGGGGCAGAATGATTACACCACGGTGATCACTGCACAGCAGAATCTATTAAATATCCAAAACTCCCTAGTCCAAACTTCATCAAACGAACTCATCGGATATGTAGGCGCATTTAAAGCGCTTGGTGGCGGTTGGACTGCGGACATGACTCCTCCTAAGTTGCCAGATCAGATGGTTGCCGATATGACTGATCGCACTGATTGGGGTTCTGTTCTCACTAAGGCGGGCGATCCCTTAACGGTTAAAGTCGGAAAATTTTTGGTAGACGCTCCAGACCCATCAAAGCCCATTCAAGCTATGCCGCCAACTAAATTAGATACACCCAATACAACGACTCCGCCGACCCAGGGAAGTGCTGCGCCATGAAAGATCTATTAATAAAAGCCAAACTTTTGCTGATGCCCTTGTGGGGCAAGCTTGTGACTCTATGGGGCTCGCTCTTAGGAAAATGGAATGCATTCCTAGTAAAGCTAAGCACGGTTGAGATTCCTATTCTTAAGAAGAAACTTTCACCACGCACAATTGGGGTTTCTTTATTAGTGCTCATTGCTTTGGTTGCGTTGATTTGTTTGAAGTCTTGTGGCAAAGAGATTAAGCAGACCCCAATTCCAGTGACAACCGCTCAACCACTGTCTCAAGAGATTCGCAGTTTTGCAACCTTTGACGGTCTGGTTGATCCATACCTCACAGTGAACTTGGATGCACGCGTTAAGGGCTACCTTACTAAGATTGGTTTTGCTGACGGAGCGATGGTGAAGAAGGGCGATCTTCTGTTTGTCATTGAGCAAGACCAATACATACAAGAGGTGAAATTAAAGCAGGCAATTTATACCGAAGCTAAGCTTGAGTATGGTCGTCAAAAATCTTTGCTCAAAGAGAATGCAACCTCGCAAGCAGCCGTTGATAAAGCTTTATCGCAATACCAGCAAGCGGAGGCTAATTTAACGCTCGCAAAGATTAATTTGGGCTATACCGAAATCAGAGCGCCTTTTGATGGCCTCATGGGAAGGCACTTATTGGATGTCGGAACCTATTTGGATAGCACTACCAAAGGTGTACAACTCTCCACTATTCAGCAGATCTCGCCAATTTATGTTTACTTCTCTATTAATGAGCGTGAGTACTTAAAGTTTCAAAAAAGCCAAGATCCAAATGCAGAACGTAAGTCTGAAGTAAATACACTGCCTATCTATGCAGGTCTTCAAGGTGAAGTCGGATATCCTTTTGAGGGCGTCCTTGATTACGCTGCCAATTTGATTTCCACAGAGACTGGGTCCTTGCAATTGCGGGCAATCTTCAAAAATGAGAAGTACGAGTTAATTCCTGGTTTATATGCTCGAGTTATGGCTCAGTATGGTGCGCCAAGACAGGCTTTGCTCCTACCCAAGACCGCTGTAATGACGGATCAAGTGGGTGATTATGTTTTTGTTTTGGATAATGCTATGCGAGCACAACGTCAAGACATTAGCCTGGGTCAGCGCTTTGAGAAGTATGTCGAGATTAGCAAGGGTTTGACTGCCACCAGTAAGGTAGTCATTAATGGATTTATTAATCTGAGTATTAATCAAGTTGCCCAGCCAACAGAGGTCACGCTTGAGGCAATGCCTGCTCGATAATCATGCTCTCTAAATTTTTTATCGAACGGCCGGTACTGGCAAATGTGATTGCCCTAGTCATGCTATTGATTGGGGCGGTTTCCATTAATAGCTTGCCGATTGCTCAGTACCCCAATATTGTTCCACCCACGATTCAGGTAACAGCACGCTATCCAGGTGCAAGCGCCACTCTTGTCCAGCAATTAGTAGCTAGCAATATTGAGACTCAGGTCAATGGTGTAGATGGGATGCTTTATATGGAGTCTGCATCCACCAATGATGGAAACTACACTCTAACGGTTACCTTTAAGGTCGGAACAGATCCTAATTTAGCGCAGGTCAACGTACAAAATCGGGTAGCGATTGCGCTCCCTTCCTTGCCGCAGGCAGTTCAAAAGCAGGGCGTCACTACTAAGACACAATCGACTGCCATCCTGCAGTTCGTAACCCTGACTTCATCCAATCCCGAGTATGACGGCTTATTTTTAAGTAACTTAGCAAACCTCAAGTTACAGCAACGCTTAGCACGATTACCGGGCGTAGCTGCTGCCAACGTCTTTGGTGTGGGCAATTACAGTATGCGAGTTTGGCTTGACCCAGCCCAACTCAAGATGCGCAATCTGACGCCAAGTGATGTCATTGCCGTTATTAATAAGCAAAACGTCTTGCTCACGGCGGGTCAAATTGGTGCTCCGCCCACACCGATGGGCCAAGATTTTCAGCTGACACTCAATGTCACCAGCGCTATGACAACCCCTGAGCAGTTCGGCAGAATTGTTGTCAAGGCTGGCAACAAGGCTGAAATCACGTACTTGCGTGATATCGCCAGAATAGAAATGGGCAGTCAGAACTACAGTCAATTCTTCAAGATTGATGACAAGCCTGCAGGTGGCATAGCCATTTACCAAATGCCGGGTGCCAATGCGATTGCTACCGCACAAGCAGTTCAGGATGAGATGAAGAGTATTGCCAAGACTCTTCCAAAAGAAGTTACTTGGGCTATTCCGTTTGATACCACGATGTTTGTGAAGGCCTCTATTCATGAGGTCTATAAAACGCTTTACGAGGCGGGCATCCTAGTGCTTCTCGTAATCATGATTTTCTTGCAGAACTGGCGTGCCACGCTGGTGCCTGCTACAACAGTGCCTGTCACGATTATTGGCGCATTTGCTTGTATGGCCGCCTTGGGCTTCTCTATCAACTTACTAACCTTGTTTGCAATCGTTCTATGTATCGGTATTGTGGTGGATGATGCGATTGTGGTGGTTGAAGCGGTCTCCAAGAAGGTGGAAGAGGGTGAAGATCCCAAGCAGGGTGCAATTGATGCCATGACTGCTTTGATGGGTCCGATTATTGGTATTACCTTAGTCTTGATGGCCGTGTTTATTCCAGCCTCGTTTATTGCTGGTATCACCGGACAAATGTATCGGCAGTTTGCTTTGGTGATTGCAGCAACTGCTTTGATTAGCGGTATCAATGCGATTACTCTGAAGCCAACCCAGTCAGCGCAGTATCTCAAGCCGATTGACCCTAACAAGGTTAAAAATAAGCTCTATCAAAAATTTGATTTGTATTTCAATCGCTTGGCCACTTGGTATGGACACAAGATTGAAGGCTTGATGAGGAATCGAGCTAAAGCATCGATGGTGGGGATTGCGATTATTGCCGCCTCTCTCATTGGCTTGATGTTTGTGCCATCTGGCTTTATTCCAAACGAAGACCAAGGCTATTTGGTGGTTTCAACTACCTTGCCTGATGCGGCCTCTTTGCAGCGTACCGAGAGTGGCATGAAAAAAGCAGTTGATGTCATCAAGAAGGTTCCTGGTGTTGACACGGTTGTGGTGATCGGCGGCATTAACTTACTGAACAACAGTAGCTCCCAATCCAATGCGGGCGGCTTATACGTCATCATGAAGAAATGGGAAGAGCGGGGCAAAGGTGAGGGCCTGCGTGATATCTATAACAATATGAATCAAGGCCTGAAGCAAGTTCAAGAACTGAAGTCCTTTGTGCTCTTACCACCAGCCATTCCGGGCTTGGGTCTATCGGGTGGTTTTGAGATGAGACTGATGCTGACGGATGGCAGTAATAATTTTGCTAAGTTAGATGCTGCCGCTAAGACCTTTATTGCTGAGGCGCAAAAGCATCCAGAGATCATGATGATCTTTACGCCATTTCAGAATAATGTTCCTCAACTCCAGCTTAGCTTTAATGTGGGTAGGGCTGAAACTTTTGGTGTCGATATCGGTGATGCTTATGACGTACTGCAATCCTATCTTGGATCTTCTTACGTCAATCAATTCTTCAAATACGGACAAACCTACCAAGTGTATGTGCAGGCTGATGGTAAATACCGCAACGCTGTAGAGCAGATCAATCGCCTGTATGTAAAAAATAAGAGTGGCAATATGGTTCCGCTCGGATCATTCATTGATGTCAAAGATACTACTGGACCAGCGTTTGCATCACAGTTTCAGCTCTATCCTTCTGCTGCCGTCTTAGGTGCGGCTAATGATGGCTATAGCTCTGGACAAGCAATGAAGGTGCTCGCGCAGGTGGCTGCTAAGACTTTGCCGGATGGTATTGCTTATCAGTGGGCCGGCATGTCTTATCAAGAAGATTTGGTCGGAAACACGGTGATCTTGATCTTTGCTTTATCAATCTTGTTGGTCTACTTAGTGCTCGCAGCGCAATATGAAACTTGGATAGCGCCGCTAGCAGTTCTCACCGCAGTGCCACTTTCTTTATCAGGAACGGTATTGGCTTTATTGCTTACGGGCCTACCAAACAACATTTATGTTCAGATTGGTCTGGTGTTGATGATCGCTCTTTCTTGTAAGAACTCTATTTTGATTGTTGAGGTCGCTATTGAGTGCAGACATAAAGGCATGAGTTTTGTTGATGCCGCACTAGAGGCTTCTAGAGAGCGCTTTAGACCAATCGTCATGACATCGATTGCCTTTATTTTGGGCGTCATGCCTTTGCTTTTATCTACTGGTGCAGGTGCTGCAGCACGTATCTCCCTAGGTATTACGGTATTCAGCGGCATGATCGCTTCTACCTGCCTTGCAGTGGCATTGGTGCCGGTATTCTATGTTGAAATCGAAACCTTCTTTGAGCGCCGTGCAAACAAGAAAGCTACCAAGAGTCAGTAATAAAGAGTCAGTAATATAAACGAAGCAAACAGGATTTATTGATGACCGCGGGATCTTAGTGTTTAATGATATTTTTGGATCCTAACTTACCCATTTAAGCGATGAAAAAAATGACTCCTATTTCTACTTTGGTTTTAGCGCTTGGTACAGCCCTAAGCATTCTATCTTCTGCTGTGTATGCCGATCCGCCTGTTCCTCCTTTTTATGAGGAAGTTATCAAAATGAGTCCTGACGGCAAGCTTGGGCAAATTCTGAAGAAAGAAAAAATCAAGACATCTGTTAAGGGTGCTCAAGCCTGGAAGATTGCTTATATCACTTCTGATGTTGGCGGACGCAAGCATCTTGCGACCGGCTTGGTAGTGGCCCCCATCGGTACTCCGCCTAAGGAAGGTAGACCAATCATGGCTTGGGGGCATGGGACAACTGGTGCAGCTCAAAATTGCGGCCCTTCACAAGTCCTTAATCCAACAGTGCCTCTCAATGAATACTTTTTAGTTGGTGGAAATTCTTGGACGGATTACGGCATCCCAAGTGTTGAAGAATTTATCAAAGACGGATATGTAGTAGTTGCAACGGATTACCAAGGCCTGGGTGGTGGAGGCGAGCATCAATATGCTTTAGCAGCAACTAATGCTATGGATATGATTGATTCGGCTAGAGCTGCTAGCGCTTTAAAGGAGGCTGGCGCTGGTAAGAAGACGATTATCTATGGTTGGTCGCAAGGTGGTGGCGCTGTGGTCGCCGCAGCAAGCATGCCAGAATACATCGCCAAAACAGGAACGATTGCTGATGGTATTGAACTCGTTGGCGTGGTTGCCTTGGCTCCAGATGATATTGCCATCATGATGCCCAATTCCACTGTAGATGAAGTAAGCGCACAAAAATCATTGAGCGGAATCGTTAAGATGTTTACTGGCAATGTTTTTGATTTTTCACACATGGCAATGAGTATGTGGGGTGTAATGGCCGGCAACCCAAACCTTAAACTCACCGATATCTTTACGAGTGACGGCGCTAAGGTGCTAGATGAGATTATCCGAAACAAGTGTATGCATGCTGTTGCGGATACACTGAATTTCAATTACAGCAGCCAATACAAAACATTATTAAAAGATCAATTTACCAATTCTCTTGAGTGGACAAAAGCCATGGTTAAGGGCAGCGTGAATCCTGTGAAACCCATTGCACCGGTGGTTATCTATTGGGGAAATAAGGACACCACAAATCCCCCAATCATGGGTAAGCTCTACCAGGAGCAGATGTGTAAATTAGGAGGCAATGTGAATCGGATTCAGTTGCCAGGAGATCAGTCTCATTTCACAACTCCTGGAGCCTCTGCACCCCTATATCAGGCCTGGATTAAAGATAGACTAGCAGGTAAGCCGGCACTAAATAATTGTCAGCTAGCAGCCCAGCTCCCAAGTTAATTCAGGAGCTTACTAATAAAAAACCCATCTATAGCGATGGGTTTTTTATTTAGAGCTTTAGATTTAACTCTTATGCTAATCCGCCATGACGCAATAAGGCATCAATGCTTGGCTCTCTACCCCTAAAGGCTTTAAAAGATTCAGCAGCAGGGCGACTGCCACCAACCTCTAAAATCTCTTCACGATAACGAGCACCTGTTTTCTCATCTAAGACACTGCCAGTGATTTTTGCTGCTTCCTCAAAAGCTGAGTAGACATCAGCAGATAACACTTCCGCCCACTTATAGCTGTAATAGCCAGCTGCATAACCACCAGCAAAGATATGGCTAAAGGTATTGATCCAACGAGAGATGGCTGGTTGTGGAATGACGTTAAATTGATCGGCAATCGCTCTGGATAGGTCTAATACTGCGTGACCTTGAGCATTCTTCGCATCAAAGCTCGCATGTAAGCGCCAGTCGGTGAGAGACATGACGATCTGACGCAGCGTCATATAACCGTTCTGGAAATTCTTGGCGGCGAGGATCTTATCAAAGAGCTCACGCGGTAAAGGTTTGCCGGCTTCAGCATGCGCTGTCATTTTCTCCAACACTTCCCACTCCCAGCAGAAGTTTTCCATAAACTGGCTTGGTAACTCTACCGCATCCCACTCAACGCCATTGATGCCTGAAACGCCTAAAGCGCTAACTTGAGTTAGTAGGTGGTGCAAACCATGGCCGCTCTCATGGAATAGTGTGATGACATCATCGTGAGTAATGGTAGGTTGACGTAACACGCCGTCTACCTTCACGGGAGGTGCAAAGTTGCAGACTAAATAAGCAACGGGTACTTGAATTTCACCATTGGGCAAGACCCTTCGACCGCGTGCGTCGTCCATCCAGGCGCCGCCTCGTTTGCCAGGGCGAGCATAGGGGTCTAGGTAAAAATAAGCCACGATATTGCCCTTGGTGTTCTTAACGGAGAAGGATTGCACGTCAGTATGCCAAGTGGGTAAATCTGCCGACTCAATTTTCACGCCAAACAAAGTCTGAATGACTTGGAAGAGCCCATCTAATACTTTAGGCAGGGGGAAGTATTGCTTGAGCTCATTCTCTGAAAAGGAATAGCGTTCTTGCTTCAATCTTTCGGAAGCAAAAGCAACATCCCACGGCTCCAATCCATCAACAATAGATAGCTCTGTCTTGGCAAAATCAGAAAGCTCCTTCCAATCCTTTAATGCAAATGGTTTTGCTTTCTGTGCGAAGTTGGTCAGGAATGAATCAACCTCATCAACACTGCTAGCCATCTTCGGAGCTAAACTCAGGGCGGCATAGTTTTTGAAACCCAGCATACGCGCTTCTTCGTCGCGCAGTCTTAATTGGTCAAGCATATTCTGAGCGTTGTCCCAATCCAATTTACCCTTGGCGTATTGAGGCGCAAGCTCTGAAGCTCGCGTGACATAGGCCTCATACATCAAGCGACGCAGCGCTCGGTTTTCTGAATACTGCATAACGGGGTAATAAGAGGGGAAGTGCAGAGTAAAGGCCCAGCCCTGGAGGCTCTTCTGCTGAGCAGTATCTGCAGCAGCTGCAATAGCGTCCTCAGGCAAACCTATCAAATCAGCTTTATCAGTGATGAGGTGAATAAAGCCATCGGTAGCATCTAGAACATGATCTGAAAAGGCTTTACCTAAGCTTGCTTGCTCATCTTGAATTTGTGAAAAGCGCGGCTTGTCTGCATCACTCAACTCAGCTCCACCCAGACGAAAGTCTCGTAAAGAGTTTTCAATCACTTTCTTCTGCGCAGTACTCAGTTTTGTAAAGTCAGGAGCTTTACTGAGTTCTTTAAACTTTTTGTAGAGCTCTAAATTTTGCCCAAGACTCGAAAAGAAGGCAGTGACCTTGGGTAGCATCTCGCCATAGGCAGCGCGCAACTCCGGAGTATCAGCAACGCTATTGAGGTGAGAGATCACCCCCCATGACCTACCAAAAAACTCAGTAGCATCTTCTAGAGGCTCGGCCAATGCGTCCCAAGTCGAAGGAGTGCTTGGATTGACTGCTATATCTACTGCATCTTGTGCATGCTTGAGCAAATACTCTATCGCAGGTGCAATATGCTCAGGCTTCACTTCTGAGTAAGCTGCAATGCCACGACCAAAAGTCACTAAAGGGTTATTTTGTAATTCTGCTGGGAGAGAGCTGGAGAGGGATGTAGTCATCCCTCTAGCTTAATGGACTGAGGGTAATTTTGCCAAAAGTCCCAGTAATTCCTTAGTGCTTGGCGGCTTTTTCAGCGGCTTCTAAGGTATTCATTAAGAGCATCGTGATGGTCATCGGGCCTACACCACCTGGAACCGGGGTAATCCAGCCAGCAACATACTTGGCAGTATCAAAATCCACGTCGCCGCAGAGCTTGCCATCAGGTAGGCGATTAATGCCCACATCAATGACAACGGCACCGTTCTTGACCATATCACCAGTAATCATTTTAGGTTTGCCAGTGGCAACCACCAAAATATCGGCATCTTTTGTGTGATGAGCAAGGTCACGCGTTTTGCTATTACAGATGGTGACGGTTGCACCGGCTTGTAATAACAACATAGCCATTGGCTTGCCCACAATATTGGAGGCGCCCACAATAACAGCGCGAGCACCGCGGATAGGGTACTCAATGCTTTCAAGAATCTTCATGCAACCATAAGGCGTGCAAGGTTTGAATTCTGGTTGACCAACCATCAGGGCGCCAGCATTAGCCACATGAAAGCCATCCACATCTTTTTCTGGAGCAATCGCTTCTAGTACGCGCTCAGAGGCAATGTGTTCTGGAAGCGGGAGTTGCACCAAGATCCCGTGTATTGCAGGATCCGCATTGAGGGTGGCAATACGAGCGAGTAATTCTTCTTCGCCAAGTTCTACAGAATAGCGCTCTAAAACAGAATGAAAGCCAACGTCTTCACAGGCCTTTACCTTATTGCGCACATATACCGCGCTAGCAGGGTTGTCGCCAACCACGATGACTGCTAAACCAGGTCTAGTACCTTTGGCGGTGACAATTGCACCACGTGCGGCAATTTCCGTACGTAGTTTTTTAGAAAGGGCGTTTCCGTCTAATAATTGAGCTGGCATAGAAAACCCCGGTATTAATTAGGCTGAGGGTCGGATAAAGCCAAGCGGAGCAGGTCGGCTACCGTATTGACGTTGAGCTTCTCCATGATATTGGCGCGGTGTGCTTCAACAGTCTTTATTGAGATGCCGAGGTCATCAGCAATTTGTTTATTCAAGCGGCCCGCAACGATGCGCTCGAGAACTTGGCGCTCACGACCAGTTAACTTGCTGAGTAAGCTCTGGGTAATTTTGCGTTGACTAGCTTGTGAATAATCGATGCGCGCTTTAGCGAGCATACGATCCACTAAACCGCAAAGATCATTTTCTTTAAAAGGCTTTTCAATGAAATCCACTGCGCCACGCTTCATCGTGGAGACCGCCATCGATACATCACCATGGCCAGTAATAAAAGCAACTGGCATTGGCAGATTTTCACTAGTAAGACGCTCTTGCAATTCAAGGCCTGACATACCAGGCATACGCACATCCAAAATGGCGCAAGAGATGGTGGACTTATCGGTACTTTGCAAAGACTGTAAGAAACGTTCTGCGCTGGCATGGCAACGAACAACATATCCATTGCTTTCTAGGAGCCAAGTAAGCGAATCTCTTACCGCTTCGTCATCATCAACTACATAGACAACTTCAGCTTGGTTTGGTTTTACAGTAGCGCTTAAGTTCATATCAGTTCTCGCGAGGTAAATCTTTAAATTCGAAATTAAACAGTAGCCTTGGATCCAGGGGATTCCAGTGGTAGAAGTATTGTAAAGGTGCAGCCAGCCAGCTTGGTCTGTTCTGAGTCTTGGACATTGGTGGCCCAAAGTCTGCCATGGTGAGATTCAATAATGGAGCGGCAAATATTGAGCCCCATACCCATTCCATCGGATTTCGTGCTGAAAAACGGTTCAAATATGCGTTCCAGGACGTTTTCCGAGATTCCACCCCCAGCATCGGTGACCTGGATTCTGAGCATGGCCGGGAAGATGCTGGTGTCTAAATCAGCGCTAATCTGAACCGGCGGCGCTGACCAACGGGAGGAAAGGGGGTAAGCCTCGCGGACGCTATCCAAGGCATTTTTCAGAAGGTTAACTACAACCTGCAGGATCAGCACTGGATCTAGGTCAACTACAGGCAGATTTTCAGCAATTTCCGAGGCAATGACTAAGCGATGGCGGTGGGCTTCAATTTCAACCAAGCCAACCGCATCATTAATAATTTCTGTAATGTTTGCAGCTTTACGTTGAGGCTCACTGCGTTTTACAAAACCTCGAATGCGCTGAATGATAGTGCCAGCACGATGGGCTTGTTCAGAGGCTTTTTCTAGTGCCGGTAATATATCTTTAGTTAGTGCAGGGTCAAGATGCCCATCCAAGCGCTTAGCAACACCCATGCAGTAGTTTGATATAGCTGAAAGGGGTTGGTTGAGTTCATGGGCCAAAGAAGATGCCATTTCACCCATCGTAGTCAGACGGCTAGTGAACTGCATACGCTCTTGTTGTTGAAGTGCTAAATCATCTGCTTCTTTACGAGCGGTAATATCCGTGGCAATCAATAACTGTGCAAGATGTCCATCTACCCATGGGATATAGCGACGCCTAACTTCAAACCATTGATTGCTGTCATCACTTAACTGAACCTCTTCAGATTCGGATTCTTGATATAAGAATGACGTTGGAATGCCGGGAGGAGAGTCTTCAAGATCCTCTGCAATATCACGCAGCGTCGTGTTATTAGTATCACTACCTGCCAATTGGAAGTGACCCTGAGAGCCATCACCAAAGCGCTCTTGATAAAAGCGATTAGCAAATAGTAAGGCGTTGGTTTCTAGGGAGACTACTGACACAGCAGCGTCTAGACTTTCTAGAACGGTGGTGAAACGTTCTTGAGATGCGGCTAATTCTTCGCGAATCTTTTTAGGCTCAGAAATATCAATTAATGAGGTTACCCAACCAGTCTGTTTCCCCTTTTCATTAATGAGTGGAGCAATAAAGGTACGCGTTTGTATTAGACTGCCGTCTCGCTTTAAGATCACTCCTTCGATTCCAATCCTCATCACAACGCTGATATCGGATTTCATTGCCCGATTCATTTTCTCAACCAGCTCATCTCTTCTACTGTCGGGCCAGAATGGAAAAGGCGGAGTAAGCCCTATTAACTCTTCTGATGTCCAGCCTGTCATTTCGCAAAATGCCCGATTCACATAAGTAATGCGCTTTTGCATATCATGCGCACGAATACCGACGGGGGTGGAGTCTTCCATGGCATTACGAAAGCTCGTTTCTTTGCGCAGACTTGCTTCAGCCTCTTGGCGAACTTGCATCTGCTTTAGTACAGACCACAGACTCCAAACTACGAATGCACTCAATCCCAGTACGACACCAATCAACATCCTAAAGGTGAGATTGGTTGGTGGAGGATAGGTGTCGATGCGTAAATTGATGTTTGGGCTTAAGACACCAATATCTAGGCTCGTCTCATTGCTAAAGGCTCTTTTGGGAGTATCTCTATCAGAAGAAATGCCCAGCACTCTTTCATTATCAGTAAGCAAGGTAAAGCGGTAGTGGGATTTCAGTTCACTGGGTATGACATCTAATATTCCCTGGGCGGTATAGAGTGCCGCCAAGAAGCCAACTACTTCTCCGCCAACAACATTAGGTACCACTTGCCATAAAACGATTTTTCTATCGGTGGCGATTGGTGCATCACCCGGTAGATTTAAGGAAACAAACTGACTAAAGGCTGCTCGACTAGTTACTCGGCTCAGCTCAATAGTTGATGCAAGACTAGAATTAATCAGTCGATCATTTTGAGTTTTGCTAATCCAATCTGATCTGTTGCTTTCTGCCGGAGCTGACCATAACCGCTGATTTTGATTATTTAGCCAAATAATTTTGACAATCTCATGATTATTTAAAACAAGATCCTCTGATTGCTCGCGCGCAATTTGCCTTAGCTTAACTTGATCTTCGCTTGCTGCCACTTCTCGATTAATCGTTGTTAATGCGTCAAGGTTGCTAGCGAAACGCGATTGGATGCGCTGTTTGGCAAATGAGAGCTCTCTAAATAGGGCAGCCTCTTGCTGATTTTTTTCTTGTAAATGTAGCGTCCCTAAAATAATACCCATAACCGCTGTAAACAGAACAATGGCTAAAAGAGGCGTGTAAACAATCCTAAATCCGCGTATTTTGCGGAGCCATCTAATGGGGCTGAGGACTAATCCGGAAAGAACTGTTTTTTTCATGAACAAAGAACATTTTGCCCTATAGCAGCCTCTATTAAGCGATTTCTACACTAATTAGGCTTTCTTATTTGCACCGCAATAAAATACCACATTATGAGAAATATTATCATTATGTGGAAAATTGCTTGTTTACACCCATATACCTTCCTAGAATATTGCCTATAGAGTTAATGACAAATTAAGCACTATTCAATGGAGACAGATGATGGCAGCAGTTCCAGACCAAGTATTAGGCAAACAGAACACTCAGGATGCGGATCCCGGCGAGACTCAGGAATGGTTACAAGCGCTTGATGGCGTGATTCGTAACGAAGGTCCCGAGAGAGCTGCCTATCTCATCGATCAACAAATTTCTCATGCTCGTGTAAATGGAGTGGTACAGCCATTCCATGCTGAGACTCCATATATCAATACGATTCCCGTTGAAAATCAAGCGCGTTTGCCTGGCGATCAAAATGTGGAACATCGCATTCGTTCATACACTCGCTGGAATGCCATGGCGATGGTGCTTCGTGCGAATAAAGATACGAACGTTGGCGGACATATTTCTTCATTCCAGTCTGCAGCTACTTTGTATGACGTTGGCTTCAACCATTTCTGGCACGCACCGTCCCCTGAGAATGGTGGCGATTTAATCTTTGTGCAAGGCCACTCTGCTCCAGGCGTCTATGCGCGTGCTTATATGTTGGGGCGTCTTGAAGAGGGTCAGCTCAATAACTTCCGTCAAGAAGTTGGTGGCAAAGGCATCTCTAGCTACCCACACCCTTGGTTGATGCCAGACTTCTGGCAGTTCCCAACGGTATCGATGGGCTTAGGCCCCATCATGGCGATTTACCAAGCGCGCTTTATGAAGTACTTAACAGACCGTGGTTTTATTCAAGAGCAGGGCCGCAAGGTTTGGGCATTCTTGGGTGATGGCGAAACCGATGAGCCAGAATCATTGGGTGCGATTGGCATGGCCGGTCGTGAAAAACTCGATAACCTGATCTTCGTAATCAACTGTAACTTGCAGCGCCTAGATGGACCAGTGCGAGGCAACGGCAGCATTATTCAGGAGCTAGAGAGTGAGTTCCGTGGCGCCGGCTGGAATGTGATCAAAGTAGTGTGGGGCGGCCAGTGGGATGCTCTCTTTGCGCGCGACAAAAAAGGCATATTGATGCAGCGCTTAGGCGAGATCGTCGATGGCCAGTATCAGACTATGAAGTCTAAGAATGGCAGTTATGTTCGTGAGATCGTTTTCAATACTCCAGAATTAAAGGCGTTAGTAAGTGACTGGAGTGATGATGAAATTTGGCAACTGAATCGCGGTGGTCATGATCCACATAAAGTTTATGCAGCATTCCATGCCGCGGTAAATCACAAGAATCAACCTACAGTGATCCTAGCCCACACTATTAAAGGCTACGGCATGGGTGGTTCAGGTGAGGCGATGAACATTGCTCACCAAGCGAAGAAGATGAACGATGACGACGTACGTCGCTTCCGCGATCGCTTTGAGATTCCTGTTAAAGATGAAGAGTTAGACGAAATGCCTTTGGTCAAGTTTGCCGAAGGTAGTCCCGAATTGGAGTACATGAAGGCGCGTCGTCAAGAGTTGGGCGGTTACTTGCCACAACGTCGCACTAAAGCGGAGAGCTTGCCAGTTCCTGCTTTAGAAGTATTTGCTCCATTGCTTGAAGCCACTAGTGAAGGCCGTGAGATTTCTACAACCATGGCATTTGTACGCATACTCAATACAGTAGTGCGCGATAAGGTCTTGGGTAAGCGGGTAGTGCCGATTGTTCCGGACGAGTCCCGTACCTTTGGTATGGAAGGCATGTTCCGTCAATTAGGAATCTGGAATCAATTAGGCCAACTTTACACACCAGAAGATCATGATCAATTGATGTTCTACAAAGAGGACAAGACAGGTCAAATTCTGCAAGAAGGTATTAATGAAGCCGGGGGTATGTGTGACTGGATCGCTGCTGCGACTTCTTACTCTACCCATGGCGTACCCATGCTGCCTTTCTATATCTTCTACTCCATGTTTGGATTCCAGCGTATCGGTGACTTAGCCTGGGCTGCGGGGGATATGCGTAGTCGTGGTTTCTTGCTAGGCGGTACGGCCGGTAGAACCACCTTGAACGGCGAAGGCTTACAGCACGAAGATGGCCATAGCCATCTATGGAGTGGTGCGGTTCCAAACTGTATCAGCTATGACCCAACCTTCTCATTTGAATTAGCTGTAGTGATTCAGGATGGTATGCGTCGTATGTTGGAAGTTCAGGAAGATGTTTACTACTACGTTACTTTGATGAATGAAAACTATTCACACCCAGCAATGCCTAAGGGTGCGGAGAAAGACATCATCAAGGGTATGTATAAGCTCAAGTCCGTTGGTGACGACAAGGCAAAACTACGTGTACAACTCTTAGGTTCGGGAACGATCTTCCGCGAAGTGATTGAAGCTGCGGAGATCCTGCATAAAGACTGGGGTGTTGCCTCTGACTTGTGGGGTTGCCCAAGCTTTACTGAGCTAGGCCGTGATTGGACTGCGGTTCACCGTAGCAATCTATTGAATCCAACTGCTGCACCCGCCTTATCTCATGTAGAGAAGTGCTTGAAAGATACTGCAGGCCCAATCGTTGCAGCTACCGACTATGTTCGTCTATTTGCTGAGCAGATTCGTCCAGCAATTCAGCATATGGGTCGCCGTTATGAAGTTTTGGGTACTGATGGCTTTGGACGTTCTGACACCCGTGAAAAACTCCGTGACTTCTTTGAGGTAGATCGTCGTTGGGTCGTTCTCACTGCCTTGAGATCGTTGGTTGACTCTGGTCAGCTTGATCGCTCTAAGTTGGCTGAGGCGATTAAGAAGTACAACATCGACACTACTAAACCAAACCCAATGACGGTTTGATAAGAGATAAATACTATGAGTCAAATAATTGAAATCAAAGTCCCGGATATCGGAGACTATAAAGATGTGCCAGTGATCGAAGTCTTGGTTAAAGCCGGTGACAAGATTGAGAAAGAACAATCCATCGTTGTGCTGGAGTCTGATAAAGCGACCATGGATGTTCCTTCATCACATTCTGGCATTGTGAAAGAAGTCAAAGTCAAAGTAGGCGATAACCTTTCTGAGGGATCCCTTGTAATTACCTTGGAAGAGGGCGCGGCAGCAACAACTCCTGCACCAGCGACAGCAGCGGCAAGCGCTCCTGCGCCAGTAGCGGCTGCCAGCGGCGGATCCCCCATCGAAATCAAAGTCCCGGATATCGGCGACTATAAAGATGTACCAGTGATCGAAGTCTTGGTTAAAGCCGGTGACAAGATTGAGAAAGAACAATCCATCGTTGTGCTGGAGTCTGATAAAGCCACCATGGATGTTCCTTCTTCACACTCAGGCATAGTCAAAGAAGTTAAGGTAAAGGTAGGTGATAACTTATCGGAAGGATCGGTAGTTGTCATCTTGGAAGGTGGGGCATCTGGCGTATCGACTCCTGTGTCTACTCCTGCAGCTGCACCAGCCGCGCCTGCAATTAAAGCGGTAGAGCCTCCGATTGCGCGCGCACCCGCACCACCTCCTATCAGTAATACTCCTCCGCCAGTCGATGCCGCAGTAAGCCATGCAAGTCCATCTGTGCGTAAGTTTGCACGTGAGCTTGGTGTCACTATTACACAAGTAAAAGGATCGGGCCCTAAAGGCCGCATTACTCAAGAAGACGTCCAAGCATTTGTGAAGGCGGCTATGAGTGGTGGTGCGGGTAGTCCTGCTGCTGATTCTAGTGGCGGCAGCTTAGGTGGTTTGAATCTGATTCCTTGGCCGAAGGTTGATTTCACAAAGTTTGGTGAGATCGAGCGTCAACCACTCAATCGTATTAAGAAACTTACTGCAGCCAATTTGGGCCGTAACTGGGTGATGATCCCAGCCGTGACTTATCACGAAGATGCTGACATCACTGATTTAGAGGCATTCCGCGTTCTCACCAATAAAGAGAATGAGAAGAAGGGCGTCAAGATTACGATGCTGGCTTTCTTAATGAAGGCTGCAGTCGCTGCATTGAAAAAATATCCAGAGTTCAATAGCTCTTTGGATGGCGATGATCTGATTTTGAAGAAATACTTCAATATTGGATTTGCCGCAGATACTCCAACTGGACTGGTTGTACCGGTCATTAAAGATGCCGATAAGAAAGGCATCTTTGAGTTGGCGAAAGAAACTTCTGACTTGGCGGCACTCGCTCGTGATGGCAAGTTAAAGCCAGATCAAATGCAAGGCGCTAGCTTCACGATCTCATCACTAGGTGGTATCGGAGGAACGTATTTCTCCCCAATCGTGAATGCTCCTGAAGTGGCGATTATGGGCGTGAGCAAGGCAGCTATGAAGCCAGTGTGGGATGGTAAGCAGTTTGTGCCACGCCTCATTTGCCCACTGTCCCTCTCTGCAGATCACCGCGTGATTGATGGTGCTTTAGCTACCCGCTTCAATGTGTACATTGCACAGCTCTTGGCCGACTTCCGTCGCGCTAGTCTGTAAGGGGGATCTATGGCTAAGCAAATGATCCTTGTGCCGGATATTGGTGACTATGCAGATGTACCGGTCATAGAAGTGCTGGTTAAAGTGGGTGACGTGATTGAAAAAGAGCAGCCGCTATTAGTTCTTGAGTCCGATAAAGCAACCATGGAAATCCCGGCCGACGCTGCAGGAACTGTTACTAGTATTGCAGTCAAGCTTGGAGATAAAGTGAGCAAAGGTTCTGTGATTGCGGAGATTGAGGCTAGTGGCGCAGCGCCTACGCCTCAACCGGCACTAGCAGCAAAACCTGCCACACCAGCCACACCTGCTGCCATTGCACCTGCCCCGGTAGCAGGGCAGTACAGCGGTAAGGTTGATCATGAGTGTGAAGTGTTAGTACTTGGTGCTGGCCCTGGTGGTTATAGCGCAGCGTTTCGTAGTGCCGACTTGGGCATGAATACCGTTTTAGTAGAGCGCTATCCCACATTGGGTGGGGTTTGCTTGAACGTTGGATGCATTCCATCGAAAGCATTGCTGCATACCACCTCAGTGATGGATGAAGTCAAAACCATGGCTAAGCACGGCATCACTTTTGGCGCACCGAAGATTGAGATCGATCAATTGCGCGGTTACAAAGAGTCCGTTATTGCTAAATTGACTGGTGGTCTTGCTGGTATGGCAAAGGCTCGTAAAGTAAAAGTAGTTCGCGGCCTAGGTAAGTTCTTAGATGCAAATCATGTCGAAGTTGAGTTAACTGATGGCACTGGCCAGGATCTCACTGGCAAAAAAGAAGTAGTGCGCTTTCAGAAGGCGATTATTGCTGCTGGTAGCCAGCCAGTGAAGCTGCCATTCTTGCCAGAAGATCCACGCATTGTCGATAGCACAGGCGCCTTGTTGCTCAAGAGCATCCCTAAACGTATGCTTGTCATTGGTGGCGGCATTATTGGTCTAGAGATGGCTACTGTTTACAGCACACTAGGCTCACGCATTGATATCGCTGAGATGATGGATGGCTTAATGGCCGGTGCTGACCGTGATTTAGAAAAAGTCTGGGAGAAGTTCAATGCCGGACGTTTTGAGAAAATCATGCTCAAGACACGTGCCGCTAAGGCAGAAGTTAAGCCTGACGGAATTCAAGTTTCTTTTGAAGGTGAGAATGCACCAGCTGAACCACAAACTTATGACTTGGTATTGGTTGCAGTAGGACGTACTCCGAATGGCAAAAAGATTGATGCCGGTAAAGCAGGTGTGCAGGTAGATGAACGCGGCTTTATTCCTGTCGATAAACAAATGCGTACCAATGTCTCTAATATTTTTGCGATTGGCGACTTGGTTGGCCAGCCGATGTTAGCTCACAAGGCGGTGCATGAAGGTCACGTCGCTGCAGAAGCTGCTGCTGGCGAAAAATCCTACTTCGATGCCAAGCAGATTCCATCGGTTGCTTATACCGATCCTGAAGTGGCATGGGCTGGTTTGACAGAAGAGCAATGTAAAGCTCAAGGCATCGCTTATGAGAAGGGTTTGTTCCCATGGGCAGCTAGTGGACGCGCGATCGCTAATGGACGTGATGAAGGTTTCACAAAACTCATTTTTGATGCTACTACCCATCGCATTATTGGTGGCGGCATTGTGGGAACACACGCTGGCGATTTAATCGGTGAAGTGTGTTTGGCTATTGAGATGGGTGCTGATGCGGTGGATATCGGTAAAACGATTCATCCACACCCAACCCTTGGTGAATCAGTCGGTCTTGCGGCTGAAGCAGCTCACGGACATTGCACTGATTTGCCGCCTGTAAAGAAAAAATAGATTTCAGATAGACCCCAGCAATTAAAAGCCCTGAGAAGTTAGGGCTTTTTCTTTTGCAGTGCAATATAAAAATGCATATCACTATGGTCTGTGTATGAGATGATTTAACGCATGTCAAAAGTAATACGACTTCTTCACGGCGATTTTGGTAGAGTGGCGCTTCTTGAGATGGATGCGCCCTTAGTCACCCATGCGCATCATCACTGCCACATCTTATGCAAGGTGGCGGGCCCAGATATTGCTTTTCAGGTTAGGGGACAGCTATGCCCCCTAACAGATGACAATGCAGTTCTCATCAATGCCTGGGAAGAACATTCCTACCTTCATTTACCAGTGAATGGTGAAAATCCCATTTTGCTTGCGTTGTACCTGGAACCAAAGTGGTTGGCATCGTTTAGCAAAAAATTCTTAGCAAGTAGCCATCCTCGTTTCTTTATTAATAACTTGTCTGGGTTAGGTAACCATCAAAAGCAGGTATTGGAAAAGATCTCAATGGAACTTTGGTGGGCCGATCAGATTACCCATGACTACCTTGAATCCATCTTGCTTGAGCTCGTGCTGAGTTTTATGGATGATGCCGACCTTCTAACCCAAGGTGATTTGCGTAATTCAGGCAATTCATTGGCATTTATGGATCCAAGAATACGAAAAGCAATCCATATCATGCGCACATCTCCTCAAGGGTTTAGTGATATTTCAATGGTTGCTCAAAGTGTCGATCTTTCGCGCTCTCACTTTTTTGAGCTCTTTAGGCGCTGCACTGGACTTTCACCCGTTGTATTTGCAAATGTACTCAGAATGGAGTTTGCATTTGATGCGCTCGCCGATAAAGGGGAGAGTCTGATTCATATTGGTGATGAGCTTGGTTTTTCTGCTCAAAGCCATTTCACCCGATTCTTTAAGCAGCATCAAGGGGTCACCCCAAGCCTCTATCGTCAGCAGGTAGAAAAGGCGCCCAAGCTAGACTCTTAGGGTTTTCCTGATACACATAATCGGACTCTAGGGTAAGTAATCGGACTTTAAGGTAAGTGTCCTCTTAGTCTGATCATTAAGCTTCTTTCAGCATTAATTATTCTTAATTTAGCTGAAAAGATTGCATTGAAAACAAGTTCAAACTATTTAGGCAAGGCATGTGAGCGTGTAGAAGATATTGCTCTTCTGACGGGTGGGGGTCGCTATCTGGATGATCTTCCGTTGCCAGTTGGAACCTTATATGCTGCAGTGGTTCGTTCACCTATTGCGCATGGAAAAATTATTTCTGTAGATATAGAACCAGCATTACAGATAAAGGGGGTCAGGGCAATCCTGACAATCGATGATGTTCAGGCCTGGTCCAATCCATTGGTCGTTGCCGTTAAAACTCCAATGCGTCAGTGGGTGCTGGCCAATGAGTATGTGCGCTATGTGGGCGAGCCTATAGCAGTAGTCATTGCTGAATCAAGAGCTTTGGCAGAGGATGGGGTTGAGAAGGTTGAATTAAACATTCAGCCACTTCCTGCGGTTGTGGATGTAGATATTGCACTATCAGATACATCGATTATTCTTCATCAAGACATTGGTAGTAATTGTGTTTTAGATCGATCACATCAATACGGCGACCCTGAGGGGGCATTTAATAAAGCTGCCAGTATCGTCGAGGTTGATATTCGTTATCCCCGCAACTCCTGCACACCCATAGAAACTGGTGGAGTTGTTGCTCAATGGCGAGGTGCAGACTCTTCGTATGAAGTAACGTCAAATTTTATGGGGCCATTTTCACTGCATGTAGTCATGGCTGCGGCTTTGAAGGTGCCGGGAACAAAGTTGCGTCATCACGTTGCCCCTGATTCAGGTGGCAGCTTCGGAGTTAAGCAATCCGTCTTGCCATACATCATCATGTCTTGCTTGGCATCGCGTAAGGCAGGTGCCCCAGTGAAATTTATAGAAGATCGCTTAGAGCATCTTCAAGCAGCCACTTCTGCGACCTCCCGCCATACTCATTTACGTGCAGCTGTGGATGGGGATGGAAAAATATTGGCATTAGACTACGATCAAATTGAAGATTGTGGGGCTTATTTAAGGGCGCCTGAGCCGGCAACACTTTATAGGATGCATGGTTGTGTTACCGGCCCTTATCAAATCCAGAATTTAAAAATTCGCAATCGTGCCGTATTAATTAATAAAACTCCAACCGGATTGGTTAGAGGGTTTGGCGGTCCTCAGGTTTATTACGCACTTGAGCGTTTAATTCACAAAATCGCAAAAACTTTAGGTAAAACGCATCAAGAAATCGCGGCATTAAATTATGTTCAAAAAGAGCAGTTCCCTTACCGAGCGGCTGCAGGTGCATTGCTAGACTCAGGTGACTATCAAAAGGCCTTAAAAACACTAGAGAGCTCACCAGAATTTAGAAAATTATTAGATCGTAGAGATCAGGCAAGGAAAGAAGGGCGCCACTACGGAATTGGTATTGCGTCGATTGTTGAGCCTTCAGTGTCCAATATGGGCTATATCACTACCGTCCTTACAAAAGAGCAAAGAGCAAAAGCAGGCCCTAAAAATGGCGCCATCACCTCTGCGACAGTCAGCATAGACCCCTCTGGAAATATTGCGGCAAATATTGCTTCAGCCCCTGCCGGACAAGGCCATCAAACGGTTATTAGTCAATTATTGGCGGATGTTTTTGGAGTCCTACCATCCCAAATCCAAGTCAATGTCGATTTTGATACCGCAAAGGATGCATGGTCTATTGCCGCTGGAAATTATTCGAGTCGTTTTGCTGGTGCAGTAGCAGGAACAGTATTTTTGGCCGCTGAAAAGTTAAAGGCTCGAATTGCGGATTACGCTGCCCACCTACTTAAGGTCAAGCCGAATCAATTAATTTTTTCAAACGGCAATATAGCCGTGATTGGTTCTGAGGACAATGGCATACCTTTCTCCAGAGTTTGTGGAAACTTTCACTGGTCACCTGGATTAATTCAAGAGGCTCTCGGAATAGAAGCAATACTTGCGCTACAGGAAACACAGTTTTGGAGCGCAGATGTTTTAGAGGCTCCCGATGAGGCTGATCGAATTAATACTTCTGCGGCATACGGTTTTGCTCTTGATGCTTGCGGCATAGAAATAGATACCGAAACCTGTTCTGCAAAGATAGACCAGTACATTACCGTGCATGATGCGGGCAGGATATTAAACCCCGCCTTAGCGGATGGGCAGATATATGGCGCGTATGCCCAAGCAGTGGGCGCAGCCCTTTTTGAAGAGTTTGTTTATAGTAGTGATGGCAATTTTCTCTCAGGTACTTTTGCCGACTATCGTTTGCCGACTTCGAGTGATATTGGTATTCCAAAAATTTATCATCAAGAATCTCCAAGCCCATTTACGCCATTAGGTGCCAAAGGCATTGGCGAGGGTAATAGCATGAGTACCCCTGTTTGTATTGCAAATGCAATTGCAGATGCTTTAGATGTTGAAGAAATTGTTCTGCCTGCAACCCCCAGTCGAATTCATGCGCTTCTTGTGGGGAAAGGTTTGTTGAAGCTTGATAAACCTTTTAGTCAAGCTTCATCAATGGCTATAAATACCGACTATCCTTTGAAAGCTCAGGGCGCGGTTAGATTGCAAGTGCTACCTGAGGATATTTTTGCTGTATTGCTTGATCCAGAAAGATTAAAGAATGTCATACCAGGTTGTGAGTCTATTCATAAAAAAACAATTGCAAATGGTATTCAGTTTGACTGCATTGCAGTTGTGCGCATTGGTATTGCAAAGGCCCGATTTGCGGCTAAGGTTGAATTAACGAATGTACAAAGCCCTAATAGTTTCACCCTAGGCGGTGAGGGTCGGGGCCCCCTAGGTATGGCTCTCGGAATGGGACAAGTTGACCTTACAAAAGATGGCAGTGTGACTGTGCTGAAGTACGACTACCAAGCGCAAGTATCGGGAAAGCTTGCGGCAATTGGAAGTAGGTTATTGGAGGGCGCCATTCGATTGGTATTGGATCAGCTATTTAGAGCCCTTGCAAAAGAAGCTGGAGCAAAACAAGAAGGCATATTTAAAGCTCTGATTGGCAGACTATTTGCTTTATTAGGAGCAAGCAAATGAAATCTGCTCCTTTCGTGATGCACCAAGCCAGCTCTAAAGAAAATGTTTTGGAGTTGCTGGATAAGTATGGCGAAGATGCCCGCATTATTGCCGGAGGGCAAACCCTTATTCCTGTCTTGGCAATGCGGGTGGCTAGTCCTGATCACTTAATTGATATTAATAAGGTTGAAGAGCTTAAAACCTTCAGTGTATTGGGCCATGCGCTTCGGGTTGGGGCGGGCGTAAGGCAGTCTGAATTAGAGCATTGGAGTGATCTTGGTAAAACCCAGCCATTATTAAGCATGATGTTTCCGTGGATTGCTCACGCCCCTATTCGAAATCGTGGAACTGTATGTGGATCGATTGCGCATGCTGATCCTAGTGCCGAGCTGGTCCTTGGATTGTCAGTGCTAGAGGGTTCGGTCTCTCTCGTAAGTAAAAAGAAGAAGCGAGTAGTTCATGCCAAAGACTTTTTCCTGGGAGCCCTTCAAACCAGTCGTCAGCCAACGGAATTCATTGAGTTTGTCGAGTTTCCTATTCGTGGGCCAAATGCTGGTTTTGGGTTTGCTGAATATGGTTATCGCCACGGAGACTTTGCAGTAGTTGCCGTAGCAGTTATTAAGGAAGATGATCGCTGGACTATAGGATTTGGCGGCATTGATGATGTTGTGAGGGTTTATAAATGCGTTGCAAGTTCATTGGATGGGGCCTATCAATTTATTGATGATTTAGCGGCCAAGACTGAGGTGAGAGAAGATCCCACGGCCACCGCAGGATTACGTAGACATTTGATGCGCTCACTTGGAATGCGCGCGTGTCAACAAGCCATAGATTTTAAAAGTGAAGAAATGAAATGAAGAGCCATTTGATAAAGCTGAATTTAAATGGGGTGGAGCGTGAAGGTTCCTGTGAATCACGCACAACATTGCTAGATTTTATTCGCCATGATTTGGGAGCAACAGGTACTCATGCAGGTTGTGAGCATGGCGTATGTGGTGCATGTACGGTTGAGGTTGATGGGCAGATCGTACGTTCTTGTCTCATCTTTGCATGTCAGGCTGATAGCGCCATAGTAAAAACTGTAGAAGGCCTTGCAAAGTCAGGGGAGATGTCTGATTTGCAAAATGCGTTTAAGAAACATCATGCATTGCAGTGTGGATTTTGTACTTCTGGATTTTTACTATCGGCAGAGGATTTTCTCAAAAAGAATCCCCATCCAACTGAGCTAGAGGTGCGAGAAGGTTTATCGGGAAATTTATGTCGCTGCACTGGATACGTTGGAATTGTCGAGGCAGTTTTAGAGGTTGCCGCATCCAGAGCGCACAAAAATGGAGGAGAGCATGCTTGATTTAGGTCGAACTTTTTTGCAGGCTGTTGAGCGTGAGCCTAATAGACTAGCGATTGTAGATGGAGACAGGCGCCATACATATGCTGAGTGGGCACTTCATATTGGCGCTATTCAACAGTTTTTTTACAAGCAAGGCCTAAAACGTGGCGATCGTATTTTGACTGTTTTGCAAAATCGATACGAGGCGGCAACAATTCATTGGGCATGCCAGATGGCAGGCATAGCTATTGTTCCTTTAAATTGGCGTTCCAAGCCAGATGAAATTGATTATTGTGCGCAAAATGCTGATGTGAAATTAGCATTTGTTGAGGAGATATCTCTCAACAATTACCTTGAATCCGAAACAAGTAACTCTATCTCTGTAATTCTTTGCATGGAGAAAGCTGCATTAGATGGGTATTCCTATTTTGATCAGTTAATTCAGGATGGATTCGAGCCTGAGGCATTCGGTCATGTTGAGGATATATCTGTCATGCTTTTTACTTCTGGCACTACAGGGAAACCAAAAGGGGTCCCAAGAAAGCAGCGAGCAGAACGCGCGGCAGGAATTGCACACGTTGCACAAAATCAGTATGCAATGGGTGAGGTGACTTTAGGGGTAATGCCGCTCTATCACACCATGGGCGTAAGAACGCTGTTGTCTTTATGTATTGTGAATGGTACCTATGTTGCAGTACCACGTTGGGATGTGAATAAAGCGATAGAGGCAATCGAGAGTGAGGCTGTAACTCACCTTTATTTGGTGCCAACGCTATATCACGACATGATTCAGTCACAAAATTTCAATTCGGATCGAGTGAAGACTGTTAAGAAGCTTGGGTTTGCTGGGGCTCCTATGCATGACGCTTTATTGCTTAAGTTAAACGAAGCCTTCTCCCCTGAATTATTTGTAAATCACTATGGTTCAAGTGAGATTTACACATACACCATCAATCAGAATGCAGCATTAAAGCCAGGCTGCGCTGGAAAGGCGGGTATCAATGCGCGTATTAGAGTGGTGCAACTGGATCAAGGTTCCGTGCAAACATTACCAAGTCAAGTAGCAGCTTCTCATGAAGAGGGGCAGATCATTTGCGATCTTTCGGGTGATGAGGCATTTGAGGGTTATTGGAAGCGACCTGATGCTGATCAAAAGTCTATTCGTGACGGATGGTATTTCACAGGAGATACGGGCTACTTTGACGAGTCTGGTGACTTATTTGTTACTGGTAGGGTCGATGACATGATTATTTCTGGGGGAGAAAATATTTCTCCCGTTGAAATTGAATCTATTTTGTCTTTGCATCCTTCTGTGAGTGAAGTGGCCGTTGCAGGATTAAAAGATGATCGCCTTGGGCAAAAAGTAGTTGCCTTCATTAGAGCTTCGGGGAGTGTAGATTCTGATGTCTTAGATGAATATTGCCGAGGATCCGATTTGATTAACTTTAAACGCCCTCGAGAGTATGTATTTGTTAAAGAAATTCCCAAGTCGCCAGTAGGAAAAGTGCTGCGACGCATGTTAGTTGCCGGCGAATACGAAAGAGCTTAATTTTTTTACTAGGAAGACCATATGACTACTATTTTGAAACACCCTTTTAGCAATATCCTCGATAACCTTGATGGTTTCTATGTGGAAATTGATGAAGCCCATCAAAGGGCCGACATTGTTTTAAAGAGACCTCCATTCAATGTCATACAAATGCCTCAGCGTGATCAATTAAGAGCTGCATTTGAGTCTTTGGATGCTGACGATCGTGTCCGCATTATTGTATTAAGAGCGGAAGGTGAGCATTTTTCCAGCGGAGGAGATATTAAAGGCTTCTTGGAAGCAACGCCAGAGCACGTCTCCAAGCTTGCTTGGAATATTGCAGCACCTACGCGTTGTACTAAACCTGTCATTGCTGCAAATCACGGCTATTGCTTTGGGGTGGGTTTTGAAATTTCTCTAGCGTGCGATTTTCGTATTGCCGCTGAATCAACCTTGTATGCCCTGCCAGAGCAAAAGTTAGGTCAAATTCCTGGTTCAGGCGGATCAGCGCGATTGCAAAAAATGGTGGGCATCACCAGAACTAAGGATATTGTGATGCGCTCCCGACGCATTAAGGGTCAGCAAGCATACGAATGGGGCGTTGCAACTGAATGCGTTCCAGACTCAGAGCTTGCTAGTGCTGTATCTAAGTTAGTGGATGAGCTGCGCGCATTCTCACCAATGGCTCAAAGAACTGCCAAAAAGATGCTTAATGAAACGGAGGATTGTTTATTAACTACAGCAATAGAAGTTGAGGGTCACTGTTATAGCCGTTTGCGTAATTCTGAAGATTTTAAAGAAGGGGTTGAGGCATTCCATGGAAAGCGGCAACCCAATTTTGTCGGTCGTTAATTTTTTTAAAGGAGACGTACATCGTGAAAAAGAAATTTCAAACAAAGAAAATCGCTCTAGCTGTTGCTTTAAGTTTTGGTGCTTCGTTTGTTTTAGCACAATCAGGCCCAATTAAGATTGGTGTGGTAACGCCTTTATCTGGCACTTACACGCCAATTGGTGAGCAAGTAAAAATGGGTTTAGACCTAGCGGCAAAGGAAATTAATGCAGCAGGCGGTATTAATGGAAGAAAAATCGATTTAATTTATGAGGATGAAGAGGCAAACCCAGCGGTTGCTACCCAAAAGGCTGAGAAGTTATTCCAGGTAGAAAAGGTAGACTTTTTAACTGGAACGGTTAATTCAGGTTCAACCTTGGCTGTAGGCCAGCTGGCTGAGAGAAACAATAAGCTAATAGCGACAACGGTTTCATTCGCCGATTCAATTACAGCCGATAAATGCTCGCCGAACGTATTTCGCGTAAATGCTCGCGCTGGTATGCAGTCTGCTGCATTGGCAGCATGGGTAGATAAAGAAATTCCTAAGGCTAATATTTTCTTTATTGGCCCTGACTATGAGATGGGGCGTAGTACGGTCTCAGCTTTTAAGAGAGCATCTATAGAAAAAGGCGCTAAGGATGTTGGCGAGGTTTTTGCACCGCTCGACAACAAAGATTATTCACCATATTTTGGCCAAGTAAGAGCTGCCAAGCCTAATGTTATTTACACATCTGTGGCTGGTAACGATACAGTGCGCTTATTCACTCAAATGGATGAATATGGCGTCAATAAAGGCGTAACAATTGTTGGGGCCTCTGGTACCGTCACCTCTCAAAATATGGGCGCAATCGGAAAATCTGCAAATGGATTTGTTACGGGTGTAGGTTACTCCCCTAAATTAGATAACCCGGCTAATAAAAAGTTTGTAGCAGATTTCCAAAAGGCTTACAACAAGCTTCCAGATCTCTATGGCGCTGATTCCTATGGCCTCTTGTATTTTTATAAGGCCGCGGTTGAGAAAGCGAAGTCTACAGAAACAGACAAAGTTCGCAATGCCATGAATGATTTAAGCTGGCAAACCCCTCAGGGCACTAAGAAGATGCGCGCTGGCGATCACCAGGCTATGCAAGATATGTTTGCAGTTCGAGTAGAGAACGGCGAGTTCAATATTGTTGGAAGAGTACCTTCTGATCAGGCAATTGGCCCTGATACATGTACTCGTTTTTAATTAATTAGTAAATTACTCCACATCCACCCTATGCGGGTGTGGAGTTTTTGGCTTGTGAATTTCACTAAGGGATTGGGTTTTCAATGCTAGAGAGCTTGCAATATATTTATGCGCCGCAGATAGTCAATGGGCTTTCAATTGGCGTTGCTGTGGTCCTCATGGCTTTGGGGTTGACTATTATTTTTGGTTTGCTAGACGTAATTAATATGTCGCATGGCGAATTCTACGCAGCTGGAGCGTTCATTAGCGTGAGTCTGATGGCAATGGGCGTTTCATTCTGGTTATGTCTATTGTTAGTTCCCTTGTTATTGATTCCAATTGGTTTTGCAATGGAAAGGCTTTTGATTCAAAAAGTATTTCACTATAAAGACCGACATATTTTGACTCTGCTGCTGACTTTTGGTGTGGCGATGGTTTTGGAAGATGGTTACAAGATTATTTGGGGTGCAAATCCAATTAAGCCTAGCGCCCCAATCTCAGGTGCCAGCGAGTTGTTAGGGGTGATGTTCCCAAATTACCGACTATTCCTGATGGGTTTTGGTGCCTTAATTATTTTCTCTGTATGGGCGTTGATTTATAAAACTCAGCTGGGAGCAATTGTGAGGGCTTCAGCATATGACAAAGATATGAGCTCTTCACTAGGAATACCAGTGATGCGAGTTTATGCGCTGACCTTTGCATTCGGCGTTGCTTTGGCTGGCATAGCAGGAGTCTTGCTTGCTCCAATCTATTCGGTTTTCCCCACCATGGGACGAGATTTTATTTTGATGGCTTTTAGTGTTGTCATTGTTGGTGGTCTTGGAAGCATTAAGGGTGCAGTCATTGCCGGAATCTTATTGACGCAATTACAGTCAATATCTTCTTTATTTATTTCGCCGGTTTGGTCAGATCCTCTGGTATTTACGGTAATGGTTTTGGTGTTGATGTTTAAGCCAACGGGTTTGTATGGGGGCATGAAAAATGCATAATCCACAGTCCAAGGCTATCCGACTAATTGAGATCCTGTTATTAGTCTCTGCGGTAGCCTTATTTGTCATTGGTAGTATTTTGGGTGATACCTTCTTTCTGAGGTTAGCCACCGAATCATTAATCTTTGGCGGATTAGCGATGTCCGTTGATTTATTGCTTGGAATAGTCGGGCTACTCTCTCTGGGGCAGGCTCTGTATTTTGGTTTTGGTGCTTATTTATCCGCCTTAGTTTTAAAAGAAATTTCCCCATCATTTTTCTTGGCAATAGGCGTTGTAACTTTGTCGTCCATCGCACTAGGGTGGGTGGCAAGTTTTGTGGCGCTTAGATCAAAGGGCGTCTACTTTGCTTTAATTACCTTCGGACTGGCACAAGTAGCTGCTAAGGTTGTTTACAACACGAGAAGTCTCGGGGCGTCTGATGGCATGATGGGCGTTCCTATTTTGCAAATCTGGAGTCCATTTGGCATTGTGGATGCCGGCCAACCCGGCACATTTTTTGTTATCACCATGCTTACTATCGGCGCACTATATGCAGTCCTAAAATATTTTTTGACGACCCCTATGGGTTCCATTTGGCATGCAATTCGATCCAATGAGGATCGTCTAGCTTATGTTGGGTATAAGTCTAAAGGTCCAAAACAAGTGGCATTTATTTTGGCTGCAGTAGTAGCGGCTGTGTCTGGCGCTCTCTATCCAATGCTAAGAGGTTTTGTTTCTCCAGAGCTGATGTTTTTTAGTGTTTCAGGGAATGCTGTTGTAACAGTTGTCTTAGGTGGTGTCGGCACTTTGATTGGACCCATACTAGGAAGCGTTCTGTTAACTTCCTTTAAATCCATTATTGGAACTTGGACAGTTCATCACCATATTGTTATTGGACTTATCTTTGTGGTTGTAGTTGTTTCTGCACCTAAGGGAATAGCGGGACTACTGGCTAAATATTTCGGAAAAGCTCACTCTGGCAAGGGAGGGGAATGATGAGCAATAGTGAGATCATTCTGAAGGCAAGGAGCCTCAGCAAGCGATTTGGAGGCCTCAAAGCGGTCGATGATGTTAGTTTTGAAGTAACTCGTTTAGGCGTTACTTCAATTATTGGTCCAAACGGAGCGGGTAAGAGTACGCTATTTAACTTGCTTAGTGGAACTTTTATGGCTGATTCGGGATTGGTTGAGCTTGACGGTCAAAATGTTACGCGCATGAGTCCCGAGGGACGTCTGTCATCTGGAATGGCTAGATCATTTCAAATTACTAATTTATTTTTCGATCTCACAGTGATTGATAACTTAAGAATTGCAAGCCAAGCATTAGAGCCACATTCCAATTTGTTTTTTCCTTTGAGCAAAAGTACTGTCGCAATTGATAGGGCTAACGAATTATTGACGGAATTTGGATTGCTTGAGAGTCGTAATCAGCTTGCGGGAGCCTTATCGCATGGTCAGCAAAGACGCCTAGAGATTGCGGTGACATTGGCAACCCGACCAAAACTTTTGTTATTAGATGAGCCAACCCAAGGGATGTCTCAGGGGGATACTCAGGATACCGCTGAGCTCATTAAACGCCTTGGATCAAAAATAACAGTGCTACTGATTGAGCATGATGTAGACCTTGTAATGGATTTATCCAAAATAGTGATTGTCATGGCGCAGGGTAAAAAATTAGCGGAAGGTATTCCGAGCGAGGTTCGTGCTAATCCACTTGTTCAAACAGCATACTTTGGTGAGGAGTTGGCATGATATTGGAGATGCATGATGTACATGTCAATCTTGGCTTGTCTCATGTTTTACAGGGTGTGAATTTATCCATACACCCTGGTGAGACTGTGGGCTTGTTTGGTAGAAACGGCGTTGGGAAGACGACCATTGTCAAAACTATTGCCGGCTGGCATAGACCTTCTCGGGGAGAAATACTATTCCGAGATCAATCCATTGGAGCTTTACCTCCAAATGAAATTACCCGCTTGGGCGTGGGCTTAGTTCCTGAAGATCGCAGAATATTTCCCGGTTTAAGCGTTGAAGGAAATCTGAAGCTTGGATTGATGCAAGTCCAAGCAACCGAGCGTAAGGAAGCTGAACAAAGAATACAGATGGTCTTTGAAAGGTTTCCACGTTTGCGGGAAAGGCGAAATCAATCGGGTATCACCTTATCTGGTGGCGAGCAGCAAATGTTAGCAATGGCCCGAGTATTGGTGGGCAATCCAAAGTTACTGTTAATTGATGAGCCTACAGAGGGTCTTGCGCCAATGGTGGTGGCTGATATCTTTCGCTTGATGGAAGAGCTTAAAGCGCAGGGGATATCAATTCTATTAATTGAACAGAATATTCATAAGGCTATTCATTTGTGCGATAGACATTATGTAGTTGAGCGAGGACAAGTTGTTCTTGAGGGTAACTCCCAAGATTTGGATCAGCGTAAAGAATTAATTAGGCGCGTTAGTGTTTAAAACAATATTGGAGATACTTATGAGATTAAAAATAGTAGCTTATTGTCTTGCATTCGCAGTTGGTACGCTTGGGCTTACCTCTAGCCAATTATTTGCTCAGGGTTCTGCCGCTTATCCAGAAAAATCAATCACTATTATCGTTCCTTATCCACCCGGTGGGTTTAACGATACGCTTGGCAGAATCGTTGGTAAAAAGCTAAGTGATGCTTGGGGTGTAAATGTAGTGATTGAAAATAAGCCAGGCGCCGGTACTACCATCGGAACTAACTTTGTTGCGCGCTCTTCACCTGATGGTTACACAATCTTAGTTGCCCAGTTTCCATTCGCAGCCAATCCTTATCTTTATAAGTCATTACCTTACGACACTTTAAAAGCATTTAGTCCGGTAGTTTTGGCTGGCAGATCCCCGATGGTATTGGTTGCAAATTCAAACTCACCGATAAAGACTGTGGGTGAGTTTTTGGCTCTTGCTAAAGCCAAGCCCGGCTCTGTAAATTATGGTTCATCAGGACCTGGCTCCTCAAATCATTTGGCAATGGTTTTGTTTGAAATGATGGCTGGTGTGAGCTTAAATCAGGTTCCATATAAAGGCAGTACGCCACTTTTAACTGATTTAGCGGGAGGTCAAGTTGAAGTGGCATTTGATGCTTACCCGCATGTCCGTCCGTTTCTACAGTCTGGAAAAATTCGACCAGTAGCGATAGCAACTGAGGTAAGGTCTCCATTAATGCCGGAAGTTCCAACCGTTATTGAGTCTGGTGTCAAGGGTTACGAAGCTTCTTCATGGCATGGCTTTGTAGTGCCTTCTGGAACGCCGCGCCCTATAGTCGATAAGCTAAATAAGCAAATTAATCTAATTCTGAAGCAAGAAGATATTAGAAAAACATTCAACGAGCAGGGAGTAGTTCCAGATGGAGGTACTCCAGCTCAATTTGAAGCCTTCATTGCCAAGCAAATGGATATTTGGAAAAAAGTAGTTTCAAATGCAGGTGTTACGGCAGAATGACATCTATTCTGCATACTCTATAGGTAGCATTCATGAATAAATTTACCCAACTTAGGCCTTGGCTAGCACATCTTGCCCACACCAATCGCTTGGTTGCCACAAAGAAAAATGTCTTGCTAAAGCATGAGTTAGCAGCCATTGCTAAAAAGCTAGATGGAAAAAGTAGCGTTTTTTTCCCGGGCCCAGATGGGCACTCTATGCCAGTAGTTTCCGGTTTTATGTCTTCGCGTTCATGGATTGCCGAGGCAATGGGTGTGAGCGAGGCTGATTTGCTAAATGCGTATCGTTTGGCGGCCGATAATCCGTTGCCTTGTAATTTAGTTAAAGAGGGTCCTTGCCAGGAGGTTGTGTATCGTGATTTTGATGTGAGAACTTTATTACCTGTTCCTACACACAGTGAGCATGATAGCGGGCCGTACATCACTGCTGGTTTGGTAATTGCAAAAAACCCCAAGACTGGCGTCCAAAATGTCTCAATCAACCGTATTCAGGTAAATTCAAAAGATCGCATGGCAGTGCTAATTTTGCCTAGACATCTGCATGCCTTTCAACAGGCTGCTGAAGAGTTGAATCAGCCATTGCCTGTTGCGGTGGTTATTGGTGTAGATCCATTGACACTTCTTGCCTCTCAGGCGATTGCGCCGATTGATTCAGATGAGCTAGAAATTGCCGGCGCCCTACATGGACAACCTTTAGATGTAGTGAAATGCTTAAGCAATGATGTTCTGGTGCCAGCAAATGCAGAAATTGTGATTGAGGGGCATATTCCGCCTAAAGTGCGTGAGCTGGAAGGCCCCTTCGGCGAGTATCCTAAATACTATAGCTCTCAAGAGAAGCGCCAAGTAATTGTGGTGGATACAGTGACTCATAGAAAAGATCCAATATTTCACACCATTGTTCCGGCAGAGCTAGAGCATCTATTACTTGGATCCATTCCCAGAGAGGCAACTATCTTGTCCCATCTGCGGAGAAGCTTCCCTGGCGTTTTAGATGTGCATTTATCGCTCGGTGGTGTCGGAAGATATCACCTTTATGTTCAGATTAAAAAGACGCATGAGGGCTTGCCTAAGAATGTAATATCAGGCGCTTTTAGTTCTCACTATGATGTGAAGCATGTTGTGGTGGTGGATGAGGATGTCGATGTCCATGACCCTGCTCAGGTTGAATGGGCTATAGCTACAAGATTTCAAGCTAAACGTGGCTTGATTGTTATCCATGATGCACAAGGATCTGTTTTGGATCCCTCTACGACTGTTGGATTGCCTATCGATGAGGATGGAGTTATCCCCGCTCAATTTCAAGGTATGAGTTCAAAGATGGGCCTAGATGCAACTAAGCCGCTCACATATGAAGGGCACGTATTTACCAAGGTCAAGATTCCCGGGGAGGAAGCAGTAAATTTAGATGCCGTGCTTGATCCTCAGTTTCCAATAGCCTCACATCTGAAATCAAATTAATTACTGGGACTTATTTTGAACAAACGCTTAATTGTTGCCATTACAGGTGCATCAGGAACGATTTATGGAATTCGTATTCTGGAGGCTCTGAAGAATCTTGGCATTGAATCTCATCTGGTAATGAGTGACTCAGCGAAGTTGACTATGGCAGCGGAAACAGATTACAAGCCAGCCCAAATTGAAGCTATGGCTGATGTTGTTCATTCAGCGAAAAATGTTGGCGCCTCCATCTCTTCTGGCTCCTTTAAGAGTCTTGGCATGGTTATTGCTCCATGCTCAATTAGGACCTTGTCAGAGATTGCTAGTGGGGTGACTAGTAGTCTGGTTTCCAGGGCTGCTGATGTAGTGTTAAAAGAGCGTCGTCGTTTGGTCCTGTTGGTCAGAGAGACCCCCCTACATGCGGGTCATTTACGCTCTATGTCTCAGGTTACCGAATGTGGTGCAATTGTGATGCCTCCAGTACCTGCCTTTTATGCAAAGCCAGAGTCTATTGGTGATATGGTAAATCACACGGTTGGAAGATGCCTAGATCTTTTCGACCTGGATAATACGCTGGTAACTCGCTGGAATGGAATGGATGGCGGTAAATGAACTTATATGTTTACTTTAAATTTGTTGTTTCAGAATACCCTCTGGTCTTAAGTAATCTTAGAAAAATGCATGCGCAGTTATCGCGTGAGTTCCCGGGTTTGGTTTGTGAGTTACTCAAAAGACCATTGCCAGATCAAGATGGCAAGGAGACTTGGATGGAGGTTTACCGCGGAGCAGCAGCTCAGGGGTCTGAGTTCAATGAGCGACTTTCAGAATTGGCTTTAAAGAATGAATTGCCTCAGCCTAGGAGAAATGAAGTCTTTATTCCGATCGAGTAGGGCGCTCTGAAAAGAAAAAGCCCCGACTGCTCGGGGCTTTTGCGTTAGAAAGAGTTTTCTTAATAGAGCTCTCGAGGGAGGCCTACCTAGATTGCTTCTTCTTCGGAGCTTTGCTGGCTGTATCGGCGGTCTTCAACACTGTTTCAGTGGCGGTGCTGAGGTTGGTTTGCGCAACTTCTACCGCATGCTTCACAGCCTTTTGGCTAGTTTCGAATACGTTATTTGCAGAAGCAATCGCTTGTTTCATAGCTTGCACAGCAGCATCTGATCCCGCTGGTGCATTCCTTGTCCACTCTTCTACTAAAGAGTTAATTTTCTTTTGGCCGGCTTGAAATTCTTTTTCAGCAGATTGTGTAAAGCTGTTTTGTGTCTCATGTGCCAACTCATATAAATGACGGCTATAGGCCATAATTTTTTCTGCCATTGGTTGCACTGCTTCGGCTTGATGGGCTAGCAACTGCTGAATGTCTTTTACTTCCAATGCTTTCTTAGCGCTATTCATACTGTCGCTTAAGCTTTGTTTGGCAATATGCATATTGAGTTCAACTAACTTTTCAATACTTTGCAATGCCTGATTGGTTAAGCCACTCAAGGTCTCTAAGTTTGCCTTTTGTGCTGCTGCAATTTGTTCTGGAGTTAAGTTCATCTGTATCTCTTTCCGTTTAACTTTCTGTATTTTGATCTTTGGCTTTTCCTAATGTACTCTCTTTGCACCATTGTATGGCATAGATGTTGCGCTGCAGCATAGGTGGCTAGCCATGCAGATGAATAGTTCAAATGAAAAAAGAGCCTAAAATTAGAGGTTCAGTAAAAATTCTCAATATTTTCAGTAAGTTACCCATGAAGCTTTCGCTTGATAACGCCATTGCACCGATCTTTGTCCTCATTTGGAGTACCGGCTTTGTGATTGCGCGTTTGGCAATGCCATATGTAGAGCCAGCCACCTTCCTGTTTTGGCGTTTTGCAGGGGTTTTAGCGGCTATGGCAGCGCTGAGTCTCGTGTGGAGAATCACCTGGCCCAGTTGGTCTCAAATCAAGCACATCGCCATTGCTGGGATCTTGCTGCAATTTGGCTATTTGATGGGGGTTTGGGTTGCGGTTAGATTAGGTATGACCGCTGGATTAGTGGCTCTGATAGTTGGTCTGCAGCCTATTTTGACTGCTTGGTTCGCTGCATGGGTTTCCGAGAAAGTTACAACCAGGCAATGGATCGGTTTGGTGTTTGGATTTATGGGGGTTGCTTTAGTTGTCGCTGCAAAAGTGGGGTTATTGAGTATTCCGCTTATAAGTTATTTTCTGGCATTTGCTGCTTTGCTCTCAATTACTTTTGGGACGATATATCAGAAGAAATTCTGCCCCATATTTGACCTGCGCGCCGGATCTACGATTCAATTTGGCGTTTCCGCCATCCTTTCTTTCTTTTGTATGTATTTCTTTGAAACTGGAGTGATGGTTTGGAATGCGTCGGTCATTGGTGCGCTGCTATGGGCGATATTCCCCATATCAATCGGGTCCATCAGTTTGCTATTTATGATGATTCGCAAAGGGGCAGCCACTAAGGTGACTAGTTTGCTCTATCTAACACCTCCGACTACTGCCGCAATGGCTTGGCTCTTATTTGATGAGCCATTTACATTGCTAATGGCGGTAGGTTTGTGTTTGACGATGACTGGCGTCGTGCTGGTAAATGCTCGTCAGACCAATATAGTGGCAACGATTGCCGAGTAGGGAAGTCATTTGGTGGGATAAATTACCTGGATTGGGGCGAATAAAACCGCTTTGTCTTCGGAAATTAATTATCATTCCGTATGTTGAAAGTTTTGGAAGGTATTTTGGGATGCGTTTGAATCGATTTTGGCCCCTAGTCATTGCATTGCTCTTTTCACTGGGAGTGCTGGGTAACGCACCTGTTCAGGCCGCAACAAAAGATAAGCAGAAGCAAGCAAAGTCAACAAAAGTGGTGACTAAGTCACCCAAAAGAGCCAAGACCGTCCGCGTCACTGTTACTAGATCATCTGCACCCGTAGTTGCAGGACCTCCATCATTAGCTACTGCATTAGGTTTGCGTGGTCAGCGCGATGAGCTCAATCTTAAATCTACTGTAGTGATGGTGGTTAATCAAGATACGAAGGAAGTCTATTACGAGAAGAATCCTTCTGTCAGTTTGCCCATTGCCTCCATTACTAAACTCATGACGGCCATGGTGACGCTCGATGCAAAATTGCCGATGGATGAGGTCATCGTCATTAATGCTGAAGACGCCCATATTTATAGACACTCTCGTTTAGCTGAAGGTACTGCACTGACTCGTGAAGATGCACTCCATTTGGCTTTGATGTCCTCTGAGAACCGCGCCGCATATACCCTAGCCAGAAATTATCCTGGCGGCTTACCTGCATTTGTTGCTGCTATGAACCGTAAGGCAAAAGATCTCGGCATGGAGCACTCTCACTTTGAGGATCCCACTGGACTGACTAGTGAGAATGTTGCTTCAGCAGAAGATCTCACACGCATGCTCAATGCTGCCTATCAGTACAAAACTATTCGTGAGTTCTCAACCTGGCCAGATTTAACTATGGTGATCGCCAATCGCCCGCAAAAGTTTTTGAACACAAACCGTTTGGTACGTTCCGGGGATATGGATATCGGACTGCAGAAGACGGGCTTCATTAATGCTGCAGGCCGATGTTTGGTCATGCAGGCAAGAGTAAACAACACGCCATTACTATTGGTCTTTTTGGATTCTGTAGGAACGCAATCCCGTTTTGCCGATGCAGTGCGGGTGCGCGATTGGTATGAGCGCATGCCATCGGGCGCGCAACCCATTCGTCGCTTGATGTAACTAATGAATTAAGCTGCTGAGCCTGGCTCGGCAGACTTGGGTTTAAAACCCATGCCTTTGGATATCTGTAGAGCAGTCTCTTGTAGGGCGCGGAGCCAATCTGCTTGTATACGATCCGTTGGGGCGCTTAAAGATAAGCCGGCAACCAATTTTCCAGTGTCATCCAAAATGGCTGCGGCTAAACAGCTCACACCCAACTCTAGTTCTTCGTCATCGCGAGCGCTACCCACTTTACGCACGTGATTGAGTTCAGCTTCGAGTTTGCCCAATTCGGTAATACTGTTACGAGTATGTCCAGACAAACCTGTACGAGTGACATAGGCGCGTACTTGTCCGGGATCGTCGCTTGCGAGGAAGAGTTTGCCAACCGAGGTGAGATGCAAGGGGGCGCGACCACCAATGGCACGAACTACCTGCATGCCTGAGCGTTCACTATAAGCGCGATCAACGTAGACAATTTCATCGCCTTGACGCACTGATAGGTTAACGGTTTCACCAGTGAGCTTATGCAGGGTACGCATCGGTAGTTGCGCAGCCTCACGAACGGATAAGCGTGCCTTCACTAAATTACCCAGCTCTAAAAGTTTTAAGCCAAGGCGATAGGTACCGCCGTCGCCACGCTCAACCAATCGGCAAGCAACGAGGTCATTCAAAATTCGGTGGGCGGTAGAAGGGTGCAGACCAGTTGTCTCTGCGAGATTCTTCAGGCTGCTGGATTCTTCTTGCTCAGCAAGAGCGTCTAGCAAATTCATCATGCGCTCCACTACTTGGATGGCTGTCTTGCCAACCTCGCCGGCAGATTTAGGAGTTTTGATGGTCTTGCTGGTGTTCATAGGCCTCATTGTAGCGATTTCGTACGAAATTGCATATTATGAAATCCTATTTTACAAATGCATCTGCTGAAAATGTCCCGTTTTATAGGGAATCAGGGGATTAAGGCTCTTTTACGATTGTCTTAAAGCAGTGGCACACTCATTGACTAAGTCAGGGCCTCGATAAATCAGGCCGCTATAGAGTTGTACTAAGCTTGCGCCTGTCATGATCTTTTCACGGGCATCTGCGCCACTCATGATGCCGCCCACACCGATGATGGGTAATTGATCACCCAATCTCGCTTTTAAAGCTTTGATGACAATATTAGAAGCATTACGCACGGGCGCGCCAGATAAGCCACCAGCCTCTTCACCAAACTCCATTCCCTTGACTGCATCTCGAGAGATGGTTGTATTGGTAGCGATGACAGCATCAATGCCAAACTCGATCAGGAGATCGGCAATGAGATGAATGTCGCCATGATCTAGATCGGGTGCAATTTTCAAAAAGAGTGGTTTGCGTATGCCATAACGATCGCTTAAGCGCTTTCTGGCTTCATCAAGACTTCCCAATAATTCGCGGAGCATTTCTTCACCTTGTAAGGCGCGTAGATTTTTGGTATTCGGAGAAGAAATGTTGACGGTGATATAGGTAGAGATTTCATAAACGGCTTCCATCGCCAGGATGTAATCTCGAGAAGCTTCTTCAATTGGGGTGCTGGCGTTCTTGCCAATATTTAAACCAAGTACACCACCACTTTGCCAAAACTGAGAGCGACGCACTCTGGCAACGCAGGCATCAACGCCATCGTTATTAAAGCCCATGCGATTAATAATGCCCTGAGCTTGCGGTAAACGAAACATGCGTGGCTTAGGATTACCCGGTTGTGGCCGTGGCGTGACTGTGCCGATTTCTAAAAATCCAAATCCCAATGCAGCGAGTGCATCGATATGCTTGCCATCTTTATCTAAGCCTGCTGCTAATCCAACTGGATTAGGAAAATCAATGCCACAGAGTGTCTGCGGATCGTTAATCGGCTTGCTTACTAAACGCTCCAATAAACCCCAGCGCTGCGCACGGTCCATATTGCTTAAGGTGAGGTTGTGTGCCTTTTCTGGGTCTATAGAAAACAGCCAGGGGCGGAGGAGGGAGTAACGATCGATCATGGATAGATATTATGACTCAGGGAGCTCTTGCCAGTGATCGTCAATCAAACCTTCCATAGGTTGATATTTCACCTTATACGACATCTTGTCGCTTTCCTTGATGTAGTAGCCAAGGTAAAGGTAAGGCAAACCCAATATGCGAGCTTGTTCAATTTGCCACAGAATGCTATAGCTGCCATAACTGGCCACAGAGCTTGTAGTGTCGTAAAAGGTATAAACAGAAGAGATTCCCTGTTCCAGAATATCGATCATGCTCACCATACGTAATCGACCGGGGTGCGGGTCATGCGGACCATCCCGAAACTCCACAATACGGGAGTTCACTCGGCTTTGTAATAAGAACTGCATATATTGATCTTGATCATCGCTATCCATATCACCACCTGCGTGTCGCTCAGTTTGATAGCGTTGATAGAGTTGGTAATGTTCCTCTTGGTAACCTAGATTGAGGACGGAGGCCTGAAGATCAGAGTGTTTTTTCTGGGCGCGGCGCTGGCTGCGAGAGGGCGTAAATTGATTTACCAAGATACGGGTGGAAATACAGGCCTTGCATTCGTCGCAATATGGTCGATAGGTATACAAACCACTACGTCGAAAGCCTGCGTTGAGTAAATCGTTATACACATCCGCATGAATCAGATGCGATGGTGTAGCTACTTGTGAGCGAGCTGTTTTATTGGGCAGGTAGCTACAAGCATAGGGAGCAGTTGCATAGAACTGCAGGGTGGTTAGGGGTAGTTCTTTAAGCTGAGTCATAACCAGTGATGCAAGATTGCTTTGTCAAAAGTCCAGGATTTCTCAATCTTAGTTTGATTTAAGGATATTTGCAGTTGCTCTAAAAAGACCTGCCTGGATATTGGGGTGGCGCCTAAGGACAATAGGTGAGCCGTTTCTTGCTGGCAGTCGATCATCTGGACTTCATTCATCAGGCACCATGCACTCAGGGCTGCTAAGGCGATTTTTGATGCATTCGTCTTACGGCTGAACATGGATTCACCAAATACCATTCCTCCAAAGGCAACGCAATAGAGTCCGCCAGTAAGCTGGCCATCTTCGATTACGGCAATACTGTGAGCATTGCCTGCTTCGTGAAGTGCGGTGTAGGCATCAATGATTTCATGAGTAATCCAAGTGCCATCCTGATCTTTGCGAGTGCTCGTGGCGCATGAACGTATGACTGCGCCAAAATCGGCATCTACTAATATCTGTGATTGTGTGCTTTGACAAAAGAGTCGAATATTCTTTTGCAAAGATTCACTGCATTTAAAGGCGCTGGGCTTTAACACCATTCTAGGATCAGGCGACCACCAGAGAATAGGTTGGTTATCCGAGTACCAGGGAAAAATACCTTGTTGATAGGCGCGAGCTAGTTGACCGGGGTATATCTGCTCACTGACGGCAATGAGTCCGGGAACGCTAGGATCTGGATCAGTCTCAAACAGTGGATTTGGGAAAGGGTCGTTGGGCCCTAGCCAAGCTATCTGACCCATGTCGACTCAAATTCGTTCGGATGGCAAAACATCGCGACTGCGCACATGAAATTCCTTACCAGCATCTAAGTTGCCAGCAGCGCGGTCTGCAAAGAACCATTCAAGGGTCTGCTTAACAGTGGGAAAGGCCAATTCTTCCCACGGAATCTCATGCTCATGAAAAAGGGCTACTTCAAGACTTTCTTCACCTGCAGAAAATTCTGGATTGGTCATTGTGGCTAAATAGAATAGGTGCACCTGTTCTGCGTGGGGCACATTCAGCAAGGAATAGAGTGGTCCAATTTCCACAGCAGCACCAGCCTCTTCTAGGGTCTCGCGAGCTGCGCCGTGGCTAGTGCTTTCACCTAACTCCATAAAGCCCGCAGGCAAAGTCCAAAAGCCATGACGAGGTTCAATAGCACGACGACATAAGAGAACTTGCTTGCCGTATACCGGAATACTTCCAACTACGTTGCGAGGATTTTGATAATGAATGCTGCCACACGCTTCACAGACATGACGCTCACGAGAGTCATCCACTGGAATCTTGATAGTTAATACAGATGCGCAGTTAGAGCAATACTTCATACTGACTTTCTAAAAATGGGCCTTGATGGCGCCGCGTAGTGCATTGCTAAGCATAATCTCATCTGCCATTGAAACATCATTAATAGTCAGGTTAGCTTCACGGGCATTCAAGGTGGGGTCTGCAAGTAGGGCGGCACGCATTACTCCAGGCAAGAGACCGGCCGATACTGGTGGCGTTAGCCATTCAGGGCTACCCTGAGGTTTAACAAAAATGCTAGTCCTTCCGCCCTCAGTAACGAAGCCTTGTTCATTGATAAACAGAGCGTCAAATCCACCTAGCTTCACAGCTTCTTGCCAAGCTTGGTCATAGAGAGATCGATTGCTGATTTTATGACGCAGTAAAGCGTCTCCAGAAAACATCGTTGTATCACCCGGCAGAATATTTTTTGCCCAGAATATTTTGACGGGTTCATTGATCAAATCCATCGCAGCAGTTGTAACTAATAGCTCACCAGTAGTTGAGAGATCAAGCCTTAATCGGTATAACAATTTTTTATCAAGTGATGCACAAGTACTCAAAATCAAATGCTGGGCAGTCTCAAGTTGGAAGGACATTCTTAAGGCTATTGCGGATAAAGATAGGCGATTTAAATGAGTATGCAATCTCTGGGGTTCGCCATTCCGAACCGCAATGGTTTCAAATAAACCGGTAGCGCTTGGCAGATCCATCAGAAACGCTGATTTAATGCGACACTCTTGCCATTCTTGGCCTGCATCTGAGTCATTAGTGACTCCGGCGCCAACCCCTAGGGTGAAGCTTGATTCATGAGAGTCGGGATCTTGACTGATTTCCACCGTACGGATCGGCACACTAAAGGCAAAGTTGCCATTGGGGTCAAGCCAGCCTAAGGCGCCGCAATAATAGCCTCGATCTTCGGGTTCCAGTCCTTGAATAATTTCCATGCTGCGTTTTTTTGGAGCTCCTGTAACAGAGCCACATGGAAATACCGCTTCAAAAATATCGAATAAAGAAATCTCAGGTTTGATCTGACCTTGCACGGTAGAAGTCATTTGCAATACATCACCGTGTCTTGCAACTTCAAATAGATTGGGCACTAGTACCGTGCCCGGAAGAGAGATGCGACTGAGATCATTACGTAGCAAGTCCACAATCATGACATTCTCAGCTTGATTCTTTGGATCATCTGATAAGGCGCTCGCAACAGTAGATAGGGCACTTGCAGTACCCTTCATTGGCATCGCTTTGATAGTGCCACCATCTCGCGCAATAAATAGTTCAGGCGATTGCGACAGTAAAAAGTTGCCATCATGCTCGATATAAGCGCCAAAACGCCCAGGCTGGCGATCCCTTAAGCGGCTATATAAGGCGAGCGGAGCGCCATAAGTATTGCCTGTGATTCGATAGGTGTGATTAATCTGGTAGCTATCACCGCTGCGAATATATTCCTGTATCGCTGCAATATCGGCATTAAATTGCCCCTCATTCAAGGATTCCTGAGCATCTATGACTCCAGCACTTGCTTGAGAGGGATCTAATAAGGCTAGTTTTTGAGCAATGCAGCGATCGACATCCTGCTTGGACAGTTTTTTGAATTCTGCAAAAGACCAGGCTTCAATGAGCGGATGGTGATGATCTGAGTGATTGACTCGCTCTGGAAGATGATGAATTTGCCTACCTAACTCGTAAGCAAAGGCAGCAACAATAAATTCGCCCTTAGCAAGCGCGGCAGATATTTCAGTAAGACACTGCTGTGTAGCGGCTAAATCTACAGCATGATCGCCGCTCGGAAGAACGCACCAGTAGTGCAGCGCGTTTTCATATTGGCGACTGGTGGGTAAGGCCGCGGTGCTTTGCGCATCATCGAGCAAAATCATCGCGGCTTACCTGGTAATTTCTACTTACTTCAGAATCGTTGCAGATTCGATGATGACAGTCTTAGTAGGAACATCAGACATTCTGCCCATGCGTGGGGCTGGAGCAACCATGGTTGGTACTTTACGAATGGCATCTATGGTTTGTGTGCCAGAGATCACTTTGCCAAACACGGTATAGCCATTACCCATCGCATTAGGGTAGTCGAGCGCCGCATTGTCTTTCACGTTAATAAAGAACTGCGAAGTTGCAGAATCAGGGTCTGAAGTGCGAGCCATCGCAATCGTGTAAACATTATTCTTCAAGCCATTTTGCGCTTCAGAAACTACTGGGGAATCAGTTGGCTTTTGATTCAAGTCCGACGTAAACCCGCCACCTTGAATCATGAAGCCATCAATCACACGATGAAAGATGGTGCCGTTATAGAAACCGCTCTTGACGTAGTTCAAAAAGTTAGCAGTGCTCTTGGGTGCTTTCACATCATCTAATTCAACAACGAAGTTACCCATCGTAGTTTTAAATTCAACCTTAGGGCCTGCAAATGCTGCTTGACTAGTAAAACAAGAAACAGCAACAACAAGGGCGGCAAATAGCTTACGCATAAGAACTCCTTAAATAAGATAAAAATAGCTTGTATTTGATTGTATTGCCCAAGACCGCCGGAGGGTTAAATGATTTATTAGCCTAGACCATTAGGAACATTTCCGGCATAAGCATAGGAAGCCTCATCAAACATGCCAGGTCTTGCAAGGTAATCCAGTGTCCAGTCAATAGTGTCAACACCCCAAAAGCAATGTTGATTCACTATCAGGGCCGGCACTCCAAAGGCGCCATCGGCTTTTGCTTGATTGGTATTAGCGATCAGCTTTGCCTTCACTTCTGGATTTTCAGGTTTAGGTGCATCTGAGGGAAGTCCTAAGTAGCTACAAAATTCTGGCCAAGATAGATTGGGATCCTTACCTTCCACCCAAACATAATCAAAAGCGCGCTCAACCATCATCCAATCGGCATTTTGTTCAACCAAAAGGCGTTGGGCGGCAACTGTCATAAAAGGGTGATGCTCTGGAAAGCGAAAAGGAATGCCTAACTTCTCCGCCTGCCACACGCAAAATTGATAGGTGTGCGGGCGTTTTGCTGCAACTTCTCCTGGACCCTTATTTTCAGAAGCTCTGAGCAGGCCACCCAGCAGAATAGGAACAGGCTTAATCTCTAGCTTGCTTTCAAGACGCTGTCTTTGCTTGATATACAGATAAGCAAACGGCGAAACAATGTCGTAATAAAAAGTAGCCGAAATCTTTGTACTCATATCGCCTTATTTCTTCTTATGCTCTTCATCGAGCTTTTTTAAGAACGCTAGCTTTTCTTTGATCTGTGACTCTAGGCCACGCTCCACTGGCTCGTACCAATGGGGCTCCTTCATGCCTTCTGGAAGATACGTTTCACCGGCGGCATAGCCATGCGGCTCATCATGGGCGTAGCGATATTCTTTTCCATGTCCAAGCTCTTTCATCAGTTTGGTAGGTGCGTTGCGCAAATGATTCGGAACGGGTTTGGATTGATCGTTTGCTACATAAGCGCGAGCAGCATTAAAAGCGTTGTAGCTTGCATTGCTCTTAGAGGCAACTGCAAGATAAACCACTGCTTGCCCAAGAGCCAACTCACCCTCAGGAGATCCCAGTCTTTCATAGGTCTGCGCTGCATCGTTAGCCAATTGCATTGCTCTTGGATCTGCCAGGCCAATATCTTCCCATGCCATCCGAATAATGCGTCTGGCTAAGTAACGGGGATCGGCGCCGCCATCTAGCATGCGGCAAAACCAATACAAGGCCGCATCGGGGTTGGATCCGCGAACAGATTTGTGTAGAGCAGAGATTTGATCGTAAAAGTGATCACCACCTTTATCAAAACGCCGCGCTTGAGCGCTAAGTGCATTCTCTATAAATTTCTGATCAACGATTTTTACTTCCGCATTTGGTGTGAGGACCGCATTGCGCACTTGTTCAACTAAATTGAGAAGGCGTCGTGCATCACCATCAGCGTTAGAAATCAGGGTATCGATTGCTGTTGATTCAAATTGCACATCGGGCATCGCATGCTGATGGGCTCGATCAAAGAGTAATTTCAGCTCCTCGGGAGTGAGTGATTTCAAGACATAGACTTGAGCACGCGACAGAAGTGCAGAGTTCACTTCAAATGATGGGTTCTCGGTAGTGGCACCAATAAAGGTGAATAAACCAGACTCCACATGGGGTAGCAGGGCATCTTGCTGGCTTTTATTGAAGCGATGGATCTCGTCAACAAATAAAATCGTTTGCTTGCCGTACTGAGCCATATTTTGTTGGGCTTGCTCAATGGATTCCCGGATTTCTTTAACGCCCGCTAGGACTGCAGAGATCGCAATGAACTCACGATCAAATGCTTTGGCGGAGAGACGCGCTAGCGTAGTCTTGCCAACGCCCGGAGGCCCCCACAAAATCATCGAGTGAGGCTTGCCGGAGGCAAATGCTAGATTGAGTGGCTTACCGCTTGCTAATAAATGCGTTTGTCCAATGACTTCTTCAATCGTTTTTGGGCGCAGTGCCTCTGCTAAGGGTGGAGGCGGCGCGCTATCAAAAAGACTGCTCATTGCATCAGGCTTGAATAAAGAGAATAACTAAGGATGCCCAAGTGAGGCAGGCTGCTGCAACATAGGTCAAGCGATTGCGCATGGTCATAAAAGCAGAGCGGGCGGCTTCATCAGCAAAATAATATTGATAGGTGTTCTGATCAATATTGCGCTGAATGATTAGAGTGGAAGCCAAAATCAGTAAGCCTACTGGAATATAAATATGAAGGGCTAACCAAGCCACTAAAGCGGGGATGACACCCCAGATCCATGCATTACGGTCTTCCCAGCGATCACCAGCGGGTGCCTTACCTAGAAGATGTAAATTGGCACCCCAATGCAAAGCCCCCATAAAGGAAGTAATCACGGCACCATAACCCGCTAAAGATTCAGCGCTTAAATAATTCACGGGTGTTGGCGCTAATTGCACCATGAGGGCTAGCCCAATAAATGGAATAAGACCGGCATAGCCAAGTTTGCGAACTAAAGGTGGGATGGGGTTCACGATGGGGATGTCTAGGTTAAGGAGTTGTGAATGAAATTATTTATCGTAGGTGTATACGCCGCGACCTGTTTTGCGACCGAGATATCCAGCGGCAACCATTTCACGAAGTAGTGGGCAAGGGCGGTATTTGGAATCGCTGAAGTTTTCAAAATACACTTCCATTACCGCTAAGCATGTATCTAATCCAATGAGATCTGCTAAGGCTAGTGGGCCAATCGGTTGATTGCAGCCTAACTTCATGCCAGCATCAATATCTTCTGGGCTAGCAAGACCTTCCGATAAAACAAAGAAAGCCTCATTAATCATGGGTAGCAAAATGCGATTCACCACAAAGCCAGGTGAATTTTTAACAGTAATCGGCTCTTTGCCAACACGCTTAGCCATGTCAATAATGGCAGCGTGGGTAGCGTCACTAGTCTGCAAGCCACGGATGACTTCCACTAAAGCCATTAAGGGTGGCGGGTTGAAAAAGTGCATGCCAATAAAGCGGGCAGGGTTTGAGTCAAGTGCCGCTAGTTTGGTAATCGATAGGGAGGAGGTGTTGGTGGCAATGATGGTGTCTTTGCTCACGACCTCGTCTACTTGCTTGAGAATCTTTTCTTTAATTGCTTGGTTCTCGGTTGCAGCTTCAATCACTAATCCCAAGCCTTTGAAGTCAGTATAAGAAGTACTTCCTTTAATACGTTTGAGAGCAGCTTCCTTTGCTTCAACAGTCAACGTTTCTTTTTTGACAAGACGATCCAAACTCTTGCTGATTTGCTCAAGTCCACGTTGCACTGCTGCCTCATTAATATCAACCATCACGACATCCAGACCGGCCACTGCACATACTTGTGCAATCCCATTGCCCATAGTGCCTGCACCAATGACGCCTACAGATTGAATACTCATCTTATTTCCTCTTTTGATACTGGGTGGAACCAAATAACTGCTCTCTAGCCTTGTCATCGTGCAAGGGTTTGCGTAATGCGGTTAATACTTCACAACCACGCTTCACTGCTGGTCGTGCCCCAATCTTTTCAAACCATTTTTTGAAATGCGGGTAATCATTGATTTCAATGCCTTGATTTTTCCAATTACGAGTCCATGGATAAATCGCAATATCAGCAATGGAATAAGTTTTGCCTGCAATATAAGGATTATCTTTCAGTTGACCATCCAATACTCCATAGATGCGTTTGGCTTCATTGGTGTAGCGATTAATGGCATATTCAATTTTCTCAGGTGCGTAGAGTCTGAAGTGGTGGTTTTGCCCAAGCATGGGGCCAAGACCACCCATTTGGAACATCAGCCATTGCAGCACCTCGTACTTACCGCGGGTGCTTTGGGGCAAGAATTTGCCAGTCTTGCCGGCTAAATAGAGAAGGATGGCGCCAGACTCAAATACATTGATTGGTTTTCCGTCCGGCCCATTAGGATCAACGATTGCTGGAATCTTATTGTTAGGGCTAATCTTGAGGAACTCAGGCGCAAATTGATCTCCAGCACCAATATCAATCGGATGAGCAATCCAGTCGCGACCTAGGCGGTAGCCGCATTCCTCAAGCATGATATGAACTTTGTGGCCATTTGGGGTTGGCCAACTATAGACATCAATCACCTGATTCGATTTTGGGGTTGCCATTTTTTCCTCTATAAATTTTGTAAGCGCTGTAACGCATTGGCGAGAGTTTGCTCTTGTTTTGCAAAACAAAAACGAATGACGCCAGACTCGGTGGGTTGTTCATAAAAAGCAGAAACTGGAATGGCGGCTACCCCAACTTCACTGGTGAGCCATTTGCAAAAATCAGCCTCATTCAATTTAGCTTGAGGGATGCCTAGCGCGGAGTAATCAGCGCATTGAAAATAACTACCGGGGCTAGGAAGCAATTTAAATCTGGTTTTACTTAACCCAGCCCTAAAGAAATCTCGCTTAGCTTGATAAAAGGCGGAAAGATTTAAATAATGTTTTTCATCTGCAAGATAAGTGGCTAAGCCATATTGCATAGGGGTATTAACGGCAAATACATTAAATTGATGTACCTTGCGGAACTCTTTTGTTAATAATGGCGGTGCGGCCACATAACCTACCTTCCAACCGGTGACGTGATAAGTCTTGCCAAAGCTAGAGACCAGAAAGCTCCTAGCTGCAAGCTCTGGATGAGAGGCGATGCTATAGTGCTGGGCTCCGTCATAGACCATATGTTCATAGACTTCATCACTCAAAATTAAGGCGGAAGTATCGCGAACTAAAGCTGCTAGGTGATCAAGATCTGATTTATCCCACACCATGCCAGTCGGATTATGCGGAGTGTTAATTAAAATGAGTCGCGTTTTAGGGTTGATAGCATTTGCTAATACACCCCATGGAATTTGATACGAAGCTACTTGTCCTGATTCATCACGTACGACCTGCAATGAAATGGCAATCGTTTTACCTCCAGCTAAATCTATTGCAGGTCGGTAGCAGTCAAAGGCGGGTTCGATGATGATGACTTCATCGCCAGGACCAACGCAAGACAGTATGGCTGTAAATATGGCCTGTGTACCACCCGCAGTAATCGTGATTTCAGTCTCAGCATCGTAGTGGTGGCTATATAAACTGCTGATCTTCTGACTAATGCCATGACGAAGTTCTGCAACTCCAGCCATAGGGGGGTATTGATTGTGATCTGCCAACATGGCGGCATTCACATCAGCAATGAGTTTTCTGTCGCATGGAAAGTCCGGAAAACCTTGCCCAAGATTAATCGCCTGATGCTCTGCGGCCAGGGAGGACATCACCGTAAAGATGGTGGTTCCAACTTTTGGTAGGCGACTTGGAAAAGAGGGGGTCTCTAGCGGGTTCATGAGGGTGGGGGCGGTGATCGGTCTTTTAATGCGGATATATCCGGTAGTCGCTAGAATGGTAAAAATACATTAACAAATTGTGCCATGCTGATCGTTCTTTCACCTGCTAAATCCTTGGATTACAAGACCCCCGCCAAGGTCAAGGCACCTACCTTGCCCGAGTTTGTCTCAGAATCAGCCAAACTCATTGCCGATCTTAAGAAGCTAGCACCGCAAGACATTGCCAAATTGATGGGTTTATCCGATCAGCTGGCCATTCTGAATGTCGGTCGCTATCGGGATTGGTCCAAGAAATTCACAGAAGAAAACAGTAAGCCGGCGATCTATGCCTTTGATGGGGATGTCTATGATGGTTTTGACGTTAAAACGCTGAATGCCAAAGCGGTAGAGTTTGCCCAAGATCACATCCGAATTTTGTCCGGCCTTTATGGTGCGCTCAAGCCTCTGGATTTGATGCAGCCTTATCGCTTAGAAATGGGCACCTCATTCAAAAACGCCAGAGGTAAGGATCTTTATGCATTTTGGGGGAGTCGCGTAACCGATTCCATCAAGAAGGTTCTAGAAAAGCAAAAGAAGCCAGTCCTGCTGAACCTGGCTTCAGAAGAGTATTTCAAGGTACTCCAACCTAAAGAATTGGATTGCCAGGTCATTTCCCCGGTGTTTCAGGATGCTAAGGATGGCAAGTACAAGATTATTTCTTTTTATGCCAAACGAGCCCGCGGCTTGATGGCTCGCTATGTGGTTGAGAATCGCATTACTGATCCCGCTGATTTAAAGGGCTTTAATTTAGATGGTTACAAGTACTATGCCGCTGAATCAAAAGTAGATAAGCCTGTATTTAGAAGGGCAGAAAGAAAATAATGGCCGTGCATCGCACTAAAGCATCGCAACGGAATTCTCCAGAAGTGGAGAAGATGGTAGCTGACGCTATTTCTTTGGCCGCATCTGGCAGTCACATCGAGGATCGCTTTTGGGAAGAACGTCTGAACGTGCGCTTAATGCGCTTGCTCAAAAGTCAAAATCAAAACGTGATTGATGCCGCTCTAGATCAAACCTTTCGTATTAATACGGTAGCCTTTGAAGTGCTTGCCGATATTGCGGAAACATTGGCTGAGTCATTGAAGGTTGAGCATGAAGGGCAGGAGTGGGATGTGCTGTTACTAGCAATGCCTATCGTTGCTCATACTCGTTATCAGATTCCATCCGGCCCATTGCCTGTCAATATCATTGAGTCAACTGCTCAGGCTTTACAAAGCGCCATCGCTTCAACGGATGCGCGCATAGCCATCGTTCCATGGCTTTACAGCATTGATCAAATGCCGCATTCGCATTGTCAAACGCGCATACTGACTGAAGCATTGGCAACTGCTGCGATCTCTGGAAAAGACGCCAAGCTAGAGCTGCGCGATATGTCGGAAACCATTGCCGTATTGGCAGACCCACGCTTCATTATTGCTGCCTTAAGTGCACCGAGTGGCTCCCCCATTTTCCGTTGGCAGGCTGAGCCACCGGCTCGCCAAGAGCGGGGCGTGAGTTTGATTGGTTGGCAAACTGCAATGCAGGAGCCAATTGCATCTCTACTCCCTGGTTGTGAGTTTGAGCTGCTCTTACCAGAGGCGTATTTCACAAACTGCCGTTTGGCTGATAAGCATGTCCGACCTTTAAGTATTCGCGCAGCAGTCAATTTTTTAGAGAGCACTCTCGGGATACTGCCAGCCGGCCTATCTTGTGTGGTCGGCGCCTTTGGAGAAGAGCAGGCAGATGAGTATCGAATATCGTTCAGTGTAAAAGGTTCATCCGATGTAATGTATGGGGTGATCTGGCCACTGTATGACAGAGAAAGCGTGGCAAACGACGCTTTAAACGACCTGTCAGATGATGAGAGTCCCATTAAGAAGATTTGTGATGCCTTGCATGACGCAGGAGTAGAGGATGTATTCCGACATGCAATGCTGTTTGATCCAGAGCTTTGTGATGACTGTGGTGCACCTTTATTCCCAGATCGCTCAGGCGAGGCAGTGCATGCTGAAATGCCAGACGATGCACCATCACAGCAACCTTTGTTTCACTAGGTAAAACAAAGAAGCAAAACAAAGAAGCAAAAGAAAAATATATCAATGAAGCAAAAGAAACGCTAAGCAATAAAAAAGCCGAGATGTCTCGGCTTTTTTATTTGATGCAGTGTGAGAAATTAATTCTGCACAAAAGGTTCCGCGCCAGCAAACAAGTGAGGCAACTTACCAGATTTCATATCTGCTGTTTGGCAGAAATCCGCAAGACGTACACCTGCTTTAATGTTGAATAACATTGCTTTGTTACCCAACACCACTAGGTCGAAACCAGAGTTGGTATTTTTGTAGCGAAGACTGCCCGGCAATGAAGTTTGGCGATCCAAATCATACGTTTTGGATTCCCAAGTTAAGCGGATCTTTTCAGTTGAGCCAGCAGTTTTGAACTGCTTGCTTTCTTGACAGGTCCAAGTAAATGCTTCTTCATCAGCGAATGCATTTGCAGCGCCTAAAGCGCTAGCAAGCACAAGGCTAATGGCGAGAAGGTTTTTCTTCATCTAGTTTTCCTTATGAGAGCAAGTGCTTAACGCCAGCCTGCTCTTCGAGTAATTCATTCAGGGTGTGGGTCATGCGCTCACGGGAGAATGCATCGATCTCTAAACCTTCGATCATTTTGTATTCGCCGTTTTCGCAAACTACTGGGAAGCCATAAATCACTTCAGCAGGAATATCGTATTCGCCTTTAGAAGGAATACCCATGGTTACCCACTTACCGTTAGTGCCGAGAACCCAATCATGAATATGATCAATCGCCGCATTGGCTGCAGAAGCTGCAGAAGACAGGCCACGCGCTTCAATGATGGCTGCACCACGCTTACCAACCGTAGGAATAAATACATCTTTATTCCATGCTGCATCGTTGATAGAGTCTTTTACTGACTTGCCATCGATAGTTGCAAAGCGATAGTCTGGGTACATTGTTGGGCTGTGGTTACCCCATACAACCAATTTCTCAATGTCAGCAACTGGCTTGTTCAACTTGCTAGCCAATTGTGAGAGGGCGCGGTTGTGATCAAGGCGTAACATCGCTGTGAAATTCTTCGCAGGAATATCTGGAGCAGATTTCATGGCGATGTACGCATTGGTATTTGCTGGATTACCAACAACCAATACTTTTACAGTCTTCTTAGCAACTGCATTTAATGCTTTGCCTTGAGCTGTGAAAATTTGTGCGTTAGCGGAGAGCAAGTCTTTACGCTCCATGCCAGGACCACGTGGACGTGCGCCAACTAAAAGGGCAACGTCGATATCTTTAAAAGCGGTCATGGGGTCAGAGTGCGCTGACATACCTGCCAATAGCGGGAATGCACAGTCTTCCAACTCCATCATGACGCCAGTTAAGGCTTTTTGAGCTTTTTCATCAGGAATCTCAAGCAATTGCAGGATGACGGGCTGATCTTTTCCCAGCAGGTCGCCATTGGCGATGCGGAATAGAAGGGAATATCCGATTTGACCGGCTGCACCGGTTACAGCGACACGCATTGGGGCTTTTGCCATTACTGAGAACTCCAAAGGAAGGTTAATTGGGTTAAATAAAGAAAACTTTTCTATTATCCATTCAAGTGTAGGGACTTTAGCTTTACACTGTCAATGATGTCTTATATAAGACTAGAATTACCCTGAATTTTATCCAATTGACACGGCCTGGAGTTAATTTGTCTGACGTGAATTTGCCTGTTGCCTCATTTAGCCCTCTGTACGAGCAGATCAAGGCGATGATTTTGGCTAGTTTGCAAGCCGCGGAATGGCTTCCGGGGATGGCTATTCCCAGTGAAATGGAGCTTGCCGCCCGTTATGCCGTGAGTCAAGGCACTGTCCGCAAAGCCATTGATGAGCTGGCCGCCCAAAATTTACTGGTTCGCCGCCAAGGGAAGGGCACCTTTGTCGCCACCCACCAAGAAGACGACTGGCAGTATCGTTTTTTACGCTTAGCCCCGGATTCTGGTGAGAAATTTCACCTAACCAACCAATTTTTGACCTGTGAAAAGACTAAAGCTAGCGCTTACGTGGCCGAATTGCTTAAATTAAAGGCAGGCGACCCCATTATTCACATTGACCGAATTCAGAGTTTTGCGGGTAAACCCATTGTTTTTGAAGAGATATTTCTACCTGGCTCTCGTTTTAAGGGTTTAGACCTTGAGGTCCTTAATGCTTGGCATGGTCCCATGTATGCCTTTTATGAGGGGCAATATGCCACTCATATGGTGCGGGCGGAAGAAAAAATTAAGGCTGTAGCTGCTGATGAAATGCTGGCAAAACACCTTCATCTGGAGGAGGGCGCGCCACTCCTTTCTGTAGAGCGGGTGGCTTTCACCTACGGGAATAAACCAGTAGAAATTCGTCACGCTAGATACGACACTTCAGAGCAGCATTACGAAAACAAATTGAACTAAGTGTGTTGATGAAAATATCCGTTAAAACCCCTATTAAACCCCTATAAACCCGTAAAAATCCCCACCAGCCTTAAGGTTTCCAATAGAATATGTTGCGATACAACAAAACCACAATGAACCTCCACCTAAAGATAGAGATTACCCATGGTTGATTCACAGCAAAATGTAAAAAAAGATAGACCGGTTTACCGAAATATTGGTCTTGCCCAGTTGATTAAATACCGCCTTCCTTGGGCCGGCAAAGTCTCCATTCTTCATCGTATTAGCGGGGCAGCGATGTTCCTCTTGTTGCCATTTATTTTGTATCTCTTCGATCAGAGCCTTGCGTCTGAGCTGAGCTACCAAAAATTCCAAGCTTTCACCGGCAACATTTTGGTCAAGATTATTTGCCTCGGCTTGATCTGGTCTTTCTTGCACCACTTCTGTGCTGGTATTCGCTACCTTTTGCTCGATTTAGAAATCGGCGTTGAGAAGTCTGAAGCAAATCGTTCGGCCATTTTTGTTTTGTTCCTCGGCTTGGCTTTGACTGCTGTAGTGGGTCTCAAATTATTCGGCGTGTACTAAGCGCACATCATTTAAGGAAATTTCATGCCTATTTATCAAATTGGACCAAAGCGCTTAGTTGTAGGCGCGCACTACGGCCTAAAAGAGTGGATCATTCAGCGCGTTACTGCGATTGTGATGGTGGTGTTTACGATTGTTTTGTTGGTGGACTATTGCATCACTGGTAGCGCTACTTATGAAGGTTGGTCTGCTTTATTTAGCAACCAATTGATGAAGTTATTGACGCTCCTAGCATTCATCAGCTTGTTCTATCACGCTTGGATTGGTATCCGCGATATCTGGATGGATTACATCAAGCCGGTCAGTATTCGGTTAACACTTCAAGTGTTAACCGTTCTGTATCTCGTAGCCTGTGCGGCCTACGCCGTTCAAATTTTGTGGAAAGTGTAATTCGATGACTGCAATTAAAAAATCATTGCCACGCCGCCGTTTTGATGCGGTGATCATTGGGGCAGGTGGTTCCGGTATGCGCGCATCATTGCAGTTGGCTGAAGCCGGCTTGAATGTTGCTGTGCTAACTAAGGTATTTCCAACACGTTCACATACAGTTGCTGCCCAAGGTGGTATCGGTGCCTCATTAGGCAATATGAGTGAAGACAATTGGCACTATCATTTCTATGACACCATCAAGGGATCTGACTGGTTAGGTGACCAAGACGTGATCGAGTTCATGTGTCGCGAAGCTCCAAAAGTCGTTTATGAGTTGGAGCACTTCGGCATGCCATTTGACCGTAACCCAGATGGCACGATTTATCAGCGTCCATTCGGTGGCCACACAGCAAATTACGGCGAGAAGCCTGTGCAACGTGCTTGTGCTGCTGCTGACCGTACTGGTCATGCCATGTTGCATACCTTGTATCAACGTAACGTGCGCGCTAAAACAAACTTCTTTGTTGAGTGGTTAGCGCTCGATTTGATTCGTGATGATGCAGGTGATGTTGTTGGTGTTACTGCTCTCGAAATGGAAACAGGCCAGGTTTATATCTTGGAAGCCAAGATTGTGATGTTGGCAACTGGTGGTGCGGGCCGTATTTGGGATGCATCAACAAACGCCTTTATTAATACCGGCGATGGTATGGGCCTAGCAGCTCGCGCAGGTATTCCATTGGAAGATATGGAATTCTGGCAATTCCACCCAACTGGCGTAGCTGGTGCAGGCGTGTTGTTGACAGAAGGTTGCCGCGGTGAAGGCGGTATCTTGCGTAATAAAGATGGCGAGCGTTTCATGGAGCGTTATGCGCCAACCTATAAAGATTTGGCCCCACGCGATTTCGTATCCCGCTGCATGGACCAGGAAATTAAAGAAGGGCGCGGTTGCGGTCCTAACGGTGACTATGTTGTGCTCGATCTGACACACATTGGCGCCGAGACCATCATGAAGCGTTTGCCTTCTGTTTATGAGATTGGTATTAACTTTGCGAACGTTGATGTCACTAAAGAGCCAATTCCAGTAGTGCCTACGATTCACTATCAGATGGGCGGCATTCCAACGAACATCAATGGTCAAGTGGTTGTTCCAGCAAATGGCATCCACAATGAAATCGTTAATGGTTTGTATGCGATTGGTGAGTGTTCATGCGTATCCGTGCACGGTGCGAACCGTCTAGGCACTAACTCATTACTCGATCTCTTGGTATTCGGTCGTGCAGCAGGTAACCACATTGTTGGCCTAGATCTGAAAAGTCGCGAGTTCAAGCCGTTACCTGCGAATGCTGGTGAGCAAACATTGGAGCGTATTGCGCAGTTGGATAACTCAACTTCAGGCGAGTACGCGCAAGACGTTGCAAACGATATTCGTAAGTGCATGCAGAAATATGCTGGTGTGTTCCGTAATCAAGAGTTGATGGATGAAGGCGTTCGTCAAATGGCTAAATTGACAGAGCGCGCTAAGCACTTATGGGTTAAAGATAAATCCGAGATTTTCAATACAGCACGTATTGAGGCTTTGGAAGTGGCTAACTTAGTCGAGACTGCAAACGCAACCATGATTTCTGCTGCAGCTCGCAAAGAGAGTCGTGGTGCACATTCGCATGATGACCACCAAGAGCGCGATGATGAGAATTGGATGAAGCACACCCTTTGGTACAGTGAAGGAAATAAGCTTTCTTACAAGCCAGTTGTCTTGAAGCCTCTCACTGTTGAGTCCTTCCCTCCTAAAGAACGTACTTTCTAAGCAAAAGAGATAGAAGATGAGTGATATCCGTATATTCGAAATTTACCGCTACGATCCAGATGTCGATGCTGCTCCACGCATGCAACGTTATGAGTTAGAGCTCACTGGTGAGCGTATGTTGTTGGACGCTTTGATTTCTTTGAAGAAGCAAGACGAAACAATTTCTTATCGTCGTTCATGCCGTGAAGGTGTGTGCGGTTCAGATGCTATGAACATCAACGGTAAAAATGGTTTGGCTTGTCTGACTAATATGTTGACTTTGCCTAAGGTCATTACATTGCGCCCATTGCCTGGCTTGCCAGTCGTGCGAGATTTGATCGTCGACATGACGTTGTTCTTCAAGCAGTATTTGTCAATCAAGCCTTACTTGGTAAATGACAATCCTCCTCCTGAAAAAGAGCGTCTCCAGAGTCCTGAAGAGCGTGAAGAGTTGAATGGCTTGTATGAGTGCATCTTGTGCGCATCATGCTCAACTTCATGCCCATCTTTCTGGTGGAATCCAGACAAGTTCGTTGGCCCAGCTGGTTTATTGCAGGCTTATCGCTTTATTGCGGATAGCCGTGATGAAGATACCAATCAGCGCTTGGATAATTTGGAAGACCCATACCGCTTGTTCCGTTGCCACACCATCATGAATTGCGTGGATGTATGTCCTAAGCACTTGAATCCAACGAAGGCAATTGGCAAGATCAAGGAGTTGATGGTTCGTAGGGCAGTATGACCCTCGGCAATGCAGATTTATATCGTTTAAAGAGTGATGCTCGTAGGGGCTTGCTAGAGAACGATTTAATTCTGCAGCGTTTCTTTGAGCGTTACGGCACTCAATTAAGCGTAGAAGATGGAAAAGTTTTAAGCCAGTTATTAGCTTTAGATGACAACGACTTGATGGATTTATTGATTGGTCGTAAAGATTCTGTAGCCAGCCTGGAGAAAGAGATGCAAACAGACTCTTTCAAGATGGTTTTACAAAGGCTGAGAGAGAAGTAATTCAGTATTTTGGTGCAGTAGTTGTATAGGTGCATGAGCGAATAGTGTATTAATCATATTTTTGAATGACTAAGGATTAGAAATGATTGAATCGGACATCAAAGCAAAACTCTCGTTTTCGGATGGAACACCAGATATTGATCTGCCAATTTATAAAGGGACAGTTGGTCCTGATGTAATCGACATTCGTAAGCTCTATGGTCAGACTGGTAAGTTCACTTACGATTCAGGCTTCTTATCTACTGCGTCATGTAATAGCAAAATTACTTACATCGATGGCGATAAGGGTGAGTTGCTCTATCGCGGCTACCCAATTGAAGATTTAGCTAATAACTGTGACTTCTTGGAAGTTTGCTACCTCTTGATCAATGGCGACTTGCCAAATGCCGCTGAGAAAAAAGACTTTGAAGAAATGGTCATGCACCACACGATGGTTCATGAGCAAATGCAATTCTTCTTGCGTGGTTTCCGTCGCGATGCGCATCCAATGTCGGTATTGACTGGCTTGGTTGGCGCAATGGCCGCTTTTTACCATGATGCGATTGACTACAGCCAGCCTAAAGCCCGCGAAGTGGCGCAAATTCGTTTGATTGCGAAGATGCCAACTTTGGTTGCGATGGCTTATAAATATTCTGTAGGTCAACCATTTATCTATCCAGATAACTCTTTGTCATACACCGCTAACTTTATGCGCATGATGTTTGCAACACCATGTGAAGAGTACAAAGTAAACCCAGTATTGGTTCGTGCTTTGGATCGCATCTTCACATTGCATGCAGATCATGAGCAAAATGCTTCCACTTCAACTGTGCGTCTGTGTGGTTCATCAGGCACCAATCCTTTTGCAGCGATCTCTGCTGGTATTGCTTGCCTCTGGGGCCCAGCTCACGGTGGTGCAAACGAAGCCTGCTTACAGATGTTGAACGAGATTCAAGCGAATGGTGGCGTAGAAAAGATTCATGAATTCATCGCTCAAGTTAAAGACAAGAACTCAAGTGTTCGTTTGATGGGCTTTGGTCACCGCGTTTATAAAAACTTTGACCCACGTGCAAAGTTGATGCGTGAAACTTGCTACGAAGTATTGAATGAACTTGGTCTCCAAGATGATCCATTGTTCAAGTTGGCCATGACTCTTGAGAAGATTGCTTTAGAGGACGACTATTTTGTAAGCCGTAAGCTCTATCCAAACGTAGACTTCTACTCAGGCATCGTGCAACGTGCTTTAGGTATCCCAACAGAAATGTTCACCTGTATTTTTGCCTTGGCAAGAACAGTAGGTTGGATTGCTCAGTGGGAAGAAATGATTACTGATCCTGAATACAAAATTGGTCGTCCACGTCAGTTGTACGTAGGCGAAACAGCGCGCAAGGTTCCGAACATCTCAGTTCGTAAATAAGGTATTTAAGGTCTCTCATGTCTCGTACGCTTTATGACAAATTGTGGGATGACCACGTTGTTTACTCTGAAGAAGATGGCACAGCCACAATTTATATTGATCGTCAGTTGCTGCATGAGGTAACCAGTCCGCAGGCATTTGAAGGTTTGAATTTGGCTGGCCGTCCAGTTTGGCGTATCTCCGCCAATTTGGCGGTTTCTGATCACAACGTACCAACAACTGATCGCTCCGAAGGAATTACTGATCCGATATCCAAGTTGCAAGTAGATACTTTGGATCAAAACTGCGATGCCTTTGGAATTACCCAATACAAGATGAACGACACCCGCCAAGGGATTGTTCATGTCATCGGGCCAGAGCAGGGCGCAACTTTGCCTGGCATGACCGTAGTTTGCGGCGACTCTCATACCAGCACCCATGGCGCCTTTGGTGCTTTGGCATTTGGTATTGGCACTTCCGAAGTCGAGCACGTTTTGGCAACCCAAACTTTGCTCATGAAGAAGAGCAAAAATATGTTGGTACGCGTTGATGGCCGCTTGCAACCAGGCGCTACCGCTAAGGACATCGTTCTCGCAGTGATTGGCAAGATTGGTACTGCAGGTGGTACGGGTTACACCATTGAGTTTGCTGGCGAAGCAATTCGTAACCTTTCAATGGAAGGTCGTATGACTATCTGCAATATGGCGATTGAAGCTGGCGCTCGCGCTGGTTTAGTTGCTGTAGATGAAACTACGATTGAATATATTCAGGGTCGTCCATATGCGCCTAAGGGCCCGGCGATGTTGCAAGCTTTGCAATATTGGAGAACCTTGCATTCAGATCCTGATGCAAAGTTTGATGCCGTAGTTGAATTGCGTGCAGAAGAAATCGCTCCACAGGTTACCTGGGGCACTTCACCAGAAATGGTGCTGGCGATTAGCGAGCGTGTTCCTGATCCAGAAAAAGAGCGTGATCCAAACAAGCGTTCAGCAATGGAGCGTGCTTTGGAGTACATGAACCTCGTACCAAATACACCATTGAGCAGCATCTCTATAGATAAAGTATTTATCGGTTCATGCACTAACAGTCGCATTGAAGATATGCGTGCTGCTGCTAAGGTAGTGGATCGCTTAGGTAAAAAAGTTGCCGCCAATGTGAAGTTGGCATTGGTTGTTCCTGGTTCTGGTTTGGTAAAAGCCCAAGCAGAGCGCGAAGGTTTGGATCGTATATTCAAGGCTGCCGGCTTCGAGTGGCGTGAACCTGGATGTTCTATGTGCTTAGCGATGAATGCTGATCGCTTGGAGCCGGGAGAGCGTTGCGCCTCAACATCGAATCGCAACTTCGAAGGTCGTCAAGGCAATGGTGGTCGCACGCATTTGGTTAGCCCTGCAATGGCAGCTGCTGCAGCGATCGAAGGTCACTTTGTTGATGTACGTAAGATTTCATAAGGAAACTGATTAATGAAATTTTCTTCACTCTCTTTAATTTCTAGACTCGCAATTATTGGCGTCGCTGGAATGATTATTTCTGCATGTAGCAGCACCATGGAAGGTGTTGGTAAAGACTTACAGAACATGGGAACTTCCATGGGTGGATCAAGCACACAGCAAAACAATCAATCTCAAACCAAGGGTAAGGATGTTGTTGTTACCCCTGTGAAGTAAACATTTAGAGCAAATAGAGTAAAAGTCGAATCATGGAAAAATTTACGGTATACAAAGGTTTGGTTGCTCCGCTTAATCGCGAGAACGTGGATACCGATGCCATTATTCCGAAGCAGTTTCTAAAATCAATTAAGAAGACTGGCTTTGGGCAAAACCTGTTTGATGAATGGCGCTACCTCGATCATGGTGAGCCTGGTCAAGATTGCAGTACGCGTCCCATTAACCCAGACTTTGTTCTCAATCAGCCGCGCTACAAAGGTGCTGGCATTCTGTTGGCTCGTAAGAACTTTGGCTGCGGCAGTTCCCGTGAGCATGCACCCTGGGCCTTGGATCAATTTGGCTTTAGAGCGGTGATTGCACCTAGTTTTGCAGATATTTTCTACAACAACTGCTTCAAAAACGGTGTTTTGCCGATTGTTTTGACTGAAATGCAGGTTGACCATCTTTTTAACGAAACCCAAGCGTTTAACGGCTATCAATTAACAATCGATCTAGCAGCACAGCAGGTTATTGCCCCCGATGGCACTGCTTATAGCTTCGAAGTGGCCCCATTTAGAAAGTATTGCCTTCTTAACGGCTTAGACGATATTGGCCTAACCCTGCAACATGCAGATAAAATCAAGGCTTATGAAGCCGAGCGCATTCTAAAAATGCCTTGGCTTGCGACACAATTGCCGTAATTTCGTTGATTTAAAGGCCTTTCATGAAAATTGCAGTTCTACCGGGCGATGGTATCGGCCCGGAAATCGTTGCTCAAGCCGTTCGAGTGCTCCAAGCGCTTGGCCCAAAGTTTGATTTAGAAGAAGCCCCCGTAGGCGGAGCAGCTTATGACGTCGCTGGACATCCTTTGCCACCAGCCACCCTAGATCTTGCTAAAAAAGCGGATGCTATTTTGTTTGGTGCGGTAGGTGATTGGAAGTACGACACGCTTGCACGCGAACTGCGCCCCGAACAAGCCATCTTGGGTTTGCGTAAACACCTCGAGTTGTTTGCTAATTTCAGACCAGCAATTTGCTATCCAGAACTTACAGCTGCATCAAGTCTTAAGCCAGAAATCATTGGCGGCTTGGATATCTTGATTGTGCGTGAGCTCAATGGTGATATTTACTTTGGTCAGCCACGCGGTATTCGCACTTCAGAGTTGCCTTTGTTCAAGGGTGCGCGTGAAGGTTTCGACACCATGCATTACAGCGAGCCTGAAGTAGAGCGCATTGGACATGTTGCTTTTGAGGCAGCACGCAAGCGCGGTAAAAAAGTGTGCAGCGTAGACAAGGCAAACGTATTAGAGACTTCTCAGCTTTGGCGTGAAGTCATGATTCGGGTTTCTAAAGACTATCCAGATGTTGAGTTATCTCATATGTATGTGGATAACGCTGCGATGCAGTTGGTTAAAGCGCCTAAAGCATTTGATGTGGTGGTAACCGGCAATCTATTTGGCGACATTTTGTCAGATGAAGCCGCAATGTTGACCGGTTCAATCGGTATGTTGCCATCTGCCTCTTTAGATAAGAACAATAAGGGCTTATACGAGCCTAGCCATGGTTCTGCGCCGGATATCGCTGGTAAGGGTATCGCCAATCCATTGGCAACAATTTTGTCTGCAGCAATGATGTTGCGTTATTCATTAGGTATGCCTGCAGAAGCAGATCGCATTGAAAAGGCAGTGCAGAAAGTCTTAGCGCAAGGTTTAAGAACAGCAGACATTTATACCGAAGGCACGAAAAAAGTATCAACGGTTGAAATGGGCGATGCTGTAGTTGCAGCACTTGCGTAATAAATTAACTAGAAGCAAATCAAATACATTCATTAGATAGTTCATCATGGCAAATTCAAAAACACCTTTAGTTGGTTTAGTTGGCTGGCGCGGTATGGTTGGTAGCGTTCTCATGGAGAGAATGTTGGCTGAAAAAGACTTCGACCTGATCGAGCCTGTATTTTTTAGTACCAGCCAAGCGGGTGGTGTTGTGCCTTTGCTCAATGGTCAAAAAGTGACTAAGAGCGAAAGCACTTTGCAAGATGCGAATGACATCAAAGCATTGTCACGTTGCGACATCATCTTGACTTGCCAAGGTGGCGATTACACCAATGACATCTTCCCTAAGCTGCGTGCAGCAGGGTGGAATGGTCACTGGATTGATGCTGCTAGTGCATTGCGTATGAAGGATGACGCAGTATTGGTTTTAGATCCTGTTAATCGCCCGGTGATTGATAAGGCTTTGGCTGCTGGTGGGAAGAATTGGATCGGCGCTAATTGCACTGTGAGTTTGATGATGATGGCTATGGGTGGCTTGGTTAAGGCTGACATGGTTGAGTGGATTAGCGCGATGACTTATCAAGCAGCTTCTGGTGCTGGCGCTCAAAACATGCGCGAGCTATTGCTGCAGATGGGTGCTTTGCGTGACAGCGTTGCTACTGAGTTGGCTGATCCATCATCTTGGATTCTCGATATTGACCGCAAGGTTACTGAGACATTGCGCTCTTCTGAGTTCCCGAAAAAGAATTTCCGTAACACTGCTTTAGCGGGTAGCCTGATTCCATGGATCGACGTACCTGTTGAGAATGGTCAAACTAAAGAAGAATGGAAGGGTGGCGCTGAGTTCAATAAGATCTTAGGTCGACCTGCATTCCGCACACCTGGCAGCATTCCAATCGATGGTTTATGCGTTCGTGTAGGTGCGATGCGCTGCCATTCACAAGGTTTGACTGTGAAACTCAAAAAAGATATTCCACTGAAAGAGATTGAGGCAATCTTGGCCGCAGATAATCAGTGGGTCAAAGTGGTTCCAAATGATCGCGAAACTACTGAGCGTGATTTATCGCCTGCTGCTGTCAGCGGTACATTGACTGTACCTATTGGCCGTTTGCATAAGATGGCAATGGGCCCAGAGTATTTGGGGGCCTTTACTGTTGGCGACCAACTCTTGTGGGGTGCTGCTGAGCCATTGCGCCGCATGTTGCGCATTTTGCTTGAGAAGTAATTTCACTTTTATGTTTCGTATTGGTCAACTAGGCTTAAAGCTACTTTGTGTTGTTCTGCTTGGTTGGTCATCTATTGCTGGTGCGATTAGCTTAGGCGCTCCTCAACTTCAGTCACGCCCTGGTGAGCCACTCCGTGTTGAGATCCCAATTCGGGTTGGAATAGATGAGCAGGGTGCTTTATCTAGCCTGAATGTGAAAATGCCTAATAAGGCATCTTATGAGCGCTTAGGCATTTCACAAAAGATTCTTGACCTCAATCCGCAGGCAATGGTGTATCGCAATCGTCAAGAGCAACTGATGGTATTGGTAGAGACAGTCAATTCTGTACCGATGACCGATGATCCATTCTTAGATGTATTGGTTAATCTCAATTGGTCTAGCGGTAGCCTTACCAAGACATTCACATTGTTACTCGGTGATGTGCAGAAGATCACCGTAAAGCCGGGGCAGTCCTTATCTGAAATAGCTGCCATCATGGCGCCCCAATTGGATGGTGCTACCTTAGATCAAACCATGATGGCCCTGTATAAGGCCAATCCCGATGCGTTTGCTAGCGGTAGCATCAATCGCTTGGCCGCCGGAGCTGAGTTGTCCAAACCCAGTCAGGCGCTACTTCGTTCTATTAGTCCGGCAGAGGCAAATCAGTTCGTCGCAGATGCTAACGAACAGTGGCGCGCAGAGCATGGCGAAAAAGAAGCAGGCACCGCTAATGGAAAATCAGGTAATGCTAAAACAGGGGAAGTTGTTCCCAAGGATCGACTGAAGATTGGTTCAAGCGCTGATGGTAACGATCAAGAGCGTCGCTACACTGAAGAGTTGGTAGCTCAAGAGAAGGTCTTGGAGCAGACTAAAGCTCGGGTTGCTGAGTTAGAAAAGAATATCGCTGACTTACAGAGACTCCTAGATAAATCTAAGGAGAAGAAAGCAGTCGACAGCAATTTTGGCTTAGGTGGATTAGGCCCGGCCATTCTGGCTATTGGTCTGATTGGCTTAACCGGTTTATTGCTCTGGGGATTAGCCCGCAATGCGCGTCGCTCAGAGGCACCAAGCTTTCATGCTGATACACATCATGTTGCTAAAAATGAGAAACCTCCAGCCAGCTCTCATTTTGAAATGCCGGCTCGTGCAAAGGCATTGTTTGATGGCATAGATCTTGATCTTTCAAAGCCTGCAAAAGAGGTTCCCGCAACAATAGCTGCCCCAGTGTCAAATCCACTTGCAGATACTTTGCGCGTCAAATTGAATCTAGCACGTGCTTACATCACGATTGAAGATTTCTCTGCAGCTAAAAAGTCTTTGGATGAAGTGCTTCGTATCAGTAATTCTGTCGATCCAGCCATCACCATTGAAGCGCAGGGCTTGTTGGCAGAAATCTCGCATCGCAATACCTGAACCATGCGCATAGCCCTTGGCCTTCAGTATGACGGCAGCCCCTATTCAGGCTGGCAAACCCAAGTAAATCACAACACAGTACAAGATGAATTAGAAAAGGCCATTACAGCCTTTGTTGGTGAGCAGGCTTGTGCAGAACAGCCCATTCATACAATCACCGCAGGCAGAACCGATGCTGGTGTACATGCCTTAGGACAGGTTGTGCACTTTGATACCAATGTTGAGCGTGAAGACTTTTCATGGGTAAGGGGTGTGAACTCATTCTTGCCGCCATCGATTGTTATTAACTGGGCAAAGCCAGTTTCCGATCAGTTCAGTGCGCGCTTCTCTGCTTATGAGCGCGAATATATTTATGCCTTGCAAGCGGGGCCTTGTCGTTCGCCGATGTCGCACTCACGCGCAGGTTACTTACTGGTGCCCCCAAATCAATGGCTTGATGTAGAGGCTATGAAAAAATCAGCTGAGTGCTTGATTGGCGAACACGACTTCAGTTCTTTTCGCTCATCTGAGTGCCAAAGTAAAACACCGGTAAAAACGATTTACTCCATTGAGATTGTTTCTGATCAACCATGGCTGTATTTCCGAATTCGGGGAAATGCTTTTTTGCATCACATGATCCGCAATGTGGTCGGCTGTTTTTTGCAAATTGGTCAGGGTAGACAAAAGCCCGAGTGGATGGCCGAAGTCTTGGCTGCTAAGAATAGGCAAATCGCCGCTCCTACTTTTATGGCCGATGGCCTGTATTTGGCCAAAATCACTTATCCGGATGAATTTGCCATCCCCCAGCCTTGGTTGGAAAACTCTTGGCTGCCAGCTCAGGTTATTGGGAAGCAAAAGAAAGCGCAAGGGAAATAAAGGCCCTTGGCCTTATCATTCATTTATGGGCTTACTGACATATTCTCCGGACCGAACTAGGGTCAAAATCTGCGGTTTAAAGACTGCGGCTGACATCGATTCCGCAGTTTCTGCAGGGGTTGATGCGGTTGGCTTCGTCTTTTATCCGCCCAGTGTGCGTGCTGTGAGCCCTAATATCGCTGCGCAGCTCATTTCTAGGCTCCCAGCAGGGGTAGATGCCGTTGGACTAGTCGTCAATCCTACAGATGAAGAATTTGCCGCTATTCGGGCTGCTGCCTCAATCACCTTATGGCAGTTTCATGGGGATGAGACCCCAGAGCGCTGTGCCCAGCTTGCTGCAGGCGAGCCTTGGATGAAGGCTGCTCGTGTAGGAACTGGCTTCGCTTTTGACGATTTTTCCCTACAATATGGGGATGCAAATGCTTTTCTGCTGGATGCCCTGGTTGAGGGATACGGTGGCGGAGGCGTTCCTTTTGATTGGCAAGGGATTCCACAGACATGGGTAAGCGAAAACGCGCCTCGGGTCGTTTTGAGTGGTGGATTGAACACGCACAACGTGGGCGAGGCAGTTGCACGCCTGCATCCTTGCGCGGTTGACGTCAGTAGTGGCGTAGAAAGCAGCAGGGGTATTAAAGATCCTGCGCTCATGGCCCAATTTATTCAAGCAGTGCGCGCAGCGGATGCCAAAGCATCATCCCAATAATTTGCTGTAGATAAATCAAAAGAGGTAGCTATGTACGACAAGCCAGATGCACGAGGACACTTCGGTCCTTACGGCGGGGTGTTTGTTTCTGAGACATTGATGTTTGCCTTAGATGAGCTTAAAGAAGCTTATGCAAAGTATCAACACGATCCAAAATTCATTGAAGAGTTTCATTACGAGCTTAAACATTTTGTTGGTAGACCCTCTCCGGTTTATCACGCTAAGCGTTGGAGTGAAATGCTGGGTGGCGCACAAATTTATCTGAAGCGTGAAGATTTAAATCACACTGGTGCACACAAGATTAATAACGTGATTGGTCAAGCGATGTTGGCCAAGCGTATGGGTAAGCCTCGCATTATTGCTGAGACAGGAGCAGGGCAGCACGGTGTTGCTACAGCAACGATCTGCGCTCGCTTTGGCCTAGACTGCACGGTCTATCAAGGCTCTGTGGACGTAGCCCGTCAGGCGCAAAACGTATTCCGCATGAAACTACTTGGCGCTAAGGTAGTTCCAGTGGAGTCTGGTACCAAGACTTTGAAAGATGCGCTCAATGAAGCGATGCGCGATTGGGTTACCAATGTGGATAACACTTTCTACATCATCGGCACTGTCGCAGGACCACATCCTTATCCAATGATGGTGAGAGATTTTCAGAGTGTGATTGGTGAAGAGTGCAAAGTACAGATGCCAGAGATGACTGGTCGTCAGCCTGACTATGTTTTAGCCTGTGTTGGCGGCGGCTCTAATGCGATGGGCATTTTTTATCCTTATATTGATTTCCCGGAAGTGAAACTCGTTGGTGTTGAAGCTGCAGGTCATGGCTTGGGAAGTGGTTTGCATTCAGCGGCCTTGTGCGTTGGCACACCAGGTGTGTTGCACGGCAACCGTACTTATTTATTGCAAGACAAGAATGGCCAGATCTCTGAAACACATTCTGTTTCTGCTGGTATGGACTATCCCGGTGTTGGTCCTGAACATGCATGGTTAAAAGATTCTGGTCGCGCAGACTATGTGGCGATTACAGATGAAGAGGCGCTCCAAGCATTCCATGATTGCTGCCAGATTGAAGGCATCATTCCTGCGCTTGAGTCTTCTCATGCCATTGCCTATGCCTGTAAGCTTGCTAAGACCTTGCCTAAAGACAAGACGATATTGGTCAACCTCTCTGGTCGTGGTGATAAGGATATGCATACCGTTGCGCAGGCAACAGGTTCAGAAGGTTAAGAAAGAGTTATGTCAAAAATTACTGCGCTCTTCAAGGAGCTAAAAGCAACAGGTAAAAAAGGATTGATCCCTTTTATTACTGCTGGTGATCCAGATCCTAAACAAACCGTTGAACTCATGCATGCATTAGTTCGTGGCGGCTCAAGTGTGATTGAATTAGGTGTGCCATTTTCAGATCCAATGGCTGATGGCCCTGTCATTCAGAGATCATCGGAACGTGCGCTGATGCAAGGCGTCACTTTGCATAGCTGCTTAGAGATGGTGAAAGAATTCCGCAAGCAGGATGCTAATACGCCAGTTGTTTTGATGGGTTATGCAAACCCAGTTGAGCAAATGGGAGCAGAGCGTTTTGCAACCGAAGCGAAGGCTGCCGGTGTCGACGGTGTTCTCGTAGTAGATTACCCACCAGAAGAGTGCGTGGACTTTGCCGCTCGTATGCGCGTTGCCGGCATTGATCCGATCTTCTTATTAGCGCCTACTTCATCACATGCGCGCATTAAAGAGGCGGCCAAAATAGCTTCAGGTTATATCTATTACGTTTCCATGAGAGGGGTTACTGGTGCTTCTAACCTCAATACTCAGGATGTCGCCAGCATCATCCCAAAAATTCGTGAAGAGACGGATATTCCGATTGCTGTAGGCTTTGGTATTAGCGATGCAGCTAGCGCCAAGGCGGTATCGGTAAGTGCTGATGCAGTGGTAATTGGCAGCCGAATTATTCGCCTTTTAGAGGATGCGCCCCCTGGGCAGGCGGTACAATCACTGGAAACCTTCATTCGTGAGATACGCGACGCATTGGATAGCTAAAAACTAATGAGCTGGATAGATAAATTACTCCCACCCCAAATTCAACATACTGATCCTGCAAATCGCAAGTCAGTTCCGGAGGGATTGTGGGTCAAGTGCCCCAGTTGTGAAACTGTTCTGTACAGCACTGACATTGAAGCTAATTTATCGGTATGCCCAAAATGTAGTCATCACATGCGTATCGGAGCACGTCTGCGCTTAGACAGCTTGCTAGATGAAAAAGGCCGCTACGAAATCGGTGCTGATATCTATCCAATTGACCCGCTGAAATTTAAAGACTCAAAAAAATACCCAGATCGCATTAAAGAAGCGAATGATGCTTCTGGTGAATCTGAAGCCTTGATTGTCATGGGCGGCAAGATTGAAACTATTCCTGTAGTAGCTGCTTGTTTCGAATTCCAATATATGGGTGGCTCAATGGGCTCTGTAGTAGGCGAGCGTTTTGCCCGCGGAGTGCAAGAGGCAATTAATAAGAAGTGCGCCTTCATTTGCGTCACTGCTACTGGCGGTGCGCGTATGCAAGAAAGCTTGTTATCACTTTTCCAAATGGCCAAGACTAACTCGATGTTGACCTTGTTAGCTAAAAAAGGATTGCCTTATATCAGCGTGCTTACTGACCCGACGATGGGTGGTATTTCTGCCAGCTTTGCCTTCATGGGCGATGTAGTCATGGCTGAGCCAAAAGCCTTGATTGGATTTGCTGGTCCACGCGTGATTGAACAAACTGTTCGCGAAAAATTGCCTGAAGGATTCCAGAGATCTGAGTTCCTGATGCAAAAGGGCGGTATTGACATGATTGTTGATCGTCGTCAGATGCGCGGTGAAATCGCGCGTTTACTTGCTTTGTTACAAAAGCTTCCTGAGCCTGCTATCGCGGGTAGCGCAGTCGTTTAAGCGCTTGAGCTCAGCACACCAAGCCCCCATATTATTTCCTAGCCTAGAGGCTTGGCTTAGCCACCTCGAGACTGCTCACCCCGTTGGCATAGACATGGGGCTTGAGCGCATCAATCGCGTGAAGGCTGCATTAGATCTCCATTTTGATTGTCCAGTAATTACGGTTGCCGGTACGAATGGCAAAGGCTCGACCTGTGCATTTCTGGAGAGCATTCTGTTGGCTTCTGGTTATAGAGTCGGTTGCCATACCTCCCCACATTTACTCAAATTCAATGAGCGTGCGCGCATCAATGGCGAAGATGTCAAAGACAATCTTTTGCTTGAGCATTTTGCTGCTGTCGAAGAAGCTCGCGTGAGCCTAGTCGATGCACCGACCTTAACGTATTTTGAGTTCACCACTTTAGCCATCATGCATCTGTTTGCTAAATCCAATTTGGATGCGGTTGTCTTGGAAGTGGGTATGGGTGGTCGTTTGGATGCTGTCAACATCGTTGATGCTGATTGCGCAATTGTGACTAGTATCGATATCGATCATGCGGATTTTTTGGGTGGCACACGCGAAGCCATTGGCCTGGAAAAGGCGGGTATTTTCCGTCCAGGGCATATTGCGGTGTGCGGTGATCCTGTGCCGCCACAATCGCTGATTGATCATGCTGAAAAGTTGGGCTGCGATCTCTGGTTGCAAGGGCGTGACTACAACTTTCAAGGTGATAAACAGCAATGGGGTTGGGCAGGGCGCAAGAAGCGCTTTAGTGGGCTTGGGTACCCAGCGCTGCGGGGCGCCAATCAGATTCTGAATGCCTCGGCAGTAATAGCTGCCTTAATGGCCTTACATCAGCGTCTACCGGTGAGCGCCCAGGATATTCGCAATGGTTTTGCTTTGGTTGAACTACCAGGCCGATTCCAGGTTCTCCCGGGGCAGCCTACCGTAGTGTTAGATGTTGCTCATAACCCCCATGCTGCGGCTACCTTGGCTCAGGGGCTAGATAAGATGGGTTACCACCCCTACACCTATGCCATTTTTGGAGCTATGGCTGACAAGGACATTGAGGGGGTAATTAAACCCCTCTTAAACATCGTAGATTTCTGGTTTTGTACCGATTTACCAACCCCCAGAGCTGCCAGCGCTAAGGCCCTGGCCGAGAAGCTTGAATCTATGGGAGTAAAGCCAAAAAATGGGTCAGACGGGGGTATTGAATGCTTCCCAGAACCTGCTTTAGCGTATCAAAAAGCGCTATCTTTGGCGGGTGAGGGTGATAGAATTGTGACCTTCGGATCCTTCTATACCGTTGCAGGCGTAATGACTTACCGAAACAACCAGGCCCACTGATCCATGATTCGTTTACCAAGCTTTTTTAAGCGAAAAACCCAGTCTGATGACCTTGAAATAGGTTCAAGGGGTAGTCGCACCGCCAAACGAGCAGCCCCACGCAGTTTTCAGCGCGCAGCAGAAGCTGAAGAACTTGCCCTCACAGAAGATCCAGAACAACAAAGAGCGCGCCATCGCCTGATTGGTGCTGCTGTCCTCGTATTAATTGCTGTTATTGGCTTACCTCGTATTTTGGATAACAAACCAAAGGCATCATCTAACGACATCGCAGTAAACATTGTTACCAGCTTACCTATTCCTGGTACAGAACCTAAGGCTGAAGAGAAACCAAAAGTAGAGACTCCTGTTGAGCCTGTTAAAGAAGCTCCTAAGGTCGCCGCTGCACCTGCACTTGCACCAGAAGTGAAGCCAGAAGTAAAAGTAGAGGCTAAGGTAGACGCTAAACCAGCGGCGCCTGCAGTAAATAAATCTGGCACATTAGGTTTGGCTGCGGGTGAAGAGGTGGTTGCTGCCGCAGGTCCTAAGGCTGACGCGAAGCCTAAGGCAGAAGATGCCCCCAAGCCTAGCGCTTCTGGATCGGGTAAGTACGTGATTCAGATTGGTGCCTTTGCTTCAGAAGAGCGCGCTAAAGGTTGGATTGCAAAGCTGAAAGATCAAAAGATTCCTAACTACGTCTTGAATAAGGCGGGTAGTGATGGCACAAAGCTATATGTATTACGTGCAGGGCCATATACAGATAAAGATGCTGCAGAAGCGGCGGAAAAGAAAATTAAGGCGATGGGTCTTTCACCAAGACTTGTCGAGTCCGGTAAGCAGTAATGGAATACTTGTCCACCCTCAAGCTAACATCGGTGGATTACTTCACCCTAGTTGTACTCTTGGTTTCTGCCTTGGTAGGTATCTCGCGCGGTTTATTTAAAGAGGTGCTTGCTTTAGCCTCTTGGTTCGCAGCCGCTTGGGTTGCTTATCACTACAGCAATTACCTCTCAACCGAGTGGCTCTCGACGTTTCATCTAGATGAATTGCTGAGTCTTGGTGTGAGCTTCATCATTTTATTTGTATTAACCCTCATCATCTGTGGTTTGTTTGGTGGTGTAGTGCAGAAAATTATTTTGTCAGTAGGCCTTAGTTTGACTGACCGTTTCTTGGGTTTGATATTCGGTGTGATCCGCGGAGGCTTAGTCATCGTAGTGCTGGCCACCTTAGCTGCACTCACACCTATTCCGCAAAGTATGGCCTGGAAGAATGCTATTACCAGACCAGCAATTGATATGGCAACCGGTTTAATTAAAGGTTGGCTTCCTGCCGACTGGGCAAAACAATTAGGTGATGCAATGCCTAAAGTTAGCCCTACCATTGCTCCTAAATTAACAATAGGAATCTAGAGATATGTGCGGCGTCGTCGGAACTGTTTCCCACTCACCAGTAAATCAACTTCTCTATGATGCGCTGCTACTTTTGCAGCATCGCGGACAGGATGCGGCAGGTATTGCAACGATGAATGGTAATTCGTTCACGATGCACAAAGCCAATGGCTTGGTACGAGATGTGTTTAGAACTCGCAATATGCGTAGTTTGGTTGGTAACGCTGGTATTGGCCAGGTGCGCTACCCAACTGCAGGCTCTGCAAGTAGTGAAGAAGAGGCGCAACCTTTCTACGTGAGCGCACCTTACGGCATTATTTTGGCGCATAACGGTAATTTAACGAATGCACCTAGCTTGCGGGTAGAGATGGCGTATCGTGACCGTCGTCATATCAATACCAGCTCTGATACTGAAGTATTGCTTAACGTGTTAGCTGATGAACTTCAAAAAGAAACTAATAGCGCGGCCCTAGATGAAGGCGCGATGTTTAACGCTGTTACTGGTGTGACTAATCGCGTTAAAGGTTCGTATGCAGTAGTTTCTTTAATAGCGGGTTATGGCTTATTGGCCTTCCGAGATCAGTACGGCATTCGTCCGCTGTGTATTGGTCGTATCGATACTCCTCAGGGCCCTGAGTGGATGATTGCATCTGAGTCTGTAGCGCTCGAAGGCTTAGGCTTTACTTTTGTTCGCGACGTTCATCCAGGTGAGGCAATTTATATCGACTTAGATGGTAATTTCTATTCACGTCAATGTGTACCTAATGCGGTGTTGACACCTTGTATTTTTGAATATGTCTACATGGCACGTCCTGACTCCATCATTGACGGCGTGATTGTCTACAACGTGCGTATGCGCATGGGAGATTACCTGGCCGAGAAGATCCGCAAAGAGACTAATGTCGATGAAATCGATGTGGTGATGCCGATTCCGGATTCCAGCCGTCCAGCAGCTATGCAGGTAGCAAAGAAATTGGGCGTGGATTACCGTGAAGGCTTCTTTAAGAACCGTTACATCGGCCGTACATTTATCATGCCTGGCCAAGCTGTTCGTAAGAAGTCTGTTCGTCAAAAACTCAATGCCATGCGTATTGAATTTAAAGACAAGACGGTATTGATTGTGGATGACTCCATCGTTCGTGGCACAACCTCATTTGAGATTGTGCAGATGGCACGTGAATCTGGTGCGAAGAAGGTGATTTTTGCATCTGCTGCACCACCAGTGCGTTTCCCGAACGTTTACGGTATTGATATGCCAACTCGCAGCGAATTGGTTGCCTATGGCCGGACTGATGAAGAGATCAATAAGATGATTGGTGCAGATCAGTTGATCTATCAAAGCATTGAAGATATGAAGCAGGCAGTGAGGGACGTTAATCCAGATATCAAGAACTTTGAAGCATCTTGCTTTGATGGCTTCTATATTACGGGTGACATTACCGAGTCCTATCTTGATGCCTTAGAAGCCGCTAGAAATACCTCTGATGCGAAGGCTGATCGTCAGAAGGATTCGAGTGACTTCGCCCGTTCACAGCTCCACCTGCATTTGGCTACCGAAGACTAAAAAGCGACAGGAATTTGCCTTACTCGAGGCAAATTCGTAATTCGGTGTCAAAATAGCAGTATGAAGAGCAAAACTATCCGTAAAAAACCCGATTTTTCTAAGCTAGCGCTCGAGACCTTAGCGGTTCGCGCCGGTACTCGTCGCACTGCTGAATACCAAGAGCATTCAGAGGCGATGTTTCTGACATCCAGCTTCTGTTTTGATAGTGCAGAGTTAGCAGCTGATGGTTTTGCGCATGCTGACCAAGGCTTTATCTATTCTCGTTTTACTAATCCAACTGTAAGCATGTTCCAGGATCGCTTGGCTGCTTTAGAGGGTGGCGAGGCATGTATCGCCACCGCTTCCGGAATGTCTGCCATTCTGACAATGGCAATGGCGCATTTACAAGCAGGTGATCACGTGGTTTGCTCACGCTCGGTATTTGGTGCAACGATTCAGTTGTTCACTAATATCTTGGGTCGCTTTGGTATTACAACCACTTATGCTGATTTGGCTGATACCAAATCATGGCAGGCTGCCGTTCAGCCAAATACTAAGCTGTTCTACCTGGAGACTCCTTCCAATCCTTTAACTGAGATTGCAGACATTAAAGCAATCTCAAAAGTAGCGAAAAAGGCGGGCGCCTTATTCGCGGTGGATAACTGCTTCTGCACGCCTGCTTTGCAAAAACCATTGGCGCTTGGTGCTGATGTTGTGATTCATTCGGCCACTAAGTACTTAGATGGACAAGGCCGAGTAGTGGGTGGAGCAATTGTAGGCAGCAAAGATTTCATCATGGGTAAAGTATTCCCATATGTTCGTACCGCAGGGCCAACGCTATCCGCATTCAATGCCTGGGTGTTCCTCAAAGGCCTGGAGACTTTAGAGCTTCGCATGAAGCAGCAGAGTCAGAATGCACTCGCCTTGGCTCAATGGCTTGAGAAGCAATCTGGAGTAGAGCGCGTTTACCATCCCGGCCTGAAATCGCATCCTCAACATGCGTTGGCAATGCGCCAGCAAAAAGAGGGTGGGGCGATTGTTTCTTTCACATTGAAGGGTGGCAAGAAGGCAGCGTTCAAGCTTATCAACCAAACGAAGCTTTGCTCGATTACTGCAAACTTGGGTGATACCCGCACAACTATTACTCACCCAGCTACAACAACGCATTGCCGTGTGACGCCTGAGGCTCGTAAAGCCGCTGGTATTTCGGATGGCTTGGTGCGTATTGCAGTTGGCCTTGAAAATATTAATGATCTGAAGGGTGACCTCGTTGGCGGACTCAAAAAATAATCAAGTGCATCAAGATAAACCCATGGGCTTCTCCGATGCCACGCAATTTTGGAATGAGCGCTTCGATAAAGAAGAGTTCATATTTGGCAAAGAGCCTAACGAGTACCTTGTTGAGAAAACAAAGCAATATCTAAAGCCCAAAGATAAGGTTCTTTGTATTGCTGACGGCGAGGGTCGCAATGGCGTTTGGCTTGCTAAGCAAGGCATGCAGGTTATTGGATTTGATGCATCCGATATTGCGCTAGCTAAAGCAAAACAGTTTGCCAAAGATAATCAAGTGCAAGTTGAGTATTCTTTCTCTGATACTGATAGCTATGCGTGGCAAGAAAATACTTATGACGCAGTGATTGGGATCTTCATTCAATTTGCCGATCCAGCAATGCGCGCTAGAATCTTTGAGCAAGCTTACAAGGCGACAAAACCTGGTGGACTCTTTATCTTGCAGGGCTATACTCCTAAGCAACTAGATTACAAAACCGGCGGCCCATCATTAATAGAGCATCTCTACACAGAAGAGTTAATTAGAGATCTTGCCAAAGACTTTGAAATACTTGAGCTTGTAAGTTACGAGAAAGAACTTTCTGAGGGCCCGCGCCACACTGGCATGTCTGCAATATTGGGATTGGTTGCTAAGAAGTGACTGCTTTCCTATGAAGACTATTGAAATTAAAAGCGCATGGCAGGGTAATAGTGACTGTAATGCCTGCTCCATCCGTAGCTCTGCACTCTTTGCCGAATTAAATGAAGAAGATTTTTCCAAAATTCATTCGCCAATTGATGATCTACGATATGAAGCAAATACAGGGATTTATACACAGGGAGATTCTGCTGAGCATTTATTTACCTTGCGTGAAGGTTATATAAAGCTATTGCATATCAATTCCGATGGCTCAACTAGAATAGTCCGATTAGTAATGCCGGGTGATTTATTCGGGATGGAGGCTTTGTTGGGCAAGATTTATGCTCATTCAGCCACTGCTTTATCAAATATCCATTTATGCCGCATACCAAAAGCCATTATTTCCAGTTTGGGAGAAGAGTCACCACGCTTGCATAGGCAGATTGTGAAGAAATGGGGTGAGGCCTTGGCTCAATCAGAGTCTTGGTTTTCTGAAATTAATACCGGGAGAATTGAGGTGCGCTTAGCGAGATTTTTCTTGCGTGTTGCTAAGATCTCTGGTGATATGGCGGTCTCGCCACTTTTCAAACGAGAGGACATGGGCTTAATGATGGATGTGAAATTTGAGACTATCAGCAGGGCACTTGCTTCAATGGCAGAGCAGGGCTTAATCTCAAATATTAGCAGATTGAGTATTCAGATACCTAGCATGGAGAATCTACGAAAGTTTTCGCAGGTAGGTTCATAAAGACTAATTGCAAAAAAATGCCGCCTATTCATAAAATAAGCGGCATTTTTATTTGCTCAGCTAAGAATTATTTCAGAATCGGAATTAAGCTTTCTTAGCGTAAGCAGAGCACCAGCCCTTACCGGCAACTTGCTTTCCTGCAAACAATGAACAACCACCAGCAGCAGCGCCAACCTTACCTTGAAACAATGCACAGTTATCGCACTCTTGGCCAGCAGCGTATTTTGCATACTTGGCTTTATCAACTGTAGCTGCGTTTGCTTTGTAACCTAATGCAGCAGCCTGTGGATCAGTTTCAGCAACCATAGCTTGAGCTTGAACTTTATTGTTCAAAACTAATGTACAAGCACCAGCAGCTGACAAAATCATAAATTGACGACGACTATTTTTCATATGAACTCCAGTTTTAGATAAATAAGAGGGTAAAAAAACTAACTATATGGCATGTTAAAGAGGATGACACTACTATCAATAGGGGTTTCTCAGTATTAAGTTTAGTCATGATTGGGCACACAATATGCATAAAAGCATTTAAAACGGCATTCCAATTAAAAAATAATACAAAGAGGGTTTTATGAAAAAGTTTCTTTCTCTTGGTCTGATATTGTTTTCAGGCATTTCAGCAGCGCAATCTGGCGTATCAGCCAGCCCTGAATTGCTGCAAATTATTGATAAATCCACTAATTTTGTGGTCAAAACATCCAAAGGGTCAATTGAAATTACCCGTGTGATGACGCCTTGCGCCAAAAATAAAGGGTGGTTGCAACCATTAATTCCTATTAAAGGCGTGGTTCCCGTTGATGAAATCGATGTATTAAATGCATTAAACGATAAAGATTCAGTGGTAGTCGATATGCGCGTAGTTGATGATCGCGTTAAAGGAACAATCCCCGGCTCTATTGGCATTCCATATACTGAAGTGGCAATGCGCATGGATGAGTTGGGTTGCAAAAAGCCTGCTGCCGGATCAACTAAATGGGATTGCTCAAAGGCGAAGAAAGTCTATGCTTTTTGCAATGGTCCTGTTTGTCCGCAAAGTCCAATGGCGATGGCTGCCATGACTCGTGATGGTTTCCCTGCTACGAAAATCTATTACTATCGTGGTGGCATGCTTGACTGGGATGCGCTTGGATTGACTACTATAAAGGGTGAGCTTTAAAACTTTTGCTCACCTTATTATTTAATAAAAGGGAGCCTAGGCTCCCTTTTCCATATTGCACTTAATAAAGTTGCAATTATTTTTATTGCATTGTTGAATTCACCCCGGTGTAAGTCTTTATTTTGTAAGCATGATCCATATCAAATCATTGGGATTTGATATGGATCAATCAATTGATGTGTATTCACTCCGAAATCTTGACTTACCATAAGCGCGGTCAATAAAATACAATTAAATATATTATTAAAAAATGACAAAATAATAATTGTCATTAGGATGGCTTATTTGGTGGACTATAGATCAAATAGGCTGTAAATTGCATCGTTATTAAGGTCCTCTATTGGTTCGTGTTGCACTAATTTTGAAATGTGGTTAACGGTACTGCTAATCTCAACATAAACTTAAAAAGAGTGCAGGCGTCTACAGATGATGTCTGCCAAATAATGAAGGCTCTCTCTAGCCGAGGTCGAATGATGTTGTCGTGTCAAATTGGACGGGGAGAGAAATGTGTGGGTGAATTGGAAGGATACTCTTAGCTATTCATTAGCCTACCTGATCGCAGCAATTAGCCGTGTTACGCAATGAGGATTTAGTAAAGACTAGGAGAGAGAGGTAATTTTATTACTCGCTATCCAGTTATGCTGTCCTCCCTGTTATGAGGATGTTAAATCAGAATTACTGTAGTGAATAACCAAAGGGGGTTTTATATGAAATGTAATGTTGGCGGTATTGATCGTATGCTACGCATGGTTGTAGGTTTGGTTCTAATCGGACTTGCCCTTACTGGAACGTTGGGCATATGGGGATGGATTGGAATTGTTCCTTTGGCTACCGGATTGTTTAGATTTTGTCCAGCGTATCCGTTGCTGGGAATTAATACTCGTGGCACCGGTTCTTGTGATGGCGGCGGTGGCTGTAAGTAGTTTAAAAGATGGTAATTAGCGGCCCATAAAAGGGCCGCTTTTTAATTTTTTGTGAAGTTTTTTTCTCGCCTGCTATGCAGGGTATTGGCACGCATAATTTATTCTCATCGTGTATTCAGGATCAGCCCCAACAATGAGAAGGTTATGTAAAAGTAGATTGCCCTAGAAGAATTGCAGTATCTGGAATTTAATGCTCTATAAATCTTCGTGGATCATTAATGGGACGTAAAGGCATGATGTGAATTTGTTTTCCATCTAATTCAACATGCATCCTACTGCCAACCGCCATATTTAATCTCTTAATTTCAGCTGTAGAGGCTTCCCATTCAATCCGGTGCTCACTGTTTTCTACTCGCAACTGTATAACTGCGATCTGTCCAAGGCTGCTCATTTTTTCAATGGATGCAGGCACACTTATTGATGAGGATATGTCATGTACGCTCAAGCCACTCTGAGGAATAACCCATGCCACTTGGGCATCCGGCGGAATTTTTCCTTTATCAGCAACATCAAAGCTTCGTTCACATCCATCCCAAGTAAGCTTGCCTGCATTAAATCTTCCTTGAAACATATTACTAATTCCAACTAGCTCTGCTACACGAGAGTTTCTTGGTCTTTGGAAAAGTGTCTGGGGGACGGCTGTTTGGAGGCTAACCCCTTCATCGATCACTGTGATCCTGTCAGCCAGTAAATCTGCTTCACGTAAATCGTGCGTGACCAATACGATGGGGATATTCAAATCTTTGCGTAAGTCGGCAAGGGTTTTGTACAGACTTTTACGTGTTGGAGCATCGATTGCGGAAAAGGGTTCATCGAGTAATAAAATTTTGGGCTGTCTCGCTAAGGCACGAGCTAATGCAACGCGTTGCTGTTGACCGCCGGAAAGTTGATCTGGCATTCGATCTGCAAGATCGGCAATACCCATCTTAACCAACCATTCCTTAGCTATCCATATTCTTTTTCTTGAATTGGGCTCAGAATTTTGTAATGGAATGCTGACATTCTCGGCTGCCGTAAGATGCGGAAATAGGGCGTATTGTTGAAATAAAAAACCACAAGAGCGCCGTGCAGGGGTTAGATTCTTGCTTATGCCATTTAGTTCATTGGCTTCAAACCAAACCTCATTGCCACATATAATTCGGCCAGTCTTGGCTTGGCTTAGGCCTGCAATAGCTCGAAGTGTGCTTGTTTTGCCGCTCCCAGATGGGCCAACCAGCGCGTGTAGTTCTCCTGCCGCACATTCAAGACTAATTTGCAGAGGGTTGGGGAGGGTTTGAGCAATCTTTAGCTTAAGCATTAAGTTCTCAATCTGCGCGGGTAACGCGAGCTTTTACCAAAGACCCCATAGGAGAGGGTAATTGAAATCAGTGATACTCCCAAAAGAAGTAGGGCCAAAACGCCTGCCCCAGAAGAATCAAAATTTTGCACCTTGTCATAAATGGCGATTGAAACCGTCTTGGTTTCTCCGGGAATGGCTCCACCAACCATCAGCACCACTCCAAATTCACCTAGGGTATGTGCAAAGGTCAGCACAGTGGCGCTTATGATGCCCCGCCAGGCAAGTGGTAGCTCGATTAAGCGAAAGATTTGCCAATTTGAAAGTCCGCTAACCTGTGCTGCTTCTCGTATATCGGGGTTAATGGATTCAAATGCCCTCTGGATTGGTTGAATGGCAAATGGTAGGTTTGCGATGAGTGATGCAATCAGAATGCCCGCAAAGGAAAAGACCAAAGGAATCCCAAATAAGGTCTTGCCGCTTAATCCAGTTAAGAGGTAAAAACCCAAAACTGTAGGGGGTAGAACTAAGGGTAGTGCCAGTACAGCTTCGATCCACGGTTTGCATTTGTGGAGCTTGAAAAGTGAGTAGGACACCCAAATCCCAAAAGGAATGATGAGAACCACGGTCCAAAGGGCGAGCTTAATTGAGAGAAAAATTGCATCTGCATCCATCGTTTAATTGTATTGCTTATTTAAGCATGGATTCCTGTAAGATTGAATTCAATTTAACGGGAATGTATGGCTAAGCTAAGGACATATATTTGAAACCATTACTACTATTAAGCTTCCTATGGCCAAAAAAACAAATTTAAGTGCCCTTAAGGCGGTGCAGAAGTCCGCTCTACAGGCTACTAAATTAATGAAAGTTCTAGCAAACCAGAAGCGTCTTTTATTGTTATGCGAAATTGCTCAGGGTGAAAAATGTGTGAGTGACTTAGAGTTGAGCACCGGAATAAAGCAGCCAACTCTTTCGCAGCAGCTAACCGTCTTGCGTGAAAATAAGATCGTTCAAACACGCCGCGAAGGAAAGCAAATTCACTATACCGTTAAAAGCCAAGCAGCATTAGCAATAATGGAGGTGTTATATGCACAGTTTTGTAAAAAAGCGACTTAGAACTTAGATGATGAATATTTTCTCCGCCCTCAAGAGGGTATTAACCCCGAGCCCACCTGAGTCGATTCCTGAGGGGGCGGTATTCATTGACGTGAGATCACCGATGGAGTTTTCCGGGGGAAGCATTCCTGGTGCTATCAATATTCCGGTGAATCAAATTCAACTCATTGCGGCTCACAAACCTGCTATTCATAAGCAAAAACCTATTGTTGTATTTTGCGCTTCCGGAATGCGCTCGGGTGTTGCAAGGCGTCAATTAATCTCGATGGGTTATGAGATCGTAATCAACGGTGGCGGTGTATCTCAACTTGCGATGCGTTTGGCGCAACCGCGCTCCTAAATACTGCACCGTACTATAGTCAACTAGTTACTAAAAAGTAAATCTGACTCGCGACATTCGTTTTTTGGCCCTTGATTGGCGCTAATTCAATAGAACCTAGCGTTTCTCCTAACTAGCATTGTACCTATTGTGCGTTCATTATCACTTTATACATAATATTTATATTGATAAAATCAGATACGATTGGAGCGGGCATGAACTTAGCACTCAAGATGGTTTTAGCATTCATTTTTATAGCGCTATCTACATTTGCGCGTGCAGATGCAGAGATTTTGCGACCTTTTATTCTGGCCTCAAAAGTAGTTGGCGCTTTAGACGGCGTAACGGAAACCACTAGGACAGCTTTAGTGAGCAATGGATTTGAGGTTGTTGGGACTTACAGACCCTATAGCAATGCCGTGATCTTGATTGTTACTAATGAAGAATTGAAGAAAAATGCAGCTAGTTCAGAGTATGGTGGCTTTGGAGCTGCGCAGAGAGTTGCTTTAACAAAGGTTGGTAATGAAGTTCAGGTCAGCTTTACCAATCCCGTATACATGGCAAACGCCTATCGCATGAAAGATCAGCAAGAGGGGGTTAAGGCTAAATTAGTTGCGGCGCTTGGCAATGTGGAAAGTTTTGGAGCAAAGGGTATGACAGCTGAGGATGCTCGCTCTTACCACTACATGATTGGCATGGAGTACTTCACAGACCCCAGCATATTAGCAACCTATAAAACACATGAAGAGGCGGTAGCAGCAGTAGAGTCAGGTTTATCGCAAGGTAAGTTTGGAGTAAAGCAGGTTTTTCGTGTTGACGTTCCTGGATCAAATGAAACATTGTTTGGTGTTGCATTAAAGGGTGGCAGCGACTCAAAAGCGCAAGACGATAAGTTCATTATGAGTGAGATTGATTTTAGAGATTTGAAATCTACCGCTCATCTTCCGTATGAAATATTGGTCTCAAAAAGTACTGTTTTAGCCCTTTATGCTCGTTTTCGTATTGCAATTAATTTTCCAGATTTAGCAATGATGGGATCGCATAGCTTTGTCAATATCATGAGTACCCCCGAAGCGATTCGAAAAGCTTTAAAGGCCACTGTAACTGGCGCACCAGAGTAATGGCGGCTGTTGCAATGCATCATTGTGCTTAAAATTTTTGCTGAGAAGTTAATCTAAACTCCTGGGCGACTAGGGAAACTCAGTAGAAAACATTATTGTTTTTTATAGAATGTTATGTTGGAATAAGGTATTCGTAATTTAATCAAAATGAAGAGCAAAAACGTGAGTAAAAATTCTCAAGAGAATCAAGTAAAGCCTTACTGGAATCCTCTGGTAGCGGGTTTATTGTTAGGCGTTGTTCTTTTATTGACTTTTGTCATTACCGGTCATGGATTGGGTGCGACCGGCTTCACTACTCGATTAACCGCTTGGTTGGGGGTACATGTCGCCCCGCAAGCCACTCTAGCTAATGACTATCTAGGCCCCTTGGCCGAGGAATCTAGTCCACTCAGCTCCTGGATTAGCTGGCAATTCTTGGGGGTTGCTCTAGGTGCTTTGCTTTCAGCATTTTTGGCCCATCGCCTTAAAATTCAATTGGATGGTAAGCGCTTTTTAGGTGGCGCTAGTCGCCCATTTACCGCTTTAGGTGGCGGCATCTTAGCTGGCTTTGGCGCACGAGTTTCAGCCGGCTGCACTAGTGGATTGGGTTTATCGGGAGCCGCTACTCTGAGTTTAGCTGGCTTTGTATTTTTAGTGACCTTCTTTGCCGTTGGTCTAATTGCAAATCGCTTTATGAAGGAGTCGCACTAATGAGTGAAATTATTTCAGGCCTATTATTAGGCGGTGCTTTTGGTTTTGTCTTGGAGCGCGCCGGTTTTGGCAGTCCATGCAAATTGACTGCTCAATTTCGATTGACAGATTGGTCGGTATTTAAGGTGATGTTTACTGCAATCGTATTTACCGCAGTTGGCCTCATGATTTTGGAAAAAATGGGTATCGTTGCGTCACAAGAGCTTTTTGTGCCGCCGGCATTTTTAGGTGCGGCGGCTCTTGGCGGCGCGTTGGTTGGTGCTGGGTTTGCTATCGGCGGCTACTGTCCAGGCACTTCTTTGGTCGGATTTGTATCGGGTCGTTTAGATGCGGCAATCTTTCTAATTGGTTTAGTAATTGGTACCGTGGCTTTTTCCATGCTATTTGGAAGTATTGAGTTTCTGACCTCGGCTGGTGAGTATGTGCAGGCGAGCACTTTACCTGAGGCCCTTAATTCTTCTGATGTTTTGATTAATGCTTGCATGATTGGCGCAGCGATTGGCGTATTTGTATTGGGCTCCTGGATGGAAAAGAAGGCGGGCGGCCCAATTCAAGCGGTTGATGCAATGAATGGCTGCGAGATTCGCAAGTAATTTTATAAATATTTTTAAATATTTATTATGCAAAGGCAGAAAATGAATAAGATTCAAATCATAGTGGCATCCGCTTTATATGCCCTGTCAGGCTTAATACAGGCCGCCGGTCTGCCGGGTCCGATTGTCAGTACTGACTGGTTGGCAAGTAATTTAGCTAATGTTCAAGTTCTTGAGGTTACCGGACAGGTTAAGAGTTTCATTAAGGCGCCGGAGTTTGAGATAGACAAGAAGACTGGTAAAAAAATGCTAGTGGATGCTGGCGGCCATATTGAGGGATCTCATTTGCTGAACTCAAAAGATGTCCGTGTTGAGCGTCTTTTAGATGGCGATAAAACTAAATTTCTCATTCCGGAGCAAGCAGACTTCCAAAAGTTGATTCAGTCCGTTGGTATTAATTCTAATAAGCCGATTGTGATTGTTCCCATTGGCATGGATATGTCTGACGTTGACGAGGGCCTACGTGCTTTTTGGCAATTCAAGGTGTATGGCGAAAGTAATATTGCTGTATTGGATGGTGGTTTAGCGGGATGGCTAGCTGAAGGCCGAGCATTCTCTACGGCACCCGCACCTACAGCTGTCGGTAATTGGGTGGCTCAAGCAGCCAACAAGGATTTAATTGCCACTACTGCTGAAGTTGTTCAGGCATCCAAATCTGGCAATATTCAATTGATCGATTCACGTCAGCCTATGCAGTACTTGGGCATTAACAAGAAACCTGATGTAGCTGGTTTTGGTCATATTCCAGGCGCAAAAAATTTCGCACCAGAGCTGATGTCTCGATCTGTAGATGGCGCTTTATATTTCTTAAAGCCAGTAACTTATGCTGCTGTTATGGAGGCAAATGGTATCAAGCCAAAGGAACCTTCAATTAGCTACTGCAATACTGGTCACTTAGCCGCTGGCTCTTGGTTCATCATGACTGAAATCTTGGGTAATAAGTCTGCGCAACTTTATGATGGTTCGGCGTACTTGTGGACTAAGCAGGGCAATAAACTTGAGGGCGTACCTCTGAATTAGTAAGGAATAAAAACCCGTTACCAGTTGGCAACGGGTTTTTTTATCAACTATGCATGAGTTAAAAAATAGATCTAAAAAAGAAAAGGGGATTGAATGAAAGCTGGAAAAATTGTTAGTGCGATGATGTTAGGTGGACTTATTTCTACTGGTGCATACGCAACAAATGGATATTTTGCTTCTGGCTACGGTATTCAGTCTCAAGGTATGGGTGGCGTGAGCATTGCATTCCCACAAGATTCTTTGGCAGCAGCAAGTAACCCAGCCAGTATTGGCTTCTTAGGGGATCGCCTGGATGTCGGTGTAACTTACTTCCAGCCAAATCGTTCTGCCACTTTGTCCAACTCAGGATATGGGGGGCAATCAATGCCAAGCATGAATGGTTCTTATGATGGAAATGGTACCAAGAGCTTCTGGATTCCTGAATTTGGTATTACCAAAGCGATTAACAAGGAATTTTCTGTTGGTTTGAACGTATTTGGTAATGGCGGTATGAATACAAACTATACAGCTCGTATTCCGCAGTTTAACGGCGGAACGGCTCAAGGAACAGCCAATAACAATACTCCCGGCGTAAATCTCGAGCAGATGTTCATCTCGCCGACTGTGTCATGGAAGCCCATTGAGAATCAATCCCTTGGCGTTTCTTTGATATATGTGAATCAAACATTCTCTGCAACTGGCTTGGGTAATTTTGCTAGCCCTCAAGCATCTAGCTCATACAAAAATGTTACTGATAACGGTAACTCAAATTCATCTGGTTTTGGTTATCAATTGGGTTGGCTTGGAAAGTTCACGGATTATTTGAGTGTTGGCGTACGTTATCAGCCGAAGATTACTATGTCGAGCTTTGGTAGCTACAGTGGCTTATTTGCTGGTGGTGGATCATTCGATATACCTGAGACGTATGGTGCTGGCTTGGCATTTAACCCAACTAAAGATATCACTCTTGCCGCGGACTATCAAAATATTAAGTACGGGAACATACCTTCTATTGCGAACCCGATATCTAACTTTAATACCGCTCAATTAGGCTCTACCAATGGACCTGGCTTTGGATGGCAAAATATTAATGTTTACAAGCTCGGAGCAAACTGGCGCATTAATCCTAGTTGGGCGGTACGGGTCGGATATAACTTTAATGATCAGCCAATTCCTAGTTCGCAAACCCTATTTAACGTGCTTGCTCCGGGCGTAATCACCCAACAAGCTTCTATTGGCGCTACATACTATATTGGTAAAGAGTATGAGATCTCAGGTTTTTATGCCAGAGGTTTTAGCCAGACTGTTACCGGAAACTATTCTGCCGCTGGTTTGACAGGCACCTCGAGTCTGAATATGCACCAAGACTCCCTAGGCTTGGCATTTGGTTGGAAGTATTAATGCCTTTCTATTTGTTTGATTTTAGCTTCGACTAATTTCAGCCCCTCGCCTAGGTGAGGGGCTTTTATTCATAGTAGGTTACATGTATTTATGATCTAGATCATGAATATAGCTTGACTCTAGAAAGCAATTTTTTTAATATATAAATTTATATATTATTGCTCTAGGAAAAGTAAGGCTATTTAAAGGCGTATATTTGGGTTCATATCTGCGTTAGCCTCTAGATCATTTGTAGTGAGGGTAGTTAATAACTGCAGTAATCATTGATGAAGAAAGAAAAGCTATGTCCAAAAAATCAACTGTAGCAGCATTGGCGATTGCATTAGCAGGATTGGCTTCGGCGCCAATCGCTCACTCCGCTGATACGTCTACAGCTCCTGCTAGCGGAGAGCAAAAAAAGCCTTGTGCCCCTAAGAAAGAAGCCTCAAACCCTTGTGGCCCAGCAAAGAAAAAGGCCGCAAACCCTTGTGGTCCATCTAATCCGTGCGGCCCAAAGAAACGTAAATCGGCAGAATAAGTTTTTGTTCTCCATGTCGATTGAGTCGACCCTTTGTTTGGCGGCGCAACAGCTTGCCGCTATTCAAATGGACTATGCCCAAAAAGGGTTGACTTTAAGTCAGATTGCATTATGTGGCGCTAAAGAATTTATAGAGTGGCAGCACTATCCGCGTAATGATTTGGTGGATGAGGAAAGTGGTTATGAGTTTTACTATCACGCCCATTCGGCTGATGAAACGCCTTTAGATGAACATGGCCATTTCCACTTATTTAGTCGAGATGCCCGAAATCCAGAGGAGTTTTGTCATCTAATTGCCATTGCCTTGAACCAAAAGGGCTTACCCATCAGGATATTTACAACGAATCAATGGGTTACTGGTGAGCTATATGCATCTGCCGAGGAGGTTTTACAAAGACTCAGGCTGTTTGATGTGGCAATCAAGGGCCGCATGAGTCGAGTGGCCGCTTGGATTACTGCTTTTACCAGCTTGTTCTATAAAGATATGGAAGCTTTGATTCTGGAGCGTGATTTGGTTGTTGAAAGTTTATCAGCGGAACTTGGGGGCATGGAGACTGCATTGGAATCAAGGAGGGACGCGGTTTTAACGCAGTGCAATATTGATTTGATGGCAAGGCTTTCTGAAAACCTCTTAATTGAATGTTGAATAGTGCACCCACCTTTTTTGTATATGTTCTTTAGGGTTTATCGCTATTCAATAGATCGGTAAAAATGATTCAAATATGCGTTCACATGCATATATTTACGAAATGAGAAAAGCGTTGAGAAAAAGAGCGGTTGATGTGACAAAGAGTTTGAGCCCCGCGTTAATGGAACAAGTATTTTCCGTCATGGCCGGTTACTTTAGCGTCCTCTCTGAATCCTCACGTTTGAGAATTATGTATGCCATTTGTGGTGGAGAAAAGTCTGTCTCAGAAGTGCTTGCATTGTGCGGCTCGAGTCAGGCAAATATTTCTCGTCAACTTACTGCGCTGCATAAGGCTGGAATTGTATCTAGACGTAAAGAGGGAGTGACCGTTTATTACGCTATTGCTGATGAAGCAACGGTAGAAATGTGCCAGTTGATCTGCGCAAAAATAGCTCAAGAGTTACATTAATTTTTTTCGGTATTTATCAAATTTAATTAGAGGTTAAATGTCTAAAGATCAAATTGAATTGGGTGCAAAAGATATTTCTGCAGTCGAGAAACCTCTCGATCGTGCACGCATAATTAAGGCGCCAGAAAATTTTCTATCAAAAGAATTAATTTCTGACATTAATAAAAATGGCTTAGATGAGAATCGACGTGGCTTTTTGCGCAAGAGCTTTATGGCGGCTGCGGCTGCTGGTGTTTCTACTGGACAAGCATTTGCAGGTTCTATGCCGGTTGAGGGCGATCCAGCAATTTTAGAAAAGCAGCCTTGGCAAACCACTCTTGGCAAGAATGTGGCCACTATGCCTTATGGCTTGCCTTCTATTTTTGAAGCCAATATTGTTCGTCGTGAATTGCCAGGATTGACGCGAGTGTCTGCCGCCTCCGTTGCATTTACTCCTTTGCAAAGCTTATTCGGCATTATTACTCCGAATGGTTTGCATTACGAGCGTCACCACCAAGGTTGGTACAACATTGATCCCAATATGCACCGCTTAATGATTAATGGTTTGGTTAAACATAATCGTGTGTTTACGATGTCTGACTTGATGCGTCTGCCTTCAGTATCACGCATTCATTTTATTGAGTGCGGTGCAAATACTGCGGTTGAGTGGGGTAATTCTGCAGTGCCAACCGTTCAATATACCCACGGAATGCTTTCTTGCTGTGAGTTTACTGGTGTGCCACTTTCTGTTCTTTTGGAAGAGTGCGGTGCCGATCTGAAAAAAGGTAGATACCTCATGGCTGAGGGTAGCGATGGCTCAGGTGAGAATCGCACTATTAACATGGAGCAAATCGATGAGATTATGGTTGCATGGGCAATGAATGGTGAGATGCTGCGCCCCGAAAATGGCTTCCCATTGCGCTTAGTTGTTCCAGGCGTCCAAGGTGTTAGCTGGGTGAAGTGGTTACGTCGTCTAGAGTTGGGTGATATGCCGTATGGCACCAAAGACGAATCTGCTCAATATGCTGATCTAATGCCGAATGGCACTCAACGTCAATACACCTCTATTCAGGAATGTAAATCTGTTATCACCACTCCATCAGGCGGTCAGCAATTGCTTGATAAAGGCTTCTATAACGTTTCCGGAATGGCCTGGTCCGGACGCGGAAAGATTCGCAAAGTGGATGTTTCATTCGATGGTGGCAATAACTGGCGTACTGCTAGATTGGAAACCCCCGTACTTTCTAAAGCAATTACCCGCTTCAATATTGGTTGGAACTGGGATGGTGCACCTGCCATCATTCAGTCGCGCGCTACCGACGAAACTGGTTATGTTCAGCCAGCAATTAAAGCACTGCGAGATGTGCGTGGTTCGAGAGGTATCTATCACAATAATTCGATTCAATCGTGGAAAATCGAGAGCAACGGGGAGGTTGGCAATGTCCAAGTTGGTTAAACCTAGCATTGCGGTAGCGCTACTTTGCTTATTCATCTGGCAGAGTGTGTTCGCCCAAACCAGTAAATATCCCGGTATTGGTAGAGAGGCCACTCCGGCTGAAGTCAAGGCTTGGGATATTGACGTTCGTCCTGATTTCAAAGGATTGCCGCAAGGATCCGGTTCAGTTGCTGATGGTCAAGTAGTGTGGGACGGTAAGTGCGCCGCATGTCATGGTTCTTTTGGGGAATCAAATGATATCTTTACGCCACTAGTTGGCGGCACTACTAAAGAAGATATCAAGACCGGCAGAGTGGCTGCCCTGGCTGATAACAAGCAGCCTCACAGAACGACAATGATGCGCCTTTCCACTGTGTCGACTTTATGGGACTTCATTTATAGGGCAATGCCATGGAACGCACCGCGTTCTTTATCGGTTGATGAAACATTCGCAGTGGTTGCCTATATTTTGAACCTGTCAGAAGTTGTTCCAGACGATTTTGTTCTCTCGGATAAAAATATTGCCGAAGTGCAAAAGCGTATGCCCAACCGTAATGGCATGGTCATGGCGCCTGGTTTATGGCACGTTAAGGGCAAGTCTGACGTTACTGGTAGTTCTTGTATGACCAATTGCGTTAAATTTGTGCAAATTGGCTCCAGTTTGCCTCCTGAAGTCCGTAATGCTCAAGGTAACCTGGCTGAGCAAAACCGGACATTTGGTCCATTTGTCGGTGTTGATACCGCCAAACCTCCATTGAAAGCTTTGCCTGGTGCAGATGGTGTGGCGCACTCATCTATTACTAAAGTGGCAAAAACGCCTGCTGACCTGTTTAAAGACAATAATTGCTCAGCTTGCCATGCTCAAGCAACTAAGCTTGTTGGGCCCTCTACGAATGATGTGGCAGCCAAGTATAAGGATCAGTCTGGTGCAGAGGATATGTTGGTCAAGAAGGTAAAAAATGGAGGATCTGGTGTTTGGGGTGCTATCCCAATGCCACCGCAGTCTGACATTTCGGATGAAACCCTTCATAAGTTAGTGCATTACGTTTTAACAGGGCAGTAAGATAATTTAGTAAAAGCTTTGGAAGTAATATTACTTATTAATTGGACATACAGCATTGGCTGAATTGATGTTGTTTGTTGAAGATTTGAATTACCGTTAAAAGATTGAAAAGGAGTTTTTATGAATGAGCAACGCCGTGTTTTGCTGAAATACTCAGCAGTTTTTGGCTTGATGGCCTCAGTGGGCTTGATTACTGAAGCTCAAGCTGCCGAGTGGAACAAAGCCGCTTTTGACGGCAAAAATCTTGACGAAGTATTCAAGGCCCTTAATGCTGGTACTCCAGAGAAATCTGCAGAGGTAGTAATGACTGCGCCTGATATTGCAGAAAATGGTGCAGTTGTGCCCGTTAACGTCTCATCTACCGGCAATGCTGACCAACTCGCAATTCTGGTTGAAAAGAATCCCGGAACACTCGCGGCTCAATTTTTCATTCCTGCTGGCACAGTGCCTAATGTAACAACACGCATCAAAATGGGTCAGACCTCCAATGTTTATGCTCTAGCAAAAATTGGTAATAAATGGGTGATGGCAGTTAAGGAAATTAAAGTGACCTTAGGTGGTTGCGGCGGTTAATTGATTAAATTTGAGAATTACATTGATATATATTTAGATAAAGGAATAAAAAATGCCTGATCCAATGCGCGTAAGAGCTGCTGAGAGCGGTGGTGTAGTTGATGTCAAAATTTTGATGAAACATGATATGGAGTCTGGTTTACGAAAAGATGCTGCCGGCAAGACTGTTCCCGCCTGGTTTATTAAGAACCTCAATGTAAAGGCTCAAGGCAAAGATGTATTGAATGCGGAATTCGGGACAGCGGTTTCTAAAGACCCTTTCTTGAATTTCAAGTACAAAGGCGCCAAAGGCGACAAGATTGTCGTTAGCTGGACTGATAGCAAAGGCGAAACAAGAACTGACGAAGCAACTGCTTCTTAATTCTGAGTTGGCTAAATATAATTAAAAAGGTTGCCATGAAGACGCGTATTTTATACGGCACAATTATTGGAGTTTTTGTCATGTTGCAAGGATTTTCTAATCTTGCTTCATCACAGACCTCCGGTTCATCAGCGGCTCCAACTGATGGGATAGAAAAATATCGAGCAATGATTGCTGATGGCAACCCTGCTGATTTATATGAGGCTGCAGGTGAAGATCTTTGGAAAAAATCCATGGGTCCGAAAAATACTTCATTGGAGAAGTGTGATTTGGGTATGGGCCCTGGCGTTGTAAAAGGTGCCTATACGCAGTTACCAAAGTACTTCAAGGATACAAACAAAGTGCAAGATCTTGAGTCTCGTTTGGTCACTTGCATGGAAACACTCCAGGGATATAGTCGTCAAGAAATTATTAAAGAACGCTTTGGAAATGGCGTACGTAAAGATCTTGAGGCTGTTGTAGCTTACGTGGTTTCTGAGTCTAAGGGGATGAAGATAGAGACTGCTGCAAAGCATCCCAAGGAAAAAGAACTTTATGAGATGGGTAAGAAGTCTTTCTACTACCAGGGTGGTCCAATGGACTTTTCTTGCGCTTCTTGTCATGGGTCTGATGGCAAGCGCATACGTTTGCAGGAATTGCCAAATATCACAACCCAAAAAGGCGCTGAAGCTGGTTGGGGTTACTGGCCTGCATATCGCGTTTCCACTGGTGATTTTTGGACAATGCAACGTCGTTTAAATGATTGCTACCGTCAACAGCGCTTCCCTGAGCCAATTTTCATCTCTGAAGACACAATTGCTGTTTCGCTTTATATGGCTATAAATGCTAAAGGTGGAACCATGAACGCACCGGGGCTAAAGCGTTAAACGCTTGAGATCATGATATGAAAACTAAATTACTCTTTTTAATGCTCGCCCTTGAGATTTCTATTGGGGTTGCACATGGTGCCTCGGCCTTTGACCAAATGCTGTCCTCTAGTTTTAAGGCGAATGGTATTGCGGGGCTTGATCGATTGAATCAAGATGCTGCGCAGAAGTTTTGCTCTAACCCAGTAAATTTGTCTGGCGGTGGAGATCCCAAGATGCGCGAAAAAATTCAAAATGCAAATATGGCTAGTATCAAACAGCCATCAGATGGAAAGTATATCGGTAACTGGGTGGATGGCGAAAAAATTGCTCAAAGTGGTAGGGGGGCAACATGGTCAGATAGCGCTGATTCAATTAATGGCGGGTCTTGCTATAACTGTCACCAGATTGATATCAAAGAGCTATCCTACGGAAACATTGGTCCGTCGCTTTGGAATTACGGCAAGATGAGAGGCTACTCAAAAGAGGTGATTGATTACACCTGGAATCGTATTAACAACGCAAAAGCTTATAACGTATGTAGCAACATGCCACGTTTTGGCCACTTTAAATTGTTAACTGAAAAGCAAATGCAAGATGTTATGGCTTTGCTCCTCGATCCTGAGTCACCCGTAAATAAATAACAAAATAAAACGGGCCGTAAGGCCTGTTTTTACTAATAGGGATTTACTATGTCACTAAGTCGTCGTGAGTTCTTGCAAGCGCTAGCTGTTGCCTCCGCTGGCGGTATGAGTTTGCATTCTGGTTTTGTAAATGCTCAAGGCTCTGCACAAAAATTTTATGACTTACCAAAGTTTGGTAATGTCCATTTCTTGCATTTTACAGACTGCCATGCGCAGTTGCTACCAATTTACTTCCGGGAGCCAAATGTCAATCTAGGCATTGGTGCGCAAGAAGGTAAAACGCCTCACTTAGTTGGCGAATATTTCTTGAGGGCCAATGGCATTAAGCCTGGTACTCATGATGCGCATGCGTTCACTTATTTAGATTACGTGGCTGCCGCTCAGAACTACGGCAAGATGGGCGGATTTGCTCATATGGCGACTTTAATTAAGCAATTAAAAGCAAATCGTCCTGGCGCATTACTTCTAGATGGTGGCGATACTTGGCAGGGATCCGGTACAGCTCTTTGGACCAATGGTCAAGATATGGTAGATGCAGCACTTGCTTTGGGGGTTGATGTGATGACTCCTCACTGGGAAATGACTCTTGGCGAGAAGCGCGTTATGGAAATTGTCAATGGCGATTTTAAGGGCAAGGTTTCTTTCGTAGCCCAAAATATTAAGACCGCAGATTTTGGTGATAACGTATTTAATCCCTATGTTATGAGAGTGCAAAACGGAATACAGATTGCCATTATTGGTCAAGCGTTCCCATACACACCGATTGCGAATCCGCGATATTTCACTCCCGACTGGACTTTTGGCATTCAGGAAGAGAATCTCCAAAAGACCATTGATGAAGTGAGGGCAAAGGGGGCAAAAGTCGTTGTATTGCTATCTCACAATGGCATGGACGTTGACTTAAAGATGGCTTCACGAGTAAGTGGTTTAGATGCCATTATGGGTGGGCATACGCATGATGGTGTGCCTATTCCCGTAAAGGTTAAAAATTCTGGAGGTGTCACTTTAGTTACTAATGCTGGCTCTAATACAAAGTTTTTGGCCGCATTAGATTTTGATGTCAAAGGGGGTAAAGCAATTGATTTCCGCTATAAATTATTCCCAATCTTTTCAAATATGATCCCAGCTGATCCGGCGATGAGCAGGTTGATTGCAAAGATCAGGGCTCCATATGAAGCCAAGCTGAATGAGAAATTGGCCACTACTGAGGGTCTCTTGTATCGACGTGGTAACTTCAATGGCAGCTTTGATCAACTTATTCTAGATGGCTTGATGTCTCAGAAAAATACGGAAATTGCTTTCTCACCTGGCTTCCGTTGGGGTACCAGCCTATTGCCGGGTCAAGCTATTACTCGCGAGAATTTGCTTGATCAAACGGCGATTACTTATCCCTACACCACTGTGACCAATATGACTGGTGAAACAATTAAGACTATTCTTGAGGACGTAGCCGATAACCTCTTCAATCCAGACCCGTATTATCAGCAAGGTGGCGATATGGTTCGCGTTGGTGGATTGCAATACACCATCGACCCAGCGGAAGCTGCTGGCAAGCGGATCACCGATATGCGTTTGAATGGCAAGTCTATAGAGGCTAATAAAGTTTACAAAGTGGCTGGTTGGGCTCCGGTTAGTGAGGCGGCAAGGGATGCTGGCACAGAACCAATTTGGGATGTGATTGAGCGTCACCTGCGTGATGTCAAGTTGGTTAAAGCCGTTAAATTAAATGAGCCAATCATTAAGGGTGTGAGTAATAATCCTGGTATGGTTTCTATTGCCTAATATCCTGTAAATCTTCATGAATAAAATATTACGATTACTGGCGGCGACCTTATTTGCTTTTGCTGCTTTGACTGCTCAGCGGTCATATGCTGTGGGCTCAGAGGTCACATACCAAATAGATGATGCTCAAGTCCAGGGGATCAAGGGTCTTAGGAGTATCCGTAATCATTTAGATGTTGCGCCTGACACTAAGATTATTGTGGTGACTTATGCTGAAGGCGTTGATCTTTTGTTAGAAAATGCAAAAGATATTAAAAATAATATTGAATACGCTCCATTAATTTCTGCATTGAAATCTCGTGGCGTACGTTTTGAGGTTTGTGAAATTACTTTGAAGAATCGCAACCTTAAGAAAGACCAATTTATTCTTGATGCCGACTTCACTCCATCTGGCGTAGTTCGCATTGGCGATTTGCAATACAAAGATCATTTCGCCTACATTAAGCCTTAATATTTCCTAGTCTATTCGCCAGATGTTGATCAGGTTCATTAAGATAGCGCTCATTGGCGGCGCTATTTTTCTTGCTGCGAGCATTTCTCATGCAGCTGAGCCAAAAAATGATCCTGCTGGAATCCTATTAAAGCCCATCAAGGTGGCTCCAAATACCTATTTTGTGCAAGGATTGGCAGAAATGGGTGCTAGTCAAAATCAAAACTTTATCTCTAATGCTGGCTTTGTGATTACACCTAAAGGGGTGGTAGTCGTTGATGCCCTTGGATCTCCAGTGCTGGCTCAAAAGCTAATTCAAGAAATAAAGAAGATAAGCGCACAAAAGATTGTTGCGGTTATTGTTACTCACTATCACGCTGATCATGTTTATGGTCTACAGGAGTTTAAAAAGATTGGTGCAAAAATATACGGACAAAGCGAAGGAAGAGGTTATATTTCTTCTGAAACTGCCAAGCAAAGACTGATCACCTCTCGTGTTGATTTTGCTCCTTGGGTTAATAAAGATACCCACTTAGTGCCAGCGGACATTTGGTTCGATAAGCATTATCAACTCAATATTGGTGGCCTTGATTTCATTATTAGTAGAGTGGGTCCAGCGCATTCGCCCGAAGATGTTTTGGTATACGTTCCTTCAGAGGGCGTGCTATTTGTAGGGGACTTAGTTTTTCAAGGCAGAATTCCTTATGTAGGCAATGCTGATAGCAAGGGTTGGCTGTTAGCCCTTGATGAGTTTGAAAAATTCAACTCTAAGGTCATCATCCCTGGTCATGGGCCCCAGTCAATTAATCCGATTGAAGACATTCGTTTTACTCGTGATTACTTACGTTTTTTACGAGAAAGCATGGCTCCGGCAGCTCTTAATATGGATGCGTTCGATGGGGCCTATAGCGCAGTAGACTGGTCTGAATATGATGGAATTCCTCTATTTAAGGCTGCCAACCGTATGAATGCCTATAACGTCTACCTCTCGATTCAAGGCGAATAGGGCAAATTTAGTTCCTAAGCCTTAAAATAGGCAATTCTTGGGCTGAATGATGGATTTGTCATGAAATTAAATCGATTGCATCTTACCTTTACTTTTTTGGCGATTTCCAGTTTTGCCCTTAGCTTCTCTGTTTCCGCATCTAGTGATTTTGCTCATGGCAAGAGAATTGATGAGGAGAAGTGTTACACCTGTCATGCGAAAAAAACAGGTTTTGGCAATGGCGATATGATTTACACGCGTAAGGATTCGAAGGTGCAAAGTTTTAGCAGGTTAAAGACCATGGTCGGAATGTGTAATGCGGAGTTACGGCTGGATCTTTTTCCAGAGGATGAGGTTGATGTGGTGACCTACTTAAACGGGCAGTTTTACAAATTTAATAAATAGTCAAAGCATTCTAATTATGGAAGCAGTAAATATTGATGTGTTAGGCAAGTCTGTTTTATGGTGTACCTTTGCGATCACATTCATGTTCGGTGCTGTGCTGCAAAAGACAGGCTTTTGCAGCATGGGCGCAGTTTCTGATGCATTTATTATGTCGAGCTGGGATCGCATGAGGCAATGGTTCTTGGCAATTGGTGTGGCAATTATTGGGTTTACGCTAATGTCCTATGTTGGACTGATTGATCCATCAAAAAGTTTCTACACAGGAAATAAGTTTTTGTGGCTATCTACGCTAGTAGGTAGCTTGCTTTTTGGTTTTGGTATGGTGCTTGCATCAGGTTGTGGGAGCAAGACTCTGGTGCGTATTGGCGGCGGTAATTTAAAGTCTGTGATTGTTTTCTTGGTGCTTGGTTTGACGGCTTATATGACAATGCGCGGATTCCTGGGGGTGATTCGCATCAATACATTGGATACTGTATTTTTGTCTTTTTCTACCCCTCAAGATTTACCTAGTCTTTTAAGTGGCCCACTTGGCATTGCACGATCCCATCTTCATCTGGGTTTGGGTCTATTAATCAGCTTTATCTTTATTGCCTATGCTTTAAGTAAGAGGTCATTCTGGACCTTTGAGAATCTATTTGCTGGCACGGTGGTGGGTTTGGCAATTTGCGCAATATGGTGGGTTAGCGGTAATCTAGGTCATGTCGCCGAAGATCCTACTACATTGGAAGAGGTTTTTTTGATGACGAATTCTGGTCGCATGGAAAGTCTATCGTTTGTTGCGCCATACGCATATTCTTTGGATTGGCTAATGATGTATAGCGACACTTCTAAAGTTCTCACGCTGGGAATTGTGGCTGTGATAGGTATGATTTCTGGCTCAGCCCTGATCGCGCTCATCACTAGATCGTTTCGTTGGGAATCTTTTCGAAATACTGAGGATACAGCCAATCATTTGGTGGGTGCGACACTCATGGGATTTGGCGGCGTTACAGCGCTAGGTTGTACCGTTGGACAGGGCCTCAGTGGGGTCTCCACATTATCTCTGGCATCATTCTTGGCTTTACCGGGATTTATTCTAGGTGCCTACTTGGCCTTACTGTATTTGCAATTTAGACTTGCGCCCAAACCTTGTAATTAATTTTTAGTGACTGATTGGAATAGCATGCAGATTGATTGGATTTCATTCACCCCAATACCCTCCTTAATTGGTGGAATGATATTAGGCGTAGCGGCGGCTCTTTATATGTTGTTGCATGGCCGAATTTTGGGAATTAGTGGCATTGTTTCTGGCTTATTGAATCCGCAGAAGGGCGATGTAGATTGGCGTGTTTCGATTGTGCTGGGAATACTATCCGCACCAGTCTTGGCGGCTGTAATGCTTGATCTGCATGCAATTCAAGTTATTGATACAGACTGGTTCAGTATTATGGCTGCAGGCCTCCTCGTTGGTTTTGGCGCCCAATACGGGTCTGGGTGTACGAGCGGCCACGGAATTTGTGGTTTGTCGCGTCTATCACCTCGTTCGATGGCGGCAACAATGCTTTTTATGTCTTCAGGATTTATGGCGACGTTCATCATTCGTCACATAATAGGGGCTTAATCGTGAGAAGACATTTCAACCTATTTAGTCAGTATTTAATTGGCTTGTTATTTGGTTTTGGTTTAATTCTTTCGGGAATGAGTAATCCACAAAAAGTATTGAATTTTCTGGACATCACAGGCTCATGGGACCCATCCTTATTGTTTGTAATGGGGGGTGCTGTAATTGTTGGTTTAGCTGGATTCTATTTAGTCACTAAACGCAGCGAGGCCTTTTTTAGCGGGGCCTTTCATCTGCCGCATCGTAAAGACATTACAAGACCCTTAGTTTTAGGGAGCTTAATTTTTGGTGTAGGTTGGGGTATTGCTGGTTTCTGTCCAGGCCCTGCCTTAGTCTCCCTAGGTGCCGGTCATCTAAAGGCGTTTGTATTTGTGATCTTCATGTTGATAGGCATGTCTTTTTGCAATCGATTTTGTACTGGCCATAAGCATTAAGGCGGTTTTCTTGAGTCGTCTCGATGGTTAATTTTCTACAGTCTTAAAAAAGGAGTTTTTTGTGAGTCTTCCTATTTCTTGTCATAACGCTCAGTTTGGTACTCTTGGTCAAATCGATCCAAGTCATTTGGCTGAAATTGCGGCACAAGGCTATAAGAGCGTGATTAATAATCGTCCTGACGGTGAGGGCGGCCCAGAGCAACCAACTAATGCATCCATTCAAGCTGAAGCAGAAAAGCTTGGATTGAATTATGTTTACTTGCCAGTCATTTCTGGCGCATTTACTCCAGACCAAGTGCAAGAAATGGCTCGTCTCTTAAAAACTTTGCCAGGTCCTATTTTGGCTTTTTGCCGCTCAGGCGCACGCTCAACAAACTTGTACCAACTTGCTTTGCAGCTCCGTTAAGTAAAAGAGCACTCTCTAAAACATGCGCATCGCCATCCCCGAAGAAAGAAAGCTGGTTCATGAAATGATCATGCCCATTCGTTGGGGCGATATGGATGCGTATGGGCATGTAAACAATACCGTGTACTTCCGGTATATGGAGCAAGCGCGCTGTGAGTGGATTACTTCTTTGGGCTATGATGTCGCTCCTGGTCGTGAGTCTATGTTGATGATTAATGGCTTTTGTAATTTTTATCAGCAGCTGACCTTTCCGGGTGAGTTGAGGCTGAAAACCTCGATTGGTGCTATTGGTAGAACAAGCCTGGATCTTTACACCAGCATGGCTTTAACTACGTCTCCTGATATAGAAGCCGCTATTGGTGGTGCAACCATGGTTTGGGTCGATCTCACTACCAATAAATCAGCGCCTTGGCCTGAGCATGTTTTACAACAGTTGCGCTAGTTCGCCGTGCAGCCTATTAATTCCCATATCCTAAGATCTGAGCAATTTTTATCTGAACTGGATGAGTTTGACCTGATCATTGACGTTAGGTCTCCAGCTGAGTTTGCTCTTGATCATATTCCCGGTGCAGTTAATTACCCGGTGCTTAATAATGAGGAGCGCGCCACAATTGGTACGCTCTATAAACAAGAATCTCCCTTTGCCGCTAAAAAACTGGGCGCAGCTTTAGTTTCTAAAAACATTGCCGCACATTTGGAAAGCCATTTTCTTGATTACCCTCGTGAGTGGCGGCCATTAATTTATTGCTGGCGTGGTGGCGAGCGTAGTGGAGCATTTACACATATCCTCAATCGCATTGGCTGGAAGGCCAAGCAGCTTGAAGGTGGTTACCAGGGCTTCAGAAGAACTGTAATAGATGGTCTTGACTCTGCTGCAAAACAGTACTCATTTCAGGTCATCTGCGGTATGACGGGTAGTGGTAAGACTAGGGTGCTGCAAGAGATTGGTGCCTTAGGTGCTCAGATTCTAGATTTAGAGGGCTTGGCGGTGCATCGTGGTTCAGTGCTTGGTAATGAACCGAATGAGGATCAGCCTTCCCAAAAAGGTTTTGAGACCGCCTTATGGAATACATTGCGTTTGCTCGACCCTGCTAAACCCGTGTTTGTGGAATCGGAGAGTAAGAAGGTTGGTGGCCTGCATGTACCTGATGCTCTAATGGAAACTATTCGCAATGGTAGCTGTATTGAATTGCGATCAAGTGCCCAGACACGAGTCTCATGGTTAATTCGTGAATACCATCATTTCTTAACCAACACCGATAACTTCAAGCAAAAGCTAGCATTACTCACCGCCCATTATGGAAAAGTACAAATCTCTAAATGGAATGAAGCCATTGATGCGGGAAATTTTCCGGAGCTAGTTGAAGAGCTATTAGTCAAACACTACGACCCATCCTATCAATCATCAATCGTGAGAAATTTTCCTCAGTATCAAGAGGAGAATTTTGTGCAATTAGAGAGTGATACTGATGAAGCCTTTAAGAATGCAGCTAAAGCACTCTTTTTAAATTCAATGAAAACTGTAGAGGCCTAACTTTCTCGCTAGAGAAGACTGCCCAGGAATTGCTCCAGCTGTGCGGGCGGCAAAGCCCCGCTAATGCGCTTTACCTCAGCCCCATTCTTGAAGCCCGCTAATGTTGGTATTGAGCGTATAGCAAACTCTTGTCCAATGCTGGGATTGGCCTCAGTATCCAATTTTATGTGTAGAACTTGTTCGCCGTGTTTAGCAGCGCTAGCCGCAAAAGTTGGTGCAAACATTTTGCAGGGGCCACACCAGGGGGCCCAGAAATCTACTATGACAGGGAGCTTGCTTTGATTGAGGATCTCTTTAAAACTTGCCTGGTCTGCCTCGACAGGACCTAGCAACAGGCTGGCTTTGCATACACCACAAATAGGCTTTTGATTAACCCTATCTAAAGGTATGCGGTTGAATTTATGGCAACTTGGACATTTAATCAGCATATCGGTTTAACTCCCTTGAAAGCAAATGTATTTAGCCTCTGATTTGATATTCATGCGTACGGATTTCTTTTAAGATTCAACTGTATTTTGAATATTTCTTCCATTAAATGCAAGACTAAACGTTTATCCAGTTGATTGTTTTTGATGTGCATCAAATCCTTTAAAACAATATATAATAAAATATAATGATAAATTAAATTTCAAAAGGAAAAGAATGAAAACAGCTCATGACTTAGTTGCGTTAGCTAAATCCTCTATCAATGAAGTTGCCCTGGCAAATGCACTACAAGCCATTCAAGAAGCTGACGTGTTATTGGATGTTCGAGAGGCCGATGAATACGCAATTGGTCACATTCCTGGCGCAGTACATATTTCTCGGGGAATGTTGGAGTTTAAATTAAGTAATGACCCCAATTTAAGTGCCCGGGATCTCAAAATAGTTCTATATTGCAAAAATAGCGGTAGAGCAGCATTGGCCTCAAAATCACTACATGACATGGGCTATATGCATATCCAATCTATTGCAGGTGGATTTGATGCATGGGCAGAAGCGGGCAATCCGATTGCTAAGCCTGAGTCAATCGTATTTGAGTAATCAATTTTGCAGCAAATTATCACCCCACTTAGGAGCTCCATATGAGCGGTAACCCATCCGTAAGACTCAAGCAACAGGCCGACTACCAGTTCGCCATCTATTACAACGAGGAAAAGGCCCCCATCATGGGAGACGAGCCGCCGCCTTTGGGTAAATCAGACGGTGCAACCCCATCACAATTCTTAATTGCTGCGGTGGCCAACTGCTTATCCGACTCCCTATTATTTGCCTTAAGAAAATTTAAACAAAACCCTGAGCCTATTGAGACTTTAGCAACGTGTGAGATTGGTCGAAACGAGCAGAATCGTCTGCGCATTCTGTCGATTCGTGTGGAGATACATGTTGGCGTGCCTGGTGAGACCCTGCAAAATCTTGATCGGGTCTTGGAGCAATTTCAGGAATTTTGCACTGTTTCATCAAGTGTTAGTGCAGGCATTCCGGTAAATGTGTTTGTAATGGATAGCTTGAAAAAACAACTTTATCCAGCAATTTAAGCAGTATTTCTTTGATGTTAATCAAACAATCATTTTTTAAAGACCCTATAGTGAACTTACTGGAGGGAAGAAAAATGAAAATGTTAGTTGAGCTATTTGGATCGTTTGCCGGTCAATTGAGTTTGGCCGTTATTCTATTTATGATCGGCATGGTAATTTTCTTTGCCCGTTTATTTATTAAGAAGAGCGCTGAGGGCGGTGATCAGTAATTCCCCAAAAAAAGCCCTTGAGTATTCATTCAAGGGCTTTTGTATTACGGGGATATTTTATATTTAGCTAAAAGCTTGGATCCCCGTTTGCGCACGACCTAGAATTAAGGCGTGAATATCGTGAGTTCCTTCGTAGGTGTTCACAACTTCTAAGTTCAGCATGTGACGTACTACGCCGTACTCATCAGAAATTCCGTTACCGCCGTGCATATCGCGCGCCATACGGGCGACATCTAAAGATTTGCCACAAGAGTTGCGTTTCATGATGGAGGTGATTTCTGGTGCTGCGATTCCTTCATCTTTCATACGGCCTAAACGTAGGCAGCCTTGAAGTGCAAGCGTGATTTCAGTTTGCATATCAGCAAGTTTTTTCTGGATTAGCTGATTAGCGGCGAGAGGGCGATCAAATTGCTTGCGATCCATCGTGTATTGACGTGCGGCATACCAACACCACTCAGCAGCACCAAGCGTACCCCAGGCGATGCCATAACGTGCTGAGTTCAGGCAAGTGAATGGCCCTTTGAGGCCGGTAATTTCTGGGAATTCATTTTCTGCCGGAACAAACACTTCATCCATCACGATTTCGCCGGTAATAGAGGCGCGTAGACCCATCTTGCCGCTGATCTTGGGTGCAGATAGACCCTTCATACCTTTTTCCAGGATGAAGCCTCTAATCAAGCCCTCATCATTTTTTGCCCACACAACAAATACATCTGCAATCGGAGAGTTGGAGATCCACATCTTCGAGCCCGTTAATGAAAATCCGCCAGGTACTTTCTTAGCACGAGTAATCATGCCGCCTGCATCTGAGCCATAGTTTGGCTCTGTTAAGCCAAAGCAACCAATCCATTCGCCGCTCGCTAATTTAGGGAGGTACTTTTGTTTTTGCGCTTCACTACCAAATTCATTGATAGGAACCATGACTAAAGAGGACTGCACGCTCATCATGGAGCGATAGCCAGAATCCACGCGTTCAATCTCGCGCGCAATTAAGCCGTAAGAGACATAGTTCAAGTTGGCTCCACCATACTGCTCAGGAATCGTGATGCCTAAGAGGCCAAGCTCGCCCATTTCTCGGAAGATGGCTGGGTCGGTTGTTTCGTTGCGATAAGCATCGTGAATGCGGGGCATCAGGCGCCCTTGAGCGTATTCAGCAGCTGCGTCACGAATCATGCGCTCCTCTTCGGTTAGCTGGGTATCCAGAAGAAGGGGGTCCGCCCAGTTAAAGCTGGCCTTACTTTTACTCATTGCTTTGTCATCCTATATTTCATTTTGTCTTGATTTTTAACTGCTTCCTGCGAATTTTCAGGAATACAGATATTCTTGTTTCTATTATCCATTTTTCTGGACTTATGGACTCGCCTAGACCTCGCCATCGCTATTACGACCTGATTTTGGCTGCCTTTGTGGTGGTCTTACTCTGCTCTAACTTTATTGGTGCCGGTAAAGCAGCCGTGGTTGATTTGCCTTACTTCGGGTCGGTACCATTTGGCGCGGGTATTTTGTTCTTCCCTATTTCCTATTTCTTCGGCGATATTCTGACTGAGGTCTATGGCTATGCCTATGACCGTAGAGCGGTTTGGACTGGGTTTGCTGCGCTTGCATTTGCGGCAATCATGGCGCAGATAGTGATTGCTTTGCCGGTGGCGCCAGGCGCTTATATGTCTAATTATCAGCAGGGGCTAGAGACTGTCTTTGGAAACTCATGGCGTATCGCCTTAGCTTCCATGTTCTCCTTTTGGTGCGGCAGTCTGACGAATAGCTATGTGCTGGCGAAGATGAAAATCATGACCCAAGGGCGCTTTCTCTGGATGCGTACTATTGGCTCGACAGCGGTAGGGGAGTTGGTCGACTCCTCTTTCTTCTATATGTTAGCGTTCTATGGCATCTGGACTACCCATGAAGTCATTCAGGTAGCGCTGGCTCAATATGTCCTCAAGACTACTTGGGAGGTTCTGGCAACCCCCATGACCTATTGGGTTGTGAACTTCCTCAAGCGCAAGGAAAACGAGGATTTTTACGATATTCATACGAATTTCACCCCATTTAGGGTCAAAGTCTAAGCAAGACTACGGGCTTCCTGCCAACAAAGACCTCTAAGCCGTTAAAATAACGGTCTTTGCCCCCAAATTCGGGGGTAACTATCCAATTGAATTTCAGAAAGCTAGAAAACATCCGTGCTGTCAGCATCTAATATCACCATGCAGTTTGGGGCAAAGCCTCTGTTTGAAAACATTTCCGTGAAGTTTGGTGGCGGTAATCGTTATGGCCTGATTGGCGCAAACGGTTGCGGTAAATCCACCTTCATGAAAATTTTAGGTGGCGAGCTAGAGCCAACTAGCGGCAATGTGAGTTTGGACCCCGGCATTCGTTTGGGTAAGTTGCGTCAAGATCAATTTGCTTACGAGGATGTGCGCGTACTCGACGTCGTGATGATGGGTCACGAAGAGATGTGGAAGGCTGCAGCTGAGCGCGATGCTATCTACGCCAATCCAGATGCTACTGATGAAGATTACATGAAGGCTGCTGAGCTTGAGGGTAAGTACGCCGAATACGGTGGCTACACCGCAGAAGCAAAAGCGGGTGAGTTGTTGTTAGGTATTGGCATTCCTATTGACCAACACAATGGTCCGATGAGCAACGTTGCACCAGGATGGAAGCTGCGTGTATTGCTAGCGCAAGCATTGTTCTCCGATCCAGATGTATTACTGCTCGATGAGCCAACGAATAACTTGGATATTCACTCCATCCATTGGCTTGAAGATATCCTCAACCAAATTAAGAGCACTATCGTCATCATTTCCCATGACCGTCACTTCCTCAATGAAGTCTGTACGCATATGGCTGACATGGACTATGGCACATTAAAGGTCTACCCAGGCAACTACGACTCCTACATGCTGGCTTCTGTGCAGGCGAGAACGCAACAGCTCAGCAATAACGTAAAAGCCAAAGAGAAAATTGCTGAATTAGCAGCTTTCGTGGCCCGCTTCTCTGCAAATGCTTCTAAAGCTCGTCAAGCGACTTCACGTCAGAGGCAGCTGGAGAAGATTGAAATTGTTGAGGTAAAGCCTTCATCACGTCAGAACCCATTTATTCGTTTTGATGCTGAGAAAAAATTACACAATATGGCGGTAGAGTGCAATGCACTTACTAAAGCTTATGATCGCGTGATCTTCAAGAATTTCAAGCTAGGTGTTCGTGCTGGTGAAAAGATTGCGATCATCGGTCAAAACGGTGCTGGTAAGACAACACTTCTCAAAACGATCTTGAGTAAGCGCTTTGATGGTATTGCCGCTGATAGCGGTGATGTGAAGTGGGCTGAGAATGCTAACGTCGGCGTAATGCCTCAAGACAATACCGAGATGTTCGCTAAAGACGAATTACTCATGGACTGGATGAATTGGTGGCGCAATACCGGCGATGATGACCAAGTGATCCGTGGCACTTTGGGCCGCCTCCTGTTCTCTGGTGACGATATTGGCAAGTCTGTCAAAGTCCTTTCTGGTGGTGAAAAGGGCAGAATGATTTGGGGCAAACTCATGCTCCAAAAATACAACGTCCTGGCAATGGATGAGCCAACCAACCACATGGATATGGAATCGATTGAGAGTTTACAAATCGCTCTTGAGAAATTCGACGGTACTTTGATATTTGTTTCTCATGACCGCGAGTTTGTTTCTGCATTAGCCAACCGCATCTTAGAAGTGAAGATGGATGGTACGGTGGTGGATTACTCTGGCACTTACGAAGAGTACCTACGTAGCCAAGAGTTGGCTGGTTAATTAAGGCCCAGTTGTAAAGCTGGCAATAAAAAAATAAGCCCCTAAGCGGGCTTATTTTCTTTGGCTTGTCTCTGGAAGCGGGTTGCAGTACCTTCTGCACGAATGCGTTTCCATACGGAATCTTTTTCTTCTTGAGAAAAGAATACCCAATTACTCACTTCACCTAAAGTGCGACCACAACCTTGGCAGATCTCATCGTATAGCGTGGTGCAAACACCAATGCAAGGCGAGTCAGAGTCTGCATCCCCAGTGGATAGGGAATGGGAGCCATCTTGCACAATAGATTTGGTGTCTTCAGAATTCATGGCTGTACTTTAGACGATTTCAAAGGACTGTGCTCGGCGAGCTCATCCACATAAGCCCCTATGCCTTGATGTTCACGATCTAGGAAGTGTTGCACAGCTTTGGCAAACTGAGGATCCGCAATGAAATGGGCAGATTGAATGGTGGTGGGCAAGAAGCCGCGCGCCATCTTGTGTTCACCTTGTGCACCACCTTCAAAGGTTTGAATCTGATTAGAGATGCAATATTGAATTGCTTGATAGTAGGCAGTTTCAAAGTGCAAGCAGGGCACGTGTTCGATTGCACCCCAATATCTGCCATAAGCCTTAGAGCTTGTGGGGTCAACAACTAGTAGCGACGCAGCGATTGGGTTGCCATTGCGCTCAGCAATGATGAGATGTAAGTTTTCAGGCAGGCGATGCGCCCATAATTTCAAGAATGTCTCATTAAGATAGGGGCTGGATCCATGCTCTAAGTAAGTGTTTTCGTAACAGCGATAAAAGAATTCCCAATCAGCATTGGTTGAAGATATTCCTGGGACATGTCTAAAAGTAATTAGCTCTCTCGATACCTGTTCTCGTTCGCGTCGAATATTCTTGCGACGCTTCAAAGTGAGGGCTGCTAAAAATTGTTCGAAATTCTCAAAGCCCTGGTTATGCCAATGAAATTGCACCGAGTCTCGCAACATGAAGCCTTGGTCCTTGAGTCCCTTTGCTTCTGAGTCATGGGGAAATATGACATGTGCTGAAGATAGATTATTTTGCAGAACCAAAGTCTTAAAGCCTGCAATTAATTGTCGTTCTACTAAATCAGCATCTACATTTCTGGCGCTCAAAATCCTTGAGCCTTGAACGGGTGTAAACGGAATGGCGCAAAGCGCTTTCGGAAAATACTGCATACCTTGTTGCTCATAGGCCTGAGCCCAAGACCAATCGAAGACAAATTCTCCGTAGGAGTGTTGCTTCAAATACAGGGGCATTGCACCAATCAGTTTTTGATCATCCCTTAAAACGAGATGAGCCACTTGCCACCCAGTATTGCCTCCAACACAGCCAGTTTCCTCTAGCGCACTAAGAAACTCATGGCGAAGAAAGGGTCCTGCATCTGAGGTAAGAAGAGTATTCCACTCCTCTGAGGTGATATCGCTAAGGCGATCAACTATTTCTAATTGAAATGAATCGGGCTTTGCCACGATTAACGCTGGATGAGCTCTATTTTGTAACCATCGGGATCGCTAACAAATGCAATGATGGTGTCGCCTCCAGCTACAGGACCAGCCTCACGAGTGACATTGCCGCCAGCCACCTTGATAGCGGCACACGCAGCATAGGCATCAGGAACCTCAATAGCAATATGCCCATAGGCCGTGCCTAGGTCATAGGATTGAACGCCATGGTTGTAGGTAAGCTCAATCTCCGATTGGCCATCACCATTCCCTTTGCCATATCCCACAAAAGCCAATGAATACTTCTGCTCAGGACGCTCAGTTGTGCGCAGTAAATTCATGCCCAAAACTTTGGTGTAGAAATCAATCGAGCGATTCAAGTCGCCGACGCGGAGCATGGTATGTAGGATCATCATGGGTTAAATATAACGCTATTTATTTAATCGTGTTGAAATGAAAAACCCCGGCATGGAACCGGGGTTTGTTGTATTGCATTTCTTTACATGGATGCATAGTTTGGACCGCCGCCACCTTCTGGGGTAACCCAGACGATATTTTGTGTTGGATCTTTAATATCACAGGTTTTGCAGTGTACGCAGTTTTGCGAATTGATTTGCAAGCGCGCTTTACCATCGGTTTCTACAAACTCATATACGCCAGCAGGGCAGTAGCGTTGCTCGGGTCCTGCATAGGTTTCCAGGTTCACGCCCACAGGAATAGATTCATTCTTCAGCGTTAAATGAACCGGTTGATTTTCAGCATGATTGGTATTGGAAATAAATACTGAAGAGAGGCGGTCAAACGTAATCTTGCCATCTGGCTTAGGGTAGTCAATCGGCTTGTGTTGTGCTGCAGGCTCCAAACATTCATGGTCGGCATGTTTTAAATGTACGGTCCATGGCATGTTGCCACCCAAAAGCTTTTGTTCCAATCCCACCATCAGCGTACCAACATAAAGTCCTTTTGACATCCAGGGCTTGAAGTTGCGCGCTTGATTGAGTTCTGTATGCAGCCAACTATTTTGAAATGCAGTTGGGTACGCAGACAAAACATCCTCAGAGCGATTCTCATTGATAGCAGCAACTGCTGCTTCAGCAGCAAGCATGCCAGTCTTAATTGCCGCATGACTTCCTTTGATGCGAGATGCATTGAGGAAGCCAGCATCACAACCAATGAGTGCGCCGCCAGGAAATACAGTCTTAGGAAGGCTATTTAAACCACCGGCAGTCAGTGCGCGTGCGCCATAGGAAATGCGTTTACCACCCTCAAAGGTCTCACGAATCTTTGGGTGCAACTTATATCGTTGAAATTCTTCAAAAGGAGAGAGGTAGGGATTCTTATAAGACAAGCCAACTACTAATCCAACGGCAACCTTGTTATCGCCTAAGTGATAGAGGAATGAGCCACCATAGGTATCGCTTTCTAAAGGCCAGCCTGCGGTGTGCACTACCAGTCCAGGCTTGCTCTTAGAAGGCTCAACCTCCCAAAGCTCTTTAATGCCAATGCCATAACTTTGTGGGTCTGCATCATTATCTAATGCAAACTTAGCAATCAGTTGTTTGCCAAGATGACCACGCGCACCTTCAGCAAAGAGGGTGTACTTGCCGCGTAATTCCATGCCAAGCTGAAACTGATCCGTTGGATTACCTTCTTTGTCTAAACCCATTGAGCCAGTGATGACGCCATGCACTGCGCCTTGCTCGTTGTAGAGAATTTCTGCTGCTGGAAAACCGGGGAAAATTTCAACACCGAGATTTTCTGCTTGTTGGCCGAGCCAGCGGGTTACGTTCGCAAGGCTGACAATATAGTTGCCTTCATTCTTAAAGCAGTGCGGCAGCATCCAGTTTGGAACTTGGTATGAGTTATCGCTTGTTAAGAATAGAAATTGATCTTGTGTGACTGGAATATCGAGCGGTGCACCAAGTTCCTTCCAATCGGGAAATAATTCAGTGAGTGCCTTAGGGTCCATCACGGCGCCAGAAAGAATGTGGGCTCCGATCTCAGAACCTTTTTCTAAAACGCAAACACTAATTTCTTTTCCTGAGGATTTGGCTAATTGCTTGGCTTTAATAGCAGCCGACAATCCTGCAGGACCGCCTCCGACAATGACCAGGTCATAGTCCATGGAGTCTCTAGGACCAAATTGCTCTACCAACTCTGCAGAATTCATTCAATTTCTCCGAAATTTCTTAAAAATGGGGCATTTAAGCCCTGTTAGTTTAGTTCTAAGTGACAAAAACCGATTTAGTGCCAAGACCGCCTAGCCCCGGGCGTCTTAAGCGTTATGATTGCTTTTTTACCCATTTTGGCAATATTAGGACAAAAGTTATGAATAAAACTTACCCATCGGCAGTGGATGCCTTGCGGGATATCTTAAAAGACGGACAAAAATTAGCTGTTGGCGGTTTTGGTCTTTGTGGCATTCCTGAGGCTTTAATTCAGGCCGTAAAGGATCTGGGCGTCCAGAACCTAACCGCAATCGCTAATAACGCTGGAGTTGACGGCTTTGGTTTGGGTTTATTGCTCAATTCACGCCAGGTAAAGAAAATGGTTGCTTCATACGTGGGCGAAAACAAAGAATTCGAACGTCAGTATTTGGCTGGTGAATTGGAGTTGGAATTTACACCGCAAGGAACTTTGGCTGAAAAATTACGTGCCGGTGGTTGTGGTATTCCTGCTTTCTATACCAAAACTGGTGTTGGTACTTTGGTTGCTGAAGGTAAAGAAGAAAAAGAATTCGATGGCGAGAAATACATCATGGAGCGTTCAATCGTTTCGGACATCTCCTTAGTAAAGGCTTGGAAGGCAGATAAGTCCGGTAACTTAGTCTATCGCTACACAGCACGTAACTTCAATCCAGTGGTTGCTATGGCTGGCAAGATCACCGTTGCAGAGGTGGAGGAGATTGTTGAGAACGGCAAACTCCATCCTGATGAGATTCATACGCCCGGTATTTATGTCCACCGTTTGGTGCTACATAAAACACCAGAAAAGCGCATTGAACAGCGCACTATGACTGCAACAGCGTAATTCCCAGAACAGCAATAGAACAGAATACTTAGGAAGATCGAAATGCCTTGGACTAGAGATGAGATGGCAGCACGAGCTGCTAAAGAATTAAAAGACGGTTACTACGTAAACTTGGGCATTGGTATGCCCACTTTGGTAGCGAATCATGTGCCGAAAGATATGGAAGTATGGCTTCAGTCTGAAAATGGTTTATTGGGTATCGGACCGTTTCCAACAGAAGAAACAATTGATGCAGACTTAATCAATGCCGGTAAGCAAACGATTACAACTTTGCCTGGTTCATCCATTTTTTCTTCTGCCGATTCATTTGGAATGATTCGTGGTGGAAAAATTAATATCGCGATCCTGGGTGCAATGCAAGTGAGCGAACATGGTGATTTAGCCAACTGGATGATTCCAGGAAAAATGGTCAAGGGCATGGGTGGCGCAATGGATTTGGTTGCCGGCGTTAAGCATGTAGTGGTATTGATGGAGCACGTTGCCAAGAAAAAAGATGGCACAGAAGAGCTTAAAATTTTGCCGAAGTGCACATTGCCATTGACAGGTGTGGGCGTCATTAGCCAGATCATTACTGATCTTTGTGTGCTTGACATCACTCCTAAGGGTTTGAAGTTAACTGAATTGGCTCCAGGCGTGACCAAAGAAGAGGTTATTGCTAAAACAGGAGCCCCTGTTGACACAACAGGTTTCTAATCAGCGTCATCAATTAATGGAATAATGGGTTCACCATGTCGGGCCCCTATCATTTCCATTCGAAGCCATCTAAACCCCAGAATCAATCTGGGGCAGATCCTTCCCTACATGCCCATAAGAAGGGTGATGCACGGCACACCCATAGCAAGCAAGCCTCCAATCAAAACCTACTGTTAATTGCCTTAGTACTGACTTTAGGCTTTTCAGGGGTTGAGGGCGCTGCCGCTTATTTCGCTAATTCATTGGCGCTGATTTCTGATGCTGGCCACATGGTCACTGATGCAGCGGCTTTGGGTTTAGCGCTACTTGCGCAGATTATTTCTCGTCGCCCACCATCCCCGAAGCATTCATTTGGTTTTGGGCGTGCCGAAGCGCTAGCAGCGTTTGTCAATAGTATTGCGATGCTGGCTTTGGTTTTATGGATTGTCATTGAGGCGGTCAGTCGTTTTGCTAATCCCCATAAAGTAGATGGCTTGACTGTTACGGTTGTTGCTGCAATCGGTCTTCTGATGAACATCGTCGTGGCATGGGTTTTGTCTCGCGATAAGCAAAGCGTGAATACCCGTGCGGCACTAGTTCATGTCATGGGTGATCTATTGGGTTCAGTTGCGGCATTGATTGCTGGTGTTGTTATTCAACTTACCGGTTGGATGCCAATCGATGCGATTCTCTCTATTTTGGTATCGCTGCTTATTCTGAAGTCCACCATCTCGATTCTGCATGAGTCTTATCACTTCCTGATGGAAGGCGTACCTCTACATATTGACTACTTACAAGTAGGTACTGATTTAAGAAATATTCCAGGCGTACTCGCGGTGCATGATTTGCATGTGTGGGAAATGACCCCTAGCTTCCCAGCCTTGATTGGCCATATTGAAATCGCTGAGATGCAGAAGTGGCCAGAAATTATGGCCAGAATCAATACGATGCTTTTGGATAAGCATGGTATTGATCATGTGACCTTGCAGCCTGAGGAGGTCGGAGATGATCACGATCATGAACATGATCATCTCCATCATGAAATTCATAATGAAGCTCAAGCAGCAAATGTATTTCATGACGGCGATACCTTTTACGTAGAGTGCGCTAGTGGCGATTCCACGCATCGTATGGCCTATCACGCTTGGGGAAACCCTGGAAACAAAGTATTGCTGTGTGTTCACGGCCTAACAAGACGGGGCAGCGACTTTAAGACGCTTGCTCAGGCAATGTGCAAAGACTATTACGTGGTTTGTCCAGATGTAGTTGGAAGGGGTGAATCGGATCGCTTAAGTAATCCAATGCTCTATGCCGTGCCTCAGTACGTTGCTGATATTGCTGCGTTAGTTAAGAAGCTTGGCGTTGCACAAGTGGACTGGCTGGGAACTTCTATGGGTGGCTTGATTGGTATGGTGTATGCCGCAATGCCAAACTCACCCATACGGAGAATGATCATCAATGATGTGGGTCCTAAGATTGAGCCAGAGGCAATTAAACGCCTAGGCTCATACGTTGGTCAGCCATTTACTTTTTCAGACCGCTCCGAAGCACTTCAACGCTTAAATGAAATTTGCGCCACTTTTGGCGAGCATACTCCTGAAGAGTGGGAAATTTATAACGGCCCCATGTTAGTTCAGAAGGATGGTAAGTGGATCATGCATTACGACCCAGATATCTCAGTGCCGTTTGCATCCGTAAACCCCATCATGGCTAAAGCAGGTGAGATGGCGATGTGGCATGCATTCAAACAAATCCATATTCCGATGTTGATCGTGCGGGGCGGTAACTCTGACTTGCTTTCCGCTGCCACAGTCGCAGAGATGTGCAAGGTCAATCCTTATGCACGCAGTATTGAGATTCCCAATGTGGGACATGCACCCGCGTTTGTGAAACCCGAGCAGATTGCTTTAGCAAAAGAATTTTTCAGTTAATTAGTTCTTAATCACCCCTTATTGCCAATGGCAAATGTCCCCAGCAATTCGACAAAAGAGTCAGTATTCGTAGATGCCTGGTATGGTGAGCCGGCAGAATTGCACGCAGCCGGCGTATTACAAGTATTGCAGTCTCTTAATCTAGATGAGGCGACATTAACTGCTGCCAGCAATATTGCCCGCACCCATGGCAAAGAAGCCCTCATAAAACTTATTGGCGAAGAGTCCGCGAAACTACTCATTGGTTATCGCGGCTTACGTCAAGCACAGGCAAAGCTAGTTCGTGGTGATGGTGGTCTAAGCGTTACTGGCCAAGAAGAGATGTTGCGCAAAATGCTCTTAGCGTTTGGCGATGACTTGCGGGTAGTTCTCATCTATCTTGCCTCCCGTTTGCAAACCTTGCGCTGGATTACGCAAGAGAAGATCGAGATGCCTGCAGCCTGGGCTCAAGAGATCTTGAACATCGACGCCTCATTGGCTAATCGTTTGGGTATTTGGCAAATGAAGTGGGAGATGGAGGACTTGGCTTTCCGGGCTCTCTCGCCTCAGACTTATCGCGAAATTGCCAAGATGTTGGATGCCAAACGGATTGAGCGCCAATCATTCATCGATCAAATCGTGTTGCAACTACAAGAAGAATTAAAAGCGGCCCAAATCCAAGGCGAGGTCATTGGAAGGCCAAAGCATATCTATAGCATCTGGAAAAAGATGGAAGGCAAGTCGCTAGACTTTGCCAATCTTTATGATGTCAGAGCGTTTCGAGTGCTAGTCGCTGATGTGAAATCTTGCTACACCGTATTGGGAATCGTACATAACATCTGGCAGCCCGTGCCTAGAGAGTTTGATGATTACATCGCACGCCCTAAGCCGAACGGATATCAGTCCCTCCACACAGTGGTGATGAATGAGGATGGCACTTCGTTTGAGATTCAGGTACGTACACAAGAAATGCATCAGCAAGCTGAATATGGTTTGGCTGCCCATTGGCGTTATAAAGAGGGCGCCTATGTAGGCATGGCCACGCCACCGAATCCCGCAAAACCAAGCAAGCCAAGCGTCAATCATCAGCAGGGTACTCATAGTGCAGAGGTTGCCTATGAAAGGCAAATCGCTTGGGCTCGTCAGCTTATCTCCTGGAAAGAAGATGCTTGGGAGCAGTTGAAGCACCATGAGATTGACGATCATATTTATGTGCTCACGCCTTTGGGAAAAGTGATTTCATTGGAGAAGGGCTCAACGCCAATTGACTTTGCTTATGCGGTGCACACCAATCTTGGGCATCGCTGCAGGGGTGCACGAGTCGATGGTGCAATGGTTCCGCTAGAGACTGCGTTGAAGAATGGCCAAACGATTGAGATCATTGCTGTCAAGCACGGTGGACCATCACGTGATTGGATTAGTCCTGATAAGCACTACGTGCGCTCACAAAGAGCGCGCCAACGAGTGCGAGCCTGGTTTAATGCACTTGATGATGAAGAGGCTGGGCAATCTGGAAAAGCTGTGGAGAGTAAAGCTGAAGCAATTCCTGAATTAAAGACTCCATCCACAACATCAGAAATAGTTTTACGCAACAGCAGTCATAAAGCAGGGCGAGGTGGCGATGTTTTGGTCGTTGGCGTGGATTCATTATTGACCCAGTTGGCGCGTTGCTGCCGGCCCGTTCCACCGGACTCGATTGCGGGATTTGTGACACAAGGTAGAGGCATTTCGATTCATCGTCGCTCCTGCAAAACCTTTAGAGGCCTTTTGGAAAGAGCGCCTGAGCGGGTCATCCAAACGGCTTGGACTGCTTCTGCTGCAGACCCAGTGGTCAATCCAGAGCAAAAACGCGTGTTTCCAGCTGATTTAGTGGTGACTGGCCTAGATCGCCCGGAGCTCATGCGAGAACTCTTTGAAATACTGACTAGGCAGGGCGTGCATGTGATCGACTTGCGTAAATCAGCCAAAAAAGGTCTCGCCCAGATCCTTTTAACGATTGAAGTGAGGGATTCTGAAGTGCTACGAGTCGTGCAAAACAGCTTAGAAGAGGTCAAAGGGGTCACCCAAGTGCGCCGCCGGTGATAAACTCTATGGCTGTATAGGCTCGTAGCTCAGCTGGTTAGAGCACCACCTTGACATGGTGGGGGTCGTTGGTTCGAGTCCAATCGAGCCTACCAACGAATAAGACCCAAAAGAAGCGCTAATCATGGCTTCAAAGAGGCGCGGATGCCCAAAAGCTACCGCGCTTTCTTTTTGGGAAAGATGTCAGTAATGAAGTTCCGTAAATAAGATGGGGTCATCATGCTTGTAGTTACTCTACCCGATGGATCAAAACGTGAGTTTGAGGCACCAGTTCGCGTAGCGGATGTTGCTCAAAGCATCGGTAGTGGTCTTGCAAAAGCTGCCTTAGGCGGCATCGTAGATGGCAAGATGGTGGATACCAGTTTTGTGATTGATAAAGACAGTCAATTAGCTATCATCACCGACAAAAGTCCTGAGGCTCTTGAGATTGTGCGTCACTCCACAGCTCACTTGTTGGCTTACGCTGTAAAAGAATTATTTCCAGAGGTACAAGTAACCATTGGTCCAGTAATCGAGAATGGCTTTTACTACGACTTCTCTTATCACCGCCCATTTACTCCAGACGACTTAGTTGCTCTCGAAAAGAAAATGACTGAGCTCGCTAAAAAAGATGAGCCAGTTACTCGCACCGTAATGCCGCGCGATGACGCTGTCGAGTTTTTTAAGAAGCAGGGTGAAAACTACAAAGCAGAATTGATTGCCAGCATTCCGCAGGGCGAAGATGTTTCTTTGTATGCCGAAGGTAAGTTCACTGACCTTTGTCGCGGCCCGCACGTGCCTTCTACCGGCAAGCTCAAGGTATTTAAGCTTATGAAGCTGGCTGGCGCTTACTGGCGTGGCGATAGCAAGAATGAGATGCTGCAGCGTATTTACGGCACTGCATGGTTGCGTAAAGAAGATCAAGATGCTTACTTACATATGCTTGAAGAATCTGAGAAGCGTGATCACCGCCGCCTCGGTAAGCAACTTGATTTATTTCATTTTCAAGAAGAAGCGCCTGGTTTAATTTTCTGGCATCCAAAAGGTTGGTCCATTTGGCAAGAAGTTGAGCAATACATGCGTCGCGTGTATCAGCAAGAAGGCTATCAAGAAGTAAAAGCTCCGCAGATTTTGGATCGCGGTCTTTGGGAAAAATCAGGCCACTGGGAAAACTATAAAGAAAATATGTTCACGACGGAGTCGGAGAATCGTGCTTATGCATTAAAGCCGATGAACTGTCCTGGTCACGTGCAAATTTATAACTCTGGCTTGCATAGTTATCGTGAGTTGCCATTACGTTTTGGTGAGTTTGGTCAGTGCCACCGTAACGAACCATCAGGTGCATTGCATGGTTTGATGCGTGTGCGCGGCTTTACTCAAGACGATGGTCATATTTTCTGTACTGAAGATCAAATTCAATCTGAAGTAGCGGCATTTGATAAAGCAGTTCGTGCCGTGTATCAGGATTTTGGCTTTACCGAAGTGGCAGTAAAGCTGGCCTTACGTCCTGCTAAGCGTGTAGGCGATGATGCTATTTGGGATAAAGCAGAAGAGGCTCTCCGTGGTGCCCTCAAGGCCTCAGGCCAGGAATGGGAAGAATTGCCAGGCGAGGGTGCTTTTTATGGCCCTAAGATCGAATATCACCTTAAAGACTCGATTGGCCGTACTTGGCAGTGCGGCACGATTCAGGTTGATTTCTCGATGCCAGCCCGTTTGGGTGCTGAATATGTGGCTGAAGACAATACTCGCAAGACCCCAGTCATGCTCCATAGGGCAATTGTGGGCTCTTTAGAGCGTTTTATCGGTATTTTGATCGAAAACCACGCTGGAAACATGCCTGTTTGGCTGGCTCCAACCCAGGCTGTAGTCCTTAATATCTCCGGAAATTCTGCTGCATATGCACAACAAGTGCAGCAATTACTGAAAAAACAAGGGTTTAGAGTCGAATCCGATTTGCGGAACGAGAAAATTACGTATAAAATACGCGAGCACGCATTACAGAAGACTCCATTTTTGCTAGTTGTAGGTGATAAAGAGTCTGAAAGCAATACGGTGGCCGTTCGTGCCCGTGGCGGAGTAGATTTAGGTGTAATGCCTCTTGATGCCTTCGTTGCCCGACTCCAGCAGGATATATCCCATAAAGTCGGACCCGAGCCTAGCTAGGGTTAGAACGGTTTTTATTGTTTTTTTAAAGGAATTAAGAAGATCGCTACTGAAAAATTGCAGCGCATTAACCGGGAAATTACTGCTCCTGAAGTGCGTTTGATTGGAATTGATGGAGAGCCCATCGGTGTAGTTAAGTTGAGTGAAGCCTTGGCTTTAGCAGAAGAGAAAGAGACCGATTTGGTTGAAATTGCTCCGACGGCTGTGCCACCTGTAGTCCGCATCATGGACTTCGGCAAATTCAAATACCAAGAAGCCAAGCGGATGCATGAAGCTAAGCTGAAGCAAAAAGTAATTCAGGTGAAGGAAGTGAAATTCCGCCCTGGTACTGATGATGGTGACTATGGTGTGAAGCTACGCAATCTAATCCGCTTTTTGGAAGATGGCGATAAGACAAAGATTACGCTGCGGTTTCGGGGTCGTGAAATGGCCCACCAAGAAATCGGTGTCAGAATGTTGGAGCGTTTGAAGTTGGACCTCGTTGAGTACGGTCAAGTTGAACAGTTTCCAAAAATGGAAGGCCGCCAGATGGTGATGGTATTGGCCCCCATTCGTAAGGCTAAGTAACTGGGTTCTACCTGGTTCTTGTGTAGTGAGGTGTCGTAAGACGCTGGTAGTTTGAAGTGCTTCTGGGTACAGGAAGAGTAACCGTCGGTTACCACCTATGTTGCACAAGTAATTGAAGGGGTGCTTTATGCCCAAGATGAAGAGCAAGAGTAGCGCTAAAAAGCGCTTCACGGTTCGCGCAGGCGGAACGATTAAACGAGGACAGGCTTTCAAACGCCACATCCTTACCAAGAAGACCACAAAGAATAAGCGTCACTTACGTGGTACTACCGAAGTTGCGAAAGCTGACGTTAAGTCAATTCGCTCCATGCTTCCTTACGCTTAACCTCAGACTAGATTAGGAGAAATAAATGCCAAGAGTCAAACGTGGGGTTACAGCAAGAGCCCGTCATAAGAAAATCACCGATGCCGCTACAGGTTACCGTGGCCGTCGTAAGAACGTATTCCGTATTGCTAAGCAAGCGGTTATGCGTGCTGGTCAATATGCATATCGTGACCGTCGCAATAAGAAACGTGTATTCCGCGCATTGTGGATTGCCCGTATCAACGCGGCAGTTCGTCAGCATGACATGACCTATAGCGTATTCATGAATGGTATGAAGAAAGCTGCGATCGAACTCGACCGCAAGGTACTTTCTGATATGGCCATTGCTGACAAAGCGGCTTTTGCTGCTTTGGTTACTCGGATCAAATCCGTAGTAAACGCTGCAGCTTAATCTTAGTTTTCTAAACTAAGCTGCAATGGTTTCTCTCGACCACATTGTCGAGGATGCTAAACGTGATTTCCTCGGAGCTGCCGATGCGGCAGCTCTTGAGGACGCGAAAGCCAAGTATCTCGGTAAGTCAGGTGTTCTCACTGAGCGTTTAAAAGCGCTTGGTGGAATGTCGCCTGATGAACGCAAGAGTGCTGGCGCCCAAATTAATCAAATCAAAACCCAAGTAGAAGCTGCATTACAAGAGCGCCGCCAAGCTTTGGCTGATGCCATCTTGTTGCAACGTCTTGCAGCCGAGTCTATCGATGTGTCCTTGCCTGGCCGTGGCCAAGCAGTAGGTAGCTTGCATCCTGTGATGCGCACCTGGGAGCGTGTTGAAGAGATCTTCCGCTCAATAGGTTTTGACGTAGCAGATGGCCCTGAGATTGAAACCGATTGGTTTAATTTCACAGCCTTAAATAGTCCTGAGAATCATCCTGCACGTTCAATGCAGGATACTTTTTATATCGATGGTAAAGATTCTAACGAGAAGCCTTTGCTATTACGTACGCATACCAGCCCTATTCAGGTTCGTTATGCGAGCGAGCATGTTAAGAAATACGCTAGTGCAGATGTAATGCCGCCAATCAAGGTGATTGCGCCAGGCAGAACATATCGTGTTGATAGCGATGCAACCCATTCACCAATGTTCCATCAAGTTGAAGGCTTGTGGATTGCTGAGAGCGTTTCTTTTGCAGACCTCAAAGGCGTCTATACAGATTTCTTAAGAACCTTCTTTGAAACGAATGCATTGCAAGTTCGTTTCCGACCTTCATATTTCCCTTTTACAGAGCCTTCTGCTGAAATTGATATGGCCTTTGGTAGTGGCAAGCTTGCCGGCCGTTGGTTAGAAATCTCCGGAGCAGGGCAGGTTCATCCAAACGTCTTACGTAATATGGGTATCGACCCAGAGCGCTATACCGGCTTCGCATTTGGATCTGGTCTAGAACGCTTAACGATGCTGCGTTACGGCGTAGATGATTTGCGTCTCTTCTTTGAAAACGATCTGCGTTTCTTGGCGCAGTTCCCTGCATAACCAAATCATTAACTAGATACCGCTATGCAATTTTCTGAATCTTGGCTTCGTCAGTATGTAAACCCATCACTCGATAGTGATGCGCTTGGTCATGCAATGACAATGGCCGGTTTAGAAGTTGAAGAGCAACATTCAGTAGCACCTGCATTTACTAAGATCGTGATTGCGCAGATATTGTCTGCAGAGCAACATCCTGATGCAGACCGTTTACGTGTTTGTAAAGTAGACGCTGGTACTGGTCAAGAGTTACAGATTGTTTGTGGTGCGCCTAATGCGCGTGCTGGCATCAAGATTCCGTGCGCTATGGTTGGCGCTGAATTGCCTCCTGCTGAAGCCGGCGGCAAGCCATTCATGATCAAAGTAGGTAAGCTACGCGGCGTTGAAAGCCAAGGCATGTTGTGCTCTGGCCGTGAGCTTGGCCTGGGTGATGATCACGAAGGCATCTTAGAGTTACCTGTTGATGCGCCAGTTGGTAAAGATATTCGTGAATATCTGAATCTTGATGATCAAATCTTTGTTATTAAATTAACCCCGAATAAAGCCGATTGCCTCTCATTGATGGGGATGGCAAGAGAAGTTTCCGCCATTACTGGTGCTGCGCTCTGCGCGCCGAAGTGGACACCACCAGCAGTATCGATTAACGACAAGTGCAAAGTTACTGTAGAAGATAAAGAACTCTGTGGACGTTTTGCTGGTCGCGTGATTCGTGGTGTCAATCCGCAGGCTAAAACGCCCGAGTGGATTGTGCAGCGTTTATCCCGCGCAGGTCAAAGAAGTATTTCTGCATTAGTGGATCTCTCCAACTACGTCATGCTAGAGATGGGGCAACCTACCCACGTATTTGATATTGATAAATTGAATGGCGATATCACTGTTCGTTGGGCTAAAGCAGGCGAAACTCTTGAATTATTAAATGGTCAGACTGTGACTTTGCAGCGCCCCGACTCTGCGGGCAAGTTACAGGACGCTGGTGTGGTTGCTGATCAGAATGGCCCGGTAGCGCTTGCCGGAATTATGGGCGGGAATCATTGCGCCGTATCTGATGACACCAAGAATATCTATGTTGAGGCTGCATATTGGTTGCCTTCAGCTATTCAGGGCCGTGCCCGCCGCTTTAACTTCAGTACCGATGCATCGCATCGATTTGAGCGTGGTGTGGATCCACAAAATACGGTTAATTGTCTAGAGTATCTCAGCGCCTTAATTATTGAGGTCTGCGGTGGCCAAGCTGGTCCAGTAGATGATCAAGTATTGAATGTGCCAGAACGTAAGCCAGTCAAAATGCGTTTGGCTAGAGCAGAAAAAGTAATTGGTATTCCACTGACAAATGAAGTGGTTGCTGATGTATTTCAGCGTCTTGGTTTTGAGTTTAAGCAAGAGGGTGATGCGTTTATCGTTGCGCCTCCAAGCTATCGTTTCGATATTGAAATCGAAGAAGATTTGATTGAAGAAGTCGCTCGCATGTACGGCTTTGAAAATATCCCCGATCAACCGCCAGTAGCCTCATTGAAGATGAGTGCTAAACCAGAAGCAAAACGCGGTGTTCATTTATTGCGCCAGCGTTTGGCTCTCCAAGGTTATCAAGAGGCAGTAAATTTTGGTTTCACAGATCTTGAAAGTGAAAAGCGTTTAACTGGCGCCACTGAAAAGGACATCATTGCAGTGCTAAATCCTATTGCCAGTCAATACGGTGTGATGCGCAGCACGCTATGGGGCGGTTTGTTAAATAACCTCAAGGCGAATTTGAACCGTGGAGCAGGGCGTGTGCGCCTGTTTGAGACTGGCCGTGTATTTAAGCGTGACGTGAATGCTCAAGAAGAAGCTGGCAAAGTGGCCGGTTTTCATCAGCCCCAGAAAATTGGTGGCCTAGCTTATGGATCTTTTGTTCCAGAGCAATGGGCCAATGCAACCCGTGCAGTTGATTTCTTTGATGTGAAGGGTGATCTGGAGTGTGTCTTAGATCCCCTGCATTTTGTCACTGAAGCTGCACAGCACCCAGCATTACATCCGGGTCGCAGTGCGAAGATATTCTTGACTACAGCCAAGAATCGCATTGAAGTAGGATTCATTGGTGAGCTTCATCCTGGTTTGCAACAAGCGTATGAGTTGCCACAAGCGCCGGTGTTATTTGAATTAGACTTAGATCCTATTCGTGAGCTTGGCTTACCGGTGCCTGAAGAGTTGAGTAAATTCCCTGCAGTGCAACGTGATTTGGCCTTGGTTGTTAAGCAAAGCGTTTCTGCGCAGTCCCTGTTAGATGTTATGGCTGCTAGCAAGCAAAATTTTGTGCGCAATATTGAACTCTTTGATGAATTCAAGCCTAAGGCTGGATCAAGCAGCATGGCAGATGATGAGAAGAGCTTGGCTTTCCGAGTAACCCTCTTAAACCCTAATGAGACATTGCAGGATCCCCAAATTGATGCAGTAATGGCTGCTTTATTGGGCGCAGTTGAGAAAAAGTGCGCGGCCCGTTTGCGCTAGGTTTAATATTAGGCATAAATCAAATAATTAATTAGTTACCAAAGAGACAAGCAATGACTGAATTGATTTCTAACGACACCGTTACCAAGAATGAGCTATCCGAAGCTCTTTTTGATCAAGTTGGACTAAATAAGCGCGAAGCAAAAGATATGATCGATGCCTTTTTTGATCGTGTTGGTCAATCTCTTGAAGCAGGCGTAGAAGTAAAGATCTCCGGTTTTGGTAATTTCCAGTTGCGCAATAAATCGGCTCGTCCTGGCCGAAATCCAAAGACAGGTCAAATGATTCCGATTGCAGCTAGACGCGTAGTTACATTTCACGCAAGTCAAAAGCTTAAAGATGTAGTGGAGTCACATGCTCGAGAAAACCGAGTTTGATGCTAGCTCAGCGCTGCTGAGCTCTCAACTTCCCCCGATACCAGCAAAGCGCTATTTCACCATTGGTGAGGTAGCTGATCTTTGTGGTGTGCGCTCTCACGTACTGCGTTATTGGGAGCAGGAGTTTGCTCAACTCAGCCCACAGAAACGCCGTGGTAACCGTCGTTACTACCAGCACCATGAAGTGGTCTTGATCAGAAAGATTCGCTCTCTCCTCTATGAAGAGGGCTTTACGATTAGCGGTGCTCGCAATCGCCTTGAAGAGGCTCGTGGCGATCTCCGTCTGCGTGAAGAATTGCAAGCGGTTCTGCAGATTCTCTCTAAATAGTTACTGCTACAATTTTAATTTCGTCGGGGCGTAGCGCAGCCTGGTAGCGTACATGCATGGGGTGCATGTGGTCGGAGGTTCAAATCCTCTCGCCCCGACCATTCAAACTAATCCCACTATCTCAAAGCACCATCTCTATGACAAGCGATACAAAACCCGTTGAATACTTTGGTCTCAAAATTCCTTTTTTGGCGCATTTGGGCGTAGTTCCTGAGTATGCGAAAGAGGGCAAGTCCCGTATTAGTCTTGACCTTAAGCCTGAGTATGAGAACAGCTTTGGTATTGCCCATGGCGGCGTCATCATGACACTCCTGGATTTTGCAATGGGGGCAGCAGCTAGGAGCATTTCCGAGGTTCCCTTGGGTGCTATGACAATTGATATGTCAGTCAGTTTCCTGCGTCCCAGCACCGGCAAAATCGTGGTGGAGGGCACCATCCTCAAGCCAGGAAAGACGATTAACTACTGCGAAGCTGTGGTTTTGAATGAAGCGGGGGAGATAACCGCTAAATCCAGCGGTACATTTATGCTCAGAGAATCAAAAACAGTTTAATTAAATATAATATTTATAAAGATTATGTCTTTTATTAACCTGAGCTGATATAGCCCTAATAAATATAGTTAATTATTCCGAATAATATATATTGCCTGATTGATTAATGTATATATAATCATCATCTAATATGGCTTATATCAGCCCTATAAAACAACCCATTATTCGGAGAGTGAAAAGAATATGTCTTCTTATAAAGAGCTTTTAGCCCAACGCGAGCAGTTGGATAAACAGATTAAAGAAGCAATTGCCCATGAAAAGGCTGATGGCATTGCCAAGGCCAAAGTGATTATTGAGCAATATGGCTTAACTGCATCCGATCTATTTAGCCGCAAAGCCGGCGTAAAGAGCGCTGGCGGTAAAGTGGCTCCTAAATACCGCAATCCTTCAACAGGCGAAACCTGGACTGGTAGAGGTAAGGCGCCAAAGTGGATTGAAGGCAGAGATCGTAGTAGCTACTTGATCTAAGTGCTTGTTTTTATTAAGTTTTAGTACCAAAGGCCGCTGATAGCGGCCTTTTCTTTTACTCCTTTCTCAATCTGAATTGCCCTCTAAGCGCACTTCCTAGCCAAAGCTTCTACAAATAGGGGCTCAAGTAACTCATGCCGACTACCATGAGGCCAGTTTCCCTCAGCCTCTGGATTAGTTGCGGGGTAGCCAATAATGAGAGGATTGAGGTCAATTAAGCCGTTTTCAAGCTCCTGTTTAATGCTTTCACTCAAGGGATGCTTACCGCCAGAGTTCTCGTCTGCCAGTGCAACCACACCAGGGTGCAGTTTGATAAAACCTTCATCTACTAGAATAGGTATGCGCTGTGTGTCCTTGTTTTTGCTAAAATAATGGATTAAATGGACTTGCTCTACAGGTGGAATAAGAGCATCCAAAAAGATCAAATCGGGGGCAATGGAAACAGCCTTCATTAAGCCCTCCAGGCTATCTACTGCCATTTCCATATCTACTTTGAGCTGCCAATCAGCAATAGACTCTAATAATTCTTGGCCATTCTCAGACCTTCTAAATATCCCCATGGCTACACAGTTTTGAGTGGTCTTTTGACGCATAGCCCTTTTTCTGCGCTGTAATTGCTGTTCTAAGGAGCTGGCCAATATACGTCTGTGGCCGCCACGGGTTTTCCAGGCAATGAGTTCGCCCAATTCCACCATTTTTTGAACGGTGCCTAGGGAAACCTGTAAAACCTTGGCGCTTTGGCGAGTACTGAGATATTCCGTTTCTGGGGTAATTGATTTCATATTTCCCTTAATTTCATTTAATTGTTTGAAGATTTAGAGAATAAAAATCAAATTCATTTGAATCTGTCGGTAAAACTTTAAAGCGGGGTAGGAAAGTTCTTATTAATTCTCATTTATAGGGAGATACCCCAAAATTCCTTGAAATCAGGGAAAGCCCTTTATGTATCAATGGTCATTCGTGTTAAATTACACCTGTAGTACCAGTATTCGCACAGATCAATTCGCTAAACGGTAGAGCCGTGCAACGAATGGTTTTAACCACAGTTTTTATTCGGGAAACCCGATGAAAGGTGAGCATCATGATGCAGGATCAAAGAGATAACTCCTATCTCTTCGGCGGAAACGCACCCTACGTAGAGGAACTCTACGAATCCTACTTGCACGATCCAGCTTCCGTAGCTGATCATTGGCGAGATTATTTCGATAACGTGAAACAGGTTCCTGCGGTTGACGGTTCATCTCGAACTGACATTGCCCATGCACCTATTGTTGCTTCATTTGCTGAGCGCGCTAAGCAAGGTCCAATCAGAACGATTTCTGATTCGGCTGACTCAGAGATGGGCCGCAAACGCGTTGCTGTTCAGCAGTTAATTGCCGCATACCGTAACGTGGGCAATCGCTGGGCAAACTTAGATCCATTAAAGCGGACAGAGCGCCAGGATATTCCTGAGTTAGATCCCGCTTTCTATGGCTTTACTGATGGCGATATGGATATCGTTTTCAATACAAGTAATACATTCTTCGGTAGAAACGAAATGTCCCTGCGCGATTTGCTCCAAGCATTGCGCGAGACATACTGCGGCACGATCGGTGTCGAGTTTATGTTTATTGCCGACCAAAAGATTAAGAAGTGGTGGCAGGAAAAATTAGAGTCTATTCGCTCAACCCCACAATTTAACGTGGATGAGAAGCGTCAAATCTTGGATCGCGTAACTGCTGCTGAAGGCTTAGAGCGTTACCTCCAAGCTAAATATGTTGGTCAAAAGCGCTTCTCCCTAGAGGGCGGCGAAAGCTTTATTGCCTGCATGGATGAGTTGGTTCGTGATTCAGGTAATAAAGGCATTCAGGAAATCGTGATTGGTATGGCTCACCGTGGTCGTCTCAATGTATTGGTCAACACCTTGGGCAAAATGCCTAAGGACTTGTTTGCTGAGTTTGAGCACAAGGGACCAGAAACATTGCCTGCGGGTGACGTTAAATACCACCAAGGTTTCTCAAGCGATATTTCTACTCCCGGCGGTCCGGTTCACTTGTCATTGGCATTTAACCCATCCCATTTAGAGATCGTTAACCCAGTAGTTGAGGGTTCTGCACGTGCTCGTATGGAGCGTCGTGGCGATATGTTGGGTATGCAAGTGATGCCAGTATTGGTTCACGGTGATGCTGCGATTGCAGGTCAGGGCGTGATGCAAGAAACATTGGCGATGTCAGAAGTTCGTGGTTATTCCACGGGCGGCACAATGCATATCGTGATTAACAACCAGATTGGTTTCACGACCTCAGATCCACGTGACTTGCGTTCGAGCTTGTATTGCACGGACATCATGAAGATTGTGGATGCCCCGGTATTGCACGTGAACGGCGACGATCCTGAAGCGGTAGTGTTGGCGACTAAGTTGGCTGTTGAGTTCCGCATGAAGTTTCATAAGGACGTTGCAGTTGACATCATCTGCTTCCGTAAATTGGGTCACAACGAGCAAGATACGCCTGCAATGACTCAGCCTTTGATGTACAAAATCATTGCCGCACATCCTGGCACACGTAAGCTCTATGCCGACAAACTAGAGGCTCAAGGCGTATTGCCTGCCGGTACTGGTGACCTCATGGTTAAAGAGTACCGCGCTGCAATGGATGAGGGTAAGCAAACCTCCGATCCAGTGTTGAGCAACTTCAAAGGTAAGTTTGCGGTAGATTGGTCTCCGTTCTTAAATAAGAAGTGGACCGATGAAGCCGATACAGCGATTCCATTAACAGAGTGGAAGCGTTTGGCTGAGAAGATTTCTACTATTCCCGAAGGTTTCAAGGCTCATCCATTGGTTGCTAAGGTCTATAACGATCGTGCCGCTATGGGTCGCGGTGAGGTGAACGTGGATTGGGGTATGGGCGAGCATATGGCTTTCGCATCCCTGGTGGCTAGCGGCTACCCAGTGCGTTTATCTGGCGAAGATAGCGGACGTGGAACCTTTACCCACCGTCATGCGGTATTACATGAGCAAAACCGTGAGAAGTGGGATACCGGTACTTATGTCGCTCTTCAGCATGTCACTAAAGATCAAGCGCCGTTTGTGGTGATTGACTCGATTCTTTCTGAAGAGGCTGTCCTGGGTTTTGAATACGGCTATGCCGCTGCAGAACCAAACACCTTAACAATTTGGGAAGCGCAATTCGGTGACTTCGCTAACGGCGCTCAAGTAGTGATTGACCAGTTCATCGCCTCAGGTGAAGTGAAGTGGGGTCGTGCGAATGGTTTGGTCATGATGTTGCCGCATGGTTACGAAGGTCAAGGCCCAGAGCATTCCTCTGCACGTCTTGAGCGCTTTATGCAGTTATGTGCCGACACGAATATGCAGGTGATTCAGCCGACTACTGCGGCGCAGATCTTCCACGTATTGCGTCGTCAAATGATTCGTCAGTTCCGTAAGCCGCTGATCTTGATGACTCCTAAATCATTGTTGCGTAACAAAGAGGCTGCATCACCTTTATCTGAATTTACTAAAGGCGGTTTCCAAACCATCATTGGTGAGCGTGATGATTCTATCGATGCGAAGCAAGTTACTCGTTTAGTCATGTGTTCTGGCAAGGTCTATTACGACTTAGTTAAGCAGCGCGCTGAGAAGAAGATTGCTGATGTAGCGATCATTCGCTTAGAGCAGTTGTATCCATTCCCGCACAAAGCATTGACTGCTGAGTTGAAGAAATATCCGAAATTGGAAGACGTGGTGTGGTGTCAAGATGAGCCGCAAAACCAAGGTGCTTGGTTCTTTGTCCAGCACAACATCTTGGAAAACATGTCTGATGGCATGAAGTTGGGCTACGCAGGCCGTCCTGCATCAGCATCTCCAGCTTGTGGTTATGCCCATCTCCACCAAGAACAGCAGAAGTCTCTACTGAATGCGGCATTTGCCAAACTCAAAGGTTACGTGATCACGAAATAATCGTCTTCATAACTCAACATACACACATACATATAAACAGGATTAATCATGGCTATTTTCGAAGTTAAAGTTCCACAACTCTCCGAGTCAGTTGCTGAAGCAACTTTGTTGCAATGGAAAAAGAAGGTTGGTGACGCTGTTGGTCAAGACGAGATCTTGATCGAAATCGAAACAGACAAAGTTGTTCTCGAAGTTCCAGCGCCTTCCGCTGGTGTTTTGACACAAATCGTTGTTGCTGACGGTGGTACTGTTGTTGCTGAGCAATTGATTGCAAAGATTGATAGCACTGCTGTTGCCGCTGCCGCACCTGCACCTGCCGCTGCTCCTGCAGCAGCACCAGCAAAGGCAGCTGCTCCTGCCGCTAAAGCTGGCGCAGCTGCCGCTCCTTCCGCTGCAAAAATTCTTGCAGAGAAGGGTGTCGACGCTGGTCAAGTTGCTGGTTCAGGACGTGATGGTCGTATCACTAAGGGTGATGCATTGAATGCTTCTGCAGGCGGTACTAAATCTGCTGCATTGCCAAGCGCGCCAGTTCCAATGGGTGATCGCCCAGAAGAGCGTGTACCAATGAGCCGTTTGCGTGCTCGTATTGCTGAGCGTTTGCTTGAGTCCCAAGCTAACAACGCTATTTTGACTACATTTAATGAAGTCAACATGGCGCCAGTAATCGCTATGCGTAATAAGTACAAAGATCAGTTTGAAAAAGTCCATGGCGTGAAGTTGGGCTTCATGTCTTTCTTTGTGAAAGCAGCTACGCATGCTTTGAAGAAATTCCCACTCTTGAATGCTTCAGTTGATGGCAATGACATCGTTTACCACGGTTACTTTGATATCGGTATTGCAGTAAGCTCACCACGTGGCTTGGTAGTTCCGATTTTGCGTGACGTTGACCAAATGAATTTGGCTGACATTGAGAAGAAAATTGCTGAATTCGGTGCCAAGGCTCGCGATGGCAAATTGTCGATTGAAGAGTTGACTGGCGGTACATTCTCCATCTCTAACGGCGGCGTATTCGGATCGATGTTGTCTACCCCGATCATCAACCCACCGCAATCCGCTATTTTGGGTATTCATGCAACTAAAGATCGTGCTGTAGTTGAAAACGGCCAAGTCGTTGTTCGCCCAATTAACTACCTTGCTTTGTCATACGATCACCGCATTATTGACGGTCGTGAGGCTGTGCTTGGTTTAGTTGCTATGAAGGATGCTTTAGAAGATCCTTCACGTCTTCTCCTTGATTTGTAAGAAGGGAAGATCATGAGCCAAGCTTTTGACGTAGTAGTAATTGGTGCGGGCCCTGGTGGCTACATCGCCGCAATTCGTGCAGCGCAACTTGGATTTAAGGTTGCCTGTGCTGAATCTAGTTCCTATGATGATCCTAAAGGTGAAACACGTTTGGGTGGTACCTGCTTAAACGTGGGTTGTATTCCCTCTAAGGCATTGTTGGCATCTTCAGAGGAATTTGAAAAGATCAGCCATCATGCTGCGGATCATGGCATTAAAGTGGGTGCAGTAAGCATCGACTCTAAAAAGATGATCGCTCGTAAAGACGATATTGTTACCAAAATGACGGGTGGCATTCAGTACTTGTTCCGTAAGAACAAAATCACTTTGTTAAAAGGCCATGCTTCATTCGAAGGTAAGAATGCCGATGGTTATCAAGTAAAGATTGATGGCAAAGACAAAGAAACGGTTACCGCAAAGAATGTCATTATTGCTACCGGCTCTAAAGCGCGTCACCTTCCTGGTATCGCTGTAGACAACGTCTTGATCTGCGATAACGAAGGTGCGCTCAAGTTTGATTCTGCTCCTAAGAAATTAGGCGTTATTGGTGCAGGTGTGATCGGATTAGAGTTGGGCTCCGTATGGCGCCGTCTCGGTGCTGAAGTGACTGTACTTGAAGCCATGCCTTCATTCTTGGGTGCTTGCGATATCGGTATTGCAAAAGAAGCTCAAAAGCTCTTTGCTAAGCAAGGCTTAGATATTCATACTGGCGTGAAGATTGGTGATGTTAAAGCCGACAAGAAGGGTGTAGTGGTGAATTACACCGATAGCGCTGGTAAGGCTGCTAAGTTGGAATGTGAACGCTTAATTGTTTCCGTTGGTCGCGTACCTAACACCGACAAATTGGGTTTAGACAAGATCGGCCTTAAAGTGGATGAGCGTGGCTTCATTCCAATTGATGATCACACCTGTGCTACTGCTGCACCTGGCGTTTATGCTGTTGGTGACGTAGTACGCGGCCCTATGTTGGCACACAAAGCAGAAGACGAAGGCGTCTTGGTTGCCGAAGTGATTGCCGGTCAAAAGCCGCATATCGATTACAACTGCATTCCTTGGGTGATCTATACCGATCCTGAAATTGCCTGGGTTGGTAAAACTGAACAAGCACTCAAAGAGGCGGGCATTGCTTATAAAGCAGGTCAGTTCCCCTTTGCTGCTAACGGCCGTGCATTAGGCATGGGTCGTGCTGATGGTTTCATTAAGGTATTGGCTGATGCCAAGACTGATGAGATTCTTGGCGTACATATTATTGGTGCCAATGCTTCTGACTTAATTGCTGAAGCAGCGGTTGCAATGGAATTTAAAGCAGCAGCAGAAGATATTGCTCGTATCTGTCATGCACATCCAAGTTTGTCTGAAGTGATGCGCGAAGCAGCGTTGGCGACAGACTCACGTGCATTAAATATGTAATTGAAAACCATTGAGTTTTACCAACAAGAGTTAAAAGCGCGCGGGTATCAAAGTGATCCCGCGCAGCTTTGTGCTGTAGAGCGTCTTCAGGAATGTGAAGATCAATGGATTGCTTATAAAGAAATCCGCAGCAATACCTTAAAGAAAAAGATATTCAAACCAACGCTCCCACGCGGTATTTACTTATGGGGTGGGGTAGGTCGCGGCAAGTCCTTCTTGATGGACTGCTTTTATGCGGCCTCACCATTAGAAAAGAAAATCCGCATTCATTTTCATGAGTTCATGCGTGAAGTACATCGTGAATTGCATGAGCTGTCAGGAATGGCAGACCCACTCGATGAGCTTGCTAAGCGTATTTCAAATCGCTATCGCCTTATCTGCTTTGATGAGTTTCACATCAACGACATTGCCGATGCGATGATTCTCTATCGCTTGCTCAGCGCACTCTTTGCCGATCGCGTGCAGTTTGTGATGACATCAAACTATCGTCCCGATCAGCTCTATCCGAATGGTTTACATCGTGATCGATTGATTCCTGCAATTAAGCTGTTGGAAGAAAAGTTAGATGTCTTGAATGTAGATGCGGGCAATGATTACCGCCGGGTTCAAATGGCGCAAGTCGAGGCCTATCTCACCCCGGCCAATGCCGAGACGCAAGCAACGCTCGGTCAAATGTTTCAAACCTTGATTGGTAATCAAAAAGAAGCGCGTAATCCAGTGCTCAACATTGAGTCCCGTGAGTTGCGACCGCTTCACATGGCGGACGGTGTTGTTTGGTTCGACTTTAAAACTTTGTGTTGCGGCCCACGCTCACAAAATGATTACTTAGAGATTGCCAACCAGTTTCATACGGTGATTTTGTCTGGGGTGCCCTATATGCCCCCAAGAATGACAAATGAAGCTCGCCGCTTTATTTGGCTAATCGACGTCTTGTATGACCACAAGATTAAGTTAATCATGTCTGCTGAGGTCCCAGCTCCAGATTTGTACACTGAGGGCCAAATTACGGCTGAATTCTCTCGAACCGTGTCCCGTTTGATTGAGATGCAGTCCCGTGACTACCTAGATGCGCCGCGCCGGGTAATTGACACCAGCTTGACCTAAAATAGGGTTATGAGCAGCTTTTCACCCCTAAATGCCGACTTGCATTGCCATTCAGTGATTTCTGATGGCACTTTGACGCCCGAACAATTAGCGGAGCGTGCCAAAGCCAATGGAGTGCATTTGTGGGCGCTAACCGATCATGATGAGTTGGGTGGTCAGAAACGTGCGCGAGAAGCAGCTAGTGCACTAAAGATCGAATACCTTGCTGGTGTAGAAATTTCTGTCACTTGGATGGGTGAGACGATTCATATTGTTGGTCTTGGAATTGATGCTGAGCATGCTGGCATCATCGAAGGACTTCGTCGCACTCGTGATGGCCGAGGTAATCGCGCCAAACTGATGGCAGAGCAGTTACTCAAAGCAGGTATACCCGGTGCTTATGAAGGCGCACTTCATTTTGCAGGCAATCATGATTTGATTTCAAGAACACACTTTGCGCGCTTCTTAGTAGAGCAGGGTGTTTGTCGTAATACCGAGCATGTATTTAAAAATTATTTAATTGAAGGCAAACCAGGATATGTACCTCATCAGTGGGCTACTCTAGATGACGCTGTTAGCTGGATTAAATCAGCAGGTGGTGTAGCGGTGATTGCCCATCCTGGACGCTACAGTAGACTCAATGCCATGCAAATGGATGAGCTCTATAAACACTTTAAGGATATCGGCGGCCTAGCGATAGAGGTCATTACTGGCAGCCATAGCCCTGATCAATATAAAACCTTTGCAAAGATTGCGCAGCAATATGGCTTTTTGGCCTCTCGTGGCTCAGACTTTCATGACCCAAGCGAGAGTCATATAGATTTAGGCAATTTGCCGCACTTACCGGATCACCTCACGCCAGTATGGTCTGCATTTCATTAAACGATTAATTCATTAACTCCATCATTACTTAACCACTTAGAAAAAGAATACAGATGTTTGCTGAACGCGTTCTCTCTGGCATGCGACCAACCGGTAGCTTGCACTTGGGTCACTACCATGGTGTATTAAAGAACTGGGTGCGCTTGCAGTCAGAGTATCCATGCTTCTTTTTTGTGGCTGATTGGCATGCATTAACTACTCATTACGAGACTCCGGATGTCATTGAGCAGTCTGTATGGGATATGGTGATTGATTGGTTGGCAACGGGCGTTGATCCAAATCAGGCTACTTTGTTCATTCAAAGTAAAGTGCCTGAGCACGCTGAACTGTTTTTATTGCTCTCCATGGGAACCCCGCTGGGCTGGCTTGAGCGGGTACCTACCTATAAAGATCAAATTGAGAAACTCAAGGAAAAAGATCTCCAAACTTATGGTTTCTTGGGTTATCCATTGCTGCAGGCGGCTGACATATTGATGTATCGCGCACAGTTGGTGCCAGTTGGTGAAGATCAGGTGCCACACGTAGAGATGACTCGTGAAGTGGCGCGCCGCTTTAATTATTTATACGGACGCGAACCCGGTTTTGAAGAAAAAGCTTTAGAGGCAGTTAAAAAATTAGGCAGCAAGCGCGCCAAAATGTATGCAGAATTACGAGTGGCCTTCCAAGAGCGCGGTGATGAAGAGGCGTTGGAGCAGGCTAAAGCATTGCTGCAAGAAGCGCAGAGTTTATCGATGGCTGATCGCGAAAGACTCTTTGGCTTTTTAGAAGGCGCTCGCAAAATTATTCTGCCTGAGCCACAAGCATTACTCACAACAGCATCACGTATGCCTGGTATTGATGGGCAAAAGATGTCGAAGTCCTACGGCAACACCATTAGCATTCGCGAAAATCCCGATGATGTCATTAAGAAGATTCGTACGATGCCAACTGATCCGGCGCGCGTCAGAAGAACTGATGCCGGAGACCCGGCACGGTGCCCCGTATGGCAACTGCATACTGTTTACTCCAATGAAGAAACGAAACAGTGGGTTGATAAGGGTTGTAAATCTGCTGGTATTGGATGCCTCGAGTGTAAGCAACCGGTAATCGATTCAATTTTGGCTGAGCAGCAGCCGATGTTTGAGCGTGCTCAGAAGTATTTGGATGACCCTAGTTTGCTGCGTTCCATCATTGCTGATGGTTGCGACAAGGCACGCAAGGTTGCCCAAGAAACTATGCGTGAGGTTCGCGAAGCAATGGGCCTTGCTTACGATTGAGTCTTAATCTTGCCTAGCCCGCACGATGCCATTTTGAATGCCTCTCCTTGGGTAAGGAGATTTGTACCCCTCATTCCAAAGGGTGGGGTGGTACTGGATTTAGCTTGCGGATCAGGGCGACACTCTGAGTTATTGGCAAGCATGGGTCATGATGTCTTGGCGGTTGATCAAGATGTCGCAGCAGTAGGTTCTGTTGGTAACCCTTTAATCACTCCAAAGCATCTCAATCTTGAACAGGCTGATTGGCCTCTGATAGGTTCGGAGTTCAGTGCGATCGTAGTGACAAACTACCTCTATCGTCCGCACTTAGACCAATTGCCCAAAATGCTTCAGCAGGACGGTGTTTTAATCTATGAAACCTTCGCCCTGGGGAATGAAGAATTTGGTAAGCCATCTAACCCCAATTTCCTGCTAAATCCAGGGGAATTGCTCACTTTTGCCTCCCGTCATGGTCTTAAGGTAGTGGCTTATGAGGATATTTACGTAGATCAACCCAAACCAGCTATGGTTCAGCGCCTGTGCGCGGTAAAAGGTGAGCTAAAACAGCGCATTCCGTTACAATTTCAGGGTTAAGACAGCTAAAAATCGGTGCATATTCGGTGACAAATACAGCTCATTCCAAAGGTAGCAAAAAGCCCATCGCTGGCAGTATGCCGGCTATCGTGACTCCCATGTTCGAAGATGGCAGCTTGGATTACGCTAGCTTGCGTTCCTTGTTGGATTGGCATGTGTCTGAAGGTACTGACGGCATTGTGATTGTTGGTACTAGCGGTGAGTCTCCAACAGTTTCTGTTGAAGAGCATTGCGAGCTCATTCGCGTGACAGTGGAGCAGATTGCTGGACGTATTCCAGTGATTGCTGGCACTGGCGGTAACTCTACGATTGAAGCGATTGAATTAACTCAATTTGCTAAGCAGGTTGGCGCGGATGCCAGCTTGCAGGTAGTACCGTATTACAACAAGCCAACGCAAGATGGCATGTTTGCTCACTTTAAGAAGATTGCTGAGTCGGTTGATTTGCCAGTGATTTTGTATAACGTTCCTGGCAGAACGGTTGCTGATTTGGCTGGCGATACGGTCGTCCGTTTAGCGGGTGTGCCAGGCATTATTGGTATTAAAGAGGCAACAGGTAGCTTAGAGCGTGGCACCTTATTGATTAATGATCTCAAGCGTGCTGGACATCAAGACTTCTCCGTATTTTCAGGCGACGATCTGACTGCAGCCATGTTGATGTTGATGGGTGGCAAGGGAAACATTTCTGTCACGGCCAATATTGCTCCGCGTTTGATGCATGAGCTCTGCGTAGCAGCTATGTCAGATGATGTGAAAAGAACCCGTGAAATTCAATATCAATTGATTGCAGTCCATAAAGCCATGTTCACAGAGGCTAACCCAATCCCAGTGAAGTGGGCATTACACGAAATGGGCAAGATCACTGCAGGCATTCGTTTGCCATTAACACCTTTAAGCAATTCTTTGCGTGAGCCTTTGAAGGCAGCGCTAAAACAGGCCAACCTACTATGATGAATTTGCTCCAACTATCCCGTCGACATTTTTCGATTCTGATTTTAATCGTTATCGGTTCTGCTGTATTGACTGCGTGTAAGACGGTTACCAGTAACGATACCGTTGACTATAAGAGCGCGGGCGCTGTGCGTGGCCCAAATTTATCCTATCCTCCAGACTTGATTACCGCTCAGGCTGATCGCCGTTATATTGTTCAAGATGGAACGGCCACGATGTCTGAATACAATGCTGCTGTCAAGAAATCGGTACAGATCCGTAGTAATGTTATGACTGGTATTCCGGGGATGCGGATTGCTCGTGATGGCGAGCGTCGTTGGCTGGTAGTTGAAAAACCAGCCCCCGAACTCTATCCGCAAGTAAAAGATTTTTGGCAAGAGAATGGCTTCTTATTGGTGATCGACTCACCATCTACTGGAATTATGGAAACCGATTGGGCTGAAAATCGCGCCAAGATCCCGCAAGATTGGATTCGCTCCGTCGTTGGCAGCGCAGTAGACTCAATCTATGACACTGGTGAGCGGGACAAATACAAAACACGCTTAGAGCTATCCAAACCTGGCGAGACTGAGATTTACATTACCCATCGCGGCATGATTGAAAAATGTGTAACCGATACTCCGGGGGGAGCATGCATATCCACTCTTTGGACACCGCGCCCCAATGATCCTGAGTTAGAGGCTGTTTTCTTGGCGCGCTTGATGGAGCGCTTGGGAATGACTCAAGAGCAAGCCAGGGCAATGGTTGCGGCTCCTCTAAGCCCTAAAACCCCCAAAGCGAAGTTTGTGCAAGAGGGCAGCAATCAGGGTTACATCGAGCTAGCCACTGGCTTTGATCGTTCATGGCGCGATATTGGATTGGCATTGGACCGCTCGAACTTCACTGTTGAAGATCGCAATCGTTCCACTGGTGTTTACTATGTTCGTTACGTTAATCCGAAGGACTTGGGCGACACCAAGGGCTTCTTCTCTAATCTCTTTAGCAGTAAAGATGATTCGGGTATGAAGGCTAAAAAATATCAGGTACTTGTGAAGAGTACTGGCGAGAATTCTGCAAATGTTTATGTGCAGAACGCTGATGGTAAGCCAGAAAATACGCCTGCTGGTTATCAATTGCTGACTTTGTTAACGGAGCAACTAACAAGGTAGTAGTTATTGAAGACAAATAAAAAAGCCGCTTTTCAGCGGCTTTTTTTCTTCATGAAGAAGATTACTTCTTAGCGTCAGCAGCAGGAGCAGCTGGAGCTGGAGCAGCAGCAGGAGCTTCAGCAGCAGGAGCAGCTGGAGCAGCAGCAGGAGCTTCAGCAGGTTTTGCTTCTTCTTTTTTACCGCAAGCGGCCAAGGCGATTGCTAACATAGCAGCGAATACGAGTGACTTCTTCATTTGTAAATTCCTTTAAAAAAATTAATAACAATTACCGGTAATTGTTCTTTGGATATACCGAGGGATTGCCCCTAAGTAGTTTCCAGTAAATATTATATCCATCTCCGTATTCAGTGTTCAAAAACCAACCATCCGGCTAAATAAGCCTCATAAAGGCTGGATTGACCAAGCTGTTTGAGTTTGCCCACCCTGAGTTCTTTATGTGCCGAGAGGCTCTGCCAGGCCGAAAGAATATCGGGAGCTTGTCCCTGGGTCATGGATTCTCCATTGCAATACACCTGTTTTCCAAGGCTCAGAATACGGGTTTGTGCATGGGGGAGAAGTCTGTTAGACCCAAGTTTCTTAAGGAATGCATTCGGTTTTAGGGGTCTATCGGGGGCGTCAAAAAGGGCTTGTTGTTTGGGTTCTGATAGATAGGCGGTAATCCCAGGTAAAAATCCATCAATTTGGTCTAGTTTTAGCTCTTTGAGCTTTGAGCCTAGTTGTTTGATGAGCTCTTCGGGCAATTGCTCTGCACTATGAGTTGCGCCTTGTTTAGGATCTGCAAACTTGCTCTCTAGGGCGGGAATATCTTCCAAAGATTCGGCTAGGCGCCACAAACCTTCTTGCAGTAATTCTTTAAAGCTGGGGGAACGAAATCCAACAGACCATGTTTGGCAACCTGCATCTAGTGCAATGCCATCATGAGCAACATGAGGCGGTAAATACAACATATCGCCAGGCTCTAGCGTCCACTCCTGCTCAGGTTTAAAGTTACGCAGAATTTTTAGCGGTAGATTAGGGTTGAGGCTCAGATCTTTTTGTTCTGAAATTTTCCACTGCCTTCTACCAGACATTTGAATCAGGAAGACGTCGTAAGAATCAAAGTGGGGGCCAACACCGCCTCCAATACCAGCAATGCTAATCATTAAGTCATCTAAGCGCGCATCAGGAATAAAGCGGAACCAAGACAGAATGTTTGCAGCTGCTGGATGATGGGCCTCCATTCCTTGAAGCAATAAAGTCCAGTCGGGCTTGTCGATCGATGGAATTGCCCTTTTAGTAAACGGTCCGCTATCAAAACTCCATGGATTGGATTTAACCAAGCGAGCCTCTACCTCATCTTGCAGGGCAAATTTGAGTAACTCTTTGGTGGGAATTGGGCTATCCAGGAGTCCACCGGCGTGAGCCGAAAGGGCAAATGCCGGAATCGCCCCGCGGATGAGAAGAGGCTTTTTATGCCAATATCGTGCCATGAACTGGTCTGGGCTAATACCCCCAAATAAGGCCCAGGGCTCGCCTAAAGGGAGTTTTGAGGGAGCCTGAGGCGGTTCATAGGGTTTGCTCAAGTAAAATGAGGTCATAAAGTAAAAAGCTGTTTAGAAACTGATTAAAAACGAATGTTCGACAAATTCCGCATGAAGATTGAAAAAAATACTATCGTATCCCTTCGCTATAAGTTAACCGATGCGCAAAACAATGTCATCGAGGAACCTGATTCTCCGATGGTATACCTGCACGGTGGTTATGAAGGCACTTTTCCTAAAATTGAGACTCTGCTTGATGGCCAAGATATCGGTTATGAGGCAACGATTCAGCTAGAGCCAAGTGAAGCCTTTGGTGAATATGATCCTGAGTTGTTAAAGATCGAGCCACGCACCCGTTTCCCTGAGCCCTTAGAAGTGGGGATGCAGTTTGAAGGGGTTCCTGATGCCGATGAAGATACGACAGTAGATGACCCTGAAGATGATGAACCTTTAATTTATACAGTTACTGATGTTGCAGATAGTCAGGTCGTGTTAGATGGCAATCATCCCTTAGCAGGCATGGCATTACGTTTTTGGGTTCAAGTTGAAGATGTTCGCGCAGCTACTGATGATGAAATTGAAAATCGTCATCCAGAAGGCGGCGAAAGCTTTTCATTTGGGATGCCTAATGATGAGGGCGATGATGAGGATGAAGAATTTCCAGGTGGTGCATTAGGTGGTGATAGCACTGGCCCACGTACGCTGCATTAATCAATACCAGACCTGCATAAAAAAAGGAATAGCATGCTATTCCTTTTTTTTATACATTATTTCTTCTGCATGACCCCAAGGGGTAACTAAGAATCACTATTCTCTCAACCACTGTTTAATCGCATCAAGGTCGCGTTTGGTATCACTAGAGCCTTCAGCATCAATGCCAGCAGGGGTGTTGCTTAACTTGGCTAATGCCTTCTCTAGCGCTGCAATCTTGGCTTCCTGTTCGATCGTGGCATCAATTAAACCTTTGAGTGCCATTGATACAGGATCATCTACATTCGGTGTCACTCCATAAGCAGAAAAATATTCTTTTGTTTTGCTATCAGGACTTTGCGGTAAATCTGGATGCAGGATGCGCGCAGGAATACCAACAGCAGTCGCACCCGCAGGAATTTCTTTTAGTACTACGGCATTGGATCCAACGCGTGCGCCATCGCCTACAGTAAATCCACCGAGAACTTTTGCACCAGCACTGACCACAACACCTTTACCAAGAGTAGGGTGGCGTTTAACGCCTTTATAAAGCGAAGTACCGCCCAAGGTAACGCCTTGATAAATCGTGCAGTCATCACCAATTTCTGTGGTCTCGCCAATCACAATGCCAAGTCCATGATCCAGAAATACTCGGCGACCAATCTTTGCGCCAGGATGAATTTCTATCCCCGTGAAAAAACGCGCAAACATGGACAGCACACGGGCAAGCCATTTCAGACCAAGATTCCACAGAAAATGGGAGATGCGATGCAGCCAAACTGCATGCAAGCCTTGGTAGCAAGTGATGACCTCGAGACGATTCCGGGCTGCTGGGTCTCTGGCAATAATGGAGTCGACTTGGTCGAATAAGGGATTTGACATAGCTTGATTTTAACGGGATGCGCTTATTTTCTCAGGAGCATCTGTTTTGCAATACCGCGCAGCAGATCAATCTCTTCTTTATGAAGGCGGCTACGAGCAAACAGCGCTTGAATACGGGGCATCAGTTTCTTGGGGTTGGCTGGATCTAAATACCCAATTGCTTCCAAACCTTCGCGCCAATGTTCCACCATCGCTGCAACGGCCGCAGGGTCGGCAAAATCAGCCATTTCTTCCCGGCTAGATAAGGCATTTCGCCCGCCCAAATGCCGGGAGAGTGTTTCCCTAAGGGTGTAGGCGCAGACCATAATTGCCTGTGCCAGGTTAAGAGACGGGTAGTCCGGATTGGCATCTAACCAGACTCTATGGGTGCATAAGGCCAAATGATCGTTATCCAAGCCAGTTCTTTCTGGACCAAAGAGCAGGGCAACCTGTCCTCCTACTGATGTCGTATCGGCTATTAAGGTCCGAGCGGTCTCCCAGTCTAAGGCTGGCGGGCCAAATTCTCGATCACGGCTGGTTAAGCCTAAAACTAGTGAGCAACCCTCTACGGCGGAAGATAGGGAGCTGGTTTCTGAGGAGCACTCAAGGATATCTGCCGCACCGCTGGCTAGAGCGATTGCATCGGGATTTGTTGCTACACCCTTGATCTTAGGATTAATAAGGCGCAGGTCGCTAAAGCCCATCGTTTTAAGGGCGCGAGCAGCAGAACCCACATTTCCTGGGTGACTGGTTTCGACTAAAACCCAGCGCAGTAGTTCAGATTTGTCGATATTCATCAATGCCAATGGGGGTGTTTATAGGGGGTAATAGATGCTAATCGTTTAGAATCAGTCTGTTAGCTTCGTATTGTCACGCAATTTTCCTTTTTGCAGGCATTACAAGGAGCTTGTTCTTATTTAATTTGTCCATCAATACTATGCATCCCATGTTAAATGTGGCCGTCAAGGCCGCCCGTCGCGCTGGAACAGTCATTAATCGTGCTTCTTTGAATTTGGAGCGCTTGCAAGTTGACCGTAAGCAACACAACGATTTCGTCACCGAGGTGGACAAAGCCGCAGAAGCGGCCATCATTGAAACGCTTAGCGAAGCCTATCCAACTCATGGATTTTTAGCTGAAGAAACAGGCGGGCACAATGCCGATGCAGAAAACGTATGGATCATTGATCCACTCGATGGCACAACTAATTTCATTCACGGCTTTCCGCAGTATGCGGTTTCGATTGCGCTCGCAGTCAATGGCGTGACTCAACAAGCCGTAGTTTATGACCCAACACGTGATGAGTTATTCACCGCTACCCGTGGTGCGGGCGCATATTTGGATCGTCGGCGTTTACGTGTAGCCACTCAAGATCGCTTGGCAAATTCTTTACTCGGTACTGGCTTTCCATATCGTGAAGACCAGGACTTAGAAAAGTATTTAAAGATCTTTGCCGAAATGTCACGTCAATGCGCGGGCTTGCGTCGCCCAGGTGCTGCATCATTGGATTTGGCTTATGTAGCAGCTGGTCGTTACGATGGATTTTTTGAGAGCGATCTCAAACCATGGGACATGGCTGCTGGTGCTTTGCTGATCACTGAAGCGGGCGGACTGATTGGTAACTATCGCGGCGAAGAAGGCTTTCTGAAAAGCGGTGAAGTCATGGCTGCTAATCCACGCATCTTTGCGCAGATGGTGCAGTCGCTCTCTAAGTACTCAGTTTCTTAATAGACATTTCTCGACTCGAGAAGTCAGTAGTGCTTAGTGCTTAATGAGGTCGAGATAGCGCGCTCCAGCACTATCGATCAGTAGGGCGCTTGCCCGAGGGTGAAGGCTCTCAGGGTGATCGAGATCCCAGTCAGATAAAACCCAGCGCTGCCAAGCCTGGGTATCCAAAGATTCTTCATGATGGGCTGGCAAGTGAGTATGCCCATGAATCAATCTGTCTCCAGATTGATCTTTCATCACAGTTGCACAAGCTTCTCGCGTGACATCCATTTTGAGTTGACTTGCAGCCGAGCGTTGCTGTGTTTGATATTGGCTATGGCTATTGCTACGTAAATGTTGGGCAACACCTCTGCGCCAATTGACGGGCAAGGTTAAAAAGAGTTTTTGCACCCAAGGTTTTCTAACCCAACTACGAAATACCTGATAGCCAAAGTCTGCGGTACATAAAGCATCACCATGGGCTAAGACCCATTTGTGTGAAGCTAATTCGACTACGCTAGGGTCTGGCAAGAGCGTCATGCCAGTCTTTTTAATAAAACTTTTGCCGATTAAAAAATCTCGATTGCCATGGATGTAATACGTTTTTACTTTGGCAGAAAGATTGGCGATGGCACGCTGAACTTCTTGTTGAAAAGGTGAGGATGCGGATGCATCGTCACCAACCCAATACTCAAATAAGTCACCTAGAATAAATACAGCCTCAACTTTAGGGGCGTCTTTTTCACAGAAGTCAAAAAAGCGTTGCGCCGTCAAGGGCATTGACGGCGTGAGGTGTAAGTCTGATATGAGCAGCGCGCTCGCGTGTTGCGGAATCATTCCTCGAGAACAGTAGCCTTCTCAATCACAACATCTTCAGCAGGAACATCTTGGTGAAAGCCGGAGCTACCAGTTTTGACTTTGCGAATGGTGTCAACAACATCCATGCCGCCAGTAACTTTTCCGAATACCGCATAACCCCAGCCTTGGGCATTCGGAGCAGTGTGGTTTAAGAAATCGTTGTCATTCACATTGATGAAGAATTGAGCGGTTGCAGAATGAGGGTCGCTGGTACGCGCCATGGCTACAGTGTAGCGATCATTCTTAAGGCCATTATTGGCTTCGTTTTCAATTTCTGCACCTGTTGGCTTTTGCTTCATGCCGGCAGTCATGCCGCCGCCTTGCACCATAAAGTTATCAATGACGCGGTGGAAAATCGTGCCATCGTAATGACCGCTTTTTACATACTGCAAAAAGTTAGCAACACTTTTCGGTGCCTTAGCTGCGTCAAGAGTGAGGGTGATCTCACCCTTATTGGTTTTTAAGAGTACTTTCGCCATTATTAGGTCTACTTTCTAGAGGGTTAGTGGATGGAGTATTGCTAGGCAGAGAATCTGCAGAATTGAGGGCGCGATTAACGGGGCGCTTTGCAGGGGGCTTGAGCACATCTAAGAGTGCTTTAGCGCGGTTGGAGTATTGACGCTGATTCAGCGTTGCATTTTTCGCAGCGTCTTCATACGCTTGAGCGCCAAGGCGAATATAGATCTCACCCAAATTAGCTGAGGCAATGGCATAGCTAGGACGCAGCTTTAATGCAAGCTCTAAATAATCTCGCGCTTCAATCCATTGACCTTGGTTGGCAGCTATCGCGGCAAGATTGTTATAGGGTTCTGGTAATTCAGGGAACTGCTGGGTAATTTCAATCAAGGTTTTTTTCGCTTGATCGAATTGGCGCATCTCAATTTGTAAGCGGGCTTTTACAAAACGCAATTGCACATTGCGTGGTGTCTTCTTGAGATCCATATTGATTTGGGTAACCGCATCTTGGTATTTTCGTGCCTTGATCAGTTTTTCTACATCGGATGGCACCGCATTTTTGGTGATGGGATCCGGCTCAATAATCAAGAAGGATAAAAATGGGACGCCAACGGTCTCCGATAACTCTGGGTTTAATGGGTCATAGCCCATATCCGCCGATAACCTAGGGGGATCAGTTGGGCTGTAACCGCCTAAATAGGGTTGTGGAGCCATTTGGCCTGACTTCATTTCCTGGGCATTTAATGCCTGAATTTCAGCATCGGCACGTTGCTGGGCAGGCGTGCTGCAGCCTGTCATAAGTACCAGTGATACCAAAGTGGCAAAAGCTGGGACTAAGACCTTATTCAGGGCAAGGTGTGGCGCTGGGGCGTTGTGGGGCATAGAGGAAGGGGTGTGAAACGGGCTCATTCGATATACTCAGCGCTCAGTCTAACAAATTGGCGCTACTTGCCCCACCTTTATAGCCCTATGCTGCAAATCTATAACACCCTTAGCCGTTCTAAACAGGTCTTTAAGCCCATAGTGCCGGGCAAGGTCAAGATGTACGTCTGCGGCATGACGGTTTATGACTTTTGTCATATTGGCCATGCCAGGGTCATGATCGTCTTTGATATGGTGGTTCGTTGGCTTAGGGCTAGCGGTTATGAAGTGCTTTATGTGCGCAATATCACCGATATTGATGACAAAATCATCAATCGTGCCATTGAGAATGGCGAACCTATTTCTGTATTAACCAATCGCTTTATCGATGCGATGCATGCCGACTCGGATGAGTTGGGTTTAATGCATCCCGATCAAGAGCCGCGCGCTACCGATTACATCGCCCAAATGCAGGGCATGATTGGCAGGCTTATTGAAAACGAATTGGCTTATCAAGCTAATGATGGTGATGTCAATTTTGCGGTGCGTTTATTGCCACGTTATGGTCAGCTATCTGGTAAGTCGCTTGATGAATTACATGCTGGTGAGCGGGTGGCAGTGGGTGATGGCAAACGTGACCCACTGGATTTTGTTTTATGGAAAAGTGCTAAAGCAGAAGAGCCGGCTGATACTCGCTGGAAATCGCCCTGGGGCGAAGGCCGTCCAGGCTGGCATATTGAGTGCTCAGCAATGTCTTGTGACTTACTGGGCGAGCATTTTGATATTCATGGTGGCGGTGCCGATTTGCAATTCCCGCACCACGAAAATGAAATTGCGCAAAGCGAAGGCGCTTTGTATGGCAAAGACCGTAAAGAAGATGATGCCCCCTTCGTTAACTACTGGATGCATAACGGCCACATTCGGGTGAATGAAGAGAAAATGTCCAAGTCATTGGGCAACTTCTTTTTAATACGAGATGTCTTAAAAAGCTTTGATCCAGAAGTATTGCGTTTCTTCATGCTGAAGGCACATTACCGTAGCCCGATTAATTACAGCGATGCACAACTAGAAGAGGCGCGCTCAGGCCTTGGTCGTCTATATACCGCATTGGCTCAAGCCCCAAAAGCCCAATCAATTAATCTAGATCCACATAATCCATGGGCTAAGCGTTTTGCGGATGCCATGAATGATGATTTCAATACACCTGAAGCGATTGCAGTCTTGTTTGACCTGGCCAGCGAAGTCAACCGCGCGCAAGGTGATGAAAAGCAATTACTCGCCAATACAATGAAGGCTCTCGGCGCTTCCCTGAATTTCTTGCAGCGTGATCCAACCGCATTTTTGCAAGCAGGCTCCAAAGATCAGGATGGCTTAAGTCCTGCACAAATTGAAGAGCGTATCGCTGCACGTGTAGCCGCTAAACAGGCAAAAGATTTTGCCCAAGCGGACTCAATTCGTAAGACATTATTAGAGCAAGGAATTGTTCTGGAAGATAAACCCGGCGGCTTAACAGAATGGCGTAGGGCTTAATGACTGTAGTAAAAGAAATAAAAGTAGAAAAAGCAGAATCAATCTTGCAAGAAATTGCTCCAGACTATTGGGAGCAGGCTTGCAAGGAATTGATGAAGCACGATCGTATTCTGAAAAAACTGATTCCTAAAATTGGATCTGGATTTTTAGTGACACGCGGCGATTCATTTAATACTTTGGCGAGATCGATTGTGGGGCAGCAGATTTCAGTGGCAGCGGCCCAATCTGTTTGGAATAGAGTGGTTGCCGCTAGCAAAAAGAAAGTCACCCCTAAAAATATCCTTGCCCTCTCTGTAGAGGAGTTGCGCGCCGCTGGATTATCTGGACGCAAGGTAGAGTACATCCGCGATTTGGCGGATCACTTTGATTCCGGTCGCCTCCATGCCAATCAGTGGAAGGATATGGATGATGAGAGCGTGATCAAAGAATTAAGCGCTATTCGGGGAATTGGCCGCTGGACTGCTGAAATGTTCCTCATTTTTAATATGGTTCGCCCTAATATCCTCCCTCTAGACGATGTTGGTCTAATTAAGGCTATTTCCCTCAATTACTTCAGTGGCGAGCCTGTTAGCCGCCATGAGGCTAGGGAGGTGGCGGCCAATTGGGCCCCGTGGCGTACGGTTGCCACTTGGTATATGTGGAGAAGTATCGACCCCGTCCCGGTTGAATATTAAAATCAGACTATGAAAACGACTTTCCTGGATTTTGAGCAGCAAATCGCCGAATTAGAGTCAAAGATTGAAGAGCTGCGTTTTGTGCAAGATGAGTCATCGGTAGACATCTCCGATGAGATCAAAACGCTCGCCGAAAAAAGCCAGCAATTAACAAAAGATGTTTATGCCAATCTCACCCCTTGGCAGGTCTCACAAGTAGCGCGTCATCCTCAGCGTCCATACACGCTAGATTATGTTGGTGCCTTATTTACCGACTTTCATGAGCTTCACGGTGATCGTACTTTTGCAGATGACCAATCGATCATCGCTGGATTAGCCCGTTTTGAAAATCAGCCCTGCATGGTGATTGGTCATCAAAAGGGTCGCGATACCAAAGAGCGCGCTCTCCGAAACTTTGGTATGAGTCGTCCAGAAGGTTATCGCAAAGCAATGCGCCTCATGCGCCTTGCAGAAAAGTTTGGCATTCCGGTATTTACTTTTGTTGATACCCCAGGCGCATTCCCTGGTATTGATGCAGAAGAGCGCAATCAGTCTGAAGCGATTGGTCGCAATTTGTTTGTGCAAGCAGAGCTTGAGGTTCCAATCATCGCCACCATTATTGGTGAAGGTGGTTCCGGTGGTGCGTTAGCAATTGCTATGGGCGATGTGGTCTTAATGTTGCAGAACTCCACTTACTCAGTAATCTCGCCTGAAGGCTGCGCCTCTATCCTCTGGAAGACTGCCGATAAGGCTCCTGAGGCCGCTGAGCAGCTGGGCCTCACAGCTCAGCGCTTAAAGGCTTTGGGTCTAATCGATAAGATCGTTGCTGAGCCTATTGGTGGTGCACATCGTGATTACGACAATATGATGAGCAATATGCGCAAAGCACTTACTGAATCTTTAAAGACGTTTGATGGCATGAAAGTAGACGCATTGCTTGAGCGTCGTCATGAGCGTTTGATGAGCTATGGCAAGTTCAAGGAAATCACAGCAAAGTCCTAAGCTAGGAAAACGAATTGCGGTTGCCCTCAGTGGCGGCCTCGATTCGGTTGTGTTGCTTGACATGGTTTGTAAGGCACAAGCTAAAGCAACTACACAAAACAAAAACCAAGCCAAAGACCAAATCTACGCATTCCATATCCATCATGGTTTACAAAAGCCAGCGGATGACTGGTTAATCTTTTGTGAGAACTTGGCAAAAAAATACAAGATCCATTTTGATTTTCGCCTTCTGCATTTAGATAATTCCAATGAACAGGGTAATGTTGAGGCAAGGGCAAGAGCAGGTCGTTACGAGGCGCTCGCCGACCTGTGTGAAGAATATGGAATCGAAGATTTACTCTTGGCTCATCACCAAAACGATCAAGCAGAAACCGTTCTCCTGCAGCTCCTGCGTGGCTCGGGCGTAGCTGGCTTGTCTGGTATGCCAACCAGTAGGGGAGTTTCAAGCAATCAAACTCCCACCCTATGGCGACCACTTTTAAATCAAAGTAGACAAGAGCTTGAGGCTTACGCAAAAGAGCATAAGCTCCAATGGATTGAAGATCCCAGCAATCAAGATACAAAATATCGCCGTAATGCCGTCCGTAAAAGAATTATTCCAGCACTAGAAAAGATTCAACCAGAAGCATTAGCCAATATGGCGCGCAGTGCAGAGCTTCTTGGCGAAGCGCAAACACTGCTTAACCGACTGGCAACACAAGATGGCAAAAGTATTCTCATTAAAGATCAATTGAAAGTAAGCCTATTACTAGCTCTTGCTAAAGATGATTTACCGGCAGCAAACAATGTCTTGCGCTATTGGTTGCAAACGCAACAGTTGGCGATGCCATCTCAAGAGCGTCTTCAAGCTTGGTGGCGCGATCTTGCTAAAGTCAAGGTAGATGCCAAATTAGAGTGGTTGCATGATGAGAGAAAAATCTACCTATGGCGTGGGGCACTGCAAGTACCCAATTCAGAAGAAGGGCGTTGGGTTCTCAAATCATTGCCAGCGAATTCCAGGCAATTGGGCCTTCCTGCAGATTGGGTAAAAGCTGCCCAAAAGAATAATCAAATCACCCTTAGAGAGCGCTTAGGCTCGGAGAAAATCCAGATTAAGCCTAAGACGCCCCGTAAAACCCTTAAAAACCTCTACCAGGAGGCTGATATACCACCCTGGGAGCGTCAGGCACCCTTGCTCTATATCAATGATGAATTGATCGCGGTGGCAGGTATTGGGCTTAGTTACCCACATCTGACTTCGGCTGGCAAGCGTGTCCTGCCAATTTGGACTAAGGCGTAATCCCAGATTCTTTTTGATGACGTATGGTGCAAATGAGCACGGCATTTTTAGTTTCATCAAAGCTGTATAGCGCTACGTAACCAGACTTTCCGCGGGAGATAATTAACTCTCTGATGTGGGCATCGCAGGTGCGACCGATGTAAGGGTGTTCAGACAATATCTGAACTGCGCTCTCAATAATTTCTAAAGTAACTAGAGCAGCATTTTTATCACTTTCAACTAAAAAGTCAGTAAGTCTCTCGAGATCTAATAGGGCTCTTGGGGAGAAAACAATTCTTACCAATTCGCTGCTTTCAAGGTTGACTTCTTACCGGCAATGCGCGCTTTTAAATGTTTGAAGACTTTTTCTGCATCATGCACTTTACCTTCTTGTAAAGCCTCCTTGCGAGCATTGTTAGCGTCTTCAATAAAAGATCTTCGCAATTCCGCATTGATGCTTGCTTGCTTAATTGCTTCCACCATAAAGGCGTGTGTAGTAATGCCAAGATCTTTGGCGGCATTAGCTGCTTGGAGCTTGATTTCATCAGTGAGTTTGAGGGAGGTCGTACTTACAGGGCTCATGGAAGCTCCAAAGGAAACATTAAGGTAACACTAAAGTAACACCATGCTAAACCGGCACTAGAGCAAAGTCAACGAGTTGGTCTTAAGCCCTACAAAACCCTGTAAAATAAGCCCTTTTTAGACCTCCAAGGATTCATTTCCTTGTTACAGATAGTTAAATAGACGGTTTTTATGGCTCTTATCGTTCATAAGTACGGCGGCACCTCAATGGGTTCAACTGAGCGCATTGCCAATGTTGCCAAGCGCGTTGCCAAATGGATGCGTGCAGGCCACCAAGTGGTGGTCGTGCCCTCGGCTATGTCTGGCGAAACCAATCGCTTGCTCGGCCTTGCAAAAGAAATCAACCCGGATGCAAACCCACGCGAGTTAGATCAAATTGCATCTACTGGTGAGCAGGTTAGTTCTGGCTTATTAGCTCTGGCATTAATCCGTGAGGGTATCGATGCAGTGAGTTACGCTGGTTGGCAAGTAACAGTCCACACGGATTCTGCATTTACTAAAGCGCGTATTAAGAGCATTGAGAGCGACAAGATTCTCAAAGACCTGAATGCTGGTCGTGCAGTTGTTGTTACTGGTTTCCAGGGTGTTGATCCTAACGGCAATATCACCACGCTAGGTCGCGGTGGTTCTGATACATCAGCAGTAGCGATGGCAGCAGCCCTGAAAGCCGATGAGTGCTTAATCTACACAGACGTTGATGGTGTGTACACAACTGACCCCCGTGTTTGTGAAGATGCACGTCGCTTAGATAAGATTACTTTTGAAGAGATGCTAGAAATGGCAAGCTTAGGTTCAAAGGTATTGCAGATCCGTTCAGTGGAATTTGCTGGTAAGTACAAAGTTAAAACCCGGGTTCTGTCTTCATTGACAGACCCATTGATGCCTTTAGACATTGAGATGAAGTCGGGCACCTTGATTACATTTGAAGAGGACAGCACTATGGAAGCCGCAGTTATTTCCGGCATCGCCTTTGCGCGTGATGAAGCGAAGATTACCGTTCTTGGAGTTCCTGATCGTCCAGGTATTGCATATCAAATTCTTGGTCCGATTGCGGATGCCAATATTGATGTGGATATGATTATTCAGAACCAATCAGTTGAGGGTAAAACAGACTTTACTTTCACAGTGCCGCGTGCTGATTATCAAAAAGCATTGGACTTGCTCAAGAACACTGTGCAAGCGCATATTGAGGCAAAAGAAATCTCTGGCGATCCAAAAGTCTCTAAGGTTTCAGTTGTTGGTGTTGGTATGCGTTCCCATGTTGGTATCGCCAGCAAGATGTTCCGCACTTTGTCGGAAGAGGGCATCAATATCTTGATGATCTCTACTAGCGAAATCAAGATCTCTGTGGTCATTGATGAGAAATACATGGAATTGGCTGTACGCGCCTTGCACAAGGCATTTGAGCTGGACCAGAAGTAACTAAAAAGCGTAATAAACCCCTCAGAAGCGGTTATCCGTTAAACTGTGGGGCGTTGTAATAGTAAGAAGTACGGAGACGTGGCCGAGCTGGTCGAAGGCACTCCCCTGCTAAGGGAGCATCGGGGCTAAAACTCTGATCGGAGGTTCGAATCCTCTCGTCTCCGCCAGCACTTTTGGCATTTTTTCTGTTTTTCACTATATGCATCAATGACTTAGCCCCATAAACGGGGCTTTTTCTTTATTACTCCCGCTTACCAGTACGCTTACCACTCAAGCAATATTTGATTCCGGATGTGTGGCTAATGCAATTTAAGCTAACGATTACTCAGCACACCTTGATGGCATGGTTAATTAATTGTTGAGAAGCTAAAAAAGTTCAATAGATTCAGCTAGAAAACTGAACTGTAAAAATTTGCATCAGGCCTATGCTTATTGGGCTTATGAACCGAGATAGTGCCGATAGTGATGAAGCACAGAGGCTCCTCTTTATCTTTAAATAAAAATAATTCCCTCATCTTTTGGCTGTAAAGAGCCTTACCGCTTGATAGTCCTGAGCCAAATCCTAAAGCATTAGCCATTAGCAAAATATTTTGAATTGCACACCCTGCGGAGATGAGTTTTTCTTGCTCGGGAATATTGTCAAGTTCATTGTTCAGCTTAGCGGTTGCCAATAAAAGCAAGGGGCCTCGAAAAGCTTTCTGCTTTGCTTCATCAATTTGAGTTAGCGTTGCGCTTGGGTCTCTTGCTATGAGTGCGTCTGCAAATAAGTCACCTAATAAATTACGACTTTCGGGACTGACTTCATAAAAGTGCCAAGGCGTTACCTTTCCATGGTCGGGAGCGGCTCCAGCCGCATTCAAAATTTCTAATTTCTGGGGTAGGTTAGGGCCTGGTGCAATCAGTCTTTTAGGAGAAACATGCTGGCGACTATGGATCAGCGCATGAGCAAAGCCTCCGAGTGAATCTAAATTATCAGAAGCCAAAATCACTTAGTCCTGGATGGTCATCAGGCCTTCTTCCTAGGGGCCAAAAAAACTTTCGGTCAGATTCTTTAATGGGTAAATCATTGATGCTAGCGAAACGTCTCATCATGAAACCATTTTCATTGAACTCCCAATTCTCATTACCAAAGCTTCGCGACCAGTTACCAGAGTCATCATGACATTCGTAGGCAAAACGAACCGCAATGCGGTTATCTGTAAATGCCCATAATTCCTTAATCAGGCGGTAGTCAAGCTCCTTGGCCCATTTGCGGCGAAGAAACTCTTTGACTTGTTCTCTGCCTTTAGGGAATTCAGCCCGATTTCGCCAAATAGTATCTTCCGTATAAACCAGGGAAACCTTCTCGGGATCTCTTGTATTCCAAGCATCTTCAGCCATTCGAATTTTTTGAATTGCTGTTTCTTTAGTAAAAGGGGGTAGGGGTAGTTTTTGTTCCATAGTACTTTGCGGTTAATCTTTCGGAATAATAAGAATAAACAGGGATTTGCATACAATAGCAAAATTAGTACCACTTTTGGTGCATTCAAAATAAGCCTTTAATGAGATCGCTTTTGAGACATTTTTTTAAAAAGTTAATTACCATTTTTCTTCCGGAAACTACCTCAGTTTCTTGGTTAGAGAGGTTTAGATCGGCTTTAGGAGTTGTGCTGGGCTTGCTCGCAATAATGGGTCTTGGTTTATTGCTTGCAAGTTACGGAAACGCATCACCATGGATTGTCGCCTCGATGGGTGCCACTGCATTTTTATTATTTGTCTTGCCCTCAAGCCCAATGGCGCAACCATGGGCGGTTATAGGGGGTAGTTGCGTTTCTGCTTTGATAGGTGTTGCTTGTACGCAGTTTGTTCACGAATTGCCATTATTAATCCCCCTGTCCGTTGGGCTCGCAATTTTGGCAATGTTTACTTTGCGTTGCTTACACGCGCCTGCTGCAGCTTTGGCCCTTTTGATTCCTTTGGGCGGAATGGTAGACTTTCATTTTGTGCTTTTCCCGGTCTTGGGTAATGCTGTTTTATTGGTTTTGTGCGCAGTTATTTATAACTCCCTAACGGGCAGGCCATATCCGCAACGCCCTAAGGCCGTCTTGGATTCATCTCCACTGCAAAAACGAAATCGTAAGATCGAGGACCAAGAAATTAACGCTGTCTTGGAGAGCTATAACCAAGTACTAGATATCAGTAAGGATGATTTAGCCAATCTGATTTCTCAAGTTGAGCATGGGGCATATCAAAAGAAGTTGCAAGGTATGCTGTGTAAAAATATTATGACCACTGAAGTCTTATATGTTGGCATGGATTCACCTTTGGATCAGGCATGGAATCTTTTACGCAATCGTCATGTTAAAGCGTTACCGGTGATAGATGGCGCACGTAGGGTGCTTGGGATCATTACTTTAGAGGACTTTATTAAAAGTGCGGCGGTTGATTTTCATCAAAGCTTTGGGCAACGCATCAGGGGGTTTATGCGAGCCGCTGTTCCTGGCTTAAATAGCTTACCAAATGCAGTTGGACAGGTAATGAGTAAGCCGGTAAGGGTAATTAGTGAAGATCGAAATATGCTTGACTTGGCTGAGATATTTTGTGGTGATGGTCATCACCATATCCCCGTAATTAATGATAATAAGCAGTTGGTAGGAATGATTACTCAGTCTGACTTTGTAAAAGCTATTGACCAATCCATTGATATCAGATGAAAAATATTTTCAGAAAACTGATTAATTTCTTTCATCAAATTGCACCACCTCAGGACCAATACTCTTGGTTTGATAGGTTGCGAGTATCGATTGGTGTTGGCCTAACTATTTTTGCGATAGCCCTATTGAATCTTCTATGGGGTGATATGACTCAAGATGAGAACATGGTGACGGCAGTTTTTGGAGTCAGCGCTTTATGCATTTTCCTATTTCCCAATAGTAAATTCTTTTCGCCCTTAACTTTAATAGAGGCAAATCTATTAGCTTCCTGCGTAGCCTTCATTTGTGTTTATCTGATGCCATCGATTTCTGTGGGCATTCCATTCGCCGTCATTGGCACGATAGTTGGAATGTATTTACTGGGGTGTATGCATCCGCCAGCGGTTTTCTTAAGTATTTTTATAGTAATGGCTGGAACTAATAGCTATAACTTTGCCTTGCATCCTGTTTTGGCCGACTCTCTTGTGTTGACCTTGGCGAGTTTTTTAAACAAGGCTTTAATAAAGCGTTCGTTAGGCTAAGCTGTGCTACCCCCAAACACTCCAATCCTTGGATTGTGGTGAAGGTTCATTCCACTTCACTGGGTAATGCAGGGCTTTCCCGGGAGTGAGGCGACTCCAGATGGCTGCTACAACCGCAAGAATTGTCACCCCTACCAAAACTACTGCTACGAGATGGCCAAAGCCAGCGTGCGCCTGGATCATGATAAGTGGATTTGCACCAGCTGGCGGATGTACAGTTTGTGTAAGCAACAAGACCGCCAAAGTAATTACCTCCGCAAGCAAGTAAACCCATAAAGCATCATCAAAGAGCTGGTAGCAGACAATACCAATAAGTGCGCTGATGAGGTGCCCGCCAAATAAAGCTCTTGGCTGTGCTGCAGGAGCGCCAGTCAAGCCAAACAGAAATATCGTAGAGCCACCCAGTGATGCAAGCAGTAATGGTGATGCCGGTGGTTTTGTAACAATTAAAGCCAATCCAAGTGCAACCATTGCGCCTAGCGAAACCCATGCCAAACGTTTAACTATTTTGAGCATGACTTAGTGTAATCCAGCCATCGTAGATATTTGAATGGCTTGCCTGAGAATTGAGCTCGGACATTTGACTTGCCCAGATAGAATTTGCTCGGTAACGGATGCCGTTGAAATGGCGTCAATCTCTAAAAACGGTCTGAGATCTTCAAAGCGCTCTTCGGGGGTTGTCATTTCATTCGCATTTGGAAGCAAAAAATGCATTTCTGGCAATCGCTGCAGAGAAGCGGTTGGCTCACCCTCGCTTCCCCTCATCAAAATTGCATTTGCTGAACGAAGTTGAAAAAATTCTCGTAGTTTTTCTGGATATTCTGGGTGGGTGTAGTTAGAAACTTGCCAAGAGCTCTGAAGCGTTGGATTAATCAGTTTTGCCAGCACATGACCAGTATTCCGCAGACCAATTCTTTCTCTGATATCTAATAATTTTTGAAGGGCTGGGGAAATCACATTAAGAGGGCAAAAGATCGGTTGATTCAATGCCAGGAGGGCGCCAAATTCATCTTTGGACTTGAGAATTGGCCAGCCAAGAGACTTAAAAATTTCATGGCTCGTTACCCTGGTTAGATCTTTTTCGACCCCCTGAACAAGCACTGTAAAACCATAACTAGACAGCATGCCAGCAAGAAGTGGCGTTAAGTTTGCTTGCTTTCTAGCCCCGTTATAACTTGGTAAGACTATGGTGGGGCGTGTGCCAAGATTCAGTAAATTCAGATGCGGTTGTAGGGCGTCCATAAAGCCCATGAGCTCAGAGACAGACTCACCCTTGATGCGCATAGCAATACAAAATGCACCCAGCTCTAGATCGCTGACATTGCCATCTAGAATTTGTGTGAAGACTTCTTTTGCCTGATTGCGATCAAGGTCGCCGGCGCCTTTGCTGCCTCGGCCAATGACTTTTAAGAATGATTTGATGCTCATTGAAGGATTATGCCGCTACTTCCACTTTCTTGAGAAAGCTGACAATAATTTGCTTGACTTCGGGTTTGCAGGAACCGCAATTGGTTCCACATTGCGTTTCAGATTGAAGAGAGGTCATGGCGTCTTCGGGGGAGGTTCCTGCTGGCATCTTGCTTAAGCATTGCTTCATTGTGTCTGCAGATACATTAAAGCAATTACAAATTGCCTTACCTTTGGGTTTAATTTCTATAGGGGGTTTGCTAACAGGCATCAACAAAGACCGACCAAGGGTTTTTGCATCTAAGCCGCTTTCTAGGTACTCTCTTAACCAGGTAGTACTTGCTAGGCTTTCAATGGAGCCAGTCAGCATTGCAGATAGAACCTTCTCTTGAGCGCGAACAAGTCGTACTACGCCTCTGCGCTTATCGATATAGCGCATCACGGGCTCTCCAGATTCCTCATCCAACTTAAATTTACGTATTATTTGCTTTAAAGCTTGCGCGGCAAGAGAGTCTGATTCTTCTAGCGGGTCATCGTGGTGGGCGGCCTTGAATGAAATCCCAATGAGGTCACCATCCTGCTCTCTACCAAATAGAACGCATTGGGCGGAATCGAAATGAGGCAAGATGCTGCGCAAACTATTTTGAACAAAAAATACTTCTTCTTTGGAAAATAAGCCGAAAGCCACTAAATGCCAGGGAAGGTTTGCTGGCAAAATCTTGACGGCTGAATGTTTCAGTTCGGGCTGACCGGATACAGGGTCGATCATGTTGCAAGTAAGGCCGTTGACTCCGCGGCCCGGTGTTTTACCAGCAGCGCCTGAAATAAATTCAGAACCCCAGTGCATGGCAATAAAGGCTTGCGAGGAGGCGATATCGTCTGAGACTTTGATTGGGAAGATCTCACTACCTCTGCGACTGGTGACATGAACTAAATCACCATTTTCTAAATTCATCCTGCCAGCATCTTTGGGTGACATCTCCACACAAGGCTCTGGTGCATGTCCATAAAGTGTTCCAATGGTTCCCGTTCTACTCATCCCATGCCATTGATCTCTGAGGCGCCCAGTATTTAAGGCAAATGGGTAGCGAGCATCTACAGATTCTGCGGTTGCTTTATAGGGTGCAGCAATAAAGTGAGCTTTTTTATCTTTGGTAGGAAAAACGCCATTTTCATAAAGACGTTTTTTGCCAAAGAAATCTCCTTTGGGCATAGGCCATTGCTGTGGTCCGCGTTCCTCAAGGATTTTGTAGCTTAAACCAGTAATATCGAGATCGCGACCGGCTGTACTCTCACGATGCTCATTCCAAATATCCTCAGGTCCGGCGTAAGGAAATAGAGTGGATGTTCCTTCTTTTCTATTGCCTGGTAATAGCGCTTCAAGAGCTATTCCAATTTCAAGAGCGATCTGCCAATCATGTTTAGCAGACGCATAAGGATCAATTGCGGGATTTACTTTGGAAATTCTTCGCTCTGAATTTGTAACTGTCCCCACTTTTTCTGCCCAGGTAGTGGCGGGCAACAACACATCTGCATATAGGGTGGTGGCTGTGTGCGCATAAGCTTCCTGCACTACAACAAATTCTGCTTTGCTTAATCCCTCGTGAACTGCATTGAGATCGGGCATCGATTGTGCTGGGTTTGTACAGACGATCCATATGGCTTTTAGTTTTTCAGTACGCAATGCCTCAAACATGGGAATGGCACTAAGACCTGGCTTTTCGGGAACTGAATCCACCCCCCACAGGTTTGCAACTTCTGCACGATGTTCTGGGTTGGCAAGATCACGGTGTGCGGATAGTAGATTGGCTAAACCTCCAACCTCCCGACCACCCATGGCATTGGGTTGTCCAGTCAAAGAGAATGGACCAGCACCAGCTTTCCCTATTTGACCGGTGGCTAAATGTAAGTTAACTAAGGCAGCATTCTTGGCTGTACCTGATGCTGATTGATTTAATCCCTGGCAGTACATCGATAGGGTTGCAGGTGAAGTAGCAAACCATTGCGCCGCTTGGAACAAGTCTTTTTCATTAATACCGCAGATCTGACTTACTGCCTTAGGCGTGAAATCTCTAACCAAATCACGTAGCGCATCAAAATCCGCCGTATATGAGTTGATATAAGACTCATCAATCCATTTCTCCCAGAGCATGATGTAAAGCATCCCGTGATAGAGAGCAACATCAGTACCAGGTTGTATCTGTAGGTAGAGATCAGCTTCTTTGGCGGTATCGGTTTTTCTGGGGTCAACAACAATAACTTTGAGATCCGGATTATTTTTACGGGCATCCTCAAGACGTCTATACAAAATCGGATGAGCAAAAGCGGTATTTGATCCCGTAATAAAAATAGTGGATGCAGAATCAATATCTTCATAGCAACAGGGTGGGGCATCCATCCCCAAGGTTTGCTTGTAGCCAGCTACCGCACTAGACATACATAGGCGTGAGTTGGTATCAATATTGTTAGAGCCAATCAAGCCCTTCATTAACTTATTGAAGATGTAATAGTCTTCGGTCAGTAATTGACCGGACACATAAATGCCAACAGATTCTGAACCATGCTCTTGAATGATGTCGGCAAATTTTTGGGCAACAGTTTGAATTGCCTCGGGCCAAGAAATATCTACCGGCTCTTCACCCCTTGTTTTGCGGATGGCTGGTGAACCCAGTCGAGCCTGTATCTGAAGGCTTGGGTTTGCAGTGAGATGAAGGGTGGAGCCTTTACTGCAGAGTCTGCCAAAGTTTGCAGGATGATCGGGGTCGCCGCGAACCCCGGTTACCTCGATCTTTCCGTTACTTTCTGCGGTTTCAATAATGACGCCACAGCCAACACCGCAATAGCAACAGGTGCTCTTAACTTCAGCCATGAGTAGCTTGCAATTCCTCGCGGCTTAGCCAAACCACACCAGACTCTACTTTGACTGCAAAGGATTTAGCACAGCCTTCATCTGGGGCAACGGCACAGCCGGTGGAGAGATCTATATTCCAGGAATGCAGTGGACAGGTTACGGATTTTCCATGGACAATGCCCTGAGACAGGGGGCCACCTTTATGCGGGCACTTATCCAATACGGCAAATACTTCGTCTTCTGAATTTCTGAAAATAGCTATTTGACCAGCTGGCGCTTCAATAACCCGAGATCCCAGAACAGGAATCTCATCAACCGTTGTGATTTTTTGCCACTGATCAAGTTGGGCGGTATTAGACATTTCCAGCCTCGACAATAGGAATGGTTTTAAATTGACGAACATCTACACCAGCACGTTCAAAGTCTTTCCAAGGATCTGGAGCATCTTTTAGATCAAACAGCAGTCTTTCGTAGAGAGCTTTACGACTTTCAGCATCGTCGACCACCTTCTGCTTAATGTATTCCATGCCAACTCTTGCCAAGTAATGGACAGTTCGATCCAAATACCAGGCTTCTTCGCGGTACAGTTGTAAGAAGGCCCCAGAATATTCACGAACTTCCTCATCAGTTTTAACTTTACAGAGAAATTCCGCCACTTCTGTTTTAATGCCGCCGTTACCACCAATATAAAGTTCCCAGCCAGATTCAACACCAATAATGCCAACATCTTTGATGCCAGCTTCTGCGCAGTTTCGTGGGCAGCCAGACACTGCAAGCTTCACTTTGTGAGGTGCGTACATACCGAAGAGCATTCTCTCTAGATCTACGCCCATTTTCATGGAGGACTGGGTGCCAAAACGACAGTGCTCATCACCAACACATGTTTTCACTGTGCGAATTGATTTGCCATAGGCATGACCTGATGGCATATCCAACTCTTTCCAAACCGCTGGAAGATCATCCTTCTTGATGCCAAGTAAGTCAATTCGTTGGCCGCCAGTTACCTTGACTGTGGGCACTTGGTATTTCTCAGCAACGTCAGCAATTCTGCGTAGTTCAGAAGGAGTAGTTAGACCACCAAACATCCGCGGAATAACTGAGTAGGTGCCATCTTTCTGAATATTGGCATGAGCACGTTCATTAATGAAGCGGGATTGTGGATCATCTTTTGCTTCATGTGGCCATGTGGAGATCAAATAATAATTTAAGGCAGGGCGACAAGTCGCACAACCGTTAGGTGTTCTCCAATTAAGCTCGGCGCGAACTTGCTCTTGAGAAATTAAGTGGCCGGAGCGTATGGCTTGACGAATTTCATCATGAGAAAGATCGGAGCATCCGCAAATCGATTTCTTTCTGGGGGTTGCTGAATAATCTGTGCCAAGAACATTCATCAGCACTTGCTCAACTAGGCCTGTACATGAGCCACAGGAGCTGCTGGCTTTAGTGCATTTCTTCACTTCATCTAGTGTGAATAGACCCTGTTCCCGAATAGCCTTGACAATGGTGCCTTTGGTAACCCCATTGCATCCGCAGATTTCATCTGCATCAGTCATTCCGGCAGCTTTATTGTGGCCTTGATGGCCAACATCGCCAATATTGGATTCACCAAACATCAATGTGTCACGAATTTCTGCAATGCTTTGTTCGTCACGCATGAGCTTGAAATACCAAGTGCTATCTGCTGTATCGCCAAACATGCAGGCACCAATTAAACGATCATCTTTAAGAACTAATTTTTTATACACGCCACCAATAGGATCGGCTAGAGTAATTTCTTCAGTACCTTCGCCTCCCATAAAGTTTCCAGCGGAGAAGAGATCAACACCTGTTACTTTCAGTTTTGTTGATGTTACGGAGCCCTCATAGCGACCGATGCCGTGTTCGGCAAGGTGATTTGCACAAACCTTAGCCTGCTCAAATAAAGGCGCAACTAAACCATAGGCAGTTCCTCGATGGCTTGCGCACTCACCAACTGCATAGACTCTTGGATCAAACGTTTGTAGAGTGTCATTAACAACGATACCTCTTTGGCAATGTAAACCTGCAGATTCGGCTAACGCTGTATTGGGCTTAATACCTGCCGCCATAACAACTAAGTCAGCTGGTATTTCTAATCCACCTTTAAAGCGGATATGGCCGACACGATCGCCAGCAGTATTAGGGGTAATTGCCTCAGTAGAAGTTTTCAGTAAAAACTTAAGACCTTTTTCTTCCAAGGATTTTTGTAGTAAATCAGCCGCTGTTTTATCTAGCTGTCTTTCCATCAACCATTCGGCAAGATGGACCACGGTCACACTCATACCCCTGAGGGCTAGACCATTTGCAGCTTCTAGACCAAGCAGACCGCCGCCAATGACAACCGCATTTTTGTAACGCGTCGCCACATCAATCATCTCATTGGTATCTTTAATATCACGATACGCAATCACGCCAGGTAAATCATTTCCTGGAACGGGCAAGATGAATGGCAAAGAGCCGGTAGCCAGCAATAAGCGATCGTAGCTTTCAACAGTGCCATCATCAGCAATAACAGTGCGCTCTTTGCGATCAATCTTAGTTATGGTTTTTCCAAGATGAAGATGGATACCATTGCTCTTGTACCAATCAAGGTCATTTAGAACAATTTGCTCAAGAGTCTGTTCGCCTGCTAATACCGGGGACAGCAAAATACGGTTGTAGTTGGGATGGGGCTCAGCACCAAAGATGGTGATGTCATAAAGCTCTGGGTCGAGCTTTAATAGTTCCTCGATGGTCCGAACGCCGGCCATCCCATTGCCAATCATGACGAGTTTTTGTTTTTTCATGCTTTGATCTTGAAGCTATCTGCATAAGCAGCAGGGTTGGAGCCATTCCACACAACACCATCAAATAATTTGCTGGAGCGCATATCACTTTTTGGTAATGGGGTTTTTGAAGCCGTAGCCGCATCTTTGTAGATGGCGATATTGTTAACCTTCTTCGCAACTGCCAAGTAATCTGGGTGTTCTTTGAGCAATCCCCAGCGCTTATGTTGGGTCATAAACCACATGCCATCAGACAGGTATGGGAAAGTCGCTAAACCGTCGTTATAAAACTTCATCGCATGCGGGTCATCCCATGTCTTGCCGATACCGTTGTTGTAGCGACCCATCATGCGGTCTTGAATCACGCTGACATCGGTATTGACAAACGAAGGTGCAGACACGACTTCTGCAGTTGCATGTTTGTTAGAGGTTGATGCATCAATATATTTTCCCGCCTCCAAGATTGCAGCTGTCACTGCGCGACAAGTATTGGGATACTTCTTTGCAAAGTCAGAAGTTGTACCCAGCGCCTTCTCTGGATGATCTTGCCAAATAGCTTGTGTAGTAATGGCTGTAAAGCCAATGCCGTCGATGATTGCACGGGCATTCCAGGGTTCACCTACACAATAGCCGTCCATATTTCCGCTACGCATATTCGCCACCATTTGTGGGGGCGGAACAGTGATAATTTTCGCGTCTTTAAATGGATTAATGCCATAGTTCGCTAACCAGTAGTAGAGCCACATAGCGTGTGTACCAGTTGGGAAAGTTTGCGCAAAAGTGTAGTCACGCTTTTCTTTATCCATGACAGCTTTAAGGCTTGCCCCATCAGTAACGCCCTTTTGGTAAAGCGCTTTAGATAAAGTAATTGCTTGGCCGTTATTGTTTAAGGACATCAGGAGTGACATATCTTTTTGTTGTCCACCGATACCCATTTGCAGTCCGTACATCAAGCCATACAGAATGTGCGACATATCATTTTCACCATTGACTAGCTTGTCACGGATTGCAGCCCATGATGCTTCTTTGGTGGGGATGATCTTGACACCGTATTTCTTATCTAGACCAAGATGGTTGGCCATGACAACAGAAGAGCAGTCTGTAAGGGCAATGAAACTGACCTTTACATCCGTTTTCTCAGGGGCATCTGAGCCTGCCGCCCATGCACCCGCTTTAACCATTGGGTCGATTAAGGACAGAATGCTTGCAGAGCCAATACTTTGGATAAGTTTGCGACGCGTAGGATTCGCATCAGCAACAGTGGGGGTAGTAGCTTCTGGTAATAAACCGCTAACGCTTGTTTTTTCTTTCATGCTGAGCTCCTTTAGTCGATAACTAACAATAAAGAAGTTATGAGTCCCGAGATAAGAGTGGTGGCTCAGTATTGGTGCACCAAATCAAAGCATGGGCACTTTTGGTTCACACAGAGAATTTAGGGCTATTGCCGACTGTTACAAATGATGCATGGAACAAATTGCACCAAGAACAGTCAAAGCACCCAAAATAAATGGAGTGATGTCTGGCGTCTACCTCATTGGTGCTGGGCCTGGAGCCTCTGATCTCATTACTGTTCGGGGCTCAAGAATTTTGGCTCAGGCAGACATTGTCTTTTATGACGCACTCATTGATATTTCTATGTTGGAGTGGTGTCCTGGCACTAGGATGGTGCAGGTAGGGAAAAGATGCGGATCACATTCAAGCTCTCAGCACTTCATTAACAAGCAATTGGTGGATGCTGCAGGCAAGTACTCAGTAGTTGTGCGCCTAAAAGGCGGGGATCCGATGATCTTTGGTCGTGCGCAGGAAGAAATTGACGCTCTTGAGAAAGCAAACGTGCGCTATGAGATTGTTCCAGGCATCACTACTGCCTTAGCGGCCTCGGCAGAATTAAAGCAGCCTCCAACTACGAGAGAGTTAAGTAGAACCCTGACGCTGACTACTCTTCCTGGCCGTTGCGCACATGAAGATCATAAAACCGCTATTTACTATATGGCGCGTGATCAGCTATCTGAGGTTGCGACAACATTGATTGCTCAGGGCTACACGGTAGATACGCCTGTTTGCTTGATGGAATCGGTTAGCCTGCCAACGCAACGCAGTTTCGCCTGCACATTAGATGAACTGCGCTTTGGTGATGTTCATCATCATTTTTTAGATAAGCAACCTGTTGTGGTGATGGTCGGAGAGGTTTATAGAAAAAAACTGCATACGCTTATCCCATTAATCGAGTCACAAAATCATTTCAACGCATTGCAAGCGGCATCTTAATTACTTACTAGGAGCTATAAATGAATTCATATCGTCCTTTTGATCCAGATAGACCTCTGTTTAGCAACCGCTGCAGCTGTGGACATCATGCATCTGAGTTAGATCATGCAAACTCGCTTTCAGCAATGATGGATGCCGAGCAGCAAAGCGCAGATTTTGTTGAGGCCAGCTTAGTTAAGGCTCTTTTTCCTCAAGAAGATCGTAGACGCGCGTTTTTAAAGGCTGTTGGAGTAGGTGGAGCAATGAGCGCTCTCTCAGGCTTCTTGCCAGTAGGGTCCTTGCAGGCAATGGCGCAAGAAAAAGCGCCATTAGAAAAACCAGACCTAAAAATTGGCTTTATCGCAATTACTTGTGCGACTCCACTCATCATGGCTGACCCACTAGGTTTTTATAAAAAACAAGGCCTGAACGTTACGCTTAATAAGACCGCAGGTTGGGCTTTAATTCGTGACAAGATGCTCAATAAAGAGCATGATGCCTCACACTTTTTATCACCAATGCCGATCTCAATGTCAATGGGCTTGGGTTCTGATCCTTCTCAGATGCGTGTGGCCACAATTCAGAACGTGAATGGTCAGGCTATTACGTTAGCTAACAAGCATAAAGATAATCGTGATCCGAAAAACTGGAAAGGCATGAAGTTTGCTGTTCCATTTGAATACTCAATGCATAACTTCTTGCTGCGTTATTACGTAGCTCAAGCTGGCTTAGATCCAGATAAAGACATTCAGATTCGCGTTACACCTCCACCAGAGATGGTGGCTAACTTACGTGCTGGCAATATTGATGGTTTTTTAGGGCCTGATCCATTTAACCAGCGCGCAGTGTATGACGAGGTCGGATTTATACACATCCTGACTAAGCAGATTTGGGATGGTCACCCTTGCTGTGCTTTTGGAACCTCAGAAGAATTTATCCGTAAGAATCCAAACACCTTTGCAGCCCTCTATCGTGCAGTCTTAAATGCTTCGACGATGGCGCGTGATCCTGCGAATAGACCTTTAATTGCTAAAGTAATTTCTACGCCAAATTACCTTAACCAGCCCGAGACAGTTGTAATGCAGGTTCTCACTGGTAAGTTTGCAGATGGTCTAGGCAATGTGCAAAACGTACCAGATCGCATCGACTTCAACCCAATTCCTTGGTACTCCATGGCAACCTGGATGTTGACCCAAATGCAGCGCTGGGGCTATGTCAAAGGCGATGTGAATTACAAGGACATCTCTGAAAAAGTATTCTTGTTGACCGACGCTAAAAAGTATATGGGTGAGACTGGCATTGCAGTTCCACCATTAGCTAAAGTGGGATACAAAAAAGACAAGATTATGGGTAAAGAGTTTGACCCTAGTCAGCCAGCAGCCTATTTGAAATCTTTTCAAACTAATAAAGCATGAACGTAAGGTAAATGAATGAAAACAGTATCAATTAAGGTTAAAGGCGCAATTCTATCGGTTGTGATTTTACTCATGTGCTTATTTATCTGGCATATGGCTACAACACAAAAAGTTACACCGCCGCCTGGGGTATCAACTGGCTCTAGTGAGTACAACAGCCTCATGGGTCAGGGCGGTAGTGAGCCTGTTCAAAAAACTGGGTTTCCAACCTTAACGCAGATGGGGGAGACTATCTATAAGCAGTTGTCACACCCTTTTTATGACAATGGTCCGAACGATAAGGGAATTGGTATTCAACTGGCCTATTCTTTGGCGCGTGTTGCCTTAGGATTCTTGTTGGCGATGATAGTAGCTATTCCGTTTGGATTCTGGATCGGCATGTCACCATTGGCTTACGAGGCATTTAATCCATTCATTCAAATTCTGAAGCCGATTTCGCCATTGGCTTGGATGCCTATCGCGCTCTACACCATCAAAGACTCTGCTATTTCTGGAATCTTTGTGATCTTTATTTGTTCCGTATGGCCAATGCTCCTCAACACAGCATTTGGAGTTGCTAATGTACGTAAAGAATTATTAAACGTTGCCAAGACATTGGAAGTCTCTCCTTTACGTAAGGCATTCTTAGTCATTCTTCCTGCTGCTGCACCAACCATTTTGACTGGTATGCGCATATCCATGGGTATTGCCTGGTTAGTGATCGTTGCTGCTGAGATGCTTGTTGGTGGTACCGGAATTGGTTACTTCTTATGGAATGAGTGGAATAACCTATCGCTCTCCAGTGTTATTTTTGCAATTCTTTTAATTGGTATTGTTGGAATGTTGCTAGATACAGCATTTGGCAAGTTACAAAAGGCGGTTTCGTATGCAGATTGAAAATACATTCCTCAAAGTTTCAAACCTCAGCAAGTCGTATAAAGCTGACGCACCTCCAGTATTTGAAGGAATAGATTTTGAAATCGAAAAAGGAGAGTTTGTTTGTATCATCGGCCATTCCGGATGTGGCAAAACTACTATTTTGAATGTGCTTGCTGGTCTTGAAGAAGCAACTGGCGGCGATGCCATCATGCTTGGTAAGCGTATTCAGGGCCCTGGTTTAGAGCGTGGAGTTGTATTCCAAGGGCATGCATTAATGCCGTGGATGACAGTACTGCAGAATGTGGCTTTTGCAGTGAAGTCAAAGTATCCCGATTGGTCAAAAGAGCAGATTACTGAGCATTCCAAAAAGTATCTAGCAATGGTCGGCTTGGTAAATGCTGAAAATAAAAAACCATCTGAATTATCTGGCGGTATGAAGCAAAGGGTTGGTATTGCAAGAGCCTTTGCAATTGAGCCAAAAATGCTACTACTTGATGAACCATTCGGAGCCTTGGATGCGTTAACTCGTGGGGTTATTCAGGATGAGCTACTCAAAATTTGCAAAGAAACAAATCAAACTGTATTTATGATCACCCATGATGTTGATGAGGCAATCTTGCTTTCTGACAAAATTATGCTGATGAGCAATGGCCCTAATGCACGTATCGCTGAAATCGTTGTCAACACTTTGCCTAAAGGAAGAAAGCGGGCCAATTTACATCATGATGCTATGTATTACCCAATGCGAAACCATTTAGTAGATTTTCTAGTCAATCGATCAAAGGATCTGCAGGTAAAAGGAGCTAAGGGTGAGTTGGATGGATACAAGCCTGTAATAGTGCTTCCAGGTGTTGATGCGGTTGTTGCTTGATACACTAAAACTTAAAACTAGGAGAAAAAAATGGATCGTTCAGTAGTTACACAAAAAATTATCGAAGCCAAAGTTCGCAATGGCATGAAGTGGAGTGATATCGCAAAAGCAATAGGCGAATCAAAGGAGTGGGTTACTGCAGGCTGTTTAGGTCAAATGACCTTTACTAAGGTGCAGGCTGAAGCCGCTGGTAAGTTATTTGATTTGACTGATGAAGAGATGGCTTGGTTGCAAATTGTTCCTTATAAAGGATCTTTGCCAACCGCCGTTCCAACAGACCCATTGATCTATCGTTGGTATGAGATTGTGAGTGTTTATGGCACTACTATTAAAGAGTTAATCCATGAAGAGTTTGGCGATGGCATTATGAGTGCAATCGATTTCTCAATGGATATCCAGCGCGAGCCTGATCCAAAGGGCGATCGTGTTCAAGTAGTGCTATCAGGTAAGTACCTTTCTTACAAGACTTACTAAAAATAGAAGCGCCCCTGAGAACCACCTTCGGGTGGTTTTTTATTGGAGTATTCTTAGCGACAACTTACTTAAAAATAGAGATTAAATATGTCAGACATCATAGATTTTAAGGCGCTAGTCAGTCATATTGGCGAGGCCGTGATCATTTCTGATCGAGATGAAAATATTTTGTTTTGGAATGCATCTGCTGAGCGCATATTTGGGTATAGCCCAGACGAGGCCTTGGGAAAAGCACTCAGCATCATTACGCCTGAGCGTTTTAGAGAGCGGCACTCTAAAGGGTATTTTCACACTATTCAGACAGGTGTAACAAAGTATGGAAATACTTTGTTAAGAGTTCCTGCGATGCATAAGGATGGGCGTTCTATCTCCATTGCTTTTTCAGTAAGCATGCTTTTTGATGATAAAAAACAACCCATTGCCATAGCTGCGATTGTCCGAGATGAAACTGAACGTTTTCAAGAAGAGCGTAATTTGAAGGCCAAACTGGCAGCATATGAGAGAAGCGAGTAAGACCCCAATGCTAAGGTTGCTATAAATCTGCTTAGATTTAGCTCTTTTGTTTCTCCTTCGCCATTGCTTATGCCCATAATGGGCTCACCATCCCGCTTACCAGTGAAACATGGATTTTAGTAAGTTTGAATGGATTACTCGGGAGTGGAGTCTACCTTCTAAGCCATATGGGGAAGGGGTTTAATGGACATTGGTAGACTTGAGAGGAGGGTCAAAATCTAGATCTCGTCTCCGCCAATTAAATAGGTATTGCAAGGCGCTGTGGCAACCCATAAACCTTGTTACCAAAGGCGTTACCAAAAACCACCTTCGGGTGGTTTTTTCTTTATACAAAGCGATCCTTAGATATTTGTTTGTCATTGAGTTTTAAATGGTTGCCGCTATCATGAGCTAACAATTGCCCAATAGGGTTCAAATAATCTAGGTGCTCATGACTACATCGCCACAAAGCCAAATCCAGAGCTCTAAAAATGTAGGCTTATATTCAGCTATTGCAATGAGTCTTAGCGGCATGATGGGCTCTGGCTTATTTACTGTCTTGGGGTATGCCAACCTCACTGCTAAATCTCATATCCCAATTGCTTTTTTACTTGCAGGGATTGCAGTACTTTTTACTGTGTACTCCTGCGCTAAATTAAGTGCCACATTTCCAGTGGCTGGTGGTCCTGCAGGTTATATAGTCTCAACTTATGGAAATGGCTTCATTGCCGGGTGGATGAACATCTTTCTCTATCTGGGATTTTTAATATCCACTTCGCTCTATGCATCGGGCTTTACCGAATTCATTGTGGTGCTGACAGGAAACATGTTTACCAGCTTTGAACTCAAGTTGATTGGTGGGGCATTAGTATTTATATTTGCTTTAGTAAACCTTCTAGGCGCAAGTATTGTGGGGCTTGCAGGTCTTGTTGCGATTGGGTTGGTATTGATTTCATTGCTTGCCTATAGCGCTGTGGGCATATCTCATCTAGATGCGGCGACACTTGATTTTGGTGTGGGCCCTATTGAGGGTATCGCTATCGCTACTGGCATGCTGTATATTAATTACCAAGGTTTTGCAGTGGTGAGTAGTGCAGCGGATTCGATGGCTGAACCTAAGAAAACAATTCCAAAGGCAATGTATATAGCAGTCTTATTCGTAATCGCTCTTTATGTATTGGTGAGCTTTATTACGATTCAAGTAACGCCGGTTGACATTATTAAATCTAATCCAAGCAATGTGATAGGTGCCGCAGCAAATCTCTTAATGGGTAAAGCGGGTTTTATTGGTATCGGATTAATTGCTTTACTTTCCTGTGCTGCTGCAGTCAATGCCACAATTTTTACAGCTACCAAAGTCCTTGGGGTTGTGGTCACGGAACATGCTAATGCTGCCTGGCTAACAAGAGCGCTCGGACGGGGACAGATGAGGCGCCTGCTAGTTTCGGCTGCTATCGTGATTGTCTTGGTATTGGGCTTTCCGCTAGAGATCGTCGGAAAAATGGCCAGCATGGCTTTTTTACTCTTATTTGGTGTGATCACCTATGGCCACATTCGTATTTGTGGCCAAACAGGTGCCAATGCCATAGTTCTCTGGTTTGGACTGGTCATTAACCTAGCGCTATTTATCTTTCTGGTGCTGAACGGAATTCAATCCAACCCAGCGGGTGTTATTGTTCTTGTAATTGCCTTGGCGGCAACCGGTTTGATTCAATATAGATATCAATGTATTCCAAAACTTGGGAGGCAGTAATGGTTGCTGATTCAGATAACAATAACCCAGGCGTAGATAACAATAAGCCTCAGAATCCATCACGCCGTAATCTCCTCACAACAGGAGCAGCAGCAGTCGGAGCAACTTTGTTACCTGTTGGAATGCAAACCGCTCATGCTCAGTCCTATCCAGATAAGCCGCAACCCATTGCGCCTAATAGCCCGCCAGCGGGTTACAACATTCTTTTTGTATTGGTTGATCAAGAGCATTTCTTTCCCAAGTGGCCTATACCCGTTCCTGCACGTGAAGCCATTAAGAAGAAAGCCATCACGTTCACCAATCACCAAGCAGCTTCGATGCAGTGCTCATCTGCACGCTCAGTGATATACACGGGCTTGCACATTCAGCATTCAGGTATTTTTGATAATCTCAATTTCTTATGGCAGCCTGATCTATCTCACAATGTCAAAACCATTGGCCATCGCTTATCTGAATTAGGCTATCACGCCGCATATCAAGGTAAGTGGCATCTCTCAGCCAATATGGATGTCGTTAAAAAAGCATATGACGCGCCAATGGATACTTATCGGAAGATTATTAAATCCTATGGATTTGACGACTTCTTGGGTGTTGGAGATATTGTTGACCAACAGCAGGGCGGCTATACCTTTGATAAGTTAACTCTTTCATCTGCCATTGGTTGGTTACGTAATGAAGGTCAGCAACTCCGGGCTAAAAAACAACCTTGGTATTTAGCAGTCAATATTGTTAACCCACATGATGTGACCTATGTGAATTCTGATTTGCCTGGCAAGCAAGTGCAGGGCGCTAAACATGCCATGACGATATTGCCGCCACCAACTACTGATTTGTATAAGGCTACCTGGGACAACTATCCTCTCCCTGAAAGTCGTCACCAAGCGCTCGATGCACCTGGCAGACCAAAAGCGCACAAACTCTATCAAGAGATTTGGGATTTACTCATGGGGGTATGGCCAAATGAAGATCGTCGCTGGAGGCTCTTACTAGACTATTACTTCAATTGCATGCGTGACAGCGATGAAAATGTTGCTGCTGTAATGCAAGGTCTTAAAGATGGCGGCATGGAAGATAACACCATCGTCATCTTTACTGCTGACCATGGAGAGTTGGGCGGAACCCATCAAATGCGCGGTAAAGGTACAACAGCTTACAAAGAGCAGAACCATATACCTTTGATGATTATTCATCCAGCCTATCCAGGCGGCAAAGAGTGTCAGGCCATTACTTCACAAATTGACTTGGCAACAACGATATTGGCAATGACGGGTAAAGATCCTCAAAGTATCCAAAAGGCTTCAGAGGGGCTGAAGGGTAAAGATTTAACTCCGTTATTTAAAGAACCTGAAAAAGCTCAAGTAGATTCGGCAAGACCGGCTTCATTGTTTAACTTCAATATGTTGATGTTTACAAGCTGGTTCTGGGCAGAAAACACCTACTCATGGTTAATGTCTGGAAAATATGACAATAAACAAGCCATTAAGATCTTGAAACAGCACGAACCGAACTTTGCCAATCGAGTGGGTATTCGTAGTGTGTTTGATGGCCGTTACCGTTTCTCAAGATATTTCTCGCCACTGTTTTTTAATACACCAACAACGATGGAAGAAATGTTGGCTAAAAACGATTTGGAGCTGTTTGATCTACAAAACGACCCGAATGAGATGAATAATCTAGCCATGGACCCCAAAAAGAATGGTGATTTGATCATGGCCATGAACAAAGTCATGAACGAGCGAATCGCTCAAGAGGTTGGGGTGGATGACGGAAGCTTCTTGCCAATTCGCAATGGCAGGTGGTATTTCCCGAAAGCTAATCAAAGATAGAAATTTATCTAATTTATAGTGCGTATAAATAAAGGGGCCCTAAGCCCCTTTATTGATCTCTACTGCAGTGATTATGCGATCAGTTAAATCCGTTGACCGCCTGCATATAGCCTTGGATATATTGTGGTGGCACAAACAGTTCAGTCTTCATTCCATTCTTGGCAGATAAGGTGATGATGAAACCTTTTTTCATCTTGTCTTTGAGGAATGCCTCAGGCAGTTGAATAGATACAACTTCCCTGAAGATACAACCTCTATCACCACAAGCACCAGCTTCTCTACCAACCACTTTAAATGTCGTAGCAGGGGTGTTCTCTAGCATTGCGGAATCGTAATAACGCCATTGTGAGAAATAAGTTAATTGAGTGTTGAGCTCATAAGTCTTGACGCCTTGCTTAGGCTGCTCAGCTCTGAGGCTAAACATCTCATAAGTATTGGCTTCATCCATCGTGTTGATAGGAGGGCCTTGATAGGTTTTCCCGCCGGTTGCTGGATTGGGTGTGATGATGGTCGAGTGATAGACATCATTCACTTCCCAACCACTAATTTTTTTATCATTCATATTGCAGGCAACTAGACCAGCGCTGATTGCTAGCAATAAAACTACTCGATAGATGTTGCGATGCATATAAAGCTCCTAGAGAATCATCAAATCATACTATCCCTTGGGATCGGGTCTCGAATTCTGGGGCTTAGACATATTTCCCGGTCAGACCACCATCAACCACCAGCTCAGTGCCTGTAATGTAGGCAGCAGCATCTGAGACCAAAAAGGCGCAAGCGTTTGCTACGTCCCAGGCTGTGCCAGAGCGTCCCATAGGTACCTGCTTATCACGTGCGGCACGAGCTTCATCAAGACCGTTTTCAGAGAACATCTTTGCTACGGTATGGGCAATACGTGGAGTATCTATTAGGCCTGGCACTACTGTATTGGCCCGAATTCCTTTATCCGCATATTGTTGAGCAATCATCCTAATAAATTGGGTATTAGCAGCCTTGGTAACGCTGTAGGCTAAATGTGGGTAGCCTAAGTAGCGCATACCGGCCACAGAGGAAATGGCAATGATATTGCCGGTACCGCGCGACACCATTTCAGGTAAGACTTCTTGAGCTGCTAGCAATAAGCTCCGCACATTAACTTTATGAATGCGATCAAAATCTTCAGCACTGGTTTCCATTGGTCCGCCAACTTTGCCAATGCCCACGTTGTGGTGCAGAACATCAATAGGACCAAATTGTTTACGTGCTTCGTCAAAGAGTCTTGTTACATCAAGTTCTTCAGAAACATCGCCAACAAATGTCTGGGCGATACCGCCTTCATCCAAAATGATCTGGGTTGTTTCTTCTGCAGATGCTTGATCGCGATCGACCACGCAAACCTTTGCGCCTAATCGGGCGTAGGTCACACACGAGGCTCTACCGATGCTCCAACCTGGCCCAGCAGATCCACCGCCAGAAACAAAGACCACCCGATTAGTGAGATCAGTTGGTAAACCAGGAGGATGTTTACTTTCCATTTATTGGGTCAGTCCCACTGTCATGCCGCCACAAACATAAACAATCTGACCAGTAGTAAAGCCGGCGCGATGATCCAGTAGTGAAGCAGCAATATGGGCAACTTCGTCTGGTTGGCCAATACGACCTAGCGGGACGCTATCCAAGATATGTTGTGTAGCAGGTGCGCCAGGAGGATTCGCACTCTGAAAGAGCTCTGTAGCAATAGGGCCTGGCCCAATAGCATTCACCGTGATGCCATCGCTAGCCAGCTCTAAAGCCAATGTGCGAGTCAAGCCTAGCAATCCTGCTTTCGAGGTTGCATAGGAAATTCGCTCTTCTTTGCCCAAAGCTGCGCGACTAGCGATATTCACAATACGACCAAAATGAGCGGCTTTCATGGCGGGGAGTACGGCTTGAACGCAAATAATGGCAGCGGCGACATTGACGCTCATTACAGCCTGAAGATCTGCAATCGTAGTTTTCTCTATAGTGGCAGGGCGAACGATACCTGCGTTATTCACTAAGCGAGTAATCAAATGACTGGAAGTCGCATCTGCCAATGCATCACGCAATACTTTTTCATCTGAAACATCTACTTTGACAAAAATTTCATGCTCAGTAATTTTTGCAGGCGCTTCTTTATCAAAATTAATCACATGCATACCATCGGCAATCAGGCGTTCTGATATTGCGCGCCCAATGCCGCGGCTAGCACCTGTAACTAATACACATTCTCTAGAGCCCATCATTAGCCAATCTTGTTGGCGCCATCCACAAACGGAATGGCATGTTCAATGGTGTCCCAAATAAAGCGACCGGATGGGCTTTGTTGTTCCTCAACAATATGGGCCACTAAGCCAGCCGAACGGGATATAACGGCAAAGCCACGCATTACAGCAGTAGGTATGCCAATCTCACCAAGCAGGGCGGCAACGGCACCAGTCGCATTAATCGTAATAGGACGACCAGCCACTTCATCCACTGCCTTGGATAAAGTTTCTAGCGCACGAATGTGATTGCCTTTAAGTTCTTTCTCAGCGCGGCCCATGTCTAATAGTTTGTAAGCACGTGGATCTACGGGCTTATGTAAGTGATGACCAAAGCCAGGAACGGCACCTTTAATGCTCTTGTAATGTTGCGCAATCAAAAGGGCTTCAGCATATTGGTCTTTAGAGGCAATAATCCGATCTAGCAAGGCAGAGCAATTTTCCATTGTGCCAATAAAGGAGCTGCCTACAGCAAGTAAGCCAGCAGATACTGCGCCCTGAAGGTTCTCTGGGGCACTCATATAGATCAAGCGTGTGGCAATCGCACTAGGCGTTAGCCCATGCTCCATCAGCACAATGAGCACCACATCAGTAATGCGGATATCGACACCACGAGGCTCTCTACCGAGGATCTGCATCAACATCACTTCGGTAAATGTTTTCTTGCCCATTAAATCTTCTACCAAATCTGCATCGCGATAATGCAGGCTAGTCAGGGTGTGGGTGCATAAGCCAGTGATAGGAGTTTTTTTGTCAGTCATAGTCTATAAGTATTAAATATTGTCTAGGCAGGAGTTTGAAGTTTTTGAATCACTGCACTCTTCAGTAACTTTCCTACATTGGAGCGAGGCAAGCTGTCGTAGAAGTGAACACGTTTAGGAGTTTGTACTGGCCCCAATAAATTTCGAACAAATGCAATTAGCTCTGCTTCATCCGCTTTTTGCCCAGGATGTAATTGGACGGCAGCTTGAACAGTTTCACCCCATTTTTCATCAGGGAGACCAAAGACAAGGCATTCGTGAACGGCAGGGTGCTGACTTAAGGCGTTCTCAACATCCACTGGGTACACATTAAATCCGCCAGTAATCACGATGTCCTTAAGGCGATCCTTGAGATACAAAAATCCACGTTCATCAATTAGGCCGCGATCACCAGTATGAAGCCAGCCATCGATAATGGTTTCAGCTGTCTTTTCAGGCATGCGCCAATAGCCATTCATCAGCAGATCACCTCGGGCAACTACTTCACCGATTTCACCGGTAGGTAATAGTTTTCCTTCGGGTGACATGATGACCACATCACTAAACCAAGTAGGCCTGCCAACGGCTGCCCAGTTGTTGGGATCTTCAAAATCCTCGGGCCGCATGACCGTCAAAATTTGCGGCGCTTCGGTTTGACCATAGGTCGTACCCAGCACTGGACCAAAGAAATCACGCACCTTACGAACCTGCTCTGGAGGCATTGGCGCACCCCCATAAATCAACCTTCGTAATTTTGGATAATCATCTCTAGATGCATTAGGTAATGCCATCAACATATAAACAAGAGTTGGCGGCATGAAGCAAACAGTACCGCGTCGTTCACGAAAGGCTGTTCTCACTACTTCAGCGCCTGCACCATCCAGAATCACATGACAACCACCTTGCGCCAAGATGGGAACGATATAGGTAGATGTGCCATGGGTAATCGGAGCAGCAACAACATAGCGCTCATGCTCATCAAATCCCCATACCTGAATCTGATTAGTGATGTTTGCCATCCAAGCGCGGTAGGGCTGCATCACACCTTTAGGTGCCCCAGTTGTGCCGCCAGTAAATTTGATCGCCTGAATTGCATCTAGAGGTAATTCAAAAGAAGGTTGCGGAGCATCCTCGTGCAATTGAATTAATTCATTCATGCTGCGCGCAGAAGCGTCAGAATCAGCGCCTGTATAAACCCATGCTCCCGCAGCGCCTTTCAGTAATGCTTGATTGGCGGCATCCAAAATCACAATAGAAGGCTCGGTGACATTAACAATGCGCTGAATCTCAGGGTGGGTGCTCTTAGGGTTCAGTGGTACCCATACCTTGCCGCAAGCCAAAATTGCTAGCAGGGCAGTAATGTGATCATCGCTATTACCCGCGCAAATAGCTACTCGACTCTGTAAAGTTGGATCTAATGCGGTAAGCCCCGCTGCTAGTGCTTTAACACGCTTAGCTAAGGTGGCGTAATGAATCGGGCCACTCGGTGTGTCAATGGCAATGCGATCGGGCCAACGTTGTGCAGCCCCCCAAAAAAAATCAATCGGAAACATAATGAATTATTCGGCTTTAGCGCCAGAAGCCTTCACAACATCCCGCCAGCGCTTCACTTCGGATGCTTCAAATGCCGCCATTTTTTCTGGGGTACCAGGCTCTGGTGTTGCGGCTAACTCTTGCATGCGCTGACGCACCTCAGGTGAGTTAAGTGCTTTATTCAGAGCTGCATTGAGTTGTGTAATGACTGGTTTTGGAGTTCCGGCTGGAGCGACTAATGCAAACCAAGACTGCACATCAAAACTGGGATAGCCTGATTCAGCAATAGTTGGAACATCTGGCAAAAATGGGGAGCGTTGGGCGCTAGTCACAGCAATCGGACGAAGTTTTCCGGCCTTAATATGAGGTAATGCAGAGGGTGCGTTGTCAAACATGGATTCCACTTGACCACCAAGCAAATCCGTTACTGCAGGAGCGCTACCTTTATAAGGAATATGCAGCATTTGAATTTTTGCTTGCATCTTAAACATTTCACCGGAAAGGTGAATAGATGAGCCGCTACCAGAGGAGGCAAAGGTTACGCCATCTTTCGCATCCTTAGCGTAGCGCACGTATTCTGCAAGCGTTTTTACTGGAAGATTTGGGTTTACTACCAAAATATTCGGGATCTTGGCAATCATGCCGATCGGCTCAAAATCTTTAATCGGGTCATAGCTTAGGTTCGGATAGAGCGTGGCGTTAATCGTATTCGCAATGGAAAAGGCGTAAAGCGTATAGCCATCTGCAGGTGAGCGAGCCACAATTTCTGCGCCAACGTTGCTATTGGCGCCTGGGCGGTTTTCTACCACGATAGATTGACCTAAGGTATTGCCCATGCCAACTGATACCAAGCGGGTTAATACATCGGTTGCACCACCAGCGGAATAGCCAACAATAATTTTGATGGGTTTGGTAGGCCAGGCAGCGTTAGATTGCGCTAGGGCCGGAATTGAAGCGGCTGTGATGAGGGCAGCAAAAACAGTCAGCAAGCCTTTTTTGGGCGTGAAATGTAAAGACATAGATCTCCTTCAATTGGTAGGGTGCTTTAAGACAGTCTTAAGAAGCCCCAATTTCTTATTTATTCAGTATTTATAACACCAAAGCGGCTTAAACACCCCAATAAGGCCGCAGTCAAGGCGGTGATCCCAAATCCCTTTTATTAGGGTATCTCATTACTAAATTATTACACTTCACAACTTCACAACTTCAGAAGTTGTGATATAGTGTCGGTACTGGGAGATGAAATGAAAAGACAGGTACCGAAAACACATCAAGCCTTGGAGTGGGTGGGGAAGGGTATGACTGCTGCTCAAGCAGCCAGAAAGATGCAGATTTCAGAATCCAGTGTGTATGCCGCCCTTAGAAAGACAAAGGCGAAAGAAGTGGGTTGTTGTCCAACGTGTGGTCACAAAATAAGGAACTAAGATGAAAAAGACTTTATTAGCAGCCGTAACAATCTCTGTTGCTGCATTCGCTTATGCGAATACATCGCCGTCAGATTCTTCTGAGTTAGTCAATCAGCAGTGCAAGATATCTGCTGAAGCGGTATCTACCTTGAAGGGTCTGCGTTACGGCAACACCTCAATCCGCAAGGATGTCTCCACATTAATTAACGCTAGCCTTAAGACTCCAGAGAATCGCGAGTTAGCACAAAAGACCTTGAACCTCATGGTTGACGATAAGACAACGGATACAAGAGGTTTAGAGGGTAAGTACTGCTCTTAAGGAGTTCAGTCTGATTCCTAAAGGTGGCACATAACGCTGAATGTCCTGATTGTGGGAATATGCGGACATTGTTTAATCAGTGTCCGCATTGCGGTTCTGTCAATTTACCCATCTTGAGCTCGGATACGATTGAGCTCAACATCAAGCAAGATGGGCCATATGTTGAAGAGGCTCTAGATCGCCTAACGGACATCCTACGAAAATCGCTAGAAGTAGGTATTAAGGCCATCATTTTGATTCATGGATATGGGTCTAGTGGTGAGGGCGGTCGTATTAAGTGGGCTATTCATGAAGCGCTAGAAAACAATCGATACTCCGACCGAGTCGACGAATACCATTTTGGTGAAGATGTCGCCTATGGTGGCGAGGCCTATCATGCCTTACTTAGGCGACGTCCTGGTTTAAAGCGCTATCTCAAGCGCTTTAAGGAGGGCAATGCTGGTATGACAGTTTTATTGCTGGGATCTCAGGCTAGAAGTGCTTAGAATAGAAATATTGGCAATTAATGCTTTATCTATTAGGAATCCATTTCCATGACTACTAAGAAACTCGAACATTCAGATTCGCATGAGGATAAGCAAGCTGGCGCAGAAAGCCTGATTGGTGAATTCAAATCCCTGATGGCAGATGCGGAAGCTTTAATCAAGGCAACGGAAGATCATCCAGGCGCTGCTATTAGCTCCATTCGTAATAAAGCCCTAGAAACTCTCGCAGGCGCCAAAGAAAGTCTTTCAGGTGTCGAGGGCAAGATGCTTGATAAAGCGAAGGTGGCTGCTGAAGGCGCTGATGACTTCGTGCATCGCAATCCTTGGGAGGCAGTGGGTGTTGCAGCTGGCTTAGGTTTGTTGATTGGCTTATTCATTGGACGCCGCTAGACCCTTATGTCTCAAGAAAACTTACTTTCCTCTATCAAAGGCCTTGCATCAACTGGTGCATCGATAGCACAAACGCGCTTAGAGCTTTTATCGCTGGATGTGCAAATCGCCAGAAGTAAATTCATCAGCTTGTTAGTGATGATTATAGGGGCCTTATTCTTTTTATTCTTTGGCCTAGTGATGCTGGCATTGCTTATCGTGATTTATAGCTGGGAAACAGACCGAATGCTGGCCTTAGGTTTATTGACTGGAGCCTTTTTATTGGTTGGTCTGATTCTGGCAGCGCTGATTACTCAATCATTACGTACGATGCCTAGACTATTCGAGGCCTCTATTACTGAATTAGCCAAAGATCGCGAAGCCCTTTCAAAATGAGTGAGCATTTAAAAGCTTTAGAGCTCCGCCAACACCAATTGAAGCTTCAGGCACACCGTGAGCGCACGGAGTTTGCTGAACATTTTGAGGTTTGGGAAAAGCCGCTCTCTTGGGCTGATAAGGGGGTTGATGCGGTTAACTTCTTAAGAAGCAACCCCATTCTGTGGACCAGTGCATTTGCAGCACTTGCGCATTACAAACCCAAGTTGGCGAGCAAGGCTTTAGCAGTAGGTTGGGGCGCCATGAAGATCATCAAGAGTGCTAAAAAACTGATTTAATTTCTAGCTTTTTAAGACGGACTGATGGCGAATGCCGGATTGATTTAAAAGATCACTGCCATTTAGGAAGGTTATTTCTAGCAAGGTGATTGCGCCACATACTTTAAAGCCAGCACTACGGATTAATTTATCGGCAGCAACTAAAGTTCCGCCGGTAGCAAGAACATCGTCAAGCAGCAACACTCTGGCATCTTTAGGTAGGGTAGATTGCTGAATCTCTAAAGCATCATTTCCATATTCCAGGCCATAAGCTTCACGATGACTAGCTAAAGGGAGTTTGTTAGGCTTTCTGGCCAGCGCCAAGCCCTTGTGTGCGTGGTGGGCTAGAGCGGAGCCGAAGATAAAGCCACGAGACTCAATCCCTAGAATGTGGGTGTAATCAAATTGCTTGGCTACCTGATCTAGCTGACGAATAGCCTCTTTAAAAGCCATTGGATTGGCTAACAAGGGCGATATATCCCTAAAAAGAACCCCGGGTTTTGGAAAATCAGGAACCCCGGGTAGATAATCTAATAAATTCATCACAAGCCAATATGAAAACAGAACTTCTTATTATTACCGCATTAGAGTCCGAGCTCAAGCGTGAAGCGCTACCAAGTGGCGTGGAAATTGTTTATTCAGGCGTTGGCAAAATTAATGCTGCCATAACCAGCATCAAAGCTATTCACCAATACTCACCAAAGAGAATATTGAATTTTGGTACCGCAGGGAAAATCAATACAGAATTACAGGGCCTACTAGAAATCGGCAAGGTAATTCAGCGCGATATGGATACCGAGCCATTAGCCCCTCGCGGCAGCACTCCTTTTTGCACAAGACCGCAAGAGTATGTATCTACCGGACAATTTATCTGCGGCTCTGGCGATAGTTTTGTGACTGCTTATGATCCTTGGTTGCATAGTCAAGGTGTTGATGTTGTTGATATGGAGCTATTTGCAATTGCTGCGATTGCACATGATCATCACATACCTTGGCAATCATTTAAATACATCACCGATGAAGCTAATGAGAATTCAGGCGATGACTGGCAGTCTAAAGTCAATCACGGCCAAGACCTATACCTGGCTCAAATCAAGGACATTTTGCGTAATTAGTTTTGGTGGCATTATGTTGCTATTCATTCCCGTCTTTAGACAGCATCAATCTACTAAAGCAATCCAAAGGGGTAATTAGTGAGTATTGCAACTGCACCTGCTAGTGAGTCTTGGAGCGATAAGCGCTGGCTCTGGTTATTGAGCCCAACCATTCCATTTGCCTTTACTGCTTCTATTCTGGCTTTTTCATTGACAGGGCAATGGCTCTATTTGCTTTTTGCCCCCGCCATTATTCATATTGCTATCCCCATCTTAGATCTGACTTTTGGCGAAGACTTTAGCAATCCTCCAGAATCCGCCGTCGAGACTTTAAATAGAGATTTCTTTTATCGTGCCTTGGTCTGGCTTTATGTCCCGTTTCAACTCATTGGAACAGTCTATGGAACTTGGCTAGCGGCGACTCAATCTTTAGATTGGTATGCCTATGTCGCCTTGGTATTTACTGTGGGATCCACTAACGGTATTGGTATTGGAACCGCCCATGAACTAGGGCATAAGCAAGAATCTATTGATCGGTGGCTTTCTAAATTGGCATTAGCCTCCAGTATGTATGGTCACTTCTTTGTAGAGCATAACCGCGGCCATCACAAGCGCGTGGCAACACCCGAGGATCCTGCTAGTGCCCGTATGGGGGAAAGTTTCTGGGCCTTTCTTCCGCGTACGGTTCTTGGTAGTTTGATTTCTGCATGGGATCTTGAGCGCGAGCGCTTAAAAAGAAAAGGTAAGGGCGTTTGGAGTGTTCAGAATGAAAATCTCCAAGCTTGGTCTCTCACCATCCTCTTATATGGCGTTCTCATGTTTTGGCTTGGATGGTCAGCATTGATTTTTCTAGTTCTTCAGGGCATCTACGCTGCCTCGATGTTGGAAGTTGTGAACTACGTAGAGCACTACGGATTATTACGTCAAAAAGATCAACATGGTGAGTATGTTCGCTGCGCCCCAGAACATTCCTGGAATAGTAATCACATAGTTGGCAACATTTTGTTGTATCACCTACAGCGCCATTCTGATCATCATGCGCATCCAACTAGGCGTTATCAAGCATTGCGTCATTTTGGAGAAGCGCCTCAATTACCTGGCGGTTATGCATCTATGATTACTTTGGCGTATTGCTCGCCCCTCTGGTTCGCCTTAATGGACAAGCGTGTGGTGCGTCATTATGCTGGGGATATGAGCAAAATCAATATTCAACCTTCAGCTAGATTAAAGCTGATGAATCTCTGGGGTAATAAACAATGAAGTCTCAGGCCTTTGATTACATTGTCGTAGGTGGTGGGTCTGCTGGTAGTGTGATGGCAGGGCGGCTTAGCGAGCATGCTGGCACTAGCGTTGCATTGCTTGAGGCTGGCGGTAAGGGCGATAGCTGGGTCGTTAAAACACCTGCGGCTGCAGTAGCTATGTTACCCACTTCAATCAATAACTACGCCTTTCAAACAGTGCCTCAGAGGGGCTTAAACGGCCGCCGAGGGTATCAACCCAGGGGGAAGTGTTTAGGTGGCTCATCAGCGATTAATGCCATGATTTACACCAGAGGTCATCGCGCTGATTACGATCATTGGGCCGCTCTTGGTAATGCAGGCTGGTCATATGATGACCTACTGCCGTACTTTAAGAAAAGCGAAAACAACACCACCATTAAGAATTCCTTTCACGGAAATGATGGCCCTTTATCGGTCTCGAATCTGCAGTCGCATAATCCCTTTCAGCAAATCTATTTAATTGCAGCCAAAGAAGCTGGTTTCCCAGTTACAGATGATTTCAATGGCGCTGAGCAAGAGGGTTTGGGGATTTATCAAGTTACTCATAAAAATGGTGAGCGCTGGAGTGCAGCGCGCGGCTATTTACACCCCCATATGGGTAAACGAACAAATTTAAATGTCCAAACCGGTGTTCAGGTTGAGCGTATTTTGTTTGAAGGTAAGCGCGCTGTTGGCGTTAGCTATAGCCAAGGCGGTAAGCAGCACATCTTGCGCGCTAACAAAGAAGTCATTCTGTGTGCAGGCGCCTTCCATTCGCCGCAATTGCTCATGGTTTCTGGAGTGGGGCCTGCTCAAGAGTTAAAGAAATTCGATATACCAGTTATTCATGATTTGCCTGGTGTAGGTCAAAATCTCCAAGATCATCCAGATTTCATATTTGGCTATTCTGCAGATAGTCTCGATCTCATCGGCATTTCTTTAGGTGGTACGGTTAAATTGACCGGTGAAATTATTAAATACATTCGTTCAAGCGAAGGCATGATTGCCACCAACTTTGCAGAGGCGGGCGGCTTCCTTAAAACAGATCCCGGCCTTGATGCACCAGACGTGCAATTGCATTTTGTAGTTAGCTTAGTGGAAGACCATGCCCGTAAATTACATATGGCCCATGGCTACTCATGTCATGTATGCGTTCTGAGGCCTAAGAGTCGAGGACAGGTAACGCTAGCTAGCAACAGGATGCAAGATGCACCCTTAATTGATCCAGCTTTCTTAGCTGAAGAAGAGGATTTGGAAATCCTAGTTAAAGGTTATAAGCTGACCAAACAATTAATGGATGCCCCTGCGTTTGCTCAGATACGCAAAAAAGATGTCTTTACGCCTAATGTAAAAACAGATGATGACATTCGAAAGATTATTCGGGAGCGGGCTGATACGGTTTATCACCCAGTGGGCACCTGCAAAATGGGTCATGATGTTATGGCGGTAGTTGACTCAAGCTTGAAGGTTCATGGCATTGATGGCCTAAGAGTAGTTGATGGATCCATCATGCCAACCTTGATCGGCGGCAATACCAATGCTCCTATTATCGCTATCGCCGAAAAAGCAGTAGGCTTAATCCGAGCGGATTGCTAATCTAATCCTTCAAAATTAGGCGCTCGCTTTTCTAAAAAAGAAGTGAGAGCCTCTTTAGCTGCAGGGCCATGGAGCCGATCGATGAAGAGCTTGCCTTCAATATCAATTTGATTGAGTACTGCAGTCTTCAGTGCGCCATCCTTTAATAAAGACTTTGTTCTAGATAACGATCCCGAGGAAAGGGCGGTAAGCTTTTGAGCTCTTTGCTCCGCATAAGGCAGTGCTGATGGCTCTGTAATTACTTTATTTACAAAGCCAATTTGCTGGGCTTCATCGGCGCTGATAGGTTCACCAAAGAGCAATATTTCTGAGGCTTTTTGATGGCCAACTAGGCGTGGAAGCAATAAAGAGATGGCTCCCTCTGGAACCAAGCCCAAGGAAACAAAAGGAAAGATGAAGCGCGCATCCTTTTGGGCGTAAACCAAATCACAGTGAAACAATAATGTTGCTCCGATCCCAACTGCAACCCCATCTACAGCGGCAATCAACGGTTTAGTGAGTCCTGCAAGCACCTTTAATAAGTTAATTGGTGGGGCATCTTCATGCGTGATGGGGGATTGCATGAAATCAGCAATATCATTCCCCGCTGAAAAGGCATTACCAGCTCCAGATATCAACATCACCTTTACTTGAGGATTCTGATCTCCCTCAGACAGTATCTGCGTAAGCTCGCGATACATGGCATTGGTGAACGCATTCTTTTTCTCAGGTCGGTTGAGTACTATCTTGAGAATGCCGTCTGACAGGTGATGATTAATCATGTGATCTATGCTGCGCCTTTAAGCAAATTTGCTTTAGTTTGATCATATTCAGCCTTTAAACGAGCAACAAACTGCGCTGTAGGTGTAACCGCTTTTACAGCCCCAATGCCTTGACCGCAACCCCAGATATCTTTCCAGGCTTTCTGAGCTGCACCACCAAAGTTCATCTTGCTTGGGTCACTTTCTGGAAGATTATCCGGATCCAAGCCAGCATTGCGAATAGATGGTGCTAAATAGTTGCCGGATACACCAGTAAATAGGTTACTCAAGACAATATCGTCTGAATTGCAGTCAACTACAGCCTGTTTATAGGCATCACTTGCACGCGCCTCTTCCGTTGCAATGAATGCTGAACCAATATAGGCATAGTCGGCACCCATAGCCTGAGCTGCCAAAACAGCACCGCCAGTAGCAATAGAGCCACTTAGCACTAGTGGGCCCTTAAACCATTCCCGAATTTCCTGAATTAATGCAAAGGGACTTTTAATGCCGGCATGTCCACCAGCGCCAGCTGCAACTGCAATTAAGCCATCGGCACCTTTTTCTATCGCTTTTTTGGCAAAGGCATTATTAATAATGTCATGCAATACGATGCCGCCATAACTATGTGCAGCAGTATTAATTTCTTCGCGAGCACCTAACGAGGTAATGATGATGGGTACTTTGTATTTGACGCACAGAGCCATATCATGTTCAAGGCGATCATTGCTCTTATGCACAATTTGATTGATGGCAAAAGGTGCGGCTGGTTTCTCTGGATGCTCTTTGTTATACGCAACTAGGGCGGTAGTAATTTCAATCAACCATTCTTCAAGCTGCTCAGCCGGTCTGGCATTTAGGGCAGGCATAGAGCCAATTACACCCGCTTTGCATTGGGCAATGACCAATTTAGGATTGCTGATAATAAAAAGAGGTGCCGCAATGACGGGTAAATTGCCATCCGCCAAATGTTTTCGTAGAACTTCTGGAAGAGGTTGATTGCTCATATTTTTAAGTGATCTTTAGATTACTGCTCAGCTTTGTACCAAACTTGGGTACGACCTAATAATGGAACACCAATATAGCCACGCACATCCATTTTCTTGCCATCTTCAGTCGCAATTTTGACGCGATAGATTTCACCTTCTTCAGGATCCAGAATTTTTCCATCTATCCAAACACCCGGCTTGTCTCGTCTTAGGTCGGTCATGATTTTCATCCCAAGGATGGGCTTATCCTTACGATCATCTTTACATAGCGTGCAATACACCAAAGGCTTTTCATTCGGCTTTGGAAAGGTTTTGATAATAGTGCCTTCCAGTTTTCCATTTACTTCATCGATCTTGATTAAAGAAGAGGGCTCATTGGTTTTGTCATCAATCGTCTTCCAAACTCCAATAGCTGGGTCGGTAGCTTGAGCATGCGCATTGCCAGCAATCAGACCAAGTACGCAGGCTGATAGGATAAATTGCTTCTTTAACATTCTGAAGTCCCCTGATTTAAATAAGTCTAATTAACAGCGCTCAAAGATTCCTGCAGCGCCCATACCGGTACCAACGCACATCGTCACCATGGCGTGCTTAAGATTATGTCTCTGCAGGGCATGAATCGCTGTAGCAGCACGGATGGCACCAGTTGCACCTAAAGGATGTCCAAGAGCAATGGCACTGCCTAAAGGATTGACTTTGCTTTGATCTAAGCCAAGATCTCTAATGACCGCTAATGACTGGGCTGCAAACGCTTCGTTCAATTCGATCCAATCTAAATCCTGCAAATTGAGCCCGGCCAGCTTTAATGCAGCAGGAATAGCTTCTTTAGGTCCAATACCCATGATTTCAGGTGGAACACCTTTTACGGCAAAGCTAACAAAGCGTGCTAAAGGGGTGAGGCCAAAGGTCTTGATTGCTTTTTCGCTAGCCAAGATAAGTGCACCAACACCATCAGAGGTTTGTGAACTATTGCCAGCAGTAACGCTGCCCCTTGCGGCGAATGGAGACTTGAGTTTGGCCAAACCTTCAAGCGAGGTATCTATGCGTGGACCTTCATCTTTCAAAAATTCACGCCATTGCACATCTACTTCACCTTTACCCAGATCCATCGAGCGATGAGCTACCTTGACAGGGAAGATTTCAGAGTTAAATTCACCAGCAGCTTGTGCAGCCATAGCCTTTTGATGCGAATGGAATGCAAAAGCATCTTGATCCTCGCGACTGATCCTCCATTGCTGCGCAACTTTCTCAGCAGTTAAGCCCATGCCGTAAGCGATACCAATATTTTCATCACCCATAAAGATTTCTGGCGACATTGATGGCGAATTGCCACCCATCGGTACCATGCTCATAGACTCAACGCCACCAGCAATCATCACATCCGCTTCACCAACCCGAATGCGGTCAGCTGCCATAGCGATAGCATTTAATCCAGAGGAGCAGAAGCGGTTGACGGTAATGCCACCTATAGTATTTGGCAGTCCACCGAGGAGCAAACCTATGCGAGCCACATTCAAACCTTGCTGACCTTCTGGCATTGCGCACCCAATAATGGCATCTTCAATGGCTTTGGGATCCAGGGTAGGGACTTGCGTCAGAATATGTTGCAAGGCATTGCCAAGCAAATCATCTGGCCGAGTATTTTTTAGTGCGCCTCGTCCAGATCTGCCAATGGCACTGCGAGTAGCTGCAACGATATAAGCGTCTTGGATATTTTTCATAATGATATCTCGGTAAATTAGTTTCTAACAGGCTTGCCAGTTTGGAGAATGCCCATAATTCGTTCCATGGATTTAGGGTGGCCAATGAGTTCCACAAAAGCCTGACGCTCGAGTTTGAGAAGCCACTCTTCGGTAACTAGTGTCCCTGCATCCACATCACCGCCAGTAATAATCTCGATAATTTTCTTGGCGATATGCGCATCATGTTCAGAGATAAAGCCACCATCACGCATGTTGACTACCTGACCCATCACGGTGGCAGCAACAGAACGGCCACCAACCGGGATTAAGGTTGGGATAGGTGGCCTGTATCCAGAGTAGCGCATTGCTTTGACTTGATCTTGTGCCAAAGCAAGTAATTCATAGACGTTAGCAACAATAATGTCTCCCTTTTGGAGGTAAGCCATCTTCATTGCTTCTTGAGCAGATGAAGAAACTTTGGCCATCGCAGCATTTTCAAAAGAAGCTTTGGTGAAATCCAAATAATTAGTGTTACCAGCAAGTGCGACGCCTTGAGCTGCACGAATAGCCGCTTCCTTAAGTCCACCACCAGCAGGCAAAAGTCCAACGCCAACTTCTACTAAGCCAATATAACTTTCCATAGCGGCAACTCTGCGTGCAGATTGGAGAACTAATTCACAACCACCACCTAAAGCAATCCCAGAGACTGCAGCAACTACAGGTACTTGGGAGTATTTGATTTTTATCATCGTGTCTTGAAACTCTTTGACGAACGGCTCAACTCCAGCGGGGCCACCTTTCATAACCATTGGCATCGCAGCTTCCAAGTTGGCGCCTGCAGAAAAAGGTCCTCCAGGTGTGCCTAGCTTCAATGATGTAGGCTGCCAGATTACCAATCCCGCATAATTTGCCTCTGCGATCTCAACTGCTTTTTGTAGACCACTCAATACGTCTGGACTAAAGGTATTCATCTTCGAGCGGAATGAGGCAATTAAGACCTCTGGCTGATTGGCATCGACCCAAGCTCGGAAGTCCGTATTTTCAAAAATAGTGGTGCCCGCTGTTTTGGGATCAGGAGAACCATCTCCTAACAGTGGCGCTCTAAATACTTGCTTCTGGTATACCGGTAAAGCAGAGCGGGGGATATATTTATTCTCAGATGCAGACCATGAACCTTCAGGGGTATGGAAAGCTTGCTTATCCGCAACTGGCCCACTAAAAAGCCAAGCAGGCAGGGGTTCTTTGCTTAATGTTTTGCCGGCATCAATATCTTCTTTAATCCAGTTAGCTACTTGCGTTACACCAGCCGCTTGCCAGTCTTCAAAAGGACCTAAATTCCAGCCATAACCCCAACGCATTGCAAAATCAATCTCTCGGGCGGATTGAGCAATCTCACCAAGATGAATGGCGCAGTAGTGAAAGATATCCCGATAGATAGCCCACAAGAATTGCGCTTGGGGTTCATCGGTTTCTCTTAATAATCCTAGACGTTCAGCAATAGGTTTTTTTAGAATGCGTTCAATCAGCGGTTCAATCGTTGCAGTAGAGGGCTTGTATTCACCAGTAGCAGCATCCAGCACGAGTACATTCTTGCCATCCTTGCGATAAAAGCCTGCCTTGGTCTTCTGGCCCAGCGCACCTTTTGCAATGAGCTGACTTACAACCTCAGGCGTTTTAAATAGGGCGGAGAAAGAATCGCCTTGTAAGGCATTTTCCATAGTCTTAATGACATGAGCCATAGTATCTAGGCCAACGACATCACTAGTTCTAAAGGTAGCTGACTTAGCGCGACCTAACTTACTACCAGTAATGGCATCGACTTCATCAAAGCCAAGACCAAACTTTTGCGCCTCTGCAAAAACGGCCAGGATCGAGAAAACACCTACACGGTTACCGATAAAGTTCGGCGTATCTTTTGCACGTACAACCCCTTTGCCCATTGCGGAAGTCATAAAGGTTTCTAGAGCATTCAATACGGCAGGATCGGTATCCGCTGCTGGGATAAGTTCCAGTAAGTGCATATATCTAGGTGGATTGAAAAAGTGCACACCACAGAAGCGCTTCTTCAAATCACCAGAAAAACCTTTGGCAAGCTCACCAATAGGAAGACCTGAGGTATTGGTTGCAAACAGAGCATGCGCCGGAATATATGGAGCTACTTTTTCATAGAGAGCATGCTTCCAATCTAAACGCTCAGCAATAGCTTCAATAATGAGGTCACAATCTGCCAGGAGGCCTAAGTCGTCCTCATAATTTGCAGGAGTGATTAAATTGGCTTCTGAAGATAAACCCAGTGGAGCGGGTTTCAGTTTCTTCAGATTCTCGATCGCTTTCATGGCAATCGCATTCTTGTTAACAGGTTTGCCATCATCCGATTTGCTTGGCAAGTCAAACAGAACAACCGGTAGACCGACGTTAATGCACTGCGCAGCAATCTGGGCACCCATCACACCAGCACCTAGGATGGCTACTTTTTTAATAATCTTGTTATCACTCATGTTCAGTCTCTCAGAAAAAATCTGCCGGCATTGCCATTAACGATTTAGAGCCAGCACGTGCTTGACGGATCAGCATGGCTGTCTCAGGAAGGAGCTTGTCAAAGTAGAAGCGGGCAGTAGCCAGCTTTGCTTGATAGAAGGGATCGTTGCTGGATTTGTTTGCTAGTGCAATCTTTGCCATGCGCGCAAAAAGATAGGAATAAATCAAATGGCCCACAACGCGCAAGTAAGGAACTGCAGCAGCGCCCACTTCTTCGTGATTCATCATGGCTTTCATGCCAATTTCTTTAGTAAGCTTTTCAACCTTGACAGCGATATCAGAAAGTGGATCAATAAACTCTTGCATTTCCTTGCGAACACCTTCGTCTTCAATGAATTGTTCGATGATCTTGCCAAATTTAGTAAGCTTTTTACCCATATCGCCAAGAACCTTGCGACCCAAAAGGTCCAGTGATTGAATGGTATTGGTACCTTCGTAAATCATATTGATGCGAGCATCACGAACATATTGCTCCATACCCCATTCGGCAATGTAGCCATGACCACCAAATACCTGCATGCCTTCGTTGGTAGCGGTAAATGCGTTATCGGTTAAGAAGGCTTTAATAATTGGCGTAAGCAGGGCAACCATTTCGCCCGTTTCTTTGCGAACCTTTTCATCAGGGTGATTGAGTTCTTTATCAATCATCAGAGCTACCCAGTAAGAAAAAGCTCTACCTGCTTCTGCATAAGCTCTCTGAGTTAAGAGCATGCGCCGTACATCAGGGTGAACAATGATTGGATCAGCTGCCTTCTCTGGAGCCTTAGCGCCAGTCAAGCTGCGCATTTGTAAACGCTCTTTGGCATACGCAGCAGAGTTTTGATATGCCACCTCAGTTAAGCCAAGACTTTGCATGCCAACACCCAAACGCGCTGCATTCATCATCACAAACATGGCGTTCAGGCCTTTGTGGGGCTCGCCGACGAGGGTGCCAATAGCGCCATCAAAGTTCATAACGCAAGTGGCATTCCCATGAATACCCATCTTATGCTCTAGAGAGCCACAAGACACGGCATTAGATTTACCAATTGAACCATCGACACCAACCTGAAATTTAGGCACTGCAAATAAAGAGATACCTTTGCTTCCAATTGGAGAGTCTGGAAGACGTGCCAAAACAAGATGAATAATATTCTCAGCTAAATCATGATCACCGCTAGAGATAAAAATCTTGGTTCCGTTAATAGCATATGTACCGTCTGCTTGGGGCTCGGCTTTAGTCTTTAGTAAGCCAAGATCAGTGCCGCAATGAGGTTCCGTCAAGCACATCGTTCCAGTCCATTGACCAGAAACCAATTTTTCTAGGTAAGTTTTTTTCTGTTCTTCAGTGCCATGTGCATGTAAGCACTCATAGGCGCCATGCGATAGGCCTGGATACATCGTCCAAGATTGATTGGCAGAATTTAAAGTCTCATACAGAACGGTATTGAGTAGTTGCGGCAATCCTTGGCCACCATATGCGGGATCGCATGATAAAGCAGGCCATCCACCAGCAACATACTGCTCATAAGCCTGCTTAAAGCCAGCAGGAGTTGTCACCGATCCATCCTCATGTCGCGTACAACCTTGTTGATCACCAATTTGATTCAAAGGGAAGGCAATCTCACTAGCAAACTTGCCAGCCTCTTCAATGATCTGATTCATGGTGTCTTTATCAACATCCTGATATACAGGTAGAGCTGCGAACTCTTTGCCGGCATCAAGCATTTCATGAATAACGAATTGAATATCGCGGAGGGGTGGATTGTATTGAGGCATATTCTTTATCTTCTTTGATGGGATTTAAGAGGTACTTATTAAGAATTATTGAGTTACTTGATTTGCTGCAAAAATTTCTTTAATTAGCTTGTTTGCAATTGCTAAGCATTTTGGATTCTCTAGAAAACGAGAATCATGGTGAACGCCTAGTGCAATGCTGTAAAGCCTAAACAGTAGAGCTTGGGCATCCACTGATTTTTTTAGATGCCCCTCAGATATTGCTTCTTTAATGGCCCTAAGCAAAGCGGAGCGCCATACTTCAACGCTACGAAGTAGCTCATCTCGAACAATGCCGGGACAGTCGTCAAATTCAGCGGCTCCAGAAATAAAGAAACAGCTAGAGGTATCACCACCGCTACTCATTTTGAGCCAAGAGCTAATCATTTGATTCAGTCTGGGCAAGCCCTTTGGTTTTAAGAGTGCAGGGGCGAATACGACTTCCTGAAATTTTTGATGGTATGCACGAACAACTTCAACCTGCAGCTCTTCTCGGGAGCCAAAGTGTGCGAAGACGCCGCTTTTGCTCATCTTCACAGATTCAGCTAGATTCCCAATGGTCAAGCCTTCAAGGCCAGATTTGCTTGAAATCTCTAAGGCCGCATTCAGGATCAAAGTCTTAGTTGCCGACCCTTTGGTGGGCTCGTCTGTAGCCTTTAAATTAACCCTTACCTGGTTCATGGGATTCTTATTAACCTTAGAATGTTGTAAAAATAATACGATCGTTCGTTTATATTACATCAATACAAAAAAATTGAAACTAGTCTACAGGCCCTTTAAATACACAATCTTATCTACAGGGCCAATGGAATTAATGCACTGCACAATTAATTGAGGGAAAACCCGAGATCCAAATTCTAATAAAGGTAATTAATATTTAGTGAGTTGTTTGATATCAATAAAAACTGATCACAGGAAGATATATGAAAACAGTAAAAATTAGCGCTTTGGCTTTAGCAATGATGGGTGTATTCGCAACAAGTGCAAATGCACAGTCTGCAAAAGCAAATGCATGGGAAGGTGCTTATGGTCAGATTGGTGTGGGCTGGGGTATGTTCAATCCAACAGTATCAAATGGAACTGCAGTTCAGCCAACTGGACTCCCTGCTCCCTATCCTTCTTCTGTTAATTTAAATAGCTCTGCATCTAATGTTAATAACGTTAGCACTGGTTTGGTTAATTTAGCAGTTGGATATAACTTTGGTATTTCTCCTAATTATGTATTAGGCTTGGCCGCAACTTATTATCCTGGTGCTAGCTCAGGCGCCACTGGCAACTTAAATTACTATACTCAAAGTGGAGCGCTAGCAAAGACTTCACCAGCAAGCTATCAGGTCAAAAACTTATACAGCATTGTATTAACACCCGGATATGTCATTGACAAGGATCGCTTGGCTTATGCAAAAATTGGATATACCGGAGCCACTATTGGCTTATCAACCCCTGATCTAGCTTACAACACAAATAATTTAAGCGGATACACACTTGGCTTGGGTTATAAGCAGATTATTACAGGCTCCATTTTTGCATTTGGCGAAGTTAATTATGCTGCTTACGGCAATAAGACTGCAAATGGTACTACAACATCAGGTGCTGCTATTAGCAATCAAATTAAAGGTACTGGTACTGATATTTTGGTCGGTCTAGGTTACCGTTTCTAATCGTTGTAAATTGTTAAGTCAAAGCCCTCTCATAGCAGAGGGCTTTTTCTTTAGATTTATTGTTCCTGTGATTAGAATGAGTCATACAGATTTAACAATCTGACTATAAGTAAAACTAGATCAAGACTGAAAGTAACTCATGGTTAATCCCTCAAAACCTTGGTTGAAACACTATCCTGAGGGTGTACCTCATGATGTCGATATCTCTGGCTATAATTCTTTGCTAGATATGTTCGAGGAAGCTTTTGAACGTTATCCAAATAGACGTGCCTGTGAGTATCTCGATAAGTTCTTAACGTATCGAGAGCTTGATCAGCACTCCAAGCACTTTGCCTCTTACTTGCAAAACCTGGGTTTAGAACCTGGCGCTCGTGTTGCAATTATGTTGCCTAACGTATTGCAATTTCAGATTGCGATGATCGGTATCCTTCGTGCGGGGTACGTAGTGGTCAATGTTAATCCGCTCTATACCGCCCGTGAGTTGGAATATCAACTTAAAGATAGTGGCGCATCAGCTCTAGTCATCTTAGAAAACTTTGCACATGTTTATCAGCACATCGCTGCTGACGTGCCATTGAAAAAGACCATCGTTACTTCACTGGGTGAAATGATTGGACTCAAAGGTGCGGTAGTCAACTTTGTAGTCCGTAATGTAAAAAAACTCGTGCCCGCATGGGATTTGCCTGGTCATATTACTTTTTTGACTGCTTTAGGTGAGGGCAGTCATCATTCCTGGAATAAACCTAATACTTCTTTAAGTGACATTGCCTTTTTGCAATACACAGGGGGCACTACAGGTTTATCTAAAGGCGCCATTCTTTTGCATAGCAATATTCTTTCTAATGTCATCCAGACAGAGTTATGGCTTGAGCCGGGATTAAAGCGTAAGAATGTAGATCAATTGGTTTTCTTATGTGCGCTACCTATGTATCACATCTTTGCCTTAACAGCCTGTTCAGTATTGGGTATGCGCAAAGGTGGCCTGTTAGTTTTGGTTCCTAATCCACGTGATTTCGATGGATTCATCAAGCTATTGAAGAAGCACCCAAATATCAATATTTTCCCTGGTGTTAATACTCTCTTTAATGCACTGATGCACAAACCTGAATTTGCCTCTGTGAAGTTCCCTAATATTTTGGCCACTATTGGTGGTGGCATGGCAATGCAAAAGGTTGTTGCAGATCATTGGCAAGAAATGACTGGCGCTCCTATTGCCGAAGGATATGGCCTTTCAGAAACCTCACCAGTCGCTTGCGTAAATTCCGCTTTGATCGAAAGTTTTACTGGTTTTATTGGTTACCCAGTGCCAAGTACAGAAGTGCTTATTTTAGGTGACGACGGTATTGAAGTGCCATTTGGTACGCCTGGTGAAATTTGCATCCGGGGGCCTCAGGTAATGGCGGGTTACTGGAATAAGCCTGAAGAAACTAAGAATGTCATGACATCCGATGGCTTCTTTAAATCGGGCGATATTGGCATCATGAATGCCGATGGTCTCACTAAGATTGTGGACCGCAAAAAAGATATGGTTCTGGTTTCTGGATTTAATGTCTATCCAAATGAAGTGGAAGAAGTCCTGTCTTTGATTCCAGGCGTCTTGGAGTGTGCAGTCATTGGTGTGTCCGATGAAGACTCTGGTGAGGCTGTCAAAGCTTTCGTTGTAAAGCAAGATCAGTCCCTAACAGAAGAAGCTATCTTGGCATTCTGCAAAGAGAACCTCACTAACTATAAGCGCCCAAAGCACATCGTTTTCCGCAATGATTTACCAAAAACCAATGTTGGAAAAATCCTAAGACGTGAATTAAGGGATTTATGAGTATTACCAAGGGTCATCTTCCAAGGCTAATCATTTAAAATAAGTTTTTTAGCGCTTTATTAGTAAAAATACTATCGTGATGCTTTGGCTGCGTTCCTTTCTATTCTATTTATTTGGTTTCACAACCGTCACCATTGTTGCTAGCGCAATTATTCTGGTCATTCCCTTTACAAGTCGAAGCACGCGTTACCAGATGGGCGTATTTTGGTGCCGTTTGACCCAGAAAGCGCTTTTATTTTTCTGCGGAATTAACCTAAAGATAAAGGGCTTTGAGAATATCCCCCAAGATCCCAATAAATCATTGATTATTTTGGGTAAGCATCAATCTGCATGGGAAACCTTTATCTACCCAGCTTTCTTCCCAAGACAACTTTGCTTTGTATTCAAACGAGAATTATTGTTCGTGCCATTTTTTGGTTGGGCTTTGGCGTCGTTAAGAATGATTCACATTAATCGTGGCGATCGTGAGAAGGCGCGTGAAGCGGTCAATGAGCGGGGCAAAGTGGTTTTATCTGAGGGGAATTGGATAGCTATCTACCCAGAGGGTACTCGAACCCCTCGAGGGTCATTTAAGCCCTATAGAAAAGGCGGCGTGCGCCTTGCTATCAGCACGCAAACAGACATTCTTCCGGTGGCGCAGAACTCAGGTGCCATATGGCCTAGAAATACCTTCTTAAAGCGTCCTGGAGTGATTGCGCTTTCTATTGGACCGGTGATCTCAGTGGTGGGAAAAACGGAAGAGCAATTACAGCTTGAGGTGGAGGCTTGGATTGAAGGTGAGATGCGCAAAATTGATGCGCCTGCTTATACAAATACACTAAGCAATTAATACAAAAGTTAACAATGTACGTTAGCTTTTCTTAATCTTCTTGCGGATATATAAAGTCTTCGTAATTCTCGCGACCACATCATCCTCTTGATCTTTCACATCGACAACAAAGTCTTTGAGTACTTTGTCGCCAGACTCAGCGGCTTTAATAATGTCATCAATTTGGGCTTGAGTAATTCCAAAGCTGGCATGAACCTTACCTTTGCCAGGTTTCAGAAACTCAATCTTGGCTGCTTGATCCCAAACAATATAGCGTTTGCCAATATTCTGGGACACCATCATCATGAAGAAGGGGTCGGTCATTGCAAATAGGCTACCCCCAAAGTGAACGCCAATAATATTTCGGTTCAATAGACCATGCTTAAGGCGTACTCTGGCTTGACGAAAGTCTTTGGCAATATGCTCAACCGTAATGCCTGCGCCCAGGAACGGGGGCCATAAATTCATGCCCCTGCGCAAGAGATTAGCGTTCATTGTTGAAAGCTTCTATTTAGATGAAGGGGTTTTGCCAACCATCTTGGCTGCTCTTAAGAAATCAAAGTCCACTCCTTGATCTGCTTGAGTCACGGTATCCAAAAAGAGCTTCTTATAGCCACGCTCAGCAGTCGGTGAGGTAATGGGATTGTCTTTCATGCGCTGAGCAAGCTCTTCATCTGAAATGAGTAGGCTGATCTCTCGATTCTTAACACTTAGGCGAATACGATCACCATTGCGAACTTGTGCCAAAGGACCGCCAATAGCGGATTCAGGGGTAACGTGCAACACAATGGTGCCGAAGGCGGTACCGCTCATACGTCCATCGGAGATCCGCACAATATCTTTGACGCCAGCTCGTGCCAATTTCATAGGAATGGGAATATAGCCAGCTTCTGGCATGCCAGGAGCGCCTTTAGGCCCAATATTTTTGAGTACCAAAATATCATCAGCAGCGACATCTAAGTCTGCGCTATCAATACGGTTAGCTAAATCGGCAGCATCTTCAAACACCACGGCACGACCTTCATGCTCCATGAGCTTTTCATTGGCAGCCGACTGCTTGATGATGGCGCCACCAGGCGCTAAATTTCCGTGCAATACAGCAATGCTGCCACGTGGGTAAATGGGTTTATCAAATGGGCGGACGACATCTTGTTTAAAGCTCGGTGGAGCGGCATCAATCTCTTCGCCAAGAGTTCTACCAGAAACAGTCATCGCATTAAGTTTTAATAGAGGCTTCAGTTCACGAAGCAAGGTAGTCATGCCGCCAGCATCATGAAAGTTTTCCATATAGTGGTCACCAGAGGGTTTTAAGTCCACCAAAACTGGGGTCTCATCACCCATCTTATCGAGTGCATCCAAATCAATCTCTAAACCCATGCGTCCAGCAATAGCAGCTAAGTGAACTATGCCATTAGTGGATCCGCCAATGGCTAACAAAACACGCATCGCATTTTCAAATGCGTCTGCAGTGAGTACCTTATCAATCGTTAAACCTTCTTTAGCCATCTTCACAGCACAAGTACCAGTTTCTTCGGCGACGCGGATGCGGTCTGCAGTAACTGCTGGTGGCGTTGCGCCGCCTGGAACCGTCATACCTAACGCTTCCGAGATGCAGGCCATCGTGCTTGCTGTGCCCATTACGGAACAAGTGCCAACACTGGCTACTAGTTGATCGTTAACCTCATCTTTTTCAACTTCATCAATTTCACCGGCGCGGAATTTACCCCAGTAACGGCGACAGTCAGTGCAAGCGCCTACACGTTCGCTGCGATGGGATCCGGTGAGCATTGAGCCGGTAATCAGTTGAATGGCGGGTAAGCCTGCAGAAGCGGCACCCATCATTTGTGCAGGAACAGTTTTATCGCAACCACCAATCATGACGACTGCATCCATTGGTTGTGCGCGTAACATTTCTTCGGTGTCCATGGACATCAGATTGCGCAAGTACATACTTGTTGGCGCTGCAAAACTCTCATGGATAGAGATCGTTGAAAACTCCATTGGCAGACCACCAGCTAACATCACACCGCGCTTTACCGCTTCCAAAAGCTGAGGCATATTGCCGTGACAGGGGTTGTAAGCGCTACCGGTATTGATAATGCCGATTACAGGGCGATCTAATGCGCTATTGGTATAGCCGGCACCTTTGATGAAGGCCTTGCGTAAAAATAAAGAGAAGCCTTTATCTCCATAGCTGGTCAAGCCTTTACGTAAACCGCTCTCTGCGGGATCTTTTGGTTTATTGCTCATGATTGGTCTCGTATCTCTTATTAATGTTCTTTGGCTTTATTGTAGCGATGGAATAGCCTGTTTACCTACAGTCCACCACCCCAGCGGTACTGCCAGGAAATACCCAGTGCGGTGTAGTCAGTATTGGTGTTGGAGTAGACGCCTTTGCTACCGGTTAGGCGAATCGAATTGTGCTTATTGATGGGGTAAGAAAAAGTGCTGCCAAAACGCCAATTTTCTTGTGAGCCACTGATTGCTGTGCCATTGACGTATTTCTGCCCACCGATGAAGTAGGTCGCATCAGCAGAAATATAGGCCGTATTCTGAAAGTAATAGATCGCATGGGCTTCCGAAGAGTAGATGGGATTTTGGGAGAGTGTATTGTTTCCCAGAAAACTGGTATTGCTGGTATAGATCGTGGCCATGCCTGCTAATTCCAAGCGCCATGGTCCGACTGCTTGAGAAGCTCCGATGGCAGGTTGAATCAGTGAGCGATTGGCACCCACGTTGAGCATTTGTTCGCTGTTGTACTTGCCCCATGGGATGGATGCAGCAAGACTAGTGCCAATAATGAGGTCTTGCTGGTAATTTTTAAATTCCTCTAGCGAGAGCGCAGGTGCGCCATAAAGATTGGCGGAGATTTTTACAACCGGATCTGATAAGCCCTCGGCAGATGCATTGACATTTTGAGGGCCAAGACTGCCGGTACCAGAAAGCTGGGCATAAGGTATTAATAAGCTGATTCTGCCAGACTGGCCGAAGATATCAATGATGCGGGTTAGATTTACCGCCTCCGTAGTGAGGGTGTAAGAGCCACTTTTGGCTTGCGCAATGCCGCCAGTAATAAAGTTAATCCCTATGGGCGCATTGGAATAAGCGCGAGCTTCAATTTCTTGAGCAGAGGCCTGTTGGTAAAAAAACGCCAATAGGCAAAGCCAAAAAATTCTCACGCAATACAAATAAGGCAATTATTTTTTGGAGCCAAACAAGACTGCAAGAGTTTCAGTATTGCCTACGACCATATTAAAGCCCACAAAAATCAAGTAAGGCCAAACAATTAACCAATACACAATCGACATGGCAAGGACTCTTAATGGATCGCCGCTTCCAAAAGATGCCATAGAGGCAATAAATTCTTTACCATTAATGAGTCCATGCACTCCAGCTTCAAGATAATTCAGGGCGATGACCACCACTAGATAGATCAGCGACTCAAGCATGAGTGACTTAACAATGCCGCTTTGTTTATCAATCTTAATTGGATAAACAGCCTGAGCAATCAACATAAATTTTGCCGATAAAGCAGCTTTAATCAACGCAAACCCAAAAAGAGAAAGAGGAATGGGGCGCTCTTCAAGAGCAGTTGCAGCCATAAAGGCAATCGCGCAGAACCAGGTGCCGAAGTAAATCGATAAAGCAAACGCTTTCTTAATTTCCTCTTCGAGCTTCATTTTCAAGCCTGGTTTGTTTGAGGCGCTCTTAGCGATGTTAGTCATGAAGATCTTTTATCAGAAGAATGGGGAAGTTAATCGCCGCAAGTAGAGCAAGAGCTAGAAGTAGCTACTTCAGCTGGTGCGGGTTCTTGTGTATAGCGTGCAATAAAAGCATGTGAAGTAACCATTGGAATTTTGAGCCAAACAAAGTGACCTGAGCCAAGAGCAACATCAATCAACTCGCCCTTCATATTCCACATCTCAGTCAATACAACATCTGTGTTTCCGTTTGGTTCGATGATTTCAATTTTGTCACCAACAGAAAAACGATTCTTCACATCTACCTTGACTCGGCCGGTAGCAGAGTCAATTTCCAGCGTCTCACCAACATACAAGCTACGTCCCGATAAAGAATGGCCGCGCATATAGAGTTGGTACTCTTTGTCATGGTGACGCTCATAAAATCCATCTGTATAACCACGGTTAGCTAAACCTTCTAATTGACCTAACAGGGCAGTATTAAACGGCTTACCAGCAACAGCATCATTAATTGCTGCTCTATAGGCTTGAACAGTACGTGAAACGTAATAAGGTGATTTGGTACGTCCTTCAATTTTGAAAGAGTCAACACCCATCTTGGTTAAGCGCTCAATGTGCTCAACGGCTCGCAGATCCTTGGAGTTCATGATGTAGGTGCCATGCTCATCTTCTTCCATTGGCATCAAATCATCAGGGCGACGAGCTTCTTGCAAAAGCACTACATCACCACTGGTATTTTGTTGCCCAGGTTTCACCTTGTAATCCCAGCGGCAAGCATTGGTACAGGCGCCTTGATTGGAATCTCGATGAGACATATAGCCGGATAACAAGCAGCGACCAGAGTAGGCGATACAGAGTGCGCCGTGAACAAATACCTCAAGCTCCATTTCTGGACAGTCTTGACGGACTTCTTCAATTTCATCAAAGGAAAGTTCGCGGGACAAAATCACACGACTAATGCCAACAGATCGCCAAAACTTAGCAGAAGCACCATTCACAGTATTAGCTTGTACTGATAAATGAATTGGCATATCTGGCCAAGCTTCGCGCGCCATCATGATTAGTCCAGGATCAGACATGATTAAAGCATCCGGCTTTAATGCAATTACTGGATCCATGTCTTTAATATATGTGCGCGTTTTACCGCCATGAGGCAATAGGTTGGAAACCAAATAAAACTTCTTGCCCATTTCATGGGCGGTATCAATTCCATTCTTCAACACCTCAATCTTGCCGAAGTCGTTATTGCGCACCCGCAGTGAATAACGAGGTTGTCCGGCATAAATGGCATCTGCGCCAAAATCAAAGGCGGTACGCAGCATGGAAAGGCTGCCAGCTGGAGCGAGAAGTTCAGGAATCTTAGTCATCCGGCTATTTTAGTGAATACGGCCGAACTTGTTTGATTTGCTCCATGACTCAGTCCTGGGGCCTGCTAGAACTGGGTTTGCGTAGGCCTGACAAGTAGGCGGTTAGCTAATGAAGAGTATCCTACGGGGGATGTGGAGAGCATTGTCAAAATGAAAGGGAAAGCCTTCCCTTTGAATTTTCACCCTAAATTGAAGGCGCTTAGTATAAAAGCAGAACGAATCCAGAAAGAATGCAATGTCAAAACTCACATCCAAACCCATCCTAAAAAAAGCCAGTGGAATTCTGACTCAAGAGTTTGCAATACCTAAAGATATTGCCTGGGCATGGGTTACCTTGTTGCTCTCACAAGAAGAGCAAAAGCGCGATAGCGAAGAAAAGCGTTATAGCCGCATTGCTGAATTTGAAGCTTGGATTTTGGGTCTAAGCCTACCAACCGATCCAAAGAATCCTGAGGGCGGTGCAGTGAGTCCAGAAGCAGTAAAAAATTCAGCAAGAAATGTCTTTGAGTGGCCACATGAGTACATCTTCGAAGAAACAGCAGCGCCCAATCATATGGATGCTAAGGTTACCTATAGCGATACCATCACCAAACCTATTTTGGATGCAGTGAAAGATGCTGGTGGATCCAATGACCGAGCAGCACTGATCGCCATCTTAGAAGGCTATGCAAAGGAAGGTAAAGAGCCGTTCGCTAATGTCACACCAGAAGGCATCGAATGGAAAGGTAGTGTTTGGAAGGAGGGGGATAAATACAATCTTCTGACATTGAAGTCTCTCCATAATCGCCTGTCCAACTTGCGCAAGAAGGGCTTGATCTAAGAGATCGACTTAATCAGTCCTCATAAAGAAAAAGCCCCTAGATTTCTCTAGGGGCTTTACTTATTTGGCTCCTCGACCTGGGCTCGAACCAGGGACCTACGGATTAACAGTCCGGCGCTCTACCGACTGAGCTATCGAGGAATAAGCCGATATTATAGCAAGATGAATTCACTTCTTCCCACTTCTGTGCAGATCCCCAAAGTACTGACCATTGCTGGGTCCGATAGTGGCGGCGGGGCGGGGCTCCAGGCTGACCTCAAGGTCATCACAGCCTTGGGCGGCTACGGCATGTCAGTCATTACGGCAATTACCGCCCAAAACACCTTGGGCGTAATGCGTATTCAGGATGTCGATTTTGATGTGGTAGAAGCCCAGATTGACGCTGTTTTAATGGATATTGGCGCCGATATTGTCAAAATCGGTATGTTAGCTAGCCCAGAAATAGTTCGAACAGTTGCTAAATCTTTACGCAAACACGGCGTTAAACGGATTGTTCTAGATCCTGTTCTGCGCGCTACTTCTGGTGCAAGCTTGGGTGGCGACGATACCGCTCAAGCCATGATTGCTGACTTGTTTCCGATTGCAACACTGGTTACGCCCAATCTAGATGAAGCTTCATTACTACTTGGTCGTGAAATAAGTGGTCCCAATGATTTCAAATTGGCCGCTGAAGAATTACTCGAGATGGGCCCACAAGCAGTACTCATCAAAGGTGGTCACTTGGATAGCACGCAAGCCCAAATTACCGATTACTTAATGTGGCGTTCCGTGGAAGACGGTCTTGAAGTTGTGCAATCAAAAGAATTCAAACACTATCGTGTCAATACAGTAAACACGCACGGCACCGGATGTTCTTTAGCATCTGCCATTGCTACCTATCTAGCTGATGGCCATGATCTAGCTCATGCAGTTGCTAAGGCGATCGCTTATGTGGAGGCAGGCTTGGAGGCAGGGCGCTTCTTAAGTATTGGTGAAGGTCCAGGACCCCTCTGGCATATGCATGATTTCTATCCCACAGCATTGCTAGATGAAAAAGAAAAGAATTGAAGCAAGCTTTAAAGAGGTAATGCAGGCTCTAAGCCTGCATTAATTCTTGCAAGTGCTTGACTGCTGCCTTAGGATCTTTAGCTTGGGTAATGGCTCTCACAACAGCTACAGAACCAACACCACTTTTTGCTACCGCATGAATGCTATCTTGATCAATGCCGCCAATAGCAACTAGCGGGTAATTGTCCATGAGCTGAGCATATCGATATAAGCGACCCAGTCCTTGCGGTGCTGTAGGCATCTTCTTTAAATTCGTAGGAAAGACGGCTCCCATCGCAATGTAACTTGGGCAAAAGCGATCTGCATAAGCCAGCTCTGCATAGCCATGAGTACTTAATCCCAGTCTTAAACCCGCTACCCGAATCTCTTCTAGGTTTGCATCTACTAAATCTTCTTGGCCTAAATGCACGCCATAGGCGCCGGCATCAATTGCTTCTTGCCAGTAATCATTAATGAAGAGTAAGGTCTTGCTATCTTTAACTGCTGCAACAGATTCTTTAATTTGTTTTCGGATCTTGGATTTTTCATCCGACTTAAAGCGAAGTTGTACTGTAGGCAGCTCCGCATCAACCATGCGCTTTACCCACTCAGCATCCGGCATGACACCATACAAGCCTAAGCGTTTCGGACACTCCTTAAACGCATTGGGATTCATATTGCGAGTCCAAGGCAATAAATCAAAATGCTCTGGCCGACTAGGCCATTTAAAGGGATTAAAGCCACCATCTTGCAATGTCATGCGTGACCATGCCTTACCCAGAATTCTGGCGTCAGGCTCGATAAATCCCATCTCAATAGCAGCTAGTGCGCCTGCCAATTCGTAGTGATCGACAGCTGCTTCATTATCAATCAGTGGAGGTGGAGAGTTCAAACTAAAGCTTGGAATCGGAATGCACAAATCTTCATTGCGATGCGCAGCAACGATTTGATCGGCAAGGTCACGAATTAGGCTCATGAGTTCAGTGTACTTAAGATTGGTGCCAAAAAGGAGTGCCCACCAATGGAGTGCTTGCCTGAGCTGATTCCTGGGGCTTCATAGCGCCAGATAAATAGGCTGTACGACCCGCATCAACCGCCATTGCAAAGGCTTTGGCCATCACTACAGGATCATCCGCCAAGGCTACTGCGGTATTCAGCAGTACTCCATCAAACCCCCATTCCATGACGGTGCAAGCATGAGAAGGAAGTCCTAGCCCAGCATCAACCAAGAGCGGAACTTTTAATCGGTTGCGCAACAGTTTCATGGCGTAGGGATTTAAAGGCCCCTGTCCGGTGCCAATTGGAGCAGCCCAAGGCATGACTGCTTGGCAACCAACATCTACTAAGCGTTGGCACAAAATGAGATCTTCTGTGCAATATGGCAGAACCTTAAAACCATCTTTAATCAATGTCTCAGCTGTTTGCACTAAGCGTAAGACATCAGGTTGCAAAGTGTAATCATCACCAATCAGCTCTAGCTTGATCCAATCGGTTTCAAAAACTTCGCGTGCCATTTGCGCGGTGGTAATCACTTCTTGTGGGCTATGGCAACCAGCGGTATTCGGCAGAACAGGAACTGCCATCTTCTTAAGCAAATCCCAAAAGCCGCTATGTGCTTCAGCAGTTGATGTTCCCTGGCGACGCAAACTCACAGTAATCATGCCAGGGTTTGATGCTTGTACAGAGTTCTCAAGCACCAGTGGAGAGGGGTAACGTGAGGTCCCTAAAAGCAAGCGACTCGCAAAGCTCTCGCCGTACAAGACAAGGGTGTCGGCGCTATTGAGATTATTAGGTAAAGGGGCGTTCATATCAAAGTAGTGTTTTCTAAATCAGCCGCCGGTAACGGGGGCGATAATTTCAATTTGATCATCCTCATTCAAGACAAAGTCTGCATGCTTAGTCTTGGGTACAAAATGGAGATTCACGGCAACAGCATAAGGCGGCTTGGCATTAATCAATGCTAGAGCGTCACTCACCATGCTTTTGCTGGGCAACTCATAAGCCACTTGATTCACGATTATGCGCATACCGCCTCGATACGATTGTTATCTTGAGTCATGCTCAATCCCAAATCCAATGCAGTTTTGCTTGTGCCGTATTCTAAAAGTTCTAATGCGCAATCGAGTACCGCAGGAGAAATCATAAAACCATGGCGATATAAACCATTGATCATGATCAAATCAGCAAGCCCTTTATCTTTTTGAGACCGAATTTCTGGGAGATTATTTTTTAAAGTTGGGCGACACTGCGTCGCCATCTCCAAAATGCGCGCTTCTGCAAACCCGCTATGAACGGTATAAACAGCGCTGAGTAACTCCATGGCAGAACGTACGCTCATTTCTGACAAGTCATCAGACTCAATCTCCGTTGCACCCACCACATAGACGTCATTTTCTTTAGGGGCAATATAAATCGGATAGCGCGGATGGATTAAGCGGGTAGGGCGACGCAACTTTACTTCTGGTGCATACAGTCGAATGACCTCACCACGAACGCCACGCAGGCTATTGGGCTTGTCCCCAGATAACCAAGCTTCTCTAGCGCCTGTACCACGACAGTCAATTACCGCTTTATAGTCAGTCTGTTTGCGCAATTCAGACGGGTCGATCTCGGTATGCCAGTGACAGTCAACCTGAACGAGCTTTAACTCACTAGCGAGAGCATCCAATAGCTGACGATTATCCAATTGCCCTTCATTGGGTAAATACAGTCCTTGAGTAAAGCGATCGGCAACGCCAGGCTCGAGTTCGCGCAATGATTCGTTATTGAGCTTTTGTGGTCCGCTGAGATCAGCGTTTGAGCGACAGTTCTTCTCTAAATGAGCAGTAAAGCGTTCAGCTTCACTGGCATCTTGGCGGTGCCACAAAATCAAAGTGCCATCTTGCTGAAAGTAAACCGGTGAAGATAAGTCAGCAATAAGCTCCTTCCAGCGAGGCAGGCTATGCAAACCCATGCGCACTACCGAATCTTCAGTAATTGCAGATTCAGCTAATGGTGCCAACATCGCTGCAGCAATGCGCGCAGCAGCATGGGCGCCGTCAGGACCGCCTTTATCAAAGAGATCGACTTGAGCACCGCCTTTAGCAAGAGCAACAGCCAGCAAGCGACCCATTAGGCCGCCGCCGACAATTGCGTATTTACTATTGGAGAAGCTTGCGCAAGTCATTGCTTACTGATAAATCTCACTACCGCGCTTACGGAACTCTGCGGACATTTCATCCATGCCCTTAGAGGCATCAGTCACCTCAGTAATCGGAATGACCTTGGCCTTAGGGTTGCCATCAGCATCTAAAGTCGCAGCATAATCACGCACCTCTTGAGTGATCTTCATGGAGCAGAACTTCGGACCACACATGGAGCAGAAGTGCGCAATCTTGGCGCCTTCAGCTGGCAGTGTTGCGTCGTGATACTCACGCGCACGCTCAGGATCTAAGCCCAGATTAAATTGGTCTTCCCAGCGGAACTCGAAACGCGCCTTAGATAGGGCGTTATCGCGTACTTGTGCACCCGGTAAACCTTTAGCCAAGTCAGCGCCATGGGCAGCAATCTTGTAAGTGATGATGCCTTCACGTACATCTTCTTTGTCCGGCAAACCTAAATGCTCTTTTGGTGTGACATAGCAAAGCATCGCTGTGCCGTACCAACCGATTTGTGCAGCACCAATACCGCTGGTGATGTGGTCATAGCCAGGGGCAATATCGGTAATCAATGGTCCGAGGGTGTAGAAGGGAGCTTCTAAGCAATGCTTGAGCTCTTCAGTCATATTCTCTTCAATGCGCTGCATTGGAACGTGTCCAGGACCCTCAATCATGACCTGCACATCATGTTTCCAAGCTTTAGCAGTCAGCTCACCGAGTGTATGAAGTTCACCAAACTGAGCAGCATCATTCGAGTCAGCAATACAACCAGGACGCAAACCATCGCCCAAGCTAAATGACACGTCATACGCTTTCATGATCTCGCAAATCTCATCAAACTTCGTGTACAGGAAGTTTTCTTTGTGATGAGCCAAGCACCATTTAGCCATGATCGAGCCGCCACGAGAAACAATACCGGTAATACGATCCGCTGTTAGCGGCACATAACGGAGTAATACACCAGCATGAATGGTGAAGTAATCTACACCTTGCTCAGCTTGCTCAATCAGTGTGTCACGGAACATTTCCCATGTGAGGTCTTCAGCAATACCGCCGGTTTTATCTAATGCTTGATAGATTGGCACTGTGCCAATAGGTACTGGAGAGTTGCGAATAATCCATTCACGAGTCTCGTGAATATGTTTACCAGTGGAGAGATCCATGATGGTATCTGCACCCCAACGAATGGACCACACCATCTTTTCAACTTCTTCATTAATGGATGAAGTAACAGCAGAGTTACCTAAGTTACCGTTAATCTTCACGCGGAAGTTACGGCCAATAATCATTGGCTCTAATTCAGGGTGATTGATATTTGCTGGAATAATTGCGCGTCCTGCAGCAATCTCGGAGCGAACAAATTCACCGGTGACGATGTCAGGCAGGTTGGCGCCATACCCTTTACCTGGATGCTGCTTCAATAGCTGCTTGTAAGCAGGATCTTTGCGCAGTTGCTCAAGGCCCATGGATTCACGCAGGGCGATGTATTCCATTTCAGGAGTAATGATTCCTTGGCGAGCGTAATACATCTGACTGACGTTATGACCAGATTTAGCTACACGTGGTGCGCTGATATGAGAAAAGCGTAAATTTTGTGTGGCCTCATCTTGTGAGCGTGCAACACCGTATTCAGAGCTAGGCCCTGCCAACTGGATGGTGTCATTTCGTTCTGCAATCCAAGTGTCACGCAGTCTTGGCAAACCTTTTTCAAGATTAATCACAACATCAGGATCGCTATATGGACCGGAAGTGTCATAGACAGGTACTGGAGGGTTTGCCAACATCTCTTCACCTACGCGGGTAGGTAGCTGCTCAATCATGCGGATTGGCGCTTTGACATCAGGCCTTGAACCTTGGAGGTAAGTTTTTGTCGAGGCTGGATAGGCAAACTTTTGCCCGAAGTCGCGCTCTAAGCTTTTAAGGCTTGGAATCTCGTGTTTAGCGTTTTTAGTTGAGGTGTTGCCTGTACTCATGTCCATCTCCTAGCTGTTTTAGATGGACGAAACCGGGTGTCGGTCTGATGTAACTCCCCACGCCAGCATTACCTGGATCGGGTTATAGGGTCTTTCTCAGCGCCTTCTAGCAAAACTGCTATGAAGGGCACCCCTGTTTCATCCTTAAGATGAATTTAACCACGAATTGACTGATTGCTGCATGACGCCAGTCAAGCCCTGCCAAACAGGCCTGGTAGGCTACTTATTGCGGCGCAATATGAAGTCTGCGGTCACAAAGGCAGCATCAGAGGTGAATTCATCAGCCAGGATTCTGGCGGCAGCTTCTGGCAGGGAGATTTCAATAAAGCCACTGACTTCACCATCATGGTTAGTAGGGATAAAGTTGTCAGCCAACTCTAAATCATAGATATACAGCTGCTCATCATGAAAGCCTCGATCTAGTGATGGGCGGCGCATATGTATCCGCCCCACAGGTTCAATTTGATCAGAGAGGTGTTCGGGTACACCAGCTTCTTCCCAAAGTTCACGACGCGCACTGACCCAGGGTGTTTCATCGGCAGTAATCCCGCCAGCCGCCAAGTTGTCTAACTTACCTGGATCGGTTGGTTTAGTCTCACTCCGTCTACCCAGCCAAATGGTATTACCGTGGGTATAACCATTGATATGCGTTGCCATGCTGCGAAAGCCAAAGGTACGAAACGCAGCACGTTCCATGCGAAAGTATTTGTGACCATTTAGATCAACCCAAGCAAAGTCTTCGTTACGCCAGCCTGGAATAAATCCACCCAATCTCATGCGGTTGGCTAATTGATAAAGGCTGTTAGATAAATCCCTAGGCTTGCCCAACTGAATGGTGAGTTTGTCATGACCCATTGCAATAAGTGCAATGGATTCTTTTTGTAAGGACTCTTGCAGATAGGGAATGAACTCTGGATTGAGGTGACCAATCAGTTGCTCGCCGCTTGCGCCACGGGATAAATAAATCGGCAGGTATTCCGCAGGAGCAGAACGCGCCGTATTTTGGAGCATTTCCTCGAGGGCGGCTAGCGTACTGGTTGAGAGACTGGTCATGCCCTAAGTGTAAGGGAACTTCGCGTTCTACGCCCTGATTAACAAGGCCCCTTAACACAAAATCTTATAGGAACTAGATTAAATATTTATAAACAAACACGCAAAGTAGGGAAAGATATTCTGCACACAAATTAAGCAAGCTAGGTCTGTCTATACAAATCTGTGACTTACGAAAACTTTTGAGGATTTATCCACAAGGCCTGTGGATAACTCTGAAGAAATTCTGGTCCCGCCGACAGGAATCGAACCTGTATCCCACGCTTAGGAGGCATGTGCACTATCCATTGTGCTACGGCGAGATGCTAGGAAAACAAAAAGTGTGCTATGTCAATTCTAATGAATTACCAACCACATAGTGCCCATACTTGATTTGTTACGGCCACCATCATATCGGGTGCGAAGTACATTGAGAAAACGAACAACAAAATGAATAAAGCAAACCCATAAGAGATGAGCTTCCCAATGCCTGGTTTTTTCTTAAGCATTGGCCGCTCTGTGAATTGCTCGTTCCTTTACGGGCAGATTAACTAAGAAAGCAAAAACGCCCAACCCAATCGCAATTTCCCAAACAATTAAATAAGAGCCAGTTTGGTCAAACAAATAACCTCCTAGGAAGGCTCCACAGAAGCTACCCAATTGATGCGAGAAAAAGATGAGACCAGAGAGCATCGTTAGATACTTCACACCAAAAATTTGCGCAACAATACCGTTGGTCAGTGGAATGGTAGATAGCCATAAGAAACCCATAATGGCAGCAAAGATGTAAGTACTCATCGGTGTTGGTGGCAATAACAAGAACGCTGTAATGGCAATGGAGCGACCAATATAGATTGCAGATAGCAAATAGCGCTTAGGAAAGCGTTGACCTAAAATGCCGGAGCTGTAAGTGCCGAAGATATTAAATAAGCCAATTAAGGCTAGAGCGGTTGTGGCAACCACGGGAGCGCCAACCGCAGGATAGCTTGAGGAAAGATCCTTGAGGTAGGGCGCTAAATGCACTGCAATAAACACTACCTGAAAGCCGCAAACAAAATACCCTAGAGTTAAATAGCGAAAGCTTGGATTACCAATGGCTTCTTTAAGCGCCTGCTTAATCGTTTGATCGCCCAGCTTATGGTTGTAAGTGAAATTCTTTTCACGCAACATAAATGCAGTTGGAATCATTAAGCTGGCCATCAATGCCAACATGAGAAGCGCATCTTGCGTTCCAAACATGCTGAGCAAACCTTGCTCCGCTGGAATCATGAGGAACTGGCCAAATGAACCGGCGGCTGCAGTAATACCCATTGCCCATACCCGTTTCTCCGCAGAAACATTGCGACCCAAGATTCCATAGACCACGCTGTAGGTCGTGGCAGTTTGTGCCAAACCAATGAGCAAGCCACCAGCTAATGTGAAATTCATGACATCAGTAGAGATAGCCATGCCTGCCAAACCTAGGGCATACAAAATCCCACCGGCAACCATGATTTTGAATGCGCCGTAACGATCAGCCAAGGCCCCCGTAACTGGCTGCACAGCTCCCCAAATCAGATTTTGTAAAGCAATAGTCAGAGCAAACGTTTCGCGACCCCAGCCATTGGCTGAAGTAATGGGTAAATTGAAGAGGCCAAAGCCATGACGAATACCCATCGATAGGGTGACCATGAGTCCACCGTAGATGAGGACTTCCTTCATCGAAAGCCCTGCTTTGGATGCCTGTGCTGTCATGGAGCTTAGATGATTCCCTTGGTGCGCAGCGCTTCAATCGCTTGATCATCGAGCTTGAGACGTTCATGCAAAATCTCTTGCGTATGTTGACCAAGCGTAGGCGGTGCCATTCGCACCTCAGTGGGTGTTTTAGAAAGACGCATAGGACTGGCGACTAATTTCATATTGCCAACAGTGGGATGTGGAACATTGATCTCAACCCCACGAGCTATGACTTGCTCGTTTTCAAAGACTTCTTTGAAGTTATTGATTGGTCCGCAAGGAACATTTACTTTTTCTAGAAGTGATATCCATTCCTTCTTTGTTTTTTTACGGGTCATAGCTTCCAGTAGCGGCACTAGCTCATCTCGGTGTTGAACGCGGAGTGGGTTAGTGGCGTAACGTGGATTATCAGCAAGGTGCGCTTCTTCGCCAGCCAGAACAAAGTGTCTATATTGACCGTCATTGCCAGCAGCAACAATCATCCAGCCATCCGATGTTGGGAAGGTTTGATACGGAACAATGGTTACGGAGGCATTGCCAATCCGACGGGGCACTTTTTCAGATGTCAGGTAGGCGCTTGAAACGTTAGCCATCACTGCAATTTGGGTGTCTAATAAAGCCATATCGATGTATTGGCCTTCACCTGTATGGTCACGGTGAATGACTGCTGCCAATATGGCTGTAGAGGCATACATGCCGGTGAAGATGTCTGCGATTGCAACCCCTGCTTTTTGTGGGCTAGCTCCTTTAACACCATCCGCTTCACCGGTGACACTCATAAATCCGCCCATACCCTGAACAATGAAGTCGTAGCCAGGACGATTAGCAAAGGGGCCAGTCTGACCAAAACCTGTAATTGAGCAGTAGATCAAATCTGGCTTTACCTTTTTGAGGCTTTCATAATCCAAGCCATATTTAGCGAGGTCGCCAACTTTATAGTTTTCAATCACCACATCCGATTCGGCAGCCAGCTGACGGATCAACTCTTGACCTTCTGGTTTTGCAATGTCGACCGTAATTGAACGTTTATTGCGGTTGATGCAAATAAAATAGGCAGATTCTTCAGTTTCCTTGCCATTGGCGTCTTTGACAAAGGGAGGCCCCCAATGGCGGGTATCGTCGCCAACGACTGGTCTTTCGACTTTGATGACATCTGCACCCAAATCCGCTAGGTTTTGAGCGCACCAAGGCCCTGCCAAGACTCGGCTAAGGTCTAAAACGCGAATATGACTTAAGGCTCCCATCCCCCGATTTTGGCATGGATGACAGGGGAATTCCCGAAAAATTCGGTCTAGAGCTCAGACATGACTACAATTTGCGCGCATGGCTACCCGTAAAACTTCCGAATACAGCGAATCGTCGATTCAGGTCCTAAAAGGACTAGAACCAGTCCGTCAACGGCCTGGAATGTACACCCGCACCGACAATCCACTCCACATCATTCAGGAGGTGCTGGATAACGCATCCGATGAAGCCTTAGGCGGTTTTGGTAAGCAAATCATTGTCACGATGCATACCGATGGCAGTGTGAGCGTAGAAGATGATGGTCGCGGGATTCCAGTGGGCATGCATCCTACCGAAAAATTGCCAGTAGTGGAAATTGTGTTTACCCAGCTTCATGCTGGCGGTAAGTTTGAAAAAGGCACTGGTGGTGCTTATGCATTCTCAGGCGGCTTACATGGTGTTGGTGTTTCTGTAACCAATGCCTTATCCAAAAGATTAGAAGTTACTGTTTGGCGTGATGGCCAAATGTCGACATTGACCTTTGCCGATGGCAAGGTGATTGAAAAGCTCAAAACAATTTCTTCTACAAAAGAAGATAAGTCACACGGTACGCGCGTACGTGCATGGCCAGATGGAAAGTATTTTGATAGCTCAGTGATTCCAATGCCTGAGCTCATTCGCCTATTACGCTCTAAGGCTGTTTTATTGCCTGGCGTGAAGGTAACGCTAATTCAAGAAAAATCTGGTGATACTCAGACATGGCAATACGCACAAGGCTTGCGTGGCTACTTAAATGAAGCGATTGCGCAAGCAGGTCATGGCGCCGAAGTCATTCCACCATTCGAAGGCGAGCAATACGCTACCGGCACTGGAGAGGAAGATTCTTTTGCTGAAGGCGAGGGCGCGGCTTGGGTTGTTTGCTGGACTGAAGATGGTGCACCAGTGCGCGAGAGTTATGTGAACTTGATCCCAACACCTGCAGGCGGTACTCACGAAAGCGGTTTGCGTGAAGGCTTATTTAATGCCGTTAAAGGCTTTATTGAGATGCATGCATTGCAACCGAAAGGTGTGAAACTCATGCCTGAAGACGTATTTGCCCGCGCATCTTTCATTCTGTCGGCCAAAGTATTGGATCCTCAGTTCCAAGGGCAGATTAAAGAGCGCCTAAATTCTCGTGATGCCGTACGTTTAGTTTCTGGCTATGTGAAGTCTGCTTTAGAGCTTTGGCTCAATCAGCACGTTGACTACGGTCGCAAGTTAGCTGACCTCGTAATCAAGCAGGCGCAAGCAAGAACCCGTGCCGGCCAAAAGGTAGAGAAGAAGAAGTCTTCTGGCGTAGCTGTTCTGCCTGGCAAGCTCACAGATTGTGAGAGTCAAGACATTGGCATGAATGAAATCTTCCTAGTAGAGGGTGATTCTGCTGGCGGTTCAGCCAAAATGGGGCGAAATAAGGAATATCAAGCCATCCTGCCATTGCGTGGCAAGGTATTAAATACCTGGGAAGCTGAGCGTGATCGCTTATTTGCCAATAACGAAGTGCATGACATCGCTGTAGCGATTGGTGTGGATCCGCATGGAGCAAACGACAGCCCTGATTTATCCAATCTGCGCTATGGCAAGGTTTGCATTCTCTCTGATGCGGACGTAGATGGTGCGCACATCCAAGTATTACTCTTAACCTTGTTCTATAAGCATTTCCCCAAACTCATTGAGTTAGGACATGTGCATATTTCTAGGCCACCACTATTTAGAGTCGATGCTCCAGCGCGTGGCAAGAAACCAGCACAAAAGATTTATGCCTTAGATGCTAATGAGCTTCAAGCGATTGAAGATAAATTACGTAAAGACGGCGTTAAAGAAACGGCATGGCAAATCTCCCGCTTTAAGGGCTTAGGAGAAATGAGTGCAGAGCAACTTTGGGATACAACTTTGAATCCAGATACACGTCGTTTACTACCGGTCACTTTGGGCACATGGACTGAAGACGAAACATTTAAAACAATGGACATGTTGATGGGTAAATCAGAGTCTGGTGCACGCCGTGATTGGTTAGAAGAGCGCGGCAATGAAGTGGAGGCGGATATCTAATGACAACTAAAAAGACTCCTGGAAAAAATACCCTGGTAGATCAGGCTGACTTATTCTCCAGCCCGATCGAAATGGATATTGTTGAAGTGGAAGAGACCCCTGCAGTTGCCGCTTCTTCTGGCGGTGGAGCGGGTAATCATGACCCCAAAACGGTTGACTTGAATGAAGATGGTAAAGACAGCTTAACTCTAGCGGTATATGCAGAGCGTGCCTATTTAGATTACGCAATTAGCGTAGTTAAAGGCCGTGCATTGCCTGATGTATCTGATGGTCAAAAACCTGTACAGCGCCGTATTTTGTTCTCAATGAGCGAAATGGGTTTGCGTGCAGATGCTAAACCAGTGAAGAGTGCGCGTGTTGTTGGCGATGTATTAGGTAAGTTTCATCCCCACGGCGACCAGTCCGCATACGATGCCTTGGTTCGTTTGGCGCAAAGCTTCTCATTGCGCTACCCATTAATTGATGGTCAAGGTAACTTCGGCTCACGCGATGGTGATGGCGCAGCAGCGATGCGTTACACCGAGGCACGTCTTACTAAGATCGCTAGTTTGCTTCTGAGTGAGATTGATGAGGGTACGGTAGATTTTGCGCCGAACTATGACGGCTCATTTCAAGAGCCTAAATTATTGCCAGCGCGCTTGCCTTTTGTATTGCTCAATGGTGCATCCGGTATTGCCGTTGGTATGGCGACCGAGATTCCTTCACATAATTTGCGTGAAGTGGCTACGGCCGCTGTTGCTTTAATGAAGTCTCCAAAGATGAGTACTTCAGAGTTATTGGAGATCATGCCTGGCCCTGACTATCCAGGCGGCGGTCAAATCATTTCTTCTGCTGCAGAAATTGCGCAGATATATGAAGCGGGGCGCGGCAGTATTAAAGTGCGTGCACGTTGGTCTGTTGAAGAACTCGCTCGAGGTCAATGGCAGATTGTGGTTAACGAACTTCCACCAGCAACTTCCTCGCAGCGTGTTTTGCAAGAGATTGAAGAGATTACCAACCCGAAGGTTAAGGTAGGCAAAAAGACCTTAACACCCGAACAAAATAATCTTAAATCAACCATCTTGAATGTGCTCGATGGCGTGCGTGATGAATCCAGCAAGGATGCCGCAGTACGTTTGGTATTTGAGCCCAAGAGTAAGAATATCGACGTCAATGAGTTCGTCAATCTGCTGTTAGCACATACCTCGCTCGAGTCCAATGCACCAATGAACTTGGTAATGATTGGCAACGATGGACGCCCACGTCAAAAAGGCTTAAAAGAAATTCTGTCTGAGTGGGTTGCATTTAGAGTTGCCACCGTTACTAGACGAACTCAGCACCGCTTAGGCAAAGTCAAAGACCGTATGCATATCTTGGAAGGACGCTTAACCGTTCTTCTCAATATTGATAAGGTTATTAAGATCATCCGTAATAGCGATGAACCTAAGGCGGATTTGATCAAAGAATTCAAGCTGAGCGATCGCCAGGCTGAAGATATTCTGGATATTCGCTTGCGCCAGTTGGCGCGTCTTGAAGGTATCAAGATCGAGCAAGAGCTGAAAGAACTTAAGACTGAACGTGATGACCTGGAAGGTTTATTGCAAAACGACACCGTATTACGCAAGCGCATCATCAAAGAAATCGAATCCGATATGAAGGACTTTGGTGATGATCGTCGCACTCTGATTCAGGAAGATAAGCGCGCCGTTGCTGAGACCAAAGTCATTGATGAGCCTGTCACAGTCATTGTTTCCCAAAAGGGCTGGGTACGTGTTCGTCAAGGTCATGAGCATGATGCAACTCAATTTGGCTTCAAAGCGGGCGATGCTTTATACGCTACCTTTGAAGTGAGAACTGTAGATGTTATTCAGGGCTTTGGCAGTGACGGACGTGTATACACAGTTCCTGTCAGCGAATTACCAGGTGCCCGCGGTGATGGCTCGCCATTAACTAGCTTCGTCAATTTGGCCGCTGGCTCCCAAATGGTTGCCTATTACGCTGGTCAACCTGATGATTTGGTATTGCTCTCTACTAAAGCGGGCTATGGGTTCTTGGCCAATGTTGCTGATATGACTACTCGCAATAAAGCGGGTAAATCATTCTTGAGCATGGACGCTAAAGTTCCTGGCGATGCTCCTCTAGGGGCTGCTAAGGTGAAGGTAGGCATGAAGCAAGTTGCCTGCTTATCAGAAGCTTCTAAGTTATTGGTTTTCCCATTAGATGAACTCAAGCGTCTGCCAACCGGCGGTAAGGGTGTAATTCTGATGGGCTTGGATGAAAAAGAGCACTTGGCTTCGGCTATCGCAGTTGGTCCTGACGGGGCTACCTATTCAGGCGCTGGACGTGCTGGTAAACCAACTGAGCTCGGCCTTGATGCCAAAACCTTGAAGTCTTTTGCGGGTAACCGCGCACGCAAAGGTCACTTTGTTGAGCCGCGCTTAAAAGACGGCAAATTAACAGCGAACTAAGCCAGTTAAGTCAGCTAAGTCAGCTAAGTTTTCTTTGGAATACTCACGCCATATTTAACAGCAATCACTTCTGCCAGAATCGAAACTGCGATCTCTGGTGGGGTGAGAGCGCCAATATATAGACCAACAGGACCGTGTAATTTTTCAACCTGCTCTTGGCTGACATCAAACTCAAGCAAGCGCTCTTTGCGTTTCTGAGTATTTTTTCTGCTACCAAGCGCCCCTACATAAAAGGCAGGAGACTTCAGGGCCTCCATCAAAGCCATGTCATCTAACTTGGGGTCGTGTGTCAGGGCAACGACAGCGGTGTGAGAGTCAACACCAATCTCTAGCAAGACATCATCTGGCATGCCCTTTGAGAAAGTAATATCAGAACGATTTAGGCCTTCGGCATATTCTTCACGAGGATCAATCACGACGACTTCGAAATCTGAAGCCAGCGCAAAATCCGCCGTGTATAGGGATAGCTGACCAGCGCCAATAATCACCATGCGCCAACGAGGGCCGTAAGTGGTTTGCATTTCCTCTTCAGTGCAAGCAAATTCATCACTGCGATCTCCTAAGCTGAGGGTAGATTTGCCAGTAGCCAAATTAACGGAGCGGCGTGTAATTTGATGAGAAGAAATATTCGCAAGCAACTTTTCCAAAATAGCTAATTCTGGCCTAGGCTCTACCAATAAACGTAAGGTGCCACCACAAGGCAGACCAAAACGGGCGGCCTCTTGCTGCGTTACTCCGTAAACCACCATTTCTGGGGTATCGCGAGTAAGGATTTCAGTTTGGACCCGACGAATAAGGTCATCTTCAACACAGCCCCCTGAAACAGACCCAGCAACTTGTCCATCAGCTCGTATAGCAAGCCAGGAGCCGACTGGACGGGGTGCTGAGCCCCAAGTCTGAACCACGGTCGCAATCGCGACAGATTGACCCGCTTGCAGCCATTCGACTGCAGATTTGAGTACGCTTAAATCGGTGCTGTTCATGCGTTTTCTTCTTTTTCGTTCTTTTGTGAAAGCTTTTATTAATAACTATTTATTATCACTCTAATGAGCATCTCCGGTGAATCCTTCAAAATCCCCAATTTGCGTCTAGCCATCCTGATATTGGCAGCGGGTGAGGGAAGTCGTTTGGGTGGATATCCCAAAGCCTTATTAAAAAAAGGCGGAGATAGTTTGTTAAAGCGCTTTATTCAATCTACCCAGAGTTTTGACCCCATTGAGACTTTGGTCGTTACAGGCTTTTACTCGGACCAAATCGAAGCAGAAATTAAATTACTTAAGCAAGCCGTAGCAAACCCTATAACTTGGATAAAAAATCTTCAGCCACAGTTGGGTCAAGCCTCTTCAGTACGTCTTGGTCTTGAATCTCTAAAAAGTGACTACGATGTTTTGTTGATTGCTTTATGCGATCAGCCTGGCATAGCTAGCAATGAGATTGACGCATTACTGTGGCAATTTAATCAACGAGACGTAAACCAAGAGATCGTATTGCCGATGGTGAACGGTCAACGAGGTAACCCCGTGTTACTTTCAAGAGCGGTGATCGATCAAATCTTATCGATTCCAGGAATGGTCTGCAGGCCCTACATGGATCTACATCCCGAGCTAGTGAAAACTTTTGTTACTGATAATCAAGCCTTTGTAATGGATGTCGATACGCAGAGCGATATCGAGAAACTAGGGCTGGATAGAATCCAGCCCCATTAGGTTGCATTGAGTTAAATCTCAGCAATCAATTCAATTTCTACACAAGCACCAAGCGGGATTTGAGCAACGCCAAAGGCGCTACGCGCATGTTTGCCAGCGTCGCCAAAAACTTCAAACAATAATTCTGAGCAGCCATTCACTACCAAATGTTGTTCTGTGTAGCTGTCAGTGGAGTTCACTAAGCCCATGACTTTAACGATGCGCTTTACTTTATCCAAAGAGCCTAAGTGGTTTTGTAAGGTAGAAATCAAGTCAATCGCAATAGCGCGGGCAGCGGCTTTACCAGTTTCTGTATCCATGTCTTTACCGAGCTTACCAACCCAAGGTTTGCCATCTTGCTTAGCAATGTGACCAGAAAGAAATACGGTATTACCAGTGGTGGCAGCCATGACATAGGCAGCAGCAGGAGGTCCTGGTGGCGGTAAATCGATGCCGAGGGTCTTAAGACGTTCGCTAATGGTTGTGCTCATATGAGGTTTCTGTAATTAAATTGAATAAAAGAATCTTACTTGGAAAGCTGACGCATGGCACTTTCAAGGCCATTCAGAGTAACTGGGTACATGCGATCTTTCATGAGGTTTTGCATGATGTCGATCGATTGACGGTATTGCCAGATGGATTCGGGCTCAGGATTAAGCCACGCAAAATGCGGGAAGTGGTCAATGAGTCGATTAATCCAAACAGCGCCCGCTTCTTTGTTGTTGTATTCAACAGAGCCGTTTGGGCTCAATATTTCATAAGGAGACATCGTCGCATCTCCAACAAATATGAGCTTGTAGTCGGGCCCATATTTATTAATGATGTCTTGCGTTGCAGTCACTTGATCACGTCTGCGGCGATTGCTTTGCCATAAGTTTTCATAAACACAGTTATGGAAATAGTAATGTTCTAAGTGCTTAAATTCAGCCTTAGCAGCGGAAAATAACTCAGCAATGCGTTGGATATGATCATCCATCGAACCGCCGACATCCATCAGTAGCAAAACCTTGACCTGGTTATGTCGCTCGGGTCGCATTTGAATATCAAGCATGCCGGCATTGGCAGCTGTTGAATGAATGGTTTTATCTAAATCGAGCTCTAGAGTAGATCCTTCTCGGGCAAAGCGACGTAGGCGCCGTAAAGCGACTTTTATATTGCGTGTACCTAATGCTAGATCGCTGTCGTAATCCTTAAATTCTCGAGCTTCCCAGACTTTGATAGCCGTTCTGTTGCCCGCACTCTCGCCACCAATACGGATGCCTTCAGGGTGGTAGCCGCTGTGACCAAATGGTGAAGAGCCACCTGCGCCAATCCATTTATTGCCACCGCCATGCCATTCTTTTTGCTCTTTTAAAAGCTCCTCAAGCCGCTTCTTTAAGGCATCCGGTCCGCCTAATTTCTGCAGCGCAGCTTTTTCTTCATCCGTTAGTACACGTTGAAGTTTTTTCTCTAACCATTCCAGTGGAATATCTGGTGAGAGCGCAATGATTTGCTCGACCCCATTGAAGTAGGATCCAAAAACTTGATCAAAGCGATCAAAGTGTTGCTCATCTTTAACTAAGGTCATGCGCGAGAATTGATAAAACTCATCAATAGATGGGTTAATGACACCGGATTTCAAACCCTCCAAAAGAGTTAAAAACTCTCGCACTGAAACAGGCACCTTGGCCTCTTTCAGATTTAGGAAGAATTGAATCAACATGTCAGAAGTCTTCTAGCTAACAAGTTAGCGATGATTGCGATTCATCATGACCAAGCGTTCAAATAGATGAATATCTTGTTCATTCTTAAGTAAAGCCCCGTGCAAGGGCGGCACGACAATCTTTTCATCACTGCTATGTAATGCTTCAGGCGGAATATCTTCCGCCAATAAGAGCTTGAGCCAATCGATTAGTTCAGATGTAGAGGGCTTCTTTTTTAATCCCGGTAACGAGCGAATCTGGTAGAAGGCCTTGAGGGCAGCATCCAAAAGATCCTGTTTGATATTGGGGTGGTGCACATCCACGATGCTTTGCATCGTATTGGCGTCCGGGAAGGTGATGTAATGAAAGAAGCAACGACGTAAGAAAGCATCGGGTAATTCTTTTTCATTGTTTGAAGTAATGATGACGAGCGGGCGATGTTTAGCCTTAATCAATTCACGAGTTTCATAGACATAAAACTCCATGCGATCAATTTCACGTAATAAATCATTCGGAAACTCAATATCTGCTTTATCAATTTCATCGATTAGCAATACAGTCGGCTCATCTGCTTCAAAAGCTTGCCAAAGAACACCTTTCACAATGTAGTTGCGAATATCGTTTACTTTTTCATCACCCAATTGGGAGTCGCGCAAACGGCTTACGGCATCGTATTCATATAGACCCTGCTGAGCCTTAGTGGTTGATTTGATATGCCATTGCAACAGCGGCATGTTGAGGGCAGCAGCGACTTCTTCAGCGAGCATAGTTTTTCCAGTGCCGGGCTCTCCTTTAATAAGAAGAGGACGCTGCAGAGCAATGGCCGCATTTACTGCCAATTTCAGATCATCGGTAGCGACATAGCTTTGGCTGCCCGCAAAGCGATTTGGAGAGGGTGGGGTGGATTTGCTCATAGACATACCTAAATAAGGACTGGATTAAGCATTCAAGTATAGGTAAATGAGGGGAATTTTTCAGTGTTTCTACTGATTTTGGTCTCTGAAATGACGGGAAAGGCATCTGTCCGCTATACTCTTCCCAAATTGATCCAAATCAAACTCATTAATAATGATTTCTATGAAAAAACTCACATTTCTTCCTCATTTGGCCGTTGCTGCAACTTTAGCTTTTGCAGGTTTTGTTGCTCAGGCTGATGAAGTTAAAGGCAATGCCGCTGCTGGTAATGCTAAGGTTTGGCTTTGTGTTGGTTGCCACTCCATCCCTGATTACCGCGCTGATTACCCATTGGTATACAAAGTCCCTATGTTGGGCGGTCAAAATGGTGCCTATATTGCTACTGCTTTGTCAGAGTACAAAAAAGGTGAACGCAAGCATCCAACGATGCGCGCTATTGCTGCCAGCTTGTCTGACCAAGATATGGCCGATATTGGCGAATACTATGCTGCGCAAACTGCCAGCACACCGAACAACCCATTGAAGTGATTCATTGATAAAGATACATAGAGATACTTTTATGAAATTTGCACTAATTACAGCAGTTTTGCTCTCCAGCATTGGTTTGGTAAACGTAGCAAATGCTGCCAACGTAGATAAAGGTCAGGCATTGGTAGAGAAGGCTAATTGCGCCTCTTGCCATGGTGCTGGACTCAATGCTCCAATCTTGCCGGCTTATCCAAAGTTGGCTGGCCAGTATTCTGATTACTTGTATTACGCCTTGAAGGCTTACAAAGTAGGTAACGGCAATCCTCAGTATGGTCGTAATAACGCCATCATGGGCTCGCAAGTACAAGCCTTTAGTGATGCTGATATGCAAGATATCGCCGCTTATGTTTCCAGCTTGCCAGGTAATTTTGTTATTAAAAAGTAAACCCTGCTAGCTTGGGCTACTTAGATTAAAGGCTTAGAATAATCTTCTAAGCCTTTATTTTTTATAGTTTTTATCTTAGCGCCTCTAGCCCATGGGCAAGATGTTTACGCATCACCGATTCAGCAGCTTGCTCATCTCGCTTGAGAAGTGCTCGAAGGATTTCTCGGTGCTCAACTAAAGAGTTTTGCAGTCTACCGGTGCTAGTTAATGAGTCTCTACGATGTAATTTGAGAACTTTACGTAGATCAGCTATGACACCATTCATCCATTTATTGCCTGCAATTTCTTGTATTAGCTCATGAAATTTGCCATTTATTTCAAAAAACTGCTCAATATCTCGGTCGGCAGCGGCTTTCTCTAAGCGGTGGTGCAAGTGGTCCAGCATATTGAGCTCTGCTTCAGTTGCTTTAATCGCCGTTTCCTTAGCTGCTTGACCCTCTAAAAGGGAGAGGATGGTAAAGATCTGCTCCAGATCTTTTCTGGCTACTTCTGTCACATACGCGCCACGCCGCATTTTGATGGTGACGAGGCCTTCAGATGCCAGAACCTTGATCGCCTCACGCATTGGCGTGCGACTAATGCCGAATTGCTCAGCAAGCGATTGCTCATCCAGCCAGCTTCCTGGGGCCAATTGTTTGCTAAATATCTGCTCCCGCAGGCGGTCAGCAACGTCTTCGTATAAGGGTCTATTATTCAGTTTTGTATTCATAATTATGAATACATGATAGCTAGACAAATGAGAAATAGTCAAGCAGAATGTAAGGATATTTCGATGCAATGCAGCAAAAATTAACCGGGAGTTTTTGTGAGTTCTAAAGAAAATAATTCATGGCCATCATTTCCAGACGCCAATTTAGAGGCCTGGAAAAAGTCAGCACAAAAATCTGCACCTAATGGTGATGTTGATTCCTTGGGTTGGAAAACTCCGGATGGAATTCATTTAAAAGCTTTGTACACATCATCGGATGTTGAAGGTCTTAACTATACCGATACATTGCCTGGATTTGAGCCATTTGTACGTGGTCCACAAGCGACGATGTACTCGGTTCGTCCTTGGACTATTCGTCAGTACGCTGGATTTTCAACTGCAGAAGAATCCAATGCGTTTTATCGCAAGGCACTTGATGCAGGTGGTCAAGGTGTATCCGTTGCTTTTGACTTAGCCACTCATCGCGGTTACGACTCTGATCATCCACGTGTTACCGGTGACGTTGGTAAGGCCGGTGTTGCGATTGACTCTGTAGAAGATATGAAGATCTTGTTTGATGGCATTCCATTGGACAAGGTATCTGTTTCAATGACGATGAACGGCGCTGTATTACCGGTACTGGCTGGTTACATTGTTGCTGGTGAAGAGCAAGGCGTGAAACAGGAGCAACTATCCGGAACGATTCAGAATGATATTCTGAAAGAGTTCATGGTTCGCAATACCTACATTTACCCACCAGAGCCTTCGATTCGTATTATTGGCGACATCATTGAGTACACCGCTAAGCACATGCCGAAGTTCAACTCGATTTCTATTTCGGGTTATCACATGCAAGAAGCTGGCGCCAATCAAGTGTTGGAATTGGCATTCACTTTGGCCGATGGTAAAGAGTATGTAAAAACAGCGCTCGCTAAAGGTTTGGATGTTGATGGCTTCGCAGGCCGTCTCTCTTTCTTCTTTGCGATTGGTATGAATTTCTACCTTGAAGTGGCCAAGTTGCGTGCCGCCCGCTTGTTGTGGTGGCGCATTATGAAATCCTTCGAGCCAAAGAATCCGAAGTCATTGATGTTGCGTACGCACTGCCAAACATCCGGCTGGTCCTTAACTGAGCAAGATCCATACAACAACGTAGTAAGAACTACGGTAGAGGCGATGGCTGCAGTATTTGGTGGTACGCAGTCATTGCATACCAACTCTTTAGATGAGGCGATTGCCTTGCCTTCCGAGTTCTCCAGCCGTATTGCGCGCAATACCCAGTTGATCCTTCAAGAAGAAACCCATATTCCAAGTGTGATCGATCCATGGGCAGGCTCTTACATGATGGAAAATCTCACTCAAGAAATGGCTGACAAAGCCTGGGAAATTATTCAAGAAGTAGAAGCCATGGGCGGCATGACCAAGGCGGTTGAAAGTGGTTGGGCCAAGCTCAAAATTGAAGCTGCTGCTGCTGAGAAACAGGCCAAGATAGATTCAGGCTCGGACGTCATTGTGGGTGTGAACAAATACAAGCTTGGCAAAGAAGATCTCGTTGATGTATTGATGATCGACAACGATAAAGTTCGCGAAGGTCAGGTTGCACGCCTTAAAGAAATTAAGGCTAAGCGTGACTCCAAAAAAGTAGAGGCTGCATTAGAGGCGTTGACTAAGGCTGCTGAAGATAACTCTGGAAACTTGTTGGAGTTATCTGTCAATGCAATTCGTTTACGAGCAACCGTTGGCGAAGTATCTGATGCATTAGAAAAAGTTTACGGGCGCCATCGCGCCGATACTCAAAAGGTGACCGGTGTGTATGCAGCTGCTTATGATTCAGCCGAAGGCTGGGCAAAACTCCAGACTGAAATTGCTGACTTTGCAAAAGACTTTGGTCGTCGTCCACGCGTGATGATTGCTAAGTTGGGGCAAGATGGCCACGACCGTGGAGCAAAGGTGGTTGCTACAGCTTATGCTGACTTGGGTTTTGACGTGGATATCGGACCGTTATTTCAAACTCCAGAAGAATGTGCACGCCAGGCGATCGAGAATGACGTACATGCATTGGGTGTCTCCACCTTAGCGGCCGGCCATAAGACCTTGGTGCCAGCCATCATTGCTGAATTAAAAAGACAGGGTTCAGACGACATCATCGTCTTCGTTGGTGGTGTGATTCCAAGGCAAGATTACGAGTTCCTCTATGAGGCGGGTGTTAAAGGCATTTATGGTCCAGGCACTCCAATTCCGGCTTCGGCCAAGGATGTGCTCGAGCAAATCCGCAAATCTGTTAAACCAGCTTAGTACAGGCCATAGGCATGCTCGAAGCCGCTGATCAAGCCCTAGTGAATGATCTCATTGGTGCGCCATCGCTTAAACAGCGACGTGCATTGGCGAAAATCATTACGCTGCTTGAGTCAACTCGACTAGACCATCGTCATCGTGCTGATGACGTGCTCAATTCTTTATTGCCTAAAACAGGTAAATCCTTTCGGTTAGGTATCTCTGGCGTCCCAGGTGTTGGTAAATCAACCTTAATAGAATCTTTAGGTCTTTACCTTATTGAAAAAGGACATCGAGTTGCTGTACTCGCGATCGATCCTTCTTCTAGCATCTCTGGCGGTTCCATTTTGGGTGATAAGACCCGTATGGAACGTCTATCCGTTCTGGAGCACGCCTTTATTCGCCCAAGTCCATCGTCTTGTACGCTGGGTGGCGTAGCGGAGAAGACGCGTGAGGCAATGTTGGTGGCTGAGGCTGCAGGTTTTGATGTGATTATTGTTGAAACAGTCGGCGTAGGGCAGAGTGAGATTGCGGTTGCAGGTATGACAGATATGTTCCTGTTGATGCAGCTCCCCAATGCTGGCGATGATTTGCAAGCGATCAAGAAAGGCGTAATGGAAATCGCCGATCTGATCGTCATCAATAAAGTAGACATCGATCCTGATGCCGCAATGCGTGCTCAGTTATTTATCACCAGCTCCTTACGACTGCTCGGCTTTCAAGGCAATCCGGATCACGAATCCCATGACAAAGAGTTTTGGCATCCACAGGTCATGACTTTAAGCGCCCTGGAGGGTAAGGGGGTTCCGGAGCTATGGGAAAAGGTATCTCATTTTGAGTCTCTCCAAAAAGCCAATGGGAAATTTGACTCTCGTCGCAAAGAGCAATCAGGTGCATGGATGTGGGATCGCATCGATGCAGGATTAAAAAATGCATTTCGTAGTAACGAAGCCGTTCAAGCGCTTCTACCAAGCTTGGCAGCACAGGTAAACCAAGGAACTATGGCAGCTTCAGTAGCGGCAAGACGACTACTGGAAGCCATGGGGCATGAATTTTTCTAAGGAGCAGGAAATGAAGGAAATCATTCAACAACTGGAAGCGAAGCGTGAGCTTGCTCGATTGGGTGGCGGGCAAAAGCGCATTCAGGCTCAACATGCGAAGGGCAAATTAACTGCTCGTGAGCGTATTGAGCTTTTGCTTGATGCTGGCACATTCGAGGAATGGGATATGTTCGTTGAGCACCGTTGTCATGATTTTGGCATGGCTGATCAAACTGTTCCTGGCGACGGTGTTGTCACAGGGTACGGAATGATTAATGGTCGCCTGGTGTTTGTTTTCTCCCAGGACTTCACTGTTTTAGGTGGCTCCTTGTCAGAGGCCCATGCAGAAAAGATTTGCAAGATCATGGATCAAGCACTCAAGGTAGGCGCTCCTGTAATCGGCCTAAATGACTCTGGCGGTGCGCGTATTCAAGAGGGTGTTGCATCACTTGGCGGCTATGCAGAGATTTTCCAACGCAATGTGACCGCATCTGGCGTGATCCCGCAAATTTCCTTGATCATGGGACCATCAGCTGGTGGTGCTGTTTATTCCCCGGCCTTGACCGACTTTATCTTCATGGTCAAAGATAGCTCTTACATGTTTGTAACGGGCCCTGAAGTAGTAAAGACTGTGACCCATGAGGATGTTACTGCTGAAGAGTTGGGTGGTGCAGTGACTCACTCAACAGTATCCGGTGTTTGCGATTTGGCTTTTGATAATGATGTAGATGCAATCATGATGCTGCGTCGTTTCTTTAACTACTTACCGCTCTCAAATCGTGAAAAACCACCTTTGATTAAAGGCGCAAATCGAACTGAAGAGCCTGATTTTTCATTAGATACCTTAGTGCCATCCAATCCAAATCAACCTTACGATATGAAAGAGTTGATTGAGAAGATTGTTGATGATGGCGAGTTTTTTGAGTTGCAACCTGACTACGCAAAAAATATCGTGATTGGCTTTGCTCGTATCGAAGGCCGTTCAATTGGTATTGTTGCCAATCAACCATTGATTCTGGCTGGTTGTTTGGATATCAAGGCATCCATCAAAGCTGCGCGTTTCGTACGCTTCTGCGATGCCTTCAATATTCCGGTAGTGACCTTAGTTGACGTTCCTGGCTTTATGCCCGGCACTGCACAAGAATACGGCGGCATTATTAAGCATGGTGCGAAATTGCTCTATGCGTACGCTGATTGCACCGTACCCAAGGTGACTTTAATTACTCGAAAAGCATATGGTGGCGCCTATGACGTGATGGCTTCTAAGCATTTACGTGGTGACGTGAACTTTGCCTGGCCTTCAGCAGAAATTGCCGTGATGGGCCCTAAGGGCGCTGTTGAGATTATTTTCCGTGAAGAGAAATCGGACCCAGAAAAAATCACTGCACGTGAAGCTGAGTACAAGTCGAAGTTTGCCAACCCGTTTGTAGCAGGTCGTCGCGGTTACATCGATGACGTCATTCTCCCGCATGAGACCCGTAAACGGATTGCTCGTTCACTAGCGATGCTCAAAGACAAAGACTTGAAGAATCCTGCGCGTAAACACGGCAATATTCCTCTGTAAAGGCGCTGACAAATTATGACTACGAAAATGTTTAAGAAAATACTGATTGCTAACCGCGGCGAAATTGCTTGCCGTGTGATGATGACCGCTAAAAAGATGGGCATCAAGACTGTAGCCGTTTACTCAGAGGCCGATAAAGAAGCGCGTCACGTACAACTGGCTGATGAAGCGGTTTGTATTGGACCAGCACCTTCGCGTGAATCCTACTTAGTAATGGACCGAATTATCCAGGCCTGTAAAGATACTGGTGCTGAAGCAGTTCATCCTGGTTATGGTTTCTTATCTGAGAACGAGCAGTTTGCTAAGCGTTGCGAGGAAGAAGGCATTGTCTTTATTGGCCCTAAGCATCAATCCATCGCTGCTATGGGTGACAAGATCGCCTCCAAGAAGCTTGCTTTAGAAGCCAAGGTAAATACTATTCCTGGTTATAACGAGGCGATTGACACCACTGAAGAAGCGGTCAAAATTGCTCAAGGTATTGGCTATCCCGTCATGATTAAAGCTTCGGCAGGCGGTGGTGGTAAGGGCTTGCGCGTTGCATTTAATGATAAAGAAGCTGCCGAAGGTTTTGCAGCTTGCAAAACCGAAGCAATGAATAGCTTCGGTGACGATCGTATTTTTATCGAGAAGTTTGTAGAGGGTCCGCGTCATATTGAGATTCAGGTTTTAGGTGACTCCTTTTGCAATGTGGTTTATCTCAATGAGCGTGATTGCTCCATTCAGCGCCGTCATCAAAAAGTCATCGAAGAAGCGCCTTCGCCTTTTATCGATCCGGCGACTCGTAAAGCGATGGGCGAACAAGCAGTTGCATTAGCAAAGGCTGTGAACTACCAATCTGCCGGTACGGTGGAGTTTGTGGTTGGTAAAGATAAGTCTTTCTATTTCCTAGAAATGAATACCCGTTTACAAGTTGAGCATCCAGTGACCGAAAGTATTACTGGTCTTGACTTGGTAGAGCAGATGATTCGGGTTGCTGCGGGTGAGAAGTTAGCATTTAAGCAGGAAGATGTGAAATTAGACGGATGGTCTATGGAATGTCGTATTAATGCTGATGATCCATTCCGCAATTTCCTCCCTTCAACTGGCCGTCTAGTGAAGTACCGTCCGCCAGAGTCTATCAATGGAGTGCGCGTTGATGCTGGCGTGTATGAGGGCGGTGAAATTCCGATGTACTACGACTCAATGATTGCTAAATTGATTGTTCACGGCAAGGATCGCACGGAAGCAATTGAAAAGATGCGCGCAGCATTGAATGATTTTGTGATTCGCGGCATTCATTCCAACATTCCATTTCAAGCGGCTCTATTGCAACACCCACGCTTTGTAAATGGCGACTTTACAACTGGCTTTATTGCAGAAGAATATCCAGAGGGCTTTAAAAAGGATTCTGTACAGCCCGCCGATCCTAAGCGTTTGGCAGCATTAGCTGCGTTTATGCGCTATCGCTATCTTGAGCACATCAAGATGATTGATGGTCAATTGGCTGGCCACGAAATGATTATTGCGAAGAAATTTGTAGTGGTTACTGGCAAAAAAACCGGCTCAATGAATGACCCGTATGAAGTGCCTATTCGTGTTGAGCTCAAAGATGGCATCTATTCTGTCTACATTGATGACGCGGATGGTGTAAGCCGTTATGACATTGTCAGTGACTGGCGTCCTGGACAAATTTGTCTGCATGCGACTATTAACGGTACGCACAAAATCACGGCTCAAGTGGAGCGCCGCGGCGTTAGATATGGATTAATTCTTGATGGCGCTCATTACGAATGCATGGTTCTAAGTCCTTTAGGCGCAGAGTTGCAACGTCGTATGCCTGTCAAGTTACCGCCAGATACTTCTAAACTAGTGATGTCTCCTATGCCAGGCCTGTTAACAAAAATTGCCGTCAAGGCAGGTGAGGCAGTTACCGCAGGTCAGAAACTAGCCTCAATTGAAGCGATGAAAATGGAAAATACACTATCCGCTATGCAAGATGGTGTGGTTGCTGAAATCTGCGCCAAAGAGGGCGATAGTTTGGCGGTGGATCAATTAATTATTCGTTTTGAATAAGCAGGTAAATGACTATGAGCGCTAAGCCATTTAAGATTTTAGGTATTCAGCAAATCGCTATTGGTGGTGAGAATAAAGATCGACTCAAGAAGTTGTGGGTTGATATGCTGGGATTTGAATACAAAAGCACTTTTGTCTCCGAGCGTGAAAACGTAGATGAGGACATCTGTGCAATTGGTTCTGGTGCTCATGAGATTGAGGTTGATCTGATGCAGCCATTTGATATCGAAAAGAAACCGGCAGTTCATCAAACGCCCTTAAATCATATTGGCTTATGGGTGGATGACTTGCCTAAAGCGGTCGAGTGGCTCTCAGCCAATGGCTTGCGATTTGCTCCAGGTGGTATCCGCAAGGGTGCAGCTGGCTACGACATCACCTTTGTCCATCCCAAGGGGAATGATGACTTCCCGATTAGCGGAGAAGGGGTGCTCATTGAGCTGGTACAAGCACCTCCCGAAGTGATTGCGGGATTGAGTTCATAATTTGGTTTTGTAATTAGCAAACAGGATTTAAATTGGCAAATATATTGGCCATCGACACCTCTTCAGCGTGGTGTTCGGTGGCTTTATCTTTAGGTGATAAAGCACCAGAATTCAGGCATGAAGCTGTTTCGGCGGGTGCCAGCCAACTTCTATTGCCCTGGATTGAGTCACTACTCACTAATGCAAAACTGTCTTTAAAAGATCTTGATGCTATTGCTGTTGGTATTGGACCAGGCGCATTCACGGGAGTTAGATTGGGTGTAGCTGCAGTTCAAGGCCTCGCTATTTCAAACAATCTGCCAGTCATATCCGTATGCAGCTTGGATGCAATAGCTGCCCAAATTACCAGCACCGAGATTTATAAGAATACTAAGCCTCAACGATTCATGATTGCCATTGATGCGCGCATGGAAGAAATTTATTGGGCAAGTTATGAGTCTCAGGCTTATCAATTGCCAAAACGCATGAGCGATATCCACCTTACAAAGCCTGAAGATCTTAACTTTGATGGCGTGCAACTCTTAGCTGGTAGCGCTTTAAACGCTTACGGCAGCCGTTTGCCGATATTTAACGGCCCAAAGGATGCTGAGATCTCAATCTCTGCATTGGGAGTTTTAGAGTGCGCCAAACAATCGCTAAAAGAAGGTTTGCAGGTGGATGTGCGACTGCTTGAGCCAATGTATGTTCGTAATAAAGTAGCCTTTACTACAGCAGAGCGTGAAAAGGGAATGAAGTAATGTCTGATATTTCCACGGCAGGAGGTATTGCAGAGCTCTCGTTCATGCCAATGCAATCTGCAGACTTAGATGCGGTTCTCAAAATCGAGTCTGTCTCGCATATACATCCTTGGACAAAAGGTAATTTCTCGGATTCTTTAGCGGCTGGACACTGGGCTTATTGCATTCGGCCTCAGGTAGATCAATTGGTAAAGGGTTCGTATTTGGATCCAGCAGTGCTTTGGGCTTACTGCATCTTATTTCCTGCAGTAGATGAATTGCACCTGCTCAACATCACGGTATCACCCCATTTGCGTAAGCTTGGGCTAGGCCAAAGAATGATGGCTGCGATTGAGGGTGTGGCCGCGCAGCAAAAAATGCCTCGTATCATCCTGGAGGTAAGGCCAACTAATGCGGCTGCGGTAACGCTCTATCAAAAATTGGGTTACGAACAAATCGGTGTTCGTAAAAACTACTACCCAGCTAATCCAGAGACTGGATCTCGTGAAGATGCGCTTGTAATGGCTAAATCGATTAAGCTAGAGCTATGACCAATACACATTCAGCCTTCTTAAAAGAAATGGGCATCACCGAATGGACTTCCCGGGATGTTGTACAGGCGACAGCTTTAGTAACCGAACAGACCAACGCTCAAGCCTCTCCTGAAGTTGCACAGTCAACCCCAAGAGCCAGCCATGGAATGTGGTGGTTTTTTGGTAGCGAACCACAGGGCGATGCTCAAATCTTGTTCCAAAATATGATTCGTGTTTTGGGACTGGCTAAAAATGAGTGGGCTTGGAAAAATCCAAGTCAGAGCCTGAGTCAGTTGAGCGCCCCTGAAATGCCTGTTGTAGCGATTGCCTTCGGGGGACCTACTGCTCAAAAAATCACCGGTGAAAGAGATCCATTGCCGCAGTTACGCGAAACGGTTTTGGCTTTAAATACTGGCAATGAGGAAGAGATTCCAGTGATTGCTTCTTTTGAGCTAAATCAAGTGCTTGCAAAACCAAGTGATAAAGCGTTGCTCTGGCAGGATATGTTGTTAGCGAGATCTGTTCTGCAAAACAGTTGATGTGAGACTAAGCAAGCCTATTGCTTGTGTTCGCCGATCAGATGCATGGAGTCATACTCCGCTTGATTTCTGGCGTGGCGTTTGATGACTAGCCACATAATTAGACTAACAATCAAACCAAATCCGATGATTACAAATTGAACTGGTATATCCAGCCAGATCAGCAGAGAATAAACTAACAACATCACCAGAACAGAAATGTTCTCGTTAAAGTTCTGTACTGCAATGGAGTGGCCAGCAGACATCAGGACGTGACCGCGATGTTGCAACAAGGCATTCATTGGCACTACAAAGTAACCCGCCAACCAACCTACTAGAATTAATAAAAAATAAGCAGGCAATAAGTTCAGGGATATCTGAAACTTACCCACTGTAAGGATGCTTGTATTGGGGAGCATATCTGAGTTATAGACTGCCATGACGCAGACAACTAGGCCCATAGCAATGCCATAGGGCAATACGTTTAAGGATTTACGAAGCGGAATGCGCCAAGCCGCATAAACGGCGCCACCAGCAACACCTACGGCTGAGATGGCTTGTAAAATGGCGCCCTGGGATAGGTTCATATGCAAAGCAACTTGCGCCCATTTGATGACAATAAATTGCAGGGTTGCTCCAGCCCCCCAAAACAAGGTTGTTACCGCTAGGGAGATTTGACCTAAGCGATCATTCCAGAGCGTCTTAAAGCAAATGGCAAAGTCTTTGACCAATTCAATTGGATTGGTTTTCTGTGAAACGTAACGTGCGCCAGTATCGGGAATCTTTAGGTTAATGAGTGCGGCAACGACATAAATCATCATGATGATCAGAATTGCCGACTCTGCTGGCGTATCAATGCCAGTGTCAAATGTAGGCATGTCCAGGGCTAAGAGGCTTTGAGATACAGTACTGCTAATCAGTACGCCACCTAAAACGGTGCCCATAATGATGGAGCCTACCGTTAATCCCTCAATCCAGCCATTGGCAGCGACTAATTTTTCAGGGGGCAGAAGCTCGGTCAAAATTCCATATTTAGCTGGTGAGTAAGCGGCGGCACCAAGGCCAACGATGGCATAGGCCATCAAAGGGTGACTGCCAAACAGCATAGCCACGCACCCAACAAACTTAATGGTATTGGTGATAAACATGACATTACCCTTGGGCCGGGAGTCTGCAAAGGCTCCAACAAAGGCTGCCAGAAGAACGTAGGACAATACAAAGAACAATTTGAGCAGCGGCGTCATCCAGGCCGGAGCTTGAAGCTGGGCCAAGAGCGCAATAGCGGCAATTAGGAGAGCATTATCGGCAAGCGACGAAAAAAATTGCGCCGCCATAATGATGTAAAAGCTACGGTTCATTCGTACAATCTAGTCATTACTGCAATTAAAGCATGAAAGGAGGGGTGAAAATGGGTGATTCAGCTAACGGCCTGATTAATAGGCCAATTTTGGCATCTATTAATACTGCCGCCTTTCAGCATAATTTAAACCGAGTTCGGGAATTGGCGCCAGAATCCAAAATTTGGTCTGTCATTAAAGCTCGCGCCTATGGCCATTGTTTTGAGGCGGCATTAAAAGGGCTATCTTCTACAGATGGCTTTGCCTTGCTAGACATACAAGATGCCGCCTGGTTAAGGGAACACGGCTGGCAGGGGCGCATCCTCCTTTTAGAGGGTTTATTTCATGAAAATGAGCTAAGCCGAGCGGAAGATTTAGCATGCGACCTCGTGGTCCATTGTGATGCTCAAGTGGATTGGCTGGAGCGATTTAAAGGTAAAAACCACAAGCCTTTAAGTGTCTTTCTAAAGATGAATACCGGTATGAATCGCTTGGGATTTAAGCCCGAAATATATCGAACTGTTTTTCATCGCTTGCATGCAGCTGGTTATCACATGCACCACATGACCCATTTTGCCAATGCAGATCAAGTAGATCAGTTACCTTCAGTTGGCGGTCAACAAGAATTATTTAATGAAACGATTGCTGGTTTAGAAGGTGCAACATCACTAGCAAACTCTGCAGCTATTTTGTGGCATCGTAACGCCTTAGGTGATTGGGTGCGCCCAGGCATCATGCTCTATGGCGCATCACCAACAGGGCTGCATGCTGATATCGAGCATGCCAATCTCAGGGCGGTTATGCAACTTCATAGTGAAATTATTGATATTCAAGAACTTCAAAAAGGGGATCGCATTGGTTACGGCGGTCGTTATGAGGCACCTAATGCCATGCGTATCGGCATTGTGGCTTGTGGCTATGCAGATGGGTATCCACGTCATGCTAAAGATGGCACGCCGGTTTGGGTTGGCAATGGTGATCATGGGATCATTTGCCCTCTAGTGGGAAGAGTTTCTATGGACATGCTAGCGATTGATTTAAGCAATGCGCCAAATGCAGGCATCGGTAGCGTAGTTCAACTCTGGGGTGACAAAGTTCCAGTCGATGATGTGGCACAAATGAGTGGAACCATTGGTTATGAGTTGCTTTGTGCTGTCGCGCCTAGGGTTCCTGTTGAGATCCAGTAGATAAAGAAAATGCCAGGCCAGTAAATAAAAAATCCTCCATAGCGGAGGATTTTTTTTGAGAATGAAACAAGCTTACTTATTCCAGAACTGCCACCATCTGCGTTCTTTTTGAACGCGTTGACCGGTGATCATCATTTGGCTGTCTGGGAAGTTTAATTTGAAGACGCGGGCTGAATCATTGCTCAGATCAACCATACCAAGCTTCTCATAAGACTTGGTGAGTATGTAGAGCGCTTCTTCAACGGCAGGTGCACGATCATAATCACGAATAACTAGTTGCGCACGATTGGCTGCAGCCAGATAGGCGCCACGCTGATAGTAAAAGCGGGCAACGATAACGTCCGCCTCAGCAAGGGAGTTCACGATATAGCGCATACGATCTAATGCATCTGGAGCGTACTTACTATCTGGAAAACGTTCCACCACTACCTTGAATGACTCAAAGGCTTCTTTTGCGGCTTTAGGATCGCGCTCACTAAGATCCTGGCCAGTGAACTTACCAAGCCATCCCAAGTCATCATTAAAAGTAATGAGACCTTTTAAGTAATAGGCGTAATCAAGACTCGGACTACCTTGATGTAATTTAATAAAGCGATCAATCGCAACCAGTGCTTGAGTTTGCTCTTGCGCTTTCCAGTAGCAATAAGCAGAGTTAATTTGTGCTTGTTGAGAATAGGGTCCGAAAGGAAAGCGTGCCTCTAATTTTTCAAAGTACTTGCCGCACTTAGCAAAGTCAGCATCATTGAGTTTGTCAGTGGCTTCAGAATAGAGTTTTGCCTCTGACCAAATATCGGTGTCATCTTTACTGCCATCGCTACCTGCGCATCCCCCCAAAAGCATTAATGCGAACACGAAGGCTAAAAGCAGGGCAAAAGGAGTGTCACTTACATGGAAGCTCCTTTTTTGTGAGGAAGAATTCCCAGCAAGCCTTAAACTGGCGTCTGATATTACGTCGGACATAACTGAAAGGCTCTCTAAGCGTGGCATTGCCGCAAACTCCTGAATCGAATCCCATTGATTATATCGATGATGAGGATTTCATCTCCTTAGATATCCCTTTGGAGATGGCTGGCGAGCGCTTGGACAAGGTGCTAGCAGGGTCTTTACCTGATTATTCACGTAATCGCCTTAAAGCTTGGGTTGAGGCTGGGGCGGTTATGGTAGACGGAAAGGTTACTAAAGCCCGTTATTTGCTCCATGGCGGCGAGAGCGTTAAGGTCTTCCCGCAGGAAATGCCCGAGCAGTTTGCCTTCAACCCTGAAGATATTCCCCTGGATGTGGTCTACGAGGATGAGGACATCATTGTGGTCAATAAGCCGCCTGGCCTCGTGGTACACCCAGCAGCGGGAAATTGGTCCGGAACCCTGTTAAATGGTCTCTTATTTCATTATCCTGAGCTCAAGTCACTCCCCAGGGCGGGAATAGTGCACCGCTTGGATAAGGACACTTCAGGCCTGATGGTCGTGGCAAGAACATCGCATGCCCAAACCTCCCTGGTACGTCAACTTCAAGAAAGAACGGTAGGACGTCGCTATTTGGCTTGGGTGTGGGGTGATGCCCCTAGTCAAGGCAAAGTCCTAGCTTCGGTAGGGCGCGATCAGCGAGATCGCCTCAAGATGGCCGCAGGCAGTCCACAAGGAAAACCGGCGGCTACTTTATTTCGACGCTTGGCCAAAGGTTTGGTCGGAGAGGCTCCTGTTGCCTTGTTAGAGTGTCGCCTGGAAACGGGGCGTACGCATCAAATTCGCGTCCATCTAGAATCACTCGGCTTTCCGTTGGTGGGTGACCCGGTCTACCGCAAAAAAGCTCCGGGCGCGGCTAAAAATCTTTCATTTAATCGCCAGGCTTTACATGCCTTTGCTTTAAGTCTTCAACATCCAGTGAAGCATGAATTAATGACTTGGTTCCGCTTGCCACCACAGGATTTATTGGACTTATTACCGCAAGTTGGAATGAGTGACGAAGTTCTGCCGAAAGAATCTGTCGTGTTGGCCTCTATTGAAAATGAGTCACGCTGATGAGTTTGGTTGAGCCTCAATGGCCCGCCCCAAAGTCGGTGCACACACGAGTAAGCACAAGGTTGGGCGGGGTAAGTCAAGCCCCATATGATTCCTTAAACCTGGGTGATCACGTAGGGGACCGTATTGAAGATGTTTTAGCCAATAGGGCCATTTTTATCAAAGAGATGCCAGGCGAGCCTATCTGGTTAAAGCAGACTCACCAAACAATAGTCAGCATCCCGCAAAGTCGAGACTTAAGTCATGGAATGCCAATTGAGGCTGATGCCTCGGTCACTAACGTTCCTGAAGAGGTTTTGGTCATCATGACGGCAGATTGCTTGCCAGTGTTATTTACTAACTCCAAAGGAACTGCCGTTGGTGCTGCACATGCTGGCTGGAGGGGTCTTTGCGCTGGAATTCTGGAAAATACGATTACTGAGTTGCTCAAAATTTCTGATGGATCCACTGCGGCAGACTTCATGGCTTGGCTAGGACCAGCAATTGGACCTGAATCATTTGAGGTTGGGGAGGATGTTGTGAAGTCATTTCAAGACTCCGGCTTTCCTGTTCCAAAGAATGCATTCACAGAAATACCTCATAAACCTGGAAAGTTTCTGGCAGATATCTACCTGTTGGCACGAGCGCGTTTAGAGGCTTGTGGCGTAAAAATGATTTTCGGTGGCGAATACTGCACTGTTCGAGATCAGCACCAGTTTTTTTCTTACCGTCGTGATGGCGAGACTGGAAGATCTGCCTCAGCTATCTGGATTGAAAAATAGCTTGTGCACAAAAGCATGCGGGTTAGTACTAGCCTCTGCACCAAGCTAGGGTTATTGCGTATAACTCTATAGTGCTTAAGGGCGGAGAATGTCTCTAATTAATTGAAGAGACTACTATGTTTGCAGGCATGAATACCGGTGCAACACCATCTTTGGCACCGCATCATATGGCGCTCATTCCACCAGAGCGTTTATCTGAAATCCAGAAAGAATATTTCACGGAGTTGGCACACATTGCAACTAACCCTGAGGCGATTGAAGTCAAAGATCGCCGTTTTGCAGGGAAGGCTTGGCACTCTTCGTGGAGCAAAGTGATTGCTGCTACTTATTTGCTGAATTCCAAGCATCTCATGGAGTTAGCAAAAGCAGTTGAGACTGACGAAAAGTCAAAGCAGAAAATCCTCTTTACGACTGAGCAAATGATTGATGCTTTATCGCCATCAAACTTCATCGCTACTAATCCAGAAGTATTGGAAAGCATTATTAGCTCCCAAGGACAATCCATTCAAAAAGGGATTGTGAATTTGTTGGGAGATATGAAAAAAGGTAAGGTCTCTCAAACAGATGAATCTGCTTTTGAAGTGGGCAAAAATATTGCCACTACAGAAGGTCATGTGGTCTTTCGTAATGAATTATTCGAGTTAATTCAATACACACCATTAACAGAACAAGTATTTGAACGCCCTTATTTAATGGTGCCACCATGCATCAATAAGTATTACATTCTCGATTTACAGCCTGACAACTCTGTAGTGCGCCATATGGTGAGCCAAGGTCATACCGTGTTCTTGGTCTCCTGGAAGAACCCAGATGCTTCCATGGCTCAAGTGAGTTGGGACGATTACGTAGGCAAGGGCGTTATCAAAGCAATTGAAGTCGTAAAAGAAATCGGTGATACCAAGCAAATTAATATCTTGGGATTCTGCGTTGGTGGGACCTTAACAAGCTCTGCATTAGCCGTGCTGGCAGCCCGCGACGAGCACCCAGCAGCAAGCTTGACGCTCCTAACCACCTTATTGGATTTCACAGATACCGGAATTCTCGATGTCTTTATCGATGAAGGTATGGTGGAGATGCGCGAGAACTCTATTGGTGGTAAAGGTGGCAAGTACGGCATGATGTCAGGCCTTGATTTGGGCAACACCTTTTCATTCTTGCGACCCAATGATTTGGTATGGAACTACGTAGTGGAGAACTATCTCAAAGGCAACTCACCACCCCCATTTGATTTACTGTATTGGAACGGCGACTCCACCAATCTTCCTGGTGCAATGTACTGCTGGTATCTGCGCCACACTTATTTGCAAAATGATTTAGTCAAGCCTGGCAAAGTAAAAATTTGCGGTGAAAAAGTAGATCTCGGAAAAATCAATTGTCCTGCGTATTTATATGCATCCCAAGAAGATCACATTGTTCCCTGGAGGTCTGCTTACGAATCGACTCATCTTCTTAAAGGTAAAAATCGTTTCGTATTGGGCGCTTCTGGACATATTGCCGGAGTGATCAATCCTCCTGCAAAAAATAAGCGTTATTACTTTGAAAATAACGAGATTGCCCCAACAGCCCAGGAGTGGTTAGAGGGTGCAAAACAAATACCAGGCAGTTGGTGGCCTGATTACACCAAATGGCTTGAGCAATTTGGTGGTGCAAAGAAAGCAGCAAGCACTACTTTTGGAAATACAAAATACAAAAAAATGGAAGCAGCACCTGGTGTGTATGTAAAAGAAAAAGCAACACCGGAACTCAACTAATAATTAACGAATGTTTTAAAAAGGGGAAAGTAATGTCTCAAAAAGTCGCATATGTAACTGGTGGTATGGGTGGTATTGGTACCGCTATCTGTCAACGTCTGGCTAAAGATGGCTTTAAAGTGATCGCTGGCTGCGGCCCAAATTCTCCGCGTAAAGATCGCTGGATTGGTGAGCAAAAAGCCTTGGGTTATGACTTTATCGCCTCTGAGGGTAATGTTTCCGATTGGGATAGTACTGTTGCAGCCTTTGAAAAGGTTAAGGCTGAAGTGGGTCGCGTAGACGTATTGGTAAATAACGCCGGCATTACCCGTGACAGCGTTTTCCGCAAAATGACCCCAGACGCATGGAAAGCCGTGATTGACACTAATCTGAACTCCTTGTTTAACGTTACCAAACAAGTGATTGATGGTATGGTTGAAAACAACTGGGGCCGGATTATTAATATTTCTTCTGTAAACGGTCAAAAAGGTCAGTTTGGCCAGGCGAACTATTCGACTGCAAAGGCAGGTCTGCACGGCTTTACTATGGCTCTAGCTCAAGAGGTTGCCACTAAGGGCGTTACTGTAAATACAGTATCCCCTGGTTATATCGGCACTGATATGGTTAAAGCCATCCGCGAAGACGTCCTGGAAAAGATTGTTTCTGGCATTCCAGTCAAGCGCTTGGGCACTCCGGAAGAGATTGCCTCTATCTGCTGCTGGATCGCTTCTGACGATGGTGGCTATGCTACAGGTGCAGACTTCTCCTTAAACGGGGGTATCCACACTGGTTAATATTGCATTGCAACAATTAATTCAGTATTTGCAGTATGTGCAGTACGCAACACAGCGTATTTACCTTTTGGTCAACTTAAGGCTAAACTACGCTGATGTTGCGATGCAGTAAATAGTAAGGAAAATACATGGTTACCCGCGCTAAACGAGCTGGCGAAGATCGGCTCATCAAGAAGTATCCGAATCGTCGTCTCTACGACACCCAGACAAGTACATATGTCACGCTATCTGACATCAAAAACTTGGTTATGGCTAATGAAGTATTTAAAGTAGTTGATGCCAAAACTGAAGAAGATTTAACGCGCAATATATTGCTGCAAATTATTCTTGAGGAAGAGGCTGGTGGCGCACCAGTATTTTCATCACAAATGCTTTCGCAAATCATTCGCTTTTATGGAAACTCCATGCAGGGTTTGATGGGTAACTATCTTGAGAAGACCATGCAATCATTTGTGGACATTCACAATAAGCTTGGCGATCAAACGAAGGGTCTCGGTGCTGGCAGTACACCAGAGGCATGGTCACAAATGATGAATCTCCAAAACCCGCTGATGCAAGGCTTGATGGGTAACTACATGGAGCAAAGTAAAGATCTCTTTATCAAAATGCAAGAACAGGTGCAGGGTTCTCAAAATATTTTTGGAAACTTTCCATTTACCCCTCAGCCCAATAAAACTGAAAAAGAATAGTTGTGGCTGGGAAAATTGGATTTGTATCCTTAGGATGCCCTAAGGCGCTTGTAGACTCTGAACTAATCCTGACGCAATTGAGCGCTGAGGGATATGAGACCGCCAAGGATTACTCTGGCGCCGATCTTGTAGTTGTGAATACCTGTGGCTTTATCGACTCCGCCGTAGAAGAGAGTCTTTCGGCTATTGGCGAGGCTCTTGCTGAAAATGGCAAAGTCATTGTGACTGGATGTCTAGGCGCCAGAAAAAATGCCGACGGTAGTGATCTTATCTCGAGCATTCATCCTAAAGTCCTCGCTGTTACTGGGCCTCATGCTACCGATGAGGTAATGCAAGCCATTCATTTGCATCTACCTAAGCCGCATGACCCTTTCACGGATTTAGTTCCTCCAACTGGCGTCAAGCTAACTCCTAAGCATTACGCCTACCTCAAAATTAGTGAAGGTTGTAACCATCGCTGTACTTTCTGCATCATTCCCAATATGCGTGGTGATTTAGTTTCACGGCCGATTGGTGAGGTGTTGCTTGAAGCAAAAAGATTATTTGAGTCTGGCGTAAAAGAGTTGCTAGTTGTTTCTCAGGATACAAGTGCCTATGGTGTTGATATTCAATATCGCACTGGCTTTTGGGATGGCAAACCAGTCAAAACCAAAATGTTTGATTTGGTCAATTCGTTAAATCAAATTGCGCGTGAACATCAGGCCTGGGTCAGATTGCATTACGTTTATCCATATCCACATGTGGATGATGTTTTGCCTTTGATGGCGGAGTTCTCAGAGCATGGTTATGGTGTTCTTCCGTATTTAGATATTCCACTGCAGCATTCGCACCCTGACGTTCTTAAGCGTATGAAGCGTCCAGCGAGTGGTGAGAAGAATTTGGAGCGTATCTTAGCGTGGCGCGAAGCTTGTCCTGATTTGGTTATTCGCAGTACCTTTATTGCAGGCTTTCCTGGAGAAACTGAAGAAGAGTTTGCACACCTTCTCAATTTCTTGGATGAGGCGCAAATTGATCGCGCTGGCTGTTTTGCCTACTCACCCGTTGAAGGGGCTACAGCAAACCAATTGGATAACCCAATTCCTTCTGAAATTAGAGAAGAGCGGCGTGCCAGGTTTATGGCTAAAGCCGAAGATATTTCCATAAAACGGCTTGCAAAAAAAATAGGCAAGCGTATTCAGGTCATCATTGATCGGGTAGATGAGTCTGGCGGAATTGGCAGAACGATTGGCGATGCCCCAGAAATTGATGGTCTAGTGAGGGTTTTGCCTCCTAGCAAGCCCTCTAAGCGCTATCGAGCCGGTGAAATCATCAAGGCTACCGTCATAAGCTCCCAAGGGCATGACCTAATAGCCGAAACTTGACGAATGCAATAAAACTGTTAGTTGGATTACTTATTTAGTACAAAGTCAGCCCAATAATTGGGCTTAGCAAAGGGGATTGATATGAGTCGTGATGTCGTTGTCTTAAGTGCAGTTCGTTCCGCAATTGGTACCTTTAATGGCGCTCTGAGTAGTTTTGAGCCTTCCGAGCTCGGCGGTATCGTGATGAAAGAGGCGGTAGCACGTTCAGGCGTAGATCCTGCTTTGATTAATTACATCACTGTGGGTAACACTATTCCTACAGATAGTCGCTATGGCTATGTCGCCCGTGTCGCATCGATCCAGGCTGGCCTGCCAATGGAATCAGTGGCAATGGCATTAAATCGTTTGTGCAGCTCTGGCTTGCAAGCAATTGTTACAACCGCACAGCAAATTATGTTGGGCGATTGTGACTATGGCATTGGTGGTGGCGTGGAAGTAATGTCCCGTGGCATGTATGGCTCTCCAGCGATGCGCAGTGGTGCACGCATGGGCGATACCAAAATGATCGACTTGATGGTTGGTATTTTGACTGACCCATTTGGTGTTGGTCATATGGGCGTTACAGCAGAAAATCTTGTTGAAAAATGGAAGTTAACACGTGATGAGCAAGATGCTCTAGCCGTTGAATCGCATCGTCGTGCCGCCAATGCAATTAAAGAAGGTCGCTTTAAATCTCAGATCGTGCCAATCACTATTAAAACTCGTAAGGGTGATGTAGTGTTTGATACCGACGAGCATGTGAAGCCTGAAACTACGATGGAAACGCTTGCCAAGATGAAGGCAGTGTTCAAAAAAGAGGGTGGTTCCGTAACGGCTGGTAATGCATCAGGCATTAATGATGGTGCCGCATTCTTTGTATTGGCGGATGCTGAAACAGCAAAGAAAGCTGGTCATAAGCCTATCGCTCGCTTGGTGTCTTATGCAGTTGCTGGTGTTCCAAACCACATCATGGGTGAAGGCCCAATTCCTGCAACCAAAATTGCGCTTGAACGTGCTGGCTTGAAATTAGATCAAATGGATGTGATCGAATCTAATGAAGCCTTCGCAGCACAAGCATTAGCGGTTACTAAGGGCTTAGGTTTAGATCCAGCCAAGACTAACGTCAACGGTGGTGCAATCGCTTTGGGTCATCCAATTGGCTGTTCTGGCGCAGCGATTGCTACTAAGGCAATCCATGAGTTACACCGCGTTCAAGGTAAATATGCTTTGGTAACAATGTGTATTGGTGGTGGTCAAGGTATTGCTACTATTTTTGAGCGTCTATAAACATAGACGCATAACTATTACCCTGATCTCTTGGGTACAAGCCTAAGAGATCAGTAGTAAAGCAGCATCTAAGCCGACTCGGTCAAAAGCCGCATCGGCTTTTTCTTTGACAACGGGCTTTGCTTTGTAGGCAACGCTGATGCCAGAGCCATTCATCATCATCAGATCGTTGGCACCATCACCCATGGTGATGGCATTCGCTTTTGTGCAGCTAAGGCGAGCACAAGCTTCGTCTAGATGGGCGGCCTTCGCTGCGCCATCGACAATGTCGCCAAGAACCTTGCCGGTAAGCTTGCCATCGACAATCTCCAGTGTATTAGCCTGAGTTTGCTTAAAACCTAATTGCTCACGTAACTTTTCAGTAAAGAAAGTAAACCCGCCCGAGACAAGCAGGGTGTACAAGCCACGTTCATGAGCCCCGGCTAAAAGCTCTGCTGCTCCAGGGTTAGGGTTTAAGCGTTCTCTGTAAACGGATTCGAGTGCATCAGCATGTACACCTTCTAAAAGTGCAACACGCCTTCTTAGGCTTTCTTTAAAGTCTTTGATTTCACCACGCATAGTAGCTTCGGTAATTTCAGCTACAGCGGACTTCTTGCCTGTGAAATCAGCAATCTCATCAATGCATTCAATATTAATCAAGGTTGAATCCATATCCATTGCTAGTACACGGATATCTTGTGGCAATAGATCTGGCCTTAGAAAGCATAGGTCGGCATTAAAGCTTGCTGCAATAGTACGTAGTTGCTCCCGTTGAACTGTATCCAGGTGGGCGTTTGCTTCAAAACGCTCGGAGTAGTAGCTTCCATTGCTAATTTGACCGCCGTTAGAGTGTAATGATATGCCCAGCTTTAAGGCTTGATCCTTTAATGAAAAGATCAGCTTCTCGGCAATAGGCTCTCTAGACAGGGCAACAAGAACTTGGTAATTAGGCATGGCTCAATAATAATCGGATTATTAACTTACTTTTGCAGAGCTCAATACTGCTGATTCGTTGAGGCGTCGCAAGATATTGCGTATAGCGTCAAGGCGTTGTTCTAACTTCTCAAATTCACGATCTTTTTGAGGAAGTACCTTAAGCTTATCTTGGCCATTAAGTTGAATATGCTTAGAGGACTGGATAAGTTGAATGATCTTCATCGGGTCAATCGGTGGATTTGGGATGAATTGAATCTGTATAGATGCAGGCGTAGCATCAATCTTTTTAATTCCAAAACCGGTCATCTCTAAACGTAGACGGTGAGTCTCATAAAACGATTTAGCTTGATCGGGAAGGTCGCCGAAACGATCGACCAATTCTTCACGCAATCCCATCAGTTCTGAGAAATCATTCGTGCCAGCAAAACGCTTATATAAGGATAGACGCTCGTGAACGTCGGGGCAGTAGTCTTCCGGAAATAGAGCGGGAACGCCGAGATTTACATCGGTGGTTGCTTGCAATGGTGAGAGTAAATCAGGCTCCTTTCCACTGCGCAGGGACTTAACGGCACGATTGAGCATCTCGGTATACAACTGGAAGCCAATCTCATGAATTTCACCGGATTGTTTGTCCCCTAGTACCTCACCAGCCCCCCGAATTTCTAGATCATGCATAGCTAAATAGAAGCCAGAGCCAAGCTCTTCCATGGCTTGAATGGCATTAAGACGCAACTGCGCTTGCTTGCTAAGTGCCTCAGGATCCGGCACTAGCAAATAAGCATAAGCCTGGTGATGTGAGCGGCCAACGCGACCACGCAGTTGGTGTAATTGAGCTAAACCAAACTTATCTGCGCGGTGCATGATGATGGTGTTCGCTGTGGGTACGTCAATACCAGTCTCAATAATCGTAGTACACAGCAATATATTGGTACGCTGGGTAACAAATTCACGCATGACAGATTCCAGCTCGCGTTCATGCATCTGTCCGTGCGCAACACTAATACGTGCCTCCGGAATCAGCTCTTGTAAAGCATGCTTGCGATTCTGAATCGTTTCAACTTCGTTATGCAGGAAGTAGACCTGGCCGCCACGTTTAATTTCACGAAGCACGGCCTCACGAATAACGCCATCTCCTTCGCGACGAACAAAGGTCTTAATTGCCAGACGTTTCTGAGGGGCAGTGGCAATAATAGAAAACTCACGCAATCCTTCCATAGCCATGCCCAAGGTTCTTGGGATGGGTGTAGCAGTTAGAGTCAGAATATCGACTTCAGCACGCAATGCCTTAAGAGCATCTTTTTGCCGTACTCCAAAGCGATGTTCCTCGTCCACAATCACTAGTCCAAGATTGGCAAATTGCGTCTCCTTAGAGAGTAATTTATGCGTGCCAATAATGATGTCTGCATCACCTTTGGCAATAGCCTCTAGGGCTGTATTAATTTCCTTGGTTGTTTTAAAGCGTGACAATTCCACAATGCGGACAGGCCAATCGGCAAAGCGATCTTTCCAGGTGGCCACATGTTGTTCGGCTAGTAGGGTGGTTGGCGCCAAAATAGCGACTTGTTTGCCGCCCATGACTGCAACAAAGCTTGCTCGTAGCGCTACTTCGGTCTTCCCAAAGCCAACATCTCCGCAGACTAAGCGGTCCATTGGCGTGCCGCTCGTCATATCACCAATAACGGCTGCAATAGCATTGGCTTGGTCTGGAGTTTCCTCAAAGCCAAAGCTTTCTGCAAAAGCAGCATAGTCATGGGCTGAGAATTCAAAAGCATGACCCTTGCGTATCGCTCTAGCCGCATAGAGACCTAATAGCTCTGCTGCGGTATCTCGAATTTGTTGGGCGGCCTTGCGTTTGGCCTTATCCCATTGGCCCGAACCTAATTGATGCAGTGGAGCTGAATCAGGGTCAGAGCCTGCATAACGTGTGACCATTTGTAATTGCTGAACAGGAACATACAAAGTTGCCTGTCCTGAATATTGCAAATGCAAAAACTCTTCAAAAATTGGCGCCTCTTTAGGCGGAGCTAAATTCAGAAGCACTAATCCCTGGTAGCGACCAATGCCATGTTCAGCATGAACTACGGGATCGCCGATCTTTAGCTCAGACAGATCCTTAAAGAGCATGTCAGGATCAGCATTCTCATTACTTTTACCTTTACGCCTCTGTCGTGCTGTTGTAGTAAATAACTCTGCCTCGGTAATAACGAGGAGATTTTCAGCTGGCCATGAAAATCCATTAAAGAGAGGTGCAGCGACCAATCCAAATAATGATTCGCTTTTAATAAACTCGGCAATGCTGTCAAAGCTCTCTGGCTTTAGCGGATAGAGTGGTTTGCCATCCAATCCGGCGACCGAATTACTTTCATCAAAGAGCTGTCGAATCGATTCTTTACGACCTGCACTATCGCTGCAGACTAATACGCGAACCTTTTCAGATGACACTACTTTTCTAAGAAGATTTATCGGATCAGTATCGCGGCGATGGACTGCAATATCTGGTACGGCTAAGAATTGACTTTTCTCAGCGCCGTCTTTCTCAAGTGTTAGACGTGCATACGATTTAGAAGTAGTGAAAAATTCGTCGATATCCAGAAATAATTCTTTTGGAGGAAGAATGGGGCGATCAAGATCGTGCTTGAGGAACTCATAACGAGAAAGCGTGTCCTTCCAAAACCCTTTGATAGTTTCTTCAACATCACCAATACTGACAAGCCATACAGGGTCACCTGAGCGCGGAAAGTAATCAAAAAGGTTGGATTTCTCTTCAAAGAAGAGAGGTAGGTAGGATTCAATACCTGCACTAGGTATGCCTAGGTTGGCATCTTTGTAAATAGAGCAGCGACTCGGATCACCCTCAAATACTTCTCTCCAGCGGCCTCTAAAAGCAGTGCGTGAAGCATCATCAAATGGAAATTCATGGCCAGGAAGAAGGCGGACTTCCTTGACGGGGTATAGGCTTCGTTGCGTATCCGGATCAAACGCCCGAATCTGTTCAATTTCATCACCAAAGAGATCCAATCGGTATGGCAGATTTGATCCCATAGGAAATAAATCAAACAAGCCACCCCGAATACTATATTCACCGGGACGTATTACAGCGCTCACAGGATCATAGCCAGCTTGTTGCAGTTGCAGCTTTAGTGCAGCTTCATTCAGTTTGTCACCTTGCCGAAAGAAAAAAGTATGGCCAGATAAAAAGTTCGGCGGCCCCAATCTTTGCAAAGCAGTTGTCACTGGAACTAAAACAATATCGCAACTACCATTCAGTAATTCATACAGAGTGGCGAGTCGTTCTGAAACCAAATCTTGATGCGGTGAAAAATGGTCATAAGGAAGAATTTCCCAATCAGGCAAAAGTCTGGTTTTTAGCTGCGGAGCAAAAGCGGGGATTTCTTCCAGAAGCCTCTGCGCTTCCTGGGCTTGAGCACAAAAAATGACCATCACTGAAAACTGATCACGGTAGCGCAGGGCGGTTTGAGCGATTAAAGCGGCATCTGCCGAGCCCACCAGCCCTGAAAAGGTAAAGCGCTGCCCAGCCCGCGGAGCAGGTATAGGGGGTGCTAGATTTAATGCATCAGACATCTGCGCTCATTATAGAATCAGGTATGCACCCTGGAAATCATTCCATTAAGAAATGCCATGCCCTTTTGCCAACAGCAGGTACTGGCTCGCGCCTAGGTGGCGAGTTGCCTAAGCAGTTTCAGCAGCTAGCCGGCAAACCCATGGTCTCTTATGCGCTAGAAGCCTTTAAGGGATCTCCGCTGATCCAGTCTATTTGGATTGGTGTCAGCCCTGGCTTTATCGAGAACCCCATCTTAGGAACTATCGCTAACACTGGGGCCGATATACATGTTGTAGCAACCGGTGGACCAACTCGACAAGAAACAGTCCGAAATACTCTAGCTGCAATGCTAAAGGCAGGCATTCCTGAGGATGACTGGATACTGGTTCATGATGCAGCTAGACCAGGTATCACCCCGGCATTAATTGAGAAACTCATTCACTCAGTACAGGCATCTAATAGTGGTGGCATCCTAGCTGTTCCCTTGGCTGATACCTTAAAACAGGCTGATCTAGATTCAGTGATTGCTGGAAACATCCCGCACTCAGAGAGAACTATTCCGCGCGAGCATCTCTGGCAAGCGCAAACGCCACAGATGTTTGGATTAAAACAATTGCATGATGCCCTTCAAGATGCTATCCGCCTTGAGGCTGACGTTACTGATGAGGCTAGCGCAATCGAGTTAACTGGGGCAAAACCTTTATTGATTGAAGGTGCCGCTCGTAACTTTAAGGTTACGCATCCTGCCGATTGGGAGTTAATGCAATTGCTGTTAAGTTCCCGCGCCAAACAATGAGAAACCCAATATGACTCAAAGCAATCCCCATATTCCGCAATTTCGTATTGGCCAAGGTTACGACGTACATGCATTGGTAGCGGACCGAAAATTGATTCTGGGTGGAGTTCATGTGCCCTTTGAAAAGGGTTTATTGGGTCACTCGGATGCAGATGCCTTATTGCACGCCTTAACAGATGCATTATTGGGCGCTGCAGGTTTAAATGATATTGGGCAGTTATTTCCGGATACAGATCCTCAATTTAAGGATATGGACAGTCGAATCTTGCTTAGAGCGGCCTTGCAAAAGATCCAGGCAGCGGGATTTCAGATTGGTAACGTTGATGCCACCATTATTTGCCAAAAGCCAAAATTGGCGGATTTTTTGCCAGAAATGGTCCGCAATATTGCTTCAGATTTGGCTGTGACCCCTAGTCACGTCAATCTTAAGGCTAAGACAAATGAATCCCTGGGCCATTTAGGCAGAGGCGAGGGCATTGCCGTCCATGCCGTTGCTTTGCTCTACAAGGCCTAAAAGATCCTCTAAAACCCTAGGCATTGTAGAATTACGGTCTTTAGAGTGAAGTCTAGGCTTGGCAGTTTGCGGATATCGCGAGGATGGCGAAATTGGTAGACGCACCAGGTTTAGGTCCTGACGCCAGAAATGGTGTGGGGGTTCGAGTCCCCCTCCTCGCACCACAAGATTGCTACTTGGCTTGGACTTCACATTTCCAGATTTCAATTAAGAGACGAGAATGGCTGTGCAGATAGAAAATTTAGGTTCACTAGACCGCAAAATGACTTTGGAATTCGCTCGTGCCGATTTGGCAAAAGCGCGTGAAGCCCGTTTGGCTAAAGTTGGTAAGACCATGAAAATGGCCGGCTTCCGCCCAGGCAAGGTACCAAAGAACCTCGTTGAAAAACAGCATGGCATGCAAGTGGATTTTGAACTCCAATTTGATAAAGCTGCTGAACTCTTTTATGACCAAGCTCAAAAAGAAGGTGTTGCTTTAGCTGGTCAACCACGCCTTGAGCCAAAGAGTGAAATTGATGCTGACAAGATTGTTTTTGATGCTTTCTTTGAAGTTTTGCCAGAAGTAAAAATTGGCGACTTTAGCAAGGCAGAAGTTACCAAACACACAACCGATATTGGCGAGGCAGAAATTGACCGCGCCTTAGATGTGCTGCGTAAGCAGCAGGTTCATTACCACCCACGCGGTGAAGCTGGTGCCCATGGCGACGGCGGCTCTAATGTTGCTGCACAAAGCGGTGACCAAGTGGTGATTGATTTTGTTGGCAAGATTGATGGCGTTGAGTTTGCTGGTGGTAAAGCAGAAAACTTTGAATACGTACTGGGCGAAGGGCGCATGCTGCCTGAGTTCGAAGCTGCAACATTGGGCCTTAAAGCAGGCGAGAGCAAATCTTTCCCATTAAGTTTCCCTGCTGATTACCATGGCAAAGACGTTGCAGGCAAAACAGCAGAGTTCACTATTACTGTGAAGTCAGTCAATTGGCCGCATCTACCAGCTGTTGATGATGCATTTGCATTGTCTTTAGGTGTTACTGAAGGCGGCGTTGCGAAAATGCGTGCTGAAGTAAAAGAAAATTTAGATCGCGAAGTAAAGCGTCGCATTACTTCTTTGCTCAAGAATGAAGTAATGGATAAGCTCAATAGCTTGTGCGAACTTGATGTTCCTAAGTCTTTGGTTGCCTCCGAGCAAGAGCGCTTAGTTGAAGGCGCCCGTCAAGACTTAATGCAGCGCGGTGTTCCGAATGCTAAAGACGCTCCTATCCCTGCTGAAATTTTCGCTGAGCAAGCTACCAAGCGTGTTCGTCTTGGCTTGATCCTGAGCGAGTTGGTTAAAAAGCAAAACTTGGCTGCTACCGCAGACCAAATTAAAGCCGAAATTGACGAGCAAGCTGCTACATACGAAGATCCAAAAGAAGTGGTGCGTTGGTTCTACAGCAATCCGAGTCGCTTGAAGGATATTGAAAACCTCGTGCTTGAAGATAACGTGATTAAGTATTTCACATCCCAAGCCAAGGTAATTGATAAAGCAGTTACCTTCGAAGAACTCAGCAAGCTAAACTAAGTTAACTACTAAGTCATCCATTTACCCACAAGAGGTTTCGAAATGATCTACAACCATTCTCAGTCTGAAAATCTAGAACCAAAAGGCTTGGGCTTGGTTCCAATGGTAATTGAAACCTCTGGTAGAGGTGAACGTGCTTACGATATCTACTCTAGATTATTGCGTGAGCGTGTAGTCTTTTTGGTTGGCGAAGTAAACGACCAAACTGCTAATTTGGTAATCGCGCAATTGCTGTTCCTTGAGAGTGAAAATCCAGATAAAGAAATTTCTCTGTATATCAACTCTCCAGGTGGTTCAGTTTCTGCAGGATTGGCTATCTACGACACAATGCAATTCATCAAACCGCATGTCAGTACATTGTGTATGGGCATGGCAGCAAGTATGGGCGCATTCTTATTGTGTGCTGGTGAAAAAGGTAAGCGCTATGCTTTGCCAAATTCACGCGTCATGATTCATCAGCCATTAGGTGGTGCACGCGGTCAAGCATCTGACATTGAGATTCAAGCTCGTGAGATTTTGTATTTGCGTGAGCGCTTGAACAAAATTTTGGCAGACCGCACCGGCCAATCAATCGAAACGATTGCCAAGGATACTGATCGCGACAACTTTATGTCTGCTGAGCAAGCCCGTGATTATGGTTTGATCGATAAGGTTATCGAGAAGCGTCCTTAATCTTTCATAGAAATATACAGAGTCCATTTTGAGCGATACCAACACTACGAATTCAGCAGACAAAGTTCTGTATTGCTCTTTTTGCGGCAAGAGCCAGCATGAAGTTAAAAAACTTATTGCCGGGCCATCTGTTTTTATTTGCGATGAGTGCATTGATCTTTGCACAGACATTATTCAAGAAGAAATTGCCAAGCTACCTAAAGAAGATGGTGATGACTCTCTACCAACACCACATCAGATTCGTGAAAACTTAGACCAATACGTTATTGGTCAAGATCATGCCAAGAAAACATTGGCAGTTGCCGTATACAACCACTACAAGCGCCTACAGTATTTGCCTAAGCCTAAAAAAGAGAAACTAGATAAGGATGGCAAGCCAGTAGAGGGCGCAGAAAAGAAAGAGTCTAAGCTCCCTGCTAAAGCAATGGTTGATGGTGTAGAGCTTGCAAAGAGTAATATTTTGTTGATTGGGCCTACTGGCTCAGGTAAAACATTATTAGCCCAGACTTTGGCGCGCATGTTAGATGTGCCATTTGTGATGGCTGATGCAACCACCTTAACTGAGGCAGGTTATGTTGGCGAAGACGTTGAAAACATCATCCAAAAATTATTACAAGCTTGCGACTACAACGTAGAAAAAGCGCAGCGCGGCATTGTCTATATTGATGAGATCGATAAGATTTCACGCAAGTCAGATAACCCGTCTATTACCCGCGATGTATCGGGAGAAGGTGTTCAGCAAGCTCTGTTAAAGCTGGTTGAGGGCACGATGGCTTCTGTGCCGCCGCAAGGTGGGCGTAAGCATCCTAATCAAGATTTCTTGCAAGTAGATACAACGAATATTTTGTTTATTTGTGGCGGTGCATTTGATGGCCTTGAAAAAGTCATTCAGCAGCGTACCGCTAAAACAGGCATTGGATTCAATGCGACTGTTCCTGGTAAAGATGACCGCGGTGTCAGTGACCTCTTGATTGAAGTTGAGCCAGAAGATCTGATTAAGTTTGGCTTGATTCCAGAGTTAATTGGACGCTTGCCCGTTGTTGCGACTTTGGCTCAATTGGATGAAGAGGCTTTAATTCAGATTCTGACCGAACCTAAAAATGCCTTAGTTAAGCAATATCAGGCACTTTTGACTATGGAGGGCTCTGAGCTCGAAGTACGTCGCGAGGCACTATCAGCTATTGCCAAGAAGGCAATCGCCCGCAAAACTGGCGCTCGTGGCCTGAGATCCATTCTTGAAGGTTCTTTGATGGATGTCATGTATGACCTGCCATCCCTGAAGAATGTCCAGAAAGTGGTTATCGACGAAAGTAGCATTGCTGAGGGCGGAAAACCGCTTTTGGTCTATAAACAGGATGCCGAACTAGCAGATTTAAGCAAAAAAGCTTAAATTCCTAGGGTTTTCGCTATTTTTTGGGCATTTTTGCCCCTTTTTTGTCTATTTACCCCTTGTTTTTCTCTAAAGCCTACCCATATAGGTAGTATGCTACTCATGAATAATGTCTCTATTTAGTGGTTGTTCATTCAATTGCTACTAAACAAGACTTTTGAGGTTTGATTACTTTGGAGGATTTGCCCCATGCCTGGCCACTTATTGTTACCCTCTGAACCAATTCAACTACCTTTGCTCCCATTGCGGGACGTAGTTGTGTTTCCTCATATGGTGATCCCGTTGTTTGTGGGTCGCCCAAAATCGATTAAAGCCCTCGAGGCTGCCATGGAAACTGGCAAAAATGTTCTTTTGGTAGCCCAAAAAACAGCGGCTAAAGATGAGCCCGTTATTGAGGACCTCTATGAGGTGGGCTGTATCGCCAATATTTTGCAGATGCTCAAGTTGCCTGATGGCACTGTCAAAGTACTCGTTGAGGGTGTGCAGCGCGCAGAAGTCAGTCAAATTGAAGATAGTCTGGGTTACTTCAATTGCGAAGCAACGCCAACTGCTATCAATGCAATTGATGCGCATGAAACCGAAGCCTTACGCCGCGCAATCATGGCGCAGTTCGATCAATACGTAAAACTCAATAAAAAAGTACCTCAAGAGATTCTCTCTTCTCTCGGTGGCATAGATGATCCAAGCCGCTTGGCTGACACCATCTGTGCGCATCTACCTGTGAAGCTAGAGCAAAAACAGCGCTTACTTGAAATGATGGATGTTGTACAGCGCCTGGAAAGCTTGTTGGCTGATCTGGAGAGTGAGATTGATATTCTGCAGGTTGAGAAGCGTATTCGTGGACGTGTTAAGCGTCAGATGGAAAAGAGTCAGCGCGAGTACTACCTCAATGAACAGGTAAAAGCGATTCAGAAAGAGTTAGGCGAAGGCGAGGAGGGTGCTGATCTCGAAGAGCTCGAGAAGCGCATCAAGGCTGCACGCATGCCTAAAGAAGCATTGAAAAAGGCGGAATCAGAACTTAAGAAGCTCAAGTTGATGTCGCCCATGTCTGCAGAGGCAACGGTCATCCGCAACTTTATTGATACGCTGGTAAATCTGCCTTGGAAGAAAAAAACCAAGATCAATAACGACCTTACTAATGCTGAGAAAGTATTGGACGAAGATCACTATGGTTTGGATAAGGTCAAAGAGCGTATTTTGGAGTACCTCGCAGTTCAACAGCGCGTTGATCGTGTCAAGGCTCCGATTCTTTGTTTAGTCGGCCCTCCTGGGGTTGGTAAAACTTCTTTAGGTCAATCTATTGCGCGTGCGACCAATCGAAAATTTGTCCGCATGGCCTTAGGTGGTGTGCGTGATGAATCTGAGATCCGTGGTCACCGTCGTACCTATATTGGTTCGATGCCAGGTAAGATTTTGAGTAGCCTCACTAAGGTGGGCGTTCGTAATCCTTTATTCCTTCTTGATGAAGTAGACAAGATGGGTATGGATTTCCGCGGAGATCCAGCCAGTGCCTTGTTGGAGGTTTTGGATCCAGAACAAAATCACACCTTCCAAGATCACTATGTAGAAGTTGATTTTGATCTATCAGATGTGATGTTCGTGGCTACCTCAAACTCCTTGAATATTCCTGGCCCATTGTTAGATCGTCTTGAGATTATTCGCCTAGCTGGTTATACCGAGGACGAGAAAACCAGCATTGCCGTGAATTATTTGATTCCTAAACAAATCAAAAATAATGGCTTAAAGAAGGACGAGCTCAAGATTGAAGATAGCGCAGTTCGTAACATGATTCGTTACTACACGCGTGAGGCTGGCGTACGTTCTTTAGAGCGTGAAATTAGTAAGATTTGTCGTAAGGTTGTAAAACTATTGCTCTTGAAAAAAGAAGCAGCTCCAGTCGTTGTGAATGCGGACAACTTGGAGAAATTCTTATCGGTACGCATGTATGACTTTGGTCTGGCTGGTAAAGAAAATCAAGTTGGTCAGGTGACCGGTTTGGCTTGGACTGAAGTGGGTGGCGATTTGCTCACCATCGAAGCTGCTGTGATGCCAGGTAAGGGCGTTATTACCCGAACTGGTTCCATAGGCGATGTCATGAAAGAATCCGTTGAAGCTGCTAGAACAGTAGTTCGCTCCAGATCTAAACGACTTGGCATTACGGATGAAGCTTTTGAGAAGAAGGATATTCATATTCACTTCCCTGATGGCGCAACACCTAAGGATGGTCCATCTGCCGGTATTGCGATTACGACAGCCTTGGTATCTGTATTTACTGGGATTCCGATTCGTTCAGATGTTGCGATGACAGGTGAAATTACGCTTCGTGGTGAAGTATTGCCTATTGGCGGATTAAAAGAGAAACTTTTGGCTGCTCATCGCGGTGGCATTAAATTAGCCTTAATTCCCGAAGAGAACGTCAAGGACCTGATTGATATTCCCGACAACGTCAAAAATGCAATCGAAATTATTCCGGTTCGCTGGATCGATAAAGTGTTGGAGCTGGCTTTAGAGCGTATGCCTGAAGCTCTGCCAGATCCTACGCCCGAAGAGTTGGCTAAAAAGGCTTCAGAAGCTAGTAAAGCAAATGAAAAGGGTGCGGCCGCAGACGTTCTTAAGCACTGAAAATAGGGCGATTTTTCGTTAAATCCTCCTCGTCGTTAGAGGTCTGTTTAGCGGAAAATCCACCCAAAACCCACGCTTAGGTTACAATCTCAGCTGTAATAATTTGGGGCGCTTAGCTCAGTTGGTAGAGCGTCTGCCTTACACGCAGAATGTCGGGAGTTCGAGCCTCTCAGCGCCCACCAAACTATTACCTACTTTTGTCTTCCTTAGCCTACTCAGGCATTTCAACACCCATCAGCGCAGCGCCTAGTACACTCGTGGTATTCATCTTTTTTACTAGCGAACTTTTACATGTTTGATACCGTCCGTAAGCACCAGCGAATTCTTCAGTTTGTTTTAATGCTTTTGATCGTCCCATCCTTTGCCTTCTTTGGAATTTCTAGCTATTCCAGTTTCTTGGACAAAGAGACTGACATTGTCAAAGTTAACGGCAAACCTATTACTGCTCAAGAAGTGGATTCAGCTGCTAAACATCAAGCTGAGCGCGTTGGTGGAAATGCGCAGATTGCTCAAAGCCTCCAATTTAGACAAGCAATTTTGAATGAGTTACTGCAACAACGCATCCTTGGGTTTGCAGTCAGCAATTTGCGTTTACAAGTTGGGAAAGAAGCCCTCGTGAAGAGCTTGCAAAATATTCCGCAAATTCGCGCGCTATACAAACAAGATGGTAGTTTCGATGATGCGCGCTTTAAACAGCTCTTGGCTAGCAATGGCTTAAATGAAGAGCAGTTTTATGCGAGTCAGGCTTTTGATTTAAAAATCAGTCAATTGGTGAACTCCGTAGCCCGTACGGAAATCGCCAGTCCAAAATTATCTGAAATTGTTTCAACCCTTTATGAGACTGAGCGTCAAGTTCAGACCCTATCCTTTGATGCAAAAGATTATTTAAACAAGGTAAATCCTTCCCAAGAAGACCTCCAGGCCTTCTATACCGCCAACACGAAGTTATTTGAGAGTCCGGAGTATGTGGATGTCGAGTACATCGTTCTCAAGGCCGATCCAAAGGAGGATGCGAAAGTATTTAGCGAGAGAGCGGATCAATTTGCCAATATGACTTATGACCAGTCGGATAGTCTCAAGCCGGCTGCAGATAAATTAAAGCTCAATATTCAAACCCAGAAGGGTGTAACGCGTTCTGGAGCAATTGGTGTTGGAAAAGATCACCCGCTAGCCAATCCAAAGGTAGTTCAATCCCTGTTTGGCGATGAAGCAGTGAAGAACAAACGCAATATTGAAGCTGTACAAACCTCTCCAGGCGTTTTTGTTTCGGCAAGAGTAGTTGTTTTCCATCCTGCTCAAACTTTGCCTTACAAAGATGTTGCCGCTGAAGTGAAGCGTCAAGTAAGTCAACGCATGGCTGAAAAACTTGCCGTCAGCGCTGCAGCAGATCGCTTTACGGCATTAGAAAAAGACCCGAAGAGTGGCACCGGCTTTGCTAGTCCTATTTGGGTTTCTCGGAATAAGCCTGCAAATTTAGTAGGTGGAGCTTTAGATGAGGTGATGTCCGTCAATCCTGATAAATTCCCTGCGCTGGTTTCTGTTCAAAATCCAGGGGTTGGTACTATTTTGTATCGCGTTGATCAGACAAGGCAACCTGGAGGTATTGATACCAAGGTTCATAAGGCACAAGCGCAACAAATTCAAGCGTTGGCAGCCCAGTCTGAATTTGCTGGCTTTATGTCTTATTGGCGCGATGTTGCTGGGGTCAAGATAATCAACCCACTGAAGCTGCCATCATCTGGTTCGGGCAGTTAAGCTGTATCGCTGAATTACTTATTTACTTAAGTAGTGCTTGATATGGGGCCATAGCGCCCCATACGTTTTTAAAGAGAATGGCTTGCGCCTTTTCGTTCGGATGCATGCGATCCGCTTGAAATAAATTGATATCAGAGGCAACGTTCTTTAGAAAAAACGGCACAAGTTCAACTTGTTCCTGGCGAGCCAGCTTGGGATATAGCTCCTGAAATTGCTTGGTGTAGTCTTGTCCATAATTGGGTGGAATCTGCATTCCAAACAGTAGAACTTTTGCTCCTGAGCTTTTGCTTAATTGAATCATTTTGCGAAGATTTCTATTTGACTCTTGGATTGATAGGCCGCGTAATGCATCATTTGCTCCAAGTTCTAAAAGGACAATTCCCGGTTTCCTTTGTTCCAGTAGTTTTGGTAATCTAGATAGGCCTCCAGAACTGGTTTCCCCGCTAATGCTGGCGTTAAAAACAGTCCAAGGACTAGCCTCTTTATGAAGTTGGTCCTCCAGGAGTTTTACCCACCCAGTGCCGCGCGTCAATCCATACTCTGCCGAGAGACTATCTCCCATAACCAAAATAACGGGATTAGTCTGAGCCTGTGTGCTAAGGGGAATAAACAGGCAAAATAGGGAGCTTGCCATCAATATGGCCTGCAATTTTTTACTCAAGAAGTTCAACCAAATATATTGATTCATTTATGAGTATTCCAGTCAAGGTCCTTAGCGCAATACATCTAGGTAAAGAAGTTTTATCTAGCGATGGATCATTAACTATTTTGCACGACATTAGCTTTGATGTCTTTGATGGCGAAAGTGTTGCTATTACTGGCGCGTCGGGTTCTGGGAAAAGTACTTTGCTCGGTCTTTTAGCCGGCTTAGATACCCCCTCTAGTGGGCATGTTGAATTGGTTGCCCAAAATCTCAATCAGCTTGACGAAGATGGGCGGGCGAAATTACGAGGGCAAAAGGTAGGCTTTGTATTTCAATCCTTCCAATTGCTACCTCATTTAACAGCCCTTGAAAACGTCATGCTGCCGGCCGATCTAAATGGGATGGGGATGGCTAAGGAAAATGCATTGGCCTGCCTAGAACAGGTGGGTTTAAGCGAGCGAGCCAACCATTTCCCCAAGACCTTGTCTGGCGGAGAGCAGCAACGGGTAGCGCTAGCTAGGGCCTTCATCATGAAGCCAGAGATTTTATTTGCTGACGAGCCCACGGGCAGTCTGGATGAGGTTAGCGGAAATCGGGTTATTGAGCTGCTTTTTGAGCTAAATCGAGCCAATCATTCCACCCTTATTTTGGTCACCCACGACCAAGCCCTGGCTGATCGGTGCCAGCGGCAATTACACCTTCAAGGCGGTCGATTGCTGTAGGCAAAACCTTATAATCTAGGGATGTCTTTTTTCCACTTTTTGCCCGGCGCTGATGCGCTTTCCCCCTTCCGCCAGCAGCGACTTTTGGCTGCTTTGGCTGCTCAAGGGGTTGATCTTGAGTCCATTGAAGCTCAATACCTTCATTTCATATGGTCAGAGGCTTCGCTAAAAGCCAAAGACCAAGAAGTCATGGCTAGTTTGTTGACCTATGGCGAGCCATTTCATTCAAAAATACATCCAGGAAAATCCTGGTTCGGAAGTAGCAAGAACGAGAATCAAGGTGCCATTGTTATTCCGAGGTTTGGAACACTTTCTCCATGGGCCAGTAAGGCCACAGATATCGCTCGTCAATGTGGATTAGATGTATTGCGCATTGAGCGTGGCGCTCAATTTTCATGGAAGAGCAAGAAAGCGCTGACACCAGAGCAAAAGCAATTGGTGCTTGCTGCGGTCCACGACAGAATGACTGAAGCAGTGATTGATTCAACTGACGCCGCTAATGCTTTATACCAATCACTGGAAGACAAGCCGTTAACACGTATACCGGTAATGACTGAAGGTCGGGCTGCTCTCGATAAAGCAAATCAAGAATTAGGTCTTGCTTTGTCCGATGACGAGGTGACATACCTAGTTGAAAACTTTACTAGACTCAAGCGCAACCCATCAGACGTTGAGCTAATAATGTTCGCACAAGCAAACAGTGAACACTGTCGCCATAAGATTTTTAATTCCAGCTGGACAATTGATGGGGATGATCAAGAGCGATCTTTATTTGCCATGATCCGCAATACTCACCAATTAAAACCAGAGGGAACGATTGTTGCGTATTCCGACAACTCTGCAGTTATGGTTGGCTGCGAAGCGGAAACCTGGGTTCCCCAAGGTAAAGATCAACGCTATGAAAAAGATACGCGCTTGGTCCACACCCTTATGAAGGTGGAGACTCATAATCACCCGACTGCGATCGCTCCTTTTCCTGGCGCATCTACAGGTGCGGGCGGTGAAATTCGTGATGAGGGTGCCACTGGTATAGGCGGACGTCCTAAAGCTGGCCTTACCGGTTTCTCAGTATCTAATTTAAATATTCCTGGCACAGATCTTCCTTGGGAGAATCTGAAATATGGCAAGCCTGAGCGCATTGCTACACCTTTACAAATCATGATTGAAGGGCCGCTAGGTGGCGCTGCTTTCAATAATGAATTTGGCCGACCAATCTTGGGTGGTTACTTCAGAGTCTTTGAGCAAACATTAGATGGCACACGTCGCGGCTATCACAAGCCCATCATGATTGCCGGCGGTATAGGAAGCATTGATTCAATCCATACCGAGAAAAAAGCAATTCAAGCGGGACACCTATTAATTCAATTAGGTGGTCCAGGTATGCGAATCGGTATGGGCGGTGCTACAGGTAGCTCTGTTGCAACCGGGACAAACACTGCTGATCTTGATTTTGATTCCGTACAACGTGGCAATCCAGAAATGGAGCGTCGCGCACAAGAGGTTATTAATGCCTGCCGCGCTCTGGGTGATCGCAATCCAATTGTGTCCATACATGATGTGGGTGCGGGCGGCATATCCAATGCATTCCCCGAACTTGCAGATGGGGCTGGATTGGGTGCTTCATTCAAACTTCGGAGCGTACCGCTAGAAGAGAGTGGCATGAGTCCTGCAGAGATTTGGTGTAATGAATCTCAGGAACGTTATGTTTTGGCCATTGATGAAAAAGATTTAGATCTATTCAAATCATTTTGCGAACGTGAGCGTTGTCCTTTTGCAGTAGTTGGTGAGGCAACCGCAGAACGTCAACTCAAATTAAGCGACTCTAATCAGCCGCCATCTACCGATGCTGCGCTGCCAATTGATATGCCGATGGAGGTTTTGCTTGGCAAGCCACCGAAGATGCATCGTAATGTTGAGCGCCTCTCTCAAGAGTTTAAAGAATTGGATGTAACGGACGCTGATCTGGCGCAATCAATAGCCTGGGTCTTGCAGCAACCCACCGTAGCAAGTAAATCATTCTTGATTACGATTGGTGACAGAACTGTTGGCGGTCTTAATGCTAGAGATCAGTTTGTTGGTCCATGGCAAGTTCCAGTAGCTGATTGCGCCGTAACTCTGATGGATTACAAGGGATATCGTGGTGAAGCTATGTCCATGGGTGAAAGAACCCCATTAGCCGTTATTGATGCGCCAGCTGCTGCACGTATGGCAGTAGGTGAGGCGATTACCAATCTCTTGGCCGCAGATATTGTCAATCTCGAAAGCGTAAAACTTTCTGCAAACTGGATGGCAGCATGCGGTGCACCTGGTGAAGATGCAAAACTCTATGACTCCGTTAAAGCTATTGGTATGGAACTGTGTCCTGCACTTGGAATATCGATTCCAGTGGGCAAGGATTCTTTATCTATGTCTACGGCATGGCAAGATGGTGATGAAGCCAAGAAAGTAGTCGCACCTGTCTCATTAATTATTTCCGCTTTTGCATCTGTGCTAGATGCTCGTAAAACATTGACCCCACTGCTTCAATTGAAGAGTAAGGACGGATCTCCACAAGAGACTGAGCTGATCTTGATCGACTTAGGGCGTGGCAAGAATCGTATGGCGGGAAGTATCTTGGCTCAAGTACTTGATCAGTCCGGAAAATCAGCGCCTGATATTGATCATCCAGAAGATCTCAAGTCTTTAGCTGCTGCCATTATTGAGCTGCGTAAAGAAAATAAGCTTTTGGCCTATCACGACCGTTCTGATGGTGGGTTATTTGCTGCTGTTGCTGAAATGGCTTTTGCCTCCCACTGCGGAATTTCACTCAACGTAGATATGATCGCCATGGACGCTGGGCAAGAGCCTGATTATGGTGACGCCAAGAATTGGGCGCAACAGGTTTCCGGTCGCCGCCATGAGCAAACCATGCGGGCTTTATTCAATGAAGAGTTGGGAGCAGTAATTCAGGTTCGCAAAGAAGATCGTGATGCAGTATTCGCCGTATTGAGAAAGTTGGGCTTAAGTGCTCATAGCCATGTCATCGGCAAGCCCAATACCAACGGCCGTATTGAAATTTGGCGCGATGCTAAAAATATTTTTGCTGAGCCGCGTGAGGTACTTCAAAAGATCTGGACTAATACTAGCTATCAAATAGCGCGTTTACGTGACAATCCCGCCTGTGCTGATAGTGAATTCTCGCTCTTTGACAATATTGCCGATGCGGGCATGAATCCTAAACTCACATTCAATCCTTCTGAAGATATTGCAGCGCCATTTATTGGCAAAAATGCACGCCCTAAAGTTGCTATTTTGCGAGAGCAGGGCGTTAACTCCCATGTTGAAATGGCGTACTCCGTTAATTGGGCTGGATTTGATAGCTATGACGTCCATATGTCTGATTTACTTAGTGGTAAAGCTAACTTAGAAGACTTTAGGGGCCTAATAGCCTGTGGTGGCTTTAGTTATGGAGACGTATTGGGAGCTGGAGAGGGTTGGGCTAAAACAATTTTATTTAACCAACAGCTCCGAGACCAGTTTTCTAAGTTCTTTGAGCGTCATGACAGCTTTGCATTAGGTGTTTGTAACGGTTGCCAAATGATGAGCAATCTCTCAGGAATTATCCCTGGCGCAGAAGCATGGCCTAAATTTACACGCAATCAATCAGAGCAATATGAGGCTCGCTTGGTGATGGCTGAAGTAATGGCTTCACCTTCAATATTCACTCAAGGCATGGAAGGCAGTCAGATACCGATTGCCATCGCTCACGGTGAAGGATTTGCCAATTTCAGTCAACAGGGCAGCTTAGAGCAGATTCAAAAGCAAGGCTTGGCCTCATTCCGCTTTGTAGATCATCAAGGTAACCCTACAGAAACCTACCCAATGAATCCAAACGGATCCCCCAATGGTTTAACTGGGGTCACGACACCCGATGGTCGTTTTATGGTCATGATGCCTCATCCCGAGCGTGTATTTAGAGCTGTACAGATGAGCTGGTGTCCGCCTGAATGGTTGGATACCCCTGATGGGGCTAGCCCTTGGCTACGCTTATTCCGCAATGCCCGTCGTTGGGCGAATTAAGTTGTCTGCTGATGGATTAATGGAGCCAGTCACTTTTTCTGAAAGTGGCGGCGTTCGTTATCTTCACTTTGGCACCGACTCTATTCAGGGTGCGATGCGTATTCGTGATCCTGACGAGATTTATTTAGAGTACAACCAGCAGATGATGGCCTGGCTATTATTTTTGGAAACTAAGCCCGGAATGCGGATAGCCCAGCTAGGTTTAGGTACTGGCGCATTAACTAAATTTCAACATCGATATTGCTCGGCCGTGAAAACTACCGTAGTGGAGTTCAATCCTGCTGTAATTGTTTCTGCGAGATCGATGTTTTTTACACCTGACGATGATCGCCGATTGGAAACCTTGCAAACTGATGCAAAATTATTTGTGAAGAATAAAAAGTATCAAGAATGCTTTGATGCTGTTCAGGTTGATTTGTATGATGCAATTTGCGATGGTCCTGCGGCAAGCTCTTTGGATTTCTATAAAGGTTGCTACGATATTCTTAGAGGGCCTGGTGTCATGACGGTGAATTTATTCTCACGACACAAAAGCTTTGATCTAAACCTTAAGAATATCTGTGAAGCTTTTGATAACAGAGTGCTCTTATTTCCTGAATCCCATGATTGCAATGTTGTGGCGATAGCATTTAAAGGGCCCAAACTCGAAGCGGAGTGGAAGGATGTCTCGAAACGGGCAAAATTGATTCTTGAAAAAACAGGACTTCCTACCAATAAATGGGTCTCGGGCATAAGTCGGGAGAACGCCCGACAAGAAAATAAGCTCTCGATCTAATATTGCGATGCAAATAAAAAAGGCGATCGTTTTGAACTGACCCACAAAAGTTGGACATCAAATCCAACTCAAAAGGGTCAGCCTCATGTCCAAATACAGCAAAGACTTTAAGCTAGAAGTCATTCATCACTATCTGTCAGGTAAAGAAGGATTTACCGCAACGGCAAAACGGTATGGCGTTAAATTTACCTATGTCCGCACATGGGTTCATGCCTTTAAAGCTCATGGTCAAAAAAGTCTAACCAAGACTTACACTCATCACCCCAGTGCCTTTAAGCTTGCCGTACTCAAGGTAATGGCGCAAGATCAGCTCTCCATTAATCAAGCGGCAGCCCACTTTAATATCGCCTCTCCCAGCACTATCTCCGTATGGCAACGCCTCTACAATGAAGGCGGTATTACAGCCCTAGAACCTAAACCCAAGGGACGGCCACCCATGTCAAAACGAAGTGAGATCCAAGCACTCCTAGCTAAACCTTCAGAGCAGCTTACGCATGAAGAACTCTTGCTGAAGTCGCACTATTTAGAGGTGGAGAACGCTTACTTAAAAAAGCTCGAAGCCTTAGCTCAGCAAAAGTACTTGGCAAACAAGAACAGGTCCAAGTCGTCACCGAGTTAAGGCAGCAGTACCCTTTGCAAACTATCCTAGGCATTGCCAATATGGCCAGGAGTGTCTACTACTACCAGCTAAGTGCTAGTGCTAAAGTCGACCCCTATCTGGATGCTAAGACTCAAATTGGCGCAATCTACCATCGCCACAAGGGCTGCTATGGCTATCGGCGAGTCCATTTAGAGCTGAGCAACCAACATCGTTACCTTGATCCCAAGACCGTACAAAAGCTGATGGGGCAACTAGGGCTTAAATCCCTTGTTAGACCTAAACGCTATCAGTCCTATAAAGGCGGTATTGGTAAGGTAGCACCCAACTTATTAGAGCGTAACTTTGCGGCCAGTAAACCCAATCAGAAGTGGGTTACTGATGTGACGGAGTTCAACATCAGGGGTGAGAAGGTATACCTCTCGCCGATCTTAGATCTTTATAACCAAGAGATCGTCTCCTATGAGATTAGCGATCGGCCACAGATTAGCAGCGTCATGCAGATGCTCCAAAGCGCATTTAAACAACTGGGACCAAAAGACAAACCCATGCTGCACTCAGATCAGGGCTGGCAATATCAAATGGGGTTTTATCAACAGGCTATAAAGAAACAAGGCATTACTCAAAGCATGTCTAGAAAAGGTAACTGCTTAGACAACGCAGTGATGGAAAACTGGTTTGGGATTATGAAAACAGAGTTCTTCTATCGGAAGAGGTTTGAAAGTATCGAATCATTTAAAACGGAGCTTAAGGAATACATCCACTACTACAACCATGATCGGATCAAACAAAAACTAAAGGGATTGAGCCCGGTTCATTACCGAACTCAATCCCTTCTGGTAACCTAATTAAACTGTCCAACTTTTGTGGGTCAGTTCATTTGATCGCCTTTTTTATTTCTCAACCTATTGCTAGGTTGAAGGAATTGCATATTACACAGTCACAGTATCCGCAACATCGCTAAATGACTTGAGCTTATCAAAACTCATGTATTTATAGACATCACCAGCTTTAGCATCGAGTGCCTTCACTTGCTCTAAATACTCAGCAGGTGTAGGTAGGCGACCCAAGAGGGCGGCAACAGAAGCCAATTCAGCAGAAGCCAAATACACGCGAGTGTCGATACCCAGGCGGTTAGGGAAGTTACGAGTAGAAGTCGATACAGCTGTTGAGCCCTTGCGGATCTGTGCTTGATTACCCATGCAAAGTGAGCAGCCTGGGCTTTCCATACGGGCACCAGCTGCGCCTAACATGCCGTAGTAGCCTTCTTCCATCAAGACCATGGCATCCATCTTGGTTGGAGGCGCTACCCATAAACGGGTTGGCATATCTTTCTTGCCTTGTAACACCTGACCAGCTGCACGGAAGTGACCAATATTGGTCATGCATGAACCGATAAATACTTCATCAATCTTATCGCCAGCTACTTCAGATAATACTTTCACATCATCTGGATCATTAGGGCAGGCAAGGATAGGCTCTTTGATTTCATCGATATTGATTTCGATGATCTCTGCATAGTCAGCATCCGCATCGGCTTTGAGAAGTTGTGGATTAGCAATCCAAGCCTCCATGGCTTTAATGCGGCGACCAAGAGTACGCTTATCTTCATAACCATTTGCAATCATCCACTTCATCAAGGTGATATTTGATGTCATGTATTCGATGATTGGTTCTTTGTTCAAGTGAACTGTACAACCACCAGCAGAACGTTCAGCGGAAGCATCAGACAATTCAAAGGCTTGCTCAACCTTTAGGTCAGGTAGACCTTCAATTTCAAGAATGCGGCCAGAGAAAATATTCTTCTTGCCTTGTTTCTCAACAGTCAACAACCCCTTTTTGATTGCATATAAAGGAATTGCATTTACTAGGTCACGTAAGGTGATGCCAGGTTGCATCTTGCCTTTAAAGCGGACCAATACAGACTCAGGCATATCCAATGGCATTACACCTGTTGCTGCGGCAAAGGCAACTAAACCTGAACCAGCAGGGAAAGAAATGCCGATTGGGAAACGAGTATGGCTATCGCCACCAGTTCCACAGGTATCCGGGAGGAGTAAGCGGTTCAACCAGCTATGGATCACGCCATCACCTGGTCGCAAGGCAACACCACCACGATTGGTCATGAATGGTGGCAATTCATGTTGAGTGCGGATGTCTACAGGCTTTGGATAAGCCGAGGTATGACAGAACGACTGCATTACGAGATCGGAAGAGAAACCAAGGCAAGCCAAGTCTTTCAATTCATCGCGCGTCATTGGGCCTGTTGTGTCTTGTGAGCCAACGGTAGTCATATGCGGCTCGCAATAAGTACCAGGACGTACGCCTTGTCCTTCTGGTAAGCCACATGCTCGGCCAACCATCTTCTGAGCCAAGCTAAAGCCCTTCTTGTTGTCGACCGGATTAACCGGTAAACGGAATTCAGTAGAAGCAGGCAAGCCCAAGGCAGCACGTGCTTTAGCGGTTAAGCCACGACCAACGATTAAAGGGATACGTCCGCCAGCGCGTACTTCATCCAGAATGACCGGCGACTTCAATGTAAAGGTAGTGATTTCCTTGCCGTTTTTAAATACTTTTCCTTCGTACGGGCGAAGTTCAATCTCATCACCCATATTCATTTGAGAAACATCTAATTCGATTGGCAATGCTCCTGAATCTTCCATTGTGTTGAAGAAGATCGGGGCAATATTGGTACCTAAGCACACACCACCAAAACGCTTGTTGGGTACGAATGGAATATCTTGACCTGTCCACCAGAGAACAGAGTTTGTTGCAGATTTACGTGATGAGCCTGTACCAACTACGTCTCCAACGTAGGCAATTTGATTGCCTTTTTTCTGGAGAGCAGCAATTTGCTTCATCGGACCACGAACACCACTCTCATCTGGCTCAATGCCAGGACGGGGGTTCTTGAGCATGATGGTTGCGTGCAGCGGAATATCAGGGCGGCTCCATGCGTCAGGCGCAGGAGAAAGGTCATCGGTATTAGTTTCACCCGTTACCTTGAAAACAGTTAACTTCATGCTTTCTGGAACTGCAGGGCGGCTAGTAAACCAGTCCGCATTGGCCCAGCTTTGCATTACCGCTTTAGCATTTGCATTGCCTTTCTCAGCAAGCTCTTGGACGTCATTGAAATAATCAAACATCAAGAGTGTTTTCTTGAGCGCTTCTGCAGCAGCAACACCGCACTCGGAGTCAGATAAAAGCTCTACTAAAGGTTTGATGTTGTAACCACCCAGCATCGTGCCCAAAAGTTCAGTAGCACGTACGCGGGAAATTAATGGGGATTTTTCTGTACCTTTGGCAACAGCATCTAAGAACTCAGCTTTAACTTTAGCTGCATCGTCAACACCAGCAGGAACGCGGTTGGTGATTAATTCAAGTAGCTCAGCTTCCTTACCAGCAGGTGGGTTTTTCAGCAACTTCACCAGTTCAGATGTTTGATCCTTGGTTAAGGGCAGGGCTGGAATACCGAGGGCTGCGCGTTCAGCGGCTAGGGCGTTATAGGCTTCTAACATTATGTTTCCTATGAGGTAAAGGTGATCAATAGAAAGGCCAAAAGGGAATTCTCTCCCGTTTTGCCAAATTATAGTTGCTAAATCAAGTCTTATATAAGAGTTTAAACCCTAAAAAATCGGCAAATTAACCGAAATTAGGGCTTTATTTAGACCCATGACCTGAAAAATGGGTCAATTACACAACTTGCTCTTCTTTGAGGGCCCAAACCAGTGCCACTACCCAGCCAATCAGGGACCATCCTAAAAATAGGTTTAAGGCAAAAATAGCCCCTGTATTTGCCCTTTTTTTGTGAAATGCAATAGCAAAAGGGAGGAAATAAAAGAGGGAAAGAATAGTGATTAATATCGCAAATAAAAGGCGCATAGGTATTAAATCATTAGATTTGGGTGGATAAGATCCTATATTAACGATTTTGAAATTCCCCCGCCCCTGATGGCTATCGTTATAATTACTTTTTCCAACAGAGCTTAAGCGATGACCAAATACGTTTTTGTCACTGGTGGTGTGGTTTCTTCTTTAGGGAAAGGAATCGCAGCTGCCTCGCTTGCCGCGATTCTTGAATCCCGCGGCCTGAAAGTCACCCTCCTAAAATTAGACCCTTATATCAACGTTGACCCGGGCACTATGAGCCCACTCCAGCACGGAGAGGTTTTTGTAACCGAAGATGGTGCTGAGACCGACTTGGACTTGGGTCACTATGAGCGCTTTGTTTCTGCAAAGATGCGCAAAAGTAATAACTTCACCACTGGCCAGATTTATGAGTCAGTTATCAGCAAAGAGCGTCGCGGTGAGTATCTTGGAAAAACAGTCCAAGTGATTCCGCACATTACAAATGAAATCCAAGCTTTTGTAGAGCGCGGCGCTAAAGCTAGTCATGATGGCAAAGCAGATGTTGCTATTTGCGAAATCGGCGGTACCGTTGGTGATATCGAATCACTACCGTTCTTAGAGGCTGCAAGACAGATGAGCTTGCGACTGCCTTTGCATGATTGCGCTTTTGTTCATTTGACTCTCGTCCCTTATATCCATAGCGCCGGCGAGTTAAAAACTAAACCAACGCAACACTCTGTTCAGAAGCTTCGTGAAATTGGCATCATGCCGACAGTATTGCTCTGTCGTGCTGACCGACCAATTCCTGAAGATGAGCGTGCAAAGATATCTTTGTTCTCAAATGTTCGTGAAGAGGCGGTGATTTCAGTTTGGGATGTAGACACAATTTATAAGATTCCTGAAATGCTCCAAGCCCAAGGCATGGATGATTTAATTTGCCGTCAACTAGATCTCAAAGCCAAGCCAGCAGATCTTTCTGTTTGGGCTAATCTAGTTTATGAAATGGCAAATCCACAACATGAAGTGACCATTGGTATGGTTGGCAAGTATGTGGAGCTAACGGAGTCATATAAATCACTGATTGAGGCTTTGCGTCACGCCGGCATTCATACGCATACTCGCGTCAATATTAATTACATTGATTCCGAAGTCATTGAAAAAGATGGCATTGGATGTCTACAAAATCTCGACGCTATCCTGGTTCCCGGTGGCTTTGGTAAGCGTGGCACTGAAGGAAAAATTGCTGCCATTCGTTATGCACGTGAAAATAACGTTCCTTATTTAGGTATTTGCTTGGGTATGCAATTGGCCGTAATAGAATTTGCAAGACATGTAGCGAACCTCACGAAAGCAAATAGCACCGAATTTGATCCTCAGTCTGAACAGCCTGTTGTTGCCCTGATAACCGAATGGTTGGACAGAGAAGGGCGAGTAGAGAAACGCACTAACGACTCTGATTTGGGCGGCACTATGCGTCTTGGGTCGCAACGCTGTCCAGTTAAAGCTGGAACCTTAGCCCATCGCATTTACGGTCCTGAGGTAAATGAGCGTCATCGTCATCGTTATGAAGTAAACAATACCTACGTACCTCAGCTGGAGAAATCTGGTTTGATTATTTCAGCTAGAACCCCTAATGAAGAGTTGCCAGAGATGATGGAATTACCAACATCTATGCATCCTTGGTTCTTCGGTGTGCAGTTTCACCCTGAATTTACTTCAACACCACGGGATGGACACCCTTTGTTCTCAGCCTTTATTAGCGCTGCACTTGAGCACCAAACAGCCGCTGAAAAGCAGGCTGCATAAAGGAAGAATATGAGCGCATTTAAGTTGTGTGGCTTTGACGTTGGTCTAGATCATCGCTTCTTTTTAATTGCTGGCCCCTGTGTCATTGAGTCCGAGCAATCAGCTATTGATATTGCGGGTCAATTGAAAGAAATTACTTCTGCTCTAAAGATCCCCTTTATCTACAAGTCATCGTTTGATAAGGCCAATCGTTCATCAGGAACGTCTTTCCGTGGTTTGGGTATGGATAAGGGCTTAGAGATTTTGGCTAAGGTTAAAAAGCAAGTTAACGTTCCGGTGCTTACAGATGTTCATGACATCAGCGAAATTACTGCCGTAGCTAGCGTTGTAGATGTATTGCAGACTCCGGCATTTTTATGCAGACAAACCGACTTCATTCGTGCCTGCGCTCAAAGTGGCAAGCCCGTGAATTTTAAAAAGGGTCAGTTTCTTTCACCCCATGAGATGCTCAATGTTATTGAGAAGGCTCGAGTAGCTGCTGCTGAAAAAAATCTTCCAGATCAATTTATGGTTTGCGAACGTGGAGCCTCCTTTGGCTACAACAACCTGGTTTCAGATATGCGTAGCTTGGCAATTCTGCGGGAATCTAACGCGCCAGTAGTATTTGATGCTACTCATTCAGTTCAATTGCCTGGAGGTCAAGGCAACTCTAGCGGCGGTCAACGTGAATTCGTACCCGTTTTGGCGCGTGCTGCTGTAGCAGTCGGCATTAGCGGCCTATTTATGGAAACCCATCCTGATCCAGCAAAAGCATTATCCGATGGACCGAACGCTGTTCCTTTGGATCGCATGAAAGACCTGCTCGAATCTTTGGTAGCTATCGACAGCGCTGTTAAATCATCCGGAATTTTTTTAGAAGACAGCTTTAAGTAAATTACTACAACCCATTTCATATTGTTTTAAGGAGAAGGTGCATGAGCGCCATTGTTGACATCATCGGTAGAGAAGTTCTGGATTCACGCGGCAACCCAACGGTTGAGTGCGATGTTTTGCTTGAGTCAGGCGTTATGGGTCGTGCGGCCGTACCTTCTGGAGCTTCCACAGGATCTCGTGAGGCAATTGAGTTGCGCGATGGAGACAAGACACGTTACCTAGGTAAAGGCGTTCTCAAGGCTGTTCAAAACATCAATATTGAGATTGCAGAATCCATTCTTGGGCTTGATGCTAGTGAACAAGCTTTTCTTGATCGCACCCTGATTGAATTAGATGGTACCCATAACAAAGCACGCTTAGGTGCAAATGCAACGCTTGCGGTTTCTATGGCTGTTGCTAGGGCAGCAGCTGAAGAAGCAGGTCTACCCTTATATCGTTATTTTGGCGGCTCTGGCGGTATGCAGTTGCCAGTACCTATGATGAATATCGTGAATGGCGGTGCTCATGCCAATAACAGTTTGGATATTCAAGAATTCATGGTGATGCCAGTTGGCGCCGAAAACTTCCGTGACGCACTTCGCTGCGGTGCAGAGATTTTCCATGAGCTCAAAAAGATCTTAGGTGCTCAAGGTATGCCGACTACTGTTGGTGATGAGGGTGGTTTTGCGCCAAACTTCAAGAGTAATCACGAATGCTTGCAGACCATCATGAAAGCAATTGAGGGTGCAGGCTATACGGCAGGCGAAGATGTTCTATTGGCCCTAGATTGCGCTGCTAGTGAGTTCTACAAAGATGGCAAATATCACTTGTCAGGCGAAGGCCTACAATTAAGCTCAAGTGAGTTCTCTGATTACCTTGGTAACTTGACAGACCAGTTCCCAATCGTCTCGATTGAGGATGGCATGCATGAAGGTGACTGGGATGGTTGGGCTGACATTACCAAAAAGCTTGGTAAGAAAATTCAATTGGTTGGTGATGATTTATTTGTTACAAACACCCGCATCCTCCAAGAGGGAATAGACAAAGGCATTGCCAACTCTATTCTGATTAAGATTAATCAGATTGGCACTTTGACAGAAACGTTTGCTGCTATTGAGATGGCTAAGCGCGCAAACTACACTGCTGTGATTTCCCATCGCTCTGGCGAGACCGAAGACAGCACCATTGCAGATATTGCTGTTGGCACTAACGCAGGTCAAATTAAAACCGGTTCTTTATCTCGCTCTGATCGCATTGCTAAATATAACCAGCTGTTGCGTATTGAAGAAGATCTGGGTGATGTGGCAACTTATCCAGGTAAATCTGTTTTCTATAACCTCAAACGCTAACTTAGAGTTCTTAATAGCTTATGCGGATCGTCATCTACTCCATGCTGGTATTGCTAATAGCAATCCAGTACCCACTTTGGCTGGGTAAGGGTGGATGGCTAAAGGTTTACGAGATGGAGCGACAAGTAGAGCTTCAAGAGGCTAAAAATAGTCTCTTGGCTCTTCGCAATGCCAAGCTATCTGGCGATGTTAAAGACCTGAAAGACGGCACTCGCGCCATCGAAGAGCGGGCCCGTGTTGAGCATGGCTTAATTAAGGAAGGTGAGTTTTTCGTGCAAATCTTGCCAGCGGATAAGACATCAACCTCCCAAACCACAAAACAGTAACTTTTTAATGACCGCTAGATGGCGGCCTTGTAGCATCACTCAATAAATCAGTTTTAAATACCTGTAGGCAATCAACCACATCAAAGCGGTATGGTTTTGCACAGAAATCACAGACGGTTTCCACGGCTCCTTGCTCTGCAAGAATGCCTTGAACCTCTTCTTCACCAAGCATTCGCAAGATATCCGCAACCTTAGTACGTGAACATCTACAAGCAAAACGAATTGGGCGAGCAGGGAAGCTGCGTACACCGTTTTCGGCGGACTCTTCTAAAAATAAACGCCTCAAAATAGTCTCTGGTGGAAGCGTTAACAGCTCTTCATCAGTAATTGTTTCACCAAGCGTTTGAATACGTGACCAGCCTTCAGCAGCAACCTGCGGATCTAGATGTGCATGACCCCCAGAATTTGGTAACCGCTGTAGCAATAAGCCGCCAACATGGGTATCGCTGGAAGTAAGCCAAATGCGTGTGTCTAATTGTTCGGAGTTTTGCATATACAGGGCTATAGCCTCTGCAGCGCTGGTGACCGGCTTAATGACTGCGCCTTGATGATCTTGTAGCGCTACGATGCCTTGGTAGGGTGCCTGTCCTGGCTCACGGTCTGCTGGATCTAAGGTGATCACCAATCTTCCGCTGCCACTAACATCCAGTAGATCGGCCAAGGTTGCGTCGGGCATTATTTCAGAGGGGTCTACTGAAAGCTTGACTGTAGCCCTCATGGACAAGTCAGACTTACATTCCACAACCAGAAGCTGTATAGGACCCTTGCTTTGCGCTTGAATGATTAGGGTCCCATCAAATTTAAGGCTGGCACTTAGAAGGGTAGCTGCACCAACGAAGTCGCCTAGTATCCGACGGACGGCAGGGGGGTCATTACGACGCTCTAGAACAGCCTGCCAGGCACTTCCAATTGACACAATTTCCCCACGAACTGGGGCGCCATCGCACATAAAGACTAGTAATTCATTCATAGGGCAAAGTATCCACTTTTTTTCGGTTTTAGTCACAGTAAGCCTGACCTGAGATAATGTGATTTATGCATATTCGTACACGTTTCGCCCCAAGTCCCACGGGCTTTATTCATCTGGGAAATCTTCGCAGCGCTCTGTATCCATGGGCCTTTGCACGCCACAATAAAGGCGACTTCATTCTTCGTATTGAGGATACTGACCTTGAGCGTTCATCGCAGGAAGCAGTAGACGTCATCATCGAAGGAATGGCGTGGCTCGGCCTTGATTTGGATGAAGGTCCGATCTATCAGATGCAGCGTATTGATCGATATCGTGAAGTAGTAAAACAAATGCTGGATTCTGGATTGGCCTATCCGTGCTACATGAGCGAAGAAGAGCTCAATAAACTCCGTGATCAGCAAATGGCAAATAAAGAAAAGCCGCGCTATAACGGACTTTGGAGACCTGAGCCTGGCAAAACATTGCCGCCTGTTCCCGAAGGTGTAAACCCAGTAATCCGTTTTAAGAATCCAATTGGTGGGTCAGTAATTTGGAATGACGCCGTCAAAGGTCAAATAGAAATTAGCAATGATGAGTTGGATGATTTGGTTATTGCTAGACCAGACGGAACGCCTACCTATAACTTTTGCGTAGTGATTGATGACATGGATATGAACATCACCCACGTTATTCGGGGTGATGACCACGTCAATAACACCCCTAGACAAATTAACATCATGAAGGCGCTTGGTGGAACCCCGCCTGTCTATGCCCATTTGCCGACCGTCCTCAATGATGCCGGTGAAAAAATGAGCAAGCGTAACGGTGCGATGAGTGTGAGAGATTATCAAAAGGCAGGTTACCTACCTGATGCAATCCTGAATTACCTGGCACGTTTAGGCTGGTCTCATGGTGATGCTGAGGTATTCACTAAAGAGCAATTTGTCGACTGGTTTGATTTGGAAAGTTTAGGTCGCTCACCAGCGCAACATAATCCAGAAAAATTACTTTGGTTAAACCATCAATATATTCAGAATTCGGAACCAGTCAAACTAGCAGCTGCAACTAAGCCATTTGCTCATGAGATGGGCATAGATACAGAATCCGGCCCAGACTTTGTTCAGGTAGTTGGTTTATTAAAAGATCGCGCAAATACTTTGATTGAAATTGCAGAGGGGGCTAAGCTGTTTTATTTGCCCGCTCCCAATTTAAGCCCAGAGCAAATCAAAGAAAATATTGCCGAAGCAGTTATTCCTGCATTGAAGGATTTGATTGAAGCTATTTCAACTGCTGAGCCGACTAAAGAAGCTTATGCGGCTGTTTTTAAGCAAATATTGGCAAAGTACCAAATCAAAATGCCAGCATTAGCAATGCCAGTTCGATACGCATTATTTGCCACTACGCAGACCCCAGCCATTGATTCCGTATTGGTTGTTTTGGGCAAGGAAGAAGCTGTCAAAAGGCTTTCTAAGGTTATCCAATAGAGAATTTGCGCAACTGCACAAAAATAGGATAAAATCTTGGATTGTTTTAGATGTCTTGTAGTTTTATTGCGGGATTTCGGGGGTATAGCTCAGCTGGGAGAGCGCTTGCATGGCATGCAAGAGGTCAGCGGTTCGATCCCGCTTATCTCCACCAAGCATTTAAAATAGTTTTACGTAGTAGTCCAAGTCCCCATCGTCTAGAGGCCTAGGACATCACCCTTTCACGGTGAGTACGGGGGTTCGAATCCCCCTGGGGACGCCAGATTCTTCTGGTAGAAGTAAAGTTGTATCATGTTGTGTTACGCGATGTATTTGGAGCGGTAGTTCAGTTGGTTAGAATATCGGCCTGTCACGCCGAGGGTCGCGGGTTCGAGTCCCGTCCGTTCCGCCAAGACAAATTGAAAGCCCCCTTAATCGGGGGCTTTTTCTATTCGTAGCCAGCTCTTAATTTAAGAACTTTGCGGTTTTCACTGGTTGCTGGAGCAATTTGATGCCGCTCAACTGCGCTAGTTTGTGCGATGAAGTTCAGCACTTCGTTAAGAACAATTTCACGTTCGTTATCGATCGTCACGATATGGTAACTATTTCCCAGCCATATAACGCGGCGCACCTCTGATTTGCAATGCTCAAGTATTTCTTCTGCTGACCATACTGAACACGTATCGTCCTCCACGGACTGAATTAAGAGCAATCTACATGTAAGATTTTGTAGGTTATTTTTGGCGCTAGACATAAGACCCTTGGCCTCATGAAGATGGCGCGCTGAAATTGAGGCTGCACCTACCTCAGAGACTTTGGAGGTTTTAAACTTTTCGCTAATGCGGCGACGCAAATCAATATTCTTGACACCAAAAGGCTCTCGCTCCGAGTATTCCCATTTGCGCACGCCAAAAAAATAGAAAAAATCGAGAATGGGTCTATAAAACGGCACAGACCAGCCATCATATTTAAGAACAGGCGACATTAGCACTAGAGAGGAGATATCCGTTCTTTGCGTAGCCACTAGGGTTGCCAATGTAGCGCCCATGCTAATTCCCGCCAAATTAACTGTCGAGTAGATTTCCTTCTGCGCGTCAATAATTTGATGGAGTTCCTGAACCCAGCCACCATATTTGCTTGCGGGACCTCCAAACAAAAAACCTGGAATCTCTGGAATCAAAACATCATGACCGGCGACCTCAAGAAAGCGGGGTAGTTGTCCAAGCTCTAAGCCGCTGCCATTAAGGCCGGGGATAAGAATGGTGAGATCCTGCTTGGAGTGAGAAATAACTGGCTCTAACATCGAAATATGGGCTTATTCAAAGAGATGGGTTAGGATACACCGAAATAGGTAAATAAAGATGAGACATAACTTAAACGCAAAACGCTGGTGCTCCAATAAACGCCATGGTTATTTAGTCGCAGTTTTTGGGGTTTTAATCGCCTTTTCTCTACGCTACATCCTTCACCCCTTATTAGGCGGATCTTTACCTCTATTTTTCTTTCAAATTAATACCATTGTGATTGCGTATTTTTTTGGTATCTTCCCGGCGCTCCTTACGCTTGCCTTGAGTGCCCCATTACTAATCTTTTTCTTTATGGAGCCTTTTGGGGCGCTTTCAGTGGTCGACCAAAGGGATGTAACCACCTTATTTGTTTATCTCTCATATACCGTATTAACTGGGGTACTAGTAGAACTTCTGCGCCGTGAGCAATACAACGCAAAAATGGCTGTGTTGGTCAGTGAAACTAGATTAAAGCTCATGGTTGAGGGGGATCAAAAAATGCGTAGCGTCATGAGAAGGTCGCTTACAAAAAGCTCTGCTGAGTAGTTTACTTTTTGCCGAAGCAGAGTAATCCTGACCTTTGACTCTACAAAGGTCAGGTCAAGTAGATTACTTCTTAGGCGTGCTAATAGATGCAGCCATTGCGTCAAAGTAAATCACTTTCACTTGCTCGCCTACATTGATATCCGCCAACAGAGCAGGGTTCTTAACTGCAACAGTGGTGATTTTGCCGCTAGGGCCCTTAACGGAAACTAGTTTTTTCTCGCGATTCACTTCAACAATATCGGCAATGATGGTTGTTTTATTGGTGATCGTCTCAGATGGCTTTTCATCGGCCTTAGATTTGGTTACCGTGTTGGTTTCAACCTTTGAGCGAACGCCATCACTTTTAGTCTTAATCAACTCAATGGCTACAGCAAGTTCGTAATTTACGTTAACTCGATCACCCTTTTTGATCTGGGCAAAGTTGGTAATGTCAGGACCAGCAACAAACTTAGATTCGCCCTCTTTATTTTTAAATGTAATAGTGCGAGTCTTCTTGTCGATCTTCACTACTTCACCTTCATATAGCTGGTAACGATTGTCAGTTACAGCAGCATCTATCACTGTTGGCTTGGCCGCTGGTGTAGATTGAGCAAAAGCCGAAGAGGATCCAATAAAAAGGGTAGCCATAATCAAAGCAATCGGAGCATATTTAGTATTCATTATTTTCCTTGTATGTAAAAGGTACTAAATTCAATCTTAGCCTATTTTGAGAGCTAATTTGGCCCATAAAGCCAGATATTCGTTGATGAGGCTTAAATAGTTATCTTTTGTTAATATCTCACATCACATTGTTTTGCCTTATTTTGTCTACAAGGAATTTAAATGCCCCAATTCGCCGCCAATCTCACCATGCTTTTTAATGAAGTGCCATTTATGGAGCGTTTTGAAAAAGCAGCGAAGTCTGGATTTCAGGCCGTGGAATTTCTTTTTCCTTACGCTTTTTCTGCTGAAGATATCAAGCAAAAGCTAGAGCAAAATAAGCTCAAATTAGTTCTTCATAATTTACCTGCTGGTGATTGGGATGCGGGTGAACGCGGCATTGCCTGTTTGCCAGATCGTGTTGCAGAATTTCAGGAGGGTGTTGCTAAAGCGATTAAGTATGCAAAAGCGCTTGATGTAAAGCAGTTAAATTGTTTAGCTGGAAAAATTCCGGACGGTGCTGATAAAGAGTTATTGCATAAAACATTAATTTCAAACTTACGTTATGCAGCAACTGAATTAAAAAATGCCAATATTAAACTTCTGATAGAGCCAATCAATACATTCGATATTCCAGGTTTTTATTTATCTAGTACGCAGCAGGCCTTAGATATTCTGAATGAAGTGGGCTCAGATAATTTATTTATTCAGTACGACATCTACCATGCCCAGCGCATGGAGGGTGAGCTCTGCAAAACTATAAAAACCAATCTTTCTAAAATTGCTCATATTCAATTGGCGGATAACCCCGGTAGAAATGAGCCAGGTACTGGAGAAATTAATTACCCGCATCTATTTCAGTTCATCGATAGCATTGGTTATCGTGGCTGGATTGGCTGCGAGTACAAACCAGCATCCAATACTGAAGCAGGATTAGGCTGGATTAAAAATCTAAATAAATAACAATACGGAGATGGTATGAATAAGCAATTAAAGCTAGGATTTGTTGGTTTGGGAATAATGGGTGCGCCCATGGCCGGCCATTTAGTTAATGCAGGGCACGAAGTGTTTATCAACACTCGCAGCAAAGTGCCGGAAGGGCTAGCGTCTTCATCTGCAGTGCAATGCTCCTCACCTCAAGAAGTTGCTAGCAAAGCCGACATTATTTTTACCATGGTCCCAGACACTCCTGATGTTGAGAAGGTACTGTTTGGTGACAACGGAATAGCATCCGGCCTTACCAAAGGGAAGATTGTTGTTGATATGAGCTCCATATCGCCAATTTCTACTAAAGAGTTTGCTAAGAAAATAAATGCATTGGGCTGCGAGTACTTAGATGCTCCAGTTTCTGGCGGTGAGCTTGGCGCAAAAAATGCGACCCTTTCAATCATGGTTGGCGGAGATGAGGGCGTCTTTGAGAAAGTGAAGCCCGTATTTGAGTTGATGGGGAAAAATATCAATCTCGTAGGTGGAAATGGAGATGGACAAACGGCTAAGGTAGCTAACCAAATCATTGTTGCCCTGAATATTGAGGCTGTAGCAGAAGCGCTCTTGTTTGCTTCTAAGGCTGGTGCAGATCCTGCGAAGGTGCGTCAGGCTTTAATGGGTGGTTTTGCTAGCTCTAAGATCTTGGAGGTCCATGGCGAAAGAATGGTCAAGCGTACTTTTGATCCCGGTTTCAGAATTGAACTGCATCAAAAAGATTTGAACCTTGCCCTCAATAGCGCTAGATCTTTGGGTGTTTCATTGCCCAATACGGCTACGGCACAGGAATTATTTAATTCATGTGCAGCTCATGGCGGTAAAGCCTGGGATCATTCGGCAATGGTGCGCGCTTTAGAGAAACTTGCAAATTTTGAAATTGGACAAAAGGCATAAGCCAATCCTATGTCTTCAACTTTAGTAGTTTATTTGCATGGTTTTCGCTCCTCCCCAAGATCGAGTAAAGCGGTCTTGACGGGGGACGCAGTAAAAGCCTTATCCACATTAGAGAATCAAATTGAGTGGTATTGCCCTCAGTTGTTAGCTTCACCAAAGGCCAGCATGGATATGGTTATGCAGCATATTGATGCATCAACACATGATCGCTTAGTGGTTATCGGCTCTTCTTTGGGTGGCTACTACACCAACTACTTGGCTGAGAAATTTGGCTGTAAAGCTATCATTCTCAATCCGGCAGTTAGAGCGCCAAAAGAGTTGGCCCCGCATGTTGGAATGCTGACCTCATACGATACCAACGAACCCTACGATTTCCGCCCAGAATATATTGATGAACTAAAGGCGCTACAGGTTGAAGCCATTAGTAATCCGTCGCTTTACTTTCTAATCGCCGCAAAAGGGGATGAACTCCTTGATTGGCAAGAAATGGTTGATTTCTACAAGGGTTCAGAGCAACTGGTACTTGAAGGGGGTGACCATGGTATTTCAGATTACCCAGTTCATTTACCCAAAGTTCTGAATTTCATCTCTTGATGGTAGATTGATTGCTGCCCGCTTCTTCTGTAAGATGATCTAAACGACTGCCGCTCATTTGCGCTGTCTAGAAAGGAGAGTTTGTGCTGAGCATCTTGAAATTAGACGCAGGTGGAATTCCCCAGGGCTGGGTTAATGCAGAAGAAGCCACCAAACAATATGCTGATAGTAGCGTTTTGTGGACTTTAGGTGGCCCCATTTTCCAAATGCGCGGTGGCATTTCAAGATCTACCGGCAAACAATCCATTATCGAGTTGCACTCCATCATTGCGGTAAAGGGAAGTGCCAAGATCAATCTTTTTGATGTGGTTCCCGTAATTACAAAACATAAACTGTTTAAGCGTGATCGTGGACTATGTGCCTATTGTGGCGATGCTATTCATGAAAACCAAGCAGAAGCCGAACACATCATTCCCAATAGTCGCGGCGGCAAATACAGTTGGATGAACTTAGTAATCTCCTGCAGGCCATGTAATCAACGCAAAGGCAATCGGACCCCAGAGCAGGCCGGCATGGCATTGTTGTATACGCCGTATTTACCCAGTCTTTATGAGGATATGATCCTGAAGGGTCGCAATATCTTGGCGGACCAAATGGACTTCCTTGCGGCTAATCTTCCTAAAAATAGCCGACTCTTAGAGAGTCTGCTCTGAGCCCAAGAATAGGGCGGTGTAATTTTTTTCACCTTCCCAAGATATATTCCTTCAGAATCATTCTTGCAGCTTTGCTGCTATCGGTATTAGGACATCTCATTCTCTTTTTTGGACTTCCTTTTTTTTCTTTTTCTGAACTTGCGCCAATCGCAGATGACTTAATTATTAGGACCGAACTAAAAGTAGATCCCCCTAAGAAGATTCAAATTTCAAAAGCCCCCAAGAAGATTCCAAAGAAAACGGACTCTACCAACGTGGTTGAGGACTTGAATTCAACTACTACCGGTCAGCAGGGAGGCGATTCCAATCAAGCGGGCGTAGCTTTTAAATTACCCGAGTCAGGCATCATTTATTACGACTCTTACGTGGATGGTCAAAAGTATCAAACCGGTGAGATCGATTGGAGGGTTGATGGCAATAACTATCGCCTCTATATCAACATCCCGTATGCATTTGTTGGCCCATTTGTTTTTGAATCTCGTGGCTCGGTTGATTCCTATGGAATAGCCCCAATTCTCTATTGGTCACAGCGGGGCACAAAAACCCCTCGTTATTCACGCTTCGATAGAAATGAAAGTGGGCGAGGGCAGATGTTCTTCTCCGAGAAACCTGAGTTCACTCCGGAAATATTGCCTGGAACCCAAGATCGTTTCAGCTTAATGTTCCAGCTAGCCTCATTATTAAATGGAGATAGCAAATTGGATGAGGCAGGGTCTATTCGGCAAATTCCGGTGGTTGACTACAACACCCTAGAGATGTGGAACTTTAAGAGCTATGGTGAGGTGACTTCAGAGGATATTCCCAGCCTAGGCAAGGCTGTAAATCGTCATTACGCCTTAATGCAACGAGAAAACGACCCTTACAAGCGACAGGTAGACATCTGGCTTGCAAAAGACCTTGAGTGGCTACCGGGACGTATTCGCTCTCAAGAGTCGAATGGAAGGGTGCTTGAGCTTGTTTTCAAGCAAAAGAACCCTATTGCAACTGTTGTTACGCCTTAATTCTAAAAACAAGATCCAGATCTCGGGTTTTGATTATTGTGTCCTAGCAGTGCACCCATCATTGTGTACAAGGCGGCACCTGACATTGATACTGCAAAAATCCCTGAAAAAGAGATGATGATGGGCAGAATACGCCACTGCTCTGATAACTTGTAATCACCATATCCAACAGTCGTATACATTTCACCGGCAAAGTAAAAGGTTTGCGGGTTGGTTGGGAACACCTTTAAGGCTACACAAATGTAGGCCCAGACTACGATTTCAGCTAAATGGATAGCAATTACTAAGAGTATGGCTGCGAAATACGAAAGAAAGCTTGCTCCAACAATGCGCCGTCTCGTCATGACTTGATCGATAGCATGAAATGCACCAGCAATGCCCAGAACAGCAACCGCATGAACAGCCAGCATCAGGCATGCACTTACGACAATCACCCAGATCTGACCATTACCCATATCTGTATTGATCTCATTGAATAAGGTTCCAAAGCTAGGAAGGTCAGTATTTTGAAAAAGGCTAAGCATGATCGTTCTTGAGTGGGTTGGATTACAAATTTATCTTATTTGACATAATAATGATTATACGCAGATAGGCATATCAGGATTTAGGCTGACCAAGAACCTTAGGCGCCACATAAGGCTGCTTATAAAGCTTCTGCCAGCGTGAACTTAAGCCTTCTGCAATCCATGGCTTCTCGTAAATGAGTGCAATATCAATTGCTGTAAATCCTTGTGAGTTAAGTACCTGCAGATCGGCCCCTTTATCTAGCAATAACTTAACCAATGCTTCATTTCCAGACTGAACCGCCATCATTAGAGGCGTTGTATTGCCAGGACTAGGAGCATCAACAATAGCTCCGTTGGCGAGCAAATACTGGGCAACGTCAAGGTGACCCCTTGAACATGCGTAATGCAATGGAGTCCACCCTATGTGATTAATTTGAGCTTTTTGTACCTGTATGAGGCTCTTTACAAGGACTAAATTGCCCTCAATGGATGCAATCATGAGTGGTGTTTCGCCGAATTTATTGGAAATATCCACATCAGTAGCCTTATTAGTCACTAGAAACGTGATAACATCCACAGACTTGTCCTTAATTGCTAGATTCAGCATTAATTCACCTTTGGCATCGATTGAATTCGGGCTAACACCTTTAGAAACCAGAGATCTAACGGTAGAAACATCGTTAAATTTAGCTGCTTTGGCGAAATCAGCAATATCAGCATCTGATTGGGCTAAAGCGAAGTTGTTTAGGCTAAATAAAACACCAAGCATGCAGATAATTATCTTAATCTTATTTCTCATGAAAATTTCCTATCTATATGAAAACATTCATAAAAATTACTTGAAGTTTGATTAGCCAGGTCTTCAATGGATACACCTTTGAGATTGGCAATATATTCACCGACTTTAGATACCCATGCAGGCTCATTTGTCTTGCCGCGATATGGGATGGGTGCCAAATAAGGTGAATCTGTCTCAATGAGCATTCTATCCAGGGGCACCTGTTTACAGGTTTCTTGGAGTTCTTTAGCGCTTTTGAAGGTCACAATACCCGAAAAAGAGATAAAAAACCCCATATCCATGGCCGCCTTTGCAACATCGTAGGATTCAGTAAAGCAATGCATCACCCCGCCAATTTGTTGAGCGCCCTCCTCTTTGAGGATTTTGATGGTGTCCTCAGAGGCGGCCCTTGTATGGATGATGAGAGGCTTCTTAGATGCGATGGAAGCTCTGATATGGGTTCTAAACCGCGCTCGTTGCCATTCCATGGACTCATAACTGCGATCACCCATCCGGTAGTAATCAAGTCCTGTTTCGCCAATTGCAACGATTTTAGGATGCTTTAAAGCCGTCTCAACCAGAAAATCAAAGGTAGGTTCAGGGGTGTCTTCGTAATCAGGATGAACGCCAACAGACGCAAAGAGGTTGGGATGATCTTGCGCTAATTTAAGTACGTTAGGAAAGTCCGGCAAATCAACCGATACACACAAAGCGTGACTTACTTTGGCCGACTGCATATTGCTCAATACTTCCGGTAAACGGGATTGAAATTCCGGGAAATCGAGGTGGCAATGGGAGTCTATGAACATGACTCGTTATTTTAGACTGCCTGAGTTAATTCTATGAGCCAAAAATCTGCTGGTATTGAGAAAGCAATGCTTCTAACTGGATGCGGCTGGCTAGAGGATGATTTTCATGGCGACGAGCCTGTACCAGAGACTTCCATAGCTGGAGCATTTTTTGAACGTTTACTCCTTTTGAAAGGCCCTGAAGGGTAGATATGTGCTTTGGGTAATAACGTGGTGCACCACCGTGGGCAACTGACTGCAAATCTGAGATCCAGCGTTGCATGCTTGCCAAAAGAAAGCCGTATTGAGCCTTGTATGTCTTCTCAGCTGCATCTAGCCAATTCATTCCCGCACCCTGAGCCATCGATTGCAATAAGTAGCGTGATGCCTGAATTGATAGCGTGAGCTCATCCTTCTCATCTTTATTGTGTCTTGCGATCAAAGAGCTCAACACTGAGAATGGCGCCCCACCCTGCTCATCGTAAATGGTCTCGACATCCCCATCATTCACTTTTAGGCCGTTAATATTATTCACCTGGGTTTTTAGCCAAGCCAATCCTTGCTCACGATCAGGGCGTGGTGCAGTCAGAAGTCGGCAGCGCGATCTAATAGTAGGTAAGACGCGATCAACACGATCGGCTAACAATATAAAGATGGTGTTGGCTGGAGGTTCTTCTAGAGATTTTAATAAAGTGTTAGCGGAGTCCGTGCGCAACATTTCTAAGGGATAAATCAATACCACACGATTGCCACCACGATGTGAGCCAATGGAAAGATTTTCTATGGCATGACGGGTTTCTTCAATAGAGATATTTTTCTTCTCCTTTTTTTCGCTTGAATCACTGTCATCATCACGTGCCGCTTTACCTCTTTTAGGTGCATCGTCACTCTCATAATCAGCGTGAGGTAGGAGTTTTCGATGCGTTTCAGGAACTAAAGCAATAAAGTCCGGATGGTTGCCCGTATCAAACCAGTGGCAGGCTTCGCATTGATTGCAGGGTTTTATTGCTGCATTTAAATTCTCGCAAAGAAGTGCCTTTGCAAGCTCAACAGAAAACGCAAACTTACCGATACCAGACTGGCCGTGCAACAAAATCGCATTGGGGAAGTTGGCGAAATCCAAGCTTTCCCATAAAGGCTTAAGCCAAGGCGCCATCAGATTATCTTGCTTCACTTAAATCGCAATCTGAATAAGTTTCAGGCCGCCCCAAATGGCTTCAGGGGTTTTCGTTGCATCGACTAGATGAAAGCGTGATGAATCATCCTTGGCTCTTCTCAAGTATTCCTGACGAACTCTTTCGAAAAAATCTAGATCCATCTTTTCAAATTTATCTGGGGCACGAACCTTGGAGCGTCGTGCCTCTGCAACCTCTCCAGGTAAGTCAAATAGGATCGTTAAGTTGGGTTGCAAAAGTGAACCATCAGGGCGACCCTGAACCCAGCGCTCTAATTCATTTAACTTTGCTAAGCTCAAGCCGCGACCACCGCCTTGGTAGGCGAAGCTAGCATCTGTAAAGCGATCTGAAATAACAATCTTTCCTGCCGACAGCGCTGGCTCAATGACCTGTGCAATATGTTCACGACGTGCAGCAAACATTAATAAGGCCTCAGTTTCCAAATTCATGGGGGCATCTAAAAGTAGATTGCGCAATTGCTCGCCCAAACCAGTACCACCAGGTTCACGTGTCATCACTACCTCCTTGTTTGGGTAGCGCTCTTGCATCAAATTTCTAAAGGCGTCGACGTGCGTACTCTTTCCTGCGCCATCGATACCTTCGAAACTAATGAAATATCCGTTTTGTGCTGATGTCATAGTCAAATGAATTTAGTTGGCGCCCTTTCCAGGCGCAATTTTGCGTTGATACCGATCTACTGCAGACTCATGCTCTTTTAAGCTTTGAGAAAAGTGACTACTACCATCACCCTTGGCTACGAAAAATAAGGCCTCACTTTTAGCAGGATGTGCAGCTGCCCAAATAGAGTCTTTACTGGGCATTGCGATGGGGCTAGGAGGTAAACCTTTATGCATATAGGTATTGTAGGCAGTGTCTTTGCGTAAATCCGCTTTCCGCAAATTTCCATCAAATTTAGAGCCTATTCCGTAGATAACCGTGGGATCGGTTTGAAGAGGCATTCCTTTATTGAGTCTGTTTATAAATACCGCAGAAATCATATCCCGATCGCTTACGTGGCCAGTTTCCTTTTCGACGATGGAAGACAGAATTAAGAGTTCATAGGGTGTTTTTAAGGGAAGCCCAGGCTCCTTTTGTTCCCAAGCCTGGTTTAGCTGCTTTTGCATGGCTTGTGCGGCTCGGCGATAAATATTTAAATCCGGTTCATCTGGGTCAAATATATAGGTATCAGGAAGAAAAAGTCCTTCATCACTGGGGTAGCTAAGATTGAGGGATTGCAGCAAATTCTTATTGCTCATACCCTTGGTTTGATGGATGAGAGCTGGGTGCATATCGATGATGCTCCGCAGTTGCCAGATAGACATACCCGGAATAATCGCAATACTTTCCCTCACTCGGTCACCGCGTGCTATTTGCAGTAACACTTTTCCGAGGCTCCCTCCTACTGGAAACATATAGGTGCCAGGCTTTAGTTTTGATCCCACGAAAATACTTCTAGCGCCAACCTGGATAGTGAATTTATTGATCGATAAGCCTTGCTCACCCAACTGATCGGCAATGCTAGAAAGGCTTGAATTCGGATTAATCTTCACTTTATAAACAGGTGCGCTATCGACATTGGGAGTGTTGGGCACCACTGGCAGTAAAAAAATACCGCCATAAATTAGACCTAGGAAGATTAACAGAAGGGCAAACCAATACTTGAGACCTCGATCTTTTGACTTTTTCTTAATAAATAGAGATCTGCTCTGAATTTTTCTGCTCATCAGGCTATGATAAAAGGGTCATGATAAATACCCCAAAAATTGAGCAAAACTGGCTAAATAACCTTACTTCCCTACCCTGCAATTTGCCGCAGTGGGGATTGATCCAGGTTGAGGGCCCAGATGCTGCAAGCTTTTTACAAAATCAATTAACAAATTCAGTTTTGGGGCTTAACCGCACCCTTCCCGGTCAAATGGCCCAAAATTTTTCGGGTGTCCGCCTAGTAGGTTATTGCAGCCCTAAAGGGAGATTGCTTGCAAGCGCATGGCTCGGACTGTTTCCATCTGACGAGAACGCCGAAGATCGCTTTGCTTTATTTATTTCGAAAGATATTGCCGCAAGTACAGCAAAACGCTTATCCATGTTTGTATTGCGCTCAAAGGTAAAAGTTACCGATGTAACCGAGGATTGGATTATTTCTGGGCTGCATGGTTCTGAGAATCAGGTTGTCGAATTTAAGCTAGATCCTAGCGCTATAGCCTTACGCATGCCCGATTTTTTGGCAAGCAATCAATCGGTTGCCCGTCTTTTGTTTGCAATCCCTGTTGATGAACAATCAAGTGCACGTGATTCTAGTGAAATGCTTCAAGCATGGAATACGCTTGAGGTCTTAAGTGCAATCCCTAGAATTGTTCAAGCAACCCAGGAGCAATTTGTGCCCCAAATGATTAATTTTGAATCTGTGGCCGGAGTTGATTTTAAAAAAGGGTGTTATCCAGGCCAAGAAATCGTTGCTCGTAGTCAATATCGTGGCGCCATTAAGCGTCGACTCCAGATTGCTCATATAGATAGCGGTAGTTCGGATGAAAACTTGGCCATGCCGGGTGTTGAACTTTTCCACTCCAATGATCCCTCCCAGCCAGCAGGAATGGTGGTTCTATCTGCATATTCTCCAGAGGATAAGGAACGCATTGACCTTCAGATCGAGTGCAAGTTAGAGGCGCTTGAAAATGGGGAAATTCATCTTGGTAGCGCTGAAGGGCCTGTGTTAAAACTAGATTTATTGCCCTACCCTTTGCTCGAAATTTAATAACCCTTATGTGCCTTATTCTCTTCGCTTGGAATTCTCACCCAGAATATTCACTGGTGGTAGCAGCGAACCGTGATGAGTTTTATGAACGCAATACCGATGGCGTTTCATGGTGGTCTGAACATCCTCATGTTTTAGCAGGTAGAGATCGCGCTGATGTATTGGGTAGTCCTGGCACCTGGCTTGGATTTACCAAGACCGGAAAATTTGCAGCCTTAACGAATGTTCGAGCGCCTAGCGAAAAAAATCCCGATTCTAGAACGCGTGGGGAACTATCTTTGATGTATCTCACTGGCAATGAGCGCCCCTCTGAATTTATCCAAGGCAATGCAAAACGCTTTCAGCAATACAACGGTTTTAATCTTTTGATGGCGGATTTAAGTGACCCAGCAAATGCCGAAATGCATTGGGTTAGCAACCGCATGATGATGGGGCAAAGTATTCGTCCACGCAAAGTTTTTCCACAGCAGACGTTAGAGCCAGGAGTTTATGGTTTATCCAATGCCATGCTTGATACCCCGTGGCCCAAAGTAAATCATCGTGTAGCCGCATTTGCTCAGGCTTTGGCAATGGATCAAGGACAACTTAAAAATGCAGATCCGTATTTAAAGCTATTAGCAGACACCCATCACGCCAGTGATGACGAACTTCCAAGCACGGGGGTTAGTCGCGAATGGGAGAAAGCACTCTCACCAGCGTTTATTAAAACTCCTGCTTATGGAACGCGTTCAAGTACAGTTTTAAGGGTGAGGAAAGATGGTCAGTTTGAGATGGTGGAGCGTCGCTTTGATGCTTCAGGAACTGTAGGCCATGACGTTGTTACAGGTGCCCTTAGCTCTGCATCAGATTCAAATTTATCCGTGTAGCATTATTCATAGCGACCATCATCGTTTATAACTCGATCACCATCCGCATTGCGAGTTGCTAAGCGCTTCAGATACTTGAAGGTGCCGGTAGACATGCAGCAAATTTCACCTTGATCGTTATAAAGCTTGGCTTCACAAAAAGCCATTGTTGCTGTTCTGCGAACTGTATCAGCCTTGACTCTCAGCACGCCGGTTGCAGCTTGCATGAAATTATTCTTCATCTCAATGGTCACCACACTGCGATCGCCGGGATCGCCGGAACGTGCCGCAACAGCCATAGCTACATCCATCAGCGTTAACAAAACACCTCCATGTGCGACTTCCCAGGTATTGTTATGCTCGGGTTTGAGGGCTAGCAAAATCTCCCCTTTGCCCATTTCAGCACTTAAACAACGAACACCTAAAAGCTTTAAAAAAGGCACATTCAATTCCTCGCCTAAATTAGCTAACTGGGTCTGTGGATTCATTTGGACTTGTTTGTTCATGGGTTAATTTTAGAGCCATGCACGTGATTTAGTAAATCCACCTAGAATACCTCTATGGCCTTTACTTTACGCGGCGATGATGCCTGCCAAGCAACCCTCCCCACCCCGATACCCAATCCCTACTGGGTCGCATTTTCACCCACATCCGCCAAATTGGTGGGTATCGACCTGGACGAAAATAATCTTCCCGTAGATAAAACATGGCTAGAGGTATTGTCTGGGAACGGTTTAAATACAACCAATCATCAATTTCCAAATCCTATAGCAACAGCCTATAGCGGACATCAATTTGGGGTGTGGGCTGGTCAACTGGGTGATGGACGCGCAATATTGTTAGGCGATATTGCTGGACAAGAATTACAGCTCAAAGGAGCTGGGATAACGCGATTCTCCCGCATGGGTGATGGTCGTGCTGTATTGCGCTCATCTATTAGGGAATTCTTATGCAGCGAGTCAATGCATACTTTGGGAATTCCAACTACAAGAGCGCTATCAATTGTTGGCTCAGACATGCCTGTCAGAAGGGAAACTTTAGAGACTGCAGCAGTTTGTGCTCGCTTGGCGCCAAGCTTTATTCGGGTTGGACACTTTGAGCATTACGCTTCACTACAAAATCATGCAAGGTTAAAAGAGCTCGCAGATTACCTCATAGAAATACATTACCCAGAATCCCTGCAGGCTAACGAGCCCTATTTAGATTTATTCAAAAGAATTAGTGCGCGCAATGCCAAATTAGTCGCTCAATGGCAGGCTGTGGGCTTTTGTCATGGAGTTCTCAATAGTGACAATATCAGCGTACTTGGATTGACGATTGACTATGGCCCTTTTGGATTTTTAGACCAGTTTCAGATCGATCATATTTGCAACCATAGCGATCAAGGTGGTCGTTATGCCTACCATCGTCAACCACAAATCATGCATTGGAATATGGCATGCTTGGCCAGCGCTATGATTCCACTGTTCGAGCTCCGCCATAGCGAAAAAGAAGCGCAAGAGCAATTACGTGCTGCCCTTGAGGAGTTTCCGGTTATTTATGCGAATAAGTGGCAAGCATTGTTTCGTAACAAATTAGGATTTAGTACCGAGCAAGATGGGGACGTCGCTCTGATTGAGCGCTTATTACAGGCAATGCATGATTCAAAAGTGGATTTCACGAACTTCTTTCGCAACCTTGGAAAGCTCAACTCAAATGTGAATATTTCGCAGATTTCCTTAAGACATGATTTTATTGACCGTGATGCAATTGATCTTTGGTTCGTTGATTACTTAGCCCGCTTACAGAGTGAATCTAGCCATGATTCAGAGCGACACCTAGCAATGAATCGGGTAAACCCAAAATACATCCTGCGAAATCATCTCGCCCAGTTTGCCATTGAGCAGGCGCAGAAAAAAGACTTTTCTGAGGTATCAAAGCTTCTTAAGGTTTTAAGCAACCCCTTTGATGAGCAGCCAGATTTTGCTTCTTACTCACTAGCTCCACCACCTGATATGGATATGGTCGAAGTAAGCTGCTCCTCATAGGCGTTCTATAAGAAAATCATATTATTGGAGTCAACATGAAAAAAACAGATCAAGAATATAAGCAGTCATTAAGTGATATAGAGTATCGAGTCACTCGAGAAGCGGCAACCGAGCGACCTTTTACCGGCAAGTACTGGGATCATTGGGACAAGGGTCGCTATCAGTGTGTTTGCTGCGGTACGCCACTCTTCTTATCAGAGACCAAGTTCGACGCTGGTTGCGGATGGCCAAGCTATAACGCCCCAGAAGTTGCATCCTCCATTAAGGAAATTCGAGATACTACTCGTGGCATGATTCGCACCGAAGTACGTTGCGCAAATTGTGATGCCCATTTAGGTCATGTATTTGAGGATGGCCCTATGCCAACAGGTTTGCGCTACTGTATTAACTCGGCCTCCTTGAGTTTTGAGCCAAGCGGCAATGCTATTCCCGCAAAATCGAAAGAGTAAGTAAATAGCTGGATAATCACTTTATGAAATTTTTATTCGACCTATTCCCCATTATTCTCTTCTTTGTCGCCTTTAAGCTGGGCGACATATACACAGCAACCATCGTAGCCATGGTGGCCACTATCGTACAGATTCTTTGGGTCTATTACCGCCATCGCAAGATCGATGCCATGCAATGGATAAGTCTTGTCATGATTGTTGTGTTTGGTAGCCTCACAATCTTCTTGCATGACAAAACATTTATTCAGTTAAAACCAACAGCTCTTTACTGGCTCTTTTCAGGCGCCCTATTCATCAGCGCTCAGTTTTTTCAAAAGAATTGGATACAAGTATTAATGGGAAAGCAGGTAACGCTTAAAGCAGAATCTGCGCATTCAGTTTGGCATAGCCTCAATATAGCTTGGGCTATATTCTTTTTTATCATGGGTGCACTTAATCTTTATATTGCTTTTGAGTACTCAGAAGAAACATGGGTTAACTTTAAGTTGTTTGGAAGTACTGGTCTCTTATTGGTTTTTGTCATTCTTCAAGGGGTTTGGCTCTCTAAGCATATGGAGCATCCAAGCGAATGAGCATCAATCAACAACGCATTGCCGCTTTCGATGAAGATCTTCGCAAAGCTTTTCAGGTACAAGCCTTAAAGATTGAAGATGAAAGTCATCTTCATGCTGGCCATGCAGGCGCGGCTAGTGGCGGCGGCCACTTTCGACTTGAAATCATCGCCCCAGAGTTTAAGGGTTTGAACCTAGTGGCACGTCATAGAGCTGTTTATGCTGCCTTGAATCGCCATATTCCCAAGGAAATTCATGCTTTAACCATTGCCGCCCTAGCCCCAGACGAAGTTGCTGTCTAGGGCTACTTTAGAATGGCGCTATTCCCTTTAATTTAATTATCAAAACCATGATCAATAAACGTCAAATACTCTCAATAAGCCTTCTTGGAGCCGCTCTTTTATCTGCAAATGCAATCGCACAAAATGCCGTCATCGTGAATGGCAAAGCGATTCCTAAAGCCCAATTAGATAAGCTAGTTCAACGTTCAGGACAGCCCGATAACCCGCACGTACGCGATCAAGCTCGTGAGATGTTGGTAACCCGTGAATTGGTATTGCAGGAGGCTGACAAGCGCGGCGTCATTCAGAATGAAATGGTGCGCGAGCAATTAGAGCAAGCACGCATGGGAGTTTTAGTTGGCGCTGTATTTGAGGATTATGTTGAAAAAGAAGGTGTTGCAGAAGCGGATCTGAAAGCCGCTTATGAATCTGCAAAGGCGCAATACAGTGGTAAGGAATATCACGTAGAACATATCCTGGTAGAAAAAGAAGCGGATGCCAAGGCAATTACTGCGCAGCTTAAGGCAGGCGCTAATTTCGAAGAAATCGCTAAGGGAAAGTCGCTCGACCCTGGCTCTGCTAAAAATGGCGGCGATCTAGGTTGGGTTAGCGATAAAGCATTAGTACCAGAGTTTTCTAAGGCAATGGTCCAACTCAAAAATGGGCAAATTACTGACAAGCCTGTGAAGTCACAGTTTGGTTGGCACATCATTAAAGTGATTGACTCTCGCGATATTCAAGCCCCAAGCTTTGAAGAAATGAAGGCTCAGTTGAAGCAGATGATCATCTCTGATAAGAATTGGCAAAAGGCAAAGTTCTCAGAAATGATGCAAAAACTTCGCGCTAAAGCAAAGATTCAATAAAAAGCTAAGTAGTTCTATTTGGCGGGATAACGTCGCGGTCTGAGTTTTTGGATCGCCATACCCGCCAGTCCGCATGCAAACGCGGACATTACAAATACATCTCTTGGTTGAGATGCTTCCCATATCCAGCCAGCACATAACCCTCCGAGCGTTCCGCCAAGACCGTATGAGATGGTGGCCATCAAAGCTTGACCTCTAGCCTGTACCGGGCCTGTGAACCAGCGTTGCAAAAGTTTTGTAGCGGCACTATGGTGTGCAGCAAATGTGCCAGCATGCATTAATTGCGCCACTATCAAAACAGAAGTGATTGGTAGGAAAGCTATTAAGGCAAATCTGACAACGCCAATTCCAAAGGCAGCCTGCAATATCACCTCGGCATCTAACCTGCTCAATACCTTACTTTGAAAGTAAAAGAAAATGACTTCGGCAAAAACTCCTAGAGCCCAAAACAGGCCAATCTGAAATTTGTTGTAGCCAAGGTTAGAGAGATAAAGAGAGTAAAAAACATATAAAGCAGCGTGGGCAAAGATCATAAAAAATCCAGACACTAAAAACCACCGAACATCTGGATTAAAAAGCACAACCAATAACTCCCCTTTAACCATTTTGCGACGCTCCATCTTGGGCTCGTGCAAACAAAAGGTAATAAGAGCTAAGGCTAGTAAAACAACGGTGCCCACAATGGGATAAAGCCCAATGCTCTTGCGCTGGAATAGCTCTCCTGCGGCAAGAACCATGGCAATAAAGCCGATAGACCCCCACAGACGCAAGCGTCCGTAACGCTTATCGAAGGAATTATCTTTATATAAGGCATGAATAGTGGCTGACTCACCAAGCGGCATCAAACTACTCAAAATGGTGTGCAACACAAACATCCAAATAAAAAACCCGATGTAGCTGTGCAAGAAATAAATGCATAAGAAAACAACCGCCGCAAGACATGCGCAGAATCGAATAATGCTAATCCGATTAGAAAGGTAGTCCGATAACCAACCCCAAGAAAATGGACCAACAATGCGGGTGATCTGTAACATAGACATCAATGCAGCAATTTCTATAACGCTAAAGCCCCGTTCTAAAAAGAACAAGCTGGCATATGGAGAAACCAACCCAACATAAGCGAAATATAAAAAGAAAAAGGACCCGAAGGCCCAGCGTAGCGAAGGCGTCATCGATTAAGCCAATTAATCGCGCAATGAGCCTGGTTGAGAGGCTGGAATAGATGCAGCATCTGGAACATCAGCACATTGAGCGCGATGGCGTAGAGCATGATCCATTAAAACAAGCGCCAACATTGCTTCAGCAATCGGTGTTGCACGAATACCAACGCAAGGGTCATGCCTGCCTTTGGTTTGAACTGTAATCGGCTTTCCATCTAAATCAATGGATTGCTTTGGGCTCATGATGCTAGAAGTTGGCTTGATCGCAATGGAAATACGCAGATCTTGACCGCTGCTAATGCCACCCAGGGTGCCCCCAGAATTATTCGTTGCAAAGCCATCGGGATGAAGCTCATCTCCATGCTCGCTACCACGTTGAGACACTGACTTAAAGCCAGCGCCAATCTCAACACCCTTCACTGCATTGATACCCATCATGGCATGCGCAATATCGGCATCCAATTTATCAAACAAAGGCTCACCCAGACCTGCAGGAACATTACGAGCTCGTACCTCGATACGTGCCCCACAAGAGTCCCCTGCTTTACGCAAGTCATCCATATAGACTTCAAGCTGAGGGATGATTTCTGCATTTGCGGCAAAAAATGGATTCTGATCAATCTGAGCAATATCTTTAAATGGAATTTCAAGTTCGCCCAATTGACTCATGTAGCCATAAAACTCAGTGCCATATTTTTCATGAAGCCATTTTTTTGCAATCGCTGCCGCAGCAACAACGGGCGCTGTTAAGCGAGCCGATGAGCGACCTCCACCGCGGGGATCACGAATGCCATATTTATTTTGATACGCATAATCAGCGTGACCAGGTCTAAAGGTCTGCAAGATATCGCCATAGTCTTGGCTGCGTTGGTCTGTATTGCGAATTAATAGCGCAATAGGCGTACCTGTTGTCTTACCCTCAAACACGCCAGAAAGGATCTCAACTTTGTCCTCTTCTTTGCGCTGCGTAACGTGACGGGATGTGCCTGGTTTGCGACGATCTAAGTCCAGCTGAATGTCGGCTTCAGAAAGATTCATGCCTGGTGGGCAACCATCAACCACCGCACCGATTGCAGGACCGTGGGATTCACCAAAAGTGGTAACAGTAAAAAGGAGGCCTAAAGTATTTCCTGACATATCGACATTATGTCATTTGTCGGAAAATGGTGGCTAGAACGACTTAGGACGCTGCTTTTTCAGTATCTTCCGGCCAATCACGAATATAGGCCTTGAGCATCGTATTTTCAAAGTCCTGGGCCTCCACCACCGATTTTGCTACGTCGTAGAAAGAAATAACGCCCATCAACATCTTTTGATCGACTACTGGTAAATAGCGTGCATGGTCTACCAGCATCATGCGCCGAACCTCATCAATCTCGGTTTCCATATTGCAGGTCAAAGGTATTTTATTCATTACGGAGTTCACTTGAAGACCTTCAAGCTTGCCGTGATGCTTAGCTAAAGCGGCAATGACTTCACGGAAGGTCAGAATGCCAACCAGCTTGTCATACTCCATGACCACTAATGAACCAATGTCGTGCTCACTCATTACTAGCACTGCAGTTTGCAGAGCTGTATCAGGGGCTACTGTAAAAAGGGTGCTGCCCTTGACGCGTAATATGTCACGTACTTTCATTTGGTCTCCAAAAACAATGTATTTATAGACCCAATATAGACTCAAGGCCTTCGCGAATCAAGAGCTTAGGCGCAACTTTTAGTAACGAATAACCCTAATGACGCCGCTTCGAATATCCGGCAAATTGGCCACCAATACCGCTCCGGTTAAGGTAATCCACCAGGTCATATAGATCCACGTTAAACCCAGAGGCAAGATCGCAAAAGCGCCATATACCGTCTTATAGAAGGCTGTGTTGCCCAAGAAAATGGCAAAACCAAACTTCATTAGCTCAAAGGCAAGTGCCGCTACGAAAGCTCCTGCAAAGGCGTCTCGCCACAAAATTTTAGCGTAAGGAAGAATTTTGTAGACCACTGCATAGACCAGAATGGCCAAAAAGATTGGGGCAATCGCAGCCACTAATTGAAAGCCAAAAGATACCGCGCTGATCCAGCCTTCTGAAGCACTAAATAAAACGCCACTTAAGTAAATGCCAACGCCAAGCATGATTGGACCTAGGATAGTTGCTGCACTATAGATCACAATTTTTTTATACAAAGGGCGTCTTGCAGTGACCTTGAATATTTGGTTAAAGGCACCCTCTATCACCGCTAAAGTCATGATTGTCGTGATGATCAGTCCGGCCAAGCCCACATAGGTTAAGCCTTTAGCTTGGGATGAGAATTGTTCTAAGTAAATGAATACCTGTTGGTTAATGCCGCCCGGCATATAAGTGTCCAAAAGCCAAGATCTAAAGGTATTCTTAACTTGGATGACGCTTGGGAGGTGACCAATCAACATGGTGGCGATTGTCACCATCGGCACCATCGATAGGGTTGTTGTAAATGCCAGGCTAGCTGCAATTTGCTTCAAATTTTGACCGCGATTTCGCTCCCAGATCTCTTTAGCCAGAGAGAGCCATAATTGGGGGTTACGAATAAGGCGCATCGCCGTATCATAAGAGATCAATATGAGCCAACACGATATTTTAGTTTTGTACTACTCCCGTTATGGTGCAACCAAGGATCTGGCGCGCCTGATTGCCGAGGGTATCGAGAGCGTATCAGGGGCAAATGCCCGCTTGAGAACCGTACCCCCCATATCTGCGGTTTGTGAGGCTACAGAGGCAGCCGTTCCCCAGGATGGAGCGCCTTATGCTGAATATTCAGACCTAAAGGAGTGCATTGGTCTTGCTTTAGGGTCTCCGACTCGTTTTGGCAATATGGCGGCGCCGATGAAATACTTTTGGGACGGTAGTTCTTCAGAGTGGTTGAATGGCGCCTTAATTGGTAAGCCGGCCTGCGTCTTTACGAGTACCGGCAGCATGCATGGCGGTCAAGAAAGCACCCTCTTAACAATGATGATTCCACTGATGCATCACGGCATGATGCTGATGGGGATTCCTTACAGTGAGCCTGACCTCATGTCTTCCAATACAGGCGGTAGTCCTTATGGAGTGACTCATCTCGCTCACGCCGATGGACGTGCACCTATTAGCCCTGAAGAGCAGCGCCTAGCAAAGGCACAGGGTAAGCGTTTAGCTGAAACTGCCTTAATGCTTTTTCAAAATAAAAGGTAATCCATTTAGCCGTCATCATGATAAAAAAGACTCTCGACAAAAATCCATACCAACTTATAGCAACAGCTGCTTTTATTGATTTATTTATCTTGTGTGTCTGTTGGGAGTGGTTCGTCTCCCCTCTCCGACCTGGTGGATCCTGGTTAATCCTGAAAGGTGTACCTTTGCTATTCGCTATTCCTGGGATATGGAAAGGTAAGGTTTACACAATGCAGTGGGCCTCAATGTTGATACTGCTATATACAACTGAAGGCTTGGTTCGCATTCTCGAAACAGGGACCAACTTTTGGCTTGCGTTGCTAGAAGTTATTCTCTCAACTGTCGGCTTTGTTTGTTTACTCATGTATTTAAAGCCCATCAAAAAAGAAGCTAAGGCTCTCAAGAAGGCAGCTGCGGAGTAAGAATGCAAAACTTCATCAATCAGCTATCTACAGTACTTGAGACAAAATATATTCTGACTCAAGATGAGGATAAAGCGCCCTACTTAACTGATTGGCGTAAACGCTTTACGGGAAAAGCACTTGCAGTTCTTTTGCCTGGTAATGCTGCTGACGTAGCAAATATCGTCAAGCTCTGCGCTGCAAGCCAGGTTGCTATAGTCCCTCAAGGTGGACATACCGGCTTTTGTGGCGGCGCTACACCCGATAACAGCGGTAAGCAAGTCATCCTCAATCTCAAGCGCATGAATCAGATTCGTGAAATCGATGTTGCCAATCAAACCATCACACTTGAGGCGGGATGCATTTTGCAAGTCGTGCAAGAAAAAGCTGCTGAGCAGGGATTTTTATTCCCCTTAAGTCTGGGTGCTGAGGGTAGTTGCATGATCGGCGGCAACTTAGCAACCAATGCCGGTGGAACCAATGTGCTTCGCTACGGAAATGCACGTGATCTATGTCTAGGTCTTGAAGTTGTTACTGCTAAAGGTGAGATTTGGAATGGCATCAAAGGTTTGCGCAAGGACAATACGGGTTACGATTTGCGTGACTTGTTTGTTGGATCTGAAGGTACCTTGGGAATCATTACTGCTGCAGTCATGAAGTTATACCCACTACCGATCTCTCAATGGACTACCCTAGTCGCATGTGAAACCATCGCCTCTTCAATTGCACTTTTAAATCTCTTTCAGAAGCGCGCAACCTCATTGCTAACCGGTTTTGAAATGATGACGCAGGAGTCTTTGGAGTTAAATGAGAAGCACTTTCCTCAAATGGCAAATCCACTCCAAGATAATCCGCCATTTACCGTACTGATTGAATTGTCAGATCATGAGAGCGAGGATCATGTCAGGCAACTTCTGGAAACTATTTTGGAGGAAGCCTTCGAATCTGGTCTTATCAGCGACGCCGTTGTTGCCAGCAACTTAAGTCAAGCCAATGCTTTTTGGCATATGCGGGAACACATTACGCTAGCGCAAGCTGAAGAAGGCGCAAACCTCAAACATGACATCACCATCCCCCTTTCATCGCTTGATCGCTTTATCAAAGAAACCGATGCCCTGATGACGGCAAAGTTTCCGGGTGTCAGAATCATCAATTTTGGCCATTTAGGGGATGGAAACCTGCATTACAACATTGCCCCACCCTTGGGCACAGATCCCAAGACTTTCAACGAAGCAAATGAAAAACCCATCCATGAGCTCGTATATGCCCAGGTCGAGCGCTGTAATGGCTCCATTTCTGCAGAACACGGGGTAGGACAGCTTAAATTAGAAGGCTTAAGGGCTCATAAGGGTGAAGTGGCCCACGAGCTCATGAAGACCCTCAAAAGAGCTTTAGATCCCCAAAATATCCTTAATCCCCATAAAGTTGTCTCCATTTAAGAAAACAGCTGCTTTTTTGATAAATATTTTGTAATTCGTGTCATCTCGACCGCTTTTCCATGCGTTGTATAGCCATGGAGGTGACAATTATGTCAACAAGACTCAAACGTTGGGCCCGTGCAATTCAAGAGATCGACTTGTCCACAAGGACGCCTGAAGTAGCTATTGGCTATCTGGACAGCAAATACCGCGATATTGCTTGGCGTTATATCCGCATCCTTGGCTTCGAGCGCACTATTAGCTTCATGGCAAGCAATAACTTTCACCCTGAGTGATTTTTAAAAAACCCTAAATATTTGATTTATTTAGGGTTTTTTGTTTTGAAGCTTGCTTATTGAGCTTTTAGCCAAAGAATTGTCTGGCCTCTGCCAGCAAAACGTCAGGAATCTCTTCTGGTATGTAGTGACCACTGGGAACAGCTTTTCCAGCAACATCCTTGGCCACAACCCTCCAGTCCTCTAAGGGTTTAAAGCACTGGTTTACTAAACCATGCTCACCCCACAACACCTTCAGCGGCATCTTCAGTATCTTGCCTGCAGCACGATCCGAGCGATCGTGAATAAGGTCGATCGTAGCGGCAGCTCGGTAATCTTCACACATCGCATGCATGCTTTCTAGATGACTAGCCCCAACCAAATACTCCGACCATCGATCTGGGGAAAATATCCCCGTGCCCGCATGGCGACCCATATGATTTTTAAGCCAATATTCTGGATTGGCACCGATCAGAGTTTCTGGAACTGGTTCTGGCTGTATCAGGAAGAACCAATGCCAATATCCCTTAGCAAATTCCATAGTGGTGTTCTCATACATTGTTAATGTTGGAGAGATATCCAAAACCATTAATCGCAAGACACTTTCAGGGAAGTCCATTGCCAGGCGATGAGAAACTCTTCCGCCTCTGTCATGCCCAAGCAAGAAGAATTGATTAAAACCTAAACTTTTCATCAATGCATGTTGATCTGCGGCCATTGATCTTTTTGAATACGTTGAGTGATCACTTTTGCCATGAGGCTTTGATGACGCACCATAACCCCTTAAATCTGCAGCAACTACCGTAAAGCTTTTGGCTAACTCCGGCGCCACTTGACTCCAGATTGCCTTTGTTTGTGGGAAGCCATGAAGCAACAACAATGGAGGACCGCTGCCACCGATAAGATATGAGATCTCAATAGAGCCATCTTCAGAGTCAGCGTGAAATGTTTTAGCTTCAAAACCAGGAAAAGATACAGACATCATTCACCCAATAAAAAAGAGCCTCCTAAGAGGCCCTTATATTTTAAATATTAACGATTAGCCATGGCCTGAATTTCAGCCACAGTTACATAACCTTTGTTGCTTGAGTCAATGTAACTAAAGTGGTCATAAATACGAGGCATACAACCATTGGCCTCTTCTCGAGTTAGCTTGCCATCATGATTGACATCGCATTTAGCAAATCGCTCAACAATTTCTTTATGGCGAGATGCATCATCAGCCAAGGCTAATAATGGGATTGCTATCAGAGATGATAAGGCAATGGCGATTATTTTTTTAATGAGGGATTTCATGATGGAGACTTATTGACCAGTTGGCACTGGGTTGGCGGATGTTTCTAATGCAGAGCGAACCACTTTCTTTGCCATTGCAACAAATGAATCTGCAGATCCAGCGTTAGTTCTAAAGGATTCACCTTGAATAGTGATCAAACCTTCTCCTAATAATTGTTTAGATTGACTATCCGTAATTTTGCTCTCAACTAACAGCGCTGGGGTTTTGGAATTTACACCGCCAGCATAAGCAGCAGCATTCATTGCCAAACCAATTGGTGTGAAATTCCATGGTTGCAAGCTATCGGCTGAACTTTCGGCGCCAGTAATGCCAACAGAGATGCGTGCAACACCAGGTCCTGGTTTATTAACTATCTTGATAGTGCCGCGAGAATTAACAGCCTCAACCATAGATGCTTGGAGCGCAGCTTTTGCCTTATTAATATCATCCAGGCTGACTGACTTGGTGGCATTTTGATTCAGGTAAATCGGGTCCAAGATTACTGCAGTATATGAACCGGGGTTCACGCCTGAAATACGATATCTCCAAATACGAGTATCTTTATCAGCGCTAGCCATTGGAACCAACAGATTGTAATCAGGCAAAAATCCAGATCTAGGCATTGGCTGCGTAGCCAATTTAGGTGCATTGCTACATGCAGCCAAAGTCATTGCTGTAGCAAATGATGCTAACAGTACTTTCATTTTATTCATGGTGATTCCGAGTGATGGGTTAAGTTACTTTGTAAGACTTCTATTAATAAAGATCATCATACCTAGATCAATTTAGTCCGGGGCTGGACATGGCAAGGTTCCGCCTGTCTTTTTATGAATCTGGGGTTTGCATTCAACTTGAGCGGGAGTCGTCTGAGGTAAGCCAGCCGGCGCTGACGATTGAACATTATTTAATGGTGTCTGCACTGAAGTTGATGTAGTTGCTGTAGTTGGCGAAGAAGCGACTGGATTGCTCACTGCCGGAGCCGGCTTTGCTGGAGCTAAACCAACCTCTCTATAAAACGCCTTATCTGAACCAGGGCAAGGCATTAAAGCACCTGTTTTGGCGTTCACAACATCTTTACACTGGGGATTGGCCTCAAGACGTGCCTCTAACTTCGCTGTGGAGCACGAACAAAGAATTAGAGCTGAACAAATTAAATATGGGTAAATCTTAATTAAATGGATATTCATCAAGGCATTCTATGACAATACAGGAAAAAGATAACCATAAAAGATTACAACTCTGGAAGCTATAGTACGAAAGGAGGATGTTTGGCCTGCCCAGCACGATTCGAACGTGCGACCTACGCCTTAGAAGAATTCGTGGCTGCTTAAATATGCAATTATTTCAATGACTTACAGCGTAAAAATGGCGCTGTGTAATAAACTGTGCAACGCGGCTTGAAGGATATTTGGGTGATCTGAATTATTTACTGTCGGTTAAACTGACACTAGATCGTGAGAACCAGTGTGATCTGATCTAGACCATGCAAAAAAATATCGCCCGAAGGATACTTAACTTCAAAAAAACAATTTTGTCCAACTATGGACGAATAAACAAATCCTTACCATTCTTAATGGTCTTCACAATCTGAATATCCTTAATTTCCATTGGGTCCACTTTCATTGGATTGCGGTCAAGAATCACCATATCCGCAAGTTTTCCAGCTGTAATAGTGCCCTTTAATGCCTCTTCTTTGTACTGATATGCAGGCACAGAAGTAAAGCCACGTAGCGCTGTATAGGGATCAAGGCGTTGACCAGAGCCTAAACTGCTGCCTCCATAGGTCTTGCGATTAGCCGCAGTCCAAATCGTAAACAATGCGCTTGGCCCTGATGATGGCGTGTCATTATGAAGACCAAATTGCATACCTTTTGTCTTAGCCGAATTGAGCGGAACCATATTGTTAGCCCTCTCATCCCCTAGAATCTTTCTATATACATCGCCATACATCCAAATATGGTTGGGCATAAATTGAGGCAGGATTTTATGGTTTTTGTATTGGTCCAATTGATCATCACGAACAAAGAATGAATGAGAGATCACTGATCTACGATCTTCAGTAACGCCCGTTTCTTTTATTGCTTTAGAAATTCCAGAAAGCGCCATATCAATACCAGCATCGCCATTGGAATAGCCGAAATACTGGATATTTTTTTCATAAGCTAACTTTGCGTACTTATTAACCAAATCCTGGGAAGCAACAGCCATACCGCGCCATTCTTTTGGGAATCCTGTGGTGTCGTTATAAGGCTTGGTGAAATAGGCCAAACGCAGTTGTGGCGCACCGTCTGTAGAAACCAGTATTCCAGCAACCTTAAAGCCGCCATCACCCTTGGTATAGACTCCAAAAGGATAATTTTTATTAGTTGCAAGCAATTGATCAACCACATCATAGGTGGGCAACGCAATCAGGTCTAAGCTGATCACATTACGATCAACTGCTTGGCGCATATTACTAATATCTTGAATCGTAGTTTCATAACTTTGCGCAGTAGTGTATCCATTTGAGACATAGATCTGTTCGGCTTTGCGATAAGTTTTCATCATTAAATCTTGAGAATACTTACCAAATACCTTCGCTGTTGCCTCGAAATTAGGATCACCAATCAACTCACCAGTAAGTTTTCCTGTCTTTGGATCAACGGGCAGCATGCCTTGTGTCACTTTAGTGGCTTTGGTAAATCCTAGCTTCTTTAGACCCGCAGAATTCACAATCCCGGTCAAGGTAGAAATATTATTAACAAATACTGGTTGATTCGGAAATGCTGCATCTAACTGAGCAATAGTTAAGGGGCCGTCGGTAAGAAAAGCGTCTGCATACTCTGCGCCAATAATCCAACCATTAAATGGCCTCGCTTCTGCTTTCAAGCGGTCTATTAGCTGCTTAGTAGTTTTCGGCGGATTTTTGGAAAAGTACCCCAGATTGACAGCGAGAGTGTTCTGAGCAATCAGGGTAAAGTGGCCCCAGGCATCAATAAAGCCTGGCAATAAAGTTTGACCTTTTAAATCCTGCATTACTGGATTAGCGCCGGCTCCATTTAAAGCGTCTCGCAGATTACCGACATAAGCGATCTTCTTGCCCTTCACTACGACTGCTTCAACATACTGTGGCTTATCACCCTCCATCGTCAAGATGTCGCCATTGAAATAAATCACTGCATTGTCAGCAAAGACCGGGATGGCTAGCGAAAGAAAAACTGCAGAGAAAATAATTTTGAGGATACGCATAAATGGCCGAGGTATTAAGGTTTTGAAATTTTCATGAACAAATGAACCTATTTTGATGCACTAAAAAATAAACCACCCGAAGGCGGTTTATATACTAATTTATTTTAAGAGTTCTGCTGTCAAATCGTTTTGTGGGTAAGGCAATTTATCCACTAACCAGCTTTTCGTTTTTCCAGATTTAAACATTTGGTTCAAATCAATCTCGATAAAGTTGGTACGACTTGCATAATTAGCAATCTTCATCTTGTTATTTTTTAAATCCTTCAGATTGATCCACTGCGTGTAATCAGAGACTACCTGCTTGCCATCAGTAGATCTTGCAACTCCCATAGGAATGTCCACATTATCTAAAATATGGCCCGTTAACGCAACAGCATCAATGCTATTGCTAGGCTGATAGGCAAGATGTTTGAGATAAGCAGCTCTGACAAAACGCGATGGTGGCGTGTAATCCGCAGGCAAGCCAATCAAACCACCGCCCTGTCCTAACTCAGTTACATTAACTTTCCCAACAGTCACAGAGGGGGTAGCAGTTGCTGTTAGTGACAAATAGTTGCGTACGTTATTCAGGTGCCAGTCATAGGTTGGAGCATTGGTTAAGACGCCTGCAAGATTATTGTGGATAACCATTTGGCCTTTTACAAACTCAATCACGATACTCTCGCCACTTCGATCAGTTAAAACAAAATGCAACCATGGTGGGGTTGGCAAACCCTTTACTTCACTTGGATCAAACCAAACTTTGTATTTAGGTAATTCATTACGCAACTCTTTGACTGTAGCAAACATCCCCAAAACAAAGCCGCCTAAATTGAGAATCGAAACGTAGTTTTTGTCTTGCGGGCTGACTGTCTGGTATTCAGTAAAGCCTGGCAAGAAGTTTCCACTAATCGCAAGACCAGCTTCATTTTGACCCTCTAAGTAGGCAGGTGGTCCTGGTAGGATGGCTGGTGAGATACCTGCAAATCCATATTTACTCGACAAACTGCTTGCAGGTAATTTCATTGAACTAGGCGCAGTTAAGGCGATAGCTGTACCTTTGGGATTGACGGTTAATTGCCACTTCATATCAAAAGCCCACTCCATTGTTCTACCCGCAACAACAGAGCCATCTTTTGCAGTGATATTCACAGCAGTACATGCCTCACTCAAAAAGGGAGCAAATACTAAGGTTAGCGAGAGTGATGTAGCAATAATTTTATGAGTGATGATTTGTTTCATATGAATCCTTATATAAAGCCTGGTATCAGTCTTCCAACGCTTTCGTTTATTTCAAAATGACTAAAGTTGCTGTGGCACGAGCGCCCCATCCTGACGGACCACCTGGAGTATTGCTAATGTAATACATAGGGCCAGCGGCAAACTGCAAAGGTACGCCATCAAATACCATTAATTTCGATACGCCGGCATATAAGGGGTTGGAAGTACGATGCGTGTCGTAGTTATATTGCGCCTCCATATTCACGGTATAAGTAAATGCATCCTTGTTGGTGAAAGCGACAAACGGTTGGCCATATAAATTGTTTTGCGTGCCAAAGCTTGGATTGCCACCTACACTCCAAGATTGATAACCTAGTAATCCATACGTCCAGGGACCATGACGATTGAGAACTACACCCGTCACACCAGCACCAGTTTGTTGTGAGCCAAACTTGCCGCTATTGCCCGAGGGAGATACAGCATAGGGACCCACCCCCCAGATCCAAGATGAATTGGTGTTAGGTGCATAGAACGATTCCACCGTAACACTAGCAATGCCATAACCCGAAAATGATTGTCCATTCGCAGCCTGAACACTGACCTCTCTTACACCGGCAACAATCGGGCGAACAATAAAAGTATCTCCGCCACCAAGATCAAATGGAGTTACTGGCTGAAAGAGCAAGGTCTGCTCTGAACCCCCCTGATTTTTACCGACACCACGACTAAATTCGTACTGCAGTGGTACCGAAATCATATTGGCAATCGGGTTGGCTAGTTTTTTAGCAATGCCGACCTTATCCACACCCCCATCAGGAGCGCTACTGCTTTGAGCAGCTACTAGGCTAGACAATGTAGTCGCTGCGATAACGACAAGAATACGTTTGAATGTTTTCATGGGATCAGTGATTCAGAATCAAAATTTAAAGGTAATGGCAGCTTGCGGACCTTGCATCGTGGTCTTTTGCAAAACACCACCAGCCTTCATGTCGTAATACAACGCGCGATACGTCAATGACGCATCAATCAAGCTACCAAATGATTTACCAATGCCAGCCATTACCTGCCATGTCAAATTCGTAGTGCCACCACCGCCGCCGATATCAGCATAGGCAGGCAGATACCAACTTGAATCAGCGATACGGTAACGACCTTTAGCACCGATGATAGGGTCGACCGTCGAGGTTTTCTTTGAAATCGTTTCTTTTTCAGAAGTACCAACTAAATTGCCGCTTAAGGTGGCCGTGATATCAATTGCCCGAGCTCCTAGCAATGCGTCAACATATGCGTCCCGCGTATTAGCAAGCGTATAAGTTGCGGCGCCAGTTAAAATTGTTTGCTGCAGCGTAATTTTGTCTGCTACGGTGGCAGCGCCGCCATATACGGGAACTGATCCTGAATGTTGCAACGTGGCTGAAACAAGATCGCCCATAATGCCCCAGTTACCCTTGTGTGCTTCAGCAGCCATCATTGCGCCAGACTTGAGATTGCTGAGCACATTGCTCGAAGAAAAATCAGCAGTTTTCGCGAGGCCATTATCAAAATTGATAGTGCCTTTAATTCCAGGCGCCCATACATAGGGGGTAACTTCAAAGCGCCATTCTTGCGAGACTTTTGGTAGTGGATTTGATGTATTACTATCTTGAGCAAACACTGGTGCAGCTACGATTAAAGTCGACAAAAACCCGACCAGTGTTCTTTTTGAGAATATTGGCATCCCTACCCCTTTGAATTTATATATTAGTTACAGTTATTAGATATGATAAGTACTTTAGTGCTGTCTAGGACGTAGTTGTCAATATTTTTGAAGTTTTTGGCCTGCCCAGCACGATTCGAACGTGCGACCTACGCCTTAGAAGGGCGTTGCTCTATCCAGCTGAGCTATGGGCAGTTATATGCTGGGTATATCTAGAACAATAAGGGAAAGTGGTCGGAGTACAAGGATTCGAACCTTGGACCCCCTGCTCCCAAAGCAGGTGCGCTACCAGGCTGCGCTACACTCCGACGGAATCGATATTCTACACCGAGAGGGCCATTCCAGGCAAATCCTGTAAGATTCGTCCCATGGTTGCCTATTTTTCAAGCAAATTTATGAAGGAAATTCATGCTGCGTTTACAGCGGCATTGCTAGTATTTTGCTTGCTTGGCACCCACTGGATTGGCCTCTCACATAGCATTTCTCATGCAGGCTTCCAAAACCAAGTCATCGAAGCCAATACCCCCGCCAATATTGATAAGAGTTTTAATCACAGCTCTGATACCTGTCATTTATTTGACGCACTTTCACTTGCGGGATTTGTACCAAGTAATCACGTTAAAGCCGAAGTCATTCTGATCAGCGCTTCAGATCTACAGAATTCAAGCAATCCTTCGTTACGAAGCTTGACTGGTAGCTCTTACCACTCACGCGCTCCCCCTACTTTCATCCTTTAAAACAAAGCGCTCTATTGCGCACCTCCGTTTTAATTGCTCACCATGTATTGGTGAATCTGGATGAATATGAATTATCGTTTTACACAATTTTCTTGCAATCGTCTAATGGCACTGGCCTGCACTTTGCTAATGAATCCCGCTTGGTCTCAAAACCAAGCAGAGGCTTTGCCTCAACTAGATGTCACAGGTGTGCGAGAAGGTGGCCAAGGTTTCCTCTCGCCAAATAAAGTATTAGCTGGTGATGAACTTCAAAACAAGCTTTCCGGAACTCTAGGAGCAACACTTGCCAATGAACTGGGAATATCTGCAACTGGCTATGGGGCAGGATCTTCAAGACCAGTTATTCGAGGCCTAGATGGCGCGCGAGTACAAATCTTGCAGAACGGCTTATCGGTTGGTGATGTTTCCAGCATCTCGCCAGACCATGCGGTTGCAAGCCCAATGCAAAATACCCATCAGATAGAAATCTTACGCGGTGCCTCTGCCCTGCTTTATGGATCAGGCTCAAGCGGTGGCTTGGTAAACGTTGTGAATGATCGCATTGTCACCTCAATGCCTGATGCTATATCTGGCGCACTCAATACTAGCTATGAAACAGTGAATCAAGGTAAGACTGCCAATATTGAATTAGATGCGCCTGCTGGACCTTTAGCGCTCCACTTTGATTCAGCGATCAGTAATTCGAATAACTATCGCATCCCAGGCTTTGCAGAACAAGGCGGGGCAAATGCCAATTGGTCTATCAATCCTGGTCAGCCAGTGAATATTCCCTACAGCGGCAAGCTACCCTTCTCTTTTAGTAATGAAAATAGTATGGGCTTAGGAGCGAGCTATGTTCGCTCCGATGGATATACCGGAGTCTCTTTAGAGCGTATGAATCACAATTACGGAATTCCTACTGCAGAAGGTGGATTTATTCAGCAGTCGCAGAATCGTTACGATTTTGCTCACCAAACTAATGATCCGTTTGATGGCTTTAACTCGGTCAAAATTAGTGCTGCCAATACCAATTACCAACACACCGAATTTACTAATAATGGGGTTGCCTCCACACAATGGAACAACACTGCCACTGAAGCTAGGCTAGAGTTGGCACACAAAGAATTGCTGGGATCCAAGGGTATATTAGGCGCGCAAATTACCGGCGCAACTCTAAATGCCACAGATTTATCTACGAATAATTACGCTATTGTTCCGCAGACAAAATCGAATGCAACTGCCCTATTTTTGGTTGAAGAAGGTCGATACGGCCCTTTAAAAACAAGTCTTGGGGCTCGCTATAGCTACACCACCCAAAATCCGAATTCTGGGACTCAGTTTCCAAGTGTAAGCAGTCAGGAATTTGTCCCGACATCTTATGGTCCTCCATCACTGCAGAGTAGACAATTTAACTTAATGTCCTATTCAGCTGGCGGAATGTTCGATATTACCAAAGGATATGGCATAGGTCTTGCCTATACAGTCGCTCAAAGAGCGCCATCTGCACAAGAGCTTTACTCCTATGGGCCTCATGATTCAACCGCAACATTCGATATCGGCAATGCAAACCTAAGCACAGAAACATCACATAATTTAGAACTGAGCTTTCAGAAAAGCTTGGGAGTAATCCGCAGCAAAGCTAGTATTTACAGGAACCAATTTAGTAACTACATCTTTGGCTACTACACTGGCGCCTATAGCCAAGCCAATGAAAACTTTTCCGTGGTTCAAGCCTCTCAAGCAAATGCCTCCATTCAAGGTGCAGAGGCAGAGCTTAGTTATAACTGGAATGAAACCGGTGTTGGAGGTAGATTGTTTGGGGATGTATCCCAAGGAACATTTGCCTCTGGAGGCAATCTTCCACTTCAACCAGCGCCACGTCTAGGCACTGAATTGGCTTACCAACGTAACGGCTGGTTAACAAGCGCCACCTATATTTACAGCTATCAACAAAATAAATTAGCCAGTTGGGAAATTGGTCCTACGCCGAGTTACAACCTAGTAAATGCCAACCTCTCCTACACTGAGCGTATTGGAAAAGTGAATTGGACTGGATATCTCATACTAAAGAACCTACTGAATGAAGAGATTCGCTACGCTACATCACCTATGGCAGTAAGACTATATGCGCCACAACCAGGAAGAAGTTTGATGGTTGGCGTTAGGGCTGCCTTTTAAGAACGCACTATGCCGTTGGGACTAAGTCAGCAATACTCTTAGCAGCGCTCAAAGCAACATCGCCATTCTGAGTCTCCACCATTACTCGCAACAGAGGCTCAGTCCCAGAAGCACGTATCAAAACCCTGCCAATATTTTGAAGATCAGCCTCAACCTTCGTAATTTGATTGATGAGCCTCTCGTCACTCTTCCAGTCGTAACCGGGTTTGAATTTAACATTCAACAGTACCTGCGGGAATACTTTGACGGAATCCAATAGTTGCGCAAGACTTTTTTTATTTTGACTCATTGCCGCCAGCACTTGAAGTGCCGCAATAGTGCCGTCACCTGTGGAGTGTTGGTCTAAGCAAAGCAAGTGACCCGAACCTTCACCACCAATAATCCAACCATTTTGTTTGAGCAATTCCAAAACATAACGATCGCCTACATTGGCGCGCTCAAAACCGATGCCTAGGTCTTTAATAGCGTTTTCAACTGCAAGATTGGTCATTAGAGTGCCTACTGCACCACCAATCTGCTGGCCACGATCTAGGCGATCTTTTGCCAAAACATATAGAAGCTCATCACCATTAAATAAACGACCAGAAGCATCAACCATTTGCAAGCGATCAGCATCTCCATCTAGAGCAATACCTAGATCCGCTTTTACTTCTTTAACTTTGGTGATTAAGGCTGCTGGAGCTGTTGCTCCGCAACCATCATTGATATTGCGACCATCTGGGCTCACGCCGATGGAGATCACTTCGGCACCTAGCTCATGAAAAACATGGGGGGCTGTGTGATATGCGGCTCCATTGGCGCAATCTACTACAAGCTTTAACCCCTTAAGATTTAGCTCGCCCGGAAATGTTGATTTACAAAACTCAATATAGCGTCCTGCGGCATCATCTAAGCGAAAGGCTTTACCAAGCTCTTTTGAATTTACACAACCCATGGGTTTTTCTAATTCAGCTTCAATGGCAAGCTCAAACTCATCTGACAACTTATCGCCTTTTGCAGAGAAAAACTTGATGCCGTTATCTTGATAAGGGTTATGAGAGGCGGAGATCACTAAGCCGGCGGATAAACGCAATGCCTTGGTAAGGTATGCAACGCCAGGGGTTGGAATGGGGCCGCAGAGCATAACGTCAACTCCGGCAGCAGCAAACCCAGCCTCTAATGCAGCTTCCAACAAATATCCTGATACGCGCGTGTCTTTACCTATGAGAATTTTGCAGCGTTCACCCGGCTTGGCTTCACGTGTTAATACTTTGCCGGCAGCATAGCCAAGGCGTGTCATAAATTCAGGGACGATAGGAAATTGGCCTACTTCGCCTCGAATGCCATCAGTGCCAAAGTATTGTTTTTTCATGGGTTTCATTATAAAACTTAGATGTGTCACTAAGTATTTATAGCCTCCCAAAGCTTTAGAGCATCAACAGTCTCGGGAACATCATGAACCCGGACAATTTGAGCGCCACGATCGGCAGCCATAATTGCTGCAGCAATACTTGGGGCAACACGTTCGTTAGTGTCTTTACCAGTAATTTTGCCAATCATCGATTTACGTGAAATTCCCGCCAATACAGGAAGGCCTAAAGTCGAGAAGTCAGCAAAGTGAGCCAGCATATTGAGGTTATGTTGCAAGCTCTTACCAAAACCAAATCCCGGATCAATAGCAATCCGGTCACTGCTGATGCCTTTAGAAATTAGAAGCTTCGTTCTATCATTAAGAAACTGTCTTACCTCTGTAATGACGTCCTGATATTCAGGGTTAAATTGCATTGTTAAGGGGTCGCGTTGCATGTGCATTAATACAATGCCGCAGTCGCGATCTTCCATTACGGCTTCTATAGCTCCAGCCTGCCTGAGGGCCCAAATATCATTTACACAATCTACGCCAGCATGCAAGGCTTGGCGCATTGTTTCTGCTTTATAAGTATCTATTGATAAAGGAACTCCGCAATCCTTCAGTGCCTCAATGACCGGAAGCACTCTGTCCAACTCTTCTTGCAGCTCAACTGGTGCAGCACCAGGACGAGTTGATTCCCCACCAATGTCAATGAGATCAACCCCGTTTTTAATCATCAACTCCGCTTGCGCAATAGCATCCTTAGCACTTCTGAATTTACCGCCATCAGAAAAAGAATCCGGGGTTGCATTCAGAATGCCCATCACAATCGGGCGCTTGCGTTTGGAGAAGTCAAAAAGAAAACGCCCACAACGCCAAGTTGTGGGCATATCTTGAAGGCTTTGATAATGCATCAAAGACTGCACTAAATATAGCTCTTAAGCTGTAGCTGGAGCACTGCCAGTTGCAGGGCCAGGGGTGCCAGCAGAATTACCAAACTGAGTTGCTGGAGGTGGCTTAGGTGCTCGTGGTGGGCGACCTTCCATGATGTCATTGATTTGCTCTGCATCAATGGTTTCCCATTCCAGTAAAGCTGCAACCATTGCCTCAACCTTATCTCGGTTTTGTTCCAAGATTGATCTAGCTAAAGCATATTGGCTATCAATCAACGTACGTATCTCTGCATCTACCTTTTGTTGAGTGAGCTCGGAAACTGTTTTGGTGCTGTTGCGCCCAAAAATACTTTCTGATTCGGTATCAACATAAACCATGGTGCCCAAGCTATCACTCATGCCATAACGAGTCACCATATCACGAGCCATTTTCGTAGCGCGCTCAAAATCATTGGAAGCGCCAGTACTTGAAGAATGCAAGAACACCTCTTCAGCAGCACGACCACCAAACAAAATAGCTAACTCCTCCATCATGCGATCTTTATATAAGTTCACACGATCAAATTCAGGTAACTGCCAAGTCACACCCAACGCCATTCCTCGCGGCATGATGGTGACTTTATGTACAGGGTCAGCCTTAGGCAAAACCTTAGCTACAACAGCATGACCAGACTCATGGTAAGCAGTGTTACGACGTTCTTCTTCGCGCATCACAGCAGACTTGCGCTCAGGACCCATATAGATCTTGTCTTTAGCGTCCTCAAAGTCTTTCATGTCTACTGCACGTTTATTGCGACGTGCTGCAAACAATGCAGATTCATTTACCAAGTTCGCTAAATCTGCTCCTGAGAAACCAGGAGTGCCGCGAGCCAAAACAGCAGCATTAACGTCAGGATCAATTGGAACTTTGCGCATATGCACTTGCAAAATTTGCTCACGACCACGAATATCTGGTAAACCTACGTGTACTTGTCGATCGAAACGTCCTGGACGCAACAAAGCTTTATCTAGCACATCAGAGCGGTTAGTGGCAGCCACTACGATCACACCACTATTACTTTCAAAACCATCCATCTCAACCAACATTTGGTTTAGCGTTTGTTCGCGTTCATCATTGCCGCCGCCCATGCCGGCACCGCGATGACGACCAACAGCATCAATCTCATCAATAAAGATGATGCAAGGAGAATTTTTCTTGGCGTTTTCAAACATGTCACGAACACGTGATGCACCAACACCAACAAACATCTCAACAAAGTCAGAACCGGAGATTGAGAAGAAAGGAACCTTCGCCTCGCCTGCAATGGCGCGAGCCAAAAGAGTCTTACCAGTGCCCGGAGGACCTACGAGCAATACGCCATGCGGAATACGACCACCAAGCTTTTGAAACTTTTGTGGATCTTTTAAGAAATCGACAATTTCAAAGACCTCTTCTTTGGCTTCATCGCAGCCTGCAACGTCGGCAAAGGTAACCGTATTACTATTCTCATCAATCAAACGCGCTTTAGATTTACCAAAGGAGAATGCACCACCCTTACCGCCACCTTGCATTTGGCGCATCATGAAAAACCAAAAGCCAATAATTAATAAGGTAGGGCCAAGATAGTACAAAGCAGAGACCAACATATTCGGTTCGTCATCAGCTTTGCCGGTAACTTGAACTCCATATTTCATGAGATCGCCAACCATCCAGATATCACCTGGAGAGATGATGGAGTATTTAGTGCCGTCAGCAGGCGTTACTTGTAATGTGCGACCTTGCACATCAACACGCTTTACTTTGCCGGCTTTAGCGTCATCCATGAATTGGGAATACGTCACCTGAGTTTGGTCCTTAGGCTTATCAAACTGTTTAAAAACAGTGAAAAGCACCAAGCCCACAATGAGCCACACACCGATTTTTTGGAACATATTGCTGTTCAAAATGAGTCCTTTGCTGGAGTGAACCAGGAGTTAAAGCGATTTGCTTCCTAAGTATTTGATTCTACTACCACCCTTTTTCAAGAGCTAATGGCATATATATTTGATAAAACCCTATAAAAACGGGGGTATTAGCCAGTATTTAGAGCCTATTTCGGAGGTTTTAGGTTTCTACCCAAAAGGAAGATCTCAGAAGACTTTGCTCTAGATGCTTTAGGTTTACGGGAGGCAACGGTTTTAAAGACCTTTTTAAAGGATTCCACTATCTGGCTATAGCCACTACCGTTAAAACATTTAATTAAAAGCGCACCCTCAGGTTTCAGATGAGCAGTAGCGAAGTCTAGGGCTATCTCTGCTAAAAAAGCCATTCTGGCAGCATCAGCAACGCCAACCCCAGAAAGGTTTGGCGCCATGTCTGATAAAACCAAGTCGACTTTGCCTTCAGCACTCTTCGGTAAAAGCGCCTCTAAAGCAGCAAGCCCCTCTTCTTCCCTAAAATCGCCCTGAATAAAGCTTACGTCAGCTATATCTTCCATTGGCAAAATATCGATGGCGATAATCTGACCATCTGGCTTGCCTGACTCAATTTTGGGATTGCTTTTACCAAGCTCAGTGAGGCGATTGCGGACGTATTGAGACCAACTTCCAGGAGCGCTCCCTAAGTCCACAATAGTCATGCCGGCCTTGATGAGATGATCTTGCTCGTCAATTTCACTAAGCTTATAGACCGCTCTAGCGCGATAGCCCTCTTTTTGAGCCATCTTCACATAGGGATCCGTTAGATGATCCTGTAACCAACTTTTATTAAATTTATTCTTTGCCACAACTTACCCACTTTCGCCCTCTATTTTCCTAGTTTCCGAGCTCTAAAGCAAAAGGAATCGATCAAAATGCTGGTAAATTCAAGCTAAAAGGGCAATTTTGACCCTCAATGCTCTATCATCAACCCCATGACTGCACTCACTATCACCCCAGCACAACGTAAATCCCTCAAAGCTGACGCTCATGACTTAAGTCCTGTTGTCATGATTGGTGGCGATGGACTAACAGCCGCTGTAATTAAAGAAGCGAAATCAGCCATCAATCATCATGGCCTAATTAAGGTCCGTGTTTTTGGTGATGAGCGCGAAGCTCGTATTGCCATCTATGAAGAGCTATGCGACAAACTTAATGCTGCTCCAGTTCAACATATCGGCAAGTTACTCGTGTTATGGAAACCAAAAGATATGGTGGATGAGGCCTTTAGTAATCTTGGTAGATCAAGCAAGCAAACAAAAAAATCTTTGCAGGCTCCTCGTACGAAACGCCAGGCAAATCGTACTCCAGCAAAAGCCGGTGTGCGTACTAGCACCTCCGAAAGATCGGATCGTCGCTCTGCTTCAAATGCAGCACCCTTTGCACGTGCTGCGGCAGTGAAATCGGCAACACCTAAGAAACGTGTTTTGCGCTCTGAAGCGGCTGAGTCAAAAATTGGCTGGTCTTCTCCCGGCTACAGAAAAGCAGTTGCTGCGCCAGCGCCAATCAAGAAGCGCAAGGTCAGAATGAGCAGTACTAAGAAAAAGTCACTTGGCTCTTAATTTAAGCAAGTGAAATAGAGAAACGCCGCTAGTCGGCGTTTTTTGTTGCCCGCCAAACCAAGGTAAGACCTAAAAATACTTGAATCACAAACAACATGCTGGAAACGCCATGCAGGCGTGAAAATAATGCAGCATTTGTGGACTCACGAACGGATAAGCCTAGGTAAAGCGCCTGATCTCTAAGTGTGTTCATCCAAGGAATAATGATGAATGCCGCACCTACTGTACACGCCAGCATTCCTAATAAGATCCAACGAATGATGCGGTAATGGTCGCTACCCAGTCTTACTAGGTGGTTTGCCATCACCATTAGAAATGCGCTTAAGGCGACACCGATATAGGCAGTGGTTTTGAAGAGATTTGCTGCAACCATGCCGGCAACCTGTCTGTCTCCCAAACTAGAGAACAGCACGGGCACCACTAGAAATCCAATGGTGATGAAGCTACCAACCCAAAGACCTGAAATCAGGCTAAATATTCTTTGGGTGCGGATGTGGGGCATTAGACGTAACGCACAGCCAAGATTTCAACTTCGCGATTGCCGCCTGGGGCTTGTACAGCAACAACGTCACCCTCTTCTTTACCTATTAATGCACGAGCAATCGGTGAGCTGATGGAGATTTTCTTAACGGCGATATCCGCTTCATCATCCCCAACGATTTGATAGGTGAGCTTAGTGCCATCTTCTAAGTCCTCAAGATCAACAGTAGCACCAAATACTATGCGGCCAGCAACATCCAAAGTAGCGGGGTCAATAATTTGAGCTGCCGATAACTTGCCTTCTAACTCTTGAATGCGGCCTTCAATGAAGCCCTGCTTTTCTTTGGCAGCATCGTATTCAGCATTCTCAGAAAGATCGCCTTGAGCACGTGCCTCAGAGATGGCATTGATAACAGAAGGACGTTCAACGTGTTTAAGACGGTGCAGCTCCTCTTTGAGAAGTTCTGCACCGCGCTTAGTAATCGGAATTGTGCTCATGAAACTAGCCTAACTTAAATTCTTGCGCAAAATCGCGCGTATAAAAGTCAATTTTAGATTAAATGAGCTCGCGATGTAAGTTTTGCAAGGAATAAACCTCGAGGGAGTCGAGTCGGCCATTTTCAGAGGCTAACAAACCATCCATCACTGCTCGTGCTGCACTAATAGTCGTGTAATACGTAACGCCATTAGCCTGAGCGCTGGTTCGAATCGATCTAGAGTCAGCAATCGCCGTCCGGGTCTCATCCACAGTAGTAAATACCAATGAAATCTCACCATTCTTGATGAAATCCACAATATGGGGACGTCCATCCTTTACTTTATTAACTACTTTTACCGGTAAACCAGCCGCTTCAATTGCTGCTGCAGTACCTTTAGTCGCAACCATCGGGAAGCCCAGTTGATGCAACAACTTAGCAACTTCAATTGCTTTTGGCTTGTCACTATCTTTGACAGTCAAAAGAACCGTTCCGCTCTTCGGCAGCTTGATGCCAGCGCCCAATTGTGACTTAAATAAAGCCTCACCAAAGGTCTTGCCAACACCCATCACTTCGCCAGTGGAACGCATTTCTGGTCCGAGAATTGGATCAATACCTGGGAATTTATTAAACGGAAATACAGCTTCCTTGACTGAGAAGTATGGCGGCTTCACTTCAGTCTTAATACCCTGCTGCTCTAGAGTCTGACCAACCATACAACGTGCAGCAATCTTCGCCAACTGCAGACCGGTGGCTTTTGATACAAACGGTACGGTACGAGAAGCGCGTGGATTTACTTCCAAGACATAGATGACATCTTTGCCATCTACATTCTGAATCGCAAACTGGACGTTCATTAAACCAACAACATTCAGTCCTTTAGCCATCGCCGCAGTTTGGCGTTTAATCTCCTCCACCGTTGCATCGGATAACGAATATGGAGGCAATGAGCAGGCTGAATCGCCAGAGTGAACACCGGCTTGCTCGATATGCTCCATGACGCCACCTATAAATACAGCTGTGCCATCGCTAATGCAATCAACGTCACATTCGATAGCATCATTCAAGAAGCGATCTAGAAGCACAGGAGAGTCATGGGATACTTTAACGGCTTCACGCATGTAACGCTCAAGGTCGCGACCATCATGAACGATTTCCATTGCACGACCACCCAAGACATAGGAAGGACGAACCACTAATGGATAACCAATTTCCTCGGCGAGCTTGAGAGCCTCTTCTTCAGTACGCGCTGTACGGTTAGGAGGCTGACGCAATCCGAGATCCTGTAGTAGCTTCTGGAAGCGTTCGCGGTCTTCTGCTGCATCAATCATGTCTGGTGAAGTACCGATAATTGGCACACCATTGCATTCAAGATCTAAAGCCAATTTCAAAGGTGTTTGACCACCGTATTGAACAATGACGCCCTTTGGTTTTTCTTTAGCAACAATCTCTAATACATCTTCAAGAGTTAGTGGCTCAAAGTACAGGCGATCTGATGTGTCGTAGTCAGTCGATACGGTTTCAGGGTTGCAGTTAACCATGATGGTTTCGTAACCATCATCACGCATTGCTAAAGCAGCATGCACGCAGCAATAGTCAAACTCAATACCTTGACCAATGCGGTTAGGGCCTCCGCCCAAAACCATGATCTTCTCTTTATTGGTCGGCTGTGACTCGCACTCACCATGCTCTGCTTCATAGGTTGAATACAAATAAGCAGTGTTAGTCGAGAATTCAGCCGCACAAGTATCTACACGCTTATAGACTGGAACAACTTTCAATCGATGGCGCGCAGCACGAACGGACGCAGCGTCAACTTTGAGTAACTTTGCTAAGCGACGATCGGAGAAACCTTTTTGCTTTACAAAGCGTAACTCTGGGGCTGTTAGGCTATCGATCTTGCGCTGCTTAAGCTCAGTCTCTATAGTGATAAGTTCTTCAATTTGCTCCAGGAACCAAGGATCAACTTTAGTTTCACTATAGATCTCATCAAGACCCATACCCATGCGGAATGCGTCTGCCAAATACCAAATACGATCCGGACCAGGCTCATTGATTTCATTAATGATGTCATCAAGATCAGTGGATATTTCATCTAAGCCGTCAACACCAACCTCAAGACCGCGAAGCGCTTTCTGGAAAGACTCTTGGAAAGTCCGGCCAATGGCCATGACTTCGCCTACTGACTTCATCTGCGTTGTTAGACGGGAATCAGCCTGTGGGAACTTCTCAAATGCAAAACGTGGAATCTTGGTAACAACGTAATCGATTGAAGGCTCGAATGATGCTGGTGTGGCGCCACCAGTAATATCATTCTTGAGTTCATCAAGGGTATAGCCTACGGCCAATTTAGCCGCAATCTTTGCAATTGGGAAACCTGTAGCCTTTGATGCTAATGCCGATGAACGGGATACCCTTGGATTCATCTCAATGACGATCATGCGACCATCTACTGGATTAATCGAGAACTGAACGTTAGACCCACCGGTATCAACGCCAATTTCTCTCAGAACAGCAATCGATGCATTGCGCATGATTTGATATTCTTTATCTGTCAACGTTTGCGCAGGCGCTACGGTAATTGAGTCACCGGTATGTACGCCCATTGGATCTAAGTTTTCAATTGAGCAAACGATGATGCAGTTGTCATTGCGATCGCGCACGACTTCCATCTCGAATTCTTTCCAGCCCAAGAGAGACTCTTCGATCAAGAGCTCACGTGTTGGTGATAAATCGAGACCACGTTTACAAATTTCTTCAAATTCTTCACGGTTATAGGCAATACCTCCACCCGATCCGCCCATGGTGAATGATGGACGAATGACTACCGGGAAACCTGAGCTGCCAGTTTGCTTCTGAATTTGCTGCTGAACCTCATGAGCCTCATCCATTGAGTGCGCAATGCCAGACTTTGCAGAGCCAAGGCCAATTTTGGTCATGGCCTCTTTAAACTTTTGACGATCTTCTGCTTTATCAATGGCTTCTGGTGAAGCGCCAATCAGTTCGCAGCCGTATTTCTCTAAAACACCATGACGGTGAAGATCTAACGCGCAGTTCAGTGCAGTCTGGCCACCCATAGTTGGCAAAATGGCATCAGGCTTTTCTGTAGCAATAATGCGTTCAACTACTTCCCAAGTAATCGGCTCGATGTATGTAACGTCAGCCATCTCTGGATCAGTCATGATGGTTGCAGGATTACTGTTGACCAAAATTACTTTGTAGCCCTCATCACGCAATGCCTTACAAGCTTGCGCTCCGGAGTAGTCAAACTCACAGGCCTGTCCAATCACAATCGGACCAGCTCCAATAATCAGGATGCTCTTAATGTCGCTACGCTTAGGCATTATTTGCCCTCCTTCTTGGCAGCATTCATTAGCTCCACAAAACGATCAAATAAATAGGCAATGTCATGAGGACCTGGTGAGGCCTCAGGATGTCCTTGGAAACACAGTGCTGGCTTGTCATTCCATGCCAAACCTTGTAAAGACCCATCAAATAAAGACACATGGGTTACGCGAATATTGCTTGGTAAAGTATTGGCATCAACAGCAAATCCATGATTTTGAGAAGTAATGGCAACACGACCTGTATCCAAATCTTTCACAGGGTGATTAGCGCCATGGTGGCCAAATTTCATTTTTAATGTCTTGGCGCCTGCTGCAAGACCCATGATTTGATGACCTAAACAGATGCCAAAGGTTGGCACACCTTTTTCAATAATTTCTTTTGCGGCAGCGATGGCGTAGTCGCATGGACCAGGATCACCAGGGCCATTTGAGAAGAACACACCGTCCGGATTCATGGCCAGCACTTCGGCTGCGCTAGTTTGCGCAGGCACAACTGTTAATTCACAGCCACGCTCAGTCAGCATGCGCAAGATATTGCGTTTCACACCAAAGTCGTAAGCAACTACCTTTTTGATTGGCTTGCTAGTATCTAATGTTCTATAAGCAGGCTTGCCATTTGGCCCGTGAAGATCCCATTCTGCCTCGCGCCACTCATAGGCTTTCTTGGTAGTCACTACCTTTGCAAGATCTAGGCCTGACATGCCAGGAAAAGCTTTAGCAAGCTCAAGAGCCTTCGCTCCCAAAGATTCATAGCTATCGCCTAATTTGCCAGCAACAATAGCGCCGGATTGCGCGCCTTTGTCACGCAGAATTCTGGTGAGCATACGTGTATCTATGCCAGCAATCCCTAAGACACCTGCTTTGGTAAGGTAGTCATCCAAAGAACCCTCTGAGCGGAAATTGGATACGCGTTTTGGAAGATCCTTCACCACCAAGCCTGCTGCATGAATCTGATCTGATTCCGCATCTTGAGCGTTTACACCGACATTGCCGATGTGCGGATAAGTTAAGGTAACAATTTGGCGTGAGTAGCTGGGATCAGTAATGATCTCTTGATATCCAGTCAATGCGGTATTGAATACGACTTCGCCAGTAGTTTCGCCAGGGGCGCCAATGCTAAAACCGGGAAATAATGTGCCGTCGGCTAGGGCCAACACGGCTGGGGGAAAAGAAGGAAGCAAGGGTGACAAACCATCTCCAGTCCCTGCTCCATCCGACGCTCAAAACCCCAAAAAAGACTAGCCCGGGGATATTTTTGCGGGTGGTGAGTGTCTTTAAGCGCTAGGGTATTTATTAAGTTTCGAACCTTGCAATCATAACATTTTTGCTCGTAAACCCTTGGATATACAGCCAAATGGGGGCTGGAAGGTAAAAAGCTCCCCTTGCCTAATGGCTGGGAGAGCAATTTATCCGAAAATGGGTGTTTTAAGCCTTGGCGCTTTGCTCAATGATGGTCTTAATTTGAGCTAAAACAGACTGGTCATCCATCGTGCTGATATCACCAGGATCACGCCCTTCGGCTACAGCCTGCAGTGCGCGACGAACAATCTTGCCCGAACGTGTCTTTGGCAACGCAGTAACTATATAAACTCGCCCGGGTCGCGCAATCGCTCCTAAAGTGGTATCGACAGTCTTCATGCACTCTGCTTCCAAAGTAGCAGTATTGGATGCATCTTTTGGAATCACAAAGGCAATCGCGGCTTGCCCCTTTAATTTATCTTCAATACCAACCACGGCAACTTCTGAAACATTCGGATGGCTAGAAATACTTTCTTCGATTTCGCGAGTACCAAGGCGATGTCCAGCTACGTTGATCACGTCATCCGTACGACCCAAGATGAAGAAATAGCCATCTTTATCTTTAATGCCCCAGTCAAAGGTGGAGTAAATTAATTTGCCTGGAATTGTTTCCCAATAAGTGCTAACAAAGCGCTTGTCATCACCCCAAACTGTTTGCATACAGCCAGGAGGCAATGGACCTTCAATAGCAATGACTCCCTTTTGATCTGGGCCCAGCTCCTCGGAGGTAGCATCATCAAGCAACTTCATGTTGTAACCAAATGATGGCACGCCTGGCGAGCCAAATTTATGTGGCATGACTTCAACGCCACGTTGAATAGCCAGCATTGGCCAACCTGTTTCTGTCTGCCAATAGTTATCCACGATCGGCTTATTAATTGCACCATGAATCCAACTTGCAGTTGGTTCATCCAAGGGCTCACCCGCCAGGAACAGAGCGCGCAATTTAGAAAGGTCATATTTGGTTAAGAACGCGGGGTCTTGTTTCTTCAGAACGCGAACTGCAGTTGGCGCAGAAAACATGACTGACACTTTGTACTTATCTACTAGCTCCCACCAAATGCCTGCGTCAGGACGCAAAGGGGTACCTTCGTACATGATCGTAGCCATACCAGATAGCAATGGCGCATAAATAATGTAGCTGTGGCCAACAACCCAACCAATATCGGACGTACAGAACATGGTCTCACCAGCATTGCCAGTAAAGATATGTTTCATCGAGGCGGCGAGAGCCACTGCATAGCCGCCTGTATCACGCTGAACACCTTTAGGCTTTCCAGTTGTACCGGAGGTATACAAAATATAAGAAGGATGTGTTGCATCAACCCACTCAACAGGCACAACATCATTTAAATGCTTTTGGCGTTCGCTTGCGTAATCTAAATCACGTCCGGCAACGGTGGTGAATTCAGTCAAACCGCGATTCACAATCAAGACCTTTTCAGGCTTGTATTCAGCCAGAGTAATAGCCTCATCCAGTAATGGCTTGTATGGAACCGCCTTGCCACCACGTGCACCTGCTTCTGCAGTAACAATCAGTTTTGGTTTTGCATCATCAATACGAGACGCCAGGCTGTGGGATGCAAAGCCTCCAAATACAACAGAGTGAATAGCACCAATACGGGCGCACGCCAACATAGCAAAACAAGCTTCAGCAATCATTGGCATGTAAATGAGTACACGATCACCCTTTTTAACGCCTGCCGCTTTGTAGATTGCTGCCATACGATTCACTTCTTCGTATAACTCTTTAAAGGTATATGCCTTCTCTTGATTGGTTTCTGTAGAAACCGCAACCAAGGCAATTTGATCTGGACGATCTTTTAAGTGACGATCTACTGCGTTGTAGCAAAGATTCGTTGAACCACCCTCAAACCATTTAGCAAATGGAGGGTTGTCGTAATTGAGTACTTTGTTAAAAGGTTTTTCCCAATGTATTAACTGCGCTTGCTCACCCCAAAATCCATCTGGGTCTTTAATTGAACGTTCGTGGTGTGCTTTGTAGGACATGGTCAACCTGATCTCTTAAAAAGTTACTCAAATTACTGGCTCTTGCTCACCCCTTTACTAGCGTTGCCGCTGGCTGAGGTAGGTGAACTACCATTTTTCGCAGATTTTGCAAGCCCTGTCGATGCGGATTTATGCTGAGATGCAGCATTTTTTGCAGAAGAATTACCCTTAGAGGTGCCCTTATCTACTGTTTTGGTGTTGCTGGGTGCTACACATTTACTTGATTTAGTCCCTTTTGCACCCTTTGCTGGTTTGGGGCATTTAGGCGCAGGTGGAGCTGGCTTTTCTAAGCTGAGGCTAGCATTTTCAGCCATAGCAGTTGAAACATCGCCCGGTCTACGACTGGTTTTGGGAATCAGCACGGTAGAGCCCGCCCGTATACGCATTCCCCTTGGAATGCCGTTGACCTCGCGCAGAGTATCTATATCCACCCCTAACGTTTTAGCTGCCTGATCAACACTTTCTGTTTTAGATACTTGAACAGCAGTCCACGACGAAAGAGGTTTAGGGTATTGCTTGAGGTTATCTTGAAAGATCTCAGCATGCGCAAACGGCAAAAGAATTTGCTGGTTAGCATTACTCAAAATAACTGGCTTATTAAAAGACGGATTCAGGCTATGGAATTCATCCGCTGGTATTTCGGCTAATTTAATAACTAGAGAAACGTCGATATCGCTACCCACATCAACTGCAACAAAATAGGGGTGATTTTCTAAATCAGGAAGCACAATGCCATATGCCTGTGGATCCAACACAATTTGACGATACGCCATTAATTTAGGAACGTAATTTCTAGTTTCGCGCGGTAAGGTCAAGCTCTCATAATCTATAGGCAAGCCTGCAGCGGCATTACGCTTTTGCGCTTTAGTAATATTGCCAGCACCCCAGTTATAAGCTGCAAGTGCTAATTCCCAACTCCCAAATTGATTATTCAAACGTTGCAAGTAATCTAAAGCCGCATCCGTAGACTGGACAACATCTCGACGCTCATCCCTAAATACGTTTTGCGTAAGTCGAAAGTCTTTGCCAGTAGCCGGCATAAATTGCCATAAACCGACTGCCTTCGCACTTGACTTTGCATTGGTTACAAAAGCACTTTCAACAAATGGAAGAAGTGCAATTTCGGTAGGCATATTGCGCGCATTTACTTCTTGAACGATGTAAAACAAATAGCGTGAAGAACGCGTCATCGAGCGATTCACATAGTCCGGTCTTGCCGCCAGCCAGCGAACCTGTTCAATCTCTAGGGGGGTATTCATGGGCTCCATTTGAAAGCCATCACGAATGCGTATCCACAGGTTGTCAGAAGGCGCATAAACCTTGCTAACGGATTGATTTTTGAGGTTAACCCTTGCGGCCCTGGAAGCCTTTGAATTCGCTTTCGTTGGCGTATCGGAAGACCAATCGCCGGTGCTAGCGCAACCACTCAACAAAGCAGCAATCACTACTACTGCATACATCATCCGCATTAGAAGCGATCTTTCCAGCCACGAATGACTGCCAATACATGTGCAGGCGTTGGCAATGATGTCTGGCCTGAAACCTCTTTAGCCATTGCAATGACTTCGGCTTGATCGCAACGCATGAAAGGATTTACCTGGAGTTCTTGCCCAATAGTCGTTGGTAGTGTTGGCAAGCCTTGCTCTCGCAGAGATTTAGCCTGGTCCGCCCATGAGAGTAGATTAAGGTTGTTGGGCTCTACAGCTAAGGCAAAGCGAATATTCGATAAGGTGTACTCATGAGTGCAATACACCAAAGTATTTTTTGGAAGTGAGGCGAACTTACCTAGCGACTCCGTCATTTGCGTAGGCGTACCCTCGAACAATCTTCCACAACCCGAGGCGAATAAAGTATCCCCACAGAACAGCATTGGCTCAACAACATTTGCTTGCATGTTTGCAAAGTAAGCAATGTGGCTTAAGGTATGCCCAGGAACTTCGAGAACCTTCAAGCTAATACGTGGGGAAGCAATTTCAAATTTATCGTCCTGCATTACGACATTAGTACGACCTGGAATATCGTCACCAACTGGGCCATAAACAGGCAGATCTGCATTCAAACTTTGCAATAAGTTGAGAATGCCACCCGTATGGTCTGCATGGTGGTGAGTAATGAGAATGCCCTTGAGGGTCAAATGATTTGCGCTCAGGTACTCCAAAACTGGTGCTGAATCACCTGGATCCACCACTAAAGCAGAGCTGCCATCGTGAATGCACCAGATATAGTTATCATCAAAAGCCGGAATGGGCCAAACCTGCAATAAAGTATTCTTATCCATAGACCGATGATACCAACCCCACCCATACCCTCTCAGACACCTGCACCTCCCTGGAGCTCATGGGAAAAATGGCTCCAATCCCCTCCTGGACGCTATGTTCTAGCTTGGGAGCAACGGTGTTTTGACCAAATTGTTGCTGATGTCTTTGGCTTTCATGCTGTGCAAATAGGTCTACCTCAGATAAACACACTAAGTGAAAATCGGATGCCTTTGCATGCAATCCTGATTCACTCTAACGATAGCCGCTCTCATGCAAGTAATTACAACTGGCATTTAATTGAAGGCGACTCTACAGACCTCCCCTTTGCCAGTGAAAGTCTGGATCTGATTGTTCTACCCCATGTTTTGGAATTTGCTGCAGATCCCCATCAAATATTGCGGGAGGTCGATCGAGTGCTTAGACCCGAAGGCCGTTTAATTATTTCTGGCTTTAATCCCGCAAGTCTGTGGGGTGCCAGACAGTACCTCAGTAGATTGGTTGGAACCCCTTATCTACCTAGAGATGGTCAATTTATTAGCCTCATCCGCATAAAAGATTGGCTAGAGTTGCTTAACTTTTCGTTAGACCGTGGTCACTTTGGTTGCTATAAATTTCCCCTGCAGGGTGAAACTGCTATGGGCAAGATGAATTTTCTTGAAAAAATGGGGAATCGCTGGTGGCCTATATTTGGGGCTGTTTTTTTAGTTTCCGCCATAAAGCGCCAACAAGGAATACGTCTCATTGGCCCGGCATCACTTGTTCGCATACCAGCCATTAAGCAGCTAAGTCCTGCTGCTGAGAGAGGCAATCTCCAAAAACGCCTCAAAAACGAGAATTCCAAGTAAATTATTGCTATGCCGCATTCGAAATCCCATCCTCACCACCCTCACATCGTGATCTACACCGATGGCGCCTGCAAAGGCAATCCTGGCCCCGGGGGCTGGGGGGCTGTTTTGAGATCAGGCGGTCATGAAAAGCATATCCATGGAGGCGAAAAGCTCACCACCAACAATCGCATGGAAATTTGTGCCGTTATTTTTGCCTTAAAAGCACTCAAACAACGCAGCACTGTCGAGCTATGGACAGACTCTCAATATGTCCAAAAAGGCGTTACAGAATGGCTAGAGGGATGGAAAAAACGGGGCTGGAAGACTGCTAGCAAGGATCCGGTCAAAAACGCAGATCTCTGGCAGGAGCTGGACTCCCTGCTCCCAGGACATGAGATCTCCTGGCACTGGGTTAGAGGGCACAACGGACACCCCGGAAATGAGTTAGCTGACCAATTAGCCAATAAGGGTGTTGGGGAGTTTTTGCCATAGGGCAAATGCATCTCAAGAGCCTCCTTTTCAGCCATCTTATGAGAGAATGATCCTGCTCTAATTAGCTTAGAAACAGTATAAAACCCACATAAAAACCTAGAAAAACGAGACTGTGTCAAAAATAGAATCTTCACTCGATAAGGCTTTTGCCAAACTCGTTCAATTTAAAGATATAGGCAAAGTTCGCCTGTGCGCCCTTTGGCAAATATATTCACCCCAATTAGACCAAGTCAAGAAACTAGATTTCGCGACAGTAAAATCTTTTGTAATCAGATTTAAATGGCGCTTGCTATTAATTCTGCTCCTACTCTATGCAGGCTCAAAGGCATATGATTATTTTTTCCCAGCCTCTGCTAAATCTGGCGGCCCAGTTACCATAACATCATTCGTAGCCCAGAAAAAAGATGTGCCTCTAATTATCGAGGCGACTGGCACTATTGTTTCCAACAGCATTGTTGATATTCGCCCAATGGTCACCAATACCGTCGCTACAATTCAGGTAAAAGATGGCCAAGAAGTCAAAGCTGGCGATCTGCTATTTACCTTAGATGACCGCAACGATAAAGCGAACTATGAGAAGCTCAAAGCCCTTGCTGATGATGCTCAAAAACAATATCTACGCGCCAAAGAATTAGTGGCTAAAAACTTTATTTCCAAGGCCGCTCTAGAAACTACATTGGCTAATGCCAAGTCAGCGCAAGCTGCAGCCCGCGCGGCAGAAGTGCAGCTCTCTTTTGATTACATTAAGTCCCCAATTGATGGTCGCGCTGGTATCGTCAATGTGTTCCCGGGCTCCTTGGTTCAAGCTAGCAATATTGTTTCCACTGCGACAAGCTCAACAGCTACATCTAGCGTTGGATCCATGGTGACCATTACCCAATTGAACCCAATTAATGTTCAGTTTGTCATTCCAGAAAAAGATATTCCCATCATCTTGGAGAACCAATTAGACGGTGATGCGATGAATGTTACGGTAACTGTAGGCGATAGCGGTAAAAGAGCTTACGAAGGAAAAGTGCTGGTTGTTGATAACCAAGTCGACCCTTCGATTGCGGCGGTACGCGTGAAAGCACAAATCCCGAATGACTCCAAAACACTTTTGCCAGGTGAATTTGCTCGCGTATCCCTAGTGGCCAATACTTTGAAGGATGCCTTAGCCATTCCATCGCAAGCAGTAGTGATCAACCCCCGCGGAAAACTTGTTTATGTTGTCGATAAAGATGACAAAGTGGCAGCCAAGCCCGTAAAAGTAGTTTATGACTACCAAGGATTGTCTGTTGTCACCGGTATAGATGCTGGCGATAGAGTGGTGGTTGAGGGCAAGCAGAATTTGCGCCCAGGAAGCAAAGTCCGCGAGGATAAATCAGCCGCACCACAAGCAACTGCTACCTCTACAACTCCAACAGCCCCAGAGAAAAAATGACACTCTCCGAATTATGTATTCGGCGCCCTGTAATGACGGTGTTGCTCTCGATAGCAACGGTCATCGCAGGGGCTGTTGCCTACATGAAAATTCCAGTAGCTGCGCTACCTAGTTTTAATACGCCAGTTATTTCTGTAAGCGCATCTTTACCGGGTGCGTCACCAGAAAACATGGCTGCCTCGGTAGCCCTTCCCCTTGAAAAAGAATTTTCGACGATTGATGGCATCACCGTAATTAGCTCCACCAATTCCTTGGGCAGTACGAGCATTACTTTGGAATTCAATAACGATCGAGATATTGATAAAGCTGCAGTTGACGTTCAAGCGGCCCTGTTGAGAGCCCAAAAGCGCTTACCGATTGAAATGACGGTACCACCGTCCTACCGTAAGATAAATCCAGCCGACACTCCTGTTCTAGTGGTGCGCATGAGTTCGCCATCAATCAGCCTCTCGGACCTCAATCAATACGCAGAAAATTTACTTTCACCAAACCTATCGACCATTAGCGGTGTAGCGCAAGTTCTTGTTTATGGTGCAAAGCGTTATGCGGTTCGCGTACGAGTTCATCCAGACGCTCTTGCTAATCGCAATCTCACTATTGACGATATCGCTGTTGCTATCAACAAAGCTAATTCCAATAGTCCTGTAGGGGTTTTAGACGGACCCCGTCAGGCCATCACCATTTATGCCAACCCACAATTAGTAAGACCTGAAGAGTTTGCCAATTTAATTGTTAGCCAAAAAAATGGTCTTCCGATCTACCTTAAGGATGTTGCTGACGTTATCGAAAGTTATGAGGACGTTAAGACATTAGCCAGCTCGAATGGTGAACGCTCAATTGCGATTGCAGTATTACGTCAACCAAGTGCAAATACGGTGGATGTTGTTAACTCCGTTAAGGCATTGCTACCTCAATTACAAAAACAGATGCCGGAATCTGTTCGAATGCAATTGTTGAATGACCGCTCGCTCTCCATTCTAGAAGCGATACATGACGTTAATCTCACATTAGCTTTAACGATCTTATTGGTTGTTATGGTGATTTTCTTATTCCTGAAACATGTTTCAGCAACAGTCATCCCCTCTATCAGTCTTCCAATCTCACTGATCGGGGCATTCTTTTTGCTCTATTTTTTGGGATACAGCTTAGATAACATATCGCTTCTGGGTATAACGCTTGCTGTAGGCTTGGTTGTTGATGATGCAATTGTGGTGCTTGAAAACATCATGCGTTATGTTGAACAAGGTATGGACCCACTCAAAGCATCCCTCAAAGGTAGCAAAGAAGTGGGCTTTACGATTATTTCCATTTCTATTTCTTTAGTGGCTGTATTTATTCCACTCTTCTTTATGGCTGGTCCTATTGGCCTTCTGTTTAGAGAATTTGCGGTAGTGGTTTCACTTTCTATTTTGGTGTCAGCAGTTGTATCGCTCACGGTTGTGCCAATGCTATGCAGTCGCTTCCTGCCAAAACCAGGTCAGCATGCCAAGGAATATGCGATCAATAAGAAGTTTGATCGCGTCTTTGACTGGATGCTAAAAACCTATATTCACTACCTTGATCTGGCTCTTAATAATCGTAAAAAAGTGTTATGGGGCGCTCTTTCCACCTTTGTCATTACCGTGGTTTTGTTTGTCTATAGCCCGAAGGGTTTCTTTCCAGAAGAAGATATTGGGCAAATTCAAGCAACTACTGAGGCATCTGAAGATATCTCCTTTAAAGCGATGTTGGCACTTCAGGATAGAGCTGCAGAACTAGTGAATACAGACCCGAATGTGGATAGCTCTATTTCAGTCATTGGCGGTGGTGCGAGCTCAGGCTACAACACCGGCAGGATTTTTATCATTCTTAAGCCCAAGGGCGATCGCGCTAAGATGGCTCAGGTGATGGAGGGGTTAAGGAATAAATTTAAAGAGATCCCCGGCCTTCAGGTCTACATGCGTCCGGTCCAGAATTTACAGCTTGGCGGCAAAAATAGTAAAAGCCGCTACCAATTTACTTTGCAAAGCGTTGGATTTGAGGGCGTGAATGAATGGGCTGATAAGTTGATGCAAAAGATGCGTACTGACCCACTTTTCCGTGACGTTACCAGTGACTCACAGCTAAAAGGTCTCAACGTCAAGATCAATATTGATCGTGAAAAAGCGGCTAGTGCCGGCGTTACGATTGCTGATATCCGTACCGCCCTCTACTCCGCCTACGGTGAGAAGCAGGTATCTACTATCTATACACCAGTCAATACTTATTACGTGATCCTGGAAGCTGCTGAAGAAGACCGTCAATATGAGACTGATCTCAATAAGATTTTTGTGAGAGGTCGGGCAACTGACAAACTGATCCCGCTATCCAGTGTTGCAAGCTTTACTCGCCAAATCGGCCCAACTGCCGTAAACCATCAAGGTCAAATTCCGGCCGTAACTCTTTCATTCAATCTTGCTCCCGATGTCTTCTTAGGTGATGCAACGAAAAAGATTGAGGAATACACCAAGGAAATTGGCTTACCCGCTTCCATCATCACGAGTTACGGTGGAGATGCGGCAGTATTTAAAAGCAACCAATCAGGCCAACTGGTACTAATTCTATCGGCTCTAGGCGTAATTTACATATTACTTGGCGTGCTTTACGAGAGTTACATTCATCCGCTGACTATTTTGGCTGGTTTGCCATCTGCTGCGATTGGCGCCATCCTTGCTTTGCGCATCTTTGGCTTCGAGCTAACCGTCGTTGCATCGATCGGCATTTTATTATTGATCGGCATTGTTAAGAAAAATGCGATCTTAATGATTGACTTTGCCTTAGATGCACAGCGTAACCAAGGCATGTCTCCTGAAAAAGCCATTCGCGAAGCATGCATCTTGCGTTTCCGGCCTATTATGATGACAACCGTTGCAGCCCTAATGGGTGCGCTCCCGATTGCTTTTGGATTGGGGGCCGGCGCAGAGTTACGTCAACCTTTAGGCATTAGTGTTGCTGGCGGTCTGATTTTTTCTCAGTTCGTAACATTGATCATTACACCCGTGATTTATCTCTATCTGGATAAATATGCCGGTAACGGTCCGATGGATATTCCACCTGCTGTTCTAGAGGGCACCTAATGCGTCAAGTTATTCTCGATACCGAAACTACTGGCCTTAATCCAGCCACTGGCGACCGGATTATTGAAATTGGTTGCGTTGAGATGGTTGGTCGTCGTCTAACCGATAGAACTTTCCATTACTACATTAATCCTGAACGCGATATTGATGCTGGCGCCTTTGCAGTCCACGGACTTTCTAGAGAGTTTTTATCTGACAAACCAATCTTTGCAAACATCGTTGAGCAGCTAATTGAGTTTGTAGATGGCGCTGAAATTGTGATTCATAACGCAGCCTTCGATTTGGGATTCTTGGATAACGAGTTTGCCCTTTTAAAGCGCCCGCCATTCAGAAATTTAGCCTCCAAGATTACCGACACCCTGCTCGACGCACGTCAAATGTTCCCCGGAAAGCGCAATTCATTAGATGCACTGTGTGAACGTTTTTCAATTAGTAATAAACACCGTACTTTGCACGGTGCTTTATTAGACGCCCAGTTGCTGGCTGAAGTTTACGTATCGATGACTAGAGGTCAAGAAGATCTTTCTATTGATCTGATTGACTACACAGTGGGAGCAGATTCTACTGGCCATGCCAAGGCATTGCCAACGAATCTGATGGTGCTTTCAGCCTCTGATGACGATCTACAAAGTCATGAAAAAATCTTGGCAGAAATTGCTAAGGCAAGTAAAAAGGACCCCGTTTGGAGTCCTTTAAATGCTACTGCCTAATTAGTAGATTACTAGTTAGATTGCCGCGGCAATCGCCTTACCCAAATCATCTGTCTTAGCTGTGCCACCAAGATCTGGAGTCAAAGGCGCATGTCCTGGACCAGATGCCAATACCTTTTCAATGGCACTAAATATTGCTTTACCAGCCTCTGGATAACCAAGGTGATCTAACATCATCGCCCCACTCCAGATCTGACCAATCGGGTTGGCGATCATTTTTCCAAAGATATCAGGCGCCGATCCATGTACTGGCTCAAACAAGGATGGGAATTTACCTTCAGGGTTGATGCTGCCAGATGGTGCAACAGCAATTGTGCCGGTACATGCAGGACCCAAGTCCGAGAGAATATCGCCAAATAAATTACTTGCTACTACAACGTCAAAGCGATCTGGATTCATAACGAAGTGAGCAGCCAAAATATCGATGTGGTATTTATCAGCTCTTACATCAGCAAATTTCTTAGACATCGCTTCAACACGTTCATCCCAATAGGGCATTGTTATTGCAATGCCGTTGGATTTGGTTGCTGAGGTTAAATGCTTCTTAGGGCGGCTTTGCGCCAAGTCGAATGCATATTGCAAAATTCGATCAACGCCCTGTCTTGTGAAAACGGATTCCTGAATAACAATCTCACGATCTGTATCAGGGAACATCTTTCCACCAACACTGGAGTATTCCCCTTCAGTGTTCTCGCGCACCACAAAGAAATCGATGTCACCAGGCTTACGGTTGGCAAGTGGGCAAGGCACACCAGGCAATAAACGTACTGGGCGCAAATTGACGTACTGATCAAAGCCACGGCGAAATTGAATTAAGCTTCCCCAAAGTGACACATGGTCAGGCAGAATGTCAGGCATACCGACTGCGCCAAAAAAGATCGCGTCGTACTTCATGAGGATATCGAACCAATCATCCGGCATCATCTTGCCATGCTTGAGATAGTAATCACAGCTTGCAAAATCAAAATGATCAAACTGCATACCAAGATTAAATTTACGATTGGCCGCCTCTAGCGCGCGCACACCCTCTGGCATGACTTCCTTGCCAATACCGTCTCCGGGAATAACGGCAATCTTGGGATTCTTAAATATTTTCTTTGCGTTCATAATTAATGTGTCTCGTTTTATTTTTGTTGAAGATGAATTTTACAAATAACTAGCTAATAGCGCGACGGATTTCATCTGGCGCCTTCTTGCTACCCTTTCCAACTGATTCACTATCGTAATCAGTGGTATTTTCGATTGTCTCTGGAACATCTTCCAGCATCCGGATGTTGTCCTTGGGGCAAATTGGCGCTCCATAACTAGCCCACTTCTTGAGCAAAGTGACCTCGTAGCCACACTGACCGCACTTAGCCTTACTTCGACTGGCATTGCTGGGTCTTGGGGGCGGGAAAACAATCGCTTGATGGGGATATGGACCAAGTTCCTGGCTAATCATCATCAGCTTCACCGTGAGCTCCTCGGTAGCATGGGCCATTCTTGCTGGACCTTCCAAGCCCACCGTTTGAGCAATCCCTTTGAAGTCTTCCCCATGTCCGCTAAAACAATCATCCACTGCATGGCAGAGCTCATGAACCAGGGTGTCTAATAGCTGAACAGGTTCATCCAACTTAGGGGATATGAATATCTCATTCACGCCACCACCTGAGCGCTCACGAGGCCAACATTGCCCAAGTGTCGTTCTAGGGCTACTAGAGGCTGGGAATCCGCATGAGACCCTGACGGGAGGGATTGCATAACCTGCTTTTGAAAAGACCGGCTCAAGATGCCTTACTGCATCTTCAAGCCAGGCCTCACGGACTGTATGTTGCTTCATTTAACTTCTCTTCTATCGAAATCTAGGACAAAAACCATCAATTGCGATCATACGCCACCATAAGTAGAATGAGTCCATGAAAGATCTAGAAAGCCTAAGCGCTACCCAAGCCATCAAAGCCCTCTCTAAGAGGGAAATTAAAGCCACTGATTTACTCCTATCCTGCCTAGACCGCATAGGGCAAAAAGAGAGCGTTGTTAAGGCTTGGGCAAGCCTGGGTAAGGAAAATGCCTTATCTCGCGCCAAACAGCTTGATAAGGGCGCCTTTCAGGGTCTATTACATGGTCTCCCAATTGGGGTGAAGGATCTTTATGACACCTATGATTTGCCGACCTCCTATGGTTCACCCATTTACGCCAACCACTATCCAGTCGCTGATGCTGTGGCGGTTGCCCTGATGCGACAGTCTGGTGCCATTATTTTAGGCAAAACTGTTACAACAGAGTTTGCAACATTTAAGAGTGGCTTAACAACGAATCCACATAACCCAAAGCACACTCCCGGCGGATCCTCTAGCGGCTCTGCTGCTGCAGTAGCCGATTTCATGGTTCCACTAGCAACCGGCAGTCAAACTGCTGGGTCAATCATTCGCCCCGCTTCTTTTTGTGGTGTAGTGGGTTTTAAACCTAGTTACGGCAAAGTGAGTATTGCGGGAATTAAAAGTCTTTCTGTAACACTCGACACCATGGGTTGCTTTGGTAGAACAGTAGAAGATGTGGGGCTCGGTGTAGCAGCTATGAGTGGCGATCATCGACTAGCAAAAATTGAAGTCTTGCATAACAAACCTCGCATTGCCATTTGCAAAACATCTAACTGGCCGTTTGCACAAAAGGAAAATGCAACAGCTCTTGCTGTTGCCCGGCATACTGCCGAGATGATTGCCAAAGGCACTGTAATTGATCTGAAGTTACCAAAGACATGTGATGGGCTCACCCAAGCCCAAACTCGCATCATGATTTCTGAAATGTCACGCAGCTTTACTTTTGAGCGTGTGCATTATGCAAAAAAACTGAGCCCACAACTTCTGAAGCAACTCAGTGAAGGCGATGAAATTAGCTATGAGCAATATGCAAAAGATTTGAGCCTTGCCGATAAGTCAAGGGCAGCTATAGAAGACTTATTTAATAATGAAGTTGATATCTTGATCGCCCCAAGCGCAAATGGAGAAGCACCTAATCTTAAAGATGGCACGGGAGATCCTGTTTTCTCAAGGGCCTGGACTATTCTAGGTTTGCCCTGCATCAATATCAACGTCAGCAATGGGCCCAATGGGTTGCCAGTAGGAGTTCAGCTCATCGCAGGCCCAGGGAAGGATCATTTCTTATTGAGCGCTGCCCGGGCATTTACATTGGCATTGCCTGATCCCACTTTACGAGACCAGGCTTAACCAAGCTCTTAATCAAGAGTTATGTTTGCCGCTTTAATTGCTTTAGCCCAAAAAGGAAGTTCTTTCTTAACTAGCGCATCCGTCTGGTTTGGCCCTAAGTAACGAAGTTCAACACCAGCGGCATCGGCACGCTCTTTAATTTCAGGTAATGCCAAGCTCTGCTTTACGGAATTGGTGAGCCTGGTAACTACTGGTGCAGGTGTTCCGGCAGGCGCATAGAGGGCTACCCATGATTCCAACTGAAATGATGGTAGACCAGCTTCAGCGGTGGTTGGTACGTTTGGCATACCAGGGTGACGATTTTTGCCGGTCACAGCAAGCCCCTTGAGTTTTCCACTTTGTACGTGCTGCATGACTGAGGGTGGCGTACTAATAAATACCTGTACCTGCCCCGCCAAAACATCCTGAATGGCTGGCCCAGATCCCTTGTATGGAACATGCACCATATCCACACCGGTAGTTTGCTTGAAGATCTCCGTACCAATATGCGACACAGAACCATTGCCCTGTGAGGCGTAATTTAATTTACCTGGATTAGCTTTTGCATATGCAATGAATTCTTTCAGATTGTTTACTGGAACTGAAGGGTGTACTGCAATGACATTAGTTGAAACAGTCAGCAAGGCAATTGGAGAGAAATCTTTAATAGGATCCCAAGGCAGTTTATCGAATAAAGCCGGATTACCAACGTGATAACCAGAATAGGAAATCAATAAGGTATAACCATCTGGCTTTGCTTTGGCGACATACTGATAGGCTGTATTACCACTGGCTCCGGGTTTGTTATCAACAATCACTGGTTGACCGATCACACGTGTTAATGGTTCACTCAATAGACGTGCCGAAGTATCAACCAGCCCGCCTGGTGGATTAGGTACTACTAAAGTAATTGGATGATCCGGAAAGGATTGGGCCATAACTAGGCATGAAATCCCAAACCCCAAAATTACAAGCGCACTGCGTATCACTGAATATTTTTTCATTAGTGTCTCCAACGTATGATTTTTAAATGCTTATCGCTGCCCTACTTTTACGTCACCAAATACGGCTTGCGCTTCTCGAGGTAAACAACGCCAATAACGCTCATTTGCAGTAACTGTGCCGCCTAGTGCTGCTGCAGCTTCCCAACCCCAGCGTGGCTTGTATAGGAATGCTCTAGCCAGAGCGATGAGATCCGCATCACCCGCTTGCAAAATGTCTTCAGCTTGCTGGGGATCAGTAATAAGTCCAACAGTCATGGTTGGTAAACCAGATTGATCTTTAACTATCTTTGCAAAAGGCACTTGGTAGTTTGGACCAATCGCAATCTTTTGTTTTGGCGAAATGCCACCAGAAGAAATGTGTACAAAATCACAACCCAAAGGTTTAAGTTGTTTTGCAAAATTCGCTGTTTCTTCCGGAGTCCAGCCACCCTCTATCCAGTCGCTAGCTGAAATGCGTATGCCAAGCACACCTTGGTATGCCGCTCTTACTGCAGCAAATAACTCCAACGGAAAGCGAATGCGGTTTTCAAATGAGCCGCCGTATTCATCCGTGCGTTGATTGGCGATAGGGGATAAAAATTGATGCAACAAGTATCCATGAGCACCATGGAGCTCAATCCCATCAATTCCAATACGATCTGCACGTTTTGCTGATGCTACAAAATCATCAATCAAGTTTTTTAATTCAACCTTACTCAATTCATGAGGTAAACGCTCTCCATCTAACTGGGGGATCGCTGAGGGCGCTAGCGTTTCCCATCCGCCCTGATCCGTTGAGAGCAATTGTCCGCCGTCCCAGGGGGTTGCACTGGATGCTTTACGACCTGCATGCGCTAACTGAATAAAAACAGGTACGGCAGGAGCCAATCCGCGCGCTCGACTTAATTTGTCCTTCAAAGCCGCTTCAGTGCGATCATCCCAAAGACCCAAACATGCTGGCGTAATTCGGGCCTCTGGGCTTACCCCGGTGGCCTCAATAATGAAGAGTGCAGCGCCACTATTCAGCAAATTACCCCAATGCATGAGGTGCCAGTCTGTTGCCTCGCCATTATTGGCCGAATATTGGCACATCGGGGCAACCACAATGCGATTTGCCAGTTCTAGAGGTCCCCGCGGGGAATTGAGGGTATAGCTCGAAAATAAAAGACTCATAAATGCCTTGAAAAGCCCAAAAATAGGTCAAAAATACGAAAATTGCCGTAAAGCGATAGAATACTTAAAAAGCAGAATAAACGAGACAGCGAAGTCGTGCAGGCTAATTGGCCAAACGGCTTTTTTAATAAAAACCTGAAAAATACTCACCACAAGAGATTATGAACGCACCTCAAGCCTTTGAATCAAAAGAAGATATTGGCCACTTTGTTGGCGGCAATGTAGTTAACCCTAAAGATGGTCGCTTTGCCGATGTTTACAACCCGACCAAGGGAACAGTAGCGCGCCGTGTTGCGCTTGCTAGCCGTAAAGAGGTTGATGAAGTTGTAGCCAATGCCCAAACAGCGTTTACGTCATGGAGTCAAACCTCCCCATTGCGCCGTGCACGCATCATGTTCAAGTATCTTGAATTGCTAAACGCTCATCGAGATGAGTTGGCTGCCATCATTACAGCAGAACATGGCAAGGTATTTACCGATGCCCAAGGAGAAGTAACACGCGGTATTGAGATTGTGGAATTTGCTACTGGCATTCCCGAGCTACTCAAAGGCGACTACACCGAGCAAGTATCAACAGGTATCGATAACTGGGTTATGCGTCAGCCATTAGGTGTAGTTGCTGGTATCACCCCATTTAACTTCCCGGTCATGGTGCCAATGTGGATGTTCCCAGTTGCGATTGCTTGCGGCAACACTTTCATCCTCAAACCTAGCCCTACAGATCCTTCTGCTTCACTGTTCATGGCTAAGCTCCTCAAGGAAGCTGGCCTGCCTGACGGCGTATTCAACGTTGTTCAAGGCGATAAAGAAGCGGTTGATGCCTTAATAGAAAATCCAGATGTTAAAGCGGTAAGTTTTGTGGGCTCCACTCCAATTGCCAATTACATCTATGAGCGCTGCTCGCACTTTGGCAAGCGCTCCCAAGCTTTAGGCGGCGCAAAGAACCACATGGTGATCATGCCTGACGCTGATATTGATAAAGCAATTGATGCCCTGGTTGGTGCTGCTTACGGCTCCGCTGGCGAACGCTGTATGGCTATTTCTGTAGCGGTATTGGTTGGCGATGTAGCAGAGAAGATCATGCCAAAACTAATCGAACGCACAAAGACCCTAAAAGTTAAAAACGGCATGGAACTTGATGCTGAGATGGGTCCAATTGTTACTAAAGCAGCCCTAGAGCGCATTACTGGCTATATTGAGGCTGGTGTAGCTTCGGGCGCAAAACTCCTTGTTGATGGCCGCGGACTCAAAGTTCCTGGCAACGAGAACGGCTTCTTTATCGGCGGCACATTGTTTGATAACGTCACACCGGACATGAAGATTTACTTAGAAGAAATCTTTGGGCCAGTTTTGTCCTGCTTGCGCGTTGCCAATTTTACGGATGCGCTTAACTTAGTTAACTCTTGCGAATTTGGCAATGGTGTCGCCTGCTTCACAAGCGATGGCAATATTGCCCGTGAATTTGCTCGTCGCGTACAAGTAGGCATGGTTGGTATTAACGTACCAATTCCAGTACCCATGGCATGGCACGGCTTTGGTGGCTGGAAAAAGTCGATCTTTGGCGATATGCATGCATATGGCAAAGAAGGCGTACGTTTCTACACCAAACAAAAGAGTGTGATGCAACGCTGGCCTGAGAGTATTGCTAAAGGCGCAGAGTTTGTAATGCCTACCTCTAAGTAATATCAGGAAGTGATTAGCAAAAAAGCGATCTTCGGATCGCTTTTTTATTTGCCAGGATGAAGTAAAAAATTACTGTAGTGTATTTTTAAGAGCGGGAATCATTGGCATCGAGAGTACATCAATACCCTCTTCCCTTAAGGCTTCGGCCTCATCCAAGGTGGTTTGGCCACGAATACTTCGCTCAGGAGATTCTTTGTAGTGAATCTTTCTAGCTTCATCGGCAAAAGAATTGCCAACATCCTCAGAGCGACCCATTAGCTCACGCATACCTTTCAAAAAGGCGGCCTGTACTTGAGCCTCGAGATGAGAATGGTCGCTACCAGTCAAAGCAACAACGCCCCCACTAAGACTTTCAGATTCAGTCTTAGGTAAAGCTAACTCAGTAGAGCTTGATTTACCAATATGTGGTGCTGAAGGCATGCGGGTGATTTCTGTGCTGTCGCATACTGGACACGCAAGCATCCCCCTGTCCTGCTGAGCAAGGCAATCTTCTTCTGAAGCAAACCATCCTTCAAAGCGATGGTCTAAGGGGCAGGCTAAGTTATAAACTTTCATAAAACGTATATAAGGGCAAAAACGATAAATTCAATACCCTATTTTAATCGGGTTTGAATGCCCCCTATTCGATTAGATGCGGCTTTACTAAGCCCCTACGATAGCGATCAAGCCAATAGGTGGCTATCGTGGTTTTGACGTCCGTAATCTCGCCATCCTCAACCCAGGATATCAATTGCTCCAATGGAGCAGCAAATACGTCCAAAAATTCTTCATCATCTAGATGGCTTTTACCAGGTATCAATTCCTCTGCCAGATAGATATCAATGAACTCTGTTGAATACGAAATTACAGGATGAATACGACGAATGAAACTCCATTTTTTGGCCGTATACCCAGTTTCTTCTTTAAGCTCTCGCTGCGCACAAACCAGATGATCTTCCCTGGGGTCTAACTTTCCCGCAGGAATTTCAATACAAGCTTTTGCAATCGGATAGCGATACTGTCGCTCGAGCAACACACGACCATCATCCAAGATCGCAACAATAGCTACAGCACCCGGATGGGTTAAATATTCGCGTATCGCCTCTTCACCATCAGGCAATGACACTTTATCTCGCTTCATGTTTAAAAAGATGCCGCCGTAAATATCTTCGCCAGATAAACGCTCTTCACGTAAATGTTTATCACCAGTCGGTAGATCTTCAAATGATTTTTCAGTCATAGGTCTTAGTACATATTCCGTCTGTTATTGATTAAACAAGCTTAACTAAATTGAATGTCATTTTGATGGCACCTGAAATGATAAAGGCCCCTTACGGAGCCTTTAGGTAGATGTTAATTCCTTTTAAGATCCCAGTAAGGTACGGCGCATTGCATCTAAGCAAAGACTCATTAAACCCGCAGGAACAATGCCGATCACTAAAACCAGAATGCTATTGAGACTCAAGAGCCCTTTGGCAAAGCCTGAACCAGAAATTGCAATCTCATGCTCAGGCTCATCGAAGTACATGACCTTAACCACTCTGAGGTAATAGAAAGCACCAATCAAAGAGGCAATCACAGCAATTACAGCCAAGAATGTATGCTCCGCATCTACCAAGGCTTCCAAAACACCTAACTTAGCGGCAAAGCCAACCGTAGGCGGAATACCGGCCAAGGAGAACATCATTACCAGACCAATAAAAGCAAACCACGGATGCTTCTTATTGAGTCCTTTTAAGCCATCCAATGTTTCGCAGTCATAACCTTTGCGCGACAAAGCCATCAATAAGCCGAAGGTGCCAAGGGTTGTCAACACATAGGTAATTGCGTAGAACATTGCCGCACTAAATGCGTGATCATCAAAAACAGACAGCATACCCAAGAGAACAAAGCCCATTTGTGCAATGGCAGAATAAGCCAGCATGCGCTTGATGTTGGTTTGCGCAATCGCAGTCACGTTACCTACAACTAGCGATAGAACTGCGAGCAAAACCAGCATTGGCTGCCAATCACCCAATAAAGGCAATAAGGTATTTACCAATAAACGGAATAACAATGCAAATGCAGCTAATTTTGGAGCAGCAGCAATCATTAAGGTCACAGCAGTTGGCGCACCTTGATAGACGTCCGGCACCCACATATGAAATGGCACCACACCCAATTTGAAGGCCAAACCAGCAACAATAAATACCAAGCCAAACGCCATCACCAAATGGTTTACACGGGGGTCGGCAACGGTTTTAAAGATTTCAATAAGGTCAAGCGATCCGGTGACACCGTAGAGCATCGACATGCCATAAAGTAAGAAACCGGATGCTAATGCACCCAAGATAAAGTACTTAATACCGGCTTCCACGCTCTTTTCGCTGCTGTGACGCATTGCAACCAATGCGTATGTAGGCAAAGCCATCAACTCCAAGCCTAGGTATAGAGTTAATAGATTTGCACCAGAGATCAATACAAACTGGCCAAGCAAAGCAAGCAGAGCCAAGACAATGAAGTCAGGACGGAACAAGGCACGATCCATCAAATATTGCTTGGAGTAAATCAAGCTCACCAAAACAGCGATGCATGAACATGCCTTGAGCAAGTTGGAAAATGGATCAGACTGAAATAGGCCATTCATTGCCACTAGCGCTGGGTCTCCCATGCGGCCAATAAAAGCAAAAATGAGATACCCCAATAAGATCAGTGAGAAAAAGTACACGAAGCCAACTCCACGCGGAGTATGAAAGATGTCTTGCTCAACACCAGGGGTAGATGTCACTCTTTCGCGAACATAAACGCTAGCAACCAATAACAAACAGGTTGCTACAAGTAAAACAAGTTCCGGCAGGATGGCGTAAAGGTCGAATGCTTGCATTTGTACTTACTCAGAGTTTGCTGACAGCAACATGCTGCAACAGATTAATTACAGCTGGATGAATGATGTCCGTGAATGGTTTTGGATAGACACCCATACCAATTACACAGATAGATAAAACTGCCATCAAGAAATATTCGCGACAGTTCAAGTCCTTCAACTCTTCAACGTGAGCATTGTTAACGGTACCGAAAAATACGCGCTTCACCATCCACAAGGAATATGCTGCACCTAAGATCAATGCTGTAGCAGCTAGGATACCGATGACAAAATCGTAATCAACAGCAGCTAAGATCACCATGAATTCACCAACAAAACCAGAGGTAGCAGGTAAACCACAGTTGGCCATCGCCATTAGTACGGCAAATGCAGTAAATGCAGGCATGCGATGCACTACGCCACCGTAATCAGCGATCTGACGGGTATGCATGCGGTCATAAAGGACGCCAATGGACAAGAACATCGCACCGGCAACAAAGCCGTGTGAAATCATCTGCACAATGCCGCCCTCAATACCCAGCGGACTAAAGAGGAAGAAGCCTAAGGTTACAAAGCCCATGTGAGCAACTGAAGAATAGGCAACCAGTTTTTTCATGTCTTTTTGAACAAGAGCAACTGCACCTACATAGATCACCGCAACCAAAGATAAGAAGATTACAAAAGGGCCTAAGTACTGGCTTGCATCTGGCGCGATTGGCAAAGAGAAGCGCAGGAAGCCATATGCACCGAGCTTCAACATGATCGCAGCCAAGACTACTGAGCCACCTGTTGGAGCTTCAACGTGGACGTCTGGTAGCCAAGTATGTAATGGCCACATTGGAACCTTCACGGCAAATGCCATAAAGAATGCTGCAAACAATAGAATCTGCTCAACGATATCTAGGCGAGCATTTTGCCAAGCCAGAATATCGAATGTATTAGTCACGTTGTACAAATACAGCATGGCAATCAAAGTAAGTAATGAGCCAAGCAAGGTGTACAAGAAGAACTTGAATGCTGCATAAATACGGTTATGCCCTCCCCATACACCAATGATGATGTACATCGGGATTAATGTCGCTTCAAAGAAGACGTAAAACAGTAATGCATCAAGAGCACAAAATACGCCGATCATTAATCCAGAAAGGATCATGAATGAGGCCATGTATTGCGACACTTTAGTCTGGATCACTTCCCACGCTGCAATCACCACGATGATGTTGATGAACGCTGTTAAAACAATGAACCAAACAGAAATACCGTCAATACCGAGGTGGTAATTAATGTCGTAACGTGGAATCCAGCTGATCTTTTCAACGAACTGCATTCCAGAATTAGCGATATCAAAATTAATCAACAATGGAAGCGTTGCAATGAAGCTAAGTACCGCTCCGATCAGGGTCAACCAGCGTACACCGGCAGTTGATCTTTCAGACCCATAAAACAAAATAATGAGTCCAAAGACAATCGGGGTCCAAATGGCGTAAGAAAGAATCATAGTGGCTACTTAAGTAACAAAGGCCTAGCGAACAAAAGGCAGGTAAGCATACAAAACCCAAGCCAACAATACTGCTAGGCCCGCAATCATTGCGAAGGCATAGTGGTAGAGATAACCGGATTGCAAATGACGAATTACTCCGGCAAAGCGCCCTACTGCATGCGCACTGCCATTAACAAAGAAACCATCGATGATCTTTTGATCACCACGATGCCATAAGAAGCTGCCGATCCAAATAAGGCCTTTAGCAAACACGGCTTGGTTAATTTCATCGAGGTAGTACTTGTTATCAAATAATTTCTTAATTGGTGCAAATGTTTCGGCAACTTTGGCTGGTAGCTTGGGCGCCCAGAGATAACCAATCGCAGCAGTCAACACGCCAAGTACTACTAACAACAAGACTGGTGAAGTGAATGCATGAATTGCCATTGCAACCGGACCATGGAACTCATCTTCCAACTCTTTCATCACCGGATGGCGTGCTAAGTCGATAAAGATGGAATCGCCAAAGTAAGTTCCGAATAACAGCGGTGAGATTGTGTAGAAACCAATAATTACGGATGGAATTGCCAAAAGAATCAATGGCAATGTCACAACGAATGGTGATTCATGGGGCTTTTGACCTGGAGCTAAACCATGATGCGCATGATCGTCACCCTGCTCCGCATGATCATGATGATGGTCGTGGGCATGTGAATCCTCATGACCCCAGCGTGCTTTACCGTGGAATACATAGAAATATAAACGGAATGAATACAGGGCTGTTACGAATACGCTAGCCATGACAGCAAAGTAAGCAAAACCTGAACCAGGGATATGACTTGCAGCTACCGCTTCAATAATGGAGTCTTTTGAATAGAAGCCTGAGAAGAATGGGGTCCCGACTAGGGCTAAATTTCCCAACAACATCATCAAGCAAGTAATTGGCATATATTTCCAGAGTCCGCCCATCTTGCGCATATCTTGTTCGTGATGCATACCAAGAATTACGCTACCTGCAGCAAGGAATAGCAATGCTTTAAAGAAAGCGTGCGTCATCAAATGGAAGATAGCCACTGGGTATGCAGATACACCCAAAGCGACTGTCATATATCCCAGCTGAGATAAGGTCGAATAAGCAACAACGCGCTTGATATCGTTTTGCACAATACCGAGGAAGCCCATAAAGAGTGCTGTAATTGAACCAATCACCAAGATAAAGCTCAGCGCGACATCTGAAAGCTCAAACAGTGGTGACATGCGTGACACCATGAAAATACCAGCAGTAACCATGGTTGCAGCATGAATCAATGCAGAGATTGGTGTTGGACCTTCCATCGAATCTGGTAGCCAAACGTGTAATGGGAATTGGGCTGACTTACCCATTGCACCAATAAATAAACAGATACAGGTAACGGTCATCAAATTCCAGCTAGTACCTGGCAATGTCTGGGCTGCTAAAGCAGAATTCTGCGAGAAGATCACGTCATATTGCATCGAGCCAGTACTGGCCAACAGAATACCGATGCCCAAGATGAAACCAAAGTCACCAACGCGGTTAACTAAGAAAGCCTTCATATTGGCAAACACTGCAGACTGGCGCTCAAAGTAAAAGCCAATCAACAAATAAGAAACCACACCCACAGCTTCCCAGCCAAAGAAGAGTTGCAATAAGTTATTACTCATCACCAACATCAACATAGCAAAGGTGAATAAGGAGATGTAGGAGAAGAAGCGGTTGTAACCTTCTTCACCGTGCATATAGCCAATGGTGTAGATGTGGACCATCAATGACACAAAGGTCACGACGCACATCATGGTTGCCGTTAAAGGGTCAATCAGGAAGCCAATATCTAAATTGAGTTCGCCTAATTGCATCCAATGGTAAACAGTTCCATTGAAATAGAAGCCATCCATCACTTGAACTAATACATTGCAGGAAAGCACGAATGCAATGGTTACGCCCAAAATAGTCACAAACTGACTAGCCCCATGACCAATGCGATTGCCGCCTAATTTGGTGCCAAAGAAACCAGCGATGATGGAGCCGACTAAAGGCGCCAAAGGAATGGCGCAAAGTACAGGTATGTTTAAGGTCAATTGCATGACTAGCCTTTAAGGTGGTCAAGATCATCGGCATTAATTGTGTCAACCTTACGGAAGAGCACAACCAAAATTGCCAAGCCGATAGCCGCCTCAGCAGCTGCCACAGTCAAAATAAAGAATACGAATACTTGACCAGCCATATCACCCAAATAATGGGAGAAAGCTACAAAGTTCATGTTCACCGAGAGAAGCATCAGCTCAATTGCCATCAGCAAAACGATGACATTCTTGCGGTTTAAGAAAATTCCGATAACGCTAGTTGCAAATAAGATCGCACCCAGCACTAAATAATGAGCGAGAGTGATATTCATTTCTTCTCCCCTCTTGTATCTTGCTTTGCAGCCATGTCTGAACCCATTTTCACAATGCGCATGCGATCTGCTGCAACGACATTGACTTGCTCGTGAATGTTCTGCGATTTAGAGTCTTTGCGATTACGCAATGTCAATGCAACTGCGGCAATAATCGCCACTAGTAAGATCACACCAGCAACTTCAAAGGCGTATACATAATCCACAAAGATCAACATGCCCAAAGCTTGGGTATTGTTAGCCATCATTTCTTCTGGCATAGGTTGCACTGGAGCATTGGTTCCAATAAAGCTACGAATAATCACAATCGAAAGCTCTAGAACAATAACGGCACCCATCAAGAAGGCAACTGGCAGAAACTTTTTAAAATCGCGACGTAAATGCTCAATATCTAAGTCCAGCATCATCACTACGAAGAGGAACAGGACCATGACTGCGCCAACATAAACTAGTATCAGGGCCAAGCTTAAGAACTCTGCCTTGAGCAACATCCAAAGGCCTGATGCGCAAAAGAACGCTAATACCAAAAATAGTGCTGCATGCACTGGGTTACGAGCCGTAATCACGCGAAGCCCAGAAATCACCAATAAGCCTGCAAAGCCATAGAAGAACATGGCAAATAAAGTAGATGGATCGAATGTCATATTAGTTAAGCTCGATTCGATTAACGGTAAGGTGCATCAGCTGCACGGTTAGCGGCAATATCTTTTTCGTATTTATCGCCCACAGCTAAAAGCATATCTTTGGTGAAGTACAAGTCACCGCGCTTATCGCCGAAATACTCAAAAATATTTGTTTCAACAATAGCGTCTACTGGGCAAGCCTCTTCACAGAAACCACAAAAAATACATTTAGTAAGGTCAATGTCATAACGGCTGGTACGACGAGTGCCGTCATCACGTTCAGCAGTTTCAATGGTGATGGCATAAGCTGGGCATACTGCTTCACATAACTTGCAGCCAATACAGCGCTCTTCACCATTTTCATAGCGACGAAGTGCATGTAAACCACGGAAGCGACTGGATAACGGAGTCTTCTCTTCGGGGTATTGAACGGTAATTTTTGGCTTGAAGAGATAGCGACCAGTAATAGACATACCGACCAAGATATCTCTTAGCATCAAGCTATCGAGGAATTGGGAAATTTTCTTAAACATGATTTATCAACTTATTTCCAAATATTCCATGGGGATACAACCCACGCGCCGATAACAACCACCCAGAATACTGAGATGGGAATAAAGATTTTCCAGCCCAAGCGCATGATTTGGTCGTAGCGATAGCGTGGCAATGTAGCGCGCAACCAAATAACGCAAGACAATAGAAAGAATGTTTTACCAAATAACCAGAAGAACCCTGGAATATCACGCAAGATTGGCAAGTCAACAATCGGCAACCAACCGCCTAAGAACATGATGGATGCAACAGCTGCAATCAAAATCATGTTGGCATATTCAGCCAAGAAGAACATGGCAAAAGACATGCCTGAATACTCAACCATGTGTCCAGCTACGATCTCGGATTCACCCTCAACCACGTCAAATGGATGGCGGTTTGTTTCAGCAACACCAGAGATAAAGTAAATCAAGAACATTGGCAGTAAAGGCAGCCAATTCCACGAGAGGAAATTAAGGCCCATGCTGGCAAAGTAGCCCTGCTCTTGTGAGGTTACGATGGCACTTAAATTTAATGAACCCGAGGTAAGCAAGACGGTAACCAATGCAAAACCCATTGCAATCTCATAGGAGATCATTTGGGCTGATGCGCGCATTGCACCGAGGAATGGATATTTAGAGTTAGAGGACCAACCAGCCAAGATGACCCCATAAACACCAATAGAAGAAATAGCCATGATGTACAGCAAGCCTGCGTTTACATCAGCCAAAACCATCTTTGCCTGAAATGGAATCACCGCCCAAGCAGCAAATGCAGGCATGATCACCATGATTGGTGCAATGAAGTACAAAACCTTACTAGCTTGAGCAGGTGCAATGATCTCTTTCATCAAGAGCTTTAATGCATCAGCAATTGGCTGTAATAAACCCAGTGGACCTACGCGATTTGGGCCAAGACGAATATGCATCCAGCCAATCAACTTTCTTTCCCAAAGGGTTAGATAGGCAACGCATCCAAACATCGGCAATACGATGATCACAATACGAATCAATGCCCAAACCAAGGGCCACAATGAGCCAAAAATAGCCTCGCCTTGAGTGGTAATGAGGTTCAAGAAATTATCCATCTCGTCCCTTATGCCTTACAAATAGATACTGGACCAAACATCGATCCCAATTTGGCACTAGCCATGGTGCCAGCAGAAATTCTGACAGCTCCAGGCGCTAAATTCACTTCTAATGTTGCCGGCATATCGACTGAATGAGAGTCTTGGGTAACGCACACTGCATCACCCTCTTTGAGACCCAATTCAGCGAAAGTAATTTTATTTAAGCCCACCTGATTGCCGCGCTTAGCATCACGCGTTAAATGCAAGGCTGAAGAACGCCGTACGATTTGGTCGCCAGCATAAATGTTGACATCTGCCAAACGCTCGAGACCATTGAAAGGCGCTAGATTTCCATTGGCAATCGAAGAGCTAGTAGCTTTGTTATTTAAGCGATTGCAATAACCATCGTCCAATGCTTCTCCTAGGACTTCCTCAGGAGCATTAAACAAGAAACCGTCTAAACCTAAGAGCCCACCCAATACACGCAATACTTTCCAAGCTGGACGTGAATCACCTAAAGGCTTCACTGAAGGCTGGACTGTTTGAACTCTTCCCTCTAAATTCACAAAGGTTGAGACTGTCTCTGAGAACACTGAAGTAGGCAGAATGACATCAGCTACCTCCATCAAGTCAGCACTCTTATAGGCGCTCAAAGCAATAACGGTATTAGCCTTTGCCAAAGCTGCACGAGCAGCTGCTGGGTTTGGCATATCTGAATCTGGCTCGATATTCATCAAGATCACTGCGCGACGTTCGCCAGATAAGACTGACTCAACACCCACGCCGTTAGCATTCACTAAAGATGCACCAACGGCATTGCCGCCAACTGGCAAGAAGCCTAAAGTAGCACCAGTCTGATCAGCAATAAATTGCGCCATGACGTGCAAGTCAGAAGCGTGGTGATGCGCAATAGCAGCAGAACCAAGCAATACAGCCTTTGATTCACCGGAAAGCAAGCTATCGGCAATCTTCTGCGCCGCAGGAGAAATGGTTAGATTAAATGTGCCAACTGGCACTGTTACTGATTTTGCTTTTGCAACAGCAAGTGCAACTTCACTCAATGCATTCAACCATGCGCTTGGAGCTACTGAAATACCACTACTTGGAATCAACCAGTCATCACCACCCGCATCAATACGTAATACTTGCAAGGCGCGTTTGCTGGCAGTGCGAATACGAGCAGCCAATACAGGTTGGTCTTTGCGCAAGAAACTACCAATAACTAATACGCGATCCAATTCATTGATCTTGGCGATTGGCATTCCCAACCATGGCGCTGCTGCTGCATTTTTTACATCCGTTTGGCGCAATCGAGTTTCCATTTGATTGGAGCCAAGGCCACGCACTAACTTTTGCAAGAGGTGCAATTCCTCAGTGGAAGATATTGGGTGGGCTAAAGCACCAATGGACTCAGGACCAATTTCTGCTGAAATTGTTTTCAGAGAATGAGCAACATAATCTAAAGCTGACTGCCAATCTGTTTCTAACCACTGGCCGCCCTGCTTCACCATTGGCGTGGTTACACGGTCAGCACTATTTAAACCTTCATAAGAGAAGCGATCACGATCACTAATCCAGCATTCATTAATGGCTTCGTTCTCTAGAGCAACTACACGCATGACTTTATTAGCTTTAGTCTGAACTGTAGTGTTGGCACCTAAGCTATCGTGCGGACTAACTGAACGTTTACGTCCGAGTTCCCATGTACGAGCTGCATAACGGAATGGCTTACTGGTTAAAGCGCCAACTGGACACAAATCAATCATGTTTCCAGACAACTCTGAATCTACCGTCTGACCAACGAAGGTGGTGATCTCAGAATGCTCACCACGGTTGACCATACCCAGCTCCATAACACCGGCAACTTCTTGGCCGAAGCGTACGCAACGAGTGCAATGGATGCAACGCGTCATCTCTTGCATGGAGATCAATGGGCCAACATTCTTATGGAAGACAACACGCTTCTCTTCATCGTAACGTGAGTTTGATTTTCCGTAACCAACCGCTAAGTCTTGTAATTGACACTCGCCACCCTGATCGCAAATTGGGCAATCTAATGGATGGTTAATGAGCAAGAATTCCATGACAGAACGCTGGGCTTCTACAGCTTTGGCAGAATGCGTAAACACCTTCATACCTTGAGTTACTGGTGTAGCACAAGCGGGAAGAGGTTTAGGGGCCTTCTCTACTTCAACCAAACACATGCGGCAGTTAGCGGCAATCGATAACTTCTTGTGATAGCAGAAGTGAGGAACGTAGGTGCCGAGCTTGTTCGCGGCGTGCATCACCATCGAACCTTGCGGAACTTCTACAGTCTTACCATCTAATTCGATTTCTACCATGCTCACTTTTAGATATCCCGTGCTCTAAATCTTTATAAAGGTTGTGCAGAATCTAAGCAGCGCTTATGTTCTACGTGATACGCAAATTCATCCATGTAATGTTTCAACATGCCACGAACCGGCATTGCTGCTGCATCACCTAAAGCGCAAATCGTACGACCTTGAATATTGGCAGCTACGTCATTCAGCAAATCCAAGTCCTCTGGACGCCCTTCACCATGTTCAATGCGATGAACAATGCGCCATAACCAACCAGTACCTTCGCGACATGGTGTGCATTGACCACATGATTCTTCGTGATAGAAATAGGACAAACGCTCTAAGGCGCGGACCATACAACGGGTCTCGTTCATCACGATCACGGCACCAGAACCCAACATAGATCCTGCCTTTGCAATACTGTCGTAATCCATAGTCAGATCCATCATCTGCGCACCAGGAACAACCGGCGCAGAAGATCCTCCAGGAATCACAGCCTTCAAAGCCTTGCCATCACGCATACCGCCAGCAAGCTTTAAGAGCTCTGCAAATGGAGTGCCCAACGGAATTTCATAGTTGCCTGGATGAACTACGTCACCCGATACCGAGAATATTTTGGTTCCACCATTATTGGGTTTTCCAAGCTCTAAATAGGCTGGACCGCCAATGGCCAAAATGAATGGCACAGCAGCAAATGTCTCAGTGTTATTAATGGTTGTTGGCTTGCCATACAAACCAAAGCTTGCCGGGAATGGTGGCTTAAAGCGCGGCTGACCTTTTTTACCTTCTAAAGACTCAAGCAAGGCCGTTTCTTCACCGCAAATATAAGCACCCCAACCTGGGGATGCGTGTAACTGGAAGGAAAAATCGCTTCCTAAAATTTTGTCACCCAGATATCCTGCTGCTCGCGCTTCTTCAAGCGCCTCTTCGAAGCGAGAATACACATCCCAGATTTCACCGTGGATATAGTTGTAACCAACAGTAATCCCCATTGTGTAGGCACCGATGATCATGCCTTCAATCAAAGCGTGTGGGTTATAGCGCATGATGTCACGGTCTTTAAAAGTACCCGGCTCACCTTCATCGCTATTACAAACTAAATATTTTTGCCCCGGAAATTGACGAGGCATAAAGCTCCACTTCAAACCTGTTGGGAAGCCTGCGCCTCCGCGACCACGTAATGAAGAGGCCTTTAATTCGGCAATGATGGCATCGGGAGATACTTTGTCGTTAATTAAACGACGTAGTTGTTGATAGCCACCACGACTTTCGTAATCCTTTAAACGCCAGTTATCTCCATTTAATCCAGCGAGGATTAAAGGCTTGATATGGCGATCGTGCAAGCTGGTCATGCTGCTTTCCCTTCTGCACGTAACTCACTCAATAAAGCATCAATCTTTTCTTTGCTCATAAAACTGCACATGCGCTTGTCATTCACCAACATCACTGGTGAATCACCACAGGCGCCCATGCACTCGCCCTCTTTCAAGGTAAATGTTCCACATGGGGTAGTTTCGTTGTAGCCAATACCTAAAGTCTCTTTAAGGTATGTTGCTGCAGTTTCACCATGGGTTAATTGGCATGGCAAATTAGTGCAAATCACCAATTTGTATTTACCAATTTTTTTGGTGTTGTACATATTGTAGAAAGTTGCGACTTCATCAACAGCAATGCTTGGCATTTCTAAAATCCGGGCAACCGTTTCAATAACTTCAGGAGAAACCCAGCCCACCTCAGTTTGAGCAGCAATCAAACAAGCCATCACAGCGGATTGCTTATGCTCAGCAGGATACTTAGCGATATTGCGATGAATATCAGCCAGTGTTTTATCGGATAGTTGCAGAGTCGTAGTCATTAAATATTCCTTGGCACGCCTATTAGCGGTCAATCTCCCCGAACACAATATCTTGGGTACCAATAATGGTTACTGCATCAGCCAACATGTGGCCACGTGACATCTCGTCCATTGCCGACAAGTGCACAAATCCTGGCGCACGAATCTTCATACGATATGGTTTATTTGCCCCATCAGAAATCAGGTAAATACCAAATTCACCTTTAGGATGCTCAACGGCTGAGTAAGCCTCGCCATCGGGAACGTGAATTCCTTCAGTAAAGAGTTTGAAATGGTGAATCAACTCTTCCATATTGGTTTTCATGTCCACACGCTTTGGCGGGGAAACCTTATGGTTGTCGCTCATCACAGGACCTGGATTAGCCTTTAACCAAGCTACGCACTGTTTGATGATGCGATTAGATTGACGCATTTCTTCCATGCGCACTAAATAACGATCATAAGAATCGCCATTCACACCCACAGGAATATCAAAATCTAAACGGTCATAGACTTCATATGGTTGCTTCTTACGTAAATCCCACTCGATACCTGAACCACGTAGCATCGGACCGGTAAATCCGAGCTGCAATGCACGCTCTGGAGTCACAATACCGATATTCACCAATCGCTGCTTCCAAATGCGGTTATCAGTTAAGAGGTTGCAGTACTCATCCACATTGGCATCAAAGCCATTAGCAAATTGCTCAATGAAGTCCAATAATGTGCCGCTACGGTTTTCATTCAAACGCTTAATGGCAGATGTACTGCGAATCTTGTTCTTGGTGTACTGAGCCATTTGATCAGGCAAGTCACGATAAACGCCACCTGGACGATAGTAAGCGGCATGCATACGTGCACCAGATACCGCCTCATACATATCAAAGATATCTTCGCGATCACGGAAAGCGTACAAGAAAACAGCCATCGCACCAACATCCAGACCATGACAACCAATCCAAAGCAAGTGATTCAGCAAACGAGTGAGCTCGTCATACATCACGCGAATATATTGAGCACGCAACGGAACATCAACTTGCAGTAATTTTTCAATGGCCATGACATAGGCATGCTCATTGGACATCATGGAAACGTAATCTAAACGATCCATGTAGGGAACGTTTTGAATCCAAGTACGTGTTTCAGCTAATTTTTCTGTCGCGCGATGTAATAAACCGATATGCGGGTCAGCGCGCTGGATCACTTCACCATCGAGCTCAAGCACTAGACGTAATACGCCATGCGCTGCAGGATGCTGAGGACCAAAATTGAGGGTGTAGTTCTTAATTTGTGCCATGACTTAAACCGAACCTCCGTACTGCTCTTCACGAACAATGCGTGGAGTAATTTCGCGAGCCTCAATCGTGACCGGTTGATAGACAACGCGCTTCAACTCTGGGTCATAGCGCATTTCCACATTACCGCTGATTGGGAAATCTTTTCTAAATGGATGACCAATGAAGCCATAGTCAGTCAGAATGCGACGCAAGTCTTCGTGACCGTCAAATAGAATGCCGTAGAGATCGAAAGCTTCACGCTCAAACCAATTGGCTGCAGCCCAAACTGGTGTAATTGAGGCTACTAATGGGTAGCTATCGTCGGGCGCAAAAACACGAACACGTAAACGCCAGTTGTGTTGCAAAGAAAGTAGATGACTTACAACGCCAAAGCGCAGACCGCTCCATGCCCCATCACGAAAATCTTGATAGTCAACACCACACAGATCTATCAATTGCTCAAAAGCAAGTGAAGGATCATCACGCAACAACATGGCAGATTCAAAATAAGTGTCTGCATTAACAACTACAGTCACCTCACCTAATGCAATCTCAATGGATTTAGCGCGCTTACCTAAAACTTTTTCTAAGTTGGCTGCTAATTGAATTAAACGATCTGACATAACTTAAGCCTTCCGCGCAATCGTGCTCGTACGAGCAATCTTAGATTGCAGCTGAATAATTCCGTAGATCAGCGCCTCTGCAGTTGGAGGGCATCCTGGAACATAAATATCGACTGGCACAATGCGGTCGCAACCGCGTACTACTGAATAAGAGTTATGGTAATAACCACCACCATTGGCGCAGGAACCCATAGAGATTACCCAACGTGGTTCTGGCATTTGGTCATAAACCTTGCGGAGTGCTGGAGCCATCTTGTTGCACAAAGTGCCGGCAACAATCATCAAATCGGATTGACGTGGAGATGGACGAAATACGACGCCAAATCGATCCAAGTCATAACGGGAGGCGCCTGCATGCATCATCTCTACCGCACAACAAGCCAGACCAAAGGTCATAGGCCATAAGGAGCCGTTACGCGTCCAGTTAATCAACTGGTCCGCTGTGGTGGTGACAAAACCTTCTTTAAGTACGCCTTCTAATGCCATATCTATCACTCCCAGTCGAGAGCGCCCTTTTTCAAGATATATACAAATCCCACAATGAATTCCAATAAGAAAATCACCATAGAGGCGTAGCCAAGCCAACCAATGTCACGTAGAGCTACACCCCATGGGAATAGGAATGCAGTTTCTAAGTCAAACAGGATGAAGAGAATGGCGATTAAGTAGTAACGCACGTCAAACTTCATACGCGCATCTTCGAATGCTTCAAAACCGCACTCATACGGAGAGAGTTTTTCAGCGTCAGGCTTCGAAGGAGCCAAGATTTTTCCGAGGAACATGGGGACTAATCCCACCCCAATACCTACGAGGATAAAAAGCAGAACAGGAAAGTAATTAGCGAGATTCAAAATAGCCCTGATTCGTTTGTCTGGTAAATCCTAAAAACAACAAATTATTACTTATTCCACTACATAAGACATTGATTTGGAGCAAAAAACGCTCATCAATACCCTTTATTGGTGCCGACGGCGAGACTCGAACTCGCACAGCCTAAGCCACTACCCCCTCAAGATAGCGTGTCTACCAATTTCACCACGTCGGCATCTTGCAAAACTCATCAATTCTACTGCATTGCACAAGTGCACTACCCCAAATTCTGGGCTAGAAAATCTGTAAAAACCAACTGTTTTACTTAGGAACTGCTGGTTTGCTTGGGTCCTGTGTTGGGGCTACTGGAGCGGCTGGCGTTGCTGCCGGGGCTACAGTTCCGGAGAGGACACCAGGACTTACTTCCTTCTTGTTACCAATCCAAGTAATTCCTAAAGTGCAAAGGAAGAAAACTGCTGCAAAAACAGCCGTTGTATGGGACAAGAAATTAGCAGATCCACTAGCGCCAAAGAGGCTACCGGAAGAGCCCGAACCAAAGGCAGCGCCCATATCGGCACCCTTACCTTGCTGTAATAGCACCAATAGAATGACAGCCAAAGCTGAAATTACCTGCAATACGATCAATAAAGTCTTAAACCATTCCACAGCTTATCTCCAAATAAAAATCTATGCCTGACAAATAGCTAGAAAGTCTTGGGGATTCAAGGATGCTCCCCCAACCAATCCACCATCTATATCTGGCATGGCAAACAATTCAACAGCATTGTCAGGCTTGACACTGCCGCCGTACAAAATTCCAACGTGAGATGCAACATCCTCATTAAATTCAGCCAATTGCAGACGAATAGCGCGATGCATATCTTGCGCAACTTGGGCGCTGGCGACTTTGCCTGTACCGATCGCCCATACTGGCTCATAAGCAATTAGGCAGTCAGCAAGGCGATCTTGTAAAACACCCGCCTGCTTTGCAACTTGAGCACAAACAATCTCTTCCGCCCTGCCCGAATTTCTCTCATCAGCAGTTTCACCCACACAAATCACTGGAGTCATGCCATTGTCCAACACCTCGAGGGCTTTAGCAGCAACAGCCTCATCAACCTCTTGGTGCATTTGACGGCGCTCAGAGTGCCCAACGATGACATAAGTACAGCCAAGTTCTTTGAGCATTGAGGCCGCAACCTCACCGGTATAAGCGCCTGAACTATGGGCTGATGCGTCTTGTGCGCCTAGATTCAAAAAAGCCAATGAATACTCTTTAATCAACTGTGCACATTGGGATAAATACGGGAATGGCGGGCAAACCGCATATTTACGTCCTGATGGCATTCCACTCTCCATGCCACGAGCAACGGTCTTGATCCAATCTTGATTACTTGCAAGACTGCCATTCATTTTCCAATTGCCGATAACGATGAGTGGTCGCATAGGGGTAACGAATATTTCTAAACAGTTAAAACAATTTTGCCAACGTGCTCGGATGACTCCATCAATGCATGAGCATCTGCCGCTTGATCTAGCGTAAACGTTTTATAAATGACTGGCTTCAGTTTGCCAGCATTGAGCAAAGGCCAAACATTCTCAAAAAGCTGTTTGGTAATTTGCTTCTTAAATGAAACTGGGCGTGGACGTAAGGTTGAGCCGGTAATCGTTAAGCGACGGCGTAGAATCTGATTGGTACTCACTTCTGCTTTTGATCCGCCCTGGATTGCAATAATCACAATGCGACCATCATCAGCGAGACAGTCAATTTCTTTTTGCACATAAGCGCCAGTCACCATATCAAGAATGACGTTAACGCCTTTGCCATCAGTTGCCTTCTTCACTTCCTCTACAAAATCTTGTGTCTTGTAATTGATGGCGAGATCAGCACCCAATGCTACACATGCGGCACATTTATCATCCGTACCAGCAGTTACAAATACTTTATGGCCTAAGGCTTTGGCGATCAGGATTGCAGTCACGCCGATACCACTGGAGCCACCTTGAACCAATAAAGTTTCGCCTTCGGCCAATTGACCACGCATGAAGACGTTGCTCCATACGGTATAAAACGTTTCAGGCAAGGCTGCAGCTTCTTGGTCAGTAAACCCCTTAGGATAAGGTAAGCACTGGGCTACAGGCGCAGCACACAAGTCAGCGTAACCACCACCCTGAACCAGTGCACAAACCTTATCACCCAGCTTTAAACCAAATACATTGTCAGGATGAGATAAATCACCGCCAACGATTTCACCGGCAACTTCAAGACCGGGAATATCAGATGCGCCAGCTGGAACCGGGTAATGCCCCTTACGTTGTAAAACGTCGGGTCGATTAATTCCAGCCGCCAGAACTTTGATCAAAATTTCGCCAGTACCTGCAGCAGGAGCTGGTGGATCAGGGCGGGTAGTTGGCACCAGCATTTCTGGGGCACCAAATTCCTTAATTTCAATAACGCGCATAAATACTCCCGAGGCTTCTTGCTTAGGCAGTTTCGTCAGATGCAGGAGCTGCTTCAACAGCAACACCAGCTAAAGGAGCAATCGTGCCACCTTCATCTGCCATCGCAGCTTTCAATGACAAACGTAGACGGCCACGCTCATCAGCAGCAAGCAATTTCACGCGAACCACTTGGCCTTCAGCCAAATAGTCTTTAACTTCTTTTACACGCTCATTAGAAATCTCAGAGATGTGCAAGAGGCCATCTTTACCAGGAAGAATGTTGACCAAAGCGCCGAATTCGAGCAACTTCACAACTGGGCCTTCGTAGATCTTACCTACTTCAGCTTCAGCAGTAATGCCTTCAATGCGAGCTTTAGCTTCAGCCATACCTTCAGCGGAAGTAGAAGCAATTGTTACAGTACCGTCATCTTTGATGTCGATGCTACAGCCAGTTTCTTTGGTCAAGGCTTGAATTGTTGCGCCGCCTTTGCCGATTACTTCACGAATCTTGTCTGGATGAATCTTGAAAGAAACCATACGTGGAGCATGAGCTGACAATTCTGTACGAACTGAACCCATTGCTTCTTGCATTTTGCTCAAGATGTGCAAACGGCCTTCTTTAGCTTGCGCCAAAGCCACTTGCATAATTTCTTTAGTAATACCTTGAACTTTAATGTCCATCTGGAGCGCAGTAATACCGTTAGCAGTACCCGCTACTTTGAAGTCCATATCACCCAAGTGATCTTCGTCACCCAAGATGTCAGTCAACACAGCAAAACGGTTGCCGTCGAGGATCAGGCCCATTGCTACGCCAGCAACGTGTGCTTTAACTGGAACACCAGCATCCATCATTGCTAAACAGCCGCCGCAAACAGAAGCCATGGATGAAGAACCATTGGACTCTGTAATTTCTGAAACCACGCGAATGCTGTATGCAAAATCTTCAGCACTTGGCAATACTGGAATCAATGCACGCTTAGCCAAACGGCCATGACCAATTTCACGACGTTTTGGGCTACCTACACGGCCAGTTTCACCAGTGGCGAACGGAGGCATGTTGTAGTGGAACATGAAACGATCGCGGTATTCACCTTCGAGGGCATCAATAATTTGCTCGTCACGTGCAGTACCTAAAGTTGCAACAACGAGGGCCTGTGTTTCACCACGGGTAAACAAGGCAGAACCGTGTGTACGTGGCAATACGCCGTTACGAATTTCAATCGGACGGACAGTGCGTGTATCGCGACCATCAATACGTGGCTCACCGTTCAAAATCTGGCTACGAACAATCTTCGCTTCGATTTCAAACAAGATGTCGTTAACAGCTACCGCGTCAACATCACCTTCTTCTTGTAACTTAGCTACAACTGTTTTAGTGATTTCTTTGAGCTTGTCTGAACGAGCGCCCTTTTGACGAATCTGATAAGCCTCGCGCAATGGCGCTTCAGCCAATGCAGTTACCTTAGCGATAAATGGCTCATCTTTAGGAGCAGCAGTCCAATCCCACTCTGGCTTGCCAGCTTCAGAAACCAATTCGTTGATAGCGTTAATCGCAGTCTGCATTTGGTCGTGACCATATACAACTGCACCTAACATGACTTCTTCAGAAAGCTGGTTAGCTTCAGACTCAACCATCAATACAGCGGCTTGTGTACCAGCAACGATCAAATCAAGTTCGCTAGTAGCTTGCTCTGTACGAGTTGGGTTCAAGAGGTATTGACCATTAGCGTAACCAACGCGTGCTGCGCCAACTGGGCCAGCAAATGGAATACCTGAAATAGCCAATGCTGCAGAAGCAGCGATCAAAGCAGGAATATCAGAAGGAACATCAGGGTTGATAGACAACACATGAACAACTACTTGAACTTCGTTCAAGAAGCCTTCTGGAAACAAAGGACGTAATGGACGGTCGATCAAGCGGGAGATCAATGTCTCACCTTCTGATGGACGACCTTCGCGACGGAAGAAGCCGCCCGGAATCTTACCTGCTGCGTATGTTTTTTCTAGGTAGTCAACAGTCAACGGGAAAAAAGACTGGCCTGGCTTTGCAGACTTAGAGGCTACTACTGTGCCCATTACTACTGTGTCATCAACGTTAACAATAACAGCGCCACCGGATTGACGGGCGATCTCGCCTGTTTCCATAGTTACCTGATGATTGCCCCATTGAAAACTTTTTACTGCTTTTTTAAACATTGTCATTCTGATCTTCTCCAAATTGTTCACGCAAAACTCACATGAGAGTTGCGCTTGTCGTGGGATAAAGCAGTGTCACGACAACACTGGAGCGATTTAAGATCACAAGGGATGCCATTCCAGGGAGACTCTGAATCAACTTTCAGAAGCTCATTGGAATGACACAATCCCCTACACAAATAATCTTGAAGCGCCCAAAAAAACATGCCATCTGCTTAAGACTGAATCCGCGAAGAAACAACCCTAAGATAGATGGCATTGCATACCGATAAGAATTACTTACGGAGACCTAATTTCTCAATCAATGCGCGATAGCGATCCAAATCTTTGCCCTTGAGGTAATCCAAGAGGCGACGGCGACGTGAAACCATCTTCAACAAACCACGACGGCTGTGATGATCTTTAGCGTTAGCCTTGAAATGGGGGGTTAATTCATTGATGCGGGCTGTGAGCAATGAAACTTGAACTTCAGGGCTACCCGTATCGTTTGCGCTGCGCGCGTTATCTTTGACGATTTCCGCCGTTTTAATATCAGCAACTGCCATTTTTAATACTCCTTACTTGCGAACACTTGAGCTTTCACCCAACCTGTGTCGTGCGTGTTTAACAAAATAAAACAAAAAAGCTTTATAAATCAAAGCCATCGAATTGTAGCAGACTGCGCCCTAAAAGATCGAGCAAGGCACCAGATATTGGTATGCTGTTGGTATAAATGACACAGAAAAACATTAAAAAACTATATAAATCAATAACTTATAAATAATGAACCCTATTTTCCGCTCCTTGGCGACCCTCGTTACCCTCTATTTTTGTCTAAACGGTGCTGTTTTGGCGCAATTTTCGAACCCATTTGGATCAGATAAAACGGTTGCCCAGCAACGCCAAGAAATCCTCAAAAAGAATGATGAAATTTTGAGGCACCTATACCAAGTACAACCCAAAGCCAAAGAGCTCATTGATAAATCCGTTGGATATGCGACCTTTAGCAACTTCGGCATGAAGATTCTGATTGCAGGAGGTGGAACCGGTAGCGGCGTTGTGATTCTCAAAGCAAATAAGAAGACCATCTATATGAATATGGCTGAAGTTCAGGCTGGCTTGGGTCTTGGCATTAAATCATTCCAAAATATTTTTGTATTTGAAACCGAAGCGGCCATGAACGATTTTGTAAATTCTGGATGGACGTTTGGTGGGCAAGTTACAGCAGCAGCCAAATACGAGAAAAATGGAGACGCCTATCAAGACGCTACCGTAGTTGCCCCAGGAGTTTTAATGTACCAATTGACAGACTCTGGCCTTGCTGCTGAAATCACCGGCAAAGGCACCAAGTACTATAAAAACACTGACTTAAATAAGTAAATCTCTTTACAGATGATTCAATGATTAAGGAGTCATCTGTGCATTGAGCTTAGCTTGACTCGGATCATGCAATTTGTTCAAAGCAGATAAATAGGCTTTTGCAGAAGCGGCAATGATGTCTGGGTCGGTACCTACCCCATTCACGATACGACCGCCTTTTGCCAAACGCACAGTAACCTCACCTTGAGACTGCGTGCCCGAAGTAATGGCGTTGACAGAATAAAGCAACTGCTCTGCCCCACTCTTTGCAATTTCTTCAATTGCATTCAAACTCGCATCTACCGGACCATTACCTTCTGCTTCAGAGCTAATTTCTTTATCACCCATGCGGAACGTCACGCGAGATTTAGGGCGCTCGCCAGTTTCAGAGTGCTGACTTAAGGAAATAAATTTATAGTGCTCACCCTCTTCAGCAGCCGCTGAATCAGACATGATGGCAATGATATCTTCATCAAATATCTCTGACTTCTGGTCAGCCAATGCTTTAAATCTGGCGAAGGCTTCATTCAAATCAGCCTCGGCTTCAACGGTGATTCCCAATTCTTGCAAGCGCTGCTTAAAGGCATTTCGGCCAGATAACTTACCCAAAACAATCTTATTAGCAGACCAACCCACATCTTCTGCTCGCATAATTTCATAGGTATCACGGTTCTTCAAAATACCGTCTTGATGAATGCCTGAAGTATGTGCGAAGGCATTTGCACCGACGACCGCCTTGTTAGGCTGGACCACAAAGCCGGTGATCTGAGATACCAATTTAGATGCTGGAACAATTTGCGTTGCATCGATGCCGCACACCATATCAAAGTAGTCTTTACGAGTGCGCAAAGCCATCACAATTTCTTCTAAAGCAGTATTACCTGCACGCTCGCCCAAGCCATTGATCGTGCACTCAATTTGACGTGCTCCGCCAATCTTTACACCCGCCAAGGAATTAGCAACCGCCATTCCCAAGTCGTTATGGCAATGCACTGACCAGACCGCTTTATCGGAGTTAGGCACGCGGGTTCGCAAAGTCTTAATAAACTCTCCATACAACTCAGGAGTGGCATAACCTACGGTATCAGGAATGTTGATAGTAGATGCACCTTCGTTAATAACCGCCTCAACTACCCTACACAAGAAATCCATTTCTGAGCGGTAGCCATCCTCTGCAGAAAACTCAATATCTTCAGCTAAGTTACGCGCAAAACGGATGGAACGTTTAGCCTGTTCTAAAACCTCTTCTGGAGACATGCGTAATTTCACGGCCATATGTAATGGACTTGTTGCCAAGAATGCATGTATACGTTTTGCGTTCGCTGCTTGCAATGCATCGGCAGCTCGTGTGATGTCCTTGTCGTTAGCTCTAGCCAACGAACAAACAATAGAATCCTTAACAGCAGCTGCAACCGCAGATATAGCTTGGAAGTCGCCCTCCGAGCTAGCAGCAAAGCCTGCCTCGATCACATCTACTTTAAGACGCTCTAACTGACGCGCAATGCGTACTTTTTCATCTTTAGTCATGGATGCACCCGGTGATTGCTCACCATCACGCAAGGTGGTATCAAATATGATTACTTTGTCGCTCATCACTACTCTCCGGTTTTAAACACTTCTGAACTTCTTCAGATAACTCAATCTCATAAAACAAAAACCCCAGCAATTAGCTGGGGCTGGTATGTGGTGGTTAATGAATCTGCTTTATCTCATTAACTCAGGCCTTACCCGCCCCAAGCTTTAGGCTTAGTGCTAGCAGAAGGAGGCCAGTTAAAGGTGAGAAATTCATCAACATGGAATTAATATACCCCAAAAATAGGGAATTAGCTAAAACGTTTGCCGCTGAGACGCTCCCAAGCCCAAATTACATAGCCAGAGATGGAATAAACCACGAATAAACCAAACAGCGTTAATGGCGGGTTTGAGGATATTAAGACAAAAGTCAAGATCATTAAAACCATTACGCCAAATGGCACGCGGTAACGAACATCTAAGGCCTTGCCGCTATAAAAACGGGCATTTGAGACCATAGTGAGTCCAGCATAGACAGCGATCAAGAAGGCAACCCAAGGAATGGCTGTATCGCGAACTGGAATTTTGTTGTCATCAGCCAACCAAATAAAACCAGCCATTAAAGCACCCGCAGCAGGACTTGGCAGGCCTTGAAAAAATTTCTTATCCACTACGCCTGTATTCACATTAAAGCGCGCTAATCGCAAGGCAGCGCCAGCACAGTACGTGAATGCCGCCAACCACCCCCACTTACCCAAATCTTTTAATGCCCATTCATAAGCGACTAATGCAGGCGCAACACCGAATGAAACCATATCAGCAAGAGAATCGTACTGCTCACCGAAAGCGCTTTGAGTGTTGGTCATACGGGCCACACGCCCATCCATACCGTCCAATACCATTGATGCAAAGATGGCAATTGCCGCAATCTCAAACTGGTGATTCATTGCGTTCACTATGGCATAAAAGCCACAAAACAAAGCTGCGGTTGTAAAAGCATTTGGAAGAAGATAGATGCCCTTGCTGCGTAAGCGGGGCTTTTGAGGATGTAATTCCTCTACTTCGTAATCAATACCATCACCTAAGTCTTCAGCCCATTGATCTTGTGAAGAAGTAAGGCGTTTCTGAGAGAGGCGGCTACGGTCAATACGACCACGACGGCGAAATGTAGTCAAAGAATATCCCAGTGAATAATATTTCGAATCAATCCAAACCAGGCAAACGAGCCAAGGCTGTATTTGTTGCAAATACTTTATCACCAACGCTCACTAGCGGCTCTGCAGTCAGTGGCAAATAAATATCTACTCGCGAACCAAAGCGAATAAATCCATAGCGCTCACCTGCTTTGAGGCGATCGCCAACATGAATGTAGCAAAGAATACGGCGGGCAATTAAGCCAGCAACCTGGACTAAGGTAACTACTTGGCCATTAGCATCGATAACAACGGCGTTACGCTCGTTCTCAGTAGATGCCTTATCCAAATCCGCATTCACAAATTTACCCGGGAAGTATTGAATCTCTTTCACCAAGCCATTTACCGCACTACGATTAGAGTGCACATTAAATACGTTCATGAATACGCTGATTTTGAGCGCTTCACGGCCAGCATATGGATCATTAGTTTTTTCAACGACAACAATCCGGCCATCAGCTGGAGATAAAACAAGATCGCGACCTAAAGCAGGAATACGCTGCGGGTCACGAAAGAACTGCAGAACAAAGAAAAAAATGATCCAAAGAGGCCATGACCAAGCTATCCCACCTAAATAGTGAACTAGCAAAGTCAATGCCCCCACTAACGCTAAATACGGCCAACCTTCTTTCGCAATAATGGGGTGCGGATACATCATCTTTGTTCTGAGCCTTTTATTGAACTGCTATTAGTAGATGCTTAGTTCTTAGTCTGGTCAACTAATTTGTTCTTAGCAATCCAAGGCATCATGGCGCGCAATTTAGCACCAACAACTTCGATGTCATGTTCAGCATTCAAACGACGACGTGAAATCAAAGTAGGCGCACCTGCTTTGTTCTCCAAGATAAAGCTCTTAGCGTACTCACCAGTCTGAATATCTTTCAAGCACTGACGCATTGCATTCTTAGTATCTTCAGTCACAACACGTGGGCCAGTAACGTACTCACCGTACTCAGCGTTGTTAGAGATGGAATAGTTCATATTGGCAATACCACCTTCGTAGATCAAGTCAACAATCAACTTGAGCTCATGCAAGCACTCGAAGTAAGCCATTTCAGGAGCGTAACCAGCTTCAACCAAAGTCTCAAAACCAGCTTTGATCAATTCAACCGCGCCACCACAAAGAACAGCCTGCTCACCGAACAAGTCAGTTTCAGTTTCTTCGCGGAAGTTCGTTTCAATAATGCCAGCACGGCCGCCGCCGTTAGCTGTTGCATATGACAAAGCAACATCACGAGCTGAACCAGATTTATCTTGGTAAACAGCGATCAAATGAGGAACACCACCACCTTGAGCGTATGTACCGCGAACTGTATGACCGGGCGCCTTAGGGGCAATCATGATCACATCTAAGTCAGCGCGTGGCTGAACTTGACCGTAGTGAACATTAAAGCCATGAGCAAACGCCAATGCAGCACCCTGCTTGATGTTGCCGTGAACTTCTTTGCTATAAACATCAGCAATTTGCTCATCTGGCAAGAGCATCATGACTACGTCTGCATCTTTAACCGCTTCGCCAACTTCTTTTACTGTCAAGCCAGCATTCGCAGCCTTACTCCAGGAAGCGCCATCTTTACGCAAACCAACAGTAACGTTACAGCCGGAATCTTTCAGATTCAATGCATGTGCGTGACCCTGTGAACCATAACCAATGATGGTGACTTTCTTGCCCTTAATGAGGGACAAATCAGCGTCTTTATCGTAAAAAACTTTCATGCTCTTTCCTTGTATTGAAAATGTAATTAATGCAGTAATCAGTTAAAAAAAATTAAACCTTGAGGATACGTTCACCGCGACCAATCCCAGAACCACCCGAACGGACGGTCTCCAGAATCGATGCGCGATCGATCGAATCAATAAAGGCATCCAACTTGGCACCATCACCTGTTAACTCGATGGTGTAACTCTTATCAGTCACATCAATGATGCGACCGCGGAAGATATCAGTAGTACGTTTGAGCTCTTCGCGTTCTTTACCTACCGCACGTACCTTAATCATCATGAGCTCACGCTCAATATGCGGACCTTCGCTTAAATCAAATACTTTTACTACCTCAACCAAACGGTTTAAGTGCTTAGTAATTTGCTCAATGACATCGTCCGAACCAAAAGTGACGATAGTCATGCGAGATAAGGATGGATCTTCAGTAGGTGCAACACTTAAAGTATCAATGTTGTATCCACGCGCAGAAAATAAACCAACCACACGCGATAAGGCACCCGGCTCGTTCTCAATGAGTACAGAAATAATGTGTCGCATTACAGGTCCTCGCTACCCAAAAGCATTTCAGTAATACCCTTGCCTGCTTGAACCATAGGCCAAACGTTTTCTTCTGGGTCAGTCTGGAAATCCATAAACACCGTACGATCTTTTAAGCGAATCGCTTCTTTGAGCGCGCCCTCAACATCAGATTTTTTCTCGATACGCATACCAACGTGACCATAAGCTTCTGCCAACTTTACAAAGTCAGGCAAAGAATCCATGTATGAGCTGGAATAACGTTTGTTATAGGTGAGCTCTTGCCACTGGCGAACCATACCTAGGTAACGATTGTTCAAGGACACAATCTTCACGGGAGTGTTGTATTGCTTGCAGGTAGAGAGCTCCTGAATACACATCTGAATTGAGCCTTCACCAGTAATGGCAAATACATCCTTATCCGGAAATGCTTTCTTGATACCCATGGCATAAGGTAAACCAACGCCCATGGTGCCCAGACCACCTGAGTTAATCCAACGACGTGGCTGATCAAACTTGTAGAACTGAGCAGCCCACATTTGATGCTGACCTACGTCAGACGTGATAAATGCATCACCGCCAGTCAGCTCCCACAACTTTTGCACCACATACTGCGGCTTCACAATTTGAGAAGCTTCGTCGTACTTCAAGCAATCTTTTTTACGCCACTCATTAATCTGATCCCACCAAGCGGCAACTTTGTCGCCATTTTTGCGTGGACCAGCGGCTTTCAATTGGGCAGTCATCTCTACTAATACTTCTTTGAGATTACCAACAATAGGAACATCCACTTTGACACGCTTCGAGATAACAGAAGGATCGATATCAATGTGAATGATCTTGCGTGGATGACTTGCAAAGTGTTGTGTATTCCCAATCACGCGGTCATCAAAACGAGCGCCAATAGCAATTAACACATCACTGTGTTGCATCGCCATATTGGCTTCATAAGTACCATGCATGCCGAGCATGCCCAAGAACTGAGGACTTGTGCCAGGGAAACCGCCCAAGCCCATTAAGGTATTGGTAACTGGATAACCGAGTAAGTCGGCAAACTCTTTGAGCTCTGGAGCAGCGTCAGAAAGGATCACGCCACCACCGGTATAGATGTATGGACGCTCCGCCTCTTGCAGTAACGCTACCGCTTTACGAATCTGACCGCTATGCCCCTTTACAACAGGATTGTAGGAGCGCATGTCCAGAGTCTCTGGATAGACAAATGGTCCTTTAGCAGCAGATACGTCCTTCGGAATATCGATCAATACAGGACCAGGGCGACCTGTCTGTGCAATGTGGAAAGCCTTCTTCAGAACCAAGGGAAGATCTTTAACATCTTTCACGAGGAAGTTGTGTTTCACTACTGGGCGTGTAATACCAACGGTATCAGCCTCTTGGAAAGCATCTTCACCAATAGCGTACGTTGGCACGTTACCGCTGATGATCACCATTGGAATGGAGTCGGTATAGGCAGTTGCAATACCAGTCACCGCATTAGTAACGCCCGGACCAGATGTAACTAAGGCAACACCAACCTTACCGGTTGCGCGCGCATAGCCATCAGCCGCATGAACAGCTGCCTGCTCATGACGAACCAGGATATGTTCAAACTTATCCTGCTTAAAAATTTCATCGTAAATAAAGAGAACGGACCCGCCTGGGTAACCCCAGACAAATTCAACGCCTTCTTTGTGCAATGCATGCACGAGCATTTCAGCACCGATCATTTCTGGAGGCGCTTCTACGAGATTTGTATTTGTTGTGTCTTTGTTAGCTTTGGTAGCTAAAAATTCGGCGCTACTTGTATTCATTTTCTTTCGTCCTTTGCAATTTTCGGCAAAAAATTGTTTGGTCTGTTCTATCTCTTGCTTTTGGCCTGAGTTCGAACGGCGCTGCTACCGGAAAAAACCACTTCTTGAATGAGATTCTAGGTAGTAAGCCCTATATTCTATAGCAATCCCCTAAAATGACTCAATTCTTACAGATTCAGGTCTAATCCATTGCATGGCATCAGCCCAAGAACTATCCGACTTTCTCAGTAGTGTTGAGCAGCGTGCTTTTAAGCAGGCGGTTTACGCCGTGCGTGACGACGATGCTGCGATGGATATCGTGCAAGATGCCATGATCAAATTAGCCGAGAAATACGGTGATAGACCAGCGGGAGAACTGCCCCTGGTATTCACCAGAATTCTGCAAAATCGTATTCATGATTGGTTTAGAAGACAAAAGGTTAGAAATACCTGGGTCACCTTGTTTTCCAATATGGGCAAAAAGACCGATGAAAGCGATGATTTTGACCCTTTGGAATCCCTTTCAGCCCCTGATGACAGTGAAATTCACCAAGATGGGGCTCAAAAGCTTGAAAAAAGTCAGCTTTTACAGGCCCTTGAGTCAGAAATATCTAAATTGCCTGTACGTCAACGAGAAGCCTTCCTGATGCGTTATTGGGATGAGCTAAGCATTACTGAGACGGCCAAAGCAATGAGTTGTAGTGAAGGAAGCGTCAAAACGCACTGTTCTAGAGCCACCCAGACATTAGCTAAAGCATTGAAATTAAAAGGAATTACGCTGTGAAACACTTTGATGACCAATTTACCCAGACCCAAGTCGACCAATTTGGCCAGGCTAGCGCTGCCCTGCTTCGTCAAGGTACTCAGAGCATTCCCAAGCATCTGAAAGATCGCCTATATGCAGCACGTATGAAGGCCCTTTCAGTTAGAAAACCTGAAAAAGTACGCATTCAGAAGCAAGTATTAGTTGGTTCATCACGTAATTGGACCTCTGGATCTAATGGTCTCTGGGATAGCGTTGGCTGGATTGCTCCGCTAGTGGTCCTCGTATTTGGCCTGATTGGCATTGCCCAATGGCAAGATGATTCTCGTATTAATGACATTGCCGAAGTGGATGCCGCTCTTTTGTCTGATGATGTGCCTCCTGATGCATATGCAGACAGTGGATTTATGGCCTTCCTCAAAAACGGCCCTCTTTCCGAATCTGATAGCCAATCCGACTTAGTACGCAGCAAATAATCTTGACTCGTTTGATGTCTATGAGAACTAGAACAGGTCAAGTTTGTGGCGCTGCCCTATTAGCATTTTTCTGCGCCGCCCAGGTGAGCCCAGCTCTAGCGCAAGGAGCGCCTAGCGCTCCACATGGAAAGGCTTCTGCTATTCCTGAAAAGAAACCTGATGGTACTTGGGATGGTTTAAAGCCAGCACAACAGAAAATTCTTGCGCCGTTAGAAAGCGACTGGGATTACATGCTGCCTGATAGTCGCAAAAAATGGATTCAGGTTGCTAACATCTACCCTAAGATGAGCGCACAAGATCAAGAGCGACTTCAGTCTCGCATGACAAGCTGGTCAAATCTTTCGCAGAAGGATCGTCGCATTGCCCGAGAAAACTACCTCACCAGCCTAAAATTCCCTGCAGAGAAAAAAGCGGAGGCATGGTATGCCTACCAAAAACTGAGTGACGAGCAAAAGAAGAAATTGGCTGAATCTGAACTCAAGAAAAAGCCTACTGCCGCTAATGCCCCAACACTTCAGCAACATCCTATTTCACCTAAGGCTGCTCTCCCCGCTGCCGTCATTGCTCCGAGCGCACCCGCGCCAGCAGAAGGTGCTGGATCGAATGCAGAAGCCGGCTCTCCTTATTAAGCGGTCGCATGACACCTGCTGAATTAGATGCATTACCCTCACCTCAATTTTGGAGACGAGTGTCTTGCTGTCTTTATGAGCAACTGGTTTTGCTTGGCGTTATTGCATTTGCTTTTCTAGTTCCTAATCTTGGTTTAGGGATGCTATTTGGTATCTCATTACCAAGTTGGCTGACATTTGTATATCTCTATGCTGTGCTGGGGATTTATTTTGTTTGGTACTGGACTAAATCCGGTCAAACACTCGCTATGCAAACATGGCGGGTTCGTATGATTGGACGTGGCGGCTTTAATCTCACTAAACGACAGGCTTTTTGGCGCTACGTCTTTGGCTCTCTCTGGCTCATTCCTTGCGTTCTATTGCAATGGGCTTTTCATTTGGAGAAATGGCAAATTATTGAAATGCTATTCACTGTAGCTTTGTTAATTTGGCCACTGAGCATCTATTTAGATCGTCAGAGTTTTCTATATAGACAAACCCTTCCAGACCGCTTAGCTGGCACACGACTGGTTGAGCTTCCCAAAAACCTCGTTACATTGAATTAAGAACTGCATCTTGATTTTCTAACTTAGGCTTCTCGTAAACATTCCACTGCAGTCGCCTTCTGAATTCTTCTCTGAAAGCGATATCCAGAAGCAAGGCAAGCGCTAATCCCAAATGCAACACCCATGAATAAGGCCTCTCCAAAGGCATTAAATGGAATCTCCATCACGAAATAGCCCAAAGCCCAAGCTGCGGCACCAGAGGCTAGGCCTGCTAGAAACCCCGCTATCAAGCCAATCATGACTAATTCAATATTCGCAATCTGAGCTAAGGTATTTTGAGAGGCTCCCAAAGCTTTTAATAGGGCCGCATTTTTATAACGCTCATCTTGAGTAGCTGCGATCGCTGACATTAAAACCAAGAACGCTGCTGCAATCGTAAATGCCAATAGCAAACCCAATACTGAGGAAAGCTTATTCAATACTTCCTGTATTTGTTGGAGCGAGGCTGAAACATCCACAATAGTTAAATTGGGGTAGGCCTGACTCAGATCAAAATCCAAAGATTCTTGTTTAGGCGATTGGTAATAAGAGGTAATCCAAGATTGGGGCAATGATTTCAACTGTGCAGGCGGCATGATCACGAAAAAGTTCACGCGCATCGATCCCCAGTCAAGCTTTCGCAAGGAAGTAATTGGGGCAACAATTTTTTCTCCGGCAACCTCAAAGGTTAACTGATCACCCAATTTCAATTTCAAGGTTTTGGCGATGCCGGTTTCCATCGAAATCTGCGGCGCATCGCCCTCAATCCACTTGCCCGTTAGGATTTGATTGCCTGATGGCAACTGGTCGGTATAGGATAAATTGAACTCTCGATCGATTAAGCGCTTTGCATTTTCTTCTACATAGTCGTTAGGCGTGATGTCTTTGCCATTCACCTCAATCAAGCGGCCACGTACCATTGGATAAAACTGCGGAGCTGTAACGCCTGCATTCTGAAGAGACTCTGTAAGCCCCTGCTTCTGATCGCCTTGAACATTAATCATGAAGCGATTAGGCGCATCACTCGGTATATTGCCTTGCCAGGCACTTAAGAAATCAGCTCGCAATAGCAATACCACTAAGAGCGCCATTAATGCAATACCGAGCGCTGTAATTTGCACCACTGCGAGACCCGTTCTTCGACCTTGAGCAAGAATGACAAACCCCAGAGAAAAACCTTGAGTACGTATCCTGCAAAGCAGCTTCAATATGCCCCAAGATGCAGTGGCAAAAATCAGGATGGCAAGACCAAAACTAAGGCTTGTCCATAACGCTAGTTTCCAGTCGCGTGCTGCAAGCATGATCAATATCACTGCCGCAACTAATCCACATATAGCAGTCCAAATAGTGGAGACGCCGATGCCATCAAATTCTTTTCTAATCAATCTGATTGGGGATACTTTTACCAAGCTGAACATTGCCGGGCCAGCGAAACCAAATAATAAGAACCAGGCCACCAGCACACTCCAAAGGACTGGCCCAAAAGAGACGGGGGGCAATTCTGTTAAGACAAGATTACCCAAAAGAAGAGTTAATACAAATTGGCCAAGGTAACCCAAAGTAGAGCCCATCAATGCGGCTATGAAGCCAAGCGCTAAAAGAGTCTGCCCTTGTCGCCTAAGGATCATGGTGGAGCTGGCTCCAAGACATTTCAGAACAGCGCAGGTATTTGCCTGTTTGCGTGTGTAGCGATGAGCCGATAAAGCAATGGCAACCGCAGCTACCATCGCAGTTAATAAAGCAATCAAGGAGAGAAAACGATCTGCGCGCTCAAGTGTTTTGCGCATCAAGGGTTGTGCATTCTCCAGAGTTTCAATGCGAACACCTTTAATGCCCTCGGATTCAATATATTGACTTGCCCATTCGCCATAAGAATGAATTTGCTCATCAGAACCAGCCAATAACAATCGGTAGGTTACTCTGCTACCAAGACCAATCAGTCCAGTATCAGCAAGATCAGACATGGGCATCATGACGCGGGGTGCAAAGTTCATAAACCCTGCCCCACGATCGAGTTCACGCTCTAAAATTCCGCCAATTACAAAGACTTTTTGACCGAGCTGAATGGAGTCACCTTCGTTTGCATGCAGGCTTGCCAACATGGCGGGGTCAACCCAAACCGATCCCTCCTGAGGTCCAGCAGTTAATGTCTTGTCTTGAGACCTGGATTGAACACGCAAAGCGCCACGCAGGGGATATTGAGGGCTTACCGCCTTAAGTGAAGCGAGTTTGCTGTGTGAGCCCACAGTTGCCATGCTCGGAAACACGATCGTCTGAGCTAACTGTAGACCCCTGCTCTTTGCCTCATCTAAAAAGAGATTGGGTAAAGGCTGGTCAGAAACGATCAGCAAGTCCGAAGCTAAGAGTTGGCGGGCATCGAATGCAAAAGCCCTTTGCATTCGATCTGCTAAAAAAGTGACACTAGATAAGGCTGTTACCGAAAGAGTTAATGCAACGAATAGCCAAGCTAACTCACTTGAACGCAAATCACATCTCAAACCACCCAAGAAACGAAGAAATGATTTAATCAAATTGCCTGAATTTGTCCGCCATCAATACGCATGACGGTACCAGTAATGAATGATGCATTTTGGCTAGCTAAAAATGCAGCGGCATCGCCATACTCCTTGGGATCGCCATATCTACCCATTGGAATTTGTCTTAAGCTGGCTTTAACGACATCATCATAGCTAGTACCCTCCCGCTTTGCGCGCGCTTCATCTAACTGACGCAGACGAGCAGTTGCAATTCTTCCAGGCATGATGACGTTAACAGTAACGCCTTCAGCAGCTACTTCTGCAGCTAATGTTTTAGACCAGGCCAGCAATGCAGCACGCAAGGTATTGGAAATGGCTAGATTTTTAATAGGGGCAATTGCGCCTGAAGTGGTGCTGGTAATAATGCGACCCCACTTACGCTGACGCATGCCAGGCAAAATCCTATCGGTAATAGCAATGAGCGACAACACCATATCGTTAAAACTCTTTTGCCAAAGCGCCGGATCTTGACCGGCTGCTGGTGTTGGCGGCGGTCCACCGGTGTTGTTAATCAGAATATCGATGGGGCCGAGTTCTTTCTCCACTTTTGAGACCAAGCCATCAATCACAGAAGAATCGGATAGATCCCAATTGAGCGCAAAAGCCTGTCCACCTGCAGCCTCAATCAATTTGACGGACTCACTCAAACCCTCAGCATTTCTACCGGTAACGGCTACCCTCACACCCTCTTTGGCCAATGACACAGCCATTGCCTGACCCAAGCCACGGCTAGACGCCATCACCAATGCAACCTTACCTTTTAATCCTAAGTCCATCTCATCTCCAAAAACTAATTTTTATATTTTTAATCTAACTGCAATTTCTGCTTAGCAACCACCTCTTTGTAAACGGTGTACTCAGCCTTAATTTCTTTTGCAAATGCTTCAGAACCATTTACGTTGATGATAGAGCCAGTATCCTCAATGCGCTTCTTTACCGCCGGATCGGTCACCACCTTTTGTAATGCAGCCGTATATTTATCCACTATCTCTTTTGGCATTCCTGCGGGACCTAAAAGGCCGTAATAAGCCATCCGATTGACTGGCGCCAAACCTACTTCAGCAAAAGTTGGCACATTCGGCAATTGAGCCAAGCGCTTAGGTGCAGCCACCACAATCGGCACTAGCTTACCGTCTTTTATAAATGGCAAGGACGATGGCAAGTTGTCAAAGATCATTGAAACCTGACCGCCCACTGTATCGGCCAATGCAGGGCCAGCGCCACGATAAGGAATGTGCACAATAAATACCCCAGTCAAACTCTTGAAAAGTTCGGTTTGAAGGTGACCAATACCGCCAGTACCAGAGCTTGAATAAGAATATTTTCCAGGATTAGCTTTCAAAACCTGCATAAAGGTTTTGAAATCCTTTGCCGGAAATGATGGATTTACTGCAATGATGTTCGGTGTCGCAGCAATATTACTAATGGCCGTGAAGTCCGTCACAGGATCGTAGCCAATCTTTGGGTTAATCGCTGGATTGGCTGCTGTGGTGGAAACGGTAGCCATACCAATGGTGTAACCATCTTTCGGTGAGCGCATCACTTCCAACGCGCCAATAGAACCACCACCCCCTGCTTTATTTTCGACAATTACCGGTTGACCCAACTGACGACCCAAAGCATCACCAACGGCTCGCGCAATGATGTCCGTACTGCCGCCGGGTGCAAATGGAACAACCAAGCGAATCGGTTTATTCGGAAATGTATCTGCGTGGACCGCAGTCATGGAGCTCGCGGCAACAAGGAATACTGCTCCAACGAATTTGAAGATATTTACTGAGTTGTATTTCATAAAATTACTGGCCTAAAGGTTTTGGTAAATTACCGGCATATTTATAAAGTTGCGCTTCGTACTCCTGGAAAATCTGAGCCAGTGCTTCTTGTAGGCCCAATACCAGCGCTTCAGGAGTATTGTCTTTGAGGGCTACGCGCTTGGTATAGCGGTTTGCACCAATCAAGGGATTTGCTTTGCCGGCATTAGTTGCGCTCAAGAAAAACTCTACACTCACTACCGCCTCTGGTTGTTTACGATAATCACCATAAAACTCCTCTACAGTTGCCTGTAAATAATAGTAAGGAAAGAAGCTATTACTTTGACCTACTGTTGAGGAGAAAATATTCGCCTTATTCATCCACTGGCGTTCAGCGTTCCCAATCATTTCAGCAGGAATAGTCGCGTACACGTTATAAAAATCTTTTTCATAACGTTGATCACCGGTACGGTAGACCAAAGATCTGCCATCAAAGGGCGGCGTAACCGATACAGAACCCATCTTTAACCAAATATCTGTGCGAGCTTGACGCGGTGCTGAAGTTCTATCGGGAGCAACCATCCACGTAGTAGGCCCGACTGGCGGTCTAGTGGGCAAGGAGCAAGAGACCAATCCTAAGATGGCAAAGCTAAATAAAATTCGCTTTATCATTTCTGAGCTCCAGGCTGTCCTGCACCGCTATTGGGTGTAATCTTCTTCGGCGGGTCACTCCAAATAAGACTTGATGGTGATTGGCTGGCAATACGGCTAAATTCGTTTAAGTTTTCGCTTGCCTGTTTAATATTTTCTATTGTCAATACGGTATCGCCTTGAACACTAGTAATAGTCTGACGTAAGGAAGTGGTAGCCGCTACCAACTCACGCATCAGAACCCCGAGCTCCTCTTTGTCTGTTGCCTTATTAATACGAGCCATGATGATGTTTAACTGATTAACTGACTCAATAACGCCCTGATTACCTTTACCATCTCCTGCCATCAGCACATTGAGATTACCCAGCAAAGCGTCTAATTTCTTTTGAGTGCCATCGATATTCATATTATTTAAGGCGCCAATCAGATTCTGAATACCCGAAATAATTTCATCCGCTTGGTTTGGCATAGATGGGATTACTGGATACTCGGGCTTCCAAGAAAAAGGGAGAGCGGGAGTATCGGATGCATGAGCAATAAAATCAAACTCAACGTAATTTACACCCGTAATGCCCATAGATTTGATGCGAGCTCGCAAATTATTTTTTACAAACTCGCTAATTTGATCTTCATTTACTTTGTCACCAAAAATTTGCATTCTGACAACCACATACTGGCGGCGATCATGAAAAGGTAAATCTCTTTCGTATATATCGCCCGACAAGCCAATCGATGTGACCTGACCAATCTTGACCCCACGGAAACGTACGGCCGCCCCTGCATCCAAGCCGGTTACAGACTGTTTGATATAGGTTTCGACCATAAATGATTTTTGGAAGAATTTGCCTCCACCAAAAATCAGAATCACAGCAATCAGCACACCAATTGCAGCGAGCACAAAAGCGCCTAAGCGAAAATAATTGGGATTTGAGTTATTACTCATGCTGCGTCCTTGCTCATAATACGATTGAAGAATTGATGCACCCGTGGATCTTTACTGGTATCGCGCAATACTTTTGGATCACCCTCAGCAATAATTCCCTTAGCCCCTTTATCCAGCATGATCACTTTGTCAGCAATAGCATAGATGCTGGCAAGTTCATGGGATACGATGACAAAGGTGATGCCTAGGTTTTTTGATAAATCCTGGATCGTACTATCGAGATCAGCAGACGTAATAGGATCCAAGCCAGCAGATGGCTCATCTAAGAATAATATTTTGGGATCCAGCGCCATAGCACGAGCGATCGCTGCCCTCTTTTGCATGCCTCCACTAATTTCACTGGGCATATAAGACTCATAAGGCAACAAACCAACTAAATCCAACTTGCAACGCGCCAGTAAATCCATTTGCGCTTGGGTTAGCTGGGTATATTCCTGCATAAACAAGGTCACGTTATCGAGCAAGTTCATGGAACCAAATAAGGCACCTTGTTGATACATCACGCCAAAGCTGGTCATGATCTTCTGACGCTCCGCTCCATCTGCAGTAGTAATGTTTTGCCCTTCAATCAGAACATCGCCAGATAGAGGTTGATAGAGGCCGAACAAGTTTTTTAACAAACTGGATTTGCCGCAACCCGAGCCACCTAGAATCACAAAAATTTCACCATAATTCACGGTGAAATTCAGATTTTGCATGAGAACGTTAGAGCCATAACCCACGGTGAGGTTTTGAACATCGATGGCGCATGGTGATTTAATTGGCGTATCCATCAGAAACCTGTCTTATAGGAAATGAAGGCAAAAATACCATCGACCAACACAATCAAAACAATGCTGCTAACTACTGCACGCGTTGCTGAAATACCAACTGCAGCCGCACCATTTCCGGTTTGCATGCCACGCAGGCAACCAACCGCTGAGACAACTACGCCAAAAAGAGTTGCTTTAATTAAACCTGAACCAATATCTTCGATATCTACAGCCGAGAGCATGCCGTTGTAGAAGTTAATAAATGGAATGCCGTAGATCAACATCGTCAACATTGAGGAAAAAATACTGACGATGTCAGCAAATAAAGTCAAAATAGGCGCAACCAAAATACCTGCTAATACGCGTGGCACAACTAAAAACCGAATTGGACTTAAGCCGCCAGATACAAGCGCATCCACCTCACTGTTGACAGTCATCGTACCAATCTCGGCAGCAAAGGCTGCTGAGGAACGCCCTGCTAACAAAATGGCGGTAATTAATGGGCCCATTTCTCGCACAATACCCAAGGCCGCCAGCGGACCAACAAAAGATACTGCGCCAAACTGCTGCATGCCGATAGCGGCCTGGAAAGAAAGAATGACGCCAATCAAAAACGCCACTAAACCAACGATAGGCAATGCTGCTATGCCTGCCTGAACAGCAGCGTTTACAAAATCACCCCAGCGTACTTGATTGGGGTAACGGATAGACCAAGCCAAATCAGCTGCAAGATGTCCGGTAAATGAAATTAATCCAACGGCATCATCAATTAAATTTTGGGTCGCCATTCCTGTACTGACCACAAAACTTCTTTTGGGCTTTACAACAGGAACGGGAAATAAATTACTGATCGGATTGAATTCACTTAGCAACGGTTCATAGCGAGCATCTAAGCCCACGACATCAAACTTTGCGCCAGCCGTTGTTTGCGCCTCTTCAATCCCAATCAGAAATGCAATACCAGCGCCATCTAGAAAAGTGACTTTGGAGGCATCAAAAATTAGAGACTTGTTTTTACCATCGCCCTGCTTGAGCCACACATCTTGAGAATTGCGGACTTGAGTCCAAACCCCGCCCAAGGAATAGACGTTCACATTGCCATTCATTAGTACTTTGGCATTATTGGCATCGACCTGCGACCAAACAGCCACTGGGGTGTCAGAAACGGCAGAAATGGTGTCAGAAGTGCTCATAAGCAGACTATAAGGTATCTCTGTGAAAGGGCTGAGAAAAGCCTAAAAAGAGAAAGGGCCCAGTCTTTCAACTAGGCCCTCGTATGGGTTGGTGCGGCTGGCAGGAATTGAACCCACGACCCCTTGGTTCGTAGCCAAGTACTCTATCCAGCTGAGCTACAGCCGCAACAGCCATAATTATGCCATGGAAGAGAAGAACTACATCACCCCCGCTGGTCACGAACGCATTAAGACCGAGCTCCTTCAGCTCTTAAACCTTGATAGGCCCGAGGTTGTCAAGGTTGTGCACTGGGCCGCCAGCAATGGCGATCGATCTGAAAATGGGGACTATATCTACGGGAAAAAGCGTTTAAGGGAGATAGATAGACGGATCCGCTTCCTTAATAAACGCCTAGAATTTGCCGTGATTGTCGATAATTCTGCTCGAAAATCAGGAGAAAATGACGCTGAACAAGTGTTCTTTGGGGCGACCGTAACCTACGCCGCCCTTGAAGGGCCAGAAACGAACAAGAAGACTGTGATTACGATAGTGGGCGTTGATGAGGTTGATCTAGATAAAGGGCACGTTAGCTGGGTCTCACCTATAGCCAAGGCCTTAATTAAGTCTCGGATCGGGGACTGCGTCTTTATCAAAACACCTACCGGCCCTGCAGAAATTGAAATCTTAGACGTTCAATACTTGTAAAACTTAAACAGCACGAGTTCGGGTCACGCGCATGACATCAGGATTGGCGCGCAAACTGCGCATCACCTTAGAAAGGTGCAGTCGATCATAAACCTGAATGGTAAAGCGGATAGTGACCGAATCTTCTTTGAAACGATCTTCCATTGATACATTCATGATGTTGGAGTCTGCCGAAGTAACACTGCTTGCCACCCTAGCCAAAACTCCCTTACCTTGGCGCGTGTCGATCGCTAGGTCCACTTCAAACTCACGATTCAGCTCTTTACCCCACTCAACCTCCACCCATTTATCACTGTCCTTGGATAGCATGCGCAATGCCAAAGGACAATCATTGGTGTGCACCTGCAGCCCCTCACCCTTACCAAGGTAACCAATGATGTTGTCGCCTGGAATAGGATGGCAGCAAGTTTGAAAATGAATCGAATTACCCTCGCGCCCATCGACCAAGATAGCTTGGCGTTGATGATGGTGGCTTGCTTCTTGGTTGGGCGCAACCCAATCTGCAACCCCTAAACGCATTTGCTCCGACCCACCCTCATCATCAATCAATATCTTGAGGCGAATTGCCAGCTCCTGGGGAGAACGTCGTCCTAAAGCAATGTTGACACATGCTTCTTCGCGGGTTTTATCACCCGTCCAATGCGTTAGCTTTTCCCAAATTTCTGGACTTAACAAGGCAGCATCAACGCCCTGCTGACGTAAAGCGTTTGCTAAAAGTCGCTCACCTAGTTGAAGCGATTCAGAATAATGTTTTGTTTTAAGAGAGTGACGTATAGAAGCGCGAGCTTTGCCAGTCCGAACAAATGCCAGCCAACCTGGATTGGGTTGTGAGCTTGCTGAAGTAATGACTTCAACAATGTCACTATTCTTCAGCTCGCTACGTAAAGGCAATTGCAAGCCATTGATTTTGACTGCTACGCAGGTATTACCCAGATCACTATGGATAGAGTAAGCAAAATCTAGAGCAGTTGCGCCTCTTGGTAAGGCCCTAATCTGCCCAGTAGGTGTAAAGACATAAACCGCATCTGGGAACAAGTCAATTTTGACGTGTTCTAAAAATTCTTGAGAGTCACCGCTGCTATCCTGAATATCAATCAAGGACTGCAGCCATTGGTGAGCTCTGTTTTGCACCTCACTCATATCAGGAGAACCGTCTTTGTATGCCCAGTGCGCTGCTACACCGGCTTCAGCAACTGCATGCATTTCCGTTGTACGAATCTGAAACTCCACCGGCACGCCTGAAGGACCCAATAAAGTGGTGTGTAAAGATTGATAGCCATTTAATTTGGGGATCGCAATGTAATCCTTAAATTTACCTGGCATGGGCTTGTATAAAGAATGCAAGATACCGAGTGCGCGATAGCATTCATCAATCGAATGTACGGTAACCCGGAATGCATACACATCTAATACCTGCGAAAAGCTTAAATGCTTTGAGCGCATCTTGGTATAGATACTAAAAAGCGTCTTCTCACGACCGCGTAGATCAACCTCTAAATTGGCTTTAGCAAAGGCCATGCGTGAAGCCTGCAAAATCTTTTCAACCATTTCCTTGCGGTTGCCGCGTGCACGCTTAACAGCGCCCTCAATAACTCGGAAACGCATGGGCATGGAGTAACGGAAGCTGAGGTCTTGAAGATCGCGATAAATCACATTCAGACCAAGTCGATGAGCAATGGGCGCGTAAATTTCGATTGTTTCAGCGGCTACGCGACGGCGCTTCTCCATGGGTACGGCGTCCAGAGTGCGCATATTGTGGGTGCGGTCAGCAAGCTTGACCAAGATGACACGCACATCACGCGCCATGGCCATGAACATCTTGCGAAAGCTCTCTGCTTGCGCCTCTGCATGACTTTGAAATTCTAATTTATCGAGTTTGGTTAAGCCCTCAACTAACTCTGCCACCTTATTGCCAAACTTTTCAACCAAATCGGCTTTAGTGCAGCCGGTATCCTCAATCACATCATGCATCAATGCAGCCATGATGGATGGCGCATCCAAGCGCCACGTTGCACATAGTTCAGCTACAGCAACAGGATGGGTAATGTAAGGTTCTCCGCTATGACGGTATTGACCTAAATGAGCAGCATCAGAAAACTGAAATGCCTTTTTAACCTGTGCAATTTCTTCAGGCTTCAGATAGGAAAGCTTAGACAGCAATCCCTCAATAGAAACTACTTGGTGTTTGAGCGGAAGTATCGGCGCAGATGTCGGGCCGAACAAATGGCGACTCGATTGCGCCAACAAACTCGCAATGATGGATTTTTTACCACTTTGAATTGGTGTGTCGGAAATTGTATCCAACAACTGTGCTTGATCAGGATCAAGCGAAGCATTCTTAGACGAGATGCTTCCTACTTTTTCCGATGTATTGGCTAGTCCTAAAGGGAGCTCCACACCGGAACTCCTTAATTACAGAGGTACTTTGGTCAACATGTCACGGTCAGTCACACCAGCAGCTACTTCACGTAATGCAACTACGGTAGCTTTATCTCTGGACTCAACGCGTGGGGAGTGACCTTGTACTAATTGGCGAGCACGATATGTCGCAGCCAAAACCAGTTCAAAACGGTTTGGAATAGTTTTAAGGCAATCTTCTACAGTAATACGTGCCATGCTTGACTCACTTAATTTAGCTTCAATACCTATAGGATAACTGATTAGACCCCGAGGCGCTTCAAAAGCGCTGGATTTCTGGCCATACTGGGGCCAGACCGCAGACGGCTAGAAGCCAAAATATGCTTTAAATCGACCAAAGCCTGGTCAAAAGAATCGTTCACCACGATGTAATCCGCCTCATGGGCATGCAAAAGCTCTACATGGGCAGCTGCTAAGCGGCGTTGAATAGTTGCTTCATCGTCCTGACCACGCTTACGTAGACGCTCTTCTAAAGCCTCTATGGATGGCGGGAAGATAAAGATCCACTGCACAGAAGGTATTAACTTCCGAATTTGTTGAGCGCCCTGCCAATCAATCTCCAACATGACATCGCTGCCAGCTTGCATTTGAGATTCAATCCAAGGCTTTGAAGTCCCATAAAAATGACCATGGACTTCTGCCCACTCTAAAAAATGTCCCTGATCACGTTCTTGCAAAAAATCCTCTTGTGTCAGAAAGCGGTAATCCTTACCATCTACTTCACCAGGTCGCGGTGCTCGCGTGGTAGTTGATAAAGATAACTTCAATCCGGCTTCGTCTTTCAGCAATGCATTAACCAGAGAAGATTTACCTGCGCCTGAGGGCGCAACAATCATCAACATGCTGCCTTGATAAGATGGTGTCGAAGTGGAGTTAGTCATAAATCAATAATATGGATTACTCGAGGTTTTGAACTTGCTCACGCATTTGCTCTATGAACAACTTGAGCTCTAGAGCTGCTTGTGTGCATTCTTCTGATACAGACTTAGAACTTAGGGTGTTGGCTTCGCGATTCAGCTCTTGCATTAGAAAATCTAAACGCTTACCAACAGGACCTTTGCCTGCAAGTGCAGTGTCTACCGCTTGAAGATGGGTCTTTAAGCGCGCAAACTCTTCAGCTACATCGATTCGTACTGCATAGAGAACAACCTCTTGACGAATACGCTCCATTAACTCAGCACCCGCCTTGGCTTGTTCTTGAGCAGCTAGCGCTTCAGCGAGACGCTCTGTGAGCTTTTTTTGGTACTCAGCTACATATTCAGGAACTTTGGGCTCAATCACTTTAACAATGTCGCGCATCTTGCCAGTGATACCGGTAAGTACGCCAACCAAGGCCTTACCTTCTGCGTGACGACTCTCCATGAGGGCTGCTAGGGCGGCGCGCCCAGCTTCAACTGTGGCAGTGATCCAGCCATCTTCCTCACCACGAGGCTCGGAAACAATACCTGGCCAACGCAACACTTCAGCAATACTCAATTCTTGGGCTTTTGGAAAAGCCTCTTGGGCTTTCTCTTGAAGGGTGTATAGGGCATCAAGACGATCGCGACTAATTGCACCTAGAGCGTGGGGATTACTTTTGGCAGCACCTGCTGCGGCGCTATTGACCCGCCATGCCGCTCTAAACTCGACTTTTCCGCGCGATAGGCTTTGGGTAGCCAGTTCTCGCAAGGCAGACTCTGCCCCACGACACTCGTCCGGAAGACGAAATCCTAGATCCAGGAAGCGGCTGTTAACAGCCCTACATTCCACTTGCAGATCAGCAACTACACCCGCTCCTAGGGAGACTTGGCGAGAAGCGCTGCCATAACCAGTCATGCTCGATATCATATGGACATTGTAGATTCATTATTGAACTAGACCCGATCCAGACCCCAACCCCACAGGACCCCCTTTCCATGAGCACAGCAAACCCAGCCAATATTGCCCGCCCTAGCGGCCGTAAGCCCATCGATTTGCGCCCAGTAACCATCTCTAGAGCCTTTACTAAGCATGCTGAAGGATCAGTATTGATCGCCTTTGGGGATACCAAGGTTCTGTGTACTGCCAGCATCCTCGAAAAAGTGCCTCCACATAAGAAAGGCTCTGGCGAAGGCTGGGTTACTGCTGAATACGGCATGCTGCCCCGCTCCACCCATACCCGCAGCGATCGTGAAGCTGCCCGCGGCAAACAATCTGGTCGTACCCAAGAAATTCAGCGCCTTATTGGCCGTGCCATGCGTAGCGTCTTTGATTTAAAAGTATTAGGTGAGAGAACTATTCACCTCGATTGCGACGTGCTGCAGGCTGATGGCGGAACACGTACTGCATCTATTACTGGCGCCTATGTTGCGGCTCGTGATGCAGTAAACCAACTTCTTAAAAGTGGCATCCTCAGCAAGGACCCCATTATTGATAGCGTTGCTGCAATTTCTGTTGGCATTTATCAAGGTGTTCCAGTGTTGGACTTGGATTACCCGGAAGACTCTTCATGCGATACCGATATGAATGTCGTTATGACTGGTAAAGGTGGGATGATTGAGGTTCAAGGTACTGCAGAAGGCGCAGCATTTTCTAGAGCAGAACTCAATGCACTCCTAGATTTAGCTGAGCAAGGTATTCAAGAGCTCACCCAAATGCAAAGTGATGCATTGAAATAAAGATCGACATGCAAAAGCTCATTCTCGCATCTAACAATGCCGGCAAGGTAAAAGAGTTTCAGGCGCTGTTAGCTCCATTGAACTTTCAAGTGATTCCCCAGGGTGAATTAGGCATTCCCTCAGCAGAAGAACCCCATTTCACCTTTGTTGAAAATGCTCTTGCTAAAGCAAGGCAGGCAAGCGCAGCATCAGGCCTGCCTGCATTAGCCGATGACTCCGGAATATGTGCCCACGCTTTAAATGGCCAGCCTGGCGTTTTGTCGGCTCGCTTTGCTGGTGAGCAAGGTGATGATGCTGCGAACAATCGAAAACTCATTCAAGATTTAAAAGATCAGGCCGATCGAGGTGCGCATTATGTGTGCGCATTGGTTTTCGTGAATAGCGCAAATGATCCTGAACCTATCATTGTGCAAACACGTTGGTATGGGCAGATTGTTGATGAAGCTGCTGGTAGCAATGGTTTTGGGTATGACCCCTATTTCTTTTTGCCAGATCAAAAATGCACCGCCGCTGAGCTAGAGCCAGAAAAAAAGAATTCAATCAGTCACCGGGGTCAAGCGCTACGTGAATTGATTGCACAACTCAAAAGCCGTGCTTAATTCCAACCCCAAAAAAGTAACGCTGACTGCATTGCCTCCATTGGCTTTGTATATTCATTTTCCTTGGTGTGAGAAGAAATGCCCTTATTGCGATTTCAATTCACATCAAATTAAAGAAGGTAAAGCAGGTTTTGACGAGCAACGCTATATTAATGCGCTGATTGCTGATCTGGAAACTGAATTGCCCAATATTTGGGGTCGCCAGGTTCACAGTATTTTTATCGGCGGCGGAACTCCAAGCCTACTTTCTGCCCAAGGCATGGATCAACTGCTTTGCGCCGTTCGCGCTCGAGTGAACCTTGAGCCCGATGCTGAAATTACGATGGAGGCAAATCCAGGATCTATTGAGGCAGATAAATTTGCAGGATTTGCAAAGGCAGGGATTAATCGAGTGTCGATCGGAGTTCAGAGCTTTCAAGATGAGCAGCTCAAAGCCTTGGGTCGCATACACAATGGCGAGGAAGCCAAGCGTGCAATAGCAATTGCCCTGAAACACTTCAAATCGGTGAATCTGGATTTGATGTACGGACTCCCAAAGCAGACATTAGAGTTAGCCAAGGCAGATATTGAGACAGCCCTTTCTTTTAAAACGCCCCATCTGTCTTTCTACAATCTCACGCTGGAACAGAATACCTACTTTGCAAACTTTCCTCCGCAATTGCCTAGCGATGATGAAGTGGATGCCATCTTTGAGCAGAATTTAGATTTACTTACCAAGGCAGGCTACAAACGTTATGAAGTCTCTGCCTATGCGCAGAGAAATCAAGAGTGCAAACACAATCTGAACTACTGGCGCTTTGGTGATTACATTGGTATTGGCGCAGGTGCTCATGGGAAGATTTCTTTTCCTGACAAAATTACTCGTCAAGTAAGGGAACGTCATCCAGAAAGCTATATGCAAGCAATGGAAACCAAAGGTAATGCATTAATTGAATCTAGAGTTCTTGAAGCGAAGGATCTGCCTTTCGAATTCATGCTCAATACTCTAAGGCTGACCGATGGTGTTGCGACCAACACCTTTAGCGAACGTACAGGCCTGCCTTTAAACGTGATTAGCAAAGCCTTGGCAGAAGCTAGCAATAAGCAGCTGCTAGATGAGAATCCTAGTCAGCTGAAAGCCACTCCACTAGGAATGCGCTACCTCAATAATCTTCAAGAGATGTTTTTGGATTGACTTGCCTTGAGTGCTAGTTACCAGTCCAAATCGGTGGCTCGCCCTTTAAAAAAGCAGCAACTCCGTTTTTGAAATCATGACTGCCATAGGTTTCACTGATGAGATCATTGCAATCAGGCAGATTATTTTTTATTAATCTTGCTAATACTAGCTTGCTTGATTTTTGGGTGATGGGAGCCAATTTACTCAATCGTTCTGCAAGAACATCGGCCTCATGCCCTAACTGATCTTGTTCGTATGTTGCCAATAGAAATCCCTGCTTTAGTAACTCTGGAGCTGAAATCATTTCTGCCAATAGCAACATCCGCTTCACAATATTGATATTCAGATGCGCCACCAACCAAGCAACATTACCTGCGGATAAACAGTTACCAAGTGTTTTGGCTATAGGTACGCCAAACTTTGCATCAGGAGTTGAGATTCGGAAATCACAGCAACTGGCTATTGCTAATCCACCCCCAACAGCCATAGCATCGATAACGGCAATTGTTGGGATGGGCAAGGTGGCAAGCGGACCTAGGTAATCATCAATACCCTCTTCATAGAGAATCCCATCTTGACCATCTTTAAAGCTGGCAAATTGCGCTATATCACTACCGGATATAAAAGACTTGCCGCCAGCGCCGCGCAAGATAGCTACACGTATCTTTGGATTCTTGGCAATATCTTCACAGATCGACTTCAGGCTTTGATACATCCCTACTGTCATTGCGTTGCGAGCTGCTACATGATCAAAGGTAATGTGAGCAACATTGCCGCGTATCTCTAGTGAGACCTGCGCAATATTACCCACCTTATTTTGTACAGTCATAAAACGCTTATTCAGCCTTAATATTCAAACTCTTTACTAAACGCTGGTATTTAGCCAGTTCGCCAGCCAAGAACAAACTAAATGCTGCAGGTGTTGCTGGCCCCTCAGGCTGTAAGCCCTGAGAATCAAGTGTCTTTTTAATTTGTGGATCAGCCATAGCGGCTTTAACAGCTTGGTCAATCTTGTTCACTACTGCTGGATCCATACCCTTTGGACCCATGATGGAGTACCAGTTAGTGACGTCAAATCCTGTAATACCCACTTCGTTAAACGTAGGTACGTTTGGAAGAATAGATAATCGTTTTGGAGTGGAGATTGCCAAAGCCTTCAAGCTGCCGTCTTTAATTTGCTGCAAGTTCGGTGGCAAGGTATCAAAGTTCATCGTAATTTGCCCGCCAAGCAAATCAATAATGGCTTGACCGCTACCCTTATAAGGAACGTGATTAAGCTGGATACCAGCAATCTTGGCAAATAAAGCGCCTGCTAAATGTTGAGTACTGCCAATGCCAGAGGATCCATAAGTCATCTGACCTGGATTTGCTTTAGCAAGGGAAATCAATTGTGATACTGAGTTCACAGGCAATGAAGCCTTCACTACTAAAACATTAGGAACATATCCCAAATAAGTAATGGGAGTGAAATCCGTTGCAGGATTGTATTGAACGTTAGTCAGCACAAATGGCGCAATCGCATTGGAGTTAGAGTGACCTACTAGTAAAGTGTAGCCATCCGGATTCGACTTGGAAACTTGATCGGCTGCAATTGTTCCCGCCGCACCAGATTTATTTTCCACAATCACGCTTTGACCGAGAATCTCACCCATTTTTGGAGCTAGGGCTCGAGCAACAATATCGGTACCACCACCAGGTGCAAAACCCACAATCAGTCGGATTGGTTTTGTTGGGTAAGACTGCTGACCTAAAGCGAAGAAAGAACTCGTGGCTAGCGTAATTGCGAGCAAACTACGAATGGCCCACTGAGGCGATTTAAGCAACATAAAGTCTCCAAAATTGTTTTTATTGTGTTTGATACTATTAGAGGCTAATTCTAAACATATAAGAAGCAACGAGACAATGACGAAAACACCTATAAATGACGCTTTAAATAGCGCGCGTGATGGATCAAGGCCATTACCCCTCTCAGGAGTACGTGTGCTTGACGTCAGCCAGGTCATGGCCGGCCCTTACTGCTGCATGCTCTTGGCCGACCTTGGTGCTGATGTCATCAAAATTGAGCCTCCTGGTACCGGCGATCAGACACGCGGTGCGATGGGTTTCAAGATGAAAGGTTCAGACAGCATGGGCTTTCTGAACATGAACCGCAATAAACGTAGTCTCACCTTAAATCTCAAAACCGATGCTGGTAAGAAAGTATTTTTCGAGTTAGTCAAGACTGCAGATATTTTGGTGGAGAACTATCGCCCTGGGGTGATGAAAAAACTAGGAATTGATTACACCTCCTTAAAAGATATCAATCCTGGTTTGGTCTATGCCAGTATTTCTGGCTTTGGCCAAACTGGTCCATGGGCAGATCGCCCGGGTTTTGATCTCATGGCTCAGGCAATGTCTGGCGTCATGAGTGTCACAGGTTATCCAGATGGCCCCCCCGTTAAAGCCGGAGTTCCGGTAGCTGATATTGGCTGCGCACTTTTTGCGGTCTATGGAATATTGTCGGCATATATTGGCAAAACCAAAACGGGTGAAGGTCAGTTTATTGATGCCTCACTCTTTGATTCTGCTTTGGCATTCTCCATCTGGGATACAGCCCAATACTGGGGTACTGGCGTGGAGCCTTATAAGCTTGGCACAGCGAATCATATGAGCGCGCCCTATCAGGCCATGAAAGCTGCCGATGGTTATTTTGTGATGGGTGCAACCAATCAAAAACTCTGGAAGTTACTATGCGACAAGATTGAGCGCCCAGAATTATTTGAAGATGCACGCTTTAAAACGAATCCACTGCGTCTAGCGAATCGATTAGAACTCGCTATTGAATTAGAAAAGTCCTTTGCCAATAAAACTGCTGATCAATGGGTTGATGCTTTATTGGCTTCCGGCATTCCAGCAGGCCCAATTAATACCTACCCAGAGGCATTTGATAGCGAACATGGCCGCCATCGCAAGATGCGGATGGACATTGATCATCCGATAGAAGGCAAAGTTCCGAATATTGGCTTTGCCGTCAAAATGAATGGCACGCCACAGAAGGTCTATCGTCACCCTCCTTTGTTGGGTGAACATACCAATGAGCTTCTTGCAGAACTAGGTATTACTGGTGATGAACTGAAGTCTCTTGAAGCGGGTGGCGCCTTTGCCCCGTAGTTTGCAGCTTAATAAACAAAAAGATTTAGTAATAAGATAGTTAAAAAGGACTCCGCAGAGTCATTTTTAACTACCAAGAGGGGTACTTCTTAATTACTCACCAGCAGTAATTGCCATCTCCTGAGCTGAGAATGGATCCTTAGCGGGAGCGGCTGGTTTTGGAGTAGCCTTACCTTTGGTACCTGGCATGAGTTCAAAATCAGGCGCAAAGACTGTCAGGGTGCTTCTAAGTTGGTCGAATGATTTGCGATCGCCATCGAACTTCACCTTACCTTCAGCTAGCAACTTTTCAAAAGTTGTTTGTCCACCCATCACCTGCTCAAGATCACTCCGATTAAGTGTGATGGTCAGATTTGGGTTCTTGGCCTGCTGACCTTTAATATTGGTTAAAGCAGAATTGCTCATCTCAATCACAAATTTTTCACCATTATCTGGAGTGGAAAGATTGATCACAAAGTTCATGTCCGCAGCTTTTTTACTATCCATGCTGATTGCCAAAGCATTGAGCCAGAGTTCGGTTGTCATGCCTTTAATCATGTCTGGACCATTGGATTTCGGTGACGCCCCTGAAGGCATGCCATGGCGTAGTTCATAAGCGGCTCCCAAGAAGCTATTGCGCATACTTGGGCTTTCTTTTTGGTAGCCAATCTGCTCAAAAATATCAGCCAGTAAATCTTTGGCGGCCGTATTGTTTGGCTGTGCATAGACTAATTTATTGACGATTTCCATCGCTTCACGGTATTTGCCCTGCTTATAAAGCTCCTTACCCTTGGCCATAATCTTGGCTGAGCCACCCATCATCTCCACATATAAAGGTGCGGAATCTTTTGGTGACAACGGCGCTAATGTTGCTGGGTTGGCATCCCAGTAACCAAGGTAGCGATTAATCACAGCGCGGCTATTGTGCTCCTCAGAGCCATGATAGCTATGGGCAGCCCACTGCTTCTTCAAGCTCTCAGGCTGCTTGTAAACGTTCTGAATTTCATTAATAGTGACGCCATTGTTTGCTAGGTGGAGCACTTCGTTATGCAGGTGAGCATAACTATCGCGTTGTGTGCGCATTACTTCCTGAATGCGTTCATTACCCCAGCGTGGCCAGGTATGCGATGCAAACATCACTTCACTCTCATTGCCATAGCGATATAACGCATTGTTAATATTCTTAGACCATGCCAATGAGTCGCGCACCAAGGCGCCGCGCAAGGTATAGATATTGTGAATCGTTCCCGTGATATTTTCTGCCGCCCAGAATGCTTTAAATTGCGGAAAGTAGGTATTCATCTCCGCAGGAGCTTCAGTGCCCGGAGTGTTTTGGAATTCCATTTCTACGCCATCGACCGTCATTTTTTCATAAGGCTGATTGATATAGACGTTAGGCTCAATCAACCCCAAATTACCAGCAGCAGTGTTTTTGCCAATGGATTGATCGACGTGGCCAAATGGGCTGCGAGGCAATAATACGCCGTACTGAAAGTACATTCTGCGAGTCATAGCATTGCCTGCGTAGACATTTTCAGCAATCGCATGATCCATAAAGCCAGCTGGCGCAATGACCTTTACTTTGCCACTCTTCACATCAGCCTCATCAACCACCCCGCGCACACCGCCAAAGTGGTCTCCATGCGAGTGCGAATACACCACGGCCACTACCGGACGTTTGCCGAGCTTTTCATTTACGAGCTCAAGTGCAGCACGGGCTGTTTCTTTGGCGGTCAATGGATCAAACACAATCCAGCCCGTATTCGTCTTAATAAAGCTAATGTTGGCTAAGTCAAAGCCCCGTACTTGATAAATCTTTCCTGGAACCACTTCGTACAAGCCGTATCCCATATTGAGAATGGCTTGACGTTGCAATGAAGGATGCACGCTATCAAAGTCTTTGCCCTGCAGGAGAAATTCATAACTACCCATGTCCCATGCCACGTTGCCAGCATCGGCCATGATCGTTTTATATGGCGGGGCTGCTATGAAGCCTTTTTTGGATTCCTCAAAATCACGCTTATCTTCGAAAGGTAGCGTCTTACGCAATCCATTTTGCAGCTCAACCGTATAGCTTGACGGCGCCTTACCTTTTGGATCGAAATGCTTCCCCTGCATAGCGCCTGGATCCGCAACCACACCACCACCCCCTGCCGCCATTGCTAACCCAGAGGTCATTAATGTTGCTACAACCGAAAACTGTGTGAGTTTGATTTTCATAAAAGCCCAAAGTAAGAGTGTTTTGATTACTTCAATGATATGTTTGAGCTAATCAATGGCAATTAGCCCCACAGCTAATGTCAGTCTATTCAGGATATTAAATTGCGTAGACTGCAACTACAGGTAAACCAACGAAAAAGGTAGCTCCCTTATCTGGGAATGACTCAAACCAGATAGATCCGCCGTGCCTCATCACAATATGCTTACACAACCAGAGACCAATTCCCATACCGGAACTCTTGGTGGTTGAAAGCAGCTCAAACATATGGGCCTGCACTTGTTCATCAATTCCTGAGCCTGTGTCTGCGATCGATATTTGAACACCAGCACTACTGTGCTCACCTCGAATCGTAATAGATTTATTTAAATTTACAGTCGACTTCAATGCATCAATTGCGTTGTTGACCAAATTCAATAGTACTTGTTGAATCTCACCTTTATTGGCAGTGATAAACAAGTTTTCCTCCAACTTGAGAACCATCTGAATATTCTGCTTAATAATTTCTGGTCGAGCAATGGTCAACACTAAGTCAATTAATTCAGCAAGGTCAACTTTGGCAGATGCCATCTTTTCATCAGCGAATACTGATCTAAGGGAACGAATAATACTTGCTGCACGCTGATTGTCTGCCAATAATGAATCCAACACTTTATTCTGTAACGCAGGATTTAACTCCCCTTCAGATAGCTTCTTTTGTAAAAATTGAATATTTAGACTAGAGGCGCCCAAGGGCTGATTGAGCTCATGTGCAATGGAGGCTGACAAAGCCCCGGTACTGGCGGTCTTATTGGCCTTTAAGAGCGAAGCAATCAAGAGATCACGCTCCTGCAATAATTTTTTAGTGGTTTGATTTTCAGTCGTTGCATTGATATTGGCCACTACGACTTGTTCGGCCCAATAACTACCAATCGCAATATATGAAAGCGTGTTCATCACCAATTGCGAGATGGTAAAGAGAATCAGTATTTGCGGTATCTGCTCAACATGCTCAATACTTAATGCTGATGCAACTAATATAACAAAACGACCGATTGCAAAAAATATTTCGGCAAAGCTTGCACATTGCATATAAAGCAATTGCTTTGAGGGTGATGATTTTCTTTTTATTGCTAACTCATAAATTTGCCAGCAATAAAAAATACTTGCAATACTAGCCATGACAAGAGTGCGAAACTCAAAAGTCCCATAAAGGCGCATGTATTCGAATGTGGGCATAAAAATGAGGACTGATACTGAAGCAAATATCTTTACCTGCCTTGAAACTTCTCGATTGAGTGACTGGCAAAAAAGTGCTTGCAACAGCGCGGCGATATAAAAGAAGCTATTGGCTATCGTGAAATTAAATTCAGGGTTGGCAATATTTTGGATGGTTATGATCCCGGCCCCAAAAATAAATAGGCCCACTACGCTCACTATTAGCGAGGACATCCAGTACAAGCTTGGTTTAAGAAGATTTTGGGAGCGGTAATAGTGATAAATACCAAAAAACAGCCCCATCTGAATGATGGCCAGAATAAAGAAGTAGATAGAAATGAGCAGCTTCATGTTTGCTATGGTACATCCACCGAATTGATTCGCTAAAATGCGTGTCATGCGGCTTTTTAGTAGATCCCAACTCTCTTTCTTTGTCACCCTATTCGCCGCTGGGATGGGCTTTGCTCATGCCCAATCCGCTTTTTATAACGCCGCTAACAATTACCTTAAAAAGCGTGCCGATGCCTTTATGACTATTACCGGGTACTCGCTTACTCCCGATGTCACAACAGGCTCCTTATCAATCCGTAACAATGGCGGCGATAACTCGGATTTACAGATGATTTCTCTAGGGGGTGGTGATCGAATTAGCGCAAACTTTCCCCTCTATTTAGAGGGAACCTTAGCGGTTAATCGTTACAACCCAACGTTTAGTGATGGAATCGCCAATACATCCGTTACGGTACCAGTTCATTGGAACAGCATCACAGGCACCGGCGGTATTGGTTGGGATTTTCCCATTACCAATGAGTTGCGCTTTCGACCTATAGCTAATGTCATGCTGGGCCATCTCGAAAGTGACCTTTCGATCGCCTCTCGAGTGATTCAAAATCAGAAAGGCGTGGACTTGCAGTTTCTCAATGGTGGACGCATGAACTCCTATGGTTTGGGTGGCTCAGTCATGCTGGATTATGAGAACTACAAACCCGATCAAGAAATTGATGTCGAGCTGCGTTACACCAATATCCCGGTACAAACATTTGACACCTCAACTGCGGTCCAAGGTTCAGCAGATTCACAAAGTCTGGCACTTTGGGCTCGCAGTCGCATTCCAACCCCAATTACATTATTGGATAGACCACTACGAGCGGTATTTGAGGTGGCGCATACCGAGTTCCTGGGCGACTTACGAGGGGCACTGGGCTTTAACTCCTTATCCTCCATTGGCACCGGCATTGAATTAGATCGAAGTGCCTCGGATCCCATTTTCACAAGGGTTAGGGTTGTATTTCGCTACCAATTTGGTCAAAATGTGCATGGCACCTCTATCGGGCTAGCTGCTAGCTTTTAAACCCACTAAAAGGAGCGAAGATTTGATGTAAATCAAATCATTCGTTGACCTCCGCCCCGAACGAGAGAATGATCAATATTAGCTTTTAGGCTAATTTATCGAGCATTTGCTCGCTTTGAGGAAAAACACATGAAAAAAATCAATGAAAATCGTCGTCTTATCCTTAAAGGAGTTGGCGCTTTAGGCACCAGCGGCATTCTGATCGCCTGTGGCGGTGGCTCTAGTGGTGGATCATCTTCCAGCTCTTCCGGCGGCGGAACCTCCTCCAAAGGTACGAGCGCGCCCGTTTGTGCAGGCGCATTAGCCACCATTCCTTTGACCATTGATGCTAGCGTAGGTGCAACCGGCATTCCGGCTACCGTTCCAATGTATGCCTATATTGTTGGCCTAACTGCTGCAGGCGGAAACACCTACTATCGTTACAAATCCGCAACTGGACCAGTTGAAATGAATCCCACGGCTGACAATACCAATGCAGCAGGCACCTGTGCTGGGATGACCACCGGCAGCACCAGCGCAACAACCAACTGCCCCACTGTTTGGGCTGACTATTCCCTTCCACTGGATCGTAGTTGTGCCACCTTAGTAGCGGATCTTGCCCTATTTAGTAATATTCCGAATCTAGGAACTGGTACCAATGCGTTTAGCGGTCGTATTTACATTTCAATTGGAAAGCCCCTTCTTCCATTTACCCCTCTTGCTGGGGTCAATACCAATCAAACTACTGGCTTTCCGGCAACAGGCTATACCGCCCCCGCTTTAGCATCTGGCACTCCTGGTTCTCTTAGTTTGTACGATTGGCTAGAGTTCTCATTTGATAGCAATCAAGCGCTCAACATCAACACTACCCAAGTGGATCAATTTGGCTTCCCAATCTCTATGACAGCAACCGGAACCGGAATGACTGGTGGAGAACAAGGCGTTCTCAATACCAGCCGCTCTTCTATCTTGAGTAATTTGGCTAGCCTATCCAACGCTCTTTTTAATAGCTCTGTTGCGGTCCCTACCACTGGCGTGAGTGCAGATGCCTATCCAGCTAGCGTCTATACAGCCAACACATTACGTGCCGTCTCACCCAAAACAGTTGCAACTGCAAGTGATACATTCTTTACCAGCACAATTGCCACTTGGTACTCCAACTGGACCAGCACTCCTGTCGTGACTTATGATGCAGCGTCTGGTTATTACTCGGGAATGGTTAGCGGCGGAGTTCTTTCCTTCAAAACAGGAAATCTTGCAAGCGCATCTAGTTGGAATAGTGGTGGCAGCGTTCAATTCACAAATACTCAAATTACTTCCTATGATGTATGGCAATGCGCCAATTCTTTAGCTAGTGGATCTGGCGCTCAAAAGAATGTACAAAAGATGATTGCTGCTGCCTTTCAACGAGGAACAATGGCCAATGCCAACTACTCATTGAATGACACGCTCGGAGCCAGCTTCTCACCTCCATTGAGCGGCAACTATGCAAGTTCAACATCGAATACTTGGGCTCAGAAGTTTCATCAATTCAATACCAATGGGCTTGCTTATGGATTCCCATACGATGACGTAGGTAGCTTGCAACCTACGGTGACAACAAGCTCAGGAACCACTTCCTTGAGCATACAGGTGGGATTGTTTTTATAAATAAAGAGATTGATGCGTTATTGCTACCAGGAGTAATACAATGGTCACAAATGCTGTTTCGATAGTATTTACCAATTACCGCATTACCAGCTATTGGTGATGCGCTTTAAATATCTTAAGGATCAAACCATTATGAAAAAAATTATCATTGCTGTCGTTGTTGCTGCAATTGCCGTTGGCGGCTACTTTTACCTCACAAAACCAAAAGCACCTATCGCTGGTGTAGCCGCCCAAGAAGCCGCACTTCTTTATGACGGCGAAGTAACCAAGATCGATGCTGCAACTCGCACTGTTACTTTAAAAAACAAGGATGGTGAAACATCTATCGTTGCTGGTCCTGAAGTAAAGAACTTTGCAGAAATTAAAGTGGGTGACCATTTTGATGTTGTTTATGAACTCGCTGTAGCCATTGAATTGGTCAAGGTAAAAAATCCAGGCACAACTAGTGAGCAAGTTAGCACCAGCACTACAACTGCTCCAAAAGGCGATAAGCCAGGCATGATTACTACAAACACTGTTACTGCAACAGCTAATGTTGAATCTATTGATACAGCTAAAAATACCGTTTCTTTAAAAGGTCCACAAGGAAACATCTTCAAGGTTAAGGTTCAGAACCCTGACCTGATGAAAGATATTGCCGTAAACGATCAAGTAAAAGTGGTTTACACAGAAGCTATTGCTGCAGTAGTTAGCGCACCAGCTAAGAAGTAATCAAGAAATGCAGTAGCTCTATGAAAGCGCCTTCGTAGCTCTTTTCTGGTGGTTAGAAAGACAAAAGCCCGGCAAGTGATTGCTGGGCTTTTATTTTGACTTGGCGGAAGAGGTGAGATTCGAACTCACGGAGGACTTTCATCCTCGCCAGTTTTCAAGACTGGTGCATTCAACCGCTCTGCCACTCTTCCTTTGCGAATTGAGTCCTAGATTATAAGGAATTCGGTGAGCTCCTACTAAAATATGCATTAAGCCTGCTTTTAAAGATCTCTTCCGTTGGCTTAAATACTCTATGTGCGCCAATCAATATAGCCTTTTCTCTGATAAACTAGTCAGATAACTAGTCAGGAGCATGGGTGATGAATAAGCACTGGGCAGTTCAAGATGCCAAAGCAAAATTTAGCGAGTTACTAAACGCCTGCCTTGAAGAAGGTCCTCAAGTAGTTACTAAGCGGGGGCATGAAGCAGCCGTATTAATCACCATCCAGGAATGGAATACATTGAAAAAGTTAGCCAAACCTTCCCTTAAATCGCTTTTGCTTTCAGGGCAAGCCAAGGGTGACCTAGTGCTGCCAAAGCGTGGCCAAGGTGCATTTCGAAAATCCATCAAACTGTAAGACTGCTCATGTACTTACTAGACACCAATATTATTTCAGAACTACGTAAACCAAAACCGCATGGAGCAGTATTAGAGTGGTATGACAACATTTCAGATAATGATCTTTATATTTCCGCGGTCTCGATCGGTGAAATTCAAGCAGGCATTGAGTTGACTCGTGAGCAAGATAAAAATAAAGCAGAGTCTTTAGAAAGTTGGTTGCAACAAGTTTCAAATGCACATCATGTCTTACCGATGACGGGATCAACCTTTAGATTGTGGGCAAAGCTCATGCATAAAGAAAGTAATACCGTTTGGGAAGATGCCATGATCGCAGCGACAGCTATTGATCAGAAACTCGTCGTGGTCAGTAGAAATATAAAAGACTTCAAGCGATTTAAAATTAATTTACTGAACCCATTCGAATATCGAGCCCAAGCAGATTAAGACCTCTTAATTAAACCCTCTAAATGCTTGGCAATTGCAAGGCTGGAGGTTAGTCCGGGGGACTCAAAGCCATATAGATTAAAGAGGCCCTGGAGTCCGTGGTCTTCAGGGGTGTTAAAACAAAAGTCGCCTGCCGGGGCATTAGGTGGGACTATTTTGGCTCTGACACCTGAATAATCGGGTTTTAATGCCCGGTCTTTAAGTCCTGGCCAATAGCGCCTTACTGCTTCATAAAAGCCCTCACCTCTTTTGGGGTTGACCGTGTAATCAATTTGGTTTTCTTCATCGATTTCAAGCCATTCCACATCGGGACCAAATTTGGCTTGTCCACCCATATCTAAAGTGAGATGCACCCCTAGACCACCAGGCTCAGGAATGGGATATATCAAATGATTAAATGGTGACTTTCCTGAAAGAGAAAAATAATTTCCTTTAGCAAAATATGCTTTTGGAATTTGATCCTTGCTTAACGATGCAATTTTTTGTGCCACTGCTGGAGCACTCATACCTGCGCAATTAATCAGAAGCTTTGTTTGAATCCTCATTCCATCAGCGCCACCAATATCCAATTCAAAGCCCTCTTTGGCGTTTTCACCGATGGGCTTTGCACTGATCAGCGGTGACTGATAAGCCACCATGCCACCCGCATCCTCAAAGCCACCTAAGAGGGAAAGCATGAATCCATGGCTATCGACAATGCCTGTACTTGAAGACAAAATGGCTGCTACACAATTGAGTTGTGGCTCTAGCTGCTTGGCCTCATCCCCCGAAATCATCTTGATCTCAGGCACGCCGTTGTTCTGAGCTTTGTACAAAATGGCTTGCAAATCATCAATTTGGCTTGGATCAGTAGCCACGATAAGTTTGCCGTAAGGCTGCGTAGCTACTTGATGGCTCCGGCAATACTCATAAAGCATGCGATTACCCTCAACACAGAGCTTGGCCTTTAGGGAGTCTTTGGGGTAATAGATGCCAGCGTGAATAACTTCGCTATTGCGCGCGCTACTAATCGTGCCAAAAGAAGCTTCGCGCTCGAGCAAAATCGTTTCTCTGCCCTGAAGCGCCATTTCTCTGGCAACGGCCAATCCAACTACCCCGGCTCCGATGACGACACAGTCGACTTGATCCATTTATCTGCCCAAGCCTTGAATTTTTGTTATCTGCATCCTGAAATCGTAACATTTTCAGTGTTTTAGTGGGTTTTGGGGCACTTCTTGATAAAATCTATAGATGTCTTCAAAACCAGCTGCAGATAACCCGAAAACCCTATTTAGCACCCAAGATATCGTTTTAGATAGCGCTTATCAGGGTATTAATGCTGCTAGCTGGAAATCCCTCTTCAAGCAGGCTAAAGAAGCTCATTTAGAGCAATTTATTGCTGATCTATTCGCTGGTAAGCCAGTGAATAACTCTGAGAATCGCCCCGCTATCCACTCTGCCCTGCGTAATCTGGATAAAACTCCGGTTTTGGTAAATGGCAAAGATGTCATGCCAGATGTTGCACAAGTTTGGCATCGTATTGAAACACTTTGTAATACCTGGGTCGGCGTTACAGATGTCATCCATATTGGTATTGGCGGATCTGATTTTGGTCCCCGTTTAGCGATTGAGGCTTTAGCACATGTTCCCGACATCGAGAGTCGTGGCATGCGCATGCATTTCCTGGCCAATATTGATACCGCAGAACTGAATCGCATTTTGCAACGTGCTTTACCGCACAGCACTAAAGTCATCATTGTCTCCAAGTCCTTCACAACACTTGAGACCACGATGAATGCCAAAGCGGTGGTGAAGTGGCTTAAAAATAACGGCCTTACTGATACTCAAGTAAGCAAATCACTTTTTGCTGTAACAGCTAACGTTCCTGCCGCAGAAGCGTTTGGCATTGACCAAGACCATATCTACCCCTTCTGGGATTGGGTGGGCGGTCGTTACTCAGTATGGTCTGCAGTTGGATTACCAATTGCCTTGCAATATGGATTTGATACTTTTATGCAGTTCCTGGCCGGTGCCCAAGCAATGGATCAGCACTTTAAGTCTGCCCCAATTGAAGAAAATCTGCCAGTGATTATGGCGCTGAGCCTGCTCTATCAGCAAGAAAAACACAACATCAAGTCTTATGCAGTCATTCCGTATGCTGATGCATTGGATTGGTTTCCGAAGTGGTTACAACAGCTGGATATGGAAAGCAATGGCAAGAGTGTTGACCGCGATGGCAAGCCAGTAAAGTTTTCTTGCCCCGTAGTGTTTGGTAGTTCCGGCAGTAATGCGCAGCACTCCTACTTCCAGCTATTACATCAAGGTACAGAAATCATTCCAATTGATTTTATTGCGGTACGTGAGCCGATGAGTCACTTGCCCGAGGCAAAAGAACATCACCGCATCCTCTTGTCTAACTGCTTGGCTCAAGCCCAGGCGCTGGCTAATGGCAAGAAGACGGATAACCCAAACAATACTTACCCAGGCAAACGCCCTAGCAATCTACTGATACTGCCTAAGCTCAATGCCTTCTATTTAGGGGCACTCTTAGCGCTGTATGAAAATCGCACCGCTGCACTTGGCGCTTTGTGGAACATTAATAGCTTTGATCAACCGGGCGTAGAGCTTGGCAAAGTCCTTGCCAAGCCGATCGAGGCCGCCTTAAAGAATGGTGGCTTTGCTCAGGCGGATTCTGGTATTGATGAAGTAACTGCAGCCCGCATTAATTTATTTAATCAATAGTTTTATTAGCTCTAGCTTCAGCCTAGACATCGAAAGAAGACTCATGCAACTCTCTCCATCCATTTTCAAAGCTTATGATATTCGCGGCATCATTGATGAGACGGTAGATCCATCGATTGCCAAGCTGATTGGCCAAGCCTTTGGTACAGAAATGCGTGAACTTGGTGAAACAGAAATCGTTATCGGACGCGATGGTCGTTTATCAGGACCTAGCTTGATTGAGGCATTAACCGAGGGTCTGCTTTCTACCGGCATCAATGTGATTGACTTGGGCATGGTTGCGACACCCATGGTCTACTTTGGAGCAAACCAAGAGATCAATGGCAAAAAGCCGAAGTCCGGCATTATGATTACCGGTAGTCATAACCCCCCGAATTACAACGGTTTTAAGATGGTTTTGGGTGGCGCTGCAATCTACGGCGATCAAATTCAGGCATTACGTAAACGCATTGAAGCTAAGCAATTTGCTAGCGGTCAAGGCAAGCGAAGCACTTTTGATATCTTCCCAATGTACCTAGAGCGCATTGTGAGCGATGTTAAGTTGGCTCGTCCTATGAAGATTGTGGTGGATTGCGGTAATGGTGTTGGTGGCGCTTTTGCCGGGAAACTCTTCAGAGCCTTAGGCTGCGAAGTACAAGAACTCTTTTGCGAAGTAGATGGTCATTTTCCGAATCACCATCCAGATCCTGCACATATTGAGAACTTACAAGATCTCATTAAGAACTTACAAACTACCGATAATGAACTGGGTCTTGCCTTTGATGGTGATGCCGATCGCTTGGGTGTAGTCACTAAAGATGGTCAGGTGATTTTTCCAGACCGTCAAATGATGCTCTTTGCTAAAGATGTGCTCTCACGCAATCCTGGTGGCCAGATTATTTATGATGTCAAATGCACCCGCAATCTTGCAACTTATGTAAAACAACATGGTGGCGAACCTTTGATGTGGAAGACAGGTCACTCTTTAGTCAAAGCGAAGCTTAAAGAAACTGGCGCACCTCTAGCCGGTGAAATGTCTGGTCACATCTTCTTTAAGGACCGTTGGTTTGGTTTTGATGATGGCTTATACACAGGCGCACGTTTATTGGAAATCCTTTCTAAAGAGAAAGATCCAAATCAAACGCTCAATGATTTGCCTAATGCCATTTGCACGCCTGAGCTGCAATTAGCTTGTGCCGAAGGTGAGCCATTTGCCTTACTTGAAACTATTAAAGCGAATGCCAAGTTCCCTACTTCTGAATCCATCAATACGATTGATGGTGTCCGCGTGGAATATGCCGATGGCTTTGGTCTGGCTAGACCATCCAATACCACTCCAGTAGTGGTGATGCGTTTTGAGGCTGATAGTGAAGAGGCGATTAAACGCATTCAGGCAGAATTTAAGGCGGTATTGCTGGCTGCGAAGCCTGATTCAAAGCTGCCGTTTTAGCAAATTAAAATAGCATTAAAACTCCTTTTATAGATTGCTCAACTTCTTATGGAGCAACAGTTCACACAAATTAACGGCAACGAGATAGCCTATATTGGTGACCTATCAAGCATCAATATAATTTTTATCATTGGTAGAAGCAATTCAAATAAGTACTCAGCACCGCTTGATAGCCTATTAAATAAACTTTGTTATAAAAATTATTTAGTGATATGGCCCAATTGGCCAAAGCATGAGAAGGATTTTGAATTCAATGACCACCTTCAACTATGTAAAGGCTTGCTAATCTTTCTTGGTCATCATCGCTCTATAACCATTTTGTCTCATTCGGTTGGCGGTAGAATAGCCGCCAACTTGGCCCATCACATACACATAAAAAGAATCATCTGCTTTGGCTACCCCTTTAAACACCCAGAAGAACCAGAGGATATAAAAAGGACTGCGGTTTTAGAAGGTATCCAAACCCCCGTCCTAATAATCCAAGGACGCTTTGATGAGTATGGTGGCGCTGATGTTCAAGAAAAATACCATCTCTCAACGTCAGTTGAAATGGTTAACGTTGACTCCAATCATGATTATGAACATCTCTCTCATTCGGATTGGGATCTAGTAATCAATAATGTTGGTCAGTTTATTGAAGTGAAAAATTAGAATTACTTACTCTGTAAAAATATTGAAAATTGTTGCTGATACATATCAATCATCTAAGCCCTTTTTACCCCCACCATCCGCTCTTTTACTCTATCACCGTCTCCCATCAATACCTCTGAGATCGCCTCTAACTGTCTTTTCACAGCATTCGGTAGTTGACGCTGATGACTCACTCTAGGGATATCTAGCTCGATCATCTCTGATGCTTTTGGATAGAGTGCTTGGTACTCTGAATAATTATTAAAGCAAGTTCTAGAGACGTTATCTATAAAGGTTTCTGCTGGAGTACCTTCCGCTAGGATGATCTCGTGATGTTCTGTTTCAATATGAAGGTACTCTACATCACCTTCCCATTGGGTGACTTGGGTAATGGTGATGCCATTCACTAAGGCTTTAGCATCAATGAGTAAGCAATCATCAATATACAGAGCGTGGCCTGGGGAGACAAAGAGGTCTCTTAGAGGTAAATCATTACCTAAAGCGCCTTGCTTAATACAAATCGGTAAGCTCTCTCCTGCAAAGGCAGGATGAATGCGTTGCCTTCCGATCCATTTAACGGGAACTGTCTGTCCTAGGTGATTGAGGATCAGATCACCAATGCGAAGATCTTGAACAGGTGTACTACCAGTAGGGGTGGAGATGAGGGCGCCGGGGGTGAAGCAGGCGGGGGCAGTGAGGGAGCCGTCTATTGGCGCGCCATAAGATGAGTATTGACCCATGGTAAAGAGTGAAGAATCAGCGGGGTTGAAGGCATAAGTGAAGTTATAAATCCCAATGGTGCCGAGAGCCTGCACGCTTGTTCCATCCAAATCGGCATCTGAGTAAGCCATAACAATAATTGTATTGTCTGGACTAAATACTCTAAATTCATACGAATTGGTAATGGCAGACTGGAATGAGACATCATACATAGTTGGGTCAGCAACGGAATTAAAAAGTTCGCTACCCACCTGTAAATTAACACTATTTAAACTAGCAACGCCAGAGGAATAGTTGACACTAAAAGCACCAGTGATAGTATCACCCGAGTCCAATGGAATTGAAATATTGTTGTAATAAATAGTTGTCATAAGAAGGAAATATCTACCGTATTAAGGTCTAACATAGCGACTTTACACTCAAACTTCAAGAAAATATATGCTTAATTTATGGCAATTAATTGACTTTTTGGGAATACAGCCAATAAATGGACGAAAGTATGTAAGGTGCTGTTATCTGTAAATCCTAGATGCTTGACCCGCAGGGGACCTCCAACCACTGCTGGTTGTCTTATAGCTCAAAGATAAATGTGGAGTGACAAACTGATGCAAGCAGTAGTTTGCTTTAATAGCTACACCAGCAGGAACCTGCGCCCTCTCAAGAAAGTCTATATACATTTGACAAAAACTGATAGTCAAAGCACCAGGGCCACTAGCAAACCAAACTCCACCGGCTTTATTGAGAATATTGTTAACAATAGAATTCAAAGCATATTGAATAAAAACGTGTTTTGGTTTGACAGCCAAAAAATTATTGCCAATTGATCCTGTGGGCTCTTGAGAAAAAATTAAATCTGAGCCATCGTCAATAAATTCAGAGATGGGCCTGATACATAAATCATCTGCATCAGCATATACACCCCCATACTCATATAAATAGGCCATACGAAATAAGTCAGAATGCATTGCAGGATGATTTGCCAGCCTAAAAGCTTTTAAAACTTCTGAGGAATGATGCTTCTGAATGAACTCTTGCGCACTTTGATCGTCAAAAAGCTCATAGTCAAATTCAGGGTTCAAGTGACTCCAGGAAGTCATAACCTCTTTCATTCTTGGAGGAACCTCTTTTTTATCCCAGAATTGGACAATATTTTTGGGGATCTTGTTTGTTGCACTTTCATCATGCAATTTGAGTCCTTGATGCAAGCTCTTATCTTGTGCCATTAAGGTTAATAGTCGAAGCGCCGAGCCCAAATGATTAGGCTCATCTTTGACTATTTGCGCTACAGAGTAAATCTGATCTACAAGGTCAAGTTGCTTTGAGTCAGCGAGTCTCCTATTCGCATAGGGGTTGAGCCTGACCTCGCGCAAGATTTGCGCAGGAAAGCCGCCGACAGATTTTAATTTTTTATTATTCCAGCCTTTATTTTGAAAAATTTCTTTTAGAGTATTTATATTATCCTGGGCCTCTAGAACATTGCCCAACATAATATTCAGCGAGAGTCTATGTTGCTGGTATTGAATATTTTTTGGATTAATTAGGATTGCCTCATCAGCATATTCAACAGCGTTCTCAACCATAAATTGAGCCATCGCAAGCTTACTCTTTAAAAACAGGACTCTATCTTTATGGGGATTATGTTGATAGGAGTTAATAAGTTGCTGAGCGCTTTCAAATCGACCTAAAAAAATTAGGTACTCCACAAGGTCGTGGAGAATATCTAGATTTTTGGGCTCAGCTTTATTAAGCGCTTGCACTAATTCAATTGCTTTATCTACCTTACCTATTACACGCATATATCGATACTCAAACCGACGAAAAGCCACATGATTAGGAAACATTTCAAGGGCGGTATCAAGTACTACACGAACCTCATCAAGACTACCCATTTGAAAGAGTTTTGCTATGAGCGCTTGATGACAGGCAGGATGATCTCTTTGCTGTTCAATTCCAGTCTTAAAGCACTCGATTGCTAAATCATCTTCTTCTTGGGCAATTGCAATTAATCCCTTTTGATGAAATATTGCACCTTGATTTGGGTTGCGACTGCAAGCAAGCGATTGAGCAGCCTCATCCAAACGCCCTAGTTCGCGTAACTCAATGGCAATATCGATATGCACATTTGGATGGCTTCGGTCTAAAACCTCAAGAGCCCTGTAATAACTAAGCGCCTTTTCACGATCGCCACGAATACGAGCAATTTGAGCCAACCCATTTAGGGCATGGGGAGAATTAGGCAATCTCTCAGAAAGAGTTAGCAATATCTGCTCAGACTCGTCCAAACGCTCTAATACCCTTAATTCAGTGGCAATTTCAGCCGGCAGGGTTGGATGATCTGGCTTCAGATCGAATGCAAGGGAGTAATAATGAAGCGCGCTTTCTCGATCCCCCTTCATGCGCTCTATTCGGCCCAGAAGTGCATAAATCGGAAATTGGTTCAGATGCCCTAGCGATGTGAGGATGCGATATCCAGAATCGACATCCCCTTTATCAACTAGTGATCTTGCAACCTCAACAGAAAGGTTGATGTTGTTTGGATTTTTCTCAAGAGCTAATTCAAATAAGCCTAATGCCCTATCATGGTCTTTGAATTTACGGGCTTCATATCCAAGTTTAATTAATTCTGGAACAGATAATTGATCCAGCCCGTCTTCATTAGATGCCCCCATTACTAATCCAATTCAAGTTTTCAAAGAGAAGTGACAATGATCGTGAGCATAAGCAAATCGTAGCACCACCCTACCCCACCATCCGCTCTTTGACTCTATCACCCTCTCCCATCAATACTTCGGAGATTGCTTCTAGCTTTGCTTTGACTGCATTCGGTAGTTGACGCTGATGACTCACTCTAGGGATATCTAGCTCAATCATCTCTGTTGCTTGTGGGTAGAGAGATTCGTACTCTGAGTAATTATTAAAGCAAGTTCTAGAGACGTTATCCATAAAGGTTTCTGCAGGAGTACCTTCAGCTAGGATGATCTCGTGATGTTCTGTTTCAATATGAAGGTACTGTACATCGCCTTCCCATTGGGTGACTTGGGTAATGGTAGTGCCATTAACTAGGGCTTTAGCATCAATGAGTAAGCAATTATCGATATACAGAGCATGGCCTGGGGAGACAAAGAGGTCTCTTAGAGGTAAATCATTACCTAAGGCGCCTTGCCTAATACAAATCGGTAAGCTCTCTCCTGCAAAGGCAGGATGAAAGCGCTGCCTACCAATCCATTTAACGGGAACTGACTGTCCTTGGTGATTGAGGATCAAATCGCCGATGTGAAGATCTTTTACTGGGGTGCTACCAGTAGGGGTGGAGATGAGGGTGTTGGGGGTGAAGCATGTGACGAGTGGATCAGTAAAGGCTGTTAGGTTAGAGTTAGTGCCATCATTACCATTCAAATTTGCCTGGGTAGTCGAAGTAGGAGTCCAAATGTTATAGTAAACCCCGCTATTAGTATCCTCAAAAGATACGCCCCAGCCATTAACCCCGTCAGTGAAGGATGGATTAATAATGTTATCGTTGCCGCCCCAAGAGTTTGGCGCAAGCAGGCTTAGGCTAAGTGGATTAGATGATCCGTCTATCCCCGTAACACTTACTATGCCGTAGTTTCCACTGCCATCAGGAGTATCTGAAGTAGTGATTGTTATGTTGTATCCATTTTGAAATACATAATTCCAGTTTAAAGTGCCCAAAATATAATCTCCAAATAAGTAAGAGCTAAAAACTTAAAAGTGCAGTTGACATTTCAAGCCTAAAAATATGGCATATCTAACTTTGATTTAATAGCGAAAATATACGATACGCCAATACTCAAAGAATGTAAATCTAAAGGGGTACCAAAAAATAGCCCATCAAGGGTGATATCGGGGTACTCGGATTTACAGGTATTAAGCGGCTTTGACTGCTGCTTGATCGCCCAATAATGAGCTTGCTACTACTTCTAGCTTATTCTTGACTGCATTGGGCAATTGACGTTGATGGCTCACTCTAGGGATATCTAGCTCAATCATCTCTGTTGCTTGTGGGTAGAGAGATTCGTACTCTGAGTAATTATTAAAGCAAGTTCTAGAGACGTTATCCATAAAGGTTTCTGCAGGAGTACCTTCAGCTAGGATGATCTCGTGATGTTCTGTTTCAATATGAAGGTACTGTACATCGCCTTCCCATTGGGTGACTTGGGTAATGGTAGTGCCATTAACTAGGGCTTTAGCATCAATGAGTAAGCAATTATCGATATACAGAGCATGGCCTGGGGAGACAAAGAGGTCTCTTAGAGGTAAATCATTACCTAAGGCGCCTTGCCTAATACAAATCGGTAAGCTCTCTCCTGCAAAGGCAGGATGAAAGCGCTGCCTACCAATCCATTTAACGGGAACTGACTGTCCTTGGTGATTGAGGATCAAATCGCCGATGTGAAGATCTTTTACTGGGGTGCTACCAGTAGGGGTGGAGATGAGGGTGTTGGGGGTGAAGCAGGCAAATGAGTTGCCAGGATCAGAAGAAACCCACGGAGAGCCATTGTTAGTAACGTTCACAATAGTGAGGCCGGTACCGTCCTGTGCATCGTGATACATAATTTCAGTATCGACGCCACTTACACCGGCAGTTCTTAACGATAAATAGTAATTACCGCTCCCATTATCATCAAACCTATTTACTAGCGCAACGTCAGAGTAAGTTGCGGTGGGAGTAAAAATGCTAACGCTGGCCAATACTGGTGAGCCTGATGAATAATCGACACTAAAAGAGCCATTCACATAACCTATGGTGACTCCTCCTGGACCGACGGCTTCATTTATGGTGTAGTTAACTGCGGTCAAAATTCAATCCCCCTAAGTATATGAAAAAGGTAATTAAAGTAAAGGTTTGGTACGGGTAGATCAAACACTTGCATTTAAATTATTATGCGACAGTGAACGTGCGGTTTGGGAAATTTTATCAAAAAATTGGCCCTCATTGTTGATCATTCATCGTTGCATTTTGGAATTCCATAAACTACTTTAATGCAGAATTTATACCTTATAAGGCTTTTGTGCACCAATTTGAATAAACCAATACTTATAGGGTTATTAAGAGCCCCTATCGCCCAAGAGAACATTTTTTAAATATGGCCGAAACATAAGAGGCGATAAATAAAAAAGGTTATGGGGTAAATTTAGATCTTATCCAAACCAAAGAAAGACCAATCCAAGCATATGGCCTTTCAAACATATCCCTAAGTAGATTTACCCAGTCCATACCTGCATTATTGATGATACCCAAAAAGTCTTTAGTTGATAGTTTGGCATGTGAATCAAGTAATTTTTCGCAGATTAAGTCAGAGGCCAATTTTGAATTTGGAATGAGTACTTCGGTGAATATACGATCCATAAAGTCCTGAAACTGCTCATATTCATTTAAGGATAATCTCCACAAGCCTTTGTCAAATGGCTCATTCAATAAATTTGGATTTTGGTTGGCGCTTTGGGTAAAGCCCTTTTTGGCAAAGAAAGTATCACCAATAAGCACTGGCTTAAATCCGAAATAACAAGCCTCCAAAAGTCCTTGCGATGATATTCCCATTACCCCATCGCAAATCTGAAAAATATTTTGAATAGGTTCGTTTTCAATTAGAGCAATACGAACCCGATCTTTCCCTGGAAGCGAATGGATAAATTCTTCAATCTTTATTTTAGTAAATGGGCTAAATAATGGCGCCCTTCTCCTTTCCCAGGGATGGGCCTTAAAGATCACATTGGCATTTGTATTCTTTAACAAATCAATAATTGCGAGCTTATAGCTTGCTATAGAAGATATTTCATGATGCGGGGTTTCTATGATAGAAAAATCATTTGCTACCTGACCAATGATGAGAATGATGGGATTCTTATCACTCCAAGCATTTTTAAAAGCAATGTTCGTTTGAGGGACATTCCGATTCTTCATACCCTTCATTCTTGAGTGCGCATAAGCACTGGAAGTTACCTTGCCTTCATTTTCATTAATGAATGAGTTAAAGCTAAAATCTCGCTTCACACCGCAATTATTGGCAATGGGGTTGTTGCGATATTCGAGATAAAAATCATTTCCTGTAAAGAAATGCTCTGCTACTAGGACTGAAATATCCCTTTGCTTTGCAAGCACCATCAAGGCTCTTGTGTAAATATAAGATCCCGAAAATACAATCGCATGCGATATATCGGTATGGCTATCTAAATATTGATTCCAAAATAAGAGCCAGTTATGCGCAGCTGCAAGACAAAGGCGAAGCGCTTCCCAGTCTTGTGGGTTTGCTATGGCAAACTCGAAAATGGAATCTGATTGATTGAGGATTCCACCGTTATGCCAGCGATCTTGAGCCAGAGCGCTACATAAAAACTCCGCCTTAGAAATTTCCCATAAATTAACTCCTAAAAAATGAATTGCACTCCAATCATCCTGCTGATCAATAAATTCAATAGATTCTTTTAGGGACTTTGTTAGATGTTCATAACGTCCATGAGCTTTCCACCAAGATCTGCGAGAAGTTTCAAATTGATGGGGTAGAGAATCTTTTTTTAATGCCTCAAAAATAGGAAGAAAGTTCCGTCGATGAAAGTGCCAGTTATCCGCAAAAAGTAACTTCATGGCTATTGACCCAGCACTTCTCGGTACACTGCATACTGCCTCGAGATTACCTCTTCCCACGAAGGACAAGAATGAGATTGCTCAAAAGCACCCTGATTTAATGCAATGAGTAAGTTCTCGTTATTGGCCATACTCTTAATTTGTTCAATCCAGTCGCGCTCAGTCAAAATGAGGCCATTAACATCATTTATTACCCAATCCGAAACCATTCCTACGGGCCTTCCCAGCACAGGTAGTCCAGAACCTAGGGCCTCAGGTAAGCACGCGGGTCCACCCTCAAATTCAGAGAGGATTAACAGGGCACTCATCTTTGCATATACTTCGCCGTATAGGCGATATGGCAAATTTTCGTAGTGCTCTACCTCGAAACCTTTTTCTAGACCCTTAAGGCCATCTTGCCAACGACCTTCTCCCAAAAAGACAAAGGAAAATTGCTTTGGATCTAATGCATCAAAAAGGCTAAGAAGTCTCGCCTCACCCTTGATACCTCGTTGATAGCGCTTAGATACAACACCCAAAACAATTTTTCCCCCCAACAATTCTCTTGGCTTTTCGGGCACAGGGAATACGTCTCGATCTACGCCGTGCGAAATAATGGTGCCGCTCTTAATGTTATGACCATCTAAAAATTGCTTTTGTGCGCTATTTAAGCAAATCACTTTGCTGGCTTGCCGCCATTTTGGTAAAAATAAATCCGCACTTAGAAAGGGGTAAGTTTCTAAAGGGTCATGGTGCATTGTGACTACAGAAGGACCCATTAATCGCCGCTCACGATGTGGGCGATGATAGTGCCTTATCATTGCCTTAGGATCCGCAAGAAATGTTTTACTTAAGGCAAAATTATTAGGAGCTAAAGTCTCTGATCTTCGATACAAATCTTCGAAGATCTGACTTGGATGAATTCTCGAGGAAAGAACATGATTAACGGTAATCATTTAAATCAATCAACTGGTAGATTTTAAATATCATGTTCTCATCATGGAAGAAATGGTTTACACAGGAACAATGGACCATTGGTCTTGTGAATCAATCGTTAGAAAATATTGTTAATAACGGCATCATCAAACCTATTCAGTGGCTGCCTGCCCTAAAGAACGGGTTTTTAGCGGACCCCCACGCGTCAATTCTACCTGATGGCAGAGTTGAAATTTTGGCAGAAAGCTTCGACTTTAAGCGCTTTAAAGGTGAAATCGTCTGTGCAACGACTCCGTTACAAGGGCTAGAATCCGCGCACTTCAAGCCAGCAGTCGAATTAGCTACACACCTATCCTACCCACAGCGCATTTCGTGGCAAAAGGAAGAGCTCCTTTTTTGCGAGAGCTGGGAAAGCAATGGGGTCCCCATTTTTTCCCGCACCGATTCTTGCCTACCTTGGGCATACCAAACTAGCATTCTTGAAGGCCAAAGAGTGGTTGATCCAACCCCACTTTTTCATGAAGGCATTTGGTATCTTTTTTACACCTTACAAAACGACTGCCCTAACCAACGCTTAAGGGTCGCTCACTCCACCAATCCTTTACAAGGATGGATGCCGCATACTCAATCAGTCATCCATAACAGCAAGATGGGAGCAAGACCCGCGGGGTCTATATTCAAATTACCAGATGGTCGACTCATTCGACCTGGACAAGATTGCAGCAATACCTATGGAGGTGGCGTCATTCTGTATGAAATTAAAGAGCTGACTACCTCTACTTATCGCGAAGAACTGTTACGAGTGATAGAGCCTCAATTAGGTAACTGGCGATGGGGCTTGCATACAATTTGCGGTTTAGGTAACCAACATACTCTGGTTGATGGAAAAAGATGGCTCTATTCTCCATTAGAAATTTTTCGTAAATTAGCTCGCCAAAAAATGCTCAAGAGGCGATGCAAGTAAAAATTATAAGTGCCTTAATTCCCGAATAAGCTACTAAAGATATAGATATTTCACATACACTAAAAAGAGTGCAAGTTAGATGCACCCATTAGCAAACCATTTCAAACCTTCAAATAGAAGCATTGATGATCGTAATGATAGTCTTGGTGTACTGATATCCTACCCCACCATCCGCTCTCTTACTCCATGACTTTCCATCAATACCTCTGAGATCGCCCCTAACTTTGCTTTGACTGCATTTGGCAATTGACGCTGATGACTCACTCTTGGGATATCAAGCTCTATCATCTCTGTTGCTTGTGGGTACAGAGATTCGTACTCTGAGTAATTATTAAAGCAAGTTCTTGAGACGTTATCCATAAAGGTTTCTGCTGGGGTTCCTTCAGCGAGGATGATCTCGTGATGTTCTGTTTCAATATGAAGGTACTGTACATCGCCTTCCCATTGGGTGACTTGGGTAATGGTAGTGCCATTAATCATCGCTTTAGCATCAATGAGAAGGCAGTTATCGACATACAGAGCGTGGCCTGGGGAGACAAAGAGGTCTCTTAGAGGTAAATCATTACCTAAAGCGCCTTGCTGAATAAAAATCGGTAAGCTCTCTCCAGCAAAAGCAGGATGAATGCGTTGCCTTCCAATCCATTTAACGGGAACTGACTGTCCTTGGTGATTGAGGATCAAATCGCCGATGTGAAGATCTTGGACTGGGGTGCTACCGGTGGGGGTAGAGATGAGGGTGTTGGGGGTGAAGCAGAAGGCAGGGATCGTAGATCCTTGAACTACATTTCCCTCATCAGCTCCCGCACCATAGTAAGTAGATGTAATATTATTCGCGTAATTAAACGAATTACCAGTGCTGGCTATATTTATAGTTGGATTCCCGTAGGGCGCCGTGTCGTTATACTCAACATATGCACTTGCACTAATGGGGTCCATGAAATTACCCTGCTGTAGCTGCAATTGAAATTGAGTGCCGGCACCGCCGCTGGCATCAACTAATCCCGCACTAGCAAAGTCGGTAAAATTAAGCGGGGTTGTACCATCGGTAATAGTGATGTTGACTGCAGTTACGGTGAAAGTATCTACATCAACAGAAAAAGTTCCACTCAAATTTGTGGCGGGATCAGCAGTGTTTGTGTAAGCAACTGCGTAATTAATAATATTAGACATGATTTATCTTTCTATGCAATGAGGCGAAAAGTCACTTGAAAATATGCAAATAAAATGCTGTGGAACTGAATTGCTGAATATAGTTATTGCACCAATATACTTAAATATTTAATCTAGGGCCATTAATTCCCGGGAAGGGATACATTCTCTAGATGACCCTTGCACCAAATAAGCGCATTTTCATGCATGTGCTTTCGATCCTCTACAGAGGTATTTAGTAATTTAATAATTGCCTCAATCCAATACTGAGCACTGTTTTCCACCAGAATGCCCATCTGCCCATTTTTAATGACATCTTTATAGGGGCTTGCATTTGAATATACGCCAACCGCCCCCGCTCGAGTAATGTCAAATAGCTTTGTGTGAGAGCGTGTTTGATTAAAGGGGGTTTTAAAACAGGGTGCCAATCCGACTTGATAATGCACTTTTGCGGAGTATTCCAAGTATTTCTTCCAACTCATGCCAGGCAGAACGCGCACTCTTGGGATGTCGGCAAACATTTTCTTAACTTTGCGATTGCCAATGATTTCAAAGACATGGTTCGGGAAACGGCTCTGAATCTCTCGCACAATGGGAACCAACCAAGCAATTTCATGTCGATGAGCCCAAGTGCCGTGATAAAAATACACGGGGCTTTCCTCTGCATTCCGATTGACGGTTGGTAGGCAAGCCGGTGGAATTACTTGGGTCTCTGTATTTGGAAAGCGATTTGCTAAGGCTTGAGTAGAGCACCACAACACCCCACTCATTCTCCGTATCACCCACCATGAAATTTGAAACTTCAAAGTAGTTTTAATGCCGTACCACCAACTCAACTCTGATGCCCGATAAGCATTTTGCATATCATCATCAATAAAGTACGCTACCTTAGCCAATTGATGGTGATGGCGATAAAGCCAAATCAATCCGCTTATTCCAGCATAACGATTGATCACTACTACAGTATTTTTATTAACAGTTAACTTTTGTATATCGCAACTACTCACATCAATGCACTCAATAGAGACATCATTTTGTAAATTTGCTCGCGTTTGAAAATAGTAATAAACGCTTGGTGTTATACCCAAAGATAAGACCAAATAAGAAAATTTTGGCACGCTAAATAGTTCCCCTAAGTCATTAACTCTAAATAGTCGCTATAGGCCTTGCGCTAGCAACAAAATGGGGATTATCAAGGCCAGGCTTGCCATAACTCAAGGGCTTACCATTTAAGTCATTAATCACACCACCCGCCGCCAGCAAGATGGCATGTCCTGCAGCAATATCCCACTCCATTGTTCTGCCTAGTCTAGGATAAAGATCGGCTTTCCCAGCAGCAACAAGACAAAGCTTTAGCGAAGATCCCATTGGAATAATTTCATGGACCACTTTGCCATCTAAAAGTGCATTTAATGCCTGGTCATCGCCATGTGAACGACTTCCCACAACAGTTAAACCCTCATCAGGAACGGTCCGACAAGAGATAGGCATTCTATTGCCCAAACTCTCGGTAAACGCAGAAGTTTTGTCTCCCGCATAAAGACAATCGAGTGCAGGCGCATACACCACCCCCAATATAGGTACCCCTCGTTCAATGAGCGCAATATTGACTGTAAATTGCCCATTTTTGCTAATAAATTCTTTGGTGCCATCGAGGGGATCAACCAACCAAAAATGTTCGCGCTCTTGAAAATCAACCTGGGAATCAACTGACTCTTCAGAAACAATGAAGACCCCAGGCAATAGGTCTAGCAACCTTTGCAATATATAAGCATTAGCCATTTCATCAGCCAAGGTTACTGGTGAGCCATCATCCTTGTGAGTAACATCAATTTTTTCTTGATAGATTTTCATTATCAAATCACCCGCTGATTTGGCTATTTCAATTACCTTTTCAAGAAGATTATTTTCCGCAGAAATGGCATTCATTAGATGACTTGTGTCCTTGACTCTACTGACGTTTTTAGTATTTTTTATGGCTTATAAGGATATAATGAAGCGCCAGCTATAGTAATATTGTATTACATTTTATTGTAAACATTTATGTTAATAATCAATAGCTTAAAAAGTATTCCTAATAATTTACTTTAATAAATGAATTAACCCTGCGACCATAAGCTCCCGTGACATTAACTCATCTGCAACAACTTGAATCCGAAAGTATCCACATTATGCGTGAGGTGGTTGCTCAGGCGCGTAAACCGGTGATGCTCTATTCCATAGGCAAGGATAGCTCGGTGATGTTGCATTTGGCACGCAAGGCCTTTTATCCAGCCCCACCACCATTCCCTTTGCTACACGTCGATACCTTGTGGAAGTTCCAAGATATGTACCGCTTCCGAGAAAAAATGGCTCAAGAAAGCGGTATGGAGCTATTGGTTCATGTGAACCCTGAGGGCATTGCTAAAAATATTAATCCTTTTACCCATGGCTCAGCGGTTCATACCGATCTTATGAAAACTGAAGGCCTCAAGCAGGCATTGGATCATTATGGTTTTGATGTTGCCTTTGGTGGTGCACGTCGAGACGAAGAGAAATCTCGCGCCAAAGAGCGTATTTTTTCGTTTCGCTCAGCCGCCCATCGATGGGACCCTAAAACTCAACGCCCTGAACTTTGGAATCTGTACAACACCCAAAAACGGGATGATGAGTCGATTCGTGTATTTCCTATCTCCAATTGGACAGAGCTTGATATCTGGCAATACATCCATTTAGAAAATATTCCGATTGTGCCGCTCTATTACTCGGCCATTAGGCCAGTAGTCTCTCGCGGTGGCACGTGGATTATGGTCGACGATAATCGCATGCCCCTAGATCCCGGTGAAGTTCCTGAGCAAAAGATGGTGCGTTTTCGCACGCTTGGTTGCTATCCATTAACTGGCGCGATTGAATCGCAGGCATCCACCCTCACCCAAATTATTCAAGAGATGCTGCTAACCACCAGCTCTGAGCGCCAGGGTCGCATGATTGATCATGATGCCAGCGCATCTATGGAGAAGAAAAAGCAAGAGGGGTATTTTTAATGGCCCACATATCGGATCTCATTGCTACTGATATTGATGCTTACCTAGAAAAGCATCAACACAAAACCTTATTACGTTTCATCACTTGTGGCAGCGTCGATGATGGCAAGAGCACACTCATTGGACGATTGCTATATGACTCGCATATGCTGTTTGATGATCAGCTAGCCGCCATAGAAAAAGATTCTCAAAAATGGGGCACTCAAGGCGATCAAATTGATTTTGCATTATTGGTAGATGGCCTGGCTGCTGAGCGCGAACAAGGCATTACTATTGATGTGGCCTACCGTTTTTTCTCCACAGAAAATCGCAAATTTATTGTTGCAGATACTCCGGGTCACGAACAATATACCCGCAATATGGTTACAGGGGCCTCTACCGCTGATGCTGCGATTGTCATGATCGATGCGCGCAAAGGCGTTCTCACCCAAACCTATCGTCACAGCTATATTACCAACTTGCTAGGTATTGAGCATTTGCTTGTGGCGATCAATAAGATGGATTTGGTTGCCTACGACGAATCTGTATTTAACTCGATTAGCCAACACTACCAAGAATTTGCACAAAAACTAGATATTAAAAATGTGAGTTTTATCCCTATCTCTGCATTTAAGGGCGACAACATCACTACCCCAAGTTCTGCAATGCCTTGGTATCAGGGTCCGACGCTAATGCAGTACTTAGAGAGCGTTCCCGTCCAAACCAAGACTAACCAAACTAAGCCATTGCGTATCCCAATTCAATGGGTCAATCGACCTAATCTAGACTTCCGTGGATTTACCGGCACGATATCTAGTGGGATATTAAAAGCTGGCGACAAAATACAAGCGCAGCCCAGCGGCAAACAAAGCAGTATCACGCAAATCCTCACTCCTGATGGTGATGCCAAAGAGGCAGTAGCTGGCCAAGCAATTACTTTTACCCTTGCAGATGAAATCGATATCTCACGGGGTGATGTAATTACACATGCTGATACCCCTGCTGAAGTAGCAGATCAGTTTGAAGCTACCATTATTTGGATGCACGAAGAGCCTTTACTACCTGGGCGGCAATACTGGCTCAAAATTGGCGCACAAATGGTCACGGCTACCATTACCAGCATTAAATATGAAGTGAATATCAATACGCTTGAGCATCTGGCAGCCAATCACTTGAATCTCAATAGCATTGCGCATTGCAATATCAACCTTGATCGCCCTATTCCGTTTGATCCTTATAGCGAGAATCGTCAAACAGGCGGCTTTATTCTGATTGATCGCATCAACAACAATACAGTTGGTGCAGGCCTCATTAATTTTGCCCTGCGTCGCTCACACAATATCTATATTCAAAATGTTGATGTTAATAAATCTGCCAGAGCATTACTAAAGCACCAAACCCCCAAAGTGATTTGGTTTACAGGACTTTCCGGCTCAGGAAAATCCACCATTGCCAACCTAGTGGAAAAGCATCTCCATCAGTTGGGTATGCATACCTACCTATTGGATGGTGACAATATCCGTCATGGTCTAAATAAGGATCTAGGATTTACCGATGAAGATCGAGTGGAAAATATTCGCCGTATTGCTGAGGTAGCCAAACTAATGGTTGATGCTGGCCTGATAGTGATTACCGCCTTTATTTCTCCATTTAGGTCCGAGCGACAGATGGCAAGAGAACTCTTTCCCGATGGTGAATTTATTGAGGTCTTTGTGGACACCCCACTAGCACTTGCTGAGGAGAGAGATCCTAAGGGACTGTATAAGAAAGCTAGAAAAGGTGAGCTAAAGAACTTTACCGGTATTGACTCACCTTATGAACCCCCAGAAAATCCAGAAATTTCCCTAAAAACGAGCCAAAATAGCGCAGAAGAACTCGCTATGGAAGTCTGTGGTTTTTTGCAAAAGATGCGACAACCCAAGTAAATCAAAAGAAAACTCAGCAATCCTATGACTAATACGCAACTTACTTTCTCAAAAACTAAAGATAAGGTTATTTCAACCTATAAAAAAGTAGAAGAAAAATTAGGCCTTCTATTTATCGTTGTAGTGATTATCCCAACGCTCTGCTCCATTATTTATTTTGGCTTCTGGGCGTCTGATGTTTATATTTCTGAGTCACAGTTTGTTATCAGAACAGCTCAAAACCCAATAAACCCCTCCGTGAGCGACTACCCCATTGCCGGATCACTATCTGCTAACGCTGTAGCGCAAGACAGTGCTGCGGTAGCAGAATATATGCTTTCCATGGATGCAATGATGTTTGTAAACCAAAAGATAGATCTAAAAAAATTATTTACCTCAGGGGATATAGACGTATTTAATCGGTTTGCAAGCATGCATCTAAATTCAGGATATGAAAGATTGCTTGTCTATTTTAGAAAACAAATTGCAGTAGATATAAATCCAATAAATTATTTATCTACCCTCCAAGTAAAGACTTATTCAGCAAAAAGTGCACAAGAAGTAAATAGACTTTTACTCGAAGGTGGCGAGGCAATGATAAATAAGATTAACGAGCGGACGCGAAATGATTTAATGGCTAATGCAGATAAGGTAATACAAGAATCGAGAAATAATCTTCAAAAGATTAACTCTCAACTTAGTCAACTTAAAATAAATTCAGTAAATAGTGACCAAAAAAATTATGTGGCTAACTATCTTGATCTTGCAATACAGAAGGATACCGCAGAACGACAATTAGCAGTTGCATTGGATGCGTTAACACAGGCAATTTCTGACGCTCAACGGAAAACAATTTATCTTGAGAGAACGGTTACTCCAAATTTACCGGATTATCCACTTGAACCCAAAAGGCTCCTTGGAATCTTGGCTAGCCTTCTACTATCACTAATGGTGTATGGAGTAACCAAAGTTATTTTAGCCAGCGTGAAAGAACATCATGATTAGCACCTCGAAATCATCTATGACACCCATAACCATTCAATATCAGGTAATTAAAGCTCTCATACTTCGAGAAATTATCACTAGATGGGGGAGAAATAATATAGGTTTTCTCTGGATATTCTGCGAACAATTATTAGTTATGCTTAGTTTTTGGCTTTTATACTATGTTCACTCATTTAGAGACTTAACTTATGTGGGCTATGGAATTTCACTGACAGCATTTGTGTTAATTGGGCACGCTCCCTTAATGCTGTACAGAAATTCCGTTAACCTGCTCTCTAATGCCATCAAAAGCAACACAGCTTTGCTTCATCATAGAAACCTAAGACCGCTAGATTTTTATGTTGCTCGATTTATTTTAGAGGCCGTAGGAAATACAGCGTCCTTAGTGTTGCTCATGTTTTTTTGTATATTATTTGGCTTTATACCAGCCCCTAGAGACCCCATCACTCTAATATTTGCATGGGCTCTTTTTTTATGGTTTTCATTTGGATTTGGATTAAGCATAGGAATATTGGTAGCGCAATATATTACGGCATCAATAATATGGAGGTTTTTTTCGGTTGCACTAATTATTATTTCAGGCGCATACTTTTACGTAATTTTTCTGCCTCCCGAGTATCAGAAATATGCATTAATGTTACCAATGGTGAATGGCTCTGAAATGATGAAACATGGATATTTTGGGGAGCACATAAAAACCTTCGAAGATCCTTCTTATTTTGCAATTTGGTGTTTAGTGTTAAATTTTATCGGATTAATGCTAGCCAAAATTTACGGCACAAAGCTACCGCAAAGATTATGATAATTCTGAATAATGTCACCAAAACATACAGCGCCAGATTTGGAAATAGAAAAGTATTGGACGACATCTCGCTAACCATTATGCCAGGTGAAAAAGTGGGAATACTAGGCAGAAATGGGGCCGGAAAAAGCACATTACTTAGAATAATTTCAGGCTCAGAAAAGTGCTCGCATGGTCAGGTGATAAGAAAAATGAATGTTTCATGGCCAATGGGACTTTCTGGCGGGTTACAGGGAACTCTAAGTGGCTTTGACAATATTAAATTTCTTTGTAGAGTTTATGGATTGAATTTAGAACAAAGACTAGAGCAGGTAGAGGACATTACGGGATTAGGAAAATACCTAAGGGAGCCGGTAGCAACATACTCAACCGGAATGAAAAGTAAGTTGGCCCTAGCAATATCTCTATTTTTAGACTTTGACTGTTATCTTATAGACGAGTCTCTATCCGTTGGAGATAGAGCATTTCAGGAGAGATACAAGGAGGAGTTGGATAAAAAAAGGGAGGGCAAAGCAATAGTGCTTGTGACTCACATAGAATCGCAAATTAAAAACCACTGCAAATCTTTTTACGTACTCAGCAATGGTAAGTTAAGAAAATTTGAATACGGAATAAATGCTATCAATTTCTATAAAAATCTAAAATCCGAAACCCAATTTGAGTTAGGTTAATTCCACAAAAGAAGATCGTCATAACGCTTATCTTCAGAATCAAGGTATTGGATCACATCATTTGCGCTAACCTGTTTAGTTGGATTTTTTTCAAATGCTTTATATTTGAATTTATCTAGTACTTTAATAAAATCATCCTGACTGTAATTTTTATCCCTGATGCGCCACAATTCAAAAATTGCACAACAGACACAATCCCAAAAATCCAATGATATGGAAGTTGAAATTAACTCGTCGTAGCCTTGTGTATCAGACTTATATATAAATTTGTTACCGGGATTTGAATTGAAAATTATATTAATTTGTTCATTTGCTGAGAGTACTGGCACAGAAATTTCCTTAAAATTTAATGGCATAGCATTTTTATTTAATGAATAATTTCCCGCGTTCTCACCATCTAAATAAAAATTTAGAATTCCAGAGGCTGGACCTAAAGCAAAATTGTTTAAAGAAATCTTTTTCATACCACTAAAATTTTTCATCAATAAGTCATAATTAAACGGGTGAGGCTCAAAAAGGTAGGCGCTTTCTATATTGCAAATCGAAGACAAACATTGTCTAGAAAAAAGACCTACATTCGCCCCAATGTCAATAAGCGTAAGTGGGGTTTTATTGAGCCTAGTGACTTCACTAATGAATTTCTGTTTACCAATATCCCAAGATTTATTAATTAATGCCGAGCGTCCAATCACCCTATCTACAGGAAGATGCAAGCTAATACTTTCAGAAAGATCGTTCAATAAAAAAAAAGGTGAGCCAGAAGGAGGCTCCACAACAAGTGACCTCAAATTGTAGTGCTCCTCCATAATTTTCAGATTTAAAGCTATACTTCCTTCAAAAGCTTTTAGTATGTCATTTTTATTTATCATATATTTTTCTTCAGGAAAAAATGGTTATTTTTCATAATTTGATCGTCTCATCAATTGGGTGTAGCTGTATAAATCAATTCCAAATTGAAGATTTCTTTCTAAACAACCCAGATTCATACATAGAAAAAGGTGTATTTGATTACATTATAATTTCTCCACAATCGACAATTGATTTATTCAAATCTATAAATAGATATCAACAAGTTTTTGAGGATATAAATAATTACGAGATACTTAAAAAAAAGCTTTTTCATAAACATTTTGAATGTCTTTACTTTTGGCATGAGAAATATATTTTTAATGAATTTGATTTAAAAAAAACAATTCTCAACATAAAGAAAAAGATAGCAAATATTAATCCAGTTCCAGGCATGAATCATCTCCTTATCTGGTCAAATATTCAACCCAACCTCAAAATCATGATGGAAGGAATAGGGCAAGACTACAACAATTTCATTTTAACTGAACAGCTTTATAGGTCACTGAAGGAGCAAACTAAACTTCTTTACGGAGAGAATTCCAGACTAATTTTTATATCAAGAGAACAGGATGTACAGGGCGGCTTAGTCAGTAATTCGGATGTTCATATTATAGAATTAGAACGAAGTTTAGATTTTCGTGGAGAAAAAAAGCTTTTTTTTAACATAATAAATTCGTATATTAATCAAAAATCATAGACTTCAGACTCTCCATGGAGTTATCTAATTTTTTTCTATTACATGCCTCAACACTTTCTCTTAATTTACAGTAATCAAGATGATCTATTTTTGATAAATTATTAAAGATTTCAGATGCATTAAAGTCATCAAGATTAAACCCGGGAACGTTATAAATCTGACTTGTAACACTATCTTGTAGCAAAGGCACAGAAAAACCCAGAGAAAAATTAATTACTGAAGATACAGAGCTATAGTGATAACGTGTCTGAGGCTTAAATAGTGTAATTAAATACTCGCAACTTTTAATGCCATTAAAATAATTAACGTAACTGCTTCTCGCAGTGTCTTTGGCTGAAAATACAAAATTACTACCTAGCCCATTTTCCTCGATTAAATTAAATAGCTTTTTACTATCCTGACCCCCACCAATTAATTTAAAAAATATGTTTTCACTATCAAAGCCTTTATTCAGCTGATGTATTAATTTTCCATAATCTCTATTGTTAAAATTTATCCCGCCAACTATACCAATATTTGTTTTTTTAGTCTTTATGTAGGCAGACTTATTTTGAAAATAGCTTGCATTAATGGACTTAACTTTTTTATTAACTCCTCTAAATTTATAGAGCGCTTCTAAAGTTTTAGCTGCACACTCACTCAAGGTAACTAATATAATATCTTTTCTGGCTCCAGATAAATTAAAGATCATATTATTGCCATAAAATTCAATAACGTTATGCACTAAGCAGATTTTAGTACCCGGCAATGTTGAAGCCCATCCGCTTCCGACAGTCTGAAATGAGTTAATAAATATAACATCATATTTCCCGTCGTGAATATAACCCTCAAGTGATTTCCAGTTTTCCCTAGATCGCAATGGAATTAATCTTAAATTAAAATAAAGTTCTTTAAAATTATCAAATATGTTACCTTTTTCAGAAATTCCCCGATCATTTATATAAACATCAGGTTTGATTCCAAAAGAATTTAAGAAATAAACCCATGATGGCACAACCTCTTCATGTACTGGCCAAAATTCAACGATTGCAACTCTCATAATATTAAGTATTTAAATCCCAGGCTGAATTTATTATATTTAATGCTTCCTCATTTAACTTTCGAGGATTATCACGAAAATATTTTCTATTAATATAGAAGGCATCAACCTCAATCAAATCCCCAGCAAAATAATGAGGCTTATCGTGCAAAAATTTTCTAAGAGAAAATCCTTTTGATTCTAAAAATTTATTAATTTCCGAGAAATCAGCCTCACCTATGTACAAATTTCTAAAATGCGCCTCAATACGTATAGCCATTATCTGCTCTAAATACGCACCAGCACCTTTCATAACTTGAAATTCAAAACCCTGAACATCAATTTTTAAAGCATGTGGAACTTCTAAAGCGCCCGAATTTATTAATGTGTCAATTCGCCTAACATCAACTAAGACGGAACCACTTACCTCAAAGAATTGAGAAAAGACAGGATATCTATCTTTCAACCAATCAATATCAGGCTTCAAAAGTGATGAACACTGATTACTTTTAGTTATATATAAGGGTAAAGTGGCATCCATATCCCCTGCAGCACAATCTAAAACGTTTATTTTACTAAAAGAGCTACATTTCGAGATAAGTGATTGAGCCTCTTTCTTGTCGGGCTCAAAAAGAGAAACGCTCATGCGTGATTTAAAGGAATCCCATTCACTTGAAATACCGCCCCTAGAGCCGACATCTAAAAATTTAAACAAATCTATTCAACCTTAAAAAATTCTCTAAAAAATAAATTATATTGACTATACCTTGCCTCTACTATAGCCATAGTTTCTGGATTAAGAAAAAATTCATCTGATAAGCTATTTATTTTTTTTGTCGAGAGCCTTGCAAATATTTCATTCTCAATTTTAATATTTAATTTTTCTGAAATTAAATTAGCAGTTACCAGGGGCGAATTAATTAGCTGCTCATAACTTAGGGCAATAAAAAATCTAAAATGTTTTGAATACAATCTGATTGCTCTCTCATAGTCATTATATAGATCCTGACATTTAATCCATTGAGTCTCATTCAATATCTGATACCTTAGCCAATCATTTGCGACTGTAGCGTCCATATTTAAATTATTGTAAACATTCATTAATTTGAGTGCCGACCTCAATCTATCAAATGGATTTCTACACAACAAAATGATGCCAGCATCCTCACCAATAACCGCCTTCATTCTAATGATATGCTCTTCGTTTAATAGCATGTACTCAGGAGTGACCTCCCCTAACAGATATTTTTTGCTTAAGTACGGTCTAAATAAATCATAATAATCTATTTTCTCAATATCATAGCTTGAGAATATTTTATTTGTTCTAAGCCTGTTCTTAAATTTCAACCCTATAAAATCAAAATTGTTAGCTGATAAAATTCTATCAACATCATTAAATACCTGCCTTGTTGAAAAATCTTTTAATGCAGACTTTTCTCTATAACCGTATAACGTGTCGAAAAAATGTAGCTCTTTTACTGGGTGCATAAAAATATCACTAGATTTACTTAGCAAATGATGCAATAACGTGGATCCTGCACGCTGAGAACCAATCCCCAATATAAATCTATTTTTAATCATATTATCCATAAAAATAAACTAGTTTTTTGTAATAGGAATGAAAAGATTGATCCAATGAAAAGATTTTGTTTTTAGTCTTTATTTTTTTTAACTCGGAAAATATTTTTTTGAGCTCATAGCAAGATGGATTAGAAACTAAGTTTCCATTTTCCCCATTGACTACAGATTCGCCAATAGCCCCTCTATCTGTTGTTATTACCCAAACCCCCGCCCTTATGGCTTCCCTAGTCACCAACCCAAAACTCTCTGGCCATATAGAGGGGGCAACCAATACATCCATCTGAGCATAAAGTTTTCCAATTTCATCCTGCTTAACTTTCGGAATAAACTTGACTCTTGTTTTTCCCCAGATGGTTTCATGCGTTTCGCCTTCATTAAGGCTGGTATCAACGACTAAGGCTTTAAAGTTTTCAAACTCACCCTCTTCCAACGCCTGTCTAAATAGATGGTAACCCTTATGTTTGCTCATTCCGCCTATGAATCCTAAAACTATTTTTCCATCAGGATCAGGCTGGCGCTCGTAAACTTCAAAAGGCTCTACTATATTTTCATGAACTTGAACATCGGCTACACCCGCACTCATATAAAGGTCAGCAAACTTTTGTGAGACCGCTAGGCGCGTCTTTGCATTCTTTAAAACATCTCTCAAAATTTTGTCACGGGTTAACAAGGCTTTGATCTCGTCCTGGCTCTTGACGCTACCTCCGGATAAGGGATTTGCAGGATCTACTGAATTTCCAAATTCATCTATTAAGAACATATAACGAGATAGCCACCACGCATCATGCAATGTAACAATATAAGGAATATTCAGGTCTTTTGCAGCCATGCCAACAGAGCCTGTTAACACCTGCATGCTGTGCATATGAATTAAATCAAATTGATATTCGGTAAAAAACCGTTTGCAGAAGCTATAAACATCATGATTCTCTACGGCTGACCAGTCATTATTTGGCAGGGATAAACGGGTGACTAAACAATCACGATACCAGTATTGCTCTACTTCCATAGAACCTGCACTGCTAGAAGTAAAATCAGAAGTAGTTAAAACATACACATCATATTCATCAGCATATTGCTCAAGTAAACCCCTCACCTGAGTCTCGGCAACCCTAGTGGCTCCTCCATTCGATTGGGGCGCAAAATAAACATTGCAAATTAAGATTCGCTTTTTCCTTTTTTTCATAGGAAGCATTCCAGATGCCTTGAGAATAGTTTGCAAGATATCAGCGCCTTTGGCAGGGCTAAATTTTTGCAAAGCTAATTCTTGAGCATTTTTTCCAATTCTGTCTCGTGCCAATGAGTCCGAGATTAAAAATCGAAGCTCCGCCTTCCAATCGGCTGATGTTTTTGCAAAGACTACATTTTCTTTGTCAGTTAGAGCTTCTCGATAGGTTGCAGTTGGTGAAACTATTGATGGAATTGCAAATGCGGCCGCTTCAAGCCATTTAATTTCACTTTTTGCATCCGTCACCAAGGACTGTTCAAGAATGGCGATATTAATATCCATTTCTTGCAATAAATTGAGGTATTCAAAAAAATCACTTGTTGTCTCGCGCAAAACAATACGGCCCGTTTTTAAAAGGTGCGCTGGTAAATTTTCAAAAAAACCTATTAAATGCAGATCTACTTGATCAAACTCTTTAAGTATGGCCAAGGCTGCAGGTAAAAATACTTCATAAAAAACCTGCTTATGCGCCTTTGTACCACTCCCATAAAAGATCTTGATACGAGATTTTTTTGCATTTTTAGACACCAAAGAACCGGCCTGACCCTGCATGCGATCGCGCTGTTTGCGAGCCAAGACCTCTATCGAATTTCCAAGTAAATTGGGTAGAACAAAAATTGGGGTATTGAAAGCAACAAATTTTTGCACCTGACTAGCAAGCGTATGAGTGGAGACCGTTACAAAATCAGCCATTTTCAGGGCTTCAGAAAACAAAGGGCAATCTAAACGTAAATGGAGATGCTCCTTAAGACTGATAGTCCTCGCATAGGTACTCAAACTTGGCGGAAAAGATTCAGCGTCAAAAATGAGGTCATCAACGTCATAAACAATGGGGATTTGCAAAGCTTTGGCATAGGAAGCCAGATGTCTTTCGTTATTGGTGAGTGCCGTTCTGCATAGATATAACATCGCCACACCCATCAGAGATTCTCGCCAAACAATGCTCGATAATGCTTGAGTGTCAATAAATTCACATTCAAAACCAAGCGTTTTCAGCGTCTCCATCTTTTGAAAGATGCGGTAGTAAAAACATTGATTGAGATTTTTTGAACCTAAAAATAATATTTTTCGGTTATTTTTACCAATCCAACCTTGTGAATTAGTTGGGCTGGTTCCAATTTGTTGGGCTAGATATAGCTCTTCTGTTGCTTTACTAAGCGCGATTAAATTATTCTCACGATGAACAACGGCGTTCATTTCAAAGCCCGACTGGGCCTGTAAAGTGGTAAGTGATAAAAGCTTGTCAAAAAATTGATTTGAATAACTAACAGCCTCTCTAAATGACAGCGCTTGAGAAGGGTTTAAGGTCAATGCCTTAATCCACAAAGAGATACATTTAGCAATTGCCAATGCTGAATATCCGAGTGCCTCTTGGGAAAAAATTCGTATCAATACAGCCAATTCGTGAAAGGAGTACCAAGAACATTTTTCCGATGCAATGGCAACTTTAAAGTTATCGGCTGCAAGTATATTGCGATTTTCTCTTCTTTGGAGTTTGCCCAAAGTTTCTGCTGCCAAAGGGTCATTTATTTTCACAACATCTTGATGTCTTGCCAAATCTAAGAAAGCAAGAGCCAAGCGATCTTGGCCGCCTAATTTCTCTATCCATTTTCCAAAAGCAAAGCTAATTTTAGATATAGCAAGCAATATTTGATCGCTAGAACTTTGTGCAAGAAAAAATAATTTTTGCTGCAAAATATTTAGCAAATGAATATCTCGACTTTTAACCCCTTGATAGTTTCCTAAGGGGTCAGACTGATGTATCCTCTCAAGAAAAGCCATCTCTAAAGAACTAACATCTATTTGCTCTATTGCATTGTGCTCTAAACACCATAGAACGCGGAGTAACTTGAGCTCTAAATTATTATTCGGTAAACCCCAACTTTTTGCAGTTTTCTCCGCTTGAATTAAGAATTCCTTATCACTCAGAACTTGATATTGGGACAAGAAATAGTCTATAAAGATGCAGGCTTTATCGGTCCAATGAATAAATTCAGAAAGAGATGAAGCTGAGAAAATTTTAAGAATCTGATCATAAGGTACATCGACTTTATCAGTGGCGATATTTCGCAAGGATCCGCCCAATAATTTCGGAATATTCACGCTATCAAGCGCCAATCTCCCTCCCAACCTTTCCCCGCCTTTCTCATCGAATGCAACAGTTAATTCATAACCAGATTGGAGTAACTGGAAATATATCTCAGAGGTAAGTGCACAGTAAAAGCCAGCATTTCTAGCATCAACCCCCTTGGCCTCACCAACATCAGGCCTATCTTGCCAGGTCCATGCACTACCAACCAAAATTTGATTAATAAAGAAATACAGCTTTTGGTTGCGGCCAGCCTCTAAAGGGTTGTAAGCCCAACCATATAAAAATCCGCTTTCATGGACTCCATCAAAAAAACCACTCTTTTTATTTGAGGTTTCCGCAACTGGGTGCTCACGTTCAGCTATTGAAGTTTGAGCCTTTAATTGGACCTGATTATTTTTTTCTAATAATTCAGTCGATTTTTTCTTTTTAAACAATTGGAAATCAAATAAACTCATGTCTAATCCTGGTCAATGAATTGCCGCATCCGGTGAACTTGGGGCATGTAATTCTTTATAAAACTTTAAAATGGAATTATTAATTGCATTAAAGTGCAGTGCATCACTTAGTGGAACTATCCCATATTTCCAATTCTGCTTTTTTAAACGTTCTGGTATTGCACCAATATCAAATGCCATAACTGGTTTTTTGGCTAAGAAAGCAATATCTAAGGCGTAACAATAGGTTTCTGGCCAAACGGAAGGATAAAGAATAATATCGGGATTTAAAGATTTACATAAACCAATTGCTTCATGCTCGGTATATCGTCCACTGATTGCAACATCATATTTTTCAAGAATTTCATTATGAATACTATATCCTTGTAATACGAATTGAATGGGTAATTGACGTTTTATAGCATCTTGAGCAACCCCTAGGAGCACATTAAACCCCTTAATGGTGCCAATGGCCCCGATAATAAGAACCCTTACTTTTTCTTTGCTGGCGCCTTTAGTCTCTAAGCTTGGTAGCGATTCTAGACTAAAGTTTTCTGGCCCATGAGGTGTATATTTAAAGGGAAGATCTGGGTAGTAATCCCCGAGCCTATTGATTGCATCATAACTTGGTACATTAATGAGCGATGCACCCTTCAGGCTTTGATGTTGCATGCTTCGCCATTCACTAATTTTTTTTGCGCCAAAAACGTTTGTAGACTCTTTCAAACATGTATTGCACCCCACTTCTTCAGGTTCTCCACAATAGATTCCGGTTTGGTGAACTAGATTAATCCTTGGGCAAATCACTTCGTAGTCATGTATGTCAACAACCAATCTTGCTTGAAGGTCCTTTGCTAATTCACTTAAATAAATTGGAGTGTTTGCCTCAAAGTCCACCATGCTATGTCGATGAATAGAGGTGATATTTAATTTCTTTAATTTTTGACTCAAAGTGTCTAATGACCTTAATTCAAAATAGGGGAGATTTAATAATTGCTTTACTAGGCCGTGTTGAAGTCGAACTAAATGTGGCTTTGCTCGAACCGGGCGCAAATAGAAAATACCCTCCCCGTTCCGCATTGCTTTTTGAGCATCCTCTTGCAGATGCCGTTCGCTCCCACCACCGCGGTTATGACTAACCATGAGGGTGTTTTGCTTTTTCGCTTGAAGCTCTAGGCGTGCCCAATCCAAGCTCTCTCGCACACCTCTTAAGGGGTCTTTCGCAATGAAATCTTGAATGTCCTGATGATATTTTGGGTATCGTTTGCCCAGAATTTTCATGGCTCGATTGAGTTGCGCTTCTTTGGTGCCGCCAAAGGAAGATCGTCCGATATGGTAAACAAAAGTATCTGCTGAAATGAGATTTTTCCAGCCCGAATGAATGGCGCGCTGACACCAATCATTTTCTTCGCCATAGCCTACTCCGAAGGCTTTTTCATCAAATAGCCCCACAGCTTTTAGCGCCTCGCGCTTCATATACAGGCAAAATCCGACACCTGTAGGTGTCTCAACTACCTCACCCTGATGTAATTTAGATGTCAGCTCATCTAATTCTTTATAGGAGATTTCCAGTGGATATGGATTGTCATGAAGAGTACGGGGGTATGAGCAAATAGTTGCATTATTAGACAAAGGGGTCACGCTAGCGATCTTTGAATCGCCTTTTGATACAGCAGACAAGCGGTCTATCCAATCACCATATACCTGGGTATCTGAATTTAATAAAATGACATCGCGATCCCAATGCAATTGCATGCCACGATTGACGGAATACACAAATCCCTTATTTTGCGAGTTCTCAATCAAAGTCAAAATACCTAAGCTCGCGAACTTTTGTAGATATTGTTTGAGAGGAACTTCGGGACTGCAATCATTGATGACAATTAATTCAAAAATGTCGCGAGTTTTGGTATTCAGTACACTTGAAATGCATTGCAAGGTCGCCAGGGTATTTTTATAAACAGGAATAATGATATCTACTACTGGATTTAAACCATTAACTTTGTTTAAATAAAGTTGAGTATCTTGGAATTTTTCGAGAATTTTTTCGTATAACTTTTGAGCAGTATCAAGTTGCTCGATAGAATTGCTGAGCGACCCTCTATACTCTTCGCCCCCTTTGTTCGGATGGTGTACCGAAGCTCCCAAATCTCTTGTGGGCAAACCATGCAGTCGACCGTATTCAATAAAATGCAATAGAGGGTTGCCATAGGATGCGATGTCTGGATGCTGACTTAAATAAAATTTACCATCAAACTGCGGATTTGGTGATCGACCTTCTAAACCACCAAATTCTAAGTAGTGCCTCAGTGGCTCATAGCCCGAATTGAATACATCGCGATTATTGGCAATATAGAACTGAATATCAAACCAAGCACTTGGTGAATGGCGACGGTACTGCCCGCAATAAAAATAATGCAATAGGGAATTGACGTTTTTTAATCTGCTGCGGGCTTTGCTTTTATAAAAACGCGGATCAAATAATGGATTTGGCTGCCTGCCCTCTTTATCTCCGAAGGCGGCAAAATGATAAATAGGATCAAATTGCTGCTGCTCTACATCCAGGTAATTGGAAAGATAGTATTCAGCATCAAATAAGTGTGTTCTTTTGAGAAAATAACTTTGAAGGCGCCAATAGGGGCTTCGATAACCGATTACACGGCAAATGTGAGATAGGAGCCATAGGTTACCCAATACGAGGTATCCATAAGCTTCTTTGACATAACGCTGGTGAGTAGGATTTAGTTTGCTGCGCAACAAAGCCCCACCCCCCCCTTTTTTTTTATTCACTATATTTAGTAACAATTTATACAATTTTATGTCAGTTTTAAGGCCTCTTACAGAGCCTAGAACAGAATGCCCCAGCAAAGGGCATGAATCAGTCATTAACCATCGGTATGACATAAAATAGGCAGATGTACTCCAAACCAAGAATATTTAGAGTTTTTCTCATTTTTACTGCTTTTAGTACCCTGCTACTTCAGGGGTGTGCCGGTTATTTACCCTCTGCAGGCGCCAGTCGCTCTCAGGTCGAGGCAGCACCTCAGGAAACAATTGAGAACTCCCCAATCCAGATCATCCCAGTGACCAATGCTGTGGCAAATCGGGTAAAGGTGGCTCAAAATTCACTATCTTTCAAAAGTAGAATTGCGCCAAAGGGGCAACCCGCAAACCTGGTTCACCCAGGAGATACCTTGCAAGTCCTTATCTGGGAGGCATATCCACCCATACTATTTAGGCAAAGTTCATACTCGAACACAATTAGTACAGCCCCCGCTTCAGTTACCATTTCTCCTACCGTATCCCAAGCTAGCGGAATTCCGGCTCAAACCGTTAATCAGCAGGGTGAAATTACCATCCCCTTCATAGGCAGAATTAATGTGGCTGGGAAGAGCATTAGCCAAATCGAGAATACGATTGTTAAGAACTTACAGGGCCGAGCTAATGATCCTCAAGTAATTGTCCAAAATGTAGATAACACCACCTCTTTGGCTACGATTATCGGCGAAGTTAATCAAAGCAAGCAGCTGCCTTTAACCCCTAAGGGGGAGCGCGTGCTCGATGCTATTGCCTCTGCCGGCGGCCTTAAACAGCCGGTTAATAAAACTACTATTCAAATTGCTCGTCAAGGTGAAATTCAGTCCTTAGCGATGGAGTCGATCATTCAAGACCCCAAGCAAAATATCATCTTGCAGCCAGGCGATGTGATTACAGCCTACTTTCAGCCGCTGAGCTTTACAGCATTAGGTGCCACAGGCTCAACCAATAATGAAATTCTGTTTGAGGCTACCGGCATTAGCCTATCGCAAGCTATGGGTCGTATTGGGGGTCTTAATGACATGCGCTCTGATTCAATGGGGGTCTATATCTTTCGCTTTGAGGAACCAAAAGCCGTTGCTACCAAAGAGCAGCCTACTGTTGGGGTGACTGCAGAAGGAAAAGTACCCGTGATTTATCAATTTGACATGAATAAACCAGAGACTTATTTTGCTGCGCAGAACTTTCCTATGAAAAACAAGGATGTAGTCTACGTTTCCGTAGCCTCATCTGTAGAGCTCATGAAATTTTTAAGTATCATCACCTCAGTCTTTTCACCAGCAGTGGCGATTAATAATCAATTCTCTTTAGGATTTTAATTGGCCCTACAGCTAATAATATGCTTAAAGTTGACTATAATAATAAGAATTAACAGCAAGCTTATTTAAAGGTAACACCAAATCGGGGGGCAATATGTATTCAAAATCAATAGACTCAGTAACAAAATCCTTTAAAACTGAACTACTGTCAAACTACGGTCTTAATCGTGACGCCTTTACAGAAGTAAATACCAAATCCAGCCTAGAGCTATCCAATCTTCCGGCCTATGAAAATGTGCTACTCCTTCAGGGTCCAGTTGGGCCATTTTTTTCTAAGTTAGCTCGATTTTTAAAACAGCGCGGCAGTAAGACCCATAAGATTAACTTTAATCCTGGTGATGAGTATTTTTACCCACCAAAAGAGTCCAATACTCATTTGTATGACTTTACGCTGGAGTACTGGCCTCAATATCTAGAGCGCTACATTGTCCAACATCAGATTGAGGCAGTCTTCTTGTTTGGGGACTGCCGGCCAATTCATTTTCCAGCCAAAGAGATCTGCAAACAATACGGCATTGATCTATGGGTTTTTGAGGAGGGTTATTTTAGACCTCACTACTTTACGATGGATTATTTTGGGGTCAACGCAAACTCTCGGTTATTTAGATCAGAATCAGAATTTATAATCGATTACGGAAACGAAATAATTGCAAAACAAAATGATAGAGAAATAACCCGCTACGAATGGTCTCACTTACACATCACACGACACGCTATTGTGTACTGGTTAGTAAATGTGTTGCAGCCTTTTAAATGCGCCAACTATGACCACCATCGCGAACTCAATCTTGTCATTGCTTATCGATGGATTAAAAATTTCTTTGCCCATTGGTTCTATAAAATTAAAGATTGGTCTAAAATAAAAAAATTGCTCCAGCACCAGCCCTCTGAGCAAAATAACTATTTTATATTTCCACTGCAAGTACATGATGATGCTCAGATGATCCACCATTCTGACTTTAAGTCTGTTGAAGATGCAATTGAGATGGTAATTACATCTTTTTATAAACATCTAAGCCTGCATAAGAATTTAGCTACAAAGCTAATTATTAAGCATCACCCCATGGATCGCGGCCATAAAAATTATTCGGAATTTATCAAAAATTTAAGTAAAACTTTAGGGATAAAAAATCATATTTATTATCTTCACGAATTAGATTTAGACTTAATTCTTCCATACTGTAAAGGGTGCGTTACAGTTAATTCCACCCTAGGCCTAAAGGCCCTCGGTTCGGGAGTGCCTGTCAAAAACCTAGGTCGGTCTTTTTATGATAAAAAAAACATCACCTCGAGAAAATCACTCCAACAGTTCTGGAAAAATCCTGGAATTGTCTCAGCGAAAAACATCCAAGCATTTCGACAATTTGTCATATCTCAGACTCAAGTCAACGGCTGTCTTTATTCACCGAAATATCAGCCTAAGTAATGGCGCTTACCAGAATTAAACAATTCAATAAGCTTTATTTTGCAAAAGTACAAATTACTTTTGTTTTTACCTGTTCAATCTTGATTGCTTTTTCCCTTAGGTTTGAGCTCTCTTTCATTCTGGCAGATAGGCTTCCTTTAGCCTTTTTTATCATCAATTCTTTGATAATCACTCATTTATTTGGACTGGTATTAGGATTTAGTGCGCTTATTTTTGGGGCAATCCTGTCATACTATTTTTTTGTACCTCCATACGAAAGTTGGGGACTTCCAGACTCCTATCATTTGAGCTACTTTTGCATTAAGTTCTTAATTGGTAGCCTTCTCGTCTTAATGGTGGCCTGGGTTAAAGATCAGCTACGAGAACTCTGGAATCATCACTAGCTCGATATATTTAGATTACATCATCTTTTTTGCTTATATAAGGAAAATGCGTGCTCATTCTGAGCGGATTTCTTGTTGGATTGTTAGTTGGCCTCACTGGTGTTGGTGGAGGGGCGCTAATGACGCCCTTACTTTTGCTCGTTTTTGGAATAGCTCCCGTTACTGCTATTGGCACAGATTTATGGTTTGCGGCTATCACCAAGATTGCCGCAGGGAAAATCCATCACTCAAAAGGCTTAATCGACTGGCAGGTACTACGATACATGTGGGTAGGTAGTCTACCGGCCTCTTTGGTTATGATTTTATGTTTACATTTTAAAATTATTTCAGCAAATGTACACTTCTTGACAACCTTGGTTGCAATAGCGATTACAGTAACTGCTGTAAGCCTTTTAATGCAAAAATATTTGCACCAGCTTGGGCGATTTTTACGCCTCCAGAATACAGAGCGCTTTAAACAATGGCAGCCTTCGCTAACTATCCTAGCAGGCATCATTCTTGGCAGCTTAGTGACTCTCACATCAATCGGCGCTGGGGCTATTGGGGTGGTAATGTTGACTTATTTATACCCCCTGCGCCTTACCACACCCCGTCTTGTAGCTACGGATATTATGCATGCAATCCCACTAACAGTAATAGCGGGTACGGGTCACCTTCTGCTTGGGAACATAAATTTTGATCTCTTGATCTGGATGTTATGTGGTTCAATTCCAGGGGTTTTAATTGGTGCCACCATATCAGGCAAAATTTCCCAAGGGATCCTCAGAATTATATTGGCGGCAGTTTTGATACTGGTAGCGATCAAAATAGCCTACTCTTAATATTTGGCAGCGCTGTAAACCCATTCCTATACCCTCTTAATTGCATTCGTAGACCTAACTAGATTGGCCTATTTTGATTGAACTGATGATATTTAACGAAATTGCGGTCGGGTTATCGCTTCTTGCTCTGCTACTGTAAGTGCTAACCTCAATCGGCCCCTCAAGAGATCTGACTCGCCATCCCGTTACACATACATTAATTTGCTCAAGAAAAACATGCGAATATCTCATAAAATAATAACCTCTACATCTGCTGACCTACTCAAATCAGAGCCAATGGGGGCGTTATAAGCAATTAAACAGGTTGCTTCTGGTGCCCTGCAGCATCGTCTTGAGAAGCAATTGCCGCTGCCTTTCTCTTGGTTTTGCCTGAACAATCAGAACTGCACTAATTCAGCCCTAATCACCCAAACTAGGAGATGTGCTTTTATGATTAGGCCAGACATAAGGTTAGTCTTAGGGTTAGGGTTGCAAGGAAGTACTAATTCCTTCATTGGTTTGATCAATTTAGATTTAAAAAATACAATACGGGTTAAGATTTCGCATGAATTCAACTGTCAGCACCCCAATTGCTTTTGATTACCCACAGCAAGACTCTGCTGGGGTCACATGTACAGCCCAGGCTTGGGCCAAGACACCTCCTCAGCTTCATGGCGTTGAAAAGGCTGCCGTGATTGCTCGCATTAAGGAGCTTTTGGTGGAAAAAGATGCTGCATTGGTTGCTCACTACTACGTGGACGGTGACATACAGGATTTAGCATTGGAGACTGGCGGCTATGTTGCTGACTCTTTGGAGATGGCGCGTTTTGGTAAAAATCATTCAGCAAAAAAACTGATTGTTGCTGGCGTTCGCTTTATGGGCGAGTCAGCAAAAATACTTAGCCCTGAAAAACGTGTGTTCATGCCCGACCTCGATGCAACCTGCTCACTTGATCTTGGTTGCGATGCTGGGGACTTTGCTGCCTTTAGAGCCGCACATCCTGATCGTGTTGTCGTGGTCTATGCAAATACTTCGGCGGCAGTAAAAGCCCAAGCCGATTGGATGGTGACCAGCTCTTGTGCATTAGCGATCGTGCACCAACTCAAAGTTGAAGGTAAAAAAATCTTGTGGGCACCCGATCGTCATTTGGGTCGCTACATTCAAGAGCAAACTGGCGCAGATATGTTGTTATGGAATGGTGCTTGCATTGTTCATGATGAATTTAAAGCTGTGGAGCTTGAACTTTTGAAGGCCGCCCACCCTAATGCCATGATCTTGGTTCACCCAGAGTCACCGCAAGCAGTCGTTGACCTTGCAGACGTTGTGGGCTCTACCTCCGCCATGATTAAAGCTGTGGTTGAAGGCACTGCTACTGAGTACATTGTTGCTACTGATAACGGCATCTTGCATCGCATGCGTCAACTAGCCCCCAATAAGAAACTGATTGAAGCGCCAACTGCTGGCAATAGTGCAACGTGCAAGAGTTGTGCACACTGCCCTTGGATGGCCATGAATGGCTTACAAGGAATTTTGAATTGCCTAGAAAACGCTTCTGGTGAAATCTTCATCGAAGAACCTATTCGCGTTGAGGCTTTAGGTTGCATTGAGCGTATGCTCGACTTCACCAAAAATCATCCTGACCTCTTAGCAAAAGCGCAGCATGGCTTTGTAAAAAATATTGGCGCCGCTTAATTTTTATATTTTTATATGTTTGAATACAACGAAACCCTAGAGCAAGCTCGCCAACGCAATATTGCAGATGCATTGATGGAAGATATCGGCACTGGTGATTGGACTGCAAAGCTCGTCCCCAGTAAGCCTGTTAAAGCTCAGTTAATCGTTCGCCAAGAAGCCGTTCTTTGTGGTGTAGATTGGTTTGAAGGCACACTTAAGAAGCTTGATCCCAATTCCAAAGTAACTTGGCATTACCTAGAGGGCGACATGATGAAGCCCGATACCAAGGTTTGCGATATTGAAGCTGATTCACAAGCCCTACTCTCTGCTGAACGTACTTGCATTAATTTCTTACAAACGCTTTCTTGGACGGCCAGCATTACCCGTCAGCACGTTGATGCAATTGCCGGCGCTAGCCCGAATCCAAAGGGCTGCGCTGTATTAGATACACGTAAAACCGTTCCGGGATTACGTCAGGCCCAGAAGTATGCAGTGTTAGTGGGTGGCGGAAAAAATCAACGTTTAGCTCTTTGGCATGGCATCCTGATTAAAGAAAATCATATTGCTGCAGCTGGTAGTGTTACGGCAGCCTTAAAGAATGCTCAAGCACTTAACGCTGGAGTGGATATTCAGATTGAAGTAGAAAACTTTGCTGAACTTGAAGAGGCTTTAGCTGCGGGTGCGAAAAGTATTTTGATTGATAACTTCAATACCGATCAAATGAAGCAAGCTGTTGCCATTACCGCTGGACGTGCTTTGCTGGAAGCCTCTGGTGGTATCAACCTAGATCAAATGCGCGCCATTGCGAGTACTGGTGTTGACCGCATCTCTCTTGGAAAACTCACCAAAGATGTGAATGCGGTTGATTTCTCGATGCGCATTTTGTAGCAATTTGGTTATACCAATAGCCCTTGAATACCCTTGGTAAGTGGCTTTTCTAAGCAAAGAGTCTTCATTTTTGCACAATCACGCTTCATTAAAAGACCTTGCTCCTCCAAAGCCTGAGCCATCTCCAATAGCTCGTCAAGCACCCTTTTATCTTCAGATTTTAATTTTTTACTCATTGCAAATTCTCTCCTTCAAAATTCCAACCCACGGCGTCCTGGGATTTAATACATTAACTACGCTTGCGAGCAAGCGCACTAAATTACCCTTCCCTACCCTTGTAAATGATCTGCTTCTCCAGGGCATTACGAATAAATTCAATATTGCTTCGCAGGCTATAGCATTCAGCAGTGGCTAGCTTTGCTGCTTTTGATCTAAGTATTCTGCGCTCCATCTCATTGAGTACCTCAATATATTCACTGCGACGATTAGGGTCAAAGGTTTGAATCGTGTTCTGCTCAAATTTATCCAGCTCTTTATAAATAGAGTTAATTTGCTTCTTAGCCAGGTTGGTTCTATATGTTGGAATTGACTTAATAATCGGATAAGCAAAAGCAGCAAAGGGAAGCAGAAGGAAGAACATGCGCTCCAAGAACTCGGCGAGCCAAAATGGCAAATACTTCATTAATGTCGGAGTGCCTTTTTCATAGAAGAACTTTGCCTCATCACTCAATGGCGCTTCAGTATTCATATAGGCCGGAAACTCTCCCGCCTTAGAAAAATAGGATTTGTTACCGTTAATTTCTCGGGCAGCCTCGAGGAATAAAACTTGGATTGCTGGGTGGAGGCGGTTATCAATCAAAAGATTAGTTGTAGTCGAAATTAACTGTATGGGGTGATCGGGAATATTTTTCCCAAGATCAAATCCGCCCATGGGTGCAGATACCTCCTCAAAATAAGGCAATAACCGAGTGTAGGCATCTGCGCGCGTAAACGAAGTCAATTTAATATCTGGATTTCTAATTAACTTCTGCACATTTGGTGAATCAAAACCATCAACCAAAATAACGGCATCGATTTCGCCACGTACTAAGGCATCAACACCTTCAGCATTGCCAAGTCCGAGTAGATTAGGGGCATCGCCATTCAAGCCATTGAGTTTGAAAATATTCAGGGCCTGAGTACGCGTTCCACTCCCTACCGGGCCAATATTTATTCTCAGTTTGGCAATATCTCTATCAGATACGTGAATGCTTTCATTGAAGGCATTCTTGCGATAGAACATCCATACCGGCTCATAGTCAACACTGCCGAGGGATTCCACACCAGAGAGATTGTCTACTGCAATCATTCCACCCTGAACAAGGGCCGCTTGAATTGGATCCTTGCGATCAATTAAATGCTGTAGATTTTCTTTTGAACCATGGGTCTCTACCAGTTCGAGCTTAATTCCTTTTTTCTCAAAATAGGTCTTATATTGTTCACCCAAGACTTTGTAGGAGCCACCGGTACCGGTTGCCATTAATACTTTGTTCGGTGGCGCAGGCTTTGCAAACCAAATCAGAATAGATAGCGCAAGAATTAATAGGAAAACAAGTGGCCAGACTTCTCTTAAGGCACTAAACCAATTCTTGATTTCATCTGCTGCCGTTTGATAAACAGCAGAGATATGTTCGCTGACTTCTTCTTTAAAACTGGCCATGAAAATCCTCTTAAGATATGGCTAGCTTATCATCAAAAACCCTGTTTTTAGCAGTTGAAATGGGCTTTTATGTGGTTGAATCGCTCTCAGAGCCCTCGGCTTGAGGGGTCAAGATGGTCGGATAAGAAACCGCCCAAGTACCAGGGTAGTCGCGGCTGTAATGCAGTCCACGACTTTCTCTACGCATGAGAGCTGAGCGCACGATCAATTCTGCGCACTCCAATAGGTTTCTGAGCTCAATCAGATCACGTGTGACCTTAAAGTTAGTGTAATACTCTTGCACCTCGTAACGCAGTAGCTTGATGCGATGCAGCGCACGCTCTAAACGTCGGTTGGTTCTAACGATGCCAACGTAGTTCCACATCAAAGAACGCAGCTCATCCCAGTTGTGGGCAATAACGACTTGTTCATCCGCATCCTCCACCTGACTCTCATCCCACAAAGGAAGAGCAGGCATCACTGGGGTCTTGAGATTAGATATGTCTTCTGCTGCTGCCTTACCAATAACTACACACTCTAATAAGGAATTGCTGGCCAAACGATTAGCGCCATGCAGACCAGTATAGGTTGCTTCACCAACTGCATAGAGTCCTGGCAAATCAGTGCGCCCCTTAAGATCTGTCACCACACCACCACAGGTGTAGTGCGCAGCAGGAACAACCGGAATGGGCTCCTTGGTGATGTCTAGGCCCAAGCTTAAGCAACGGGCATAAATCATCGGGAAATGTTCTTTAATAAACTCTTCGCCCAGATGAGTGGCATCTAGATGCACATAGTCCAAGCCATGCTTTTTCATCTCAAAGTCGATAGCTCTAGCGACAATGTCACGGGGGGCTAATTCATTACGGTCATCATGCTCTGGCATGAAACGCGTGCCGTCAGGCAACTTCAGCAAACCGCCCTCGCCGCGCATGGCCTCAGTAATGAGGAAGGTGCGATCGCTTGGGTGATAGAGGCATGTCGGATGAAATTGAATAAATTCCATATTACCTACGCGGCAACCTGCACGCCAGGCCATGGCGATGCCGTCGCCAGTAGCGGTATCGGGGTTGCTGGTGTAGCGATAGACTTTGCCTACGCCACCAGTAGCTAAAACGACAGACTTAGCTTCGATGGTTTCTACACGGTTATTTTTAATATCGAGTGCATACACGCCATAACAACGATTAGGCTTAGTGCGTTGTGTCTTTAAATCTAGCTGGCGATTTGTAATGAGATCGAGTGCAATCCAATGCTCTAGGATCTGAATATTTTTATGCGCTTTGGCTTTATCCAACAGCACTTCATGAATGGCCTTACCAGTAGCATCTGCAGCATGAGCAATACGGCGATGACTATGTCCGCCTTCACGCGTTAAGTGCAAACCCATTGGCCCGGATTTATCTTCTGTAAATGGAACGCCCTGCTCGACCAACCAACGAATAGCTTCAGCACTTTCTTCGGCGATATAGCGTGCAGTGGATTCCACCACAAGTCCTGCACCTGCATCTAAGGTATCGGCTACATGTGAATCAATACTGTCATGCTCTTTGTCGACAACGCCAACAATGCCTCCTTGAGCCCAAGCTGTAGCAGCTTCACCTAAGCCCCGTTTAGCCATCAAAATCACTGGCTGAGATTCAGCCATATGCAAGGCAACGGTTAAACCAGCTAATCCGGCCCCAATAATGAGGACAGGAAGTTCAGCTTTTGCAGTGGTGTTTGCGGAGGGTTTGGAACTGGCCATAGAGAGTTCATTCTAACTGGCATTAGAAATAGGGGTTGCCTTTAAATTCCTTTGTCGCACGACGCAAAAGGAAGCAATTCGTCAAACTTAGACTCAGAAAGCGATAGAAGACAGTTAGCTACAAAGGTGGGTGGTAGCTCTGGATTATCTATGCACGCACGCTCCAATCGCGCCAAGAATTGAGCCTGCTCTTCCTTGGAATAACCGTTCTCAGCAGTGATGGTCTTCACGTAACTACATAAATTCCGCTCTAACATTGGGTACTTGCTGCCTAACCGATTGAGAGCAAAGACTTCACCTTAGCCCTTACTTCAGTGAGGGTCCTTGGATTCACTGTATTTTTATACTTTGCTTTTCTTATTTTCCAATCCAGAGACTTCACTTGGTCAGACAAGATGGCAGATTGCACCCCATCGATCTCAACCAACACCTCAAAGGGGTAGCCTTTAATCTGGGTTGTTAATGGGCAGCAAACCAATAAATTTGTTTTTTTGTTGTAACCCTCTGGGGTCAACACAACAGCAGGTCGACGACCAGCCTGCTCTCTTCCCGCCTGAGGGTCAAACACTAGCCAGACTACATCACCAGCCTCTGGCACATAAGCCCTAACCATTAGAGAAGCTCTTTGCCAACAGGCCCACCAAAGTCGGCCTCACCATGCAAATTCTTAGCGGTAATTCCGGACAATAGCTCATCCAGTGGATACTCTTGTTTAGTCATTGGCTCAATCACAATTCGACCCCTTTGCACTTTTACAGAAACAAGTTGATCAATATTCAATTGGGCGGACTTCATCACCGCAGCATTTAAACGCAAAGCTGGGCTGTTACCCCACTTTTTAATAATTGTTTGCATATGAGCCCCTCTAAATGTGTCTACATTGTATCTACATCATCCAATTCAAGCAAGTCAAAAAGAAAAACCCCGCCACAAGGACGGGGTTTTAGGGGGCTGTTCAAATTAAACGTTAGACATCACCTTAGATCCACCTGGGGCATTCGTGCCATAGCCCATGATCTTGGCTACTTCACCGCCCTTAGCGAGCTTCACAGCGCAATACTTAAACTCCGGAATCTTGCCAAATGGATCTAACGCTGAATTGGTGATCAAGTTAGCCGCAGCCTCATAGTAGGCAAACGGAATAAAGATCACCCCTCTCGGTGTGCCATCATCCCGTCTCACGTGAATACCAACCTCACCACGACGAGACTGAACTGTAATGACATCGCCAGCAGATATACCTAACTGGGTCATATCCTCACCATTCATCGATACAGTAGCCATAGGCTCAATCGCATCCAGCACAGTGGCACGGCGCGTCATACTGCCGGTATGCCAGTGCTCTAATTGACGTCCAGTAATCAATACAAATGGGTACTCAGTATCTGGTCGCTCATTTGCCGGAATGATGTCAGCAGGAACGAGTTTTACCTTGCCATCTGCTGTTGCAAATTGATCATCAAATACGATTGGGCGACCTGGATCTTCAGCGGATAAACATGGATAAGTCACACTAGATTCTTTTTCGAGGCGCTCCCAGGTAATGCCGTTAATCGCACCATGCATTGCTTGACGCATCTCGTCATAAACCTCAGCAACACCAGCATCAGGACCTTGGTAGTTCCAGTTGAGGCCCATGCGTTTGGCGATCTCTTGAATAATCCACAAATCCGGTTTCGCATCACCAGGAGGGTTAATGGCTTTCTTGCCCATCTGAACCATGCGGTCAGTATTGCTAGCAGTACCTGCCTTCTCTGGCCAAGCGCTGGCTGGCAAGACAACATCAGCCAAGAGTGCTGTCTCGGTCATAAAGATATCCTGAACTACGAGAAGATCTAAGGCAGCCAAAGCATGACGAGCGTGATTTAAATCAGGATCGCTCATCGCTGGGTTTTCACCTTCGACATACATACCACGAATCTTGTCTGGATCACTATCAGGCGCAGTGATCTTATGCATGATCTCAACCACGGTATAGCCAGGCTTTTTATCCAATGGCGTATCCCAAAACTTCTCAAACCAAGCATGTGCTTCTGGATTATCAACACGCTGATAGTTTGGGAACATCATCGGAATCAATCCCGCATCACTAGCACCCTGAACGTTGTTCTGACCACGCAATGGATGCAATCCAGAGCCAGGTTTACCAATTTGGCCTGTGATACTTACCAAGGCAATTAAGCAGCGCGCGTTATCTGTGCCATGCACGTGTTGACTGACACCCATGCCCCACAAAATCATGGCTGACTTGGTGGTTGCAAACTCTCTCGCTACTTCACGCAATGTCTCTGCCGGAATACCGCAGATTGGCGCCATGGCTTCAGGGCTATATCCCTTGATATTTTCTTTAAGAGCCTCGAAGTTATTAGAGCGGTCTTTAATAAATTCTTTATCAACCAAACCTTCCTCAATGATTGTGAAGATCATGGCATTGAGCATTGCCACATCGGTATCCGGCTTGAACTGCATTGTGCGCCAAGCATGTTTACTAATCTCGGTCTTACGAGGATCGCACAACACAATTTTTGCGCCACGTTTGGCGGCATTCTTGAACCAGGTAGCAGCAACAGGATGATTAGCAGTTGGATTAGATCCAATCAAGAAAATCATGCTTGAGTGCTCAACATCATTCACTTGGTTGCTTACTGCACCAGAACCAACACCCTCAAGAAGCGCTGCTACAGACGAAGCATGGCAAAGGCGTGTGCAATGGTCTACGTTATTGCTACCAAAACCAGTACGAACCAGTTTCTGGAATAAGTAAGCTTCTTCGTTACTGCCCTTTGCAGAGCCAAAGCCAGCCAATACTTTATTGCCGTATTGATCTTTGAGTTTCTTCAAGCCGCCACCGGCGACTTCTAAAGCCTCTTCCCAAGTTGCTTCACGGAAGATGTCAGACCAATCTTGCTTGCCTTCAAGCATAGACTCATCTTTAGCAACGCCCGCTTTACGAATTAATGGTTTAGTAAGGCGCTGTGGGTTATGGATGTAGTCCATACCGAAGCGACCCTTAACGCATAGACGATTGTGATTGGCCGGGCCATCACGACCTTCAACGCTGACGATCTTTTCATCCTTAACGTTATAAGTGATTTGACAACCGACGCCACAGAACGGACAAACAGAATCGACTTTGCGATCCACTGTCTGTGAACCAATCAAACCTTTAGGCATCAATGCACCAGTTGGGCAAGCCTGTACACATTCGCCACAGGCAACGCAAGTACTGTCACCCATTGGATCATTTAAGTCGAATACGATCTCACTATGACCGCCACGCATGGCGTAACCGATCACATCATTAACTTGCTCTTCACGACAAGCACGTACACAGCGATTACATTGAATGCAGGCATCCAAGTTCACAGCCATCGCTGGATGTGAAATATCGCTACTAACTTTTTCGCGACGGAGTGCTTTGAGCTCTGGACGAACTGTCACGTCCATACGTGCAGCCCAAGTACTCAGCTCACCATGCTGGTTCTGTTGCTCTTCTTCTTTGCTATCGCCAACCCACTTAAAGCCTTCATCGGGCATATCGGAGAGCAACATTTCCAGAACCAATTTCTGACTCTTTACAGCACGCTCGCTATTAGCCTTCACTTCCATTCCTGGAGTCGCGCTTCTGCAGCAACTTGGCGCTAATGTACGCTCGCCATTAATTTCGACTACGCATGCACGGCAGTTACCGTCAGGACGGTAACCATCTTTAAAGCATAGATGTGGAATATCAATGCCGTGTCGTTTAGCAGCCTTGAGAATCGTTTCGCCTTCGTATGAAACGATCGTCTTGCCGTCTAGCTTGAACTCAACGGTTTGCAATTCGAGTTCTTTTGGATTTGTGGGTGCGTTCATGTTTGTCTCGTTATTCCCTGATTTTTTATTAAGGTACTTCCTTATTGAACTTCTTCAGGGAAATATTTATGAATACAACGAATAGGGTTTGGTGCCGCCTGGCCAAGACCACAGATAGAAGCGTCAACCATCACAGTTGCTAAGTCTTCCAAAGTTTCTTGATCCCAAGATTTGGCTTGCATCAACTTGGCAGCTTTACCAGTACCTACTCGGCAAGGTGTACATTGACCGCAACTCTCGTGCTCAAAGAAATGCATCACGTTTAATGCCATATCGCGCGCTTTGTCTTTGTCACTAAACACCATGACGGCGGCTGAACCAATGAAACAACCATAAGGTTGCAAAGTATCAAAGTCGAGCGGAATGTCATTCATGGTTGCCGGCAAGATGCCGCCTGATGCACCACCAGGTAAATAGCCGTAGAACTTGTGGCCATCTTGCATGCCGCCACAATACTCATCAATCAATTCTTGAATCGTGATTCCAGCTGGTGCCAACTTCACGCCAGGCTTGTTCACGCGTCCGCTAACGCTAAAGCTACGCAAGCCCTTGCGATCATGACGACCGAATGAACTAAACCATTCTGGTCCGCGCTGAACAATGTCACGCACCCAGTACAGAGTTTCAAAGTTGTGCTCGAGCGTTGGTCTGCCAAATAAACCGACTTGAGCGATGTACGGAGGACGCATACGCGGCTCACCGCGTTTACCTTCAATACTTTCAATCATCGCGGATTCTTCACCGCAGATGTAAGCACCAGCACCACGGCGTAATTCAATATTCGGCAATGCAAATGGCGGATTAGCTTTGAGTTTTGCTAATTCGGCCTCAAGCAATTCACGGCAGCCGTGATATTCATCACGTAAATAGATATAGCAAGCATCGATACCAACCACGCTTGCTGCAATGAGAAGTCCTTCTAGGAAACGATGTGGATCACGCTCTAAGTACGTACGATCCTTAAATGTTCCTGGCTCACCTTCATCGATATTCACTGCCATCAATTTAGGGGCAATCTGATCTTTAACAATGCGCCACTTACGACCCGCTGGGAAACCTGCGCCACCTAAACCACGTAAGCCAGAGCTTTCCATTGCCTTGATGATGCTTTCGGCATCTTTCTTACCTTCGAAAATCTCTTTGGCCAAAGCGTAACCACCTTGAGCACGATAAGACTCGTAGCCAACATAGTCAGGAGAAACAGCCTGCATCTCACCCTGAGGAGATACGCCCTGCTCTGCTAAAGCAGCAGGATCAAAGACGGCATCGTCTTTAGCCATTGGCTGAGTGGTCAACTTGTTATTAACGGCTGCTTGTACTTTGTCTGTAGTTGCAAACAGAACTGGATATTGATGAACTACTGCTACAGGCGCTTGCTCACAACGTCCTACGCAAGGAGCTGCGGCGACTTTGATATTCGGATTACCTAAGATGCTCGGCAACTTAGCCAATAGATTTTGCGCGCCAGCTAACTCACAGGCAATGCCATCACAAACACGAATCAGAATATCTGCTACTGGATCATTGCCGCGGACTACTTCAAAGTGGTGGTAGAAGGTTGCGACTTCATATACCTCTGCCATTGGCAGATTCATTTCCTTAGCTAATGCCACTAAATGACGATCATGCAATGCACGGTATTCATCATTAAGCTTGTGTAAATTTTCAATTAATAGATCACGACGATGTGGCGCATTACCAATGAGTTGGCGAACTTCAGCAACTGAAACGTCATCTGCTTGACGCCCTTTTAACTTACTCTTACGGCGAATGGTTTCCCTCAAATCATCTGCGGTTGCAACAGCAACTGCTTTGACTTCTCCAGAAGGCTTTGGATGATTCATAGTTCGTAGTCTCTAATTTTCTATTTATTGCTATTTTGTGCTCAGCACCAATGCAGAGCCTTATCTCACTTTGCACATAAAAAACCCTGCTAAGCCAAATACTTAGCCGGTCATCAATACGCAAAATAACGCTTTATTTTGGGTTATTTAAAGCCCTATGTCCTTGACGGCGCTCAAGGACTTTAACTAAGGGTTTACCCTATTACATTAGGGATGGGGAAGGCTTGTCCCCTGGAGGAAGTGAGTAATCCAACTTGCGCTCATAGAGCCTAGCCTTGTAACAATCCTGGTAGCCCTTGCTGCCAATTTGCCAACCAATCGAAGTACAGTCGTCCTGAGCCGCAGATTCAATTGAGCCACAGCCTACAAGGCCAAGGCTAGCAATCAATGTGATGACGGAAATAATGCGCAATTTTGTTGAATTCATGACCTCAAGTCTACTTGATTCTGATCTCTACATCGAGAGGAATGCCCTCTTTTCCAGCCTCTACAGTCTTCACATCACCTAGCTGAATCCGATCCTTAAGGCTGGGATCAGCCTTAACCATGAAGCCGTATGCCGTCTTCGCCCTACTTTTTGCCAATTCCTTAAGCTCGGTATCAGTGATCTCTATTCCAGCGATCAATTCCTCATGCAGTTGCTCATTGCGCTTCTCGCCATCTGGAAGTGTCAAAAGACGTTGACCTAACTTGATGCGCCCTATGTATTGGGCATATGCTGCCTTCAGGCCTGACTGCACTTTCGGATCTGTAAATGATGGGGTAGGCACTGGTTCTCCAGGGGCCAACTTAAAACCAGCTTCTAGCAAAATAGCGCCATCTGCCTTAGCCCTTGCAAGCTCCTTCTTGTCCTGCACAGGATCATAAGTACCGATGATCTCTAAGCTCGAGTTCGGGCGCTTTACTAGATACTCGCCAAATTTTTCTAGGCGGTCTTGATCTGCAACCAGAAAGACTGCTTCTCCAGGCACTGCATTAACACCTTCTTCGCCACCCATTCCTAAGATAGATGCAAGGGCTCTAAATGGCGCTGTTGCTACGTTTGTTAGAACATTGCTAATGGCCTGCCATACCAAACCGCTGGCACTAAATTCTGGAGAGTCGACATTGCCTGCGATGCGAACCGTGACGTCAATCGTGTCATCAGAGTCTTCTAATAAAGCAATTGCTAAGCCTAGCGGTAATTTTTTGCCAGTAAAGTCTGGCACCTCATCACCCAGCACCACTTTCTTAATGATGATCTGGTTGCTTCCATTAAGTTCGCCATCTTTGGCTTTGTAATTGAGATTGAGGTTGAGTCGGCCGCTAGCAATTTGATAGCCTGCGAATGTCATCACTGCTGGATTGAAGGCGGTCAGCGGAAGGTTTCTAAAACTCATCAAGATGTCATGATTGCGTCGTGGATCATCAAATGATGCTTGACCCTTTACTCGCATACCTCCCGAGCCAGCAACAACACCATCCATCGCCACAGTGGCAAATCGACCAGGAGTATTGCTGACCCCCAAAAGGGTGGCATTGAACTTCTTCACATCCACCTTGAAATTAGGACGCATCGCCATATCTGAAAAGTAAACTTCGCCATTCTTCAGAAGAGTGGATCGAATATCTAAATTAAATGTGGAGGGAGTGCTTACCTTAGACCCAGCTACAGGCTCGGACTTTAATTCTGTTGTTGACTTAGCAAATAACCTTCTAAAGTTTGAGAACCCTTCTTCATTAATTTCAAATTGCAGGGTTGGCGCATCAATGGCCAACTCATCTATCGCGAGACTATTTTTGGAACCTTGTTTTGACTTAACGGATTGATATTCAAATTGATGAATATCTGCCATCTTCCAAACAATCAGTGGATTTTTTTGCCCTTTTTCTAGTATTGCTAAGTCTGCAATATGAATATCGCCCGCAACCGAATCAGTCTCACCGCCTATCTTCACGATTAGATCGCCATTCATCAAGCCACTGGTACCGATGAGCTCTTTATTGGCTGGCAATAGAGCGACGATTGGCGAGGTTGCAAGACTGTGAATCTCTAACTTGCCATTAACTGACTTCGAGCTGGTATTGAAATCCCAGTGTGAGCGTATCTCACCCTCATCTAGCCTCAAGTTGAGCTGCGCACCTAAGTTATCTGGCTTAGGATTATCTAATCCACCTGTAATAGCAACATGGCGATACGCAATATTTTTATTGATTCCAGGTATTAATAACTGCAAGGCACCAAGATTAAAGTCGTATTGACCACGGACCCCGGTTACCAAACCATTCTTATCGTAATTTGCTACATCAAGCAACCTCATCGTAAACGGGTTGAGTGATTCTTTTAATTTGCTCGAATCATCCACCAAACTTAAAGAAGCTGAACTGACGATAAATTCATCGATCGATATTTTGAGAGGCTTCTTGAGCTCTTTGGGATCTGTAGGAGGCATCGCCTTTTCAATGGCAGTAATCAATTCCTGCCAATTCCAGGACCCTGCGTGCATGCCCTTAGGTAGATTCCTCTCGACCAACACTTTAGGCTCTGCCAGCAAAATCTCATCAAAGCCCAGCTCCCCTATAGCCAGCTTTGTCCACTTGAGGGTAATTGCTAGCTTTTTAAATTCCAGTAATTTAGAGCCACCCTCTTTTGCCAAGTGGAGGCCATCAAGCTCCACCCTCAGCCGCAATGGAGAAAGACTGAGGTCTTGATAGGAGATCTCATAACCAATCGTGTTGCCATATTCAGTAAGGGACTTTTTAATCAATCCAGGCAACAACAAATGGCTTCCCAACCAAAATAAGGCGGCTATCAGAATAAAAAATCCTGCCAAAAGGAGAGACCATCGCTTTATTCGGGGGTTTGTGAGGGAAAGCATCTACTTGTCTTTATAGGTCAATATCAGTAACAATGAAAATGAACGCAGAATAATAAATATACCCCCTCAGGAGACCCATGAAAACATTCCTCAAAAAACTGACCCTCTCTATTGCTTGCCTTGCCGCCCTAGCTATAGGTGGTGTTGCTAACGCCCAAAACGCAGACGGGTTTACTGATCTGATTGATGGAGTTAGCTTAAGTGGCTGGAACATTATTGGAAGCGCCAACTGGGTGATTGGCAATGGCATTGTTGAAGGCAACAAACCTTCAGGTTTTTTAGTGAGCACCAAGTCTTACAAGAACTTTGTCATCAAGGCTGAGTTTTATGCCGAGTCTAATACGAATAGCGGTATCTTTATTCGTTGCCAGGACCCAAACAAGGTAAGTCAATACACTTGTTATGAAGTCAATATTTGGGATACCCGCCCTGAACAAGCGTACGCAACCGGTGCTATTGTGGATGTTGCCAAAGTTGACCCAGTACCTAAGGCCGGTGGACGCTGGAACACGATGGAAATTATTGCAAATGGCCCCAACTTTAAGGTCATGATGAATGGCGTTGTGACAGTAGCTAATGGTCAGGATAGTAAATATTCTGAAGGCCCTATTGCCCTGCAATCTGCCGGTGGCGTCATTATATTTAGAAAGCTACAGATAAAGCCGCTTTAAATTATTGAATAGTGATTTCGTAGCGATCGCCACATGCCACAGGCCTCAGGGCCTTGGCCTCTTGGAGCATTTTTACTAAGCCGTAATGAGACATTGTTTTTAGCGTGCGGGATAAGTTCCCTTGCTTTCTTCCGGTAAGCTCTGCCAACTCAGAAATCGATACAGGCTTAGTTGCTCTAATGACATGTAAAAGAGCCCTGTTTTCGTCGCTCAATACCTGCGCCAGTGAACGCATCGAGGTAAACCATATCTTCGGATCAGATGCCTTTGGTTTTAGATCGCCTTTAGCAATGGCCAAGACGCGCGCCCGAATATCTTTTTGTGATGCAATCCCTATTTTGATGACTTTCATATATCTTTATCTACCTTTAAGACTTTATCAACATCGACAAAAAAATCACTTAGGAGTTGGTGCGCATCCCTAAACTCATAGAAAATGCCTGGGTCACTTGAACTACGATGCCTGTGATCGAATGCCAATTTTCTACCTGAATAGCCTGCTCTAAGCCTTACCGCATGAGCATTGTCATAACCCAAAATTCGCAAGCCTTTGGGGTTGTGTAAGGTTAATGAATAGCGCACCCCGTGCGGTACTGCCTCGCTAACAGCTACCTCCCAAGCCTCAATCTTTACCCAGTAACCATCGCCTTGATCAATGACCTCTTGGTGCAGATCTAAAAGAGTGATAACTCCACGATTTCCCATCACTCATGATATATCACCAGATGATATATCAAAAGTAACAGCCCCGCTTAAATTATGGGTTTATTTTGCTGGCGGAAAGCCTGCTTTTTGCTCCCACATATTATTAAATACATGGATGATTGGCTTTTCATAAACACCCGCCTTGGTATAGGGCTCATCCTTTAACCAAGCTTCCACATCTGCCCTGCTAGGAAAGTCGATTGCGAGCAAGCTACCAACTGTAGTCTTACCATCGTCAGAAGTCATCGGACCGGCAAAAGCCATGTGATCAGATAGTTGCGCCAAGTATGCGCGGTGTTCTGGACGGATTTGCACACGCAAGTCAGCAGTACCAGGCTTATCCATCAACAAAATTGCAAAGATCATGTTTTCTCCATCTTTTAATTGGTTTTATTTTTAAATCTTAACTAGCAAGATATTACGGTAAGTTCCAAAGAAAAAACCACCCGAAGGTGGTTTTCTTGATACTTGGCGGAAGAGGCGGGATTCGAACCCGCGGTAGGCTATTAACCTACGCACGCTTTCCAGGCGTGTGACTTAAACCGCTCATCCACCCTTCCGGAACCGATGATTATACGATTCCCGAAGGGATTTGGTCTAAATCTTGATTTAGCTTATTACAGAGATTCTTTGAGCTGGTCCAAGATGTGTGGATTTTCCAGGGTTGAGGTGTCTTGAGTTACTTCCTCGCCTTTAGCAATCACACGTAAGAGGCGACGCATGATCTTGCCGGAACGGGTCTTAGGCAAGTTATCACCAAAACGAACATCCTTAGGCTTAGCGATCGGGCCGATCTCCTTGCCTACCCAGTTACGCAGCTCAGTAGCAAGCTTCTTAGCTTCATCACCAGTTGGGCGACCACCCTTCAGAACGACGAATACGCAAATGGCTTCACCAGTCAGTTCGTCAGGACGACCCACAACTGCTGCCTCAGCAACTAAAGGATTAGCCACTAAGCAAGATTCAATTTCCATGGTTCCCATACGGTGACCAGAAACGTTCAATACGTCATCGATACGACCAGTAATTGTGAAGTAGCCAGTATCTTTGTTACGGATTGCGCCGTCACCAGCAAGATACAAAGTACCGCCCAACTCTTCTGGGAAATAAGACTTCACGAAACGATCTGCATCATTCCAAATCGTACGAATCATGGAAGGCCATGGACGCTTCACAACCAGAATACCGCCTTGACCATTAGGAACGTCTACACCAGCCTCATCCACAATCGCCGCCTGAATACCTGGCAATGGCAATGTGCATGAACCTGGAATCATTGGGGTTGCGCCTGGCAATGGTGAAATCATGTGACCACCAGTTTCTGTTTGCCAGAACGTATCGGCAATCGGGCACTTTGAGTTACCAACATGCTCGTAGTACCACATCCATGCCTCTGGATTGATTGGCTCACCTACAGAACCTAGGAGACGCAGTGATGACAAATCGTAGCTCTTTGGATGCACTGCTTCGTCATTGCTTGATGCTTTGATCAATGAACGAATGGCAGTTGGTGCTGTGTAGAAAATGGATGCTTTGTGTTTTTGGATCATGTCCCAGAAACGGCCAGCATTTGGATAAGTTGGTACACCTTCAAATACGATCTCAGTGGCGCCAACTGCGAGTGGGCCATAAGTAATATAAGAGTGACCCGTTACCCAACCAATGTCGGCAGTACACCAGAACACGTCATTAGGCTTGATGTCGAAAGTCCACTTCATTGTGAGAATGGCCCACAAAAGGTAGCCACCTGTTGAGTGCTGCACACCCTTTGGCTTACCGGTTGAACCAGATGTGTACAAAATGAACAATGGATGTTCAGCGCTCACCCACTCTGGTTCACAAGTCGTTGCTTCATTAGCTACGATCTCTTGCATCCAAACGTCACGTCCTGCTTGCATCGTGATATCAGTACCAGTACGCTTACTCACGATGACATGCTTAACTTTAGGGCATTCGCCTGTGGAAAGCGCTTCGTCACAAATTGCTTTGAGTGGCAATGCTTTGCCACCGCGGAACTGGCCATCAGCAGTAATCACTGCAACTGCACCCACGTCCATAATGCGGTCACGCAACGCTTGGGCAGAGAAACCACCAAACACTACAGAATGAATTGCGCCAATACGCGCACATGCCTGCATAGCAACAATGCCTTCAATCGTCATTGCCATGTAAATGATGACGCTGTCGCCAGACTTAACGCCCATCTTGCGCAATGCGTTTGCCATTTTGCAAACACGCTCGAGCATCTCTTTGTAAGTTACTTTAGTAACTGTGCCGTCATCTGCTTCAAAAATAATGGCTGTCTTATCACCTAAGCCAGCTTCAACTTGGCGATCCAAACAGTTGTATGAAGCATTAGTGGTGCCATCTTCAAACCATTTGTAGAAAGGCGCCTTGGATTCATCTAAAACCTTGGTAAAGGGCTTTTTCCAATAGAGGTTCTCTTTTGCAAGACGACCCCAAAAACCATCGTAATCTGAATTGGCTTCAGCACAGAGCTTGTTATAAGCCTCCATACCTGGAATTGCCGCACCCTTTACAAAGTCTGCAGGTGGGTTAAAAACGCGGTTTTCTTGCTTTAATGGTTCCATGCTTCACAGCCCTCTATCTAATAATCAATAATCTAAAATCAACAACAAATGCGAGAAAATGTCGCAAAATGGCATATTTAGAGTCTCAAGACCTTAGAAGATAAGTGAAAACACTTGGGATTTGCTCTATGGCAAACCCTTAAAATAGGGCAAACCTTACTAATAATGTGGAAATAAGCAGATAACCATGACCAATATCAAACAAAACGACCTGATTCAAAGCGTTGCGGACGCATTTCAATTCATTTCCTACTACCATCCCAAGGACTTTATTACCGCCATGGGCAAGGCTTATGAATTAGAACAAGGTCATGGTGCCAAAGATGCGATTGCCCAAATTTTGACCAACAGCCGTATGTGCGCCGAAGGTCATCGACCCATGTGCCAAGACACCGGCATTGCTGTGGTCTTCCTGAAAATTGGTATGAATGTCCAATGGCCTGATGCAACGATGAGTGTCACCGATATGGTGAACGAAGGCGTGCGTCGCGCTTATCTCAATCCAGACAATATGTTGCGCGCATCCGTTCTAACGGATCCAGCAGGCAAACGTAAAAATACTGGGGACAACACCCCTGCCGTGATCCATTACGAAATTGTTCCAGGCGATGATGTTGAAGTGATTTGTGCAGCTAAAGGCGGTGGCTCAGAAAATAAAGCCAAGATGGTCATGCTCAACCCTTCCGACTCCATTGTGGATTGGGTTCTCAAGACGGTTCCTACGATGGGCGCAGGCTGGTGCCCTCCAGGCATCCTCGGCATTGGAATTGGTGGCACACCAGAAAAAGCCATGCTCATGGCCAAAGAAGCCTTAATGGGCCCTGTTGATATTCAAGAACTCATTGAGCGAGGACCTAAAAATCGCGTTGATGAACTACGACTCGAACTCTATGAAAAAGTGAACAAACTCGGTATTGGCGCTCAAGGCCTAGGTGGTTTAGCCACTGTGCTCGACATCAAAATCTTGGATTACCCAACGCATGCTGCTTCATTACCAGTAGCCATGATTCCGAATTGCGCAGCGACTCGTCACATTCATTTCCATTTGCATGGAGATGGCCCTGCAAAACTCGAAGCTCCTTCACTCTCAGACTGGCCAGATGTAACTTGGACGCCCGATGTTCAAAAATCCAAGCGCGTAAATTTAGACACCCTCACTGCTGAAGAAGTGGCTGGTTGGAAGCTAGGTGAAACACTATTACTGAACGGCAAGATTTTGACTGGTCGTGATGCCGCTCATAAGCGTATTCAGGACATGCTCGCTAAAGGCGAAGAGTTGCCAGTAAGCTTTAAAAACCGTGTGATCTATTACGTTGGTCCCGTAGACCCGGTACGTGAGGAGGCAGTTGGCCCAGCAGGCCCTACTACTGCAACTCGTATGGATAAATTTACTGAGATGATGCTTGCCAAAACTGGCTTGATCTCGATGATTGGTAAAGCTGAGCGCGGACCAGAGGCGATTGAAGCCATCAAGAAACATAAGTCAGCTTACTTAATGGCTGTTGGCGGAGCTGCGTACTTGGTATCTAAAGCCATTCAAACTTCTAAGGTAGTTGGCTTTGCCGATTTAGGCATGGAGGCGATTTACGAGTTCGATGTCAAAGACATGCCAGTAACCGTTGCAGTGAACTCAGAAGGCATCTCGATGCACAATGAAGGTCCACGTGAATGGCAAGCGAAGATTGCTGGCATTCCAGTCAAGATTGCTTAACACCCTAACAACTTCATTACAGAGTAAGCATAGTCAACATTGGCACTCATTGGGGTTTTCGATTCTGGCGTTGGAGGTTTATCCATATTGGATGAAGCTCTGCGTCAGCTTCCCCAGCATGACTATATCTATCTTGCCGACTCAGCTAATGCACCTTATGGCGAAAAATCGAGTGAGTGGATTGCCAAGCGCAGCCTCGCCCTTTGTAGCTATCTAGCCAACAAAGGGTGTGACGCTATCGTAGTTGCTTGCAACACCGCAACCGCTGAAGCGATTAAGCAAATTCGGGAGTCAATTTCGATTCCGATCATTGGGGTTGAGCCAGGCATTAAGCCAGCAGCCATGCAATCGCAAAACAATATAGTGGGCGTTCTCGCTACTGAAGCGACCCTCAAGAGCGATAAGTTCAATGCTTTATTAAATACCTTGCCAAATGATTGTCAGTTCATTAAACAAGCTGGCGCAGGACTGGTTCCTTTAATCGAGTCTGGCAATGCGGATAGCGAAGAAACCTTGGAGTTGTTGGCTAAACATCTTGAGCCGATTCAAGATGCAGGTGCAGACACCTTAGTGCTAGGCTGCACGCACTACCCTTTTCTCAGAAAAGCAATTCGCAAGCTCCTCGGTGAGTCAATTATAATAATTGATACTAGTGATGCCGTAGTCAGGCAACTGAAGAGACAGCTAGAGTCTCTCAATATAAAGAGCGATGGCAAAGAACATGGATCGATGTTGTTTATCAGCACCAAGGATGAGGCTATTCTGATGTCGATGGCGCAAGAGCTCATGTCTGCAGATTTAACTTTGCATTCTGTAGAAGCAAATATCCTAGGTGAAGTGCGATGAGCACTTTCCTGAAAAAAATAGACCCCTATATTCCGTTCAACAAAACTGAACGCATCATTATTGGCATCGTAGTACTCTTGCATGCTCTTCCTGCGCTGGAGTTTTTACACTTTAGTCAGCGCCCGCCGCAAATGGATGATGAGCGAGTCATGGCCAATTTGGTTAGTCCAGAAGCTTCTAAAACCCAACAACCTCCTGCTGCTACCCCACCCAAACCAAAAGAAGAAAAGAAAGCGGTTCAGGAGAAGCCTAAAGAAAAGCCTGTAGAAAAGCCTAGCCCTACTCAGGCACCACAACAAACACAGCAAAATCAAGCACAAAGCAAATCTGATGCCCAGCAACAAAATGCATCTGTAGCCCCTGCTACTAGTGGGGGTGCTAGCGGTACACCTATTCAGACTGACATTGGTAAACTGGTTGTGGTTTATCAGCCTGATGCAGATGCCTATTACCCATCATTCTCAAAGCGCTCTGGGGAACAAGGTGCAGTGGTAGTGCGCTTAATTATTGATGAAAGTGGCAACGTAGAAGATGTAGCATTACTTCAATCGAGCACCTTCCCCAGACTAGATCGCGCTGCAACCGATATCGGCAAACGTTATCGCTTTAAACCTTTTTTAGTAAATGGTTCACCCCAAAGAATTTCCACCAATCTTTTAATCAAATTTAATCTCAAGAATTAATCAATATGAATACACCATTTGGCATAGCAAATCTCTGGCTTGAAGGCGATGCGATTACTCGATTTGTGGCAATTGCCCTACTCATCTGCTCAATAGTGACTTGGGTCATTTTGCTCACTCGACTTTGGGATTTACGTAATCTACGCAAACTCAAACCCGAGCTTGAACAATTCTGGCGTGCTACATCATTTGATCAAGGCTTAGAAGCATTTAGCAATCATGCTATTAATCCTTATTACCAAATTGCTAAGTCAGCAACCAAAGCTTCTGCGCATCACCAAAGTCAATCCACCAATCACCGTGAATTACTGCAAACACTGAACTACTCTGAGTGGATGGCCAGAAGCCTGAAGAACAGCGTCGATAGCATTGCCGCTGGATTGCAGAAAGGTTTGACCTTCTTGGGATCTACCGGTGCGATTGCGCCATTTATTGGTTTGTTTGGCACCGTCTGGGGTATCTATCACGCCCTGATCGCGATCAGTAGCTCTGGAAGTGCTCAACTGGATCAAGTGGCTGGCCCCATTGGCGAGGCACTCATCATGACCGCCCTTGGCTTGGCTGTAGCGATTCCTGCGGTTCTTGCCTTTAACGCCATTAATCGCGCCAATAAATTGTTTGTAGCTGACCTCAATCGCTTTGGCAATGATCTATTAGCCTACTTTGTTACTGGTGCCCGCGTTAATTCCGGAGAATAGTCATGTCTTTTCATATACAAGACGACCAAAACGACGACAACATTATGTCCGAAATCAACATGACACCAATGGTGGATGTCATGTTGGTGCTGTTGATTATTTTCATCATCACACTGCCCGTCATTCAACAAGCAGTGAAGATTGAGCTTCCAAAGGCCAATAGCGTTCGCAACGAAGTCAAGCCCGAGTCAGTTCAGCTTTCGATTGATGCCAATGGTCAAATCTTTTGGAACAGCACACCGATCGATTTAAAGACCTTTGATGGCTATGCAGAGAAAGCTGCTCAGAAAGATCCTCAACCAGAAATTAATTTGCGCGCCGATAAGTCAGTGAAGTATGAGTATGTTGCACAGGTCTTGGCTGCATCACGCCGCGCTGGTTTAACGAAACTTGGATTTGTAACAGAACCTAATTAAAGGCAGCTAGCTTTTAAATCCCGGCATGCAAAAGCCACCTTCCGGTGGCTTTTTTACTCACTCTTGGATGGCCTCTATTGATTCTTAACTAGCCTAAAGCCCACGTGAGACATTCCGCTATAGGGATCTTGAGCTCTTCTTGCGCTAGGACGATAAGACATACAGTAATCCTCGTTGCACAAGAAAGAACCGCCGCGTATAACTCGCTTAGGAGCATCTAATGGCGCGGTCCGATCTGAAGGATCAAAACTATCTGCTGGGCCCTGTGGATTATCAATGGCATCTTTTCCACTTTGTTGAAGCTGCAATACAAAATAATCTGCTCGATACCAGTCCGCAATCCATTGCCATGCATTCCCAGTCATGTCGTAAAGGCCATACCCATTTTGCGGAAAGGATCGCACAGGTGTAGTACCTACTTTGATGCGCATGGAGCTGGCTTGACCATTTCCAATCACCGGGAAAGGTTGCTTTTGTATATCCCAATAATTGGCTTGTGGCTTACCTTCTGGCATTAACTGATCACCCCAAGCATAGGTTGCTTGATTGAGGCCGCCACGAGCAGCAAACTCCCACTCAGCTTCAGTTGGAAGGCGCTTGCCCGCCCACCTTGCATACGACTGCGCATCTTCGTAGCTTACTTGTACCACTGGGTAGTCACCCTTGCCCTCAATGTCACTCTTGGGGCCTTGTGGATGACGCCAGCTTGCGCCTGGAACGTATTGCCACCACTGAGAGGCGTCATTTAGATTGACTGGGCGGTCAGTGCCCACAAAGACCATGGCACCAGGAACTAAGACTTTATCAGGTGGCTTTGGAATGCCTGGAGGCAATTGAACTCGGATGGTCTCCCAATCGGGTTTTCTTTCTGCCGTAGTTTGATATCCCGTTTCTTTCACAAATTGGGCAAACTGGTCATTGGTCACATGGGTTTGATCCATCCAAAAACCATGGACACGAACCAAATGGGCTGGACGCTCATTTCGTTGCGCAAGCTTATGGTCGCTACCCATCATAAATTCACCGCCGGGTATCCAAGCCATATCTTTTGGCGCAGTCACGCCATCACTCAAAGTCACTACCGGTAACTTTGGTGCTGAAGAATGAAATAGGCCATACGAAGTAGCGGCGGCAACAAGTATCAATGCAAGCACTCCCCCTAGGAGGAGTGCTGAACGTCTGGTTATCTTCATAAAACGATTAGTAAATGCTGTATGTTTTCGGACAGGTCGTACCGAGGTTCTGTCTAATAGTTTGCTCATCAGTAGTACTAGTTACACCACTCCATACACCGCTAACCATAAAGTTATAAACACTAGACCAAATATTTGAAGAGGTAGCATAACGATAAATCTTCTGCCAATTCGATAGATCTTGGGCATTTACGACTCCGTCATTATTGCCATCACCAGGACAGTAAGGCTCAGAGGCCAATAAGCTTTGAAGCTTCGCATATAAATCGTTATAGACTGCCAAGATATCAACAGAGTAAGGGGTTGGAATGGCCAGGCTAGGATCATCAAGCTTTGGAAGCGGTGTTGCCTGATTAACCTCATACAACTCATATGACACAACCGAATTAGGGGCGGTTGTTCCGGGTGCAAATGTCTGGGTATAGTTTTGAATCAGCTTATATTTAGTGTTCCGAATTGCGGTAGATTTCTCGGGATTAATCTTTACTTGTGCATTTGGCGCTGGAGCAGTCATGCTGTTGCCGCCCGCAATATATTTCGCCTGATTAACTGCGTAGCATGAGGTGTAACCAACTCCACCATTCGCAATCACAGTTGAATCGGTATACCCAGACCCCCACCACACGCCGCCATTATCCTGACAAACACTCTTGGAGATTGGGACTTGCGAGCAAGAAGATGCAGAGAAAACACATGGTGCATTTCGCCCTCCATTTGCTTGGATGTTATAGCCACCCTGAGTAAAGTTAATGGTTCTCAAACTAGGTTGATCTGCTTCTGTCAGGTAAGGCAGCAACCCAACCGAGTCAATCGTTCTGGGGACCAACGCATGGGCATCTAAACCGGCCAATTCTCCAAAGAACTGAAATAGATCAACCATGTTGACCATATGATCAACTTCACGATCAGGACTAACCACCATTGGACCGGCAACAATGAGCGGATCCCAAACACCAGTTTGATAGGCAGTACCTTTAGCCTCTTGTGCGTTAAATGGAAGCTTAACGGCATTACCAAGAGTTCCGTTATCACCGACAATCACAATAACGGTATTGCTAGCTTTAGGATCGTAGTTTAAGGTGCCATTCGCATTGCGGGTAGCTAAGCCAGTTTCAATCAGAATTCGACCAAATTCAGAATCAAGACCTTCTGTCATCTGATTCTGAATCACGCGACCATCATTGCTATTTGTGCAATCAAGTAAATCTGCGCCAGCGCGATCGCCTACTGGGATTAATTTTTTAGGCGGCTGCTGCCATGGAGTATGGGCAGAACTAAAACTCACCGTAGCCATCCATGGTTTGGCGGAGTCTTTCTTTCCGTTAATCCACTTAATAGCGGCATCAGCCTCAATGCGTGTGCGATAACCGCGAGCGCGTGGATCTGTTAGCGGAACCTGATACGGCTCCAGTCCATTCTCAATAATGAGGAGAGGAGAAACATAATAGGCATTTTGCTCGTTAAAATTGAGGCCTGAGGGAGGTGTTCCGCAAGACTGATTGGCAACAAAAATTCCCCCGGAATCTAAGCATTGAAGTCCAGCCGCATCCTGCCTCGGAGAAGTTTGCGACATCGGCGCGCAACTATTATTAGCGTAGTAACAAGCCCCTGAAGTTGCGGTAGAACTAGGAACAAAGCCGCACTTATAAGTTCCGCTAGCAGCAACACCGCCAGCTGTTGAGTCCAGCGACCCAGGTAAGCCACCGATCCAGCCATAAAAATAATCCCAACCCAACTGCGCCGGAGTGTTGTAGCCTGCCTGATTGTTGTCTGGGCCCGCTAAGTGAAATTTACCAAACATGGCACTTTCATAATTAGCATTTTTTAGGAGCTTTGGAACTGTTACATCGTATTCCGTGAGCTGAGAATTAGCAAGATCATTTGCGCCGATCGCTTGATAAATATTGGTGCGGAATGGATAACGTCCAGCGAAGAAAGAAGCTCGCCCGTTCGAGCACTCTGGCATAGACCATGTATTGCGAAAACGCACACCCTTGCGAGCAATCGCTGTGATGTTGGGCATGCTTGGCGGAGTGTCACCGCCGTAGCCGAATGACTCCATCTGGTCAATACCGACATCATCCATGATGACGTACAAAATATTAGGCACTCCCGATGAAGATGAAGAAGATGAACCTCCTCCACTACCACTGCAGGATAGCAAGCATAAGGCTATCGCCCCTAAAATAAGGATCTGTAGCAGGTATCGAAGCATCTTCATTGGCATTGCTTTCTGGCAAAAATATTGTGGGAAGCGCCCGGAAAAGATTGGGCAATTCTTGGGTAATGATGTTTTTGATATTACCCCAAAATAATGTGAGTACGGTGGCTTTTCCTTACAGCCCAAGGCTGTGCAGACTTTACAGCGCCGGCATTCGCAACAAAGCAAAACTATCTTTATTTAGTCTTGTATGGCGCTTTCGAGGGAAAGCATGTCTCTTCGCTAGTATGGGTGCCATTTCCAATGGTTGCACCCAAGATGCCACCCTGTATTTTCTCGACCTTCTGGAACTTGCCAGTCACCGGGTCAAGCGTAATGTTGGTAATGACATTACCTGCAGGATAAGAAACTCCCATAATTTCTTCAGGCTGAAAATTTGCTTCTATTAATATCAAAATATTGGGACGTGCCAGCGTGATGCTCTTAACGACTTGTGTCCCATATAAATCTGACTGGTCTAGATCGCGACCATCTAAAAATAACTTGGCTTTTTGGGCGCCCGAAGCAAGCATCATTTTCATCTCGTATTCTTCGGTATATCCTTTTTCCGCACGCTTGCAATTAAATTCGAGAACGTCAACACCCCATGCAAAAGATGAAAAGATCAAGCCTGAGCAAATGAGAAGTTTGGGTAAATTCATAAACGAGGTAGAAGTGTCTTTGGTGCCCGAGGCCGGAATCGAACCGGCACGACTTTTTTGAGTCGGCAGATTTTAAATCTGCTGTGTCTACCGATTTCACCACTCGGGCTCGCGTCAACAATAAAGTCGCGTTAAATAAATCAAGACAAGCCAAATTTTAGCACGCAAGCCCCATATAGGCCCCAGGAGCCCCATTTACCCCGCCACCCAAGGGTAAGTTGAATAAAACCTCTAAAATCTATCCATGAATTTATCGGCAAAATCATCGGGGCTTGGGAAACTTATGCGGGCTGGCCTATGGCTAATAGGGGCCTGCATCATCATTGGTTTAGCAGTCACTCTCGCCTATTTTTATTCCGCCCAATCCAATATCTCAGGCAAGCGTACGATTAAAAGTCTGGGTGATTCTGTTGCCATTACCTTTGATGAGTCTGATATTCCACATATCAAAGCAAAAAGCCAGGCAGATGCCTACTTTGCCTTAGGCTACCTCCACGCTAGTGAACGCTCCTGGCAAATGGAAATGAATCGACGCATTGCGAGCGGTCGGCTTTCGGAAATCCTGGGTAATGACACTGTAAAAATTGATCGCTTTGTGCGTACGCTAGGCATCAAGCGTGCAGCTGAGCGTCAATTTGATCGCTACCCTGTGTCCGCCAAGCGCTTATTGCAAGCTTATGCAGACGGCGTCAATGCTGGCAACGCGCAATTAGGTTGGGCTCTCCCAGTGGAGTATTTCTTAACAGGCTCAAAACCAGGTCACTGGTCACCAACAGACAGCGTCGCTTGGATGCTCATGATGGCTTATGACTTGGGTGGAAATTGGCACAAAGAATTACAACGACTTGAGTTATCGCAATACCTCAGCACCAAACAAGTATGGGAAGTGATTCAGCCATATGAGCATGACGAACCTGTCAGCAATCTGGATTTTTCCAAGCTATATAGGGAACTAAAAGTCTATCATCCGTCTCCAGGTCCCGCAGAGGGCAAAGCTAAGAACTTACCTGCAACCGAGTTGAGCCAGCTAGATCAAATGGGAGCAAGGGATGGTATCGGCTCGAATAACTGGGCTTTGAGTGGCAAGCTAAGCACTTCTGGCAAGCCATTATTAGCTAACGACCCCCATCTAGGGCTGTCTGCTCCTGCTGTCTGGTACTTTGCTCATCTAGAGGCCCCCGGTTTAAATGTAATCGGCGGAACCCTTCCCGGAATACCTGCAGTAGTTTTGGGTAGAACAGATAAGTTTGCATGGAGCTTTACCAATACCGGGCCTGATGTTCAAGATTTATACATTGAGCAAATTGACTTGAAGAATCCGGGCATGTATCGGGGTCCTGATGGACCACTTCCATTCAAAGTACATCAAGAGATTATTGATATCAAGGGATCTCCATCGCTGACTTTCTTAGTAAAAGAAACTCGACATGGTCCTGTCATCTCTGATTCCTATGCAAAAGCCAAGCGTACGATTGATACGGATCGCTTTGCTCTTGCTTTCCGCTGGACGGCGCTCGATATTGAAAACCAATCTGTTGCTGGATTATTGGATATGAATCGCGCAGCCGATCTAGATCAATTCAAGCAAGCACTAAGAAAAAATTACGCTCCGATGCAAAACGTGGTCATGGCGGATATCGAAGGTAATATTGCCTATCAAGCAGCGGGAATGGCTCCCAAAAGAATTCTGCACCATGGTCTTTATGGTGTAGCGCCAGCGCCTGGCTGGGAACGGCAGTATGACTGGAACGGCTATGTGCCTTTTGAACAGCTTCCTGCCAGCAATAACCCTGAGCAAGACTGGATAGCAACAGCCAATCAAAAAATTATCGCAGCCAATGATCCCAATCCTTTAACGGGTGATTGGGACTTGCCAACACGTTATAACCGTATTGTTGATCTCATTAAATCTAAAAATATTCACTCCGCTGATGATATGAAAACTATGCAGGGCGATACCCTATCGCTTGGGGCAACACCATTATTAGAATTATTCAAAACCAGCCAGAGCCCCCATCCATTGAGCGCGCAAGCAATGGAAATTGGCAGAAGTTTTGATGGTGATATGAAAAAAAATAGCGCAGGCGCACTGATTTTTAATGCCTGGGCAGACCAGTTAACACGCAATCTTTTCTCCAGATTAAGTTATCTATTTACCGAAACATATGGTTCGCGCAATTACCGGGCACCACTCATTAATCAAATCAAGAATCCCAATAGCCCCTGGTGTGACGATCCTAAAACGCAGCAGGTTGAATCTTGCCAGGACTCTTCCAACAATGCACTTGGTAAAGCTTTGGAATATTTAAATAAGGAATATGGTGACGACCCCAAATCTTGGGTTTGGGGCAAAGCGCACATTGCCATCTCCGAGCATCGTCCATTTAGCAAGGTGCCTTTACTGGGCGAACTATTTAATATCAGAACCCCCTTCGCTGGAGATAGCTTTTCTATCAACGTGGGGCGACTTGAGCTGATGCAGTCCGAGAATCCCTATGAAACACTACAGGCGCCAAGCTTACGGACAATCTATGATTTAGCGGATCTGGAGAAATCACTCTTTGTTTATCAGACAGGCCAATCTGGATGGGTACAAAGCAAGCTATATCGCAATATGAACTCGTTGTGGGCGAACAATGAATACCTTCCCTTGCAGATGAAACCCGAAAAGTCTAGTCGCCAGTTGGAATTAACCAATAAGTAAACCATTACTACAATGGCACATGGTGGCATAGGCGCTTAAAATAGCATGTATATCTCAAAAGCAATTAATAAGGACTGAATTCTCATGAAATCCATCACAACCCTACTCGCAATTTCAGCCACATTATTGACAAGTGGAAATGTCATGGCTGCCTGGCAAGAAATTGGTACGGTCGATTCATTCACTGTTTTTGTAGATCCAGCAACAATTCAAAAACAGGATGACAAAACTCAAATTTTGTCGATGCTAGATTTTAAAAAGCCAGGTCAAAATCCACAAACCAAAGAAATTGTAAATTCGATTATTGGTCTTAATGAATTTGATTGCAGCACCGCCAAATATCGCCCAATTGAATTTAAAGCATTTGCTGGCAATGGCGGCAAAGGTAAGGTGGTTGAGGAGCAGAAAACTCCAGATAGCCCTTTTGAGGCTATTGAAAACAAAACATGGGCTGCAGGCGTGTTCAATGTTGCCTGTCGCAGCAAATAATTTTTCCTATTTGCGATTCACCCTTTTTCGCTGGCTTGGCTTAAGTTGCCTAATAGGATTATTGAGTGCTTGCGTCGCACCATTAGCAACCCTTAGTAGCTCTGGTACAGCAGCTGCCAGTACTATTGGAACCGCTGCTGTAGCAAACCCTGGCACAGCAGTAAGCCTTGCATCTTCTGCGGCGACAGGTAAATCTCCCTTAGAGCATATGGCATCTGCCGCCACCAAAAAAGAGTGCAACTTCTTTAATGTGATTGACTCAAAACCTATCTGTATTGAGGTTGTTCTACCCACCGTTACGGATAAAAGTGAGCCCTTATTGGGGCCTGGAGATACGACTAAGAGTTCTGCCAAGCAATAACTCGGGCACTTAGCCCCAAGCAGGGGGATAAGCGACTAAAATTAGTGCTTATAAGCAATCTACTAACGAATTAATATGGCCACTGAAAACTATTACCTTACTCTTACCTGCCCGAATAAACCCGGCATTGTTGCTGCGGTCTCTACTTATATATTTGAACTAGGCGGTGACATTGAAGAAGCTCAACAGTTTGATGATAAAGCGTCAAAGCGCTTTTTTATGCGCGTCAGCTTTAGCTGTCCTGCGAATGTAGAGTCACTCAGAGTGGGCTTTGTCGAAATTGCAAAGCGTTTTGAGCTCACTTGGGAATTGCGTGCAGTAAAGGATCTTAAACGCGTATTAATCATGGCTTCCAAGTTAGACCATTGCCTGGTTGACCTTCTCTATCGCTGGCGCATTGGTGAGTTACCGATGATTATCTGTGGCATCGTCTCCAACCATCCTCGTGACGTCTATGCCAGCATTGATTTTGCGGATATCCCGTTCTACCACCTACCAGTCACACCTGAAACCAAGCCAGCCCAGGAAGCGAGACTTCTCGAAATCGTTGCAGATTCTAAGGTAGACATGGTGATTTTGGCGCGCTACATGCAAATCTTGTCAGATGATTTATCGACTAAGCTATCTGGCCGCTGCATTAACGTGCACCACTCATTCTTGCCTAGCTTTAAGGGTGCTAAACCATACCATCAAGCGCATGCTCGCGGTATCAAGCTCATCGGTGCAACTGCCCATTTTGTGACTAGTGATCTGGATGAAGGTCCGATCATCGAGCAAGATGTGACTCGCGTTACGCATGGCGATACACCAGAAGACTTGGTGCGTAAGGGTCGAGATTTAGAGCGCGCAGTTCTCTCAAGAGCTTTGCGTTACTACCTACACGATCGCGTCCTCATAAATGGAGCAACTTCAGTAGTCTTTTCTGATTAACTGAAGAAAGACCCTTGCTAAGGCCTCACCCCTGGAGATTCTAGGGGTAGGCCTCTAGCTCGCCACATCAGAAACAGCTCTAACTGCGCCATCTCTGGCGAGCCATATTCAAATTGTTGCGCCCTCACACCGCTCATGCAGTTGCGTAGCCGTCTTTGCAATGAACCCAAGGTTTGCCACTCTAAGCGATAGATGGGATAGGCATTGGGATGTCCTTGAGGTATTGGGCTACCGCCAAGCTTTAGGCCCGCCCTATCCTCGTGACATTGCGCACAAGATAAATTAAGCTGTCCCATACGCTCATTAAATGACTGCCTGCCCTTTTTTAAGAAGGGTGCGTTAGCAGAATTTTCATTCACCGCAATTGGCATGCCCTTGGACTGAAATGCGATGAAGGCAGTTAAGGCTAAGAGATCTTTGCTCTCGTAGAGCAAGGCGGGGGCTGATTGAGTGCCGATTCGACACTGATTGATTTGGCCTTCCAGCGTTTGGAGTTTGCCTTTAATCACCTTAGGATATTGAGTAGCTACACCGCGCATGGATTTTTTTGCATCCCCATGACAAGTGCTACAAGCATTATTTTGTGGACCAAGCTTCTGTTGCCATAAACTTTCACCATCACCAACCCAAAACATTGCTGGATTGAGTGAAGGGTCATCTTGCATTGCCTTGTTCTCGGCAGACATCAACTCATAACTCGACTGCTGCAATGGCGGTACTGCTTTTGGAGCCCCCATGAATATAAGGCTAGCAAGTATTAGATAAATGCCACTCAGAAAAAAAGAAGTTTTCTTTTTCACGAAACAGTAATGTGAGACTGGTTGACTGCCTCATACCCATCATCCCCAGCCCATCTGAACTCGAGGGTTCCGGACTCAACAGCGATAGTGGTGAAGATGATTAAGGGATTAGCCCCTATTCCTGAATAGAAATCCGCTTTAAACACTTCCACAGTGTTGTAGGTGCAGGTAAAGGTACGAATAATATCGCGGGGAATGAGCTTGCCGCCCTCGGTATAGCGAAAACCTGACTCCATATCATGCTGCGCAATAGCGCGAATCTCAATAATGGAATCTTTTTTGGCCGTAGCTGGCATTGTGATGGATGTACGGGAAGTTTTACTCATACCATCTCCGTGCACGCTGAAAGGGTTACCAAAGTTTCGGCGGAGCCTTGCCAAAAACTACCATTACTCATTTGTGCAATAGCCCATACCTTCTGGCTATCAGCCAAACGGACACGCGTCGTAATGTTTGCAGTGCCCGAACGTGGAGTAAGGTAAACAGTAAAGATATTAGGCAAAGGATTGCCCTCGGCAATCACATGTATGGTCTTGACATAATCATTGGCTGTCATCGGACTATCTACACTAACCTTGAGCACGACTAAATTACCATTTTCCACTAGCGGTGGAATAACCAGAGTGACTTTACCCTCCCTAATAGCAGCGCCACCGGTAATTTTTTTAATCGCTTCATCTGCCTCTTCTTTTTTAGCAAGGGCAGCTATCGGATTTAAACAAAAACCCAAGGCCAAAAGCCCAAGACCCTGGACTTGCTTTAGCCATTGCCTGCGATGGTTATGAATGATTTTCTTCATCTCGATTTCAGTTAATTTGTATTATTCAAAGTCACCAAGAAAGCAATAACATCTTCGATCTCTTGTCCGCTTAGTATTGTCTGCCCCGAAAACTTAGGGGCTACACGATTGAGGTGTTTAGTTTCATAATAAGCCGGCATGATTGTTTGTGGATTGAAGTGTGCTGCATTCACAATACGCGCCCTTAGTTGTGGGGCATTTAAGCGAGCCACGCTCATCTTCAGTTCAGGAGCTAAGTTCCCCTGAAAGCGCTCTTCTGGAAACGGGCCGCTGTGACATAGCAAACATAAACCTGTTTGACGACTTGCCACAATCACTCTACCACGCACCGGATTGCCAGCCTCAGAAGAAAGGGATTCAAAAATCGAATCACCCACGATTACTTGAGCGTGCACAGCATTGAGATTGAGGATGACTAGCAATGAAAATGCTAGTGCAATCCTCTTTCTCATCGACACAATGTCACTGTGAACTAACGCTTAAACTAGCTTGATACCGCTGTTTTTCAAAGGCACTGTGCGCAAGCGTTTGCCTGTTGCACGATAAATGGCATTGAGAACAGCTGGTGCAGCTACCGCAATCGTTGGTTCACCTACGCCACCCCACTCTTTACCGCCACCTTGAATGATGATGGTTTCGACTTTTGGCATCTGATAGAGACGAATCGAGTTAAAGGTATCAAAGTTCTTCTGAACAACAGCACCTTTTTCAATCGTGATCTCTTCTTCGAATAAAGCGGATAAGCCATAAACAAAGGAGCCGGAGACCTGACGTGCAATTTGCGCAGGGTTAACTGCATAACCAGGATCGGTAGCGGCAACAATGCGATGAATCTTCACTTCATTGCCGTTCTTAACTGAAAGCTCACAAGCTGCAGCAACATAACTGCCAAATGAGCGCATTTGCGCAACACCACGATAGACGCCTGGGGCGGCTGGCTTAGTCCAACCAATACCATCAGCTACCGCATTCAATGCTGCAACTGCACGTGGGTACTTTTCCATATGCTTGCGACGGAACTCTACCGCATCCATGCCTGTTGCTTCAGCCAACTCATCCATAAACGTTTCAATAAAGATTGCGTTTTGGTTAACGTTCACACCACGCCAGAATCCTGGTGGCACGTGGGTATTACGCATAGCGTGGTCAATAGTGAGGTTAGGGAAGCTATAAGTAATACCATGCTCTCCACTGTCCTCAAGACCCTGGAACGCTAACGGATCCTTACCTTTGTTTGCTGCAACTACTGCTGGACGCACCGCAGCCAGGATGGATTGACCTGACAAACGCATGTTAATACCAGTGACGTTTTTCTTGTCATCAATCGCTGCAGTCATCTTACACATCATTACGGGATGGTAACGACCCTGGGTCATATCCTCTTCACGAGTCCAAATCAACTTAATAGGAGTGCCTGGCATTTGCTTGGCAATATTCACCGCTTGCGTTGTGTAATCCTGGAAAGCGCCACGGCGACCAAAGCCACCACCAAGGTTTACCTTGTAGACATTACATTTTTCTGCAGGAAGTCCAGATGCAGCAATAACGGCTGCTAATGAAGCTTCACCGTCTTGAGTTGGAACCCAAGCCTCACAAGAGTCGGCAGTCCATTTTGCAGTCGCTGTTTGCGGCTCTAGGGTGGCGTGATTTAAGAATGGGTAGAAATAAGTAGCCTCTAATTTCTTAGATGCGCCAGACATTGCCGCTTTAACATCACCATTAGTGTTGTGAACAAAAGCATCATCTGCATTTAAGCCCTCTTCCAACATCTTCTTAATGGAAGCACTGGAAACATTGCCATTAGTACCGCTATCCCAAACGATATTCACTTGGTCTAAAGCGGTTTTAGCTTGCCAGAAGGTATCTGCTACAACTGCTACCGCTGAGTCACCTACCTGAACTACTTTCTTTACGCCTTTCATGCTTTGCGCTTTAGCCGCGTCGTAGCTCTTTACTTTGCCGCCAAACACTGGAGACTCTTTAATATTCGCCACCAACATACCTGGCATCTTCAAGTCAATTGCATAGACCTGTCGCCCAGTGACCTTGTCGGAAACGCCATCAATACGATTGACAGGCTTACCAATTAATGTCCACTCCCTTGGATCCTTCAATGGCACTTCTTTTGGCACTTCCAACTGTGATGCCGCTACAGATACCTTACCGAAAGTTGTCTTTTTGCCAGACGGAGTATGAGTAATCACGCTATCTTTTGCTACGCATTCAGAAGCGGGAACGCCCCATTGATTTGCCGCAGCCTGAATCAACATGATGCGCGCAGCAGCTCCGCCTTTGCGAACATATTGCTCAGAAGTACGAATACCACGGCTGCCGCCAGTGGAATAGCTACCCCATGCCAGCTTACGCTTTAAATTCTCACCAGGTGATGGATAGTCATAAGAGACTTTTTTCCAATCACATTGCAATTCTTCTGCAACCATCTGAGCTAAGCCAGTAATAGTGCCTTGACCCATTTCTGAGCGGACAATACGCACAACAACATCATCATTCGGCTTAACTACAACCCAGATACCAATTTCTGGTGTGGCTAATGGAGTCATGGCAGTAGTGCCAGTACCCATAGCCGCATTTGCAGCAGACATAAAAGAAAGATCGAGGCCAATGGCTAAGCCAGTAGCAATGGCACTAGAGCCAATGACAAAATGGCGGCGGGAAGTATTTGTATTTGTAGTCATGTTTTTCCCCTTAAGCCTTGCTAGCTGCATGAATCGCTGCACGCACTTGCTGGAATGTGCCGCAGCGGCAGATATTAGTAATGGACTCGTCGATTTGTGCATCAGTAGGCTTTGGATTGTTTCTTAACAAAGCGGTGGTTGCCATCACCATGCCGGACTGACAGTAACCACACTGAGGCACTTGATTGTCGACCCACGCTTTTTGAACTTTAGAAAGCTGACCACTCTTCTCTAAACTTTCAATAGTCTCGATTTTTTTTCCTTCAGCTGCAGCTACTGGAATAGAGCAGCTACGAATGGCCTGACCCTCAAACAACACTGTGCACGCACCGCATTGACCAACTCCACATCCATACTTAGTGCCGGTTAAACCGACCTGTTCGCGGATTACCCAAAGCAATGGGGTTTCTGGATCAACGTCCACCTTGTATTTTTTACCATTGACATTCAATTCAGCCATGAGTGCTCTCCTAAAAATTCTTTTTATGGTGTCAGAGGCAACTTCATTACCCCCACTTATCGTGTGCTTATCTTAACTAAGAATTAATATATTGCAATGCAACATTTATTGGGGGCGAAGAACTAGTGAGCCTGCCAATCAAGAATTAGTTCAGAAAATAACTGAGTCGCATCTGTAATTTTGTCGACGTAACAAAATTCGTCAGTTTGATGAGCCATTTCTGGCTGGCCTGGCCCCAGAATCACGGTGGGTGGATTGCCAATTGCGGGCTTTAATGCTGATGCATCGGTAAAGTAAGACACCGTCTTTTCGACCGGACGAACCCCATTAATCTTTTCACAAAAATCAAATACGCTTGCCATCCAGGGATCTGTAGCGGGCGTGAACACCCCTTCAATATCAATAATGGTGTCCAGGCGAACCGTAGGGCCCAGCGCTTTACATAGGCAGCCATAAATATGTTGATGGCTTTGCCCTGCAACCGTACGAATATCCAGCGTCATTTCCGCCGCATCAGGAACTGAGTTGATATTGATGCCTGATTTGGCAGTACCCACATTAAGAGTGCCTTGACCCATCAACTCATGGACAGGAGTATCAAAAGCAAATTTTTCTAAAGTTAATGCGGCCTTAGCCAACTTATAAAACGCGTTGTCGCCACGCTCAGGCATCGAGCCATGAGCGGTAACGCCATCAGTAGAGGCTTTCAACCAGTAGGCCCCCTTGTGACCTAGCAAAGGTTCATTGGCGGTAGGTTCAGCCACAATAAAGCATCCAGCAGGGCCCAGAAAATCCAATATTTCCTGGTTAGCTGCCAAATGAAAGGCGCCTTCGCAACCCGTCTCTTCTCCTGCGGTAATGATCATGCTAACACCGGCGCCCTGCTTAGCTGAGTCAGCCATTTTCATAGCTGCAACAACAAATGCAGCTACACCGCTCTTCATATCGCTAGAGCCGCGACCATACAACTTACCGTCTTCAATAACACCGGCAAAGGGCTCATATTTCCAGGTGCGGGCGCCCAAGGGAACCACATCCACATGCCCAGTAAAACAAATACTGGGTTTTTGCTCGGTGCAGGCGCCAATTTTGGCAACTAAACTCATACGATGCGGAGCAAATTCAATCTTGTGACATTCGTAGCCGACTGACTCTAAAAGCTTGGCTAAATAGTTGCAAACTTGATCTTCATTACCCGGGGGATTAATCGTATTGAAGCGAATCAGATCTTGAGTTAATTCGATTGGATCGGGAATGCTATTAGTCATCTTGATTTATCCAAAATAAGCCGCTTGAACTTCGGCGTTCTCAGCCAATTCAGCAGCACTTCCCTTAGCCACCACTTGACCCTTGGTAATGACATACCCACGATGGGCGATTGCCAAGGTTTGACGAACATTCTGCTCAACCAATAAAACCGTGGTCCCCATTTGATTGATTTCTTTAATGATCTTAAAGTTTTCTTTTACAAACAGCGGTGATAATCCCAGCGAAGGCTCATCGAATATCAGCAACTCAGGCGAACTCATTAAGCTGCGACTAATGGCAAGCATGGCCTGCTCACCACCCGACATGGTGCCTGCCAGCTGATTGGAACGCTCTGCAAGACGCGGAAACAAATTCTTAACATGCTCACGACGCTCTTCAATGACCTTTTTGTCGGTCACCAAATAAGCTCCGGCGGATAGATTTTCATCCACCGTCATCCGCGGAAACACGCGACGACCTTCTGGAACACATGCAATACCCGCCTCAATAATGCGATGCGTTGGTAAATGAGCAATATCTGCGCCATTAAAAATAATTTTTCCACGATTGGCTGGAGTCAAGCCCAGGACGGAACGAATTAAAGTCGATTTTCCGGCTCCATTGGCACCCAGAATGCAGGTGATTTCACCCTTCTCGACTTTGATAGATACATCTTCAAGTACATCAATCCGATCGTACGCGGTATAGATGTGTTCAATCTCTAATAAGGCCATGATTATTCCTGCCCCAAATAAGCGACTTGCACTTCGCGATTATTCACAATCTCATCGTAAGTACCCTCAGCAATCTTCTTGCCATAGTTCAAAACAATGCAACGCTCAGTCATCCGCTGAATCAAACCCATTTCATGCTCAATCAAAATAATGGTGAAAGGCTTAATCTTGCTGCGTACCTGCAAAATATCATCCATTACTTCAGCGGTCTCATCGTGAGTCATGCCAGCTGAAGGCTCATCTAAAAGCAGTAAATCAGGTTGACTGATCAAGGCTCTGCAGATTTCGATGCGGCGGCGATCAATCATTGGCAAGCTTGCCACTGGCTCAAATATTTTGTCAGCTAACTTAGGGTTAAACGTAAGGAGCAACTGTCTCACCTGCTCAACCAAGCCTTCGTATTCTTGCTTGAACTTCTCTCGTTGAAACAAATTAAAGAAAAGCCCAGTATTTAATCGACGGTTATCACCAATGGCGATGTTATCGAACACTGTTAAAGGTAAAGACAAACGCGAGCGCTGAAAGGTGCGAGTAATCGCATGTAAATACACTTGCTGAGCAGTAGCATCAGTCAAATCCTCACCGCGGAATGCGACACTTCCTGAACTTGCCCGATACAGACCGGTAATCACGTTAAAGAAAGTGGTCTTGCCTGAACCATTGGGGCCCAGCAATCCCAATACTTCACCCTCGTTCACATGAAGATCTAATGAATCTAATGCTGTCACGCCACCAAAACGCATGGTGAGTTTGTCTGCGACCAGAATCTGCTTCTTGGATGATGGTAATGAGCTCATTTTTGGCCTCCCGCTTTGTTACCCGGGAAATACTCACGAATCCGCCTTGGCAGTAAACCATCGGGACGGAATAGCAAGATCAAGATCACCACAATGGCATAGAGCAAGAAACGATATTCCTGAATAAACTGCAGCTTCTCAGGAAGAATCACCACAATGGCTGCCGCAGGAATGATTCCCCATGGATTACCAATACCACCCAAAATCACAATCGATACCAAAATCAAAGAGTCGGCAAAGGTAAAGTTATTGGGGGCAACATAGGCAGTCATCATTCCATAGAGTGCTCCTGCCATACCAGCAATGAAGTTGCCCAATGTAAATGCCACTACCTTCCAGTGCGCAATGTTCACACCAAAAGTAGAGGCTGCAATTTCATCGGTACGGACCATATCCATACTCAATCCAATCCATGAGCGCTCTAAATTGCGGGTGATTCTAAAACTAGCAATTAGCAGAACTAATGCGATCAGGAGGTATGGGATGTAAAAAGACAGCTCAAAACCAGCAATGTCCAAGCCATCAGATAAATTCCAGCCAAAAATAGTGAGCGGAGGGATCTTCAATCCCTGTGGGCCGCCCAGAGTGTCATTCACTTCCAAGAAATTACGGAATAGGATGCCAAATGCAATAGTCACTAATGCTGCATAGTGCCCGCGAGTTCTCAATACAGGATAAATCAAGATAGAACCAATTAAGGCAGAGATGCTAGCAGCGATAAATAGAACCAGCAAATGAGGGATCGCTGTGTGCGTCGCCAATATTGCAGCGGTATAACTGCCGATACCAAAGAAAGCGGCGCCTGCAAAGTTCACGATGCCGACATAACCAAATTGAATGTTTAAGCCAAGGCAAACAATGGAATAGATCAGCACCGTAGCGAGCATCAAGAGCGCAAAGTGTGAGTTGTGGAACACCAACATAGTTATCAGCACACCAGCAATCGAGGCATAAGCTGGAAAGTGCGGATGCTCTCTTGCGGTAATCGCAAGCTTATCCATCAACCCTAATTTTTTACCAACTAAACTGGTTACAAATGCGAGGATTACGAGAGCGCCAACCTCAAGCTGGTTTTCTGAACCCAACAGCAGAATGCTGTAGACCAGACACGCAATGAAGGTAGATATTAATAACTTCATACTTAAACTCGCTCGCTGGATTTTTCAGAAATCAAGCCTGTAGGCTTTAATCCCATGATGATGATAATTACTGCAAATGCAAAGACATCCTTATAGGCACTAGGAACGCTCGGCATGATGGCGGGTAACAAAACAGCGCCAATCGTTTGGAGTCCTGCAAATAAAAACCCTCCCACAATTGCTCCATAGAAATTTCCTAAGCCGCCCACTACAGCGGCCGAGAAGCCAATTACACCTAGCAATAAACCCATACTGAAATTCACTTCGTTGTAATACAGGCCGTTCATCAAGCCAGCGAGAGCAGCCAAGGCTGAGCCCAACATAAATGTGATCAAGACAATTCGATGGAAGTTAATACCCATAATGCGTGCCGTTTCACTATCTTGTGCAACCGCACGAATAGCCAAACCAATCTTGCTCTTGGTAATCAGGCGTTGAACCGCAACAATGATTAAGACTCCGGTAATGAGTAGGATGAGGCTATCGGAGCGTAAAGTAAATTCGCCGAGAGCAATGCCATCAACTGGCAGCAACTTGGGGAAAGGTTTTGGATTGGATCCATTTGGATAAAACAAACGGACTAACTCACGCAGCGCAAGACCCAGCATCAAGGTTACCAATAAGGTATTGATTGGGGGCGCTTTCTGTAAAGGCAGAATCAGATAACGCGCAATGACTGCGCCAAGAAAGGCAGCAACCGCCAAGCTCACCACTATTAATACCAAAAGCTGTAGCCAAGGAGAAGTAAATGTCTCGGCTATACCGATATAAGCGGTGAGGCCAGCAAAGGCCCCCACCATGAGGATGTCACCATGGGAAAACTTAATGACATCCAAAACACCGAAGTAGAGGGTAAATCCAACTGCCACGATTGCATAAATTACACCCAACATCAAACCATTGAGCAGGTACTGCAAAAAAATATCAAATGACATGCAAAATTACCCTCTTCTACTACGATTTCAATTACTGCCCTAACTTACGCTGCTTCTTGGCATAAAGGCTGTCTTCCCAGAGAACCCATTTGCCATCTTGAGCAACATACTTGGAGATCAAAGGAACAATGTTTTGACGATGATCATCAAAACTAACTTTGCCAATAATCGTTTCAACGTTTTGGGTGTTGTTTAAGACCTCCATTACCTTCTTACGATTAGGGCCAGCTTTTTCAATTGCAGCCATGATCAAGTTGGTAGCGGTATAAGCAAAAGGACCGTAGGCTTCAGGCGCATCTGGATACTTCTGCTGCGAATACTTAGCAATGAACTCAAGTCCACCAGGGAGCTTTTCCCAAGGTGCGCCTTCGATGAAAGACAAAGAGCCTTCAGACAATTTACCCAAGCCCTCGATGTATGCATCAGACTTAATTCCAGAAGTTCCTTCAAATACCGCCTTGATACCCAAGCGATCCATTTGTGTGCGGATACGAATACCGATTGGTGTGAGGCCGCCAAAGTAAACCACTTCAGGGTTCAACTGCTTGATTTTGGTTAATTCGGCTGTGAAGTCTTGCTGATCAGCGGTGACACCAAAGGTGCCCAAGATCTGGCCGCCATTTTTAGTCAGGAACTGAGAAAAATACTTATTGTGACCTTTGCCGTAATCGGTAGTGTCATGAATGATGACCCACTTCTTATAGCCTAAGCCAGTTAAGAATTTAGCTGCTACTTCATTTTGATTAATCATCGTACCGTTTACACGATGAATTTCTTTGTAGTCATTGCCATAAGTGATTTCAGGGAGAACAGCGCCCCACACCATAACTGGCAAACCAAACTTATGATAAACATCAACAGTACTCATTGCTACTGCTGAGCAGTAATGGGTTACACCAGCAATAATGGAGCTGTCTGACGCTATTTTGGTAGCAACTTGTACGCCTACGTTAGGCTTGCACTCATCATCAGCAGTAACCAATTCATATTTATATTTAGCATTCGGGTCTTGGTTTTTCATACGCACCGCTAGATCAGCAGAGTTACGACCACCAATACCATTTGCGGAAACACCTCCGGTCAATGGCCCAATGTAGGCAATCTTGACCGTATCTTTAGCCGATACAGAAAAAGAAAGGCTGGAACACAAAGCAAGAAGCAAGCCAGATACGAGTGACTTCATGTTGAATCTCCTGTTTATTAATATGAACTGCAATTTCAGACCAGTGTAGCAAGGTTTTGTATACAAGATATTGGCTGGAATCCTCAGGGCATCCCTGAATAGTACAAATCTAACTGAGATAGCCATGGCGCAACTTCAGAAAACCCCTTCTTTGGTGCTTCAGGCACTGAGATGGTTATCCGGGCACTCTATTCACGCAGGCGGTAAGATAGATACATGATTTTTGGTCTTGTACAAATCCTTCTCTTTCAAAGTTTGGGGGAGCTCGTTTCCAAGTTCCTTTTGCCAACGCTACCTGGCCCGGTCATTGGATTAGTTCTCTTGGTGCTGTGGCTTGTTTTGCGCAAAGGAATTAATGCCGACTTAGCTATGGTGGGTGATGGCTTTAGTCAGTACCTTGGACTTCTCTTTGTTCCAGCTGCCGTTGGCGTGGTGCTTTTCTTACCCCAGCTCAAGGCAAATGCATGGGCCATTATTAGCGCCCTCATTGGTAGCGTCATCCTCACTATTGCCTCTAGCGCGTTAGTCGCCCGTTTATTGAGCAGGAAAGAATCTCATGAGTGAAAAGCACTCCATCGTTGAGATTTGGGTTTACCTATCAGGAAGCCCGCTTTTTGCCCTGTTTATTACGCTAGCGGCCTATCAAATTGGACTCAGCATTTATAAGGCTAGTCATCAGAATCCATTAGCAAATCCAGTAGCAATTGCCATTCTGATTGTGGCAAGTACGATTCAATTTATTGAAATGCCCTACTCAACCTATTTTGAGGGCGCTCAGTTTATTCACTTTCTATTGGGATCGGCGACAGTATCTTTAGCAATCCCCATCTATAGGGGATTAAGTAGCCTTACGGGGAGATCAATCCCTTTGATTGCTTCGCTATGCACGGGCGGATTGGTTTCAATCATTAGTGCGGTAGGTATTGCGACTATGCTCGGGGCGGACTCCAGCATTACTGGGGCAATGTATCCCAAATCAGTCACAGCACCAATTGCCATGGGTATTGCAGAACGTATTGGCGTCTCACCCACTCTAACGGCCATCTTTGCCGTGAGCACCGGAATACTAGGTGCTATCTTGGCACCCTTTGTATTGAACGCATTGGGTATGAAAGCTTGGTGGCAAAGAGGTTTTGCGATTGGCATTGGCGCTCATGGTATCGGCACCTCACGTGCGTTTAGCATTCATCCTGAAGCAGGAACATACGCCAGCCTAGCGATGGGCATGAATGGCGTTGTTAGTGCGGTAGCGATTCCTGTGATCTATCACTTATTTAATCGCTAATTGAGTCGCCAATAATTAGGCGGCCAGTAAATCCGGTATTTGTATGTGCTTCACTTTAGGTTTAATAGTCTTTCTAGCTTTCCACAAATCATAAGCAGACTGTTGGGCCAACCAAATACTTGCACTGCCACCATTTTCAACGCCTAACCATGCCTCAATTCTCAATGCCATCTCAGGCGAAATTGCAGCTTTAGCATTTAATACTCGAGATAAAGCGGCTCTAGTCACACCAAGCTGATCAGCTGCGGCAGTAACAGTAATCCCTAAAGCAGGGAGAATATCATCACGCAAGGTGAGTCCTGGATGCGGGGGGTTGTGCATTTTTCTCATTTTTATCATCAATGGTAGTCCTGATAATTTACCAACACTACGTCTTCGCGTTCAAACCTAAAAGTAATTCTCCAGTTTCCACTAACTGAAATTGAAAAGTGGCCAACCAGTTTTCCACCTAAGGAATGTAATCGCCAGCCAGGAATATTCACATCCTCCCAATTACGGGCCTCATTCAATCTGGATAATTGTCTTGAAAGACGAGGAGCATGAGAACTTTGAATACCAGCACGGCTTCCAGTTTCAAAAAATAACTGCAATCCTTTATGCCTAAACGATTTAATCATACCATATTGTATAGCGTAGCTATACAATAATTCAAGCCAATTAAAAGCCTAATATTTACGCGGTTAATTAACCTTCATCGCCTCATCAATAGCATCGCCTAAAACGCTACACATAAACTCGAGCTCTTCAGGCTTAGAAATAAATGGGGGGCCTACGGCAATAGCGTCACCCGCCACTCTTACTAGAGTACCTCTTTCGATGCAGGCCTCCAGCACCTTCATGGAACGTAGACCTGGTTTTCCTGGAACAGGGTCAAGCTCAACAGCGCCAGATAAACCAAAGTTGCGAATATCCAAAATGCCTGACTTGCCCTTTAGGGCATGAAGTCCATCTTCTAAAACAGGTTCTAGTGCTCGAGCACGATTGACCAAATCATCAGACTCAAAAATATCAAGCACTGCATGGCCTGCAGCCGCAGGTATCGGATGACCTGAGTAGGTATAGCCATGGAAAAATTCAATCGCTTGCTCTTGCCCACCATTCGAAATAATGTTGTCGTAAATATCTCCACGCACAATCACGCCACCCATTGGAATCACACCATTCGTAATCCCTTTAGCAAAGGTAATCATGTCGGGTGTCACGCCAAAACGATCTGCGCCGAAGTTTGCGCCTAAGCGACCAAAGCCGGTAATCACTTCATCAAAAATCAGCAAAATACCGTGCTTAGTACAGATCTCACGAATCTTTTGCAAGTAACCATCCGGCGGAACTATGACTCCAGTTGATCCCTGTACAGGCTCCATGATGACAGCGGCAATCGTATTGGCATCATGAAGGGCAACAATCCTTTCTAACTCCTCTGCTAAATGGGCGCCCCACTTTGGCTGCCCTTTTGAGAAAGCCATCTGTGAAAGGTTGAGCGTATGGGGTAAATGATCGACACCAGGCATCATCATGCTGGCAAACATTTTGCGATTGGCGACCATACCACCCACCGATATACCAGCGATGCCAACACCGTGATAAGCGCGATCTCGTCCAATCAGTCGAATACGGGATGCATTGCCCATTACACGGTGATAACCAATGGCGATCTTTAATGCAGTATCAACCGCCTCAGAACCAGAGTTAGTGAAAAATACTTTGTCCAATCCCTCCGGCGCCATCTTTGCAATTCGACTAGCCAAGCTAAAAGTTGTCTCACTGGCCATCTGAAATGCAGGGCAATAATCCATCGTTTCAAACTGCTTTTGAATCGCTGCACCAATACGTGGATCAGCATGCCCCAATGGAGAGCACCACAGCCCAGATAAACCATCAAATAGCTTACGACCCTGATCATCAAAGTAGTAAGCTCCCTTTGCTGACTGCATGATCTTCGGATGGTGCTGAAAGTAGCGGTTAGGTGTGAATGGCAGCCAATAAGCTGACATATCAATTCCGCCGCTTGTTTTGTTCAATGTTGTCATGCGTCTCTCTATTTGATCTTTTTAAAACTAGATTCTGAATTTCCAATACTATATTACTCATCTCACTATCGGATCATTAAATGCACTATTTTAAATCTCTCATCCTTGGCTCATTAGGACTGTTGACTTTAAGTAACTTGGCTCTTGCCGCCTCCGATACAGATTGGCCTAAAAAACCGATTGTTGCGATTGTGTCCTTTCCTGCAGGCGGATCTACTGATATTTTTGCGCGTAGTGTGACCGCGCCTTTAGCTGAAGCATTGGGTCAATCCATCGTTGTCGAAAATAAACCTGGCGCTGGTGGAATGATTGGCTTACAAGCCGCTGCTAAAGCCGCCCCTGATGGCTACACCATCAACATTAGTGCGCTGACAAATCAATCGATTTCTTCAGCCCTATTTAAAAATCCTCCGGCTGACTTACAGAAAGATTTTGTTCCAGTTGCATTAATTGGAACAATTCCGCATTTAATTGTGGTGAACCCAAGTGTTCCAGCAAAAAATCTTCCTGAACTCATTGCATTCATCAAGTCTAAAAAGGGTGACTTTAATTATGCATCCCAAGGTAATGGCAGCCTCTCCCACTTGGAATCCACTTTGTTTATGCAGCGTATTGGAGCAACGGGAACGCATATCCCCTATAAGGGCAGCAGCTTTGCTTTGCCTGATTTGATTGCAGGCAATACTCTCATGATGTTTGATAGCGTGACCGCTTCATTGCCCCATATTCAAAGTGGCAAGCTGCGCCCGATTGCGATTGCCGCAGCAGAACGCTCTCCTTTAATGCCTAATGTCCCTACCCTCGGACAAGATGGCATGAAGCAGTTTGATGTGGAAAACTTTTATGCAGTTTATGTTCCCAAAGGAACTTCTCCAGTAATCATTGCAAAATTAGAAAAAGAAATCCGTAAAATTCTCACGAATCCGGACTTCAAAGCGCGTATGGCAGCCCAAGGTATTCATCCTCAGTTTGCAAATTCCGAAAAATTGTATGAAATCACCGCAAGTGAAGCCAGCAAATGGGATAAGGCTGTAAAGTCAGCGAATGTTAAAATAGATTAAGCCGTTAAATAGATAAGCACTTATGTTGATATCCCCCCCCTTTGGTAGTCGCGCCCCTGTTCTAGCTAAAAACACTGTTGCGAGCTCTCAACCGCTTGCCACTCAAGCAGGCATTGAAGCCCTGCAAAATGGTGGCAATGCAGTTGACGCTGCGCTTGCAACCGCAATCACACTGACTGTAGTTGAACCAACGATGAATGGCATAGGTGGAGATGGTTTTGCAATTCTCTGGGATGGTAAGAAGATTCATGGCTTAAATGCTTCTGGCCGAGCCCCTGCCGCCTGGAAGCCAGAATATTTTGCTGGTAAATCTGCGATGGACCTCATTGGCTGGAATACGGTCACTGTCCCCGGCATGGTTGCTGGCTGGATTGAGCTCTCCAGAAAGTTTGGCAAGCTACCCTTTGCACAATTATTTAAACGTGCGATCGACTATGCAGAGAATGGCTTTCCGGTTTCGCCAGTCATTGCACGCCAATGGCGCGAAGCTATTCCTATCCTTAAGAACCAACCTGGTTTTGTAGAGTCATTTTTAATTGATGGGAAAGCACTCCAAGCTGGGCAAATCTGGAAATATCCTGCGCAAGCTAAGACTCTGAGAGAAATTGCCAGCTCAGAAGGCGAGTCTTTTTATAAAGGCCCCCTTGCACAGAGTATGGTGGATTTTGCGCAAGCTACTGGTGGTTGCTTCACTATGCAAGACTTCGCCGATAACCAGCCAGAATGGGTTGAGCCTTTAGCTTTCGATTATGGTGATTACACTCTCCATGAAATTCCGCCAAACGGATCTGGTATCGCCGCTCAAATTGCCTTAGGTATTTTGCAGGCAGCCAATGTGAAGCAGTACCCAGCCAATTCAGCGCAACGTATTCACTTACAAATTGAAGCCATGCGAATGGCTTTTGCAGATGTCTATGCCTACGTTTCTGATGCACGCTCCATGCAAATGCCTGTGAGCTCTCTTTTAAATAGAGATTACTTAGCTAGTCGCGCGGCTTTGATTGATCACAATAAGGCTGGTAGCTATGGGCCCGGAGATCCGCATTCTGGTGGCACTGTTTACTTGTGCGCCGCAGATGAATCCGGCATGATGATTTCTTATATTCAATCTAACTTCAAAGGCTTTGGTTCTGGAGTGGTTGCCCCAGGTGGCATTGCTTTTCATAATCGTGGCATGAGCTTTAGATTAGAAGATGGGCACCCCAATCAAGTTGCCCCGGGTAAGCGCCCTTTCCACACCATTCTTCCAGCCTTCCTCACTAGGGATGGCAAACCTACCATGGCATTTGGTGTGATGGGTGGCAATATGCAACCACAAGGTCATATTCAATTCGTGATGCGCTTTGTAGATGAATACCTTAATCCACAAGCCTGTTCTGATGCGCCACGTTGGCGGATTGATGATGTGGGCAAGCTCACTGTGGAGGCGGCAATGCCCCAGAGCGTGGTTGATGGATTGAAAGCACTAGGACATGAGGTTGCTGTACAACCAGCAAACAGCTTGGACTTTGGTAGCGCACAAGCAATTGCCAAGCTCTCAGAAGATGCCGACTCTGCTTTTATTGCTGGCAGCGATCACCGTAGAGATGGATTGGCAGCTGGGTTTTAAGATGGTGAATTTACCTCGTCAGTAGCTAATCTACCAATCCAGATCTTCCCCATCTAGATTTAAAAATTCACTGAGAAGCAAATCATCGCCATCCATAGAGATAGCTTTAGCACTTTCGTACCACCCTAATCGCACTCTCTTATTAGTTAGCTTTAGACGTTTAGCATATAAAATTGCTTGGTCTACATGCCCGTCTTGATCATTGAATTCATTTTTCATGAAAATAGAAATAGTTGGATGACATTCCAATTTTAATAAAAAGCCTACGCAGAATTTCTGGAATAAATTCCTGTGTTTCTAGTGAGGAGATTCATACCCCCCACTCTTTTGTAGGTATACCTTTTTGATAAAATATGTATATACATATTTAAGGTAAGAGCATGCAAAATCTAATCATTAGCCCAGCAATCCAGGGAAAGCTGGAACTAAAGCACGGCATAAGCCGCAGCGATGTTGAGCAATGCTTTATTAATAGACAACGCTCTTACCTTCTAGATGATAGGCTAAATCATCTAACAGAACCGCCAACTGAATGGTTTATATCAGAAAATGATCGTGGGATATTAATTAAAGTGGTTTTTGTATTTGATAATGGAATGATTTACCTAAAAAGTGCATTTCCACCGAATTCAACAGAAATTCGTATATACAATATAATATCAATACCTTACTAAAAGTGTCGCTTCCATAGAAGTGGCGAAACGTAAAACTTGCAAGCAAGGAAAGTAATGATCGCAAAAATGAAGAAGGTAAAAAATCACAATACCGCCGATGTCTGGGAGAGTGGTGATTTGGGTAGAGATATTAAGCACGCTAGAGCAGCAGACAAAAAACGAGGATCTCAAATTGATGATGCTCTAGGTCTGCAGATGATTTCCATTCGCCTAGAAAAAGACTTGATTGAATCCTATAAGCTCTTAGGCACAAAATATGACATGGGTTACCAGCCTCTTATGCGCGAAGCCTTAAAAAGGTTTGTTGAGGGAGAATTTAAGCTGATTGCCAGTGAGGCACTTGAAAAGCAAAAAGCAGCAAAACCAAAACTAAATACAATCAAAAGAATCAAGAAGGCGGCTTAAGGCCCTATTTTGAAGGCAAGCAATTCAAATAGAAACGCTTGATCTCCTGATCGCAGCTCACATCTCTGGGCTCAATCGGCCGCTGTAGAGAAATACCTTCAATCGTTTTACACCGGCTTAGGGCAACATAGACTTGTCCCGAGGCAAATGCACCTGATGAGAGATCAACCTTAACCTTGTCAAGGGTCTTGCCCTGGCTCTTATGAATCGTTACAGCCCAAGCCAGCATGAGCGGTATCTGAACATAAGTGCCAATGATGCTGGGAGATATCTTTCCTGACATCATATCGTGATCGTAACGATAAGACTCCCACTGATGGCCTGTTACTTCCACTGTATTTGCATAAGGCCCGTTTTGCACCATCACCTTCACCTTATCTGGCAGCAACTCACGCACTACGCCGATCGTTCCATTGACCCAGCGCTTAGGGAATCCAGGATCCGTTGCGGTGAACATGACTTTAGCGCCTACCTTAAGCACTAAATTATTGGGTGAAGGTAAATTGCGTTCGTCGATATTAAATTTACCCGTTGACTGACCTGCGTAGACCTTACCCTCAACGGTAATTGCGCGCAAGCCAGCACCATTGATTTGATCTGCTCGTGCATTTGTAGTGGTCAGAGTAATGGTCTGCTCATCTATCTCAGCATCTTTGCGATAGCACTGTGCATTTAGAGTATCGAGAGCCTCATCAATGTCATGATTAATTCGAATGCGATTTAATAAGCCTGCGAAGTGCTCATCCTTTTGACGGAAGATCTTAGAGAGCTCTACCATCGTGACATCTTTGCGATGCAAGGCCATAGCGCAAAAGAAATAAGGTCCTTCGTAACCACGCTCTGACAGGACTTGCATGTCAGAACTAGAAACTACTGGTGGCAGCTGGAATAAATCCCCCACAAACATCACCTGAATGCCGCCAAAGGGCTTGCCTTTTTGCGGCCCGTTCTCGCGCAGAAATAAATCCATTGCGTCCACGACATCCGCACGCACCATCGAGATCTCATCAATGATGAGCAAGCGGATATCTTTATAAAGGCGCTTATCGCGCAGCGGCTTGATATCTTCCTCAGGAAAAATGAGTCGCGGAGGTAATCTAAAGAAGGAATGAATGGTCACTCCTTTAACCTGAAGCGCGGCAACCCCTGTTGGTGCAACTACCACAACGTTGCCAGGTATGGCTTCTCGTAAATAGCCGATTAGGGTCGTTTTACCAGTGCCCGCTTTACCGCTAACGAAGATATAAGGATCGTGACGCTCAATGGCCTCAATTACCGCTTGGTAATCGGGAGTAATTTCAATTTCAGAAGAATCTACTGCGGAATTAGTCATTCCCTATTGTTTCACGGCATCGGCTACACACCGAAATCCGATATAAACCACGGCAATATCACCAGGCTTGGATTCCACATCGCTCTCTTGCTGTCTATTAGGACCATACCACCACGATGCTCCACGAGTGATGTAGCCGCCATTGCGCTCTGTAGCAGTCCATTCCCAAACGTTCCCACCCATGTCATACATGCCATTGACGCCAGGTTTGGTTGAGCCAGTAATCACGTGGCCAGTTCCGCGGTTCAGGGCGCCAGCTGGTGCAAGACCTTTATAGTCACCGCAACCGCTAAGGCAATGAGAAGGCGAGGGATTTGCGCCGCCTGGATAGGGATAACGCTGACCATTTATGTATCCAGCTGGCGGATTATTTCTTTGTTCCAAGAATGCAGCGTTCGTCCACTCGGCATCCGTTGGCAAACGTTTACCGTAATAGCGACAAATCGATTCGGCTTCTTTTTGATTGAGGTGCGTTGCTGGCTCTGCATCTTTTGCAGGTAAACCATAAGGGGTTTTCCAAGTCCAGCCTGGCTTTTGAATAAAGCCCGCTTCATAAGATAATCCGCCACCCTTCTGCTCTGCGACACTCATAAAACCTGTGGATGACACGTACGTCTTCACGTCGGCAATATTCATCTCCGTTTGATCCCAGATCAGGCTTCCAATTTGCACCGTGGGAATAGTTGAAGTGGGCGCGCTTTGGCTTGGAGTTGATCTAAGCCCTATGAATAAGAAACCAAGGCTGATTAATGGGATTAAAAGGGTTTTATAGGTTTCAAATTTTTCCATAACCAATCCACCCAGCATTGAGCTTATGAGATATCTTTGAAAACTGATTTAAGCACTTTCTCGCTGAATACCTGAATGGTATTTCGCCCGCTAGATTTAGCCTCATACATCGCCATATCAGCATTGTTCATTAAATCAGACTCATTAGATCCATGATCGGGATATAAAGCCACTCCAATACTTGCGCTTGTACTTACAGTCATGCCATCCGCTGTCATCGGCATCATGAGAGAAGATCGAATTTTTTCAGCAACCATTAAGGCATTCTTCTCATCACCAACAGCCGGTAAAAGCACAATAAATTCATCTCCGCCGAGACGGGCTACAGTATCAGTATCTCGTAAACAGGCTCGTATTCTTTCGGCAACCTGCATTAGGACTGCATCTCCTACGAGATGGCCGTAGACATCATTAATCGTTTTAAGATTATCTAAATCAGTAAAAAGAAGTGCCAATTTAGTTTGGTTACGCTTGCAATTAGCCAGGGAATAAGAAAGGCGGTCAGAGAATAAGGTTCTATTGGGTAGCCTAGTAAGAACATCGTGATGCGCACGATATTGGTTCTCAGCATTACGCCGATAAGTCCTTAACAGAAAATAGGTTCCAATAAATAGGATGATGATGCTCAAAACGGTAGCAATTAATCCACCCGTCGCATTCTTATACCAGTTGGCCAAATACAAAGTCTCAGGGACTACGGCTCCAACAATGAATGGATATCCGGTAACTTTTCTGTAGGAAATCATGCGCTCGACCGGGGACGTATTTTGCCGAGTAAAGCCGGTCTTGGATGTAAAGATCACACCGTTACCGTCTGCTGCTGCACCTAAAGATTGCTCAATCAAGTCATTAGTATTGACACGACCTATCAGATTTTCAACTAGTGGCCAACGAGTTAATAAAGTCTTGTCTTGGCGATAAAGAGTTATCGCTGCGCCATCACCCAAGTTGGAGCCTAGCCTCTCATACAAAGAGGAAAAGACCTCAACGGAGACGCCCACCAAAATGATACCCAGAAACTCATCGTGCGCACCATTGACGCGCCTAGCCAAATAAAAAACCCATTTACCGTTCCCCTTATTCTGGACGGGAGCGCTGTAGAAAGTCTCAAGATCATTGTGATTTTTCAAGTAGACAAAATAATCTCGGTCTGCCAGATTAATTTCAGGCGCAGGATAGGAGCGGGAAAAATTAAGGACTTTACCGTCATTAGCCACAAAAGTAGTGACATCTAAAATAGAATTAGATTTTGTCTTTTCCTCCAACAGCTCAAACTGATTTTTATTTGATGTGAACTTGCGATAGCTTTTCTCATCTTCAATTTTTGCTGCGTAAACCACATCATCAATACTATTTAAAACAGTATTGGCCGAAAAAATAATCTGCGAAGTGTGCTCGGCCAATATTAATGTCAAAGTGGCGAGTTGATCCGCACGATCTTCGGTTGTATTGCGGCGTAGCAAATACCCTGAAATTACTGCATTGATGATGAAGATGATTGCCAAAATAATAGAGGCGCCCAAAATAAGGCGAGAGTTGCGGCGAACATTAGAGCTCGGCTCAAAACTAATCGTCATTTAGAGTCTCCATACAACTCTGAGATCTTCAAGAAATTATCTTTTTCCTGAATGAACGCTTCGACAATGCGCGGATCAAAGCGAATTCCTTTTAGCCGAGCAATCTCTAAACAAGCCTCTTCATGGGACCACTTCTTTTTATAAACCCGCTCATTTACTAAGGCATCGTAGGTGTCAGCTAAGGACATCAGCCTGGCTGGTAAGGGAATCTCATCGCCCTTTAGTCCCAATGGATAGCCTGAGCCATCCCAATTTTCATGATGCCCTCCGGCAATCTTAATTGCGGCATCCAAGACATGGGTGTTCTTTGCATCTTTGAGTTTGGCGGCACTGAGAACCTCACGACCCAAATTAGCATGGGTTTTCATGGTCTGCCACTCATCGTCGGTCAGCGACCCCGGCTTTTTTAGGATTTCATCGGGGATTCCGACTTTACCAATATCGTGTAATGGTGCAGCCTTCACGATGTTCTCAATTGCTTTTAGAGTTAACTCGTCCGCATAGGCCCCGCTTGACCTCAATCTTTCAGCTAAAGCACGTACATAGTTTTTAGTACGCAGAATATGATTGCCGGTTTCGTTATCCCTCACCATGGATAGCGCATTTAGGCTATTGAGCATCCCATCCTCAATGGCATGCGAGCTCCTGCGATATTCATGCCAGAGCTTCTCGAGGTAATAGTTGGTAATTAATATACAAATTGTGACAATCGACAATATTGCAGCTATACGCATGGCAAAAGCCAGGCCGCCTTCTTGATACAAGGTTCCAGGGTGAGCTATCTCTTCAAGCGCCAAAAGCGATCGAATGATGCGGGCAAAAAGCTGGAAAAACTCAACCCCAAGCAATAATTTAATTTGATAAGCGTTATCTTTTTTTAAGAGCTGACTTAAAGATACGATCTGCCAAATACAAAAGATAATGAGCGCAACATTCATTAAATGAATGCGGTCTTGTGTTTCTCCAAAAAAGTGTAGATAGACGTAAATTAAAGAGGCAATTACAAATAAGGCAAGAGCAACCAGTCTGCTTGAATCCCTTGGTGCCCCGTTCCAAACGCTGAACAATAAAGAAATGTTGGCGACGCCTGCAATGAGGAAGATATTGGCCAAGGCCAAAACGATCTTGCCAGCCCATGGAGCGGTGGCATAACCCAACATGGAGGCCGCTAAAAAGCTCAGGCCTATTGGCCAATAGATAACCTTAAATTGAGCACGATCGTCATCCCGGTTTGCTAAGAAACGGCCCATCAGACCGACTAGGACGATGAATATGGCAAAGTAAAATGTTTGGTTTGCTAACTGCATGAAATATCTAAATAAAATAGGCTAATTAAATGCCGGTAATACATAATGTACCTTATTAGTCAGTATTACTAATCATAATCAATTGCCAGCCTATCGTTCACCTAAATTCAATCCCTCAATGACCTGGCGCACCCTTCTCCGGTTTTGGCTTTTGAGTATTGCTCTTGTATTGCACTCCCCAGCACATGCTGTTGATAGCGAAGACTGGGCTCAATTTAAATCTGCATTTATTGAGAATGGTCGAGTGATTGATGTCGGCCAGAATAGTATTAGCCATACCGAGGGTCAAGGAATGGCATTGCTACATGCAGAACAAAATAATGACCCGGCCACCTTTGCCCAAATCTGGACCTGGACACAACGCAATCTTCAAGTGCGTGATGATAAATTGTTTGCTTGGAGTTGGTCTCCACAGGTGGGTATTAATGACATGAATAATGCTAGCGATGGTGATTTATTTATTGCCTGGGCATTATCGCGTGCATATCGCAAATGGAATGAGCCTAGTTATCTTTTTGCAGCCATCCAAATTAGTCAATCCATTAGAGCAAAGCTTTTGCGTAAAACTAGCAAAGGAACTATTTTACTTCCTGGTGCAATAGGTTTTGAAAAGCCGGAAGGCCTGAAACTCAACCTCTCCTACTGGGTCTTCCCTGCTATTGCCGATCTTGCTTTGCTTGATCCGTCACCGGAATGGGAAGAATTAAGGACAACGGGTTTACAGCTCATTCGAGAAGCCCGCTTTGGTAAATGGCAACTACCACCTGACTGGTTGCAATTGGAGGGCGAGAATATCAGCCCTGTGGATGGCGATCAATTTGGATACAACGCTGTGCGCATACCTCTTTACCTTGTCTGGGGTCAGCAAGCCACTCCCGCCACGATTAAGCCCTTTCAAAACTTCTGGGGCGCCTTTGCTGGAAAACCGCTCTTACCAGCTTGGGTAAACGTGAATACCGGTGAAATGGCAACGTACAATGCATCTGCAGGCTTTTATAGTATTGCAGCTATAACGCTTGCTTACCCCAATATAGATTCAACCCCATTACCCAGCTATAACCCGTCCCAAGGCTATTACTCTTCTATGCTTTCTTTATTTACCAAAATGGCTTTAGAGGATCTCAAAAAGTAATATGGGAATTTGGAATTTCTATTTCATTATCAAAATAATCCTGTTCTATACAGGTTATATTCATTTCCATTTTTTTGTTAATGCTGCTTTTGCACTATTTCTAATTTTTTCCCATGCTAATCCGACCTTGCTACGAATTCGCAAATGGGTAGCACTGCCTCTTGCTATTGTTATTCTCTATTTTGATAGCCCGCTGCCACCCCTTCGAAATATCATCCCTAAAATTAGCCAGTTACTCGATTTTAGTTATCAGTATTACCTTGAACTTTTAACCCGAATTTTTGATTGGCGAGTAATCGCCATCTTGTTGGGGCTCTATATTGTTTACTTCCTTCTTTCTAAGAAGATCAGAATGACCACCATTGCGTCAATAGCAATCATGAGCACCCTGCTTCCACTGGGGGCGACCATGCCCTCCTTAGCCTACGATGCTGATGGCCAAGTCATTGGCCTGCCTAGTGATACAGCGCTCACCGAATCGCTTGATGGCTTCTTCATTGAAGAAGCATCTCGTACTGCCTTTAACCGTTCACAAAAGGCCAGCGGTGCTCCGTTCGATGTCCTGGTCATTAATGTCTGCTCCCTGGCTTGGGATGACCTTAAGTACATTAAAGAAGATAACAATCCGCTGTTCCAGCGCTTCCACTATTTATTTACAAGCTTTAATTCGGCCTCTTCTTACAGTGGGCCATCGATTATTCGCCTATTGCGTGGTAGTCGTGGACAACAGGACCAACGCGATTTATATAAGCCTGCCGTTGAAGATTCCCTGTTATTTAACAATCTCAATAAAACAGGCTTCCAAGTTCAGTTGGCCTTGAATCATGATGGTAAATACGGCGACCTCCTGAAGGAAATCCGAAATGAAGGCGGTATGTCTGCCCCGCTGTTCGACAACACGCAAGCTACCCCTTATTTAAGAGGTTTTGATGGCTCGCAAATTTATGACGACTACTCCGTGCTATCCAATTGGTGGGATGCCCGCATGAAGTCCCCTAATGAACGGGTCGCCCTTTTCTACAACACAATCTCATTGCATGATGGTAATCGTGCGCTAGATGGTGGCAAGCTAGAAAACAGCGTCGAGACCTACTCTCGCAGAGCACGTAAATTATTGAGTGATATTGATCGCTTTTATGCCAAGGTTAATAGCTCTGGTAGACAAGTGGTGATTGTGTTCATTCCTGAGCATGGTGCAGCGATTCGCAGAAACAAAAATGAGATCGTGGGTATGCGTGAAATCCCAAGCCCGAATGTAACCAACATTCCTGTAGGAATCATGTTTACTGGTAAAGCAGATGCCCCGGTGAAGACAAATATCATCGAACAGCCGACTAGCTACCTGGCTGCTTCCGACTTAATCTCCAAGTTTGTGGGTAAAGCTCCTTTTGGTGCTAATAGTCCAAGTGCAGAGATTTATCTAAAAAACCTGCCGAGTACACGCTTTGTGGCTGAGAATGAAGATTCAGTGATTATGAAGTTTGGAGCCTCGTACTACTTCCGCTCCAACGACATCAATTGGAATTTATTCGAAACCAATAACTAAGGCTTCGGCTTAGCTGTAGACTCCTGCCATAGCGCAGGAATATCTATCACTTTATCAGTGCTGACTGAATTACCAAGTGCATCTAAATAAACAACCTCGCCATTGATCTCAATGGGATTCTTTTCTTGAGAAATCTTTCGAACTGCTTCTAAGTTAGCCTTAATGTCAGGGCTATGCGGATTTAAGCGATATGCTCTCTCCAGCAGGATAACTGCAGTAGAGATATCTTGCTCCTTCAACGCATACAGTGCACGTTCATTGAGTTCTCCGGGAAGATAGGGATCAAACACAGGTGGACCACTCAAGGGCTGAGCACTCAGCATTGAGGATGCGACCATACCTATCACCAGAAGCAAGATAGAGGATGAGATAGATTTGTTCATTATCTAAAATTCATTAAAAGCGGGACGTCGGGATTACCGGCTGTGTTTGCAAAGGTACAGGGTTTGGCGCAGTACCATCAAGCGCAATCCGGATGTACAGCACCAAACTATTTGGAGCATAGTAAGGCGAACGCTCTAACTTTAAGCGATTACCAACAAAGACTGATGGTGTGACTTGATATTCCCAAGCCGCTAAGAAAGAATAGGCGCTACCAGGTCCAGAGCTTCCTGAATACGTGGCGTTATTGGAGGTAGCTTGATATTCTGAATTAGTAGGAAAGTATGGTGCCGCATCGGTACGAGACCAGTTGGTTGATACCGAGCCACCAACAATATAGGAGAAGCGAGCGAAGCGCTGTGCGTAATTTAAAGGAAGCGTTACAGAGCGATAGCTTTGCGGACTGTAGTAACCACCCTGCCCATAGGTAAACTCTCCAGCGTTTCTTTTGAAGCCCCAGAGCATACCCGTGAGACCGCTAGAGAGCTGACGATCAGTTTCATTGACGATACGCCAGTTCAGACCAGCCATAAATTGGTTATCGCTATTGCTCTGCACATTGGTACCCGTCAGGCTGCGCGCGCGATAGTAAGTCCATCCGCCCAAGGTACCACCCTGATCTAGGCTCAAGCCAACCGTTCCACCAGTCGCAACCATACCGCCCCAGACGGAACCAGTCACAGGATCACGAGTACCGGCATATGAAAGCAAAGTACTGGTCATGGGACGGCGCGCCAATTCCAATGAGATACCAACAGGACCTGCATCCAGCTTCTGCTTCACTCCACCAATCCAATTTTGGGTGAGGAATCCTAATGGGGTTGTACCAATATCTGCCTTAAAGTTTTGCTTCTCATAGCCAATGTTGAGAGCGGTGCCTGATGCTGATTGGTTTGAAAATGTTGTTGGGCAGTTGGTTTTACAAGCGGCCATCGAACCAAAAGTACTTACTTGATATGCGTTACCCGCATCAATGGTGCCCGCATTAATATTGACTTGGTCTGCACGGAAAGTCATTCTTTCATCTGCGCGCATTGGCATCTTCCACTCTAGTGGAATCTCCGTTGCACGGTAGTAAGACTGCCCTGGGGTGCCATTGAGAGATAAATAGTCGACAGCTGAATCAAGCCAATTAGTGCGCATGTCAATCATGTCGGCTATCTGCTTATATTGGTATGAGCTTCCAGATGCGACAGCTGAAGGCTCCAAGATTGGTGGCTCAATCTGGAATACGGAAACCCCCGAAACGCTAGCGACTGGCTTGAGTGTGGAAATACTATGGTAGCTAGAGAGTGGCACTGGGGATTGAATAAGGGCGCGTTGTTCAATATCGATCGCCTTATCCAGATACCCTTCCCTTCTTTGGATCTGACTATCCAAATACATCATCTTGTAATTATTGGGCTTCGCAGAAATCAGCGGCTGTAGCTTTTCTTTAGCAACTTGAATATCGCCAGACCGAATGAATTGACCTATCGCCCTAAGCTCTGCTGCCTCTTGAAGATCAGCGTAATCTTGTTTTTGACCTGGACTTAACTTTTGATTTGAGACCAGCGCCATCTCCTTTTGGAATGCCTCTGGCTGATCGTTATTCAGAAGAAAGTTTGCATAACGCAAATGCCATTCAACCGAAAGATTTGGGGTGCTCTGCTCAATTTTCTGAAAAAGAGCGTTGGCTTGCTCGACTTTGCCGATCTTGCCCCACATCAGCGCAACCAAGGAAGAAAGGTCAGGATCGTTGGATACTTCATCCTCAAGTACGCTTAGCTGGGCGATAGCCTTGTCATGATTTTCCTGGGCATTGAGTCTATTTATCTGAGTTAGCTGTAAATCAACCCAAACGCCTCTTTGGAAGCGCGTAATTTTAGGGGTACGTTCGGACGCTGGAATACGCTCCAAGACTTTGAGGGCTGGTTGATTTTGATCTAGGCCAGACAAGTACAAAGCATAGGCATACAAACCTTCAATACTATTAGGGTGCGTTTTTAGAAAGGCATCAAATATTGCAATGCCCTCTTTAGGACGGTGCAGCTTTGCATATAAGCGTGCCAAATCTAAACGCAACCAAATCTCATCCTTGTCTAACGCTATTGCCTGCTTTAAAAGAACAATGGCTTTTTGGATGTCACCAGCTTGTAGCGCTTGGCGAATATCAAAATCGAGTCTTATCTGAGTCAATTTCAGCTTATCACTTGGTGATAGCTGGGCTTTGGCAAGCTGCTGCAATACAGGGCTTAGCTCATCATCACGCTGCAAGCGATTGAGAACATTGGCATAGGTTAAGCGGAGTGATATTGCATCAGAAGAAGGTTTAGCCAGCGCGCTGCGCATCAGACTTAAGGCTTCCTCAGTTTTATCTGCACTCAATAAGAACAGTACGTTCGCATTGGTCATCTCAGGATCGTTAGGAGCAAGTCGTAAGCCCTCTTTCATGACAGCCAAACCTTTATCGACCGAGCCCAGACCCTCATAAACTCCAGCCAGCTGAAAGCGCAACCAAGGATTGAGTGGATCAAGCTTTAGTGCGCTCTGCAGATAGGGAATGGCGGCCTCACCCTGCCCTTTATTTACTAAATCATCTGCCTGCGAACTCAAAATCTTGATACGCAAATAATCATATCCCTTACCAGCAGGGCTATTTGCAGGTGCCTGCGCATTAATTAATGCCAGGGCATCATCTCGCCTACCAGTATTAATCAATAGCTGAACCAATCCCCGCAATGCAATGCCGCTATCGGATTCAATGGCTAAGGCTTCTCGGAATTGCTTTTCGGCTTCTTTGTTATTTCCACGTTCAGCTTCAATAGTGCCCAATACAGCAATCCCCTCTGCACCCTGCGGCTCCAATTGAATAGCTGCGCGAATTTTCTCCATCGCCAAGGGGTAATTCTTCTTATCCCGGGCATCTTCAGCCTGATGAATTTGACCCCAATATTGACTGGTGGATATCAAACTCTTCCACTTGCCACTGTTTTCAGGATTGAGCGCTAAGGCTTTCTGATAGTAAGCAACAGCTTCTTGATAGTTGCCTTGCCTCATCCGGATTAAGCCCATGCCACCCAATGCCAAATAATCCTTTGGCCTATCCTTAAGGGTATCTAGTAGAGGCGCCTCTGCACCTACGATGTCACCTTTATCCAATAGATCTAAACCTACCTGACGACGTCTGAGCAAAGGGTCGCTTGCAATACGTTTACGTTCTTCAAGTGCATCTTTCTCCAGAATCCAACGACCGGTAATTTCTTGGTTATGAGGATCTAACTTTAGGTACTGTTCATAAAGAGGGATAAGTTCTGGGCCAATTTGTTGGGCATTGAGTACCTCTCGCCAGACTTGAAGGACTCTCTGCTTATCCACTTTGCGAACGTTGTATGTTGCAGCTAAATTCTGAAACGCAAGATCACGAGTCTCTCGCTTTGAACCTAATAAGACATCTAAAGCTAAGCTGTACTGCAAGTTTTTTGGGTCAGATTGAACCAAGCCCTCCAATCCTGAGCGTGCCTCGTTCCAACCCCCAGGCAAGCTGGCAATAATTTTGTAATAACCCACCGCCAAATCACCCGCAGGCGGTCCGTTTGGGAACTTCTCTTTTAAAAATGCATTTGCCTCGGCTGACTTGCCACTCTTTTGCAGAATCGTAGCTTGGGTTAATACCCTTCTAGCCTCTGATATCTCCTGCCTGCTAAGGGTGCTATCCGAAGCGTAGATGGACTCCGCTATCCCAACTGAAGAGAGCAATGCAAAACCTAGGCAGAGATGAAGGGCTTTTTTTTTCAAAGAAGTTATTTACCCAAGGACTTAGAGGATGGAAGTTTCTTACGCTCCTCCGACAACTCGCCAGTAAAAAAGAGATAAGACAGAATTCTTCTTAAGTTCTGAATCGCCAATGAAAATACCATCTTGGATCCCTGACCGTACACGAAGCTCACGATCTTGAAGAAATTACTATTATCCACAATAAATTCGGCGCCCAAAATGACCTCATCGCCCTCTTTAATCACCCGGCGAATCATGCAATCCATTCGATGCTGACCCCGTGTCACCCCAGAAACAAAGACTTCAATCAGCTCATTGTCATCAATCAAAAATGGCAAAGTTACTTTGATGCCAACACCGGTTAAGGAAATATCAAATAACCAGCCCTCTAGAGTGGCATCTAGCTTAGGAAAATACACCGTCATCTTTTGACCAGCCTGCAGACGAGGAAAGGTTCTTGCGTGCTCATGGTCGACTAAACCAATGGTGTAGACCACAAATAAATAGAATAGATAAATAATCCAATTAGCTAGGCCAGTGATCGCGTAAAACCAAAAATAGGGATTAAATAACATCACGATAAAAGTGCCTAGACTTTTTGTGATGTAAGTAAAGTAGCCCGCAGAGTTTTCGCGTACGGCCTTAAGCCCCAACTTCGTTAACAAATACAGCTGAAGTTTTGCATGCTTGAGTTCCGCACTAGCATCCCATATATGCTGCCAACGACCACTATCACCATATACAAAAGCAATAGCGCCAGGACTTCCAATTTGCTCTTCTACAAACTGTGTGCCACAAAAATAATGGTCGGCCTCTTTTTGCACACGAACTACTTTTGCCCTAAATGTATAGTGATTTCCATAACTATCATTCACGGCCAATTGAATAGATTCGCCAACTTTCAGGTCCGTATTGAATGGGAGAACGAACCCAATGCCGCTTACCGAAACATCCTCCAAATTTGCCTCAATGCAAGGTAGGCCATTGCCACGAAGTACTGTGACCGTTCCGCCACCGCCAATTCGGTAATAAGCTCTGACTTGACGCTTTTCCCAAAAGGCACCTAGAGACATTAAGCCCAACCAAATATTGATACAACACCATATTGCAGTAATGACAATGTTGTCATGCCAAATAGGCTCGTAATGCCAGCGAAGAGCAGCAATAAGAATAGAAACAGCGTTGATGGTTACCAGGATAAATAACGGGAAGGCGTCCCAGCTGAGCTGCTCTTTTTCTAAAGTAAGACCTTTTGGCGTTACCAGAAACTTTTGCTTCCAAGGATTTAGGAGAACTGGCATAAGCTCTCGAATCATCCTAAAACCTTTCACAGTTTCATAAATTTCTGAGAAGAAAAGTTGTCGCGAACCAGCAAAGAAGTAAGAGATCACCACCAAAATACTCAAGGCATAAGGAACTGTGAAATCCACCATCTCATGCCAATTGGCCGAATAAACATTAAGGCCCAAAATCAAGAATGCTGAAGGCGCCAAGAAAAAGATGTAGCGCGCGAATCCAAAAAGCCAAGAATACGATGAAGAAAAATAGGCCAAACGTTGCGGCAGACTGAGTCCGCGCATAAATAAGGGGTTGTAATGCATCAAGATCTGGAGCATCCCCTTGGCCCAGCGAGAATGCTGGGTTAGATAGTCAGACGGAGTCTCTGGGGAAAGGCCGCAGACCATGGGCTTATTGATATAGCTGCTGTTATAGCCATGCGCATGCAGAATAAGTGAAGTCTCGCAATCTTCCGTAATTGTTTTAATGGCAATACCACCTACTTCCATGAGGTACTTACGGCGCAGCAACGCTGCGGAGCCACAGAAAAACGCCGAATTCCAAAAATTCATGGCTGGCTGAATCTTGCGATAAAACATCTCACTCTCATCCGGGCGATTAGAAACGCCAGTAATCACATTATTGACTGGAGTTTCATTGATGAAGAAATGCGGGGTTTGCACCAAGAACATTTTGGGATCGCTTATAAACTGCCCCACTGTGTTGTGCAATATATCTTTGGTCGGTATTTGATCGCAATCCAAAATTAAAATGAGATCGCCTTTGCTATGCTGCAAAGCATGATTGATATTGCCGGCCTTAGCTTTTTGATTGGTATCGCGGGTGATGTATTGCACACCCAACACTTTAGCAAGTCTTCTTAAGTTGTAATGGCGTCTCCAGGCTTGATGGCCCGTTTCCTTGCTGCGACGCTTGGCATGGGTCCCGCCGTCGTCCAGGATGTAAATATTGAGCTTTTCTTTAGGGTATTGAATCTGAGTCGCAGCCGTCACCGTCATGCGAACAATAGTTTCAGACTCATCGTAAGTAGGAATAAAGATGTCTACAGAGGGATAGGAGGACTCGTCATTAGATAAGGGAATAATTTCACTAGACATTGGCGAGAAGTTCACAAACATGTCTAGTAGAAATAAGGTGAAGCCATATAGCTCCGCCAGGAACAATAGAGCGGTCCCGATAAAATCAAAGAAACCGGTATAAATTAAGGTGTCAAAAATACGCCATGCCATATAACGGCAACTAACAAAGAGCGCTAAAACAATGAATAAAGAACGCCAAGGTTGATTGCGGAAATACTTCACCTTCGACATTAAGAAGATGATGAAGAAAGAGCCCCAACCTAAATAGAGTTGGCCACCAAAATTAAGCAATTCCTCGGCGAAGTAAATCATGACGCCAATACCCAAGGCAAACATGCATAAGCTTGCAGTGATTCTAAAATGACGATCGCGCATAAACATTAGCGATTCACCACCGCAATAAACCAGACCCAAAGTGCTTCCCAGCCTACAGTCAGCAAAAGCACTCCAAAGAACAGTAGCAAAACTCCGGCAGCCAATTTCAGACCAAAGGAGCGAATTGGCTGAAGCTCCAAATCGATGCTATTAGGATCTTTATGGAGCCTTCCTGGATCAACCTCTGTTGGATTCCAAAAGACTTCATAGGCATTGAGGGCTCTATCTTCACCAGTTCTCAGTAGCTGTCGTGTAAAGCGACATAGAAGTGAACCTGGGTTTTTTAAGGAATCATGCGCGCCCTCGGATAGATAAAGCTCTCCAGGGCCAGCAGCCTCTGCCATGAACGAGGCTAGCTGGATCGAGCGCTCCTCCTCCCTGAATCCAGTGAATGGGTTAATCAGAGCAACAATCCCAATCGAGGCCAAACATATAGGGTCTGAATGATTTTTTGCATTCAACGCATCTGCCTCTATTTGAATGGCCATAGCTGCTTGAGCTGCGAAACTGATTTGCTCAAATGAATAAATGATTTTTCCGCGAGACTCTTCAAATGGTGCACCGCGAAAATCTTTACAAATTCTTGCAATCAAAAGAAGCAAGTTCTCGCGAATAGCTTGAAGAGATGATTCGTCCGGTGACTCCACATCACCCCTAGGAATGATATGTATATGAAAGGCACTTAAAAAGTTACTCATCAGAAGAATGGTGATAAGTAGCGAATAAAGATGAGAACAATAGCCAGCACGATAATCATCACTGCTGCCGCACCAAGATCTTTGATCTTTTTAATCTCAGGATGCTCTTCCAAGGTAATGAGATCGCAGATCTTTTCAATAGCTGTATTAAGAGCTTCAACCGCTAGTAAAACCAGGGATAGAACAGCTATTAATACGGTATATACATTTGGGCGATAACAAAAAAATCCGATGGCAATCACCACAAGAATTAACTCTCTACGGGCCGCTTTTTGAAGAATGAGCTCTTTGGCACCATCAATTGCATTGATAGTTGCATGAATAATATTTCGCTTTTTTTGCATTACTATCAATTTTATTAGGAATATAAGCTATTTTATTAGCCTATTGAGTCCAAATCTCCGTTCGATTCCGGCCTTTAGACTTGGCCATGTACATGGCCTGGTCAGCCTTGGCATAAAAAGTCCTTAAAACCAGACTGGACTTGGTCTCTCCATCCATTTTGGGGCTGAAACTAGCAGCGCCGATACTGATTGATATGAAGATCTCTTTGCCACCCACAAGAGCTGAAGGGGTGGAGAGCACCCTTTTACGCAAGCGCTCAGCGACCTCAAAAGCACTCCCAATATCATCCCCTGGCAAAACAACGAAGAATTCCTCGCCCCCTACACGCCCGAAGATATCAATAACACGGAGCTCTTTTTGGCAGTGCTTCACAAGATTTGTCAGAACGATATCGCCTAGCGGATGGCCATACTCATCATTGATATTTTTAAAGTGGTCAATATCCAGCATTAGGAAAGCTACCGGCTCCCCATTACGCAAAGATCTTTCAATCTCCAATTCTGCTTGATGGAAAGTTTCCAATCGACTTAACGCTTGAGTTAATGAATCTGTCTTTGAAATGTGATCAAGTAGAAAATTCTTTTCCTCTAACTCTAAAATAATTTTTTGGATTTGCATCAGACCCAAAAAAAGCAGTACTGAAATAGAAAAGGCTAAAGCTGCGTCCAAGAGGTTGTAGTAGCCATCTAGATAAAAATGCAGAAGAGGAGTAATTCGCCTTCCTACCATCAAACCAAAACCGAGCGCTAAGGCGCCGCTAGCCAGACGATACGCTTTTGATTTAAAAAATATCTTGAGCGCAAATATCGTTGCAAAAACTTGCGCAAGTAAAGCCAAATAATATGCGCCGAGTGCGATCCATTTAATCATCATCGTTAATGCGTATCTAATATCTTTTGCAGCTCATTTTCATTTTCAAGCAACTTAAATGCAGCTTCGACAACTTTCGCATCTAACTTGGTGCCTGCCTCAGCTTGAATTTCATCCATTGCCGAATTTAATCCCTTAGCGGGGCGATAGGGCCTATGAGTTGCCATTGCTTCGATCGTATCGGCTACGGCCAATACCCTTCCCTCCTGGCTTATCTGTTCATCTTTTAAACCCAGCGGATAACCACTGCCATCTAAACGCTCATGATGTTGGCGCACCATATCGGCGATTGGCCAGGGAAATGGGATATCTTTCAGAATTTGATAGCCAGCCTCTACGTGCCCTTGCACCATTTGCATTTCCAGGTCAGTCAATCGTGAGGGCTTGGTCAAAATTTCTGATGGTACTGCCATCTTGCCAATGTCATGCACCATTGCTGCCATATAGATAGCCTGAATACGCTCATTGTCCCAACCTAATTGACGGCCAATAGCCATCGCAATACTGGCTACCCTCTTTTGATGACCGGCAGTATAGGGATCGCGCCACTCCATGGTTTTGGACATAGCCTCAATAGTTGCGCGTAATGCAGTTGCCAGGCGTTCTTGCGTTAGTTCTTTTTCATGAATTTGGTCATCTAACTTATGTTGACGTTCAATGGAGCGCAGTCCAAATCCAATTTCTTTGGCAAGACTTTCAAATAACTGAACTTCAGAAGCTCCAAATGTATTCGGAACTTTCGAATACACCATCAGTACACCAAAGGGCATCCCAGTAATACCATCAGGAATTGGACAACCGATTGCTGAACGAATGCCAAACTCATTGGCACGCTCGCGCCAAGCAACAAACCCAGGATCGATTTCACCATCGATAACTACGCTCGTTTTATTGTTTCGAATGCAACTACCTGCAGGTCCGCGTCCAGTTACTTCAGCATTGGACCAGCTCACTACAATATCTTTAATATAACCAGAGGCAACCCCAGCAGCTCCAACTACTTTGACGGTCTTGAAGGCATCGCCCTGAGCTTGCCCTACCCAAGCCAGAACGTATGGGCCTTGTGCAGCAATCGCCTGACAAACTTCTTGAATCAATAACTCAGTTGAATTAGCACGTGCTAGCGCAGCAGCAGCCTCTGAAAGTGCAGACAAAGCCCAGCCTCGCTTTTCTAACTCGTCACGAATGGCTAAATCAGAAGATAAGTTATGCTGATTTATAGGCTTTGTTTTCATGTTTTTATTATGGCTCTAAATCGCCCTAAAAGGCTTGCAATTACTAATAAATAGGCAGAGTATGAAAACGTAAACTACTGACAAGGGAATATGAAAGAAGATATTGAAAAAATCTATGCAAAGCTGATCGGCCTGGAAACCGAGGTGAGCAACCTACGTCAGGGATACATCACCGTTAATGCTCGCTACGCTGATGCGATAGATACCCTCAAGGCTTTGACCTCGAGCGCACTTGAAGCTGCTAAGAGAGCTGCCATATCTGCTGAAAAAGCCTCCCTCTCAGCCAAGAATTGCGCAACTGCAGCCAAGCTAGCCGCATCAGAAGCGGTGGTGGATGCCGCAGAGGCGGCTGCCGATGCCGCTGCTGCCTCTGCCGAAGCTGCCATTGAAGCCGCTGCTGCTGCCTCTGCTGCTGCCGCTGCAGCCGCTGCAGCTGTTGCCCATCAAGCCGAGGAGTCCTCCATATTGGCCTCAGCTGAAGCTGCTGAAGCCACTAAGCGCGCAGCTATGGCCGCCGCCGAAGCTGTAAAAATGTCTAACCTTGCCGCTGAATCAGCTAGATCGGCCAGAGGTAAGAGATAAGAGCAAAAGAGATATGGGTAGCGAAAAGTAAAAAAGCTCCCGTTGAGGAGCTTTTTTACTTTAATGCTGTGGGGCGAACGACGGGGCTCGAACCCGCGACAACCAGAATCACAATCTGGGACTCTACCAACTGAGCTACGTCCGCCACTGAAGACCTAGATTATAGCTTTTTGCTCAAAATACTGTCAAAAACACCCCTTCAAGGCCTGTTCCTAGGCGCTTTCGAACTCAAAAGCTGCCCAATCCCCAAGACATAAGCTCGCATCGATAAAGAAATCCAAGATGGCGGCCTTGCTCTGAACTTTGGCCAAGGCGTGATGATCTGAGAGACGTTGACGCCAATACCGTGATCCCGCCCGGCCATGAGCCAAGCCGAGGATATGTCTTGTAAAAGCCCCAATATAAAAAGGCTTGCCTTTGACTTGGCACTCATCAAACCAAGCTTGCACTTGTTTAACCAAGGCAATCTGAATGCGGTGCCACTCGGTTTCACTAAAAAGATATCCAGCAGCATCACCATCCGTGTTGATCATGTCATCCCAACCTAAGAGCAACGCAGGAAAATGATATGCAGCCCTTCCCACCATGAAACCATCAAAGTCATCCCAGTGGCCAGCAATTTGTTCATTAGTTTCCAAACCACCATTAAGCAATACTTTGAGATTCGGAAATTGCTTCTGCGCATCTACTCTGAGCTTTGCAGCTACTTCATAACGCAACGGTGGTTTGCTGCGATTCTCTTTTGGCGATAAACCTTTAAGCACTGCATTACGTGCATGAATGGTTACCTGACTGGCACCAGCATCGGCAACAGCAAGAATAAAGCTCAGCGCAAATTGGTAATCAGCTTCAGAATTTGCGGCATCCATCGAGTCCAAGCCCAGACGATGCTTTACGGAGATCGGAATATCAACCGCTCCCCTCATAGAGCGCACACAGTCTGCAACTAAATTAGGCTCAGCCATTAAGCAAGCACCAAAAGCACCACGCTGCACCCGCTCTGAGGGGCAACCGCAGTTGAGATCGATTTCATCGTAGCCCCACTGCTGCGCTAGTTCGGCAGACTTTGCTAAGTCGCTGGGCTCTGAGCCCCCTAATTGCAAAACGACGGGATGTTGCTCTTGTGAATAATCTAAATGTCGTGGCACATCCCCATGCATGAGCGCGCCAGAAGTGACCATCTCCGTATAAAGAACAGCCTCTTTAGTAAGAGTGCGATGAAAAGAACGGCAATGGCGGTCCGTCCACTCCATCATGGGCGCTACTGCTAAACGTTTCTTTGGAGTATTGGTCATGAACTTCGGTTAAATAACAATTGACCGTCATTTTAAATGCATAAGGGCAACCGAAGCTGCCCTTACTGCAAAACAAAGAATCTACTTGGTTAACGCAATTTAGCGAGCTTAGCCTCCAACTCAACCGCGAGATCCAAGGCGCCCATATAGCCAGACTTCAAATGATTCGGCAAATCAGGATCACCAACCATAGCACCTAGAGTTTCAACCAAGCTAAAAACCAAACCCTTGGCAGCCCCAGCAGCAATCGTATTGTTTGCTACAGCCTCATCAATATGATTTACAGCATCCAGAAAGTAATCATGTCCTGGGAGCCCATCTGGGCCTAAAGCTTCTTTATTTACTTCTTTAGTCATTTGTGTCGTCCTATGAAATCAAGATTTACAACATCTGATCTACTTTATAGAAAAACTTACGTGCATACGCAAGAATTTCTTTATCAGTAGGATGATCAACAGTCTCTACGCCAACAATCCTTTCTGCAATCGCTGCGTCATGCTTATGCGCATGCTTAATGAGTTCTAATTTTGCGGAGCCAGGGCCAAGGATCAAAATTTCTTTGGATTCATTCACAGCATTAATCACTGAATGCAGGTACTTATGATCTAAAGCTAGCTTGCCACTGCCGACTTCGTTTGCTTTGTGATGCAAATGAGCGTGAGTAGTTTTGCTGCGAATCACTTCAGCCTCGCTAGCCTCTTGACTCAAAAACATGACGTGAGCTTCTTTATGGTCGATCCAGATTACCGCATGATTTAATGACATATTCTTCCTATTATTGATATTGACTACCCTTTGAGAATACTCCTGCCAAGCCGGAGAATCATCAGAGAGCTTGATTTAGGTCAAAATATTTAATTAGTATTAAATTCGTATACTGAAACTCATCACATTTAAGCTCACTATGGCCCTCTCACCTAATAAACTCATCCCTATTCGATATATTCCCTTTGGGCTTTGCATTATTGGTGCAGTCGCTAGCTTCGCCACTATAGAGCTTCATCAACAAGCATATCGCTTCTTACTATTATTTGGTTTTTTAACCTTAGTCGGTATCTACGACGTTCTCCAAACCAAGATAGCCATTTTGCGCAATTACCCTGTTATTGGCCATTTACGCTTCATGTTGGAATTCATCCGTCCAGAAATTCGGCAATACTTTATTGAGGGTGACAATGATGAGACCCCTTTCTCAAAAGAACAGCGCACCTTAGTCTATTCACGAGCCAAGGCCGTGCCTGATCAAATTCCGTTCGGTACCACTCTAGATGTAATGGCGCCTGGCTACCAGTGGATGAATCAATCATTTGCCCCTACGCATTTGCCTAGTCATGATTTTCGAATAGACATTGGCGGTAAAGATTGCAAGCAAAAGTATTCAGCCAGCATTTTTAATATCTCCGCAATGAGCTTTGGCTCACTGAGTGCAAATGCCATCATGGCATTAAATCTTGGCGCTAAAAAAGGTGGCTTCGCCCATGACACTGGCGAAGGCTCGATCTCGCAATATCATCGCGTCCATGGTGGCGACCTCATCTGGGAAATTGGCTCTGGCTATTTTGGTTGCCGCAATCCAGATGGCAGCTTTAATGCAGAAAAATATACTGAGAATGCCTTAGATCCTCAGGTCAAAATGATCGAGATCAAACTAAGCCAAGGGGCTAAGCCTGGCCATGGCGGCATTCTGCCTGGCTCGAAGGTAACCGCCGAGATCGCGGCAGCACGTGGTGTTAAGGAAGGTGAAGCTTGTATCTCTCCCGCTTCTCATAGCGCCTTCTCTACCCCGCTTGAACTCATTCACTTTGTAAAAAAATTGCGTGATCTTTCTGGCGGCAAGCCGGTTGGTTTTAAGTTCTGCGTAGGCCACCCTTGGGAATGGTTTGGCATAGTTAAAGCAATGTTAGAGACCGGTATTCATCCCGACTTTATCGTGGTGGATGGCTCTGAAGGTGGCACTGGTGCATCACCAGTAGAGTTCACTAATCATGTGGGGACTCCACTTCAAGAAGGTCTTCGCCTAGTTCATAACACCCTGATGGGCGCAAATTTACGAGATCAAATCAAGATTGGTTGTGCAGGGAAAATTATTAGCGCTTTTGATATGGCTGTGGCTTTTGCATTAGGTGCCGATTGGTGCAATAGTGCTCGCGGCTTCATGTTCTCAGTTGGCTGTATTCAAGCTCAGGTTTGCAATACAGGCAACTGTCCTACTGGCGTCACCACACAGGATCCATTGCGTCAGAAAGCCTTAGTTGTCCCCAATAAAGCTGAGCGTGTATACAACTTCCATAATGAAACGCTTAAGACTCTCAAAGAACTGGTGGAAGCCGCTGGATTACATCATCCCGGTGAGATTGATGCCCCTCACATCATTCGACGCATAAACAAGCATGAAGTGCGCCTTTTATCTTTCCTGCTGCCTGAGATGCCTGCTGGGCTGCTGCTCAATGCAGAGCATATTGATCCAAGCCTGAACTTACCCAGAGTATTTGAGCTGTATTGGCACCGATCCCAGGCCCAAAGCTTCAGCGCACTAAAAAGCTAAGCCCGAAATTACCTCAATAAAAAGTTTACTGAGAACTTCTCAGTGCGGTTTTATGGCGATACATCTCTAGATCCACTTGATGCAGTATCTCTGATACGGACTTAGGAGCGTCAATATAAGTTGCCATACCGATGCTTAAGGTAACCGGATAGCCCGAGTCTTTCATTACTTGATTCACTGTAGTCACAATATCACCGCACAACTGTTTCATCTGCGCTTCATTTGTTTTTGGGGAAACTACCAGAAACTCATCCCCACCCAATCGAAAAAATGTGGCCCCAGTAGATGAAAACTTCATCATGGTGTGTGCAATTTTCGTCAGAACCTGATCACCGACCAAATGCCCTTGAAGATCATTTACTTTCTTAAAGTCATTTACGTCAATTAGCGCTACAGAAAATATTTCTCGAGACTCTTCAAGTTTTGCAATGGCCTGCTCTATCAGAATTCGTGCCCAGCGTCTATTCCATAAGCCTGTTAATGAATCTGTATTTGCCAGCAGATTTACACGCAACTGACTTCGCCTGAGTGACCTGGCAAGCCAAATGATTAATAAGGTTGCCAGAAAACGTATAAGGAAATTAAGCACCTCTATCTTTGCTTGGTAGAGGGCAAAATAATCCTCCCTAAGGAGAAAATAATTTTCGAATAAGGTTGCAATAAGCAGGGCTGCAATAACTACCTTCATTGACTTTGCATTTAGCGCAATGATTGCCGCTGGAAATAAGTAGAGCAAAACAAATCGGTAATCATCGGGCGATAGGACATCGATCAACAAAATCATAAATAACAAGGCAAACCCAAGCTGCACTGCTATTTTTGGCTTGATACCAAAGAGACTATCTACTCCATTCATCAGCATCACCCCCTATCAACCCAAGTAAGTGAGTTTGCAGCCACAGGTGTTAGGCGATACACATGGGTAGCGCGTGGAGTCACCATAAATCCATTGAGATCATATAAAAATGATCTCTTACGAACCGCTAATTTATGCTTCACCAGCTTTTCAAAGTCACGGCTTAGCTGAGGGCAACGTGGATATTCGTTGGAGCGGTAAAGGACTTTTGCACCAGTAGCTTTTGCATACTCCACAATTAGATCAGGACTGCACTCTTCCAAGCCGGCTGGCTGGTGCCTTAAGCGATTTAATAGCCAGCGGTAACGAGGTTTGGACAACATGGGTTGCATGTTAGCCCAAGGGCTAATACTTTACTAGTTTTTATGCCTATATTTGGTGCAAACCGCATTTTTTAGCTATAAATTCAAGGGCCTAAAGAACTAAAGCGTTAGCTCTTGACGGCTATTGAAGACTCTTTTTACTCCATCCAAAGGATCAATAAAAGCAACTTCCTTTGCCAGCAACTGCAATGGCTTAGAGAAGTCTAGGTCATATTCTTGGTAAGGCGTAAGAACGGGATAGATCTGGTCGTGCTTTATCGGAATGCTGAGGGCATTGAGGTGACAGCGTAACTGATGCTTCTTTCCACTGCCGGGAGTAAGTCTGTATTTAGCCCACGGCTGTTTTGCTTCTATGAGCTCTATCAAGGTATCCGTGTTTGGTTCACCTGCAACTTCTTGCATTTGTAAGAAGTGCTCAGACTCTTCTATGCGGCTTTGATAAGTCAATGGCAACTGCTTGTTTAACTCTTCCGAATAAGGTGCAATGGCTTCATATACTTTTATCACCACCCTATCTCTAAATAGATTTTGATATTGCGCTCGCTCAGTTGGGTTAACCGAAAAGATCACTAAACCTGCGGTATCTCGATCAATCCGATGAATGGGGCTGAGTGTTTGAATATTGGTTTTCTTCTTGAGCCGATTTAGCAAAGTTTGATGTAGATAGAGCCCACTCGGTGTCACTGGTAAAAAATGAGGTTTGTCAGCAACCACCAGATGCTCGTCTTGAAAAAGGATCTGCTCTTCATATGGAATTTCTGGCTCACGAGCCAGACGCCTGAAGTACAACAGATGGGTGTTGGGCAGGTAAGGACTCTTTGCGCTCAAGGCCTGACCGTCTTGATCAAGGATGAGACCTTCTGTAAAGCGTTGCTCCCACTCATCTCCTGGAATATGGGGGAACTGCGCAATAAAGAATTGGAGCAAATTCGGATGAGTTTGATCGGCAGGTAAATACACCCGCGATGCTGAGACCCCTTCTGAATTAACGCGCATAAAGCTCCATAACCTAACGCTTAGAGCTTGCTATTTTAAATGACTCCCTGTGCTGTTGATTGTGCAGCCGATGACTTCTCTAAGTTGCTTTCTAAGCCGCAATCAATATATCCCCTAACTCCATCTTTTCCCACCAGATAAAGGGCAATAGATAGACGGGCTCATCAGCATCCTGAAGAATCTCTAGCGCCCCATCGTTGGTCTTGTTAGCCTCATACTTTCCGGGGTTTAGAGGTCTACAACCATTATCCGTGCCATCATTACGACGCATTCTGGCAACGATATTGCGAGTGATATAGACGACCATTTTTCCCCCCCTGATTAAAGTGCTGACTGAATGTGGTTACGAACTACTGGATAAATCTGGCTTTCCCAGCGCTTGCCATTAAATACCCCGTAATGGCCGACGCCCGCTTGGAGATGATGAGACTTCCTGTATCCAGGTAAGCCAGAACAGAGATCTTGCGCCGCTAAAGTTTGTCCAATGCCACAGATATCATCTCGCTCCCCTTCCACCGTGAGCAAAAATGTTTTCTTAATCAGCTTTGGATTCACCAATCTACCTTGGTATGTCAAAGTTCCATTAGCTAGATCGCGATCCATAAATACTTTTTTAATGGTTTCTAAGTAGAAAGGTCCTGACAAATCCATGATTGCAAAATACTCTTCGTAAAAATCATGAATCACATCCGCCTTCTCATCGTCGCCATTGACGCGATATTCATATAGCTTTCTGAAAGACTCTGCGTGGCGATCAGGGTTCATACTCATAAATGCCATAAGCTGCAAGAAACCTGGATAGACTTTGCGACCAGCGCCATTGAACTGATTGGGTATAACGCCGATGAGCTTTTCTTCAAACCAAGACATGGGTTTACTGGTGGCTAATTCATTGACCTTTGTTGGGCTTTGACTGACATCAATCGGCCCAGCCATCAAGGTCAAGCTTGCCGGTACATAGGGACTCTTGTCTTCTGACATGATGGCTGTAGCTGCCAAGCAAGCTACCGTCGGCTGACATACCGCCATCAGGTGGGTTTGAGGTCCAATCACTTGCAAGAAGTTAATGATGTGCTCGACATAAGCATCAAAGTCAAAGTCACCAAAACTTAATGGAATATCGCGAATGTTCAACCAATCGGTTACATAAACTTCATGATCAGTTAGAAGTGTCTTAATGGTTCCCGCTAACAAAGTAGCAAAGTGTCCCGACATTGGAGCAACCAAGAGGATTTTAGGCTGCCCAGAAATATTGGGCTTTGAGAATCGAATCAAGTTACAAAAATGCGTTGAGTAAATTAACTCCTCTGTAACAGGCTGCTCTACCCCAAATGAATTTATGACAGATTGGATTTTAAAATCAGGTCTTGTATGCGTAAACCCAAGCAAAGAAATCTGCTCATAGTGTGCGGCTAATCGCTGCATAGGATTTAGGGAAAAGTTTCCAAACCAATTAGTAGAGACGCGCTCTGACGCTTTTGCAAACATCCGAACCGGATTATGCAAATTAGCAAAGGTTTGATAAGCTTTGTACATCATCTATGGGCACCGCTTTCTATATGACGCAATGCTCGCTCTGTGGTTTTGAGTGCTGGGTCAAATATCCTACTCAAAGACACATCATTGGCAATAATGGCTGCGGTTTGTGCTGCACGTGCTGCAACGATGGATAAATTCACGAAACCAACAACATTAAAAGTTTTGAGAAGATCGGGCAACTCTTCGTCGTCTGAAGCAACTTTGCCAGCCTCTATCTTTTGAAAAAGCTCACGGTAGTAACTCTTCATGCCATCGAGCTCCTCAGCAATCGTCATAATCCGCTGAAACAAGACCGCAAAGTCTGATGCCAGCGGATTGTTTTTGACTACCTCCATGGAGTGACCCCCGGGACTTCGGCTGGAGCAACCGAAACTGGGATAGTTTCAAAGTCCGCAGGGCCCACTATCTCGAGATATTCCATATCGGGTGAATAGTCGAAGAGGAAATGGGTGATGCCCGGCATTTGATGAACAACATCACCCGCCTCAACCAAGGTAGCCTTATCTTCATACATAAACTTAGCCCAGCCTTTGGTCATGATGACAATCTGGAACTCTGCTACGTGATAGTGCCAGCCGGTACCATTCTCTGGGGGTTTATTGGCCTTCACGAGATGGGCAATGACCTTACCTTTGGTTGCCTTGGCGACACCCAAATCTTTATAGAGAAAAAAATCCCTGAGGCCGCCTGGTAAAAACTGAGTATCGGCAGGTTTTACATGAGAAAACTCGGTATCACTTTTAAATTTTACGGGTGCGTTCATTTTTAAAACTCCACTTCAAGTTCTTCAATGTCATCGGGTTCTTCGAGGGCGCCCATCACCCATTCCTTCATCTCAGGCATCGCCATGATGTGCGCGCAGTAATCCCTGCTCGCCTTGTCAAGTTCTACGTGATACGTCAAGAATCTTGTGACCACTGGCGCAAACATGGCGTCAGCTAATGTGGGCTCCTTCCCAAATAAGAAAGGCCCACCATATGTTGTTAAACAGTCCTGCCAGATGACTAGAACACGATTAATATCGATTTGGGCTTTGGACCACACCTTGAATGATTCAAACTTTGCTTTGACATTCATGGGCAAAGATGCGCGTAAGGCAGAGAAGCCGGAATGCATCTCGCCACAGATAGACCGACAATGCGCTCTTGCTACCGGATCCTTGGGTAATAAATGGACTTTAGGATTTAATTCATTCAGATACTCGCCGATGGCCATGGTATCCCACACTTTGCAGCCGTCATGATCTAAACGAGGAACCAGAATGGAAGGTGACAAGAGTAGGAGCTCTGCCCGGTTATCCACATCATCCGGATGAACCTGCACTTCCTGAAAAGGTAGGCCAGAAAGCTTCAGCATCAGCCAACCGCGCAATGACCATGAAGAGTAATTTTTGCTACTAATCGTCAAGGTAGTTTGCTTAGGCATAAGAACTTTCAAATGAGGTACAACTACAACTTATTCCCGCTGAAATAAGGATTGGTAGCTAAATGCCCTGTTTCTGACGGGTTTTACCCAAATCCGGGCATGCTTGGCTTTTACGCACCCATCTTGTGCGCCGCAATAATGCACCCTTGTGGTGAACTTATAGACTTTGAGTCATGTCTATACACGCCGCCCTACACCACGTCACCGAATACATATATGACCGCCCAGTAAAACTGGGGCCACAGGTAATTCGTCTGCGACCGGCACCGCATTGCCGTAGCCATATCCTTTCTTACTCTCTCAAGATTGAGCCTGAAGGTCATTTCATTAACTGGCAACAAGACCCGTTTTCAAACTATCAAGCTCGTTTAGTTTTTCCTGAGCCAACGACACGCTTTAAAGTAACGGTCGATCTGGTTACAGAGATGGCCGTATACAACCCATTTGATTTCTTTTTAGAGCCAGATGCTGAAGACTACCCCTTTACCTACAGCCAAGATCTTAAGAAAGAGTTGCGCCCTTACCTAGGTAAAAAGCGAAATGACGGCATCAACAAATACTTTAAAACGGTTGATCGCAGCAAGATGCGCACTATCGATTTTTTGGTTGCGCTCAATCAAAAAGTTCACAAGGATATTAGCTACACCATTCGAATGGAGCCTGGAGTACAGACCCCAGATGAGACTTTAAAACTTCGCAGTGGTTCTTGTCGTGATTCTGCCTGGTTAATGGTGAATCTCTTGCGTCTTTGCGGACTCGCGTCCCGCTTTGTTTCGGGCTATCTCATTCAGCTCAAGCCAGATGTCAAAGCACTGGATGGACCGAGTGGAACAGAGGTAGATTTCACTGACTTACATGCCTGGTGTGAGGTGTATTTGCCAGGTGCAGGATGGATTGGCTTAGACCCTACTTCCGGCCTATTTGCTGGCGAAGGCCATATTCCTGTTGCCTGCACCCCCGAACCTTCAGGTGCAGCCCCGATTGAAGGTGGTGTTGACGAATGTGAAGTGCAATTTGCTCACTCCATGGAGGTTACTCGCATTTATGAAGCGCCCCGAGTAACCAAACCGTACACCGAAGAACAGTGGCAAGCGATTGTCGATCTGGGTCATCAAGTTGATAAGCAATTGGTTGCGGGCGACGTTCGCTTGACCATGGGTGGTGAGCCTACTTTTGTATCCGTTAATGGGCGCGATGAACGTGAGTGGAATGTAGATGCATTAGGACCAACGAAGCGGGGTTACGCAACTGATTTAGTAGAAAAGCTTCGTAAGGAATATGGCGATGGTGGCTTCCTTCATTTTGGTCAAGGCAAATGGTATCCAGGAGAGCAGCTCCCTCGTTGGGCTTTGTCAATCTACTGGAGGGGTGATGGACAGCCTGTCTGGAAAAACCCAAAACTATTTGCCGATGAACGCCATCCTACGAATTACACCAGCAAAGATGCTGAGAAATTTGTCTACACACTTTCCAAAAAATTAGGTTTAGCGGATAAATTTATCGAACCCGCTTATGAAGATGTTTTTTATTACCTCTGGCGGGAATCCAAGCTACCAGTCAACGTTGATCCTTTCAAATCAAACCTAGACGATGAGATGGAGCGCACTCGCTTAAAGCGGGTCTTCACGCAGAAATTAGATTCCGTGGTGGGCTATGTCCTCCCTATCGAAGCGAATGAAGGAAAGAATTACCTAGATACCGCTTGGAAGACAGGTCCCTGGGAATATCGAGATGATCGCCTCTATCTGCTTCCAGGCGATTCGCCAATGGGCTATCGACTCCCCCTAGAGTCCTTACCCTGGGTGAGTAAAGCAGACTACCCCTATCACATTGAGCAAGATCCATTTGCTCCTAGACCGCCATTAAACAATCAAGCGTCAATTGTTCACCAACAACAACCAACTCGCAAAGAATTTACAGCGTCCGGCAAAACGATTTGGAGTCAGTCGCAAGAGGTAAGGCATCCAAAACGTCAAGAATCTGCAGCATGGGTTACCAGAACAGCCATGTGTGTAGAAGCGCGTGATCCAATGCGCTCCAATGGACCCAAGGCAGAGAATGAGCATGGCGGTAAGTCAGGCGTGCTGTATGTCTTTATGCCCCCGCTCGCTCGTCTTGAAGACTATCTGAATTTACTGGAAGCAGTAGAAGCTACTGCGGAGGAACTTCAGTTTCAAATTGTGCTGGAGGGGTACACCCCACCACGCGACCCACGCTTGAAGTTATTACAAGTGACACCAGATCCAGGGGTCATTGAGGTCAATATTCATCCAGCCGATAACTGGGGCGAGCTAGTTGAGCATACGGAATTCTTATATCAAGCCGCTTTTGAATCCCGACTTTCTGCTGAGAAGTTTATGGCAGACGGCCGCCATACCGGCACAGGTGGTGGTAATCACTTTGTGATGGGTGGTGCGACGCCGATTGATAGCCCCTTCTTACGCAAGCCTGAACTCTTGGCCAGCCTGATTTTGTATTGGCACAACCACCCGAGCTTGAGCTATCTTTTTAGCGGTATGTTTATTGGACCAACAAGTCAAGCTCCTCGAGTAGATGAAGCGCGCAATGACCAAATCTACGAATTAGAAATCGCGCTGAAAGAAATTCATGAGAATCGTAAGAAGTTTGGTCAAAGCATGCCGCCATGGCTGGTGGATAGAACTCTGCGCAATATCCTGATTGACGTCACTGGCAATACGCATCGCAGCGAGTTCTGTATTGATAAAATGTATTCACCAGATAGTCAAACGGGTCGCTTAGGCTTATTAGAATTACGCGCTTTTGAAATGCCTCCACATGCTCACATGAGCATCGTCCAACAATTACTCATTCGCGCCTTGATTGCTCGCTTCTGGGACAAGCCTTATGAGGCACCAATGACACGCTGGGGCACAGAGCTTCATGATCGCTGTCTCTTACCGACATTTATCAAGATGGACTTTGATGATGTTATTGAAGAGATGCAAAAGCATGGTTACTCCTTTAAGGCCGAATGGTTTGCACCTCACCTTGAATTCCGCTTCCCACTCATTGGACAAGTGCAGGTCATGGGCACTGAACTTACCTTGCGCAATGCGCTTGAGCCATGGCATGTGATGGGAGAGGAAAGTGCTGCTGGTGGAACTGCCCGCTATGTAGACTCCTCATTGGAGCGTGTTGAGTTGCGCGTCACCGGTCTAAATCAAAGCCGCTACACCATTACCTGCAACGGTGAACCTTTACCACTCCAACCCACAGGTATTGCCGGGGAATATGTAGCAGGCATTCGTTATAAGGCCTGGAATCCTCCTTCCAGCCTGCACCCTAGTATTGGTATTCATGTGCCATTGATATTTGACATGGTTGATACTTGGATGAAACGCTCAGTTGGCGGCTGTCAATATCACGTGGCTCACCCTGGTGGCCGAAACTATGACAACTTCCCTATTAATGCCTATGAGGCCGAGAGTCGCCGACTTTCCCGCTTCTTTAGGATGGGCCATACCCCAGGAACCATTGATGGAGTTCAGGCCAATATTGACCTCCCAGCCAGCAAGGAATTTCCATTTACCCTGGATATGCGGCGGTGAGACAATAGTTTGTGGACAACCATCAGACCCATTCTTTGAAAGACCCCAGCAACCCCTTGCTGGTGGAGGAGATCAACCGTCTATCACCGACGCCTAAAGAGGGGCATTTTGATGAGTTGCGAGGGGAATCACAATCTCTACTACCCCAGTGGCAAACTTTTTTTGAGTCCCTTGGCTCCTCTGGTTTAAGCGATCTCGATCAACGTACCCAAGAACTCAATAGGCAAATTCGGGATAACGGCATCACCTATAACGTCTATGCCGATGAGTTTGGTCCGCAGCGCCCTTGGTCAGTAGATTTATTTCCACTGCTTATTAGCTCTGATTCTTGGCAAAAAATTCAGTCTGGAGTTTTGCAGCGTGCGCGTTTACTTGAAGCCATTATGGTGGATGTATATGGGCCGCAAAATTTACTAAAGGAAGGATGGATTCCTCCGGCATTAATTCATGGACATCCTGGTTATTTGCGCTCCATGCATGGCGTCGAGCTTAATAACAGAAAACATCTTCACATCATGGCTTTTGATTTAGCAAGAGCACCTGATGGATCATGGTCAGTTCTTTCTCAACGTACTCAAGCACCTTCTGGTCTTGGGTATCTTTTGGAAAATCGCAATCTGATTGCAAGGCAATTTCCCAAAGCATATGAACTCATGCAGATTGCCCCGCTAGCCAATGCCTATAGAGACTTAATCGATGCATTAAAGCTTGAAAGCCCAGCAGGCGCAAACGCGCATATCGCACTACTTACACCAGGCCCCTATAACGAGACCTACTTTGAGCATGCCTACCTTGCTCGCTATCTCGGCCTAACCTTGGTAGAGGGTGGTGATTTAACCGTACGCGACCAACATTTATTTTTAAAAACAGTACGCGGTTTAGAGCCTGTTCATATTTTGCTCAAACGTTTGGACGATGAGTTTTTGGATCCATTAGAACTGCGTTCTGACTCCACCCTAGGAGTCCCCGGTCTATTACAAGTTATACGTGCCGGCAATGTTGTATTGGCAAATGCTCCTGGCTCAGCCTTCCTAGAATCCCCAGCTCTATTGGGATTCTTACCGGCGATTAGCGAACGACTTCTCAATGAAAAAGTTCAGCTTCCAGCAATGGATACCTGGTGGTGTGGTGAACGCGCTGCACTAGAGGCTGCTATTCCAAATTTAGGACATAGCGCTATTAAGCCAACCTATCCGAATGGCACGGGTCATCAAAATTATGAATCTGCCCTAGGTTGCGATCTGAATCAGGCCCAATTAGATGAATGGGTAGGCCGCGTTACGCGCCAGCCAGATGAACACACAGTACAAACCTATATTCCATTGGCACAAATGCCAACCTGGTTAAACGCCTTTAATCTCAACGACGCTTCTTTGATTGAACCTCATTCTTATATGTTGCGAGTCTTTGCTTTGAGCGATGGGCCTAACAGCTGGCAAGTATTGCCTGGTGGACTTGCCCGTATCGCCAGCACTGATTCAGGTATTGCCTCGATGCAACGGGGCGGTAGTAGTGCGGATGTATGGGTGCAAAGCCCGCAGCCATCCCAAGAGCAAGGACAACAACCCCAGCATCCGATTCAAGCCCCTGAAAAAGTGATGCGTAAGCGCTTAGTTACCAGCCGTGCCGCCGAGAATCTCTATTGGTTCGGGCGCTACACTGAGCGCAGTGAAAATATTCTGCGCTTAGCCAAGCTCTATCTTGAAAATATTAATAGCGAGTACACCCCCTCCCGTTCACTATGGTCCTGGCTAGAAAACCTATGCCACCACTACGGACTTGTACCTGAAGGTGTTCCAAGCAATTTTGATCAGAGTGCTATACGTCACCGAATTTTTGAGCGCACTTTAATTAACTCTCTTAATGCCAGCGATAGCGTTACCAGTGTGGGCTATAACCTTCAAGCCATGAAGCGCACTGCCTCCAATGTAAGAGAACGACTCTCAACTGAGCAATGGAGCACCATCAACCATTGCATCGAGCAATTTCAGGCTGATTGCCATAAAGCTAGCACCTTTAATGATTTTTCTGCTTCCCTCGCTATCGACGCTTTAAATGGCGCGAGCAGCTGCTTAGCTGCGATTACCGGCGCACAAACTGACCGTATGACACGCGATGATGGCTGGCAACTACTTTCTATTGGTCGACATATCGAGAGACTTGCCTTTCTGACGAATGCCTTAGATTCAGCCATCGCTTCTGGCTTACTGAATAATCCAAATGCCGATAGCTCAGGCTATACCGCCCTACTCAATTTATTTGATAGCACCATCACCTTCCATGCGCAGCACCAACAAAGCCGGGAAATCGCTCCTTTAATTAGCTTACTAGTTATGGATGATGAAAATCCGCGATCACTCGCATGGGTTAGTAAGGCGCTTAGAGCTCGCCTATCAAAGTTAGCGGGTACCGAACGTAATAATCCCGATGAGCTCACCCGCAGCGTCATTAACTTACTGGATTACGACTTGTTTTCGCTATCCACAGCTGATGGCTTTGGCAACCTATCGGATCTCAGAAATTGTTTGCGTAATTGCTCGCAGTCCGCCTGGAATGTTTCTGATGAAATTAGCGCACGCTATTTCAATCTGATTCACTCCAATGAATACAGCATTCAAATGTAATACGCCAATGATGTTGCTAGAAATTACCCACGATACCCGCTACTCTTACGATCCAGATGTTGAGATTGCGCAGCATTTTGCCCACCTCAAGCCGGCAGATCTAGAGACCCAGCGAGTACTAAAATCAGAGGTTCAAGTTAATCCCAGACCCTCTTGGAGCGAAGAAAATCAAGATAGCTATGGCAATGTTTGCACCTTTTTCTCGCTACAAAATAGACACAGTGAGCTTTTGATCACCGCCAAGTCGTTAATTGAAACCTCTAGTATTGCTTATGGTCCCAAACCACAGGAAACCGCAACATGGGAACAGGTTCGTGAATATTTCCGCTATCACTCAAACACTAAATGGGATGCAGCCTCAGAATTTTTATTCACATCTCCATTTGTCAGCCTGCGTCCAGAGTTTTCAGAATTTGCGAGGGCTAATTTCACAGCTGGTAGACCCATATTAGATGCGGCAATTGATTTGATGAAACGCATCTATAGCGAATTTCATTACGTTAGCAAAAGTACTGATGTCAATACGCCTGCACTAGAGGCACTAAATAAGCGTGAAGGTGTATGTCAGGACTTCGCACATATTTTGATTGCTTCGCTCCGCAGTATCGGCATTCCAGCAAAATATATTAGCGGCTATATTCTGACGAATCCCGCACCTGGTCAAGCAAGACTGATTGGCGGCGATGCTTCGCATGCTTGGGTATCGGTTTATGTTCCCAGCATAGATGAAAACGGCGCACTGGGTAAAGGCATTTGGTGTGATCTAGACCCAACCAATAATCGCTGGGGCTATGGAACTCCTGGGGAAGATTATATTCATCTAGCTCAGGGCAGAGATTACTCTGATGTCTCCCCTATCCGCGGAGTAATCCATGGTGGAGCAGACCATACCTTAGAGGTGGCAGTAACAGTAATGCCTATTCAGGAATAAATATTGTTTGCTCAACAAAAAACCGCCCAAAAGGCGGTTTTCTTATTTGAAGACCAAACTACCGGCATCTTAATCTGCGTAAATACCTGCAGCCTTAATGATTGGTGTCCATAAATCAATCTGTGCCTTCAAATGCTTTTTCAAGCCTTCTGGAGTAGCACTTGCTTGAGATGGAATCTCAACACCCAACTCAGCCATGTGTTGCTTGTACAGCGGATCCTGAATGGCACCTTGCAATGCTTTGGCCAACTTATCCATCTCTGCTTTTGGAGTACCCTTAGGCGCATAAACACCATGCCAAACCTTCACTTCAAAGTTCTTTAAGCCCTGCTCATTGAGCGTCGGAATCTTTTCAAAGGCTTTAATGCGTTGCATTGTGGTTGTGCCATAAGGCTTCACTGCGTTAGTTGCCAACTGACCTGAAAGATTGGTTGTCTGATCACACATCAATTGCACCTGACCACCGATCAAATCGGTCAATGCAGGCGCAGTGCCTTTGTATGGAACAGTTGTCAAATCCAGCTGAATACGGCTCATAAAGAGCAGGCCGCACAAGTGGCTGGCAGAACCTACGCCTGCATTGGCGTAAGCAATCTTACCTACGTTTGCCTTCATGTACGGGAGAAGTTCTTGATAGTTCTTAGGAGGCAAATCTTTATTGCCAACTAAAATCATCGGAACGTCGGCAACTTGACCAACGTATTCGTAATCAGTCATTGGATCAAAACCCAAATTCTTATACAAAGCCGGGGCTGTAGACATGCCAATATGGTGAATTAGTAATGTGTAACCATCATTTTTGGAATTAATGACACGTTTAGCCGCAATCGTGCCACCAGCACCAGGACTGTTATCCACAATGACCTGACCTTTGAGTTGCTTACCCATTGCTAAGGCCAGCTCACGAGCCACCTTATCGGTTGGACCACCAGCTGAGAATGGGACCACTAAAGTAATCGGACGATCACCAGGAAAATCAGCCGCTTTTGCAGCAGAAATACTTACGCCTAGTGCACACAGCGAAATCGCCGCAATACGGAAAATTGATCGAGACATTTTCACGGAAATCCTTGTCATTCGTGGTTAAACATACAAAGTAATAGTTTAGAGAATTTGACACCCCAATGGGGAGAAAATCTCTAATAAATAATTATTTCTTAAGCTTGCCAAAGGCAGCTGCCATAGCATTATTCATTGGGGGCGCTTGCCTTCTTTCTTCTTGCGGCTTTCTAGGTTCGCTTGATTTAGGGCGATTGGGGCTTCTTTGCTCAGATTTCGCACCTTCTCTTGGGGCCTCGTCTGTCAAACGCATGGTTAGCGCAATGCGTTTACGTTTTTCATCCACCTCCAGGACTTTAACCTTCACTACCTGCCCAGCCTTCACCACGCTATGTGGATCTTTTACGAAAGTATTAGATAAAGCGGAGATATGCACCAAACCATCTTGATGTACACCAATATCCACAAAAGCACCAAAGGCGGCAACATTAGTCACCACACCCTCAAGAATCATATCCGTCTTGAGATCGCTTATTTTCTCAACACCATCTTTAAATGTTGCGGTAGTAAATTCAGGACGTGGGTCGCGGCCTGGCTTTTCTAATTCTTTAATAATGTCAGTAACAGTGGGCACACCAAACTGACCATCAGCATATTTTTCTGGTGAGAGTGACTTCAGCAAGCTGGTATCACCAATCACTTCCTTTACACCCTTCTTAATGTCCTTCAGAATCTTTTCTACCAAAGGATATGATTCGGGATGAACTGCTGAAGCATCTAGTGGATCAACGCCATTCATGATGCGTAAGAAGCCGGCAGCCTGCTCATATGTTTTATCGCCGAGACGCGGCACACTTTTGAGATCTGCTCTAGATTTAAATGCTCCCTTACTATCGCGATAGGCCACTATGCCTTCAGCCACAGTAGAGCTTAAGCCGGAAACCCTTGCTAGCAATGGGGCTGAGGCGGTGTTCACATCAACACCGACAGCATTTACGCAATCCTCTACAACTGCGACTAATGATTTAGCTAACTGGGTTTGCATCACATCATGCTGATACTGGCCCACGCCAATTGATTTAGGATCAATCTTCACTAGTTCAGCTAATGGATCTTGTAATCTTCGGGCAATCGATACGGCACCGCGCAATGAAACGTCCATACCCGGCAATTCTTTTGATGCGTATTCGGAGGCAGAATAAACAGAAGCCCCCGCTTCAGATACAACAATCTTAGTGAGTTTGAGTTCTGGCTTAGCTTTAATGAGTTCTTGAGCTAATTTATCCGTCTCACGAGATGCGGTGCCGTTACCAATCGAGATTAAGGTGGCATTGTGCTTCTCGGCCAACTTAGCCAGGGTATGCAATGAACCGGCCCAATCGTTTTTAGGTTGGTGTGGGTAGATGACCTCGGTATCTACTACTTTTCCAGTAGCATCCACTACCGCTACTTTCACACCAGTTCGCATTCCGGGATCAAGACCTATAGTCACTCTTGGGCCGGCTGGAGCAGCCAGCAATAGGTCTTTGAGATTACGAGCAAATACGTTAATCGCCTCAGTCTCTGAGCGCTCACGCAATGCTGTCATGAGTTCTGACTCCAAATGCAGAGAGCACTTGATGCGCCAAGTCCAGCGGACGGTGTCAGCTAACCAAGCATCGGCCGGGCGACCATCATTTTTAATCTTGAAATGATTGGCAATACGGTTCTCGCAAGGATTATGTGGTGAATCCCACTTTGGCTTTTCTTCCTCGGTATCGAGACGTAGATTAACCATCAACATCTGTTCGCGACGACCCCTGAACAAAGCTAAGGCGCGGTGCGATGGAATCGCTTTAATCGGCTCCGAGTAATCAAAGTAATCCGCAAACTTCTCACCCTCTTGCTCTTTGCCGGCAATGACTTTAGATTCAACAACGCCATGGTCTTGCAGGTATTCCCTGAGAGACTGGACCAATGTTGCATCTTCAGCAAAACGCTCCATCAAAATTTGGCGTGCGCCTTCAAGCGCAGCCTTGGTATCCGCAACGCCAGGATTATCTGCCCCATCAACCTGGAACGCTTCCTTGAGATACTTTGCAGCTACTGTTTCAGGGTCGAGCTTAGGGTTATTGAGGAGGTCATTTGCTAATGGCTCTAATCCAGCTTCTAAGGCGATTTGCGCCTTAGTCCTTCTTTTGGGTTTATATGGCAGATAAAGATCCTCCAAGCGAGTCTTATCCTCTGCCAACATGATGGCCTTCAGTAACTCGGGCGTCATCTTGCCCTGCTCCTCAATCGAAGCAACGATTGTCTTGCGGCGATCCTCTAGTTCACGAAGATAGCTAAGACGCTCTTCCAATAAACGTAATTGCGCATCATCTAAGCCACCAGTAGCCTCTTTACGGTAACGAGCAATAAATGGTACGGTGGCCCCCTCATCCATCAGAGCTATAGCAGCAGCTACTTGAGCAGGTTTAGCGGAAAGTTCTTGGGCAAGACGTTGTTCAATTGATGGCAGCATGAGGATCTATTTTTACTTAGCTTATTTATATTTTTGGAGTTTTGATTTCAATGAAGAACAAAAGCCACCCTGAGGTGACTTTTGTTGTGTAGCGTGAGTGAGCTTACTCGCGTGATGCTTTTTTACGCTCATGCTCCTTGAGGTAGCGCTTACGAATACGAATACTCTTCGGTGTTACTTCAACCAATTCATCGTCATCAATAAACTCAACTGCGTATTCCAAGTTCATTGCAATTGGAGTTACCAGGCGAACTGCTTCGTCAGTACCGGAAGCGCGAACGTTGGTTAATTGCTTACCTTTAATTGGATTCACAACCAAGTCGTTATCGCGGCTATGAATACCAATTACCATACCTTCATACAATGGATCTCCAGGGCTCACAAACATACGGCCGCGGTCTTGTAGCTTCCACAATGCGTAAGCAACTGCTTCGCCATCGTCCTGGCTAATCAACACGCCGTTATGACGCTCACCCAAGATACCATCTTTTGCTGGCGCATATGAATCAAAGGTATGACTCATTAAACCGTTACCGCGAGTCATAGTCATGAAATCGCCCTGGAAGCCGATCAAGCCACGCGCAGGAATACGGTACTCGAGACGTGTACGACCTTTACCATCACTCACCATGTCGAGCAATTCACCTTTACGTTTGCCCAAGTCTTCCATCACAGCGCCTTGAGTTGTATCTTCAAGGTCAACTGTTAAGTTTTCATACGGCTCCATCTTCACGCCATCTTCTTCATGGAAAACAACGCGTGGACGGGAAACTGCTAATTCGTAACCTTCACGACGCATTGTCTCTACCAAGATAGTGAGGTGCAATTCGCCACGACCAGATACTTCAAATACAGTGTCGTCGTCTGTTTCCTTAACGCGCAAAGCCATGTTAGATTTCAATTCACGGTCAAGACGTTCACGAATCTGACGGCTCGTAACAAACTTACCCTCACGACCAGCCAATGGGCTAGTGTTCACCATGAAGTTCATGGTCAAAGTAGGTTCGTCGATCTTTAGCATTGGCAAAGCTTCTGGTACATCAGGTGCACAGATTGTTGTACCAATCGCTAAATCTTCAATACCGTTTACCAATACGATGTCGCCTGCTTGCGCTTCATCTACTAATTCGCGCTCTAAGCCACGGAATTTCAATACTTGGTTAATGCGGCCTTTGCGCTGAACGCCATCAGGGCCATCCATGAATACAACATCCATCAATGGCTTAACAGTTCCGCGATTCACGCGGCCTACACCAATCTTACCAACGTAAGTGCTGTACTCAATTGAGGTAATCTGCAACTGCAAAGGACCTTCCGGATTGTCATCACGAACTGGTACATGCTTTAACACTGTGTCAAACAATGGACGCATATCACCTTCGCGTACATCGTCAGTCAAACCGGCATATCCGTTCAAACCAGATGCATACACAACCGGGAAGTCTAGCTGCTCTTCAGTTGCACCTAGTTTGTCAAACAATTCAAAAGTTGCGTTGATTACGTAATCAGTACGTGCGCCTGGGCGGTCAACTTTGTTAATCACCACGATAGGCTTCAAACCTAAAGCCAAGGCTTTCTTAGTAACAAAGCGGGTCTGTGGCATTGGGCCTTCTACGGCATCAACCAAGAGCAATACACCGTCAACCATGGAGAGAACGCGCTCTACTTCACCACCGAAGTCCGCGTGTCCCGGGGTATCAACGATGTTGATGTGTGTGCCGTCATATTCAACCGCACAGTTCTTGGACAAAATAGTGATGCCACGCTCTTTTTCCAAATCGTTTGAGTCCATGACGCGTTCGGTCATTTTTTCATTCGAACGGAATGTGCCAGATTGGCGCAAGAGTTGGTCAACCAAAGTAGTTTTACCGTGGTCAACGTGGGCGATGATTGCTATGTTACGAAGTGCGCGTTTAGTCATGTGAAGCTTCTAATGTTAAAGATAAGTAAAAGGGTTATAAATAATGATTAATTAATGGGCTTGAGAAATCAAACGCTTTGGATGTAACACACCAGAGCGCCAATCAGCAGTACCAATAAAGTTATGAGGAGCAGCGGTAGCGCGATAAATGCGTACCAATGCTTCAATGGAAGGTAAATTGAGTGGCACACGTTGCCCCATCTCAAGACGTTTAGCCTGTTGCTCATCCACCGTTAAATGGGGCAAAGTTTGTAAGAGCGCGTCAACCGGCAAAATATACTCAGCAGTATTTTTCGAGCCGCTCTGAATCGATTCAATCGTAAAAGATTGCTCTAGATTTAGGTGCCCTACTTCGGTGCGGCGCAAACCAACTAAGTGAGCACCACAACCTAAAGCATTGCCAATATCTTCAGCCAGAACGCGAATATAGGTTCCTTTACTGCAGCTAACTTCTAATGTAGCTTCTGGCCAAGCAATATTCGTCCAACGAATGGAATGAATAGTGATATCCCGCGCAGTGCGCTCTAACTCAACCCCTGCACGAGCATATTCATACAACGGCTTACCGTCACGTTTGAGTGCAGAATACATTGGCGGCACTTGAGAAATCGGACCCGTAAATTTTGGGAGCAAAGCATCTAATGCAGATTTGAGGTCAACTTCACTGGCAAATACTGGCAAAGGTAACTCTTCAATAGTGAGACCCTCAGCATCACCGGTATCAGTACGAGAGCCAAACTTTACTTGCGCGATATAGGTCTTATCAGCCTCAAGTAGGTCTTGTGAATACTTAGTTGCTTCACCTAAGCAAATAGGTAATAGGCCTGTAGCCATTGGATCCAAAGTACCGGTATGACCCGCCTTGTCGGCATTAAAGGCGCGCTTGACAGCGGTAACCGCACCCTGTGAACTCATTCCAGCAGGTTTATCTAGCAGCACTACGCCGTCGATCCGTATAGACATGAATTACTTAGTCTCGTCTTTATGATCGCTCTCTACTGCTTGATCGATCAATCGAGACATCTCTATACCATGCTCTACTGAGCTGTCATAGTGAAAATGTAAAGTAGGAACAGTATGAATATGCAAACGCTTAAACAAGAGTGAGTGCAAATATCCTGCTTTTTCTTGAAGCGCTTTTAAAGCATGCTCAGGCTCAGCACCCAAAACCGTAAAGAACACTTTGGCATGGGCCAGATCCGGTGTGAGCTCAATACTTTGTAAGGTGATTAAACCCAAACTCGGACTACGCAATTCACGAGGAATAAGTTCGGCCAGGTCTCGCTGAATTTGATCGGCGAGACGCTGGTTACGATGCGGGCTAGTTTTATGCATATTGCTTAGAGTGAACGTGCAACTTCAGTAACTTCAAATACCTCAAGCTGGTCACCTTCTTTGATGTCGTTGTAGCCTTTTAATGACAGGCCGCACTCGACACCGGCACGAACTTCTTTAGCATCATCTTTGAAGCGCTTGAGAGAGTCCAATTCACCAGTCCAAACAACGACGTTGTCACGCAAGAGACGAACGCTAGATGTGCGTTTAATGATTCCATCAACCACTAAGCAACCTGCAATTGCACCAACCTTAGATACCAAGAAGACCTGACGAATCTCAACGAGACCAGTGATTTCTTCTTTCTTATCTGGAGTCAACATGCCGCTCAGAGCCAACTTCACTTCATCCACTGCGTCATAAATAATGTTGTGATAGCGAATATCCACACCATTGTTCTCGGCTAGCTTACGAGCTGCTGCATCTGCGCGGGAGTTAAATCCAAAAATAACTGCTTTAGAAGCAACAGCCAAATTAACGTCAGTTTCAGTAATACCACCAACGCCTGCGTGAACAATTTGAACTTTAACCTCTGGTGTAGATAGCTTCATTAATGACTGTGCCAAAGCTTCTTGAGAACCTTGTACGTCAGCCTTAATAATGAGCGGCAACAACTTCGCTTCAACCGCACCTTCTTCCATGTTTTCCATCATGGTTTCAAGCTTGAATGCCTGCTGTTTCGCTAACTTCACATCACGGAACTTGCCTTGACGGAACAATGCGATTTCACGAGCTTTACGCTCATCAGGAACAACCTGCACTGACTCACCAGCTGCAGGAACATCGGCTAAACCTTGAATTTCTACCGGAATAGATGGGCCTGCTTCGTTACATGGCTTGCCGTTTTCATCCAACATAGCGCGTACGCGTCCGTAGGTTGAACCCGCCAACAACATATCCCCACGTTTGAGCGTGCCTGATTGAACCAATACGGTCGCAACTGGGCCCTTACCTTTATCCAAACGAGCTTCAATGACTAAGCCTTGAGCTGGCGCGTCTTTAGGCGCTTTCAATTCCAAGATTTCAGCTTGTAAGAGCACATTCTCTAGCAAGGCATCAATGCCCTCACCAGTTTTTGCGGATACCGGAATAAATGGCACATCGCCACCGTATTCTTCGGGAACCACTTGCTCTGCCACCAACTCAGTTTTGACGCGCTCAGAATTGGCTTCTGGTTTATCAATCTTGTTAATTGCCACCACAATTGGAACGCCGCCTGCAAGTGCATGGTGAATCGCTTCTTTTGTTTGCGGCATCACGCCGTCATCTGCCGCAACAACCAAGATCACAATGTCCGTTGCCTTAGCACCGCGAGCACGCATTGCCGTAAAGGCTTCGTGACCCGGAGTATCTAAGAAGGTAATCATGCCGCGTGGAGTTTCCACATGGTATGCACCAATATGCTGAGTAATGCCACCAGCTTCACCGGTAGCTACTTTAGCTGCACGAATCTTATCAAGCAAAGAAGTTTTACCATGGTCAACGTGGCCCATCACTGTAACGACTGGAGGACGTGGCAATAACTCTGCATCATGACCATCAGTACCAAGATCTAAATCTGGATCATCCAGTTTTGCAGCATGAGCTGTATGGCCCATTTCTTCTACAAGAATCATTGCGGTATCTTGATCAAGTACTTGATTGATGGTGACCATCTGGCCCATACCCATCAACAACTTAATCACTTCAGCACTCTTCACCGCCATTGCATGGGCTAACTCAGCAACAGTAATCGTTTCTGGAACATGAACGTCACGTACCACTGGCTCTGTTGGAACTTGGAAATTCGTATCAACGTTCGCTTCAGCGATTTGACGCTGTTTCTTGCGTCCACCGCCTGAACGCCATCCACCAACACCACCAGAAGAATCGCCACGAGTCTTTAGGCCGCCAGGCTTCTTAGCGCCTTCTTCTTGCCAAGTGGATGATGTCTCAGAAGATTTAATAGTCTTGCCGCCAACTTTAGCAGCGGCCTTCTTTTTATCGTCAGCACCTTCAACTTTTGCAGGTTTGTGCAAAGTACCTTTTTTCGCTTCTTCAGCAGCAATTTCACTTGGTGCTTTGAGAACACGTGCAGGAGCGCTCATCATGTCGCGAATCGCCAAAGCCTCAGCTTCAGCGGCAGCACGACGGACACGAATATCCGCTAATTCTTTTTCTTTGCTAGCAGCTAAATCTTTAGCTGCTTTATCTGCTGCCGCCTTTTTCTCTGCTACTGCTGCAGCAGCAGCCGGCGCTGCATCTACAGGCGCCTCTTCTTTAGCAATTACTGGAGCTGCAACTTCTTTTTGACGCGCTTCTTCAGCGGCCTTCATTTCTGCTTCTTGACGAGCCAATAACTCAGCCTGGCGTGTTGCTTCAGCTGCGCGCTTCTCTAATTCTTCTTCAGAAATAACCGGCTTTGCCGGTGCTACTGGAGCAACTTCTTTAGCCGCTGGAACTGGAGTCTCTTCAGGCGCCTTATCACCGGCCTTAACGAGCACACGCTTTTTGCGAACTTCAACCTGCACAGTACGAGTGCGTCCAGCAGAATCCGCTTGACGAATTTCTGAGCTCTCGCGCTTGATTAGAGTAATCTTTTTGCGCGCGCCAGTATCTGCGCTGCCATGCTCTTTTTGCAAATGCTCAAGCAGGACAGTTTTGTCCTTTTCGGTAATGCTATCGTCCTCAGAACCTTTTTCGATACCGGCCGCCTTCAACTGCTCCAAGAGGTCTGGCGCGGTACGTTTTAATTCTTTAGCGAGTACTTTTACTGTTGTTGCCATGCACTACTTCCTCTCATGAAGTAAACCAATGTTCGCGCGCTTTCATGATGAGCGTTTTCGCAGTTTCTTCGTCAATTTGTGTCGCCTCAACCAGCTCATCAACAGCTAGTTCAGCAAGGTCGTCACGGGTATGTACCTGATTGTCAGCAAGCTTAGCAATCAGTTCTGTAGTCATTCCCTCTAAGGAACGTAAGTCTTGTGACACTTCGCCAATACGCTCTTCTTTTGCCAACTCCATGGTTAACAAAGAATCACGAGCGCGTGTACGCAACTCATTCACAGTATCTTCATCGAATGAATCAATCTCTAACATTTCAGACAATGGCACGTAAGCTACTTCTTCTAATGTGTTGAAACCTTCTTCAATCAAGATATCAGCCACTTCTTGGTCCACATCCAACTTATCCATAAACAACTGACGTACGGAAGATGCTTCTTTTTCAGTTTTCTCAGCAGACTCTTCAGGAGTCATGATGTTGATCTGCCAACCAGTCAAATCGCTCGCCAAACGAACGTTCTGTCCGCTACGACCAATAGCGATTGCTAAGTTTTCTTCGTCAACTACTACGTCCATTGCATGACGCTCTTCGTCAACCACGATTGATGAAACTTGCGCTGGAGCCAAAGCACCAATCACAAATTGAGCTGGATCTTCTGACCACAATACGATATCCACTGCTTCGCCAGCAACTTCGTTACGAACCGCAGTCACACGGGTACCACGTACGCCAACGCAAGTGCCAATTGGATCGATGCGCTTGTCATAAGTAATCACCGCAATTTTTGCGCGGATACCAGGATCACGGGCAGCGCCTTTGATCTCCAATAAACCCTGCTCCATCTCAGGAACCTCGTTCTCAAACAACTTGATCAAGAAATCTGGGCAAGTACGAGAAAGCTCAATCTGAGGACCACGTGCTTCACGATCCACTTTCAGGATGTATGCGCGAACACGGTCGCCAGAACGTAAGTTCTCTTTCGGAATCATTTGATCGCGGCGGAGCAATGCTTCAACACGACCAGATTCAATAATCAAGCCATTCTTGTCTGCCCGTTTGACGGTACCGGTCATGACTTTTTCGCCACGCTCAAGGTAGTCGTTCAAAATCTGTTCGCGTTCAGCGTCACGAATGCGTTGCAAGATCACTTGCTTAGCAGCTTGTGCACCGATACGACCAAACGCTAAAGATTCGATTTGCTCTTCGATGTAGTCACCAACTTCCATGTCGGGGAGTTGCTCTTGGGCTTCAAATTGCAGAATCTCTTTGTCCGGCTCTTGCAAACCAGCTTCATTGGGCACAACCAACCAGCGACGGAAGGTTTCGTATTCACCAGTTTCACGATCAATCGCAACGCGGATATCCACATCTTCTGTAGCGTAGCGCTTCTTAGTCGCAGAGGCTAAAGCCATCTCCAACGCCTCGAATACGATCGCTTGATCAACGTTCTTTTCACGCGCTAACGCGTCTGCCAACATGAGAACTTCTCGGCTCATGACTTTCTTCCTTTGAAATCAATAACAGGGACCAACCGAGTCTTATCGACCTCGGCTAAAGAGAACTCCAATTGAGAGGGCTGACCATCAACACCCTCAAATACCAAACCAAACTTTGCATCTGGTGAATTCAACTCACCACTCAGCAAACCTTGCAACTCACCACGAAAATTCTTGCGACCGCCAACTGCCACGCGCAACTTCAAATCTACTTGCATTCCAGCAAAGCGCTCATAATCAGCGGCACTTTTCACTGGACGATCCAATCCTGGAGATGAGATCTCTAAACGCTCATAAGGAATGTTTTCAACTGGCAAGGTGTAGCTCAACTGATGGCTTACCTTCTCGCAATCCAAAACAGAAATCAAGCGTTCGTAATCTGGGTTTTCAATCGTGACGCGCAGCAATCCTCCGGCTTCACGCTCTATCTCCACTAGCGTGTAACCCAAGTTTTCCAGCTCTGCAGAGATAACCTGCTGATCCTTCACGACACCCCTTCATACCAAAATGGCAAAAAAAAATGGGCTTCAAAGCCCATATTCTCGAAATTCAGAACAGGCCGACTTACGTTGATCGCAACATCAGTCGGTAACTACTCAAAACAGCAAAACCATGCTGTAAGACCAAAATTATAGCCTATTTAGCAGAAAACTGATACAAATCAGAAGCTTTCGCCCGGATTACGCGGTTTTCTAGGCCCTTTATTGAAGGGTTTGCGCCCTTTTGGTGCGCCTCGTTTTGGGCCATTTCCAGGACTCTGGGGGTTGCCTGTCACAAAAGCAGACTGCCCGTGGTGAACTTTGCTGCCTTTACTGCGGTTTTGGCCTTGACTACCTTGACCACCCTGTCCGCCTTGCCCGCCACGACCGCCTTGTCCTCCCTGACCTGGCCTACCGCCTTGAGTGCGCCCACGGAATGGACCGCGCCCTTCGCCAGAACCACCGCCACCGCCTGGCTTACCCCCCCTACCTTGATGCGTTAGGCCGTTATGGCCACTAGCAAGGGTTAAAGCATCACGGGATCCCCAATAAGAAACCGAGGTTTGCATTGGATCCGGCTGAAAATCTTCACCCATCGGGCGACGATCACGATTATTAGGATTCGGGTTACGGCCCTTATCTTGAGGCTGTGGCATTTTTAAACCAGCAGACTTCATCAAGTTGTAAATGCCACCGGCCTCAATCTCTTCCCATTTGCCACGTCGCAGGCGTGGAGGTAATAAGAAAATACCGTAACGAGTTCTAATCAAGCGAGAGACCGTATGACCAACTGCTTCGAACATACGACGCACTTCGCGATTACGACCCTCACTTAATGCAACGTGATACCAACGGTTAGCGCCTTCGCCGCCGCCCATCGCTAGGCGCAAGAATTTTGCTTGGCCATCATCGAGCGTAATGCCACTCTTTAAGAGCGAAGTATTTTCTTGACTCAAGTCACCTAAGATACGCACGGCGTATTCACGCTCGACACCGTAACGGGGATGCATTAAGCGATTTGCTAACTCACCAGAAGTGGTGAACAACAAAAGACCTTCGGTATTAAAGTCCAATCGACCTACCGCGATCCAGCGTCCTTGACGCGGTTTAGGTAAACGATCAAATACGGTTGGACGACCCTCTGGGTCTGACTGGCTAACGATCTCACCTGCCGGCTTGTGATACATGATCACGCGCGGCGGCTTAGTCTGAATCTTGCGATGTACAGGTTTGCCATTGATACGCACTTGATCTGTTGGTCCAATACGCTGACCAATATGCGCTGGTAATCCGTTAACTGATACGCGCCCTTGAATAATCAAGTCTTCCATATCGCGACGGGATCCCATACCAACATCAGCCAATACCTTGTGCAACTTAACGGTATCTTCATCATCAGCATCATCATCTAAACCATCGAGGTCAGACCAAACTTCATCACGCAAACTGAGCGGGAGGTCATCAACGTTCGCAAACTGCAGACTACTCATTTCCTCATCGGTTGGCGCATCTGAATCTTCATCTTCGCGTGAGCGTTGTGCACGTTGCGCGCGACGCTCTGCACCAGTTTGATGAGATACCTCGTTCTCATTCACGCCATCGGGATTTTTTAATTCCTCAACTTCAGGAGCATCTAAAGCCGCGTCAAACTCACCAGAGACAACTGAAGCAAACAAAGCCTCACTCTCAGCTGGATTGGGAGCTAATTTAGAAGATTGGTTATTGCCTTGATTGTTACCACCTTCACGCGGACCATTGCCATCACCACCTTCACGGCGTGGTCGATCTTTATTAAATGGACGCTTCTTATTAAATGGGTGTTTACTGCCTCCGGCACCTTGGCGGCGCGGGCGACGTTCACCACGCTCTCCACCTTCAGACTTTTGGCCATCGGAGTTCGATGGTGCAGCGTCTGCATTAGAAGGGGTTGCCGATGGATTTACTACCGGGGATGAATCGTTTTCGTTAGAGCTTGTCATTAATTATTATTTTGTTTCGTCTGGGTTGTCTTCAGACTCAGGGGTAACTTCTTTAGCCTCTTCTTCAGAAACCTCAATACTGGTTTCTTCTAAAGTTGCTTCGGTTGTCTCTTCGTCAATCTCGCTCACCTCTTGAGCATCCGCATCAATCACTACTGTCTCCACAGTGGCAGATGGGTCAAACTCCATTACTGCTTGGCCTAATTGCGCTGCAGCAGCCATTGGCGCCGCATCTTCCAAAATCGGCAAGCTTTGCAAATTGGTCAGGCTAAGATCATCTAAAAATTGTTTGGTGGTGGCATACAAGCCTGGGCGGCCAATGGTTTCTTTATGACCAATTACCTCAACCCAACCACGATCTTCTAATTGCTTCATTACGTTACTACTCACAGCAACACCACGAATTTCCTCGATCTCACCACGGGTCACAGGTTGGCGGTAAGCGATGATGGCTAAAGTTTCCATAACAGCACGTGAATACTTCGGCGGCTTTTCTGGAGTCAAGCGATCAAGGTACTCGCGCATTGAGATACGGCTTTGAAAACGCCAGCCAGTTGCGATATGTACCAACTCCATACCCTTGTCATCCCAAGCACGTTGCAGCTCGACCAATGCTTCATCGATATCTGCCGTAGTGATGTCTTCTACAAATAAGCGAGACAAATCAGCAACGGTGAGTGGTTCCTGTGCGCACAGGAGGGCTGTTTCAATGACGCGCTTATTGTGATCGTCCATAAAATTCGGGCTATCAGGAGTAATCCTGACTAGGCTTTAAAAGGTATTTAGTAATGGGTTTTGGTGTTCTCAAGCTACTACAGACAATCCATCTCATCAATTCTTCTTGGGATATGCCCGCGCTGAAACGAAGTACTTTTCGTTCACCTTGCGCCCATTATAAGGTAGGCTCAATACAATAGCCACATGCACAAGAATTCCACCAAACCCCCTTTATCCATGCCTCAGGCCATCCATTCCTTGGAGCGCCGTCGCCTACTCAGCCTCGGAATTGGCATGGGTGCCCTACTTGGAGGCACAGGTTTGAGCTCTTGTAGTCTGGTGGGGAGCAAAAAACCCGTCGTTGGCCTAGTTCTGGGTGCTGGAGCAGCTCGAGGCTTCGCTCACGTAGGCGTCATTAAGGCATTAGAAGCCCAGGGCATCAGACCCGATATTGTTGTCGGCAGTAGCGCTGGCAGCGTCATTGCCACCCTCCTCGCATCAGGCGCCACTGGGAATGATCTCAATCGCTTGGCCCTCAATCTGGATGAGGCCACGATTGCTGACTGGGGCCTCCCGTTTGCCGGTCGATTTGGCGGACTCATTAAAGGTGATGCCCTGCAAAATATGGTCAACAGAGAAGTTCAAAATAAATCGATTGAGCAAATGCGCATCCCCCTAGGAATTGTTGCTACTGAATTGCAATCTGGCAATGGGGTTCTATTTAGAACAGGCAATACCGGTTTAGCCGTTCGCGCATCTTGCAGCGTACCCGGAGTATTTCAGCCGGCAGTGATCAGCGGTAAAGAATATGTCGATGGTGGTTTAGTAGCGCCAGTACCAGTCAGTTATGCAAGACAGATGGGGGCAACTTTAGTCATTGCAGTAAATATTTCTTCTGAGCCGGTTCATCAAGACGCCAGCGGAACCTTAGGTGTTTTGCAGCAAACTATTTCTATCATGCAGAGAAGCATCAATCAGTACGAACTCAAAAGCGCTGATATCGTGATTCAGCCGCAGTTAAAGCAAATGGGTAGCGGTGATTTCAAATCCAGAAATGCCGCCATACTCGCCGGTGAAGCTGCGGCGCAAGAGCAAATGGGGTTGATTAAAGAGAAGCTGAAAGGCTAGCAACCATCAGGCTGCAGAGCGCTTGATTAAAGGCTGCGTGAATTACGCTTAAGATTTTTGACTTCGTTAAGAAGCTCTTGACGCTCAGAGTCATCCAGATTGTCGCTACCGTCTAAACGACGTGCCCCGTCAAAACGTTTATCCCAGTAGAGACTACCGAGATCATCGACTCGAACATTGGTACCTTTAGAGGGTGAGTGAATGAATTTGTTATCACCCACATAGATTCCGACGTGAGAAAAAGTGAGTCGCATCGTATTAAAAAATACGAGATCTCCTGGTTGCAATTCTTCACGGGCAATCGGTTTGCCAACACGACTCATTTGCGTTGACTTACGCGGCAATAAGAATCCCAACTTGTCTTTGAAGACGTAACCAACAAAGCTGCTGCCATCTAAACCAGACTGCGGTAATTCTGTATCCCAGCGATAGCGCACGCCAATGACTTCCATAGCGCGGTTAATTAATTCTTCTGATTTGCCCGTCACGGTATCAGCCAAGCGATCAGATACTCGAGCAATGTAGGAGCGGCCTGCCTGAAACATGCTTTCCTTAGGAACTACCGCATCCGCGGATGCCTCTACCGCTGCATCAACCGCATAGGCAGATACAGAGATGATGGCGCCCAAACTTAGGCCCAGCAGTTTCAAAAGAAGTGCTTTTTTCAATGACATTTGATCAGTTTAACAAAGAACCCTTAATTAACCAAGCCTTCACTCTATGCTTAAGCCTTTGTTTATTAAGGTAAATTTGCTTTAAGTTAGGGCAAATGCACCAAAGTAGCCCATTAAATAGGGTTTTACGACACACCCTTACTTGCTCCTAAGTCAGTTCGGCAGCTGCAAATAGTTCTTTGGTATAGGTCTGACGGGGATGCTTAATGAGGGTTTCGGTATCACCAAATTCCACCACCTTGCCGCCTTTGAGAACCATCACCTCGTGAGACATTGCTCTAATCACTGCCAGATCATGACTAATCATGAGGTAGGCTAGGTTGTACTTTTTCTGCAGCTCGGTCAACAAGGCAAGCACCTGCTTTTGAATGGAGACATCTAGTGCTGATGTGGGCTCATCTAATACCAAAATTTGTGGGCGCAGGATTAAGGCGCGTGCAATCGCAATTCGCTGGCGCTGTCCTCCAGAAAATTCATGGGGGTAGCGCAGCAGCGCAGAACGTTCTAAACCCACTTCTTTGAGCATATCCACTACACGTGTCTCACGTTCTGCAGTAGACAGCTTTGGAAAATGCACATCCAAGCCTTCAGAAATAATCTGCAAGACATTCATGCGCGGCGATAAAGAACCAAAAGGATCCTGAAAGATCACCTGTAGGCTAGAGCGCATTGCACGTCGCTCAATGGGCTTGAGTGTTTGCCAGTCATTACCAAGCACATCAACACTGCCGCTAACTTCTGCCATGGAGTCACCCAATAAACCGAGTACAGCCATGCCCAAAGTGGTTTTGCCAGAGCCTGACTCGCCAATCACGCCAATGGTCTGACCTTGCTTTAATGCAAAGCTGACTTTTTTCAATACTTTATGTGATGGTGCTTTTTTAAACCAGGAGACTGACTCTGAGCTCGGGTAAGCAACCGAGAGATCCTCTGTTTTCAATAACACTGGGGCCAATGGCATTAAGGGCGCCAGGTCACGTACCGGCTCACTATTAACCAAGGCGCGAGTATAAGGATCCTCTGGGCGTTCAAACACCTGTTTGGTTGGCCCAGTCTCCATCAAGATACCTTGGTTGAGCACAGCTACACGTTGTGCAAAATGCTTCACCAAATTGAGATCATGGGTAATCAACAGAATGCCCATACCGCCATGATCTTTGGATTCTTCTTGGAGCTCTTTGAGTAAATCCAAGATTTGCAAACGCAAGCTCACATCTAAGGCTGTCGTAGGCTCATCTGCAATCAGTAGCCGTGGCTTACACGCCAAAGCCATTGCAATCATGGCGCGCTGTCTTTGGCCACCCGACAGTTGATGCGGGTAAGAATGAAAGCGGCGCTCGGGCTCAGGTATTCCAGTCTTACGAAGTAAATCAATTGCAGCATCAATCGAGTCTGCTTTAGAAATTAAAGGTTGATAGATTTGTACTGCCTCGATGATTTGATTGCCCACAGTAAAAAGTGGGTTGAGAGCCGTCATCGGCTCTTGAAACACCATCGCAATTTCACGACCGCGAATCTCGCGAATATCTTGCATAGACATCGAGAGTAAATCTACCGCACCCTTCCCATATTTTTTATTCCACAGAATCTTTCCAGAAACTCTGGCGCCCTCAGGCTCCAATCGCAATGGCGCCAATGCTGTCAGCGTCTTGCCTGAGCCAGATTCCCCAACTAATGCCACACGCTCGCCAATGCCGATTTCTAAATCCAGATGATTGACTGCAAACTTTTCACGACGACCCGTTCCAAATGAAATGCACAGATCCTCATAACGAAGCAAACTCATGAGCGACCTCCGCTCATTACACCCGCCTTACGAGAATCAAAAGCATTACGCAGTGCTTCACCCATAAAAGTTAATAGCAACAGAGTTGCGACCAAGACAACAAAAGTTGATAGAGAGATCCACCAGGCATCGAGATTGCTTTTACCTTGAGAGAGCAGTTCGCCCAAGCTTGGAGTGCCCGGGGGTACACCCAAGCCTAAAAAGTCCAAACTGGTTAAGGACAAAATGGCGGCACTCATGCGAAATGGCAAAAAGGTAATCACTGGGGTCAAGCTATTAGGCAGGATGTGACGCCACATGATTTGTAAATTGGTTAAACCCAATGCTCTTGCTGCACGCACATATTCCAGAGCTCGATTACGAAAAAACTCAGCCCGGACGTAATCCGATAGGCCCATCCAACCAAAAGCGGCTAACAAAATAATCAGCAGGGAAACGCTAGGATTAAAGATCGAGGCAAAAATAATCAGTAAGTACAACTCTGGCATTGCTGACCAGATTTCTATGAGGCGCTGCGAGACTAAGTCAAACTTACCGCCAAAGAAGCCCATTAAGGATCCAGTGATGATGCCCACACTCACGCCAACGATTGTTAGTGCAAGACCAAAAAGAATAGATAAGCGGAAACCATAGATCAGGCGCGCCAAAACATCGCGCCCACGATCATCGGTCCCTAACCAGTTCTCCCATGAAGGTGGTGCTGGATTAGGCACTTGTGAAAAATAATTGAGCGTCTCATAGCTATAGTGAATCGGCGGGTAGATTGCCCAGTTTCCATTACTGGTAATGTTCTGACGAATATCGGGATCTAAGAAATCAGTTGGAGTCGCAAAGTCACCACCAAAGACAGTTTCTGGCTGACTCTTCACAATCGGAAAATAGAAATGGCCTTCATAGCGCACCACCAAAGGCTTGTCATTCGCAATCAATTCGGCGCACATCGATAAACCAAACAGGACCATAAAGATCCATAAGCTTGCATACCCCATGCGACTATTCTTGAAGCGCTGCCAACGACTCATGAGCCGCCTCCTGCACCAAACTGAATGCGTGGGTCCACATAAACATAGCAAAGATCAGAGATTAACTTGGTGAATAAGCCAATCAGGGTGAATAAATACAGAGTGCCAAAGACTACTGGGTAGTCACGTCGCATCACTGATTCATATGAAAGCAAGCCAAGTCCGTCTAATGAGAACAGCGTTTCAATTAATAGTGAGCCAGTAAAAAATGCGCCGATAAATGCGGCTGGGAAACCCGTTACTAAAGGCAAGAGCGCATTACGGAACACATGCTTCCATAGCACTTGCTTTTCAGTAAGACCCTTTGCGCGCGCAGTCAAAACATACTGCTTACGAATTTCTTCCAAAAAGGAGTTTTTAGTCAACATCGTGACTACGGCAAAGCTACCTAAAACAGAGGCGGTAATCGGCAACACTAAATGCCACAAGTAATCCATGACTTTGCCAAACAAACTCAGATCACTCCAATTATCCGAAGTAAGGCCTCGTAGCGGAAAGAGTTGCAAGAAACTGCCTCCGCCAAACAGCACCAACAATAAGACGCCCAGTACAAAACCAGGAATCGCATAACCCACCAAGATCATGCTGCTGGTGACGGCATCAAAACGTGAACCATCACGTACTGCTTTGGCTATACCTAAGGGTATGGAAACTAAATATGTAATGAAGAAGGTCCACAGTCCAATACTGATCGAGACTGGCAACTTAGAGACCACTAATGTCCAAACGCTTTCGTGTTGGTAATAGCTTTCACCTAAGTCAAATCTGGCAAAGCGGCCCAACATCATGAAATAGCGTTCAAGAGGTGGCTTATCGAAACCGTATAAAGCCTTTACTTCCTCTAAACGCTGTGCATCGACACCTTGACGGCCGCGATAGGTTGATCCGGACCCGGAGGACTCGGAACCGCCTGTTGCAGCACCGCCCTTCCCCTTTAACTCCAATACCATTTGCTCTACTGGACCGCCTGGAACAAATTGCACTACCGCGAAGGTAAGCGTTAATACACCCAAGATGGTAGGAATCATCAAGAGCAAACGTTTAAAAATATAGGCGCGCATTTGACCTTGCATTATTTAGCCTCTTCTTTCCACCAGTTTTGCATGATCCATGCCTCGGCTGAGTAATACAAAGGAGGTTCTGGATAACGCATCTCGTGGCGGAAGGCAACGCGATGGGTTGGGTTGTACCACTGCGGCACAACGTAATAACTATTCCACAGAACTCTATCCAGGGCTCTCGTTGCGGTTCTTAACTGTTCCCGATTTTGTGCTTTGGTAATTTCATCAATCAAAGCATCCACCACGGGAGACTGCACACCAATCACATTATCAGAGCCTTTTTCTTTAGCGGCCTGACTGCCAAAGCGATCCCATAGTTCATTGCCTGGATTTTGGGAGTCCTGAAATCTGACGGTGGTCATATCAAAGTCGTATTCATTCATACGCTTTTGATGTAAAGCAAAGTCGCTGGTCCGGATGTCTACTTGCACTCCCAGCTTTTCTAAGTTGCGTACATAAGCAGAAATCACTCTCAAGAAGAACCCGCCATCCTCCACAATCTCAAAACGAAATGGCTCGCCCTTTTCATTGCGCAATGCACCGTCGCGGTATTGCCAGCCTGCATGAAGAAGGAGCTCGCGGGCTTTCTTCAGATTTTGACGCAGGCTACCAGGCGGTTTTGTAGATGGCGCCGCAGGCATTGGATCAAAGACGGCATCTGGAACCCACTGTGGGTATTTTGCCTTTAAGGACTTAAGTAGCCTTAGCTCTGACTCTGTAGGTTTACGAGGGCCATCAAAGTTGGCACTCAAATCACTGTTGGTGAAATAACTATTAATGCGGCTGTACTGATCAAAAAATATTTGGCGATTGAGCCATTCAAAATCGAGTGCATAACCGAGGGCTTCGCGAACACGCGCATCTTTAAAAATAGGCCGTCGCACATTCATGGCGAAACCTTGCATGCCAGCGCCATTGTGATTTAGGAATGCTTTCTTTAAGAGAATGCCTTGATCAAACTTAGAGCCCACATATCCTTTAGCCCAGATCTTGGCGCGATACTCAACCAAAGCATCAAACTCGCCTGCTTTAAAAGCTTCCAGCCTAACAGCATCATCACTATAGAGCTTATATAGAACACGATCAAAGTTATAAAAGCCAACGCGGACATTTAACGGTTTGCCGAGTTGATCAGCCCAGTAGTTTGGATTCTTTTTATAAACAATCGATTTACCTGCTTTAAATGATTCAATCAAATAAGGCCCACTACCGATAGGCGTTTCAAAGGCAAGCTTCTCAAACGGAATTACCGACCCGTCTGCTTGCTTACCCCAATTACGTGAAAACACTGGGAATGTTCCTGCAAGGATGGGCAGTTCAGCATTGTCATTCTTAAAGTCGAAGCGAATAGACCGATCAGACAAAACAACTGCCTCTTTAATATCGGCAAATGTAGTTTTATAACGCGGGTGCGCTTTACCGCTCATCAAGGTATCAAAACTATATTTAACGTCAGCAGCCAAAACTGGACTGCCATCAGAAAATTTTGCCTCAGAGCGAATATGAAAGGTGACTGACTTATGATCTTTGGCTACTTGAATATCGTCTGCTAATAATCCGTAAATACTGGAGACCTCATCAGCACTCCCTTCAGCCAAAGACTCAAACATCAATTCAATACCAGGAGCGGTGACGCCTCTGAGGGTGAATGGGTTGAATTTATCAAAGCTCGTTCTTTGCCCCGGGTTTGGCAAGACCAGGGTTCCGCCGTGGGGGGCATTGGGATTGACATAATCAAAATGGGCAAATCCCTCGGGATATTTGGGTTTGCCGTATTGTGCAATTCCCTGCCCTGCATGAGCTAAATTGGCTCCAAGCCCCGCTAGCAGGGCTAACAGCAAGAAATAGGCAATTTGTCGAATGGGCTTGAGGGTGGGCATATATGCAACAATTGTAGATAGCTAATCATATTTGAAGTAAAGGACACAACATGGGCTTTCTCACCGGCAAAAAAATCCTCATTACCGGCCTCCTCTCTAACCGTTCTATTGCCTATGGCATAGCCAAGGCTTGCCACCGCGAAGGTGCCGAACTAGCCTTTACCTATGTAGGTGAGCGCTTTAAGGACCGTATCGTTGATTTTGCAAAAGAATTCAATACCGAACTCATTTTTGACTGCGATGTGGGTAGCGATGAGCAAATCAGCGCCCTTTTTAAGGATTTAGCTAAATCCTGGCCCCAATTTGATGGTTTTGTACACGCGATTGGTTTTGCGCCACGCGAGGCGATTGCTGGTGATTTCTTGGAAGGTCTTTCTCGTGAAGGCTTCAAGATTGCTCACGACATTTCTGCTTACAGCTTCCCAGCAATGGCAAAAGAAGCGCTCCCGATGTTGCGTGACAAATCTTCATTGCTCACATTGACTTATTTAGGATCCATGAAGAATGTTCCTAACTACAACACTATGGGTTTAGCAAAAGCATCGCTTGAAGCATCCGTTCGCTACCTCGCTGGCTCAGTTGGCCCTAAAGGCATTCGCGCTAACGGCATCTCTGCTGGCCCAATTAAAACTTTAGCGGCTTCTGGCATTAAAGGCTTTGGCAAAATTTTGCAAGCGGTTGAGGAAACTGCTCCACTGCGCCGTAATGTGACGATTGATGATGTGGGCAATACTGCAGCATTCTTATTGTCTGACTTAGCCAATGGCATCACCGCTGAAATCATTTACGTTGACAACGGCTTTAGTCAAGTAGTTGGCGGAATGGATGAAGTTTGAGCATTCCACTACGCGAGGCCCTGAAGTTTTGGGCTAAGCTAGGCTTTATCAGTTTTGGTGGGCCAGCAGGACAGATCGCCGTTCTGCACCAAGAGTTAGTTGAAAAGCGTCGCTGGATTTCTGAGCGGCGCTTTTTACATGCGCTGAACTACTGCATGCTATTACCAGGGCCAGAGGCCCAACAGCTAGTAACCTATATTGGCTGGCTCATGCACCGCAGTTGGGGCGGTATCCTAGCGGGTACGCTCTTTGTGCTGCCTTCCTTGTTCATTTTGATTGGGTTGTCATGGGTATATCTCACCTTCGGACAAGTTCCCTGGATTGCAGCTATCTTTTTTGGCATCAAACCTGCAGTGACTGCAATCGTGTTGCACGCTGCCGTGCGAATTGGTAAACGCACAATTCATAACCAAGCACTCCAATGGATCGCTCTTGGATCTTTTCTAGCCATCTTTATTCTGAATCTTGCTTTTCCCATCATCGTGCTAATTGCAGCAGCAATCGGATACTGGGGTGGTAAACGCTATCCAGAATATTTCCAACAAGCTGGTGGGCACAGCACAAAAGAAGCAAAACAATTTGGTAGCGCCATCATTGATGACGACACCCCCACTCCCGAGCACGCCAAATTTACTTATTCAAAAGCGGTCCGTCATAGCCTTGTAGCATTTACTTGTTGGCTCCTTCCTATTGGTGCATTAATAGCCATCTTTGACTGGAAGACCTTGTACCCAAATATCGCGTGGTTCTTTACCAAAGCCGCCTTGATGACTTTTGGTGGTGCGTACGCAGTTCTACCCTACGTATACCAAGGAGCGGTCGAACACTTTCATTGGCTCAGTGCCAACCAAATGATTGATGGTTTAGCACTAGGCGAGGCTACACCAGGCCCACTCATCATGGTAGTGGCTTTTGTTGGTTATCTTGCAGGATATATCCAACACCTCATTAGCAATACCAATCCATTTTGGTTTGGGGTGTTGGGTGCTTGTGTTGCTACTTGGTTTACTTTTTTACCCTCCTTCTTTTTTATCTTAGTAGGCGGTCCGTTAATTGAATCAACGCATGGCAAGCTAGGCTTTACGGCACCGCTAACAGCAATCACAGCAGCAGTCGTTGGTGTCATTGCTAATCTAGGCCTCTTCTTTGCTTATCACGTCTTTTTACCAAGAGGCTTTGGCGGCTCGATCTCTTGGATCTCGATTTTGATCTGCGCTCTAGCTGGTTTAGCTTTATTTAAGTATCAAAAGGGTGTTCTTTCGGTATTGGGCGGGTCAGCCTTGGCTGGATTGCTCTTCTATTACATCTCTATTTTGATAGGGTGAGTTTTTTCACAAGATTGGCATAATGGAACTTATGCGAATCGAACCTCAAACTATCACTCACCTGCAAGAATGGCTTGGTAAAACCGAGTCTCTGCAAGATACCGTCACAGCAGCCCCCGTGCGCGCATTATCCGCAACCTTGGATCGCGATGATGCCGCCCCAGGTAAGGGTACTTTCTTGCCTGAGCTGTGGCACTGGCTGTATTTTCTGCCCCACGCCCGCGAATCCGAAATCGGACCTGATGGTCATCCAAAACGTGGTGGCTTTCTTCCGCCGGTTCCATTACCTCGTCGCATGTGGGCAGGTAGTCGCATTGAATGGTTAAAACCACTTAGCGTTGGTGACGAAATTGAACGCGTTTCCACGATTGAGTCAGTAACCCATAAAGCAGGTCGCACCGGTGATTTAATTTTCGTATTGGTCAACCACAAAATCTCTAACCAGAACGGTCTGGCGATTATTGAAGAGCATGACATTGTGTATCGCGATGCTCCAGGACCAGACGATAAACCTGTTGCCCCTACTGCGGCGCCTACCGATGCTAAGTGGAGTAAAACAATTACACCTGATGACGTGCTTCTATTTCGTTATTCAGCATTAACTTTTAATGGCCATCGCATTCACTATGATCGCAAATATGTCACTGAAGTTGAAGGCTATCCAGGTCTCATTGTTCACGGCCCTTTGATTGCGACTCTACTAGTTGATCTAGTGCGTCAAAGTATTCCAGGATGTAAGCTTAAGAGTTTTGAGTTCCGCGCTATACGCCCTACTTTTGATATCAATATCTTTAAAGTGAATGCCAAGCCAGATCTAGAAAAAGATCCTAGCGGAAAAACGATTTCTATCTGGGCAGAGGATCATGAAGGCTGGCTCACTATGCAAGCCACTGCTGTTCTAGCATAAACACAAGAAGGTTTACTAATGACTACTCAACACCTTTCTCTTGAGCTAGCTACCTTTGCGGCCAATTTACAAGCTGCAGATATTCCAAGCAATGTCATGAGCCGCGCTGAAGACCTATTGGTCGATTGGTTTGGTTCAGCTATTGCTGGTAAGGGCTCGCGCCCAGTGGAGCTCATTACTCAGTTTGCCCAAAATATGGGTGGGTTTGATGCAACACATACCGGCCCCTCTGAAGTTTTAGTATCTCGCAAAACCTCTAGCCCGTTTTTAGCGGCAATGGCTAATGCCGCAGCATCACATGTTGCAGAACAAGACGACGTCCACAATGGATCAGTCTTTCATCCGGCCACAGTAGTATTTCCACCTGCGCTTGCTTGTGCACAAGCCATTGGCGCCTCTGGCGAAGATTTATTAGTCGCTGCAGTAGCAGGCTACGAAGTAGGTATTCGGGTTGGTGAATTTTTAGGACGCTCTCATTACAAAGTGTTTCATACAACTGGAACAGCCGGCACATTAGCTGCAGCTGCGGCAGTTGGTCGGCTACTCAAACTCAATTCAGAACAAATGCTCCATGCCTTTGGCTCTGCAGGCACGCAATCAGCTGGGCTTTGGGAGTTTCTGCGTGATGCTGCAGATTCCAAGCAACTACACACTACCCATGCAGCCTCCACTGGCTTAATGTCCGCCTATATTGCGCAAGCTGGCTTTACAGGCGCTGAACATATTCTGGAAGGCAAGCAGGGATTAGCGGCTGGTATGTCAAGCGATAGTGACCCCAGTAAATTGGTTGATCGTTTGGGTACTCGCTGGGCTCTTGCAGAAACAAGCTTTAAGTATTACGCCTCCTGTCGACATACACACCCTGCTGCGGATGCCCTCCTTCAAGTCATGTTGGCAAACAAACTAGTGCCAAGCGATATTGCCAAAGTAGAAACTTTGGTTCATCAAGGTGCTATTGATGTCTTGGGCCCGGTGACTGACCCTGCTACCGTGCATCAATCCAAGTTTTCTATGGGAACGGTGCTAGCTTTGGTTGCACATTACCAATTTGCTGGCCTGCAGGAATTTGATCAGCACTTTCATGATGATGCAATCTGCGCCTTCCGTGAGCGCGTCTCGATGACGCTCGATCCAGAGGTGGATGGTGCTTATCCGCAACGCTGGATTGGTAAAGTCAAAGTTCATCTGAACAATGGACAAATTTTGGAGGGGCGCGTAGACGAACCTAAAGGCGACCCTGGTAATACTCTATCTCGCGCAGAGATTACCGATAAAGCAATGCGCTTAGCCGAATTTAGCGGGGGTGCAAGCCCAACGGAGATGAGCAAAGCAATTGATCTCTTGTGGAATATCCGCAAACAAGCCAAGATAGGCTTTCTACTGCCGTCCACATAAGTAAACCCACTATTAGCCCCCTTATTTTCTAGATTGATATGAACCCACTTGATACGCCACTAGGCTTTAGCACTAACTTTCTATTTGTACCAGGCACTCGTCCTGAACGTTTTATGAAAGCCCTCGATAGTGGTGCTAGCGGAGTTGTCTTGGATCTAGAAGATGCCGTTGCCGAGGAAGACAAAGAGGGTGCGCGTGACGCCATTCGCACTGCATGGCCTAGCTTTAGTCCTGAGCAAAAGAAGCGTCTAGTCATTCGTACAAACTCACCTGGTAGCAAGTTTTATTCAGGCGATTTAATTCTTGCACAACAACTTCAAGTTGCCTGCCTATTAATTCCTAAGAGTGAATCGCTCGACCAAATTAATGGAGCCGCCCTCATACTCCCCAATACTGCAATTATTCCCATGATTGAAACAGCGATTGGTCTGGATAAGCTAAAGGAAATTGCAAACTCTAATCAAGTGATTCGTCTTGCTTTGGGTAATTTAGATTTACAAGCGGATCTGGGCATGGTCTGCGACCGCCAAGAGACCGAATTGCAAACAGCTCGGTTTCAGATCGTTTTAGCATCACGACTTGCACAGATTGCCCCTCCTATTGATGGGGTTACACCCTCCACTGACGACATTGAGCGCATTACCGACGACGCAGAACGCGCAAAGCGTATGGGTTTTGGCGGAAAACTCTGTATTCATCCAAAACAAGTGACTATTGTCATCAAGGCATTTACCCCAACTGAAGAAGAGCTAGCCTGGGCCCAACGGGTTATTGAGGCTGACATCACCTCCAAGGGCGGTGCAGTGAAGCTCGATGGCCGCATGATTGATCGCCCAGTAGTGTTGCTGGCTAAAAGAACCCTGGCCATTGCTGGTAAACACTAAGAGTTTCCCCTGTCTAAAGAGTTGCAAAACTGGCAAAATAACTCTGAGTTGTTTTGCACTCATATAATTTTTATAACTACTACTAGAGACAAAAATGAAATTACGTAAATCACTATTTGCCGGTTTCTATGCAATCGCTACCCTAGGATTTATTGCAGGTAATGCCTTAGCTGCAGATCCCTATCCAAATAAGCCTGTCACATTGGTTGTGCCGTTTGCTGCTGGCGGACCCACAGATGCTGTTGCTCGTCTGATTGCTGTGCCGATGGGTAAAGAACTAGGTCAAACCGTTATTGTTGAAAATACTGTTGGTGCTGGTGGCACCATTGCAGCTACCCGTGTTGCGCGCTCCGCTCCAGATGGCTATATGATTTTTATTCATCACATGGGTATGGCTACTGCACCGGCTTTGTATAAAAAATTGAACTTTGATCCGATGAAGGACTTTGAATATATCGGCCAAGTCGTGGATGTACCAATGGTACTTCTGGGTCGCAAGAACTTCCCGCCAAACAACTTTAAAGAATTAGAGACTTACATCAAGGCCAATAAGGACAAAGTGACGCTAGCAAACGCTGGTCCTGGTGCGGTGTCTCAGTTATGCGGCCTTTTGTTTATGTCTCGCGAAGGCGTGGAATTAACAACAGTTCCCTACAAAGGAACCGGCCCTGCATTAACCGATTTGCTTGGTGGCCAAGTTGACCTACTCTGCGATCAGACCACACAGACCGTTCCTTATATTAAAGATGGTTTAGTAAAAGCTTATGGTGTTACCACTCCAAAACGCCTACCAGCCTTACCGAACATACCTACCTTGGATGAGCAAGGCTTGAAAGGTTTTGAAGTAAAAGTTTGGCACGGCATGTATGTCTCTAAAGGCACACCTCCAGCAGTTGTCAATAAAATCAATAAGGCGCTTAACGTTGCTTTGAATGACCCTGAAGTCAAGGCTCGTTTAGCAGAGTCCAATATTGAAATTGTTTCACCAGCTAAGAGAACTCCAAAAGGCTTGCAAGAACATCTTGAAGCTGAGATTAATAAATGGGGTCCTGTAATTCGTAAAGCGGGAGCCTATGCTGATTAAGGGCCTACCTTAACAATAAAAAAGCCAGCATCTCGCTGGCTTTTTTATTGTACTGAGCTCTTATTTACAGGGGTAATTTTCAGTAAAGAAACGCATTAAAGTTTTGGCTGCTTTCTCTTTATTAAACTGAGGGTTTGTCTTGGTCCATGCCAGAAACTTTTGCAAGATCTCATTACGAGTCTCGCTCTTATTTACAAAGCAAATGGCTGGCTTGGCATCTGGACGACGATTCGCCAAGTATCCCTGATAGACTCCTTCGCCAAAGCCAAAACAAAAACTGCGGCCTTGCTCATCATCAGGGTTTTTGCAGAGCTCAACAAATGCACCAGTACTAGCATCATCCGCCGGGAGATCCTTCTGCGCAAATGCACTTGGAGCAAAGGAAAGGAAGGATGCAATAAGTACGAGTGTTGCTATGAATATTTTCATGATTCTTTTCTCTCAATAAAGGTTAACGCCTAAAACCGCTCATGTGCCCACCGCCAAAGCCACTCATATGGCCACCTCCACCGCCAGCAAATCCGCCCATATGTCCGCCACCACCGCCGGCAAATCCGCCCATATGACCACCGCCAAATCCACCATCTCTCCCATCCTCATCAAAGCTACGTGAGCGATCTTGACTGCCATCAAAGCGCGCTTGATCTCGCAAAGCGTTTTCTTGAGCAGCCTCGCGATAGGTATTGGGATTAGATCTATCCATCTGGGCATCATTGCGCGCTTCTTGATTTAAACGCGCTGCTTGATTTCTTTCTTCAGGAGTTGCATCTTTCTGAAAAGCATTATTAGCACGCTGACCATCCATCCTGGCCGCCTGCCTCTCCTCTGGAGTAGCTTTATTTTTCCAGTCATTCAGCAAGCGCTGCTGGTTAGCAACATTTGCTGGTCCGATAATTGCACGAGAAGGTATGCGCCCAGATGCATTGATGTTCGTAGAGTTAATCGTGCCATCATTCCAATTGGGTTGCGTCCAAAAATCATCGCCGATCATAAATCCCGCACCAAAAGCCATCAGACCCCAAGCAGGGTTGTAGATAGGATACGGAGGGTAATCTGGATAAGGCCAGGGCCCATAAACAACTGTTGGGTTATAAGTAGGGATATAAACCACTTTTGTATTGGCTGGGCTGATCAAGACGTTGCCATCTGCATCAGTAATTACAGTAATTTGTTTATTAGACTTTAGGGTGCCAGCCTTAAGGGCCATTTTTCTGAGGGCTTGAACTGCTTTCATGGTATCTGCGGCTTGGAGCTTATAAGCATTGCCTAAATTCTGGGTCCACTGCAATTTATTACCCATCATATTGAATGCTTTTGGAAACGACATTAAAGATTTCACACTGTCGTTCCAAGATTGAGCCTTGAGTGCATTTTGCAGATCGTCGCCTTTCAATGAAGTATTGCTAGTACGCCAGTTATAGGCTTCTGCAACTTCCAGGGGATAGGTTGAGGCCAGCAGCATCAATGAAAGCAAAGAATCGGGATACAGCGCAATTGGCGAGACCAATGACTGTAATTGCCCTGAAGAAATAGTTTGGGGGCCCGGGTTGTAGCCCGCACCAGCATATCCCCCGCTCTGAACATAACCTTGAGGGTAATATCCATTTTCTTGATAAGGACCGGGATTCATAACGCATCCATTGAGAAGAGATCCAAAAGTGAATATTGCTAGCGTTAGCAAACCCACCCTCTTACTCAGCGCAGGAATACTTTGTTGACTTGTCTGCCTCATATCTGCCTCAGCATTGATCTATGTAAATTTAATAACTCACGAGATTCCAATTACTTTACAACCTTGCGTTTGATGAGCCCTAACCTGGTCTGAACAAATATCCAGAGCGGGCTTTGTCCCTTTTCCTTCTATACATCATGCCAATACAGGCGCATATAGCCCAGATGGCCAAGAATGGATCTAGCAAGTAATCCCAAAGATTGGCAGACTCATGCCAATGGGCTGTCCAAGCCAGAATGGCGATAGCAATAATCCATACGCCCTTCGTCCAATTCGCCAAGCCGCACACTGCGGCAAAAAATAGAACTACGGCTAAGAATGGTATGGATCCGTAACCCCATGTATAAGGGTCGATCATGCCCAAGCCCAAGGCAAATGGATAAAAACATAATGCGATGATTGCAACGGTAAATTTGAACACAATCGGTGCGGGCTTATTGGCTGGTAGCAAAGAGCCCCACAACAATAAAGTCAGCACGATGCTCAGATCACCAGTCAAGCCACGCACATAGGCAACCAACGGTAAGTTCATACCAAATGGCCAAAATAGAATGCTTCCCATCAGAAGGACTAAAAATACTTTTATAGCGAATGGAAAAGTATTTGGAGAAAACTTTTGCAAGATCCAAACACCTACTACCGCACAAGAGATAGATAATTCAATCAAAGCTATGATTTGCATAAACTGATTCATTGCTGTATCTCCTGATGAGCCGTATCTGCTTCAGCACTACTTACTTGCTGATAGGCATGCTTTAACCAAGCACTAGAAAAAAAACGATGCCGAATTTTCTTGCGATCCCAGGTGTATACCAAATGCGCATCGTCACCGTCTACGGTGATTAAGTAAGGGTATGAGAATTCTTTACGTTGAGCCTCAGGCAAAGTCTCATCATCCTCTAATACTTCAACGGTTTGCCACTGCCCAGATTTGACATCGCTCATCAATAAGACCAGGCGATAGCGCCCATTTTCAATATTATTTAAAACCAAAATACGAGCGCCATTTTTTAACATGAGTCCTGCAACCGCAGAATTCGGATTTGCTATTGCCAAATCTTCTGAATGTTGCCATGTTTGACCCGCATTTTGGGTATGACTAACCGGGATTTGCTTCGGTAAGCCAGAGCTTCGTGTTTGTCGAAAATAAGCACTGGCATCTTGCGCGTCATTGACAAATACGAGCGGCTGAATCGCTCCGCGTCCAGAGCTCATACGACGTTTATCGATTACTTGACCTGCCTCTATTCTTATAAACTCGCCAAAACGCCCTATCCATTCATGATAGACAGGCAAGCCTAGTAGGCCATCAGCGAACATCACATTAGGGGATTTCACGAGGGTACTTAAATTGAGCAATGGAGAGCTAATCAGACGCTGTGGATTGCTCCATGTCAAACCTTCATCATCCGAAGTTATGGCAGAAATTGAGCTACCCGCCCAACCACCAATAGATACAGTAACAAAGAACAATTGCAGACGACCATCAGCCAATCTAGCCGGCACTGGATTGCCTAACTTAGCGATATAACGTGAAAGCCCCTTTTCTGCGCTAATGCGATCTATCACAACAGTGGGCGCACTCCAGCTAGAAGACTTCGGGTCATATACGGAGCTGTAGATCGATACATCAGCAGCACCTTCGCGACTACCGGCAAACCAAAATGCTCTCACTGCACCATCCTTGAGGGCAATCATTGAAGCTGCATGGACTGAGGCAGCGCCAGTATCAGGAAGCCAATGTGATTGAGGCGCGGGAATGTTGATCTTGATGGGACCTTTTGTCTTTGTTACTGCTGGCTCATCCAGAACTTCATCTACCTGGAATGCAGGAGTAGCAAATGGCGCCCACACTGGGCGACTATCAATATGCAGAAAGCCAATCACTGCAGCAAGCAACAAAAAACAAAGAGCAATGACACGACTCATCTACAAACATCCTTTAAGTTCGATAAATCTGGGTTCGCTACCGGTGTAGAGATCAGGTATTCATTAACAAATAAATGTTTACCAATCCGCCCCATCAACATTTCCTGAATTTCTTCGTTTGAGTGACGGGCCCTCATCTCCATTCTTTGCCCAACAATCTGACAAGAATCACAGAGTGTAGGCTGAGCACCCAAAGAAGTATGCACCGCAACTAAAGGGTAGGCGGATGTCAGAGTTACGACATCACTAGCATCTTTCGCTAAATAGCCATGCAGTTTTGCACCTGGCAGCAACAATCGATACTCCTCATCCTTGGCTCGATAGTCACAAGGAATCCAAACATCCCTGCCTTGCAACTGAGCAATCGTTTCTGCCGAGTAGCGCCCTAAGCTCCCTTCTAATGGAGCAAGACTACTAGTCAACCCGCAATAAACCAAAAAGCAGGCTGCCAAAGAAATGGTTTTAGTAAAACGTCGATTCAGTAAGCCAAGCAAGACCAGCAATATTCCTGCCGCCATGAGAATCCAATGACAATAGGAGTAAGTCCATGCGCCAGCATCACTCATAAATTGTGAGAACTGAAGATTGATACCAATCCATAGCAAGAGCGATAACACTAGTAATTGCAAAAGCAAGGCAATGCGGAAGCCCCATAAAGGCAACTTATCCCAATATAAGGCAATTAGCGCCGCAAACGCTGGCATCACTGGCAAAAGGTAACGACCTGAACGCTGACTAGGTAAGCTGAACACAATGAAGAACGCTGCTATCAAGAGCAGTAATAGAACCTCTTCTAAATTCAGAAAGCGACGTGCACGCCAGCATTGCATCACACTCGATATCAATACAAAGCTAAATAAGCCTGCATTAGCAATCGTCGTCAAAATTAAAAGCCAAATGCTGTCTCCACCGCGCAGTAAATCCATCAAATAACTAGACTGGCGAGCAGCAAACTTACCGGCATTCTCGCCCAGTACAAATTCGTTCCAAACAGCCACTGGATATGGGTCCATGGCAAACCACAAGGCAAATACGCCTAGGGCAAGCACAGAAATCAAGATCAACTTATATAGGTCGCGGATGAGTACCTGAGGAATACTCCACTGCCGCCAGCGCCAGTAATACAGCCCCAAAGCAAAAGTAGCAGGAACGATGTAGGCAAAAGATTTGGCAAATAGCGCAAGACCAAAACAAACCCCCGCCATCAATGGGAAAAAGAATTTAGATTCAAACGCACTCTTACCCCAATACAAAATCGCCATAAATGGTAGCGATACCCAAAATACTTCTGGAGGATCCGCTAAGAATGGTCGACCATAGCGATAGGTTGCAAAAAAGGAGAGCCAAACTAATGCTGCCAATATTCCAGTTTGCGTTTTGCCACTGAAACGTCGGACTGCTAAAAATAAGAAAAATGCCGTTAGTGCGGTATATAAAATACTAGGCCAACGCAAATTTGCCAAACTCCATTCGCTTGCCCAATGCGTACTAGCGATACCCTGCCAAAAAATCAATGGCGGCTTAGTGTTTTTAATGCCATCCATTTCAGACTGCAGAGGCAGCCATTGGCTCGACTCCGCCGTCATGCGCACAATATGCATATAGGGGTACTCATCACCGTTTTTTGGCGCAAATCGGCTATCCAAACCATAAAGGTAGGTAAATACACCTAAAAGGAGTATCAATAAGGCGGAACGGTAAGAGAATGAAGCTCGCATAGCTATAGTTTATAGGGCTTATGGGAAACTCAATTAAAACCAAAGTTGGCCATATTTTCGAATGAGCTTATGAAAAATGGATCTGAAATGAATAACCCATTGCAACGCCTTCTTGATTAAGATGCTAAAAAAGCAATGTACAACTTATTACCCAGAAATATTCCGAACGGAGATAGTCTTTATGCGAGCAAAGCATTTAAAACCCGCAATCCTTTTATCCATTTATATTGCCATTAGTCATTGGAGTGGCTCTGCTCTTGCCCAAAACACTGATGCCAGTAATTTATACAAAAGTGGGCTAGCCGCCACTTGTGCAAACTGTCATGGAACGGATGGCAAGGGTGTGGTTGATGGTGGGATGCCGTTGATCAACAACCTTACTAGCGAACAAATATTGACTCAACTGAAAGCGTTTAAATCTGGTGCACGTGAAGGCACCATCATGCCTCAACTAGCTAAAGGCTACTCAGACGAGCAACTCGAAACCATTGCCAATCAACTTGGCAAAAAATAATAAGGAAGCACATCATGGATCGTCGACACTTTATTGGGAATAGCGCAGCTGCCATCGGTTTACTTGCAGGCTTCACTGGCCAAGCGAAGGCCAATTTACAAAAAGCAGAAATCCTTGTGATTGGCGGGGGTTATGGCGGTGCTACCGCTGCTAAATATTTACGCTTGTTCTCTAACAATACTGCTAAGGTGACATTGATTGAACCAAACCCTACGTTCATTTCCTGTCCGCTCTCAAACTTGGTTGTTGGTGGTTCACGTGCCCTCTCTGATATCACAAGCTCTTATGACAACCTCAGCAAACGTCATGGGATCAAGATCATTCAAGATAGTGTTACCAGCATGGATCCTGATAAGAAAACCGTCAAGCTCGCCTCTGGAAAAACCTTGCGCTACGATAAGGCTGTAGTTTCACCTGGCGTTACCTTGATGATGAATAGCATTGAGGGACTTGCACAAGCCAATAAAGCTGGCGTCACACTCCAGGCCTGGAAAGCGGGTCCTGAAACTACCGCTTTACATAAACAACTCGCCTCTATGCGTGATGGTGGCACTTTTGCCATCAGTATTCCGGAAGCACCGTATCGCTGCCCTCCCGGCCCTTATGAGCGCGCTTGCCAAGTCGCAAACTATCTCAAACACAATAAGCCAAAGTCTAAGGTGCTGATTCTGGATGCTAATCAAGATGTCACCTCAAAGGGCGCTCTATTCAAAAAGGTGTGGGCTGAGCAATATCCAGGATTGATTGAGTACTTACCAAAACATAATGTGGTGGCAGTAGATGCAAAAACCAAAACAGTTAAGCTTGAAGTTCAAGATGATATTAAGGCGGATGTTTTAAATCTATTGCCTGCAATGAGCGCAGGTGAGATTGCTGTTAAAACGGGCTTAGCCAACTCTAATGGTCGCTGGGTCAATGTAAATTTCCTAAACTTTGAATCCACCGCGCAAAAAGATATTCATGTTTTAGGGGATTCGATTCAGGTCGCCTATGCAATGCCCAAATCAGGTCATATGGCTAACCAACACGCCAAGGTAGCTGCCGCTGCCATTGTGGCGGAACTCAGTAATTGGGAAGTAAACCCCGCACCAGTTCTCACCAATACCTGTTATAGCTTTGTAAATGACCGAGAAGTGGTTCACGTCGCCAGCGTCCACCAGTACATTGCCGCAGAAAAAACTTTCAAGCCGGTTCCGGGATCAGGCGGCCTCTCTCCAGCGCCATCCACTCTTGAAGGGGTTTATGCCTGGGGCTGGGCTCACAACATTTGGGCAGATAGCTTGGGTTGATCCAAGTCAATACTTCTAAAAAAAGGGGCCTTAGCGCCTCTTTTTTTGTTTACATGGCCTCATAGATACCTATACTAAACAAAACATATTAAAAACTCGGAGGCTTAATGAACATGACCCCAACCTCGCCAAAAGATGCATCCAAATTAGAGGATGCTATTGAAAGATGGACTGTCCCCATCGGCAATTTGTTTGTCTCTTTATTTCATCGAATTGCACTATTCGGAATCGGTGCTGCAACTGTTTGGTCAGCAGCTGTTGCGTTCCTGGGTATGGTCAATAAAGGATCGGCTTCAATCGAAGATCTGCTCTTGCTATTTATCTATCTCGAAATTGGCGCCATGGTCGGCATTTATTTCAAGACCAATCATATGCCGGTTCGCTTTTTGATCTATGTAGCGATCACTGCCGTTACTCGCCTCATCATTGACTTGGTTAATACCAAGCACGAGGCTGATATGGCGATCCTCTTTATGGGGCTTACCATTCTCATTTTGGCTCTGGCTAACGCAGTCGTTCGTTACGCTTCATTTAAATTCCCCAGCAGAAGTGGTGATAGCGAATAAAGCTCTATAAGTCAGGATCAATGCCTTCATCAAATTGATAGGGGTGTACGCCCCTATTCAAGCAATTACGCACGTAATCAATGCTGGCGCGCAAGGCATAGTAGTCACCAGACAGGCGCTTAGAAACTTTAATATTTAAAGCTTGATACTCAAGTAAATTAAGCCTCTTTAGATAATCATCCCGCTGTTGATCATCAAAACCATTGAGCAATTCTTGCTCCAAAGATTTTAAAGAGCCATATAAGCGATTGATCTTATTTTGCATGCGCTTAGCGCGATATCCTGGCAGTGCCTGCAAAAGCGGATAACCCAATACACAGAAAGGTAGCAATACAAAAATGAGGCGATTAATGAGCTCAGCCACCCAGAACGGAAAATAGGTTACCAATAAGGGGTAATTATTTTTCTCGTAATGAATTGCGACAGGACTTTCAGGCAGCATGGAATCTTTAAATGATGGAAACTCTCCGCGCTCAGAAAAGAAAGATTCTTTGCCGTTAATCTCTCTAGCGGCCTCCAAAAATAAAAATTGAATAGCTGGATGCATGCGATCATCGATGAGAAGATTTGTTGTAGTAGCCAAAAGCTTAATATCAGATGGTGGAAAGTTACGCGGCAAATTCAAGGATCCTTGGGGGACATCCAAAATATTGAGATAAGACATTAATTTGACATAGGCTGCTGCACGTTTAAAAGTGACTAAATGCAAGGACTTATCGTTCAATAAGGCCTGTACATTGGGAGCATCATAGGAATCCACAATAAAGGTGCCATCTATCTCGCCCGCCTGCAGCGCTTTCACCGCATCATGCCCAGCAAGATTGAAAACTTGCACCCCTTTTTCATAGCCGGCGGCCTTCAGTATTTTGGTTGACTGAGCATAGGTGCCGCTGCCCTCAATTCCCACAGAAATCTTTTTATTAGCAAAATGTTGAAGTACGACACCAACCGAATCGGACTCGGTAGACTTTAGCTCCGAACCTCGATAAAAAAACCAAACAGGATCATAGGCAATAGCACCCAAGGACTGAATACCAGTCACCTCTTTGGCATGATCAACCCCAGCTTGAACAAAGGCTACTTGTACAGGGTCGTTACGATCCGATAAGCGATCAATGTTTTCTTGCGCCCCCGTAGTAGCTACGAGCTCGAGAGTAATTCCCTTTGCCTTGAAAAACTCTACATACTTTTTCCCTAGGGCTTCGTATGAGCTGCCCGATGAACCGGTAGCCATGAGGACGTGTCTGGGAGGGGGCGGATCTGCATACCACCAGATCCCCATCAGTATTGCTAGCAAGAGAATGAGGAGTGGCCAAGCCTCTTGCAGGAACTGGGTAAAGTCATCCCACTTCTCCCGAGCGCTCTCAGAAAGCCCTAAATACGTTTCTGTTATGTCTTGTTTAAAGCTTCCCATGTGCTACCGATCGGCAAATATCATTAAAGCTAATGATAATAGGCTTATTCTGATTCTTTCAATTAGACTTTTAACACCCCAAAAACATGATAAATCTTAGAAAATCCCAAGATCGCGGCTATGCTGACCATGGCTGGCTGAAGAGCTTTCACTCTTTCTCATTTGCTGGCTACCACGACCCCCGTTTTATGGGCTGGGGAAATCTGCGCGTCATTAATGAGGATCGCGTGGCTGCAGGAATGGGTTTTGGCAAGCACAGCCATCGCAATATGGAAATTATTAGTTACGTACTATCTGGAGAGTTGGCGCACGAAGATAGTATGGGCAATATCAAAGGTATTCCACCCGGGGATGTCCAGCGTATGAGTGCAGGTAGTGGAGTTACACATAGCGAGTTCAATCACGCCAAAGATCAGACTACTCATTTTTTACAAATCTGGATAGAGCCCAATGTTTTAGAAATTGAGCCAAGCTATGAACAAAAATCCATCCCAGAAAGAGAAAAAGATGGCAAGCTGCGCATCATTGCCTCCCCTACCGGAACTGATGGTGCTGTGAAAATTTATGCAGATGCCAAGGTATATGCTGGACTCTTTGATCAAGGTCAATCATTCGAACTAGCACTAGACCTCAATAGAAAATTCTACGTTCACCTTATTCGCGGTTCACTTGATGTGAATGGCCACGTTTTAAACAGCGGTGATGCCCTCTTAATACAAGATGAAAACCAATTAGCACTCTCTCATGGAAAAAGCGCCGAAGTCTTGGTATTTGACCTCAGCGCTTAGCGTATTTCTGAAGGGCCAGAGTTAATCTAACTTAATTTTGGCCTTTTCAATTACTGTTTTCCATCGAGCAATGTCTGAAAAATACAGGTCTGAGAATTGCTGAGTATTCATTGGGGCAATTTGTACTCCAGCCTTTTGAAAGCGATCTTTCAGCTCAGGGGTTTCTAGGATCTTCAAAATAGAGTTATTCAGCTCCTTGATAACGCCTTGAGGCGTTTTGGCAGGCACAAAGACTCCCTGCCACAAAGCCATCTCGTAACCCTTAACTCCCGCCTCCTGAATCGTTACCAACTCTGGAGCGCCACTGAAACGATTTTTACTAGTGACAGCCAGCGCCCTCACCTTGTCGCCTTTATACAAAGGGAGGCCTACTGGCATGCCTGCGAAATAAAAGTCGATCTGCCCACCCATCAAGTCTGTAGCAGCAGGTGATCCACCTTTATACGGAATATGAATCGCCTGCAATCCAGTAGTAGCTAAAAATAATTCACCAGCCATATGATCTGAATTACCAATTCCTGAAGAGCCAAAACTCAATTTACCTGGCTCGGCTTTAAGCATTGCCATTAAATCTGCAACACTCTTGGCTGGTGAGTTGTTATTGACAATCAGAATATGAGGGGTTGCCGCGACCCCAACGACCGGCAATAAATCTTTTTGGCCATTGAACGGCAGTTTTGGATTGGCTGCCACATTAATAGCCAGGCCATTTTGTGCGAACAAGATGGTGTAGCCATCAGGGGCGCTTTTTGCTACCGCATCCGCTGCTAAGCTTCCTGCTGCGCCGCCACGATTCTCAACAATAATAGGCTGCTTTAAAGCAATGCTGAGATCATTGGCAATCATCCTGCCGACAATATCAGTAGAGCTTCCTGGCGCATAACCAATCATCATCTTGATCGGTTTATCAGGGTAGGCAGCCCAAGCTGCCCCCGCAAATACTGGAACAACCGCCGGAACAACTACCGCACTTATTACTATGTTTTTTATTAGTTTTTTAAACATATGTCTCCTCCAGTAATTTAGTATTTTTTAAAACGTTAAAGCGGGGATGCCGCATTCCTGAGCGCAAGCATTCAATGCCTCTAGCAGCTCGGGCGAGACAGGGATACCCCTTTCACTTCTCTCTGCCATTGTTTTTGCTGCGCCTTCACCTGGCACACGAATCTCTTTAACGCCAGGCAATGTTGACGAATTTTTTAAATCGTTCACTAAAGCAATTACTCTTTTAATAAACTCTTCCGTGTTACCAAATGCACTTGGATCGACTGCAATAATCGTTTGCCCCGTATTTGTAACCAAGTCGTGGTGAGCATTGAAATCAATTGTGCCCTTGCCAACTGCTGCATTATTAAGTGCGCCTGCAAGCAAGCCAATCATGACTGCTAAGCCATAACCCTTATATCCACCAATGGGCAATAAAGATCCTTCGGCAGATTTTTTAGGATCCGTTATTGGCTTGCCCTGGCGATCAATCATCCAATCGTCTGGAATGGACTCACCCTTTTGCGCAGCTACTTTTACTTTTCCGTAGGCCGCTACAGTAGTTGCAATATCCAAAAGCACTGTTGGCCCATCGCCTGCTGGCACCGCAATCGCAATTGGATTGGTTGATAACAATAAGTCAATGCCGCCCCATGGCGCCATATGATTTGCATTACCAACAGCCATATAAATACCAATGTAGCCCTGCTCCGCTAACTTACGAACATATACCGAAGCGGCGCCTGAATGATTGCCGTAGTGACTACCAATCCAACATACGCTGTGCTGCTTCACTTTTTCGATAGCGAGGTCTACGGCTCTATTCATGACCAAGTGCCCTAAGGCATTATCACCATTAATTAACGCAGTTGCACCCTGCTCACGCTCAATATGAATATTGGGATTCAAATTCACGCCACCAGCCCGAATTCTTTTTAAATAAGCCGGCAAACGGAAAATGCCATGACCATCCGCACCAACGAGATCAGACTGCACCATCAGACTGGCAATGATGTCTGCATCACTTGCAGGAACTTTCTCTGCTTGAAGTGCGCTCGAGATAAAACGCTCTGCATCAGTTATAGATAAATAGTTCATTCTGATTTAAGCCTCTGAGCTCGCTTTAAATTCCATGCTGTAAACATATTTATTCTCCGGATGATGCGTTACTGTCACTTCAAATAATTTATCCTGGTCATCAAAATAGCGGCGAATAATGACTAGACATGCAGTGTCAGGCTTGATGTGGAGTTTTTCCGCAATTTCTGGCGACACTTGAGAAGCATATACATCTACCTCCGCCCTCTCGATACGAGCGCCATATTTTTCCTCAATCTGCTCGTACACCATTACCTGGGTATGTTCTGGATCTTTTGTCAACGAAGCAAACTGGGGCAATATATAAATATCCGTCCAGGCTATGACCTCCTCTGCCTGTTGGCGCTTTCGAATTCCGCCAATGTGATACCAAGATGATCCAATCGGTGCGCCAACAATCTGACTTAGAGACTTATCTAGCTCAATGAATTCTTCGACTATGTTCTGACGATAGGTATCCCGTGAATAACTCAGAATATCAATTGGAGAGTTATAGCTTTGGGTGAAACGGCGTAAGCGCTGTCTAGACACCACCTTTGTAGGCGCGCCTTGATGGCGATAAATCAGGCCATTAGCTTCCAGAATTTGTAGTGCATGCCGCAATGTATGCCGACTAGACTGAAAATCCCGACAAAGATCCGCCTCGGCAGGCAAGACGGATCCCACTGGCCAATCACCGTTATAAATACGCTGCTCTAGCGTTTTGGCTAGAGACTTATATAACGGTGATCGTTCACTCAATTTAAGAAAGTCCAAACATTTTTTTACCAGCAACTGGCAAACGTGCTTTTAGAATATCACCAGATAAAGACTCGGTAATGTAGAGATCTTTTCCGTCCGCTCCACCAAAACACATATTAGCCAAATGATGGTGATGTGGGTTCTCAGAGTAGATCAAGTGGGTTGGCAGCATATTGTTATCAAATCTCCAGATTCCAATACCAAGGTGACATACCAACAAACCATTTTCTGAGTCCATTTCAATACCATCTGGACCTGCCACGCCACCCGTTAACTGTATCGCTACACCTGTCTTGGAAACGGAGCCGTCAGCCATCAAAGGCAATCTCCAGATTTGCTGAGATCTAGTGGCCGCTACGAATACATGCTTTTCTTGAGTATTCAAAGTAATGCCGTTTGGGCTTGGCACATTAAGCGCCAAACGATCTAATTGACCATTGGCACGCAATCTAAACACGCGACCAGTTGGATCGGCAATACCGGTCTGACCTTGATCTGTGAAATACAAATCGCCATTCGAGGCAAAGTGAAGATCGTTCAAGCCTTTAAAGTTTTCGCTATACATTGATACCAAAATGGTTTCAATTTTTCCAGTTTTTGGATCTAGCGCTAGCAAACCTGCTTTGTAGTCGCAAATAAAAGCACGACCATCTTTATGAAACTTCATACCGTTTGGCCAACCATCATATTGAGTAATCAGCTCCCACTCGCCCTTGGTGTCAATGCGGAAAATGCGGCCAAAGGGAATGTCAACAAACCATAAATTACCTTCACGATCGAATGAAGGCCCCTCTAAAAAGCACTCAACCTCTGCACCTTGACGATTAGGATCGGACCATCCGGTACGGGATTTTTTGCGAAACTTCTCTGGCATGGTTGAAAACACTTCCGTTTTAATTTTCTCAACGGGCTGGAAAGGGTTATGCATCGTCATGGGGAGATCTCCTAGGGTAAGTTATACGGATAAGTACGTTTTATTATTAAACAATTAAACCATAAATAATGATAACCTAAGGTAATTATTGATCAGCAATGATCTTGCCCTATTTATTACTTAACCGTATAGGTTTAAAAAATATGAAATCTGTAGCTGTTATTGGAACTGGAATCATGGGTGCTGGCATTGCAGCCGGCTTTATTGCCCAAAACATACCCGTAGTCATTCTGGGGAGATCAAAAGACAAGGCTGACGCCTGCTTAGATAAAGCTATCAGCCTTGCCAAAAAAATAGGTATGGTTGGAGACAACGCCACTAAAGATGACGCTGACATTAAGAAGCAGCAATTCATTGGCGTCCTAGAGGATTGGCAGGACTGGAATCAATTCTCCTGGGTGATTGAGACTGTTGCCGAGAACTTAGAACTAAAACAAAAAGTTTTCCAACACCTTGATCAAGTGGTGCCAGTAGATATTCCTATTGGCAGCAACAGCTCAGGCTTCCCCATCAGCAAAATTGCAGAAGGCCTCAAAACTGCAAACCGTATGATGGGTGCGCACTATTTCATGCCTGCAGAAGTTGTTCCCCTCGTTGAAATTGTTATGGGACAAAAAACAGAACTCACATATGCGGAGCAAGCTTGCGAACTGTATAGGGCTATCGAAAAGAAGCCAGTCTTGGTAAAGAAGGATATTCCCGGATTTTTAGCGAACCGCATTCAACACGCCTTGATGAGAGAAGCGCTCTCGCTCGTACAAGAAGGAATTGCTACGCCAGCTGATATTGATGATGCCGTGAGGTATAGCTTTGGCTTCCGTTACGCCGCTGTAGGCCCAATGACACAGAAGGAAATTTCAGGCTGGGATGGAATGGCGAATGCCGCTAAGGAAATTTATCCTTCACTTTCCAATATCACTGACCTGCCTCCAAAAGTAGTTCAACTCATGGCCGATGGGAAAACAGGCATGAAAGCTGGGGAGGGATTTAGAAAGTGGACTCCGGAAGAAATCAAAACTGTTTCCGACTCATACTCCCGTAGACTGAAAGCTGCTTTTGACGTTCTTAATATTGAATGATTGAGAAACCATGAGCGCCATCACCCCAAAATACCAAGGGGAATATATTAAGTCCGAAGCTGCTAAGTGGGCCCCTATTGTTAAAAAATCTGGCGCAACTGCTGAATAAATAAACTATTGAATCGAAAGAAACCTATGATTGAAATCTCTGAAAAAAAACTGGCTGGCCCTATTATTCGCCTGCATCCTAATGACAATATTGTGGTTGCCAGGGTTGATATTGGCATTGGCGCTGAAGTCCCTAGCGAGAATTTTACAAGCCGAAGCCAAGTACCTGCAGGCTACAAAATCGCTGCCAAGAGGATTCTCAAGGGTGAACCCATTCTGAAATACAACGTGACGGTAGGCTTTGCGAATACCGATATTGATGCTGGCACTATGGTACATAGTCACAATACTGAGTTTCGTGAGTTTGATCGCGACTATGCTTATGCGAGCGAATATAAACCTACTGAACTCTTACCAGAATCAGAGCGCGCGTCCTTCCAAGGTTATCTCAGACCCAATGGCAAAGTAGGCACACGTAATTTCATTGGTATTCTTTCTACGGTTAACTGCTCTGCAACCGTTGTCAATAAAATTGCGGATTGGTTTACCCCAGAGCGACTCAAAGAGTTTCCCAATGTCGATGGCGTAGTAGCGTTTAGCCACGACATCGGTTGCGGCATGGAAATGAGTGGCGAACCTATGGAATTACTGCGCAGAACTATGGCGGGTTATGCCCGTCACCCTAATCTTGCAGCTGCACTGATTGTTGGACTTGGCTGCGAACGCAATCAACTTAAAGGCTTGATGGAGCAGGAAGATCTCAGCACCGGCACAAACCTACATACTTTCATCATGCAGGAATCTGGGGGCACGCGTAAGACCATTGAGGCTGGTATTGAGGCAGTAAAAGCCTTACTTCCGGAAGCAAACAAAGCAAAACGGGAAACAGTGTCCGCAAGTCACCTAACTGTTGGTTTGCAATGTGGTGGTTCGGATGGCTTTTCATCAATTACAGCCAATCCTGCACTAGGTGCCGCGATTGATATTTTGTCGCGTCATGGTGGCACTGGAATTCTTTCAGAAACACCAGAAATCTATGGCGTGGAACATACTCTCACCCGCCGTGCTGTTAGCAAAGAAGTGGGCGAAAAACTCATTAAGCGAATTCGCTGGTGGAAGGATGAATACTCTGTTGGTAGAGATGTGCAAATTAACGGGCAAGTAAGTCCCGGCAATCAAATTGGTGGTTTAGCGAATATTTTTGAGAAGTCCCTAGGCTCCTCCATGAAGGGTGGCACTGGTCCTCTAATGGAAGTCTATAAGTACGCAGAGCCAGTGAGTACTAAAGGCTTTGTATTTATGGATACCCCGGGATTTGATCCCGTATCCGCCACCGGTCAGATCGCTGGCGGCGCTAATCTGATTGCCTTTACCACCGGCCGTGGATCCATGTTCGGCTCTAAGCCTGCTCCCTGCATCAAACTGGCCACCAATACACCAATGTATCAGCGCCTTACTGAAGATATGGACATTAATTGCGGTGAGATTTTGGATGGCACTGTCTCCGTTCAGGAGATGGGTCAGCGGATATTTGAGCTATTCCTGCGTACTGCTTCCGGGGAGGCCTCCAAAAGCGAACTTCTTGGCCTGGGAGACTATGAATTTGTTCCATGGCAAATTGGGGTAATGAGCTAAGAGAACTGTAGAATCAATCCTATTAGCTTAACCCAGACAGAAACCAAACTGAAACAGGCTTATGAAATTTAGGGACTACTACGAAACTCTTGGCGTTGCTCGTGGCGCCACTGAAGCTGAAATCAAATCAGCCTATCGCAAGATGGCACGTAAGTTCCATCCAGATGTGAATAAAGAAGCTGGTGCTGAAGAGCAGTTCAAACAAATCGGTGAAGCGTATGCCGTTTTAAAAGACACTGAGAAACGTGCAGCCTACGATCGCTTTGGTGAGAACTGGAAAAGCGGTCAAGACTTTACCCCTCCCCCAAATTGGAATGAAGGCTTTGAATATTCTGATGACGGCTTTGGCGGTAGTCATCCAGGATATGGTGGCGGTTTTGAAGGTGATCAAAGCGAGTTTTTTGAATCCCTTTTCGGAAGAGGCAAACATCGCCAAGGTGGTCGTGGTGGCAATCCTCGCCAGGGTATGAATTTCAAAGGCCAAGATCATCACGCCAAAATTTTGATTGATCTCGCTGATGCATATAACGGAGCTAAGCGCACTATTGCATTGCATATGCCCGTGCAAGATGCGAGTGGCCACGTCAGCACCCAAGAACGCAAGTTAGATGTCAGCATTCCTAAAGGCATTAAGGCTGGCCAAAATTTGCGACTCTCCGGACAAGGTGGTCCTGGTGTTGGCGAGGGCCCTGCTGGTGACCTCTATCTCGAAATTGAATTTCATCCTAACGCTATTTATCGCGTAGAAGGCAAAGATGTCTTCATCGATATTCCTTTGGCACCATGGGAAGCGGCACTCGGTACTACCGTCAACGTCCCCACTCCTGCAGGCAGCACTTTAGAATTGAAGATCCCCGCAGGAACTGTTGCTGGTCGAAAGATGCGCCTTAAAGGTAAAGGCATACCAAGTTCAGAGCCAGGCGATTTATATGCGGTACCTTCTATCGCCTTGCCTCCTGCTGATACTGAATCACAAAAAGAAGCTTATCAAGCCTTTGAGAAGGCTTTTGATTTCAACCCTAGAACACACTTGAAGGGATGATTGATATGACACAAACTAATATCACTTGGATTGAAGGTGCTGTTGTGGAGAATGAGGTGCACATGACCATTGTGGAGCTCTCCCATGCATCCCGCACACCAGAAGATCTCATCATGACTTGGGTGTCCGAAGGTGTTTTAAGTCCAGCTGGCTCTTCACCTCAGGATTGGCGCTTTAGTGGCGACTCTTTGCGAAGAGCAAAAACCGCAGCACACCTCACCCATGATCTTGAATTAAATGTGCCTGGGGTTGCCTTGGCGCTAGACCTGCTTGATGAAATCGCCCAGTTGCGCGCTCGTTTACCGCGCGACTAGGCTATAGCACTAAGACTCTGAACGACTCAATAGCTGTTCCCAGCGTTGCAGCTTTTGATCTAAGTCAGCAGTGATTTCACTCAAGCGCGCTTGCATGCTCGCTGCCAACTCAGGTTCATTTTTATAGAGATCGGGATTGCTCATGGCAATACCAATATCAGCTTGCTCAGTTTCCAATGTCTCGATCTGTAATGGCAAAACTTCCAGTTCTTGGCGCTCTTTGCCATTGAGTTTCTGAACTCCACTTTTGGCTACAGGCTTAACTTCTGTCTTAACTTCTACCTTTGCCTCTGCTTTGACCTCAACCTTATCCACAGTGTTTGTGTTGGTATTGCCATTGGCAGCACGAATTTTGTCTGAGCGCGCTTTCTGGATTTTCCAATCCTCATAACCCCCTTCGTACTCACGCCAGAAGCCATCACCCTCGTTGGCAATAATGCTAGTGACGACGTTATCTAGGAAGTAACGATCATGACTGACCAAGAAGACCGTGCCCTTATAGTCTTGCAAGAGTTGCTCAAGCAAATCTAAAGTATCAATATCTAAATCGTTAGTAGGTTCATCCAAGACCAAGACGTTTGCAGGCCGCGCAAATAGACGTGCTAGCAATAAACGATTACGCTCACCGCCCGACAAAGTACTTACCGGGGAATTGGTTCTCTCTGGAGCAAATAAGAAATCGCTCAGGTAACTCTTAACGTGCTTTTTATTTCCATTGATTTCAATCCACTCACTCCCTGGGCTAATGTAATCTTCCAGCGAAGCATTCAGATCTAAACCTTCACGCATTTGGTCAAAGTAAGCCACTTCAATACGCGTACCCATAGTTGCAGTACCAGAGTCTGGCGCAATAGCTCCCAAAATCAATTTCAGCAAAGTTGTTTTGCCTGCACCATTAGGACCCAGCAAACCAACCTTATCACCGCGCAAAATCGTTGCCGTGAAGTCTTTCACAATCGGACGATCATAGGTTTTGCTAACGTTTTGAAGATCAGCCACAATCTTGCCGCTTCGATCTCCAGCAGAAACAGCCAACTTCACCTGCCCCATCGCATCTCTGCGTTCGGCACGGCTACTCCGTAATTTTTCTAAACGGGCAATTCGGGCAACGCTTCGAGTGCGGCGTGCCTCAACCCCTTTACGAATCCAGACCTCTTCTTGCGCCAATAATTTATCGGCACGAGCATTAGCCAAGGATTCAGAATTCAGTTCTTGTTCTTTTAAAACTTCATATTGCGTAAAGTTACCAGGGTAACTGCGCAAAATACCGCGATCGAGCTCAACAATCTGGGTGCAGACGTTATCCAAGAAGGCGCGATCATGGGTAATCAAAATTACTGAGCCTTGATACTCTTTTAGCAATTCCTCTAACCATGCAATCGAATCTAAATCCAAATGGTTGGTTGGCTCATCAAGTAGGAGTACGTCAGGCATCTCAACTAAAGCACGCGCTAAGGCAACCCGTTTCTTAGTACCGCCAGAAAGTGTATTGATTTTGAGATCAGCCTCTAAGTGCAAACGATCTAATGTTTCATAAACACGTTGCTCCCAATTCCAACCACTCAAAGCCTCTAATTGCGACTGCACTTCGTCAAGACGATCATGGGAAGCATCATCCCACTCACCAACGCTGAGAGCCTCGTATTCCTCGCGCAAGGCCTTAGCTTGAGCAACGCCTTTGGATACCGCCTCGAAGACAGTCTCTTCTGCCTCAAATATAGGCTCTTGAGGAACATAAGCAATTCTGAGACCTTGCTGATATTGCAACAGGCCATCATCCATTTTTTCTATACCGGCCAATATCTTCAACAAGGAAGATTTACCAGTGCCATTGCGGCCAATTAAGCCAACACGTTCACCGGATTCCAGTGAAAAAGCGGTGTTTGCGAGGAGGTCAACGTGGCCAAAAGCCAGTTTTGCATCAGTGAGTACGATTAAAGCCATGGCGACATTATCGTCACTTCCCTAAAAGAGGAGATATTTCTACTTATTTCTGCGAGACTAGCTACTTATGGTCTGTAAATTAACCCCCTCCGCGCCCCGCCTGATCCTCTTTGCAGGACATGCCGGCACCGGAAAGTCGACTTTAGCCAAAAAAGCGTTACCGCTGTTGATCGAGAAAACCGGGGAAGATTTTTTCTTTTTAGATAAAGACACCGTGTATGGCCGCTTCAGCGCCCATGTCATGGGCCTCACTACTCAGAACCCCAATGACCGTGATAGCCCCTTCTACCTTGAGAATCTCCGCGACTGGGAGTACCAAGGATTAATTGATATCGCTAGAGAAAATTTACTCCTGGGCATCAATGTCATTTTGGTTGGGCCATTCTCGAAGGAGATTCAGAGCGGCCAGATGTTTGATGCGCAGAAATTGGGGGTGCCCCCACAGACCTCTATTCAGGTTGCTTGGATTGACCTAGAGGAGTCTGAAGCCAAAAAGCGGATGGAGAAACGAGCTGACCCAAGAGACGAATGGAAGCTTGCTCACTGGGATCAATATGCTAAGCGGAGAATAGAGCCGCCAGACCACGCTAAATTGCATCGGTTTAATAATTTCACCTTTAATGAAGGGGGGTTTGAAAAACTCGTCGATGACTTATCCCGGTAATTTTGAGACAAAAAAATAGAGCCCCTAAGGAGCCCTATCTCAAGACCCAAGTACTGAATTCTTAGAACTTGTAAGTTACGCCAACTGCTGGCATCCACGGGTTCAATGTCAACTTGCCAGATGCACCGGCAAGCGCTCCGCTACCAGTTACATTGGTACTCATAGTTGCATATTTCACATCAACGTTTAAACCCCAATTTCTATCCAACATGTAATCCATGCCAACTTGACCAACAAAACCAACGCTTGACTGATCAACTTGTACCTGATTTCCGAGCGCAGGGAAATTTTGACGATTTCCAAAGATGGTGTAATTGATACCAGCGCCAACATAAGGTTTAAAAGCACCTAAATCAGTAAAGTGGTATTGAGCTAAAAGTGATGGCGGCAAAGCTGTAATCTTACCGGCGTTGGCATTACCTGGGCCATAAGTAATATTCACCTGTTGCGGCCATGTCAACACTAACTCAGCAGCAATATTTTTTGTGAAAAAGTAAGAAACATCAAACTCAGGAATAACTTGATTTTTAGCTTTTACGTTTGCGGCTTGAACCAAACCAGACTGTCCATTTTGCCAAAGCAAGTCGACCGCACGGACACGCAACATCCATGGATTTTCTTCAGCTTGAGCTTGAGCCGCGATTGGGGCTAAGGATGCTACTGCAGCCATTGCTGCTACGAGTGACTTAATACGCATGATGGTTTCCCTTTTTGTTATCAATTTCGATGTAACCATTTTCGAATTGATGAAGGGGGTGCAATTTGATGTAAATCAAATTGACTGAGACTCGAGATTTTTTATTGGCTTAAAAGCAACAGAGTTTTTGGGCTTATTTGATCTAGATCAAATTACCTCAGACTTACCCTTACAGAACCTTGGAATAGGTCCCTTTGGCTTGAGATTCTCTGAGGTGCCGATCAAAAGTCATAGCTACACGCCTAGCGAGGAGACGGCCCTTGGTGGGAACCAGGATACTTTCACCCTCCCAGCTGAGGAGACCAGCCTCCTCTAGACTCTTGAGTTCTTCTATTTCCGTCTTAAAGTAATTTGAGAATTCAATTTGATGTGATGTTGCAAAAGCTTTGGTGTCTAGGGCAAATTGGCACATCAACTCACCAATTAACTCACGGCGCATCAGATCGTCTTCATCAAGACGCAAACCTCGGAGTACCGGTAAGTGACCTACATTTAATGCCTCGTAATATTCATCCAAAGTGCGCACATTCTGAGAGTAGCAATCATCCACTTTACCGATTGAAGAAATTCCAAATGCCAGAAGATCGCATTCTGCCTGGGTAGAGTAACCCTGAAAGTTGCGATGCAGCCTGCCTTCTTTTTGGGCTATAGCCAACTCATCATCTGGTTTAGCGAAATGGTCCATGCCAATAAAGACATACCCTGCCTCACCTAAGCGTGCAATGGTATTGGAGAGAATATCCAGCCTATCTGCTGCCGCAGGCAAGTCAGCTTCAGCAATGCGCCGTTGCGGCTTAAAGATATGCGGCAAATGTGCATAGTTGTAGACGGATAGGCGATCTGGATTCATTGCCAATACTGCATCGACTGTTTCCTTGAAAGTCTCTGGCGTTTGCTTTGGTAGACCATAGATCAAGTCAACGCTTCTGGATTTAAACCCATACTTTCTGGACCAATCCATGACTGCTTGGGTTTCCTCAATAGTCTGCACACGATGTACTGCCTCTTGGACGGCCAAATTAAAGTCTTGCACGCCCAAGCTAATACGGTTAAAGCCTAGATCGGCCAAGAGTGCAATATCTTGCTCAGTAACACGGCGCGGATCAATCTCAATTGAATACTCACCGCCAGGCAGTAGCTCAAAATGCTCGCGAGTGTGCTGCATCAACTCGGTCATCTCTTCATGCGATAGAAAAGTAGGCGTGCCACCACCCCAATGCAATTGTGTAACGGGAATCTTTTTCTGAGCACCCATGGCTTTAGTAACCATGGCCATTTCTTTAGCGAGATATTTAATGTATTTGGCGCTACGCCCATGATCCTTGGTGATGATCTTGTTGCAGCCACAGTAATAACAAATATTGGGACAAAATGGTAAGTGGAAATATAAGGACAGCGGCTCATTAGCTTTGGCCACCCTGCTGAGTGCACCCAAATAGTCAGCCTCAGAAAAGTCCCCATGAAATCGATCAGCACTGGGGTAGGACGTATAACGCGGCCCATTGATATCAAACTTTTTCAACAGCTCCGGATGAAAAAGTACTTCTTTTTCTTCGGCTGATGAATGAGTTACTACAGGGTTCATAGGATTCTTATGAGGTATTTACTTTGACAGATAGTCTAACGCCACTGCTTCTGCTACTTTAATCCCATCAACTCCTGCAGACAAGATTCCACCCGCGTAACCGGCGCCCTCGCCTGCTGGGTAAAGACCTTTAATGTTCAGACTCTGATAGTTCGCGCCTCGAGTAATTCGCAAAGGGGAAGAAGTGCGCGTCTCCACACCAGTTAAAACAGCATCTTTCATAGAGAAGCCTTTAATTTGCTTCTCAAAAGCAGGAATCGCTTCACGAATCGCCTCAATGGCATAAGCAGGCAAGCTTTCTGCCAGATCCGTTAAATGAACTCCGGGCTTGTATGACGGCATGACGCTACCGAACTGAGTTGAAGGCTTGCCTTCTAAAAAGTCACCAATCAGCTGGCCCGGCGCTTCATAAGTTCTACCACCCAATTCAAAAGCCTTTGATTCAATAGCGCGCTGAAACTCAATACCTGCCAATGGGCCACCCGGGTAATCTTCTGGCGTAATGCCAACGACGATGCCCGCATTGGCATTTCGTTCGTTACGAGAATATTGGCTCATGCCATTGGTAACCACACGATTCGGTTCGGAGGTGGCGGCGACTACTGTCCCACCAGGGCACATGCAAAAACTATAGACGGAACGACCATTTTTGGCGTGATGGACTAATTTGTAATCTGCCGCACCAATTAACTCATTACCCGCGTGAGGACCCAGACGTGCTTTATCGATTAGTGATTGGGGGTGCTCAATCCGAAAGCCAACAGAAAAGGGTTTAGCTTCCATGAAGACGCCAGCATGATGCAAGGCCTCAAATGTGTCACGCGCACTATGTCCAAGCGCCAAGATGACGTGGTTAGCAGGCAGATCTGCCTGCCCCTCAATCTTGACCCCGGTAATTTGCTCATTTTCAATATCAAAGCCAATTACCTTTTGCGAGAACCGAATCTCACCGCCTAAGTCAATAATTTCTTGGCGCATCTTCTCTACCACGCCAACTAGGCGGAAGGTGCCGATATGCGGCTTAGCTACATAGGTAATTTCTGCGGGAGCGCCGGCTTTTACAAATTCGTGAATAACCTTGCGTCCATAAAACTTAGGATCTTTGATCTGGCTGTACAACTTGCCATCTGAAAACGTACCAGCCCCGCCCTCCCCAAACTGCACATTGGATTCTGGATTTAAAACATTCTTACGCCACAAGCCCCAGGTATCCTGAGTGCGCTCACGAACTTTCTTGCCACGCTCAAGAACGATAGGCTTAAATCCCATTTGCGCTAACACTAGAGCAGCAAAAATACCGCATGGGCCAAATCCAATGACTACTGGGCGCAGCTCTTTGCCAGAGTCTATAGTTTCAGGGGCTTTTGCTACAAAGTGGTAGCTCGTATCCGGGGATGGTCTTACATGAATATCTCCAGAAAATTGCTTCAGAAGAACATCTTCATGCTTTGCAGATAAATCAACCGTATAGATAAATGAGAGAGCGACGTTCTTTCGAGCATCGTAACTACGCTTAAAGACCTCAAATCGTATTAAGTCTTTAGCGTCTAAATTGAGACGCTTCAATATCGCCTTCTCCAAAGCTTCTGGAGCATGGTCAATTGGCAGACGTAATTCAGTAATACGGATCATGGGTTTTACGGTACACAGTAATTTGAGGCATTTCCAGGCTCATCAGGAGCCCCAAGCCAAATAATACTGGTTATGAGCTCACTCAGGCCAGGAGTTGGTTCATAAAGGCGATAATAGGTCATGGCTCTACGCGCAACTATCCACAAAGCCGACCTTCATGTCGCAGATTCTGACCGCCACTACTATGGCAGTCATTCATTAACTATTGCTAAGCACCCTTCTGAGACTGAGCAGCGGATGATGATCCGCATCATTGCCTTTGCATTGCAGGCAAATGAGGATCTAGTGTTTACAAAAGGTTTGAGTGATACCGATGAACCCGACCTGTGGATTAAAGATCTTACCGACGCAATTAAGTTGTGGATTGAAATCGGCCAACCAGACGAGCGTCGTATTCTGAAAGCCTGTGGTCGTTCTGATCAAGTGATTGTCTATTGCTACGGCGGACATACCAGCAAAATCTGGTGGGATGGCATTGCCAACAAACTCACTCGTGCTCGTAATTTACAAATAGTCTCTATACCAGCAGAACAAGCGGAAGAGCTGAACAAGTTGGTTGAGCGCAGCATGGTGATCCATGTCAATGTTCAAGATGGTGAAGCTTACGTCTCCTCTGATAAAGGGCAGGTCACCATTACTCCAGAGATTTGGCGCAACAATCAATAGGCCTTAGAGATGAAGGTAGTAGTTTTCGATACCAATGTCTTGCTAGATCTTTTTGTCTTTAATGACTTTAGAGCGCTTCATTTAAAGCAAGCGCTGATCGAAGGCAAAATAGATGCACTCGCAACTCCAAATACTTTAGAAGAATTTGCTGATGTGATTGCTCGCCCCCTGTTTTCGCTCGATGAAGTGCAACAAGAGCAAATTCGCCAGCAATGGCATGGTTTAGCAAGAATCATGGATGATAAAAACTTAGCCAAAGCCCCCTGGATATGCCAAGACCTAGATGACCAAGTGTTTTTAGACCTTGCTTACACTGCAAAGCCCTGCATCTTAATCAGCAAAGACAATGCAGTGCTGCGATATGCGAATCAGGCTGCAAAAGAACAAGTATTGATTACCGCAGATTACAACGCAGCGATCTTATAGGCTTTGTGCGACTTGTGCGGCAATCTCAAATGATCGGAGACGAGCCTGATGATCGAAAATTTGTCCAGTCAAGATGATTTCGTTTGCGCCAGTAAGATCCAACCAACGACGCATCCCCTTCTTTACTGTCTCCAGCGAACCAACTACTGAAACCTGCAAGGTATGATCTGCCGCTGCTAGTTCATGAGGCTCACAAAATTCATTCATGTCAGCAATTGGGGGTGGTAATTGTCCGCGAGTATTGCGCCGCATTCTGACAACATTTTGTTGCAGAGTAGTAAATAGATGTTGAGCTTCTTCATCGGTATCCGCAGCAACTACATTCATCACAAATGCTGAGTAGGGTTTATCTTGTTGTGCAGATGGCTTAAAGAGCTCGCGATAAATCTTCATTGCCTCTAAAAGTTGCTCTGGCGCAAAGTGAGAAGCGAAGGCATAAGGTAAGCCAAAGTGAGCGGCTAATTGAGCCCCATACAAACTAGAGCCTAAAATCCAGATAGGAACATTGCTACCCACTCCTGGTATCGCCTTTACAGATTGCCCTTCTTGTAACGGGCCAAAATAATGCTGTAACTCACGGACATCCTGCGGGAAGCGATCATCACTCCCCAATAAGTCCCTACGCAATGCCCTGGCGGTCATTTGGTCGGTACCGGGTGCACGACCCAAGCCAAGCTCAATTCTTCCCGGGTATAAAGCTTCTAGGGTGCCAAATTGCTCAGCAATCACCAAGGGAGCATGATTTGGCAACATGACGCCACCAGAGCCCACTCGGATATGAGAGGTGCCAGCTGCGATATAACCAATCAAGACTGCGGTTGCAGAACTCGCATTGCCCGTCATATTGTGATGCTCCGCCACCCAGTAGCGGGTATAGCCCCATTTTTCGGCATGCCTTGCCACATCCAAGGAGTTGCGCAGTGCATCGGCAGCAGTAAAACCCTGGGGAATCGGAGATATATCTAGAATGGAGTATGGGATGGAATTTGCCATCGCTAGATCATACCGAGAAAGTGCATTGTTGACATGAGTAAACCCAAAATGGCCGATCCTGACGATGGCCTCTTTAAGCCAGGCAGTAGATTGCGCCACATTAAGACTGGTGGATTTTATAAGGTGGTCTTCTTGGCTAACGTAGAGGCAAATCTGGAGCCAGCATATGTTTACGAATCCATGCAATCGCATGATTTTTGGATTAGACCCAAAGCAGAAATGGAAGATGGGCGCTTTGAGCTTATCTCAGAATAGAAAGTAAGTTATGTCAGAAGAACGCATCACTAATCTAGAAATCAAATTGAGCTTTACAGAAGACTTAATTGAGAAACTCAATGAGACCGTCTACAAACAACAACAGCAAATCGAATTTCTGTATCGCGAACTCAAGGCCATCAAAGAACAAGCCAGCAGCAGCGGCGGCGGTGGCGGCGCAAGTTCTCAGGATGAAATCCCCCCGCACTATTAATCAACTGCTAATATAGCCATTAGGCATAAACCCCTTACAACACCAGCAAAGGAATCATCCATGAGTAACTTAACTCTATTTCTAGTCCAGTGGGGCTTAACTTCTTTATCCCTTTGGGTTGCCAGTTATATTTTTAGTGGCTTGCGCTTTGCGGATGGTGGCTCATTATTAATTGCTGCCCTCCTATTAGGATTTGCCAATGCGATCGTTAAGCCTTTGCTCGTTCTTTTCACGCTGCCATTAACAGTAGTTACTATGGGCCTCTTCTTGCTCGTGATTAATGCTTTGGTATTGATGCTGGTTTCTGCAGTAGTCAGTGGTTTTACGATCTCTAGTTTCTGGACCGCATTTTTTGCCAGCATCTTTATTTCTTTGTTCAGTCTCTTTGTTAGCGGCTTAGTTTTTTAAGAGGCTGATTTATGAGCTTAGCTAGGCTTACTTGCTAGCGGGATAGATATCAGACCAAGAGTGCAGCGCTGTTTTACATGGCTGCGACTTGGTCGCCAATGATTTAGCATTCTCCGCTGCGATACTAATACCGCCAGTTAAGAAACCTAGTCCAATGGAGACGGCGCTATTCACCACCCCCGCCTTATTCACTCCAGTTTGCGGGTTTTGTAATGTTCCCTCAATCTTTACAAGTCCGGCCAGATTCAAGCCCGTTGTAAGGCCTGATTTTTCTCTTGGATTAATGCTGATATTGAGAGCCTCGTCGGCAAGATTGATCGTGCCCGCCAAGGTGATATCAAGACGATCAGTCTCAATGCCAACTGAATTCTGAATATTTACCATCCCGCTATTGATGGGTAAGTAGGCAACAGCACAATTCAAAGTAGTTTGATTGGATTTCTTATACATCGGATTGATTGCATCTATTACAGTGATGACAAAGTCCCCGCCTTTATTGATGAACTTCGAATCTAATTTACTTTGCCCCACTGAAACCTGAATAGCCCCATTGGCTCGACTAACCATTTGATGTGGGCTCAAACCACTTCCCTGAAAGTTCCAAGCCACTTTTGTATCGCCACCAGAAACTCTAGCGCTTGAATCGGTGACGGCAATAATTTGCTCTAAGGTAAAGTCCTTAGCAATACCCTTCACAGAAATCTTAGGCGCAGGGCTGGTGAACTGAGTAATGGAAAGTTGCGCTTGGGCACTTCCCTTGCCTACATTAAAGCTGACATCGCTCGCATCAATCCTGTCTTTCTGAAATTGGAGTGTCGTTTTAAAGTTAGTAAACGGCGCCTGATGCGGAATCCCAAGCTCAGCAATATTAATGTTGACCGAGCCATCAGCTAAAGGCAAAAGATCAAAAGGCAGCGCGTCATCGGAGAATAAATACTTTCCTTGGGCTTTATGAGTGGATGCCGTGGAAGTTTTTCCAGCTGATCCAGCAATTGCAACAGAACCCGCTAAGGGTGCTAAATCAAAGGATTTTGAATTGAGGTTGATATTGAATTTTGGCAATAGATCTGGCTTCTTATCAATGTCGCCCGTAATTGCAAGCGACTTACCGTTTAAGGTTAGAACTAAATCGAGATCTAGGTTTACTGGAGATTGATTCCAAGCGAAGTAAGCATTACGTAATGAAGTTGTTTTACCCTTTAGATTCAGAGTGTAGTTAGCACGCTGAACATCCACCAGAATCGTAGACTTACCATCGCCACCGTCTAAAGAAAGTTTAGGAATGCTAATCGGACTAGCCGCTTTTTCTCCGTCTTGATAATTGATACGCGCATCTACGACATCAACAGCTTTAATGGAGACCAGGGCATTACTAGAAGAATCGCCAGTTGCAGACTGTGCTGCCGAGCCACTCGTAACTATCGTAGGTGGAGTGAGATTCCAATTGCCCTCCCCAGCTTTATTGGTTTGTAAGTTTGCCTCTAACCCTCTTATACCGATTCTGCTGATTTCAACACTACCTTTCAGAAGTGGAAGTATTCTAATATCTAATTCAATATGCTTGAATACAAACATATCAGGATTGCTTGCCCATGAGGCATTGCTCAAAGACACCTGTTCGGCTTTTACGCTAATTGATGGGAAAAGACTCAGACTTACTGGACCGGCGATTTTCAACTCACGCCCAGTAGCATCTTTGACCGAAGAACTTAGGAGCTTGGTTACCTGGGCAGGATTTATAAAAGATGATGCGTACCATGCGCCCAAACCTATTATGGCAAGACAGCCTATCAGAGCAATAAGGAAAATCTTCAGAGTTTTATTCACCTATCCATTCTAAATCGAGTGCTAGATAAGAGCCAAGACGCATCACCCCTAGATTAAAATGAGGCCATGAGCACAGATAATTTACCGAAGTGTCCTGCCTGCCAGGACGATATGACCTACCCCGATGGGGAAAATTACGTTTGCGCCCAGTGTGGCCATGAATGGCCTATGGCTGCTGCTGCAGAAGAGTCTGAGGCTGGGCTCATTGTGAAAGATGCCAATGGCAATCTCCTAGCAGATGGCGATACAGTCACCCTCATCAAAGACCTCAAGGTCAAAGGCTCTTCCACTACCCTGAAGGTTGGCACCAAGATTAAAGGGATTCGCTTGGTATCAGGTGATCATGAAGTCGACTGCAAAACAGAAGCAGGCAATATGCTACTCAAAGCCTGCTTCCTGAAAAAAGCCTAGAAGTATTTTGTATCTAGACTTTTCTAAATCAATGCTTGCTTAGTTAGTTAATTAGTTACTTAGCTAGTTACTAGCCTTCTTTAAGACGGCATAAATCTGGTCTTTTAAAAGGAGTTTTTCCTTTTTCAAGGTCTCGATTTCTTCTGGGGTACTTGGCTCTGAATGGGACTCCATTCTTTGGATCTTTTGATCTAAATTGTTGTGCTTATCAAATAAATGCGAGAAATGACGATCTGTCGTTTTCAGCTTGGTGATGAGTTCGCGATATTCAGGAAACATAGGCCCTCTTGATATTTAGGTTGCACAAAACTTCACGCTTTTAGTGTAGCAACCCTCCATTCCAAGAACAATGCCTTCTGCCATCTATTTATTTCATCCCTCCCCTTGTAATCCGCAGGACAAACCCCATATAGGAAAGGGCAATTCCCGAGGGAATTTGCAGTAATATCAGATAGTGCATCAAGCACGATAACTACCGAAAGAAGGGTAATAAACCATGGCTACAAAGAAGTCTCCAGCAAAAAAGAAAGTAGCCACCAAGGTGGTAAAAAAAGCCCCTGTTAAAAAAGCTGTCAAGAAAGTTGCCGCTAAGAAAGTAGCAAGTAAAAAGACGGTCAAAAAGGTAGTGAAAAAACCAGCAGCCAAGAAAGTGGCTGCAAAGAAGCCTGCTGCCAAAAAAGTAGCAGTTAAAAAATTAGTGGCAAAGAAACCTGCGGCCAAAAAGCCAGCAGCGAAGAAAGTTGCCAAGAAGACTACAAAACCTGCTTCATCTAAATCGCCTAAAGTAGACCAATATGGTCTTGAGCTAGATGATGAGTTTTACGGTCTGTATTTTGCAAAGTCTACCAACAAGGGATTGGTTGAAGTAAAACCCTGCACTTTCTCGCTGATGTATTGGTGGAAAGGCTTGCTTGGCTACCCTGACATGATCGAGATCTCCAAAGGAAGCAATGCTGCTATGTTGCAGTTTGAGTCCACGTTTGGTGGTGGCGATTCTGGTGAGACAGAGTTAACCGAAAAGGATGTGCTGGATATTGATCACATCATTGAAGTAGACGAAGAGGAAATGATGATCTCCCTCTACTCCTATGTGCCCATCCCAGTGCCCGAGAAATTGGTTGGGGCTTTGAGCCTAGCCGTTCTCAACATTAACCCAGAAACTCGCTATGGCAGCCTAGAAATCTGCCCAACCGAGAATGAAAATGGTGAAACTGAGCACTTCTTGCGTTACCGTGCTGCAACCTATTTGCGTGGCATCAAGTCTGGCAAAGTGGAGGCAATCGAAAGCATGGTTACCAATGGTTCTGAGTTCTTTGGTCTTGCTTTAGATGCGATGTGCGTCAATAAGTCGATTAAAAAGTGGTTGCTTAGCTAAGCACTAACGAATGGCGAATTAACTACTCGCCACTATCTGCAAAGATAGATATAAGTTAAGGGAAAACGGTCATTGACCGTTTTTCTGCTTTCTAGGATCGTTGCTGTTCTCTTGCCTAGTTTTTTGCACTCCTCCAACGCAACCTCCTGCGCTTCATTTTCTTTTGCATCTTTGGGCGCATGAACCCCAACCGTGCCATCTGATTGCTTGTACACACCAAACTGACTGACTGGTGTTGAGCAGGCCACTAACAGCAAGCCGAGAAAAACAACTAAGTAATGACGTACCATTTTCAATGCCGCCTAAAAGATGAGGGATAGATTGATTCTATCTTAGGGCGCCTGAATTACTGAGCCGCCCTGCCCCCAGGCCTATATTGGTCCATCACCGCATCTAGACTGTTATTGGTGATACTCGGATTTGCACGCTGGAGACAGCTTAAGAGAACTTGCTTATTGGCGTGCTTCTGATTGGAGCCCGGCAATGACCCTTGGGGCGCAGGATTGACATCATTAAAACAAGCTCTAAATTGGTCAGGCGTCACCCCAAGGCCACGACTAATTTGGTCAACAGGCCTATGAGGATCATCGCGCATCATGCCTCCTGGGCCACCTGGACCCCCTTGAGGTGGTCTGGGCATGCCCTGCTGCATTCCTTGAGGAGGCATCATTGGGGGTGGCATTTGTGCGAAAGCAATGCTAGAGAGTTCTGCGATTACTAATAAATAAATGGGGAGCTTTGTCATGAGTCAAACTTTTTATATTGGCATGCAAAAAAATAAAAAAGCCAGCTAGTCTTTGACTGGCTGGCTTTTATAAATCAACAACAACTTAAGCAAGTCCCATGCTCATTCTCGCATTAAGGATTGTTTGGGGTGATCACATTACCCGAACCAGAACTTGTTACATGAATCGGAAGTAATGTATTGGGAAATAGTCCTGCAACCAAATTACCTACAATAGAAAGTTTACCGTAACCAAAGTAATTTCCTTGAACGGTATTATTAAATGCAGTATCAGCAATAAGAACACCATCCCCTGTATTTCCGCTGATTACACTAGACATTGCAGTATATGAACTGGAAGGTGTATAGGCGATAACAGAGTTATTGTTACTTCCTCCGCCAATATAAATACCACCCAGTCCATTACCAAAAGCAGAAACCTGAGTGGTTCCAAGGCCAATTACAGAGTTAAATACAGTATTGTTATTTGCAGTACCGACAATTTCAATTCCGTATCTTGCGTTGCCAGAGAAGGTATTTTGTGGAATAACGGAATTGTTGTAACCACCGATAAAGTTTCCATGAGCAGTTCCTGCAATATAAACTCCACTACCACCGTTACCAGCCCCATTGGTGCCAGGTCCATTAGCAAGAGTACCCGTACCTTCAGTATTCAGACCAACCACGTTAGGATCGACCGTAACACCAGATGCATTCCCAGAAATCTCTATGCCATGATGCATATTTCCAGAGAATACGTTGGTGCGAACTAAATTGTTACCACCAGTAGAGTCAATCGTGATCCCGTTCCCACCATTCGGAGCGGCGCCCTGAAAGGCGTACAAACCACCAAAAGTATTAAAGGTGGTGAAGCCACTAGCCGTTCCTGAAACCTTAATACCATCCAGCGTATTGCCAGCCGAAACGTTACCAAGCGGGATTACACCGCCAACCTGGACGCCTGCAGAGCTGCCATCAACCAAGATGCCGTGGCCGCCATTTGGAACCATCGATGCATTGTTTGCACCAGCACCAAAAAAGTTAGCCTGGACCAAAATCGCATTGGAGTCGGCTATATGCAAACCATTGCCTCCATTGCCGCTCAATACGTTGTAATAAATAAATGGATTGTCTTCAAAAGTACAACCGATGAGTTGATTGTTATTCGCATTACGAATCAAGACACCATCTAAGGTGTTACTAACAGCTGCAGTACCAACATTATTGGTGCCGATAAAGTTTCCGCTTAATACCGTTAACTCTGAACCGCCATCAATTAAAACTCCGTTACGAGAATTCCCGGAAATCAGATTACCTAATGGGGGAGCAATAGAAACAATCGGAACTGTGCCCTTGTTACCCGTTGGATTATTAGTTTGCCCCGTAGCGGAATTGACATAAGCAGTACCGCCAATTGTGTTATCAACCGCATAATAAGTTACATAGATACCGTTGAACCCGTTAGCAATCCTAGCTGTACCTGCTGGATTGGTGCCAATGGCATTGGCCTGAATCTTGTTGCCTGCGCTGCCATAGATCTGGATACCATTCTGCGTATTACTGGAAATCACATTAGAGTAAAGACCAGAGATACTATTTGGGTTTGTACCAATAACGTTGTTAGTAGAAGAAGCGGAAATGTAAATGCCGTCTTTTGCATTGCCAGCAGCTGCACCACTTAAGTTAAGGCCAATATAGTTTCTTAATAAAACAATATTGCCGGCATTTAAGGTAATGCCATTTGAATTAGATCCAATGATTGACAAAGCATAAATACCGGAGCCTGCCGAGCCACTATTGAACGTAAAGCCAGAAGCAACGTTATTGAAGTTGACTGCAACCAATGGCGCAGTAGTAGTTTTGCCAGCCACGTAGCCAGGGGCAGTGCCGCCATCAATCAAAACCTTCTTTGTAATGGCAGGTAAATCACTTAAGAGAGTGATGGTGCCGCCTACAGAAAAAGTAATCCCTGAATATTGGGAGGTTGATGCACTATTTACTGCCGTAATCGCATCTCGCAAGGATCCAGCGCCAGAATCGTTGGTATTGCTCACAACGTAAAAGACGCTAGGGGTTGCAACAGAGGAACTACTACCGCTATCACTACCGCCACCACAGGCAGCTAAACCAAGCGTTACTAATGCCAAGAAACTGAGGGAAATATAACGCCAAAATTTTAGAGCGGTAGAGGTAGACATACGGATGACGCTTTCTGTAAATAGGGAATCTGATTCTACATTCTCCCTAGAGCTAATCTCCTCTATTTCGGCACAATTTTGAATATAAGCCCCCTTTGGAGGCCAAAGTCATAGGTTTTAGGCCTGAAAGAACTCGTCCTTAAGCCGTAAAGCAACCGATACCAGCCCAACCATGATCGGCACCTCCACCAGCGGGCCAATCACAGCAGCAAATGCCGCCCCAGAATTAATCCCAAAGACGGCAATGGCTACGGCAATAGCTAACTCGAAATTATTACTAGATGCCGTAAATGACAAAGTGCAGCAACGCTTATATTCAATACCCATTTTGATAGTGATAAAGAATGTCAGTAAGAACATCACCACAAAGAAGACTAACAATGGAATTGCGATGGTAACCACATCCATTGGCAACTGAAGAATTAACTTACCCTTCAAACTAAACATCACTACGATCGTGAAAAGCAAAGCAATTAAGGTGAGCTTGCCTATTCTGGGAACGAAAGTATTTTGATAAGACTCTCTCGACACAAATTTGAGGGCAATGTATCTCGTCAAGAATCCCGCAACACAAGGAACCCCTAGATAGATAGCAACTGTCTTAGCGATCTCACCAATGGTGATATTGACAACGGATCCTGCAAAGCCAAAATACGGCGGCAAGACAGTTAAGAAGAAATAGGCGTACACGCTAAAGAACAGCACCTGAAACACTGCGTTAAAAGCCACTAAGCCAGCCGCATATTCCGTAGAGCCTTTGGCAATATCGTTCCAGACAATCACCATTGCAATACAAGGCGCTATGCCAATCAAGATCAGCCCTGCCATGTATTCTGGTTGATTGGGAACAAAGAGGATAGCCAAGAAGAACATCAAGGTAGGCGCCACAATCCAATTGAGCAAGAATGCCAAACCAAAGATTCGCTTGTCTCTAAAGACATCAGGCAAGTCTTCGTACTTCACCTTCGCGAACGGTGGATACATCATCAATATCAATCCAATGGCCATTGGGATATTGGTAGTGCCCGATTGAAAGGAATTAATGAACCCCTCTACTCCAGGAACAAAATATCCCAAGCCAATACCTGCCGCCATGGCAGCAAAGATCCAAACAGTGAGATATCGATCTAAAAAGGAAAGTTTGCTGGTAACTGTACTCATGATTTAGTGTGAATTTCTTGAAGGCTGAGTGAGTTAAGTCGATCTAATGGCATATCCGCCAGAAGATCAATGCGTTTTTTTAAGCCAATCATGACTTCTTTAAATGCACGGCGTTTATCGTCATCCGTACCGGGCACTTGTGATGGATCCGGGAAGCCCCAATGGGCGGTAGCTGGCTTACCTGGCCAGAATGGGCAGACCTCTCCAGCAGCGTTATCACAAACCGTAATAATGAAATCCATCTTTGGAGCTTCTGGCAAACCAAACTCATCCCAGGACTTGGAGCGTAATTTAGATTCGTCGTAACCCATCTGCAAAGCCAACTCACGTGCAAATGGATTTACTGAAGTGCCTGGAGTGGATCCTGCTGAGTAGCCCACAAATTTGCCGCTGACATGAGTTGAAGCAAGCGCCTCCCCCAAAACAGACCGAGCAGAATTATGGGTACATAAGAAGAGAATATTGAACTGCTTCATTTAGCCTTCGCCTTTTTCAAGATTAATACTGGAGCGCATGATTTGCCACCACAGCAGTTTTCAAGCAAGAACCCGCTTAACTCTTGCACCAAGCCTGCATTGGGTCGATAGATGAGATTGCGGCTTTGACGCTCTACTGACAATAAGTCAGCGCCTACTAGCTCTTTCAGGTGAAAACTTAGTGTGGCGTTAGCAACCCCTAGCTTTTCAATCATCTCGCTAGGCGTTAATCCAGTATCACCACGCTGAACTATCAAGCGAAAAATATTCAAGCGGGTCTCTTGACCCAGGGCCAGGAATACTTTGATGGCATCAGTATTTTTCATATTTCCAATTGTATCGAAATATATATTTCATAATAGTGACAATCAATGTCACATAACTGACATATATGTGTCATATATGCTTGAAAATAGAGAAAATTAAACGTAGGATTGATTAAAGATACGCCAATACAACGAATTCACAATCAACCCAGGAATCAGCATGAGCCAAAAGAAATTAGTTAAGCAGCTATTAAAAAAGCTGGATAAATTAGAAACAGACAGAGAAAAGCTCATCGACAAGCTTGGAAAAGCATTGGATAAGTTAGATAAAAAAGTAGCCGCGAAGAAAACTCCGACCAAGAAAGCACCCACCAAAAAAGTTGCGGCTAAGAAAGTGCCTGCTAAGAAAGCAGCAGCGAAAAAGGTGGCAGCCAAAAAAGCTCCCGCTAAAAAGAAACCCGCTCCAAAGCCAGCCACCACAAATGAAGCAAGCTAATGGGTCAAAAAGGCAAAGATAAGCTAGAGCTATCTAGCTACGACGATCAGCTTCGCTTATTGCAGATTGAGTTGGTCAAGCTGCAAAATAGCCTGATCAGTAAAGGTGATCAAATACTGGTCATTCTTGAAGGTCGTGATACAGCAGGTAAGGATGGCACTATTAAAGTGATCACTCAACACTTAAGCCCCAGGGAAACTCGCGTGGTTGCCCTCGGAAAACCATCCGATACGGAATCTGCGGAATGGTACTTTCAGAGATATGTAGCCGAGCTTCCCAAAAAAGGTGAGTTTGTTCTCTTCAACCGCAGCTGGTACAACCGCGCCGGAGTTGAGGTGGTGATGAATTTCTGCACGAAGGAGCAGTACGCCAACTTCATGGGAACCGTAAATGAGCTCGAATCTATTCTGACCAGCTCTGGCATAACGATTCTCAAATACTATTTAGACATCTCAAAAAAGGAACAGGCTGTTCGTCTTGCAGATAGAGCTAAAGATCCACTCAAGCAATGGAAGATTAGCCCGATTGATCAGCAAGCGCAGAAAAACTGGGATGCCTATAGCAAGTGCAGAAATGACATGCTAGAAAAAACCAGCTCTAAAGATGCGCCCTGGATCGTTGTGAAGGCGAACGATAAAAAAGTTGCTCATCTTAATATGATTCAGGATCTTCTATCTCGAGTTTCATACCCAGGAAAAGATAAAGGCTTGCTGAAGGCTGATAAGGATGTCGTCTTCAAATGGGACGGCAAACTATCTAAGCTCGAAAAATAAGTCCTTAAAAAACCTCGGGAACATACATTTCAGGCGGTACTGGCCCTCGTAGGTAATCCGGGTTATGAACGCGTTTTGGCAAGGTAATCACTGGATGATCAATCTCTTTATACGGGATTTGGTCCAATAAATGCGTAATGCAATTTAGACGTGCTTTTTTCTTGTCATTGGCGGCAACTACCCACCAAGGCGCCTCAGGAATATGCGTACGTTCAAGCATGGTCTCCTTGGCCTTGGTATAGGCCTCCCACAACCTTCTTGCCTCTAAATCCATTGGACTTAACTTCCACTGCTTTAATGGATCGTGAATACGCATCATGAAGCGGTTGTACTGCTCGTCATCAGAAATGGAGAACCAATACTTAATCAAGATAACGCCTGAACTAATCATCATGCGCTCAAGATCAGGAACTGTTCTTAAAAATTCTTCATACTCTTCATCAGTACAGAAACCCATCACCTTTTCAACGCCAGCGCGGTTGTACCAGCTTCTATCAAATAGAACGATCTCGCCGCCAGCAGGTAACTGGGAAATATATCGTTGAAAGTACCACTGCGTCTTTTCGCGTTCGTTAGGTGCGGGCAAAGCAACTACTTTACAAACCCGGGGATTCAATCGCTGGGTAATGCGCTTAATCGCCCCACCCTTACCAGCAGAATCCCTTCCTTCAAATAGGACTGCTACCTTAAGCTTGTTCTCTACCACCCAGTCTTGAAGCTTTACTAACTCACCCTGGAGTCTAAAGAGTTCTCGGAAGTAAACGTTACGTGGAATTTGTGAATGGCTATCACCATCAGGAGATAGGCGGTCATCATCGAGCTCCATTTCAAGCTCTTCATCCATGCTGTCCAGAATCTCTTCTTGTGCACGGCGATACCACTCGGCCATTTCGTTATGTTTTGATGTCATATTGTTTCCCTAATAATACTTATAGCGGGGGAAAATGACACTTTTGTTACATAGAAGGCTGATTGCCCTTTAATTGATTAGAAATCGCCTCTTGACTATGCAAAGCCAGCCATTTTCGGTCTCTGGAAGCCTCAGGACTAGCTCCCGAGGGTGACAAAAAGGTAAGCTCCACGATCAGGTTCCGATCCTTCAAGATCTTAGCCATGGATTCTAGTAAACCCATCTCACCCACAAATGCTGGCACTTCACTTTTCATACCAGATGACAATGATTTATAGGTAATTGCAAGCGAATAGACCGGCACCTGAGCAATAACAGCCGATTCAAATAAATTGGGCTTAAAAGGTAGGACGCCCTCACCTATTGTGGAGGTGCCCTCCGGAAAAATGCAGACTGACTGTGCTTTAAGTACATCACTCACTTCATTAGCAACATGCTTTCCATGACGAGCGTTATCACGCTTGATAAACACCGTACCCAGTTGCCTTGCCATCCATCCAAATATAGGCCAACGCTCTACATCAGACTTTGCTACAAATCGAATGGGCTTAAATGCATTAATAGCATGTATGTCCATCCAAGAGATATGGTTTGATGCCAGCAGGTAGGGAGTAATAGGCAGAATTTCAGGGTTCCTCAACCTTAATTCAATACCAAAAATAGATAACAGTCTTTTTGACCACTTCTGAATATGCCTATTTTTAGTTTCCTGAGTGGCGAATGGAAACTGAAAAGACAGAGTCGCCAATCCAGAAATCACATGACTCCACACTAAAATCCACGACCATGCAGTTGTACCAAATTGCACAGGGGAATGTTTCGGAGGCTGATTCTGACTCATATGAGTTAAGAATATAAATCAATTACTAAAAATAATTGCATCGTCATAAAACTGTCTTAGAACTGTCATGCTGGTTTCATACTCAGTAGGCTTAATACTGTTTCATGATGCATTACAAAGCCATCTGGATTTCAGACGTACACCTAGGAACATCAGGGTGTCAGGCAGACTACCTTCTCGATTTCCTTAAGCACAACGAAGCAGATAAATTCTACCTAGTTGGCGACATTATTGATGGCTGGAGACTGAAGAAGTCTTTCTACTGGCCTCAATCACATAACGACGTTATTCAAAAGCTCTTACGTAAGGCGCGCAAGGGCACCGAAGTCATCTATGTCCCCGGAAATCATGATGAAAGCGCTAGACAGTTCTTTGGAATGTCTTTTGGGGATGTCAAGATAGTTGAAGAAGTCATTCACACAACCGTAGATGGTAGAAAGCTATGGATAACCCATGGCGATCAGTTTGATGGCGTGATGCAATATGCTAAGTGGCTGGCTTATGTTGGTGACAACCTCTATTCGTTCATTCTTTATATAAACCGTTACTTCAATATGGTCCGCGCCAAGATGGGCCTGCAATATTGGTCGCTATCTCAATACTTAAAACATCAAGTCAAAAATGCTGTCAGCTATATCGCAGACTTTGAACACATCATGGCCAGAGAGGCCCGCTTAAGAGGCTGTGATGGCGTAGTTTGTGGACATATTCACAAAGCAGAAATTCGCGAGATCGATGGTTTGCTGTATTGCAACGATGGTGATTGGGTCGAGAGCCTTACTGCCTTAGTTGAAACACAAACAGGCGAACTCCAAATTATTCACTGGACACAGATCAAGGGTGAGCCAGTTGAGTCACCTCAAATCACTCTTCAACCTGCTTTCGAATCACTCATCAAAGAGACTGCACTATGAAAATTATGATCATTACAGATGCATGGGATCCACAAGTAAATGGCGTTGTCAGAACCTTGAAACAAACCCGCGCTGAATTAACCGCTATGGGACATGAAGTGGAGATGATTACTCCAAATGGATTCAAATCTATTCCCTGCCCCACCTATCCTGATATCGCACTCTCATTATTCCCAGGCAAAGAGGTGGCTCGTCGTATTAAAGAATTCGCACCCGATGCCATGCATATTGCAACAGAAGGCCCGCTAGGTTTATCGGCTCGCGCCTACGCAGTCAAAAATTGCCTACCTTTTTCCACGGCTTATCACACCCGTTTCCCCGAGTATGTCAAAGCACGTACTGGCATTCCTTTAGCAATTACCTATGCTTTTATTCGCTGGTTTCATAAACCGTCAATGGCTGTCATGGCTCCAACGATTGTTGTTAAGGATGATCTAGAAGCTTATGGTCTAGATAACGTGGTGCTGTGGTCGCGAGGTGTTGATCTGGATATTTTTAAGATGCAGGATTCGAAAGCCTTAAATACTGCACATCCTATATTTTTATATGTGGGCCGAGTTGCCGTAGAGAAAAACATCAACGCATTTTTAGAAATTGATTTACCAGGTTCAAAGTGGGTGGTTGGAGACGGTCCGGCAATGGCTGGAATCAAAGAAAAATATCCAGAAGTGAACTATCTGGGAGTATTACAGCAGCATGAGTTGGCAAAAGTGTATGCGGCGGCAGATGTATTTGTATTTCCTAGCAAGACCGATACATTTGGCTTGGTGTTACTCGAAGCAATGGCATGCGGCACTCCAGTTGCGGCTTACCCCGTGACCGGCCCAATTGATGTTCTGGGAAATTCCAATTCAGGCGCCATGAATGAAGACTTACGTGAGGCTTGCATGCAGGCCCTCAAAATTCCTCGCGAGGCAGCACGTGCACATGCTGAGAAATTCTCCTGGAGAGCGGCCTCAGAGCAATTCGCCAATCACCTTAAGCCTGTACCAACAACAGAAGTTCATGTAACAGCACTAGCCTAAGAAGACCTATCTTGAACTCCCCATATCACATAGATCAGAATCCCCATAAGGGAAATCGAGGCCTTGCCAGAGCGTTGCATGCGGCCAAGAACTCTTGGTGTGGCTTGGTTTATGCATTTATGGAAGAGAGTGCCTTTAGACAAGAGCTGACTTTATTTGCTTTGCTAACACCAGTCGCCCTCTTGTTGCCGATCACACTGCTAGAGAAATCATTACTCATTTCTTCATTGATGATGGTGCTGGTGATTGAACTATTGAACTCCAGCGTAGAAGCGGCGATCGATCGAATCTCATTTGAGCACCACGATCTCTCTAAAAGAGCAAAAGATTTTGGTAGCGCTGCAGTCATGCTTGCGCTATTTGTGGCAGCTCTACTCTGGGCTGCGGTCTGCATCCCCTTGCTCCTGAAACTTTAATTACCTACTAAGGCCAGCCATGTCTGATATCCCTAATCCAATTGGTTCATTTGAGATTTTCACTCCCAAGAAAGTCAAAGCATTAAAAAGAAATAAGCCAAACCCCCTTAAAAAACTCTCCAAAAAATTGGCTAAAAAGCTATTTGGCAAGAAGTTTGTGACGAAGACGAGAGCTGAAATCAGAGAAGTGGAATCCATTCCTGCCGCTCAGATCGAAAAGCCTAAAAAGCCAGCCTTCCAAATTGTTTGGGCAAGCACTCCAGGCGAAATTAAAGAAGCGCAAAGATTGCGTTATAAAGTATTCGCCGAAGAAATGGGTGCCAACCTCCCTAAGAACGCTGAAGGCTTAGATGTTGATGAATTCGATTCCTATTGCGATCATCTATTGATTCGCGATCAAGATAGCCTGAAAGTTGTTGGCACCTACCGTGTACTGCCGCCACATAAGGCACAAGAAATCGGTCGCCTCTATTCCGATTCTGAGTTTGATCTATCTCGCATTGATCACTTACGCCCTAAATTGGTTGAACTCGGTAGATCTTGTGTTCACCAAGACTATCGCTCAGGCGCAGTCATCATGGCCCTTTGGAGTGGCTTAGCTCAGTACATGCAGAAGAATGGTTATGAAATCATGCTTGGCTGCGCCAGCATTCCGATGGCTGATGGCGGTCATTTTGCAGCGAGTCTCTATAACTCCCTGGGCAATGATCAAATGGCGCCAACAGAGTTTCATGCTTTCCCGCGCTTGCCTTTGCCTTTGGATAAATTAAATGGCGGTTTAGATGTTCAGCCCCCACCATTGATCAAGGGCTACCTAAAGCTTGGGGCAAAAATTTGTAGTTCACCAGCCTGGGATCCAGACTTCAATACGGCTGACTTATTGACTATGCTGCGCCTTTCAGAAATCAACCCGCGTTATGCAAAGCATTTTTTAGGTCTGTAAGCATCCAGCATTGACTCTTAAGCAAAAAACCACTTCGCTTTGAAGTGGTTTTTGTATTCTGATATTGAGATTTACTTAAAGCTCACTTGGTAAGAGCGCCCGACCCTTTCCCATTCTGCCGCCTCTTTCATAAGGCTAAATTCAGTCAAGGGATGCTCAGCAACCCATTCCTTTGGCAAACTAACTAAATATGAGCCGTCATGCTCAGAAACTTTTACCTTGGGAAAGTTGGTGTCATTTCGACCACGACAAAGCACTTGAGCGAGGCGCAAGCAAAAGAGCATGCGCCAGTCTTCAAAGCTAGCGTTATTTGCTAGCTTACCGAGTTTGCCAGTATGCCCAATGAGCAATGCTGCAAGCCTGGCCTGATCATTTTTAGAGAAGCCGGGCATGTCTGCATTGCCTGCTATATAGGCAGAATGTTTGTGATATCCGTTGTGGGAAATAGACAATCCGATTTCATGCAAATTGGCAGCCCACTGCAATAGCGCTACGTTATCCGCCCTACTTTCCACCTCAGGCTTAGGCAGTTGCTGTAGAAAATCAGCCGCCAATTTACCAACCCGATCAGCCTGCTCTCGATCGACGGTATAGCGTTGCATAAATTGCTCTACGGTTACATAGCGCATATCGTGATGTTGTGATCGGCCAAGTAAGTCGTACAAGACTCCACTACGTAATGCGGCATCGGTTACTTCCATTTCTTCGATGCCTAATTCATCGAATGCTGCCAACATAATCGCTAAACCGCCTGGCCACACAGATCTTCTGTCGTCCTTTAGGCCCTCTAACTCCACTTGATTCACATGTTCATATCTCAGCAAGTGTTTCTTGAGATTCTTTAAACCTTCGCGGGTAATAATTCCACTTGCGCTATTGACGCGACCCATCGTCAAGCCATCGCTACTTCCATTGAAATGATTATTCCCAATGAGATCCGCTAGCGCTCTAGCAGTTCCGGAAGAGCCAATAACCTGCTTCCAACCGCTTCTTAAATAAGCCCCTGAAATCACCTGTATTTCACGGCGTGCTGCCAACTCAGCCTCTTTAAAGGCGTGAGCATCAATATTCCCTTTGGGGAAAAAGCGCATGCTATGAGAGACGCAGCCAATATAGAGACTCTCCATCAGCTTTGGCTCATAGCCTTTACCGACAATGAATTCTGTAGAGCCGCCACCGATATCAATCACCAGCCTATTGCCCTGCACAGCCTGAACCTCATGTGCTGCTCCGATATAAATCAGTCGTGCCTCTTCGACGCCGGCAATCACTTCGATTGGAAATCCTAGGGCTACTTGCGCATCCTCTATAAATTGTTGAGAATTTTTGGCAACTCGCAAAGTATTGGTAGCCACAGCACGAACATTACCAGGATCAAAGCCGCGAATGCGCTCACCAAAGCGCCGGATAGCAATCAAGCCGCGTTGATAAGCATCATTACCTAGTAACTTGTTCTCAGTAAGACCAGCAGCCAAGCGAACTGTCTCACGCAAGGTATCTATAGGGCGCAACTGAGTACCGGATGGAGTATTTACCGCTTGGGCCACCAGCATGCGAAAACTATTCGATCCCAAGTCGACCGCAGCTACAAGGTCTGCTGAATGAACTAAAGAATCTACGGGATGGCTGGCCAAAATATTCCCCAAAAATGGAATGCTGTATCAATTATGTCTATTTTATGTAAAAACCATGACATCTTGATGAAATCAACAGCAAGCCTTTGTGGCTGGGATATACGAGCCTTGTTTAGGCTGCTAAGTTTTGCTCTGAGCTAGAACAATCGCGATTACCGAAGCTACACAAAATGCAGCAATCGCCAGATTTTGGCTTCAAGATAGCGCTACAGGAGTGACAGCGGTATAAGTGGTGAGATGTACCATGCTCAATATTGATTGCCTCTGAAGCTTGGCAATGAGGGCAGGTAACGATAGATTCTATAAAAGCAGCGGTTGTGTTCACAACGCAATACTGAACCAAAATTATTTCAGTATTGTGTCAATCAAAATAAATAGCTTAATCTGTTGTACTAGGACTCCAGAATGCCTGAGTTACGAAATCTTGATCAGCAATTTTGGTAATTAACTGATCCATCTCATCCCCATCAACAGCCGACGCCGTTAAAACCGCCTGAATTTCGACATCATCGCCTCCAAACTGATGCACCTCAATATCTTGGGTTTGGTATCCCGCTTCTTCTAGCGTCTTAATAAATTGCTTTAAAGCATGTTTTTGAGCATGCTTAGGAGTAATGATATATACCGAATTAGTCACCTCTACTGATTCAGTATCAAGTGGCTGCTTATTGATTAGGCTGACAACTGGACGTAGCAAAGTATTTGCCGCAAGAACAAAAACGGTCGCTAAGCAAGCCTCTAGAATTAAATCGGCTCCCGCACATGCACCCACAGCGCCTGATGCCCATAAGGTAGCTGCAGTATTAATACCTCTAACGTTACCCTCTTCTCGCATGATAACGCCAGCACCTAGAAAGCCAATGCCCGAAACAACGTATGCCATGATATGCACAGCTCCATCATGGCCAGTGAGGCGATTGCCAGCATCTACAAAGATTGCGGCCCCTATAGCAACTAGGATATTGGTTCTTAAGCCTGCAGTTCGTTGGCGGTATTGGCGCTCTAAGCCAATTAATCCACCCAATACAAAAGCAGCACAGAGACTGACGCTCGTATCGGTCAGTGATCCATAGTTAATGTTATTAATGAATTCCATAGCAGCTTTAATCCAGAATTATTTTGATCCTAAGCCTAAGGATTGCACCATTATCTTAAACACTTCTGTGTTATCCATAAAGCCCTTGAATTTTTCTGAACCAGGGCCCATGGCATTCAGAACAGCATCATCCGCCGTATGAACACCGGACTCTTGGTGCGAAGGGAGATTTCCGCCAACATGGATAGCATCTTCCTGCAATTGAATGTACTTTGGGTTGGCTACATATTTACCGGACTCGTCTTTAACGGCGGGAACAAAGGTACCATCAAGTTTAGGATGTAAGGTTTCATAGTGATCGGGGTAATTGCCATAAAAGAATGCGATGCGCTTAGACACATCTATCTTGTTTGGATAACCCTGTATATCGGCTTTTGGGTAGTTTGGATAACCGGCTTCAGCATAGATGCCCACCTTTTCACGTAATGGCCCAGGCTTTTCATCATGCACTACCCCGCTAATAGATCCGCTATGGGTATGATCAGGCGTCACGATGATCAAAGTATCCGGATGTGTTTTTGCAAAGTCTTTGGCAATTTGCACGGCATTGCTCAGCATAATGGTGTCAAATGCAGCACGCTCCCAATCTAGAGGGTGGTTGAACTTATCAATCAAAGCTGCTTCTACCATTAAGAAGAATCCATTGGGATTTCTAGAGAGTACGTCAATGGCTGATTGAGTCATCTCCGTTAGATCTGGCTGGTCTGGAAATTGTTCAACCGTATTCTTCTTGAGGTACAAGCGATCCAGTGATCCATCCATATTGTCTGGATGAAAGACGCCGAATAACTTTTTAGTCGTCTTATTTTCAGAGGCAGAAAGCAACTCCTGTTTTGTAAAGGCCAATTGATACCCATCGGACTTAAAGCTATCCACTAAGCTTTTCTCATCCTTACGCTTTGAGCCCTTGGTCGATTGCGGATAAAAATAGGCGGAGCCGCCTCCAAGAATCACTTCTGCACCACTTGATAGGAGTTGATCAGCGATATATTGCTTGTCTGCCCTACGCCTTGTATGTGAAACCATGGCACCTGGCGTTGCATCTTCCAACTCTGCATCAGAAACAATGCCGACTGCCATCCTGGTATTTCGCTTGATCAGCTCTGCTATCGTTTCCACCTTGGGATGCGAGAGATTATCGCTAGCTCGGGATACATAAACACCCATGGCATTCACTGCTGTCTTATGTCCTGTTGTATATGCACTCATAGAGTTTGCAGAGTCTGTAATCAGGGAATCAGACCCTGAAGTGCCAATCATCGCGGTACTAGGCATGTCGTCAAACGCCAATCTGCCTTGATATTTGCCCTCCTGTATCCCTTTTGATAGCACCCTAGCAGTTGTGCGGTTAGCAATCGTCATGCCATCGCCAATGAAGAGGATTACATTCTTAACTCGACGTGGACCGCTTGCATAAACATCCCAATTGACTTGCAAACTTTCCTGGGGTGCCCGAGCCACGATTTGATATTTGCCTGTCTTGGGTAGCTGAACATCTCGATACAGAATGGAACTACCCCTGCCATTTTCATTAGAAATAAACTCGGGTTTGATGCTAATGATTTTATTTATTGGCACGCCATTGAGTTCGATTACTGCATCCCCGGAATGAATGACGGCATTAAATTCAATCTTTATATCAAACTTAGATCCGGCCAAAATGGCAGCCTGATCAATTGGGTAAATCACAGCCGCCAGAACTAGACCTGGAAAAATGCAAAATAGGATCGTATAAACAGTCTTGAGTATGCGCAAGGTATTCATGAAGGAAGGCAGCAAAAATGAGTTAACCTAAACTATCTTCCAGTCCGATGACAGTTTCATGACACTCATCCTAAACATATCTAGCCTGCTATAGGCAAACCGACCTACCTAAACTTTAAGCGATGATGAATGGACTGTAGTTCATCCTTAATTTGCATATGATCCAATTTATCCAATGGCAAGTCCATGAGCAGGTCAATCCGATTTCGCAACCCCATTTCAACTTGCCTGAATGCATCTAGCATGGCCACATCCCCAGCATCCACTGCGGCAGGATCAGCAAACCCCCAATGGGCGCTAGCAGGATGACCTGGCCAGTATGGGCACTCCTCCCCTGCAGCAGAGTCACATACGGTAATAATGAAATCCATATGAGGAGCCCCATATGCCCCAAACTCATCCCAGCTTTTACTGCGTAATAGTTCAAGCGGATAACCCAGCTCCCTTGCCATTCGTAATGCGATTGGATGGACATACCTCGCGGGCCTAGATCCAGCCGAGTATCCCGTAAAGCGACCATGACTTAAGGTATTCGCCAACACCTCACCAAGAATTGACCTAGCAGAATTGCCTGTACATAAAAATAAAATATTGTACTTTTTGCCCATTATTTTTATGTACAGCTATGTCTATTAAATAATTTCATCTAGACGGAGAGAGAATCTCCCATCCATCAGAAATTGGTTTTGATGGGAATCTACTCGCTGATTGTGTGAGAAGATTTCTTTCTCTATATTTTCAATTGTAGATTTTTCATCGACACCTATTCTTAGCGCCAATGGGAGATACTTAGCAAGATTTTCAGTCATTCGGAGTGAGGTCCTATGTATAAAGATAAGGGCGATCTTAAGCTGAATTTATGGCAGTTTTATTAACATGCGAAATATCAGCCTCAGAAAATCTAGGCCTCAAATTAACTACCTAGCCTATGCGAGACGTAGCGCTTTGCATAAGCCCGTCTTGCCTCGTACCATGCCTGCCAAATCAATAATAGAAATTTCCTCATTGCGACATCCTTTTGTTTAAAGATTTATTCCAAAATACTTTCATGGCAAGTTTCACTGTGGAACATGTCAAGGTGATGGCTTATTTGTGACCATTCAAAGCGACTGATATACACTGAAACAATAAGATGTACGCTTATACAAAAGGATCTACATGACTCATTGGGATTTGTACGGCACTATCGCCCTTAGATTGGGTCTGGCTTTGCTTGTGGGTACCGTTCTGGGTCTAAACCGCTGGCTTCATCACAAACCAGCAGGCATTCGCACGCATTCGCTAGTAGCCATTGGTTCTGCCACTGCTGTTTTATTGATTGGCGACTTCGTTCAAGATGATGCGCAATCAGTCAGCCGGGTTTTACAAGGCCTCATTACGGGCCTTGGGTTTTTAGGCGCCGGCGTCATCATTCGCGAACAGAGGTTACAAAAAATCCATGGCCTCACTACCGCAGCAAGTATTTGGTCCTGCGCGCTAATTGGCGCCGCTTTTGGAGCGGGTCAATTTGCCCTAGGTGGACTCAGTCTGGGGGCTATTTTGCTCACACTGATCATAGGAGGCCCCCTAGAAAGGCTTGTGACCAGAATGACTGGAATCAAAAGAAGTTCGGAAGTATCTGGGGAATCCGACTAAAACCCTCATTGAAGCCTCAAAAGGCAGTTTTGTCATATTAGTTTGCTAGGATTGGCCCCATCTTGATCCTAAGTTGAAAAGAATATGAGCAAATATCTATACGAAGACGCTGTAAAACAATTACAAGAGTCTGGCAGTATTAGCCTAGTGGATTTAAAAAGCCTTCCCCATGAAGAGTTAGTGGAACTGTTAGAGGAGATTAAGGTTTGGTGTCTGTATGCAGACGGCAAAGCCGAGAAACTACCTAAAGAATCCAAAAAGAAGAAGAAAAAGAAAAAAGATTAAGGCTTAAGAAGTAACGCGCTCTTTAGGGAAGCGGAGCATAAATTTACTACCTCTTCCCGGAGTGCTCTCTATTATCAGCTGAGCCTGGTGCCGATTGGCAATATGCTTCACGATAGCCAATCCCAAACCAGTTCCACCCGTATCTCTTGACCGACTTCGATCTACACGATAGAAGCGCTCAGTTAATCTTGATAAGTGCTCAGATGCAATGCCTGGACCCGTATCAGTAACCGAGAACTCACCCTGCCCTTGCTCGTTAACATTCCATTCAACACCGATAGAACCAATATCAGGCGTGTAGCGAATAGCATTAGATACCAAATTACTGAATGCAGAAAGAATTTCTCTTTCATCGCCCAACAAATTACATTTTGAATTCACATCAAAATTGAAGGCGTGGTTGCCCTGAGAAAGCGCTTCAGCATCATTCTTCAGCAGTGCCATTAAAGTCTCGACTTTTACTACTGTATTTGTGGCTGGTAGCGCATTTGACTCAAGGTTTGCCAAGGTCAATAAGTCCTCAACCAAACTCTTCATCCTCTGAGCTTGGGACATCATCATGTCAAAATATTGATCCTGCTGATCCTTCTTCAGCTCCAGGGACTGAACGGTCTCCAAGAAGCCCATCAATACAGTAATCGGCGTGCGCATTTCATGAGAAACATTGGCCACGAAGTCGCGACGCATAGCATCCGCTTTTTGCAAATCAGTGACGTCCTGCACTAAAAGTAAATGGCGCTTTTGGCCAAAGGGAAAAGCTTGCAACATCAAACTCAAGCTACCATCGGGTCCCATACGCTCCATTAATAATGGCTCATCAAAATTACGCTTATTTAAATACTGTATGAATTCAGGGCGTCGAATTAAAAAATTAATGCGCTGCATGACATCGCGTTTAAAGATGAGCCCAAAGAATCTCTCGGCAATGCTGTTGCACCATTCAATTTGGTCGCTCTCATCGAGCATGACGATTCCATTGGGAGAGGCCTGGAATGCCTCAATAAAGTGCTCGTGTTGCTGCTCAATGCTTCGGATATGTTGCTTCAGATTTCTGACTAGGCGTTGAAGTCTAAAAAATACCTCCTCCCAAAATCCACTGGGTAAAGGCATACTTTCAACAGAATCGGTAAGGATATATTTTCTGAGGCGCGCTAAGTTAATGTAAGCGTAGACCAGCGGGATGGAGATTACCGAAATTCCCACTGCGATAGCCCACTGTGCACCCAATAAAGACAATGTTATGAACGCCAACACAAATGCGACGCAAATAATGACAAAGAAACGGGTGAGTACAGATAGCATGATGCAATATTAGAGCATCTCCAAAAAAACTCTGGAGATTCCCAATAAAATCGTCAAATACAGGCTTAAATTTCGGTTGGGGTCTTGGTAATACGGTAGCCGCTACCACGCACCGTCTCAACATAACGGTCACAATCAAACGGGGCAAGAGCCGCCCTTAGGCGCTTAATATGAACATCGACCGTTCTTTCTTCAATGTAAACTTCGCTACCCCACACCTTGTCTAGTAAGCTGCCCCGAGAGTGAACACGCTCAGGGTTGGCCATGAAATACTGAAGCAGTCGAAATTCAGTTGGTCCAAGAGCAATAGACTTCGGCTCTTGGTTTGGCCAGATAGCCAGCACACGATGAGAGCTTGGATCCAACTTTAATGGGCCAACAGTCAATGGGCCGGTATCCTCGATGGGCATCTGCCTGCGCAGTATTGCCCTCACCCTAGCCACCAATTCTTTTGGTGAAAATGGCTTAGTCACATAATCATCCGCACCTGAATCCAAACCAAGAACCTTATCGGACTCTTCACTTTTGGCGGTCAGCATTAAGATTGGTAGCGCCTTGGTGCGATCATTGGAGCGCAGCTCTTTTGCAAACTGAACACCGGATTTTCCAGGCAACATCCAATCCAAAATGATGAGATTGGGCAGCTGATCCTTCATCATCGTCAATGCCAGATCGGTTTGCATGGCCTTTTCAACTTCGTAGCCTGCATGTGACAGGTTAATCGCAATCAATTCTGCAATTGATGGCTCATCCTCTACTATGAGTATGCGGTGAGTCATGATTGATGGCCTTAATTATTGTCTATTAGCTTCGCGAACTAAATCTTCATGCGGGATATGACGAACATCAGACCCCTTAGCAATGTAGATGACGAACTCTGCAATATTTTTGGCGTGATCACCGATACGCTCAATTGCCTTCGCAATCGTCAGCATATCCAAGCCTGTACTGATCATATGTGGATCTTCAGACATATAGGTGATGAGCTTACGAACAAAGCCTCTGAACTCTTCGTCAATCTGACGGTCTTCCTGGACCACATCAGCGGCTGCGATCGTATCTAGACGAGCAAAAGCATCAAGGCTACGACGCAATAAGGAAATTGCCATTTGACCTGAAAGACGGATTTCTGCAACGTTAATATTGTGTGGCAAGCCGGATTCAATTAAGCGCTTAGTGCGCTTAGCAACGCGCTCAGCCTCGTCACCAGCACGCTCTAGATTGGTAATTGCTTTAGAAACTGCCATTACTAAACGCAAGTCTCGAGCTGTTGGCTGTCTACGTGCAATCAGCTCAGTACAAGCCAAGTCGATCTGAATCTCTAAGTCATTGACTAACTTTTCATTTTCGATCACTACATTGCAGGTATCGAGATCCATTTGCGTAAAAGCACGCATCGCAGTTGCGATTTGGGATTCAACTAGACCACCCATTTCAAGTAAGCGACTTGAGAGAGAATTGAGATCGGCATCAAATTGTGATGATAGGTGTTTATCTGGCATATATTTCTCCAATTAACCGAAGCGGCCGGTGATGTAGTCTTCGGTCTCTTTACGCTTAGGCTTAATAAATATTTCGTCTGTTTTGCCGTACTCAATCAGGCTACCTAAATACATATAGGCTGTGTAGTCTGATACACGGGCTGCTTGCTGCATATTATGGGTCACAATGGCAATGGTGTAGTCATTCTTGAGCTCATGGATCAACTCTTCCACTTTACCGGTAGAAATTGGGTCTAAGGCTGATGTTGGCTCATCTAGCAAAATGACTGAAGGCTTCACCGCCACGCCACGCGCAATACACAAACGTTGTTGCTGGCCGCCAGAAAGGGATAAACCGCTCTGGTTTAACTTATCTTTCACTTCATTCCACAGGGCCGCTTTATTCAAGGCCCACTCTACGCGCTCATCCATTTCAGAGCGGGAGAGCTTTTCATAGAGACGCACACCAAAAGCGATGTTTTCATAAATCGACATCGGGAATGGGGTTGGTTTCTGAAAAACCATACCAATTCGGGAGCGCAGTAGATTTAAATCTTGGCCTGGCTCGAGAATATTCTGACCGTAGAAGTTAATTTCGCCTTCGGCACGTTGACCTGGATAGAGGTCATACATTCGGTTGAGAGTTCTAAGTAAAGTCGATTTACCACAACCTGAAGGACCAATAAAAGCAGTTACCTTACCTTGCTCGATATCCAGGTTAATCTTTTTTAGACCCTGAAACGCGCCATAGTAAAAATTGAGATTACGTACCTCAATGGCGTTCACTGCCGCATTTTGCGGTTCTTGATTTAATGTATCCACTCTACCCCCTTGACTATCTATCTGATTCAAGTCAAACATTGTTTTCATATTACTCATCATCCCTGCACCTTCTCTCGGAATACCACACGAGCAAGGATATTTAGTCCCAGCACAGCAAAGGTAATCAATAAAGCACCACCCCATGCAAGATCAACCCAGTTGTCATATGGGCTCATAGCAAATTGGAAAATAACCACTGGCAAATTCGCCATTGGCGCATTCATATTGGTTGAAAAGAATTGATTGTTTAGCGCAGTGAAGAGCAAAGGTGCTGTTTCACCGCTGACGCGCGCAAGTGCTAGCAAGATTCCAGTCATAACACCACTCTGTGCAGCGCGTAGGGTGATCATGAAGGCCACTTTCCACTTTGGAGTGCCGAGTGCGTAAGCGGCTTCACGCAAACTTCCTGGAACCAATCGAAGCATATTTTCTGTTGTTCTAACAACAACTGGCACGGCAATTAATGCCAAAGCGATCGTTCCCGCCCAGCCAGAAAAGTGACGCACTTGAGCCACCACAAAGGCGTACACAAACAAACCAATCACAATCGAGGGAGCCGACAACATGATGTCAGTGACGAAACGGGTTACTGCAGCTACCTTACTGCGATCACCATACTCAGACAGATAAAGACCAGCAAGGACTCCAACCGGTGTACTAATCAAGGTACAACAGCCAATCAACATTAGACTGCCAACAATCGCATTAGCAAGACCGCCACCATCAGATCCAGGCGCTGGAGTGCTATGGGTAAAGAGATCTAAATTAATCGAGGAGAATCCTTTGATTACCAATACGCTAAGGATCCACAATAAAAAAATCATTCCGAGTGCCATAGCACCCATGGATAAAGTTAAGCCAATCTTGTTTGCACGTTTGCGACGAGCAAATACCTCTGGATTAATATTACTAGTGCTATTCATGATTTCAAACCCTGCTTCTTCTCCATATTGTTCAGCATCCACTTAGCACATGCCAAAACAATGAAGGTAATAATAAATAGTGCAAGAGCAAGTGCAAATAAGGAGGAGAGATGGTTGCCTGCTTCAGCCTCGCCGAACTCATTAGCTAGCGTAGAGGCAATCGATGTTCCTGGCGCAAACAAAGATGGGGATAAACGCTGCGCATTACCAATCACAAAGGTCACTGCCATCGTCTCACCAAGCGCCCTACCTAATCCGAGCATCACACCACCGATAACGCCAGCCTTGGTATAGGGAAGCACCACATTCTTGACAACTTCCCAAGTTGTGCAGCCAATACCATAGGCCGACTCTTTTAATACAGGGGGAACAATTTCAAATACATCGCGCATTACTGAGGCGATAAACGGCAGAATCATCATTGCCAAAATCAATCCAGCACAGAGAACACCAATACCATTGAAGGCGCCTGAAAATAAGATTCCCAAGCCAGGAATTTTCCCCAAGGTTGCCGCAAGAGCCGGCTCGACATATTCAGCAAACAGTGGTGCGAAAATGAATAAGCCGAACATGCCATAAATAATGGAGGGAACTGCAGCCAGCAATTCCACTGCAGTGCCTAAGGGTCTACGTAATGGGCCCGGGCATAGTTCGGTTAAAAAGACGGCAATACCAAAGCTGAGGGGCACAGCAATTAACAAGGCAATGATAGATGTCACTAAGGTGCCATAAATAGCAATCAAGCCACCAAATTCACCATTCACGATATCCCACTCTTGGGTAAAGAAAAATCCCAAACCAAAAGTATGCAATGCAGGCCAAGCATTGATTACCAGGGAAATAATGATTCCCAGTAAGGCAATTAAGACGCTGCAGGCAAAAAACTGTGTAATGCCATGAAATAAGAAATCCTGGACCCGCTGAATCTTAGCGATTCTGAGTGCCTGAGGCGTCGGGGCAGAATGGGATTGAGCGTTATCTATCATCGTTCGCACATATTTAAACAGCCAAACAGCCCCACCTTAGTGGAGCTGTTTGATTTTGGTATAGCCAAGTAAATTGGCAAAACTTACTTCGTAACAATCTTAGTAAATACATTCTTGCGAATGAATTCAGTAGTTTTGTCAGGCATTGGTACGTAATCTAATTCTTCAGCCATCTTCTTTCCATCTTTGAAAGCAAAGTCAAAGAACTTAATGACTTCAGCAACGTTAGCTTTGTTTTCTGGGTTCTTGTAAATCAAGATAAATGATGCACCAGTAATTGGCCATGATTTAGCACCAGGAGCATTGGTAATAAATGTACCCATACCTGGAATAGCCGCCCAATCAGTACTTGCAGCAGCTGCAGCAAAAGTCAGATCATCTGGAGCTACGAATTGACCATCTTTATTCTTCAAAGAAATAAAGGTCATCTTATTTTTCTTAGCATAGGCGTACTCAACATAACCAACTGAGTTCTTTACGCGAGTTACGTTTGCCGCAACACCTTCGTTGCCTTTACCGCCAACAGTAGAGGCTGCAGGCCACTTAACTGATGCGCCAGAACCAACACCATCTTTAAACAATGAGCTAGTTTTAGCCAAGTAATCAGTAAAAATCGCAGTAGTACCAGAGCCGTCAGCACGCACAACGACAGTAATTGGGCCACTTGGAATCTTTACGCCTGGGTTCATGATGGCAATACGCTTATCACCCCAATCAGAAATAACACCTTGGAAAATGTCAGCCAATGTTGGGCCGTCTAACTTGATCTCGCCTGGCTTCACACCATCCACGTTAATCACTGGCACTACACCACCAATAATGGCTGGAAACTGAACCATGCCATCTTTTTCTAAATCTTCAAACTTCACTGGATTATCAGTTGCACCGAAATCCACTGTTTTTGCTTTGATCTGCTTGATGCCACCAGATGAACCGATAGACTGATAATTCAAATTCGAACCAGTCTTAGCTTTAAAGGCTTCAGCCCATTTGGCATAAATTGGGTACGGGAAGGTTGCGCCAGCACCTGTCATGTCTACTGCAAATGCTGCTGGAGCAAGTGAAATAGCACCAATAACAAGAGCTTTTTTCAAGAAAGATTTCATTTAACCGGTCCTTAGATTGAATATGCGCAACAGCGCGATATAGGAACGATACGGATGGAATGTGACAGCTATATGACAGCTCTATGACACCCCAAAAACGGCGTTTTTTGGATGCCTGGAGGCATTAATCACTCAAATCACTCTTAATCAAAAAGCTATCGAGCACGTTAAATGAACGAAATTCATTTAACGGCAATCCCAGTAAATATAGCGATTTATGCGGGATTCGCTAGATTTTCCTGTATGACTTCAATAAAGTGTTCGCCATAGCGTTCTAACTTGGCCTGCCCCACCCCGCCAATACGGCTAAATTGATCTAAGGTCTTTGGCGTAGACTTAACCATCTCCTGCAAAGTGCTGTCATGAAAAATCACATAGGGCGGCACCCCCTGCTCACGTGCCAGTTCAGTGCGCTTAGCCTTGAGTGCCTCCCACAATCTTTCATCTGCAACATTACTAAAGGGGTGCGTAGAACTTTTCTTTGCTCCCGATTTCGTAGCCTTGGTCTTGGAGTAGCCCGTTTCTTTGCGCAACCAAACCTCTTGCTCGCCACGCAGCACTGGTAATGCGATCTCATCCACCAGCTTTAAGCCGCCATGCAGGGCAATATCCGCATCTAAATAACCGCCTGCTACCAATTGACGATAAATGCTATTCCATTGAGCCTGATTGAGTTCTGTACCGATTCCAAAGGTGCTGACCTGCTCATGAAAGTACTGCTTAACTCTAGGAGTAACCTTGCCAAGGAGTACATCAATTAAATGGGTCACACCAAAACGCTGGCCTGTCCGATAAACACAGGACAACGCCTTTTGTACTTCCTGTGTGGCATTCCAAGTCGCCACTGGCTCTAGACAGTTATCACAATTCCCACAGCCGCCAGGGTGCGTCTCCCCAAAGTAGCGCAAGATTGTTTGATGGCGACATGTTGTGGATTCGCAATAGCCTAGTAGTGCGCTGAGTTTTTGGCGCTCTACCCGCTTACGATCTTCAGAAGCTTCGCCAGAATCTACCATTTGCCGCAAGCTCACGACATCTCCGAATCCATAGGCCATCCAGGCATTTGCAGGCAAGCCATCACGTCCTGCTCGCCCAGTTTCCTGGTAGTAGCCTTCCATACTTTTAGGCAGATCTAGATGAGCTACAAAGCGTACGTTAGGTTTATCAATGCCCATGCCGAACGCTACGGTTGCGACCATGATGACGCCCTCTTCACGCAAGAAGCGTTTTTGATTGGCGCTGCGTGTTTCTACGCTTAAGCCAGCGTGATACGGCATAGCATCCCAGCCGCGGTCTTCCAACCATTGGGCAGTCTCTTCTACACTGCGACGCGATAGGCAATAAATAATTCCCGAGTCATCGGCATGCTCAGCATCTAAAAAGTGCTCTAACTGTTGTTTAGCACTCTGCTTTTGCATAACTCGATATTTAATATTGGGACGATCAAAGCTGGAGACAAACTGCTCGGCAGATTCGAGTGAAAGACGCTCTACGATTTCCGCTCTCGTTGGGGCATCGGCAGTAGCCGTTAAGGCGATACGAGGTACCTTAGGAAATCGCTCATGTAATACAGTGAGCTGGCGATATTCCGGACGAAAGTCATGACCCCATTGAGAAACGCAGTGTGCCTCATCGATAGCAAATAGCGCAATTCCGGGGCCCGCATTGAGTCTATCAAGGATTGATAGAAAACCAGGGTTCATGAGACGCTCAGGCGCTACATAGATTAAGTCAAGCTCTCCAGCCAGCAACTGACTGGTAACCTTTTGAGAAGTAGCTGCATCTAAACTCGAGTTTAAAAATGAGGCCTTAACGCCTAACTGAGTTAATGCATCAACTTGATCCTGCATTAGTGCAATTAAGGGCGATACCACTACCCCTACACCACGTCGAACAAGCGAGGGAATTTGATAGCACAGCGACTTACCGGCGCCGGTGGGCATGAGAACCAAAGCATCGCCGCCTGCCACTACATGTCTAACAATAGACTCTTGAGCACCACGGAATTGATCAAAGCCGAAAACATCATGAAGAACTTGGTGGCTCGACTGCAAAAGTAATACTCCCCTGTCTTATTCAATACCTGCGGATTGCAAACTGCCTATAAATAAAAAGCCCCACGTCACGCGGGGCTCTTTCGATATTTTCTCCATGCAAACAAATATAGAGTCTGAATGGCGGAGAGGGTGGGATTCGAACCCACGGTAGGTTTGACCCTACGCTTGATTTCGAGTCAAGTACATTCGACCACTCTGCCACCTCTCCGAACCGAGAAATCATTATAGCCAGCGATACATAAAGCCATATAGGCAATGTTGACTTAAAAATGGCTAGCCAAAAGAGCTCAGTCTCTTTAATATAGATATACATATATGTATATCTATATTAAAGAGGTTAAAACATGAATATTCAAATTTCAAAGTGGGGTAATAGCCTAGCGCTTCGGATTCCCGCTGCATTCATTAAAGAAATCCAACTAAAGGATGGGGATAAGGTTGAAGCAACCCTATCGAAGGATGGCTCACTAATTATTAGGCCGCAAAAATTAGATCGCAAAGCAATTGCAGCAGATCTTAGAGCATTTAGAGCTACTTTAAAGATGGGTAAATCAGTGATGGATGAAGTTCGCTCAGGGGCGCGCTACTAATGATTTATGTTGATACCAGTATCTTAGTGGCCTTATGCACAACAGAAGAAAAGAGTGACGCTGTTGACACGTGGCATGAAAACAGCTCCACAAAAATGATTTCATCTACTTGGGCATTTACAGAATTCTCTAGCGCACTTAGTCTAAAGGTCAGAACCAATCAAATAACTGAAAAACAGAGTCGTGAAGCTTGGAAAAAATTTGACAGTCTTTGCCAAAACGATATTGAACTAATGCCCATTGAGAGCAAAACGTATTACTCTGCTGGAATTTTAGTTGTTGATAGCAAATCAAATCTCAGGGCTGGCGACGCACTACATCTTGCCGCCGCAAAGCAATTCAAATCTAAATCTTTGGCAACTCTTGATAAAGTTTTAGCAAAAAATGTTGCTAGAGTAAAAATTAAAGCCGTTTTAATTTAATTCGGCTTTAATATCTCTAAGCCACCTAAGTAAGGTTGTAGTGCCTTCGGAATAGCAATACTGCCATCCACTTGCTGCTTATTCTCAAGCAATGCAACCAATGCTCTGCCTACTGCAAGGCCTGAACCATTTAAGGTATGCACCAATTCTGGCTTGCCTTGCCCTGATTTAAATCTGGCTTGCATCCGCCTTGCCTGGAAATCACCCATGCTGGAGCATGAGCTAATTTCTCTATAGGCTTTTTGTGAAGGCACCCAAACTTCTAAGTCATAAGTCTTGGTACTACCAAAACCCATATCACCGGTGCAGAGTAATACTTTTCTGTAAGGTAACTCAAGCAATTCCAGAATACGCTCAGCGTGGCCCGTGAGCTCTTCCAAGGCTTGCATGGAATCTTCTGGCTTAGTGATTTGTACTAACTCAACTTTGTCAAACTGATGCTGACGAATCATGCCTCGGACATCACGACCATAGCTGCCGGCTTCTGAACGGAAACATGGCGTGTGAGCCACAAACTTCATTGGTAAGCTATCTGCGTTAACGATTTCGTCTCGGACTAAATTCGTTACAGGCACTTCTGCAGTTGGGATAAGGTAAAAGTTTTCAGTCTTCGCTTCACCGCCCTCATCTTCACCGCCCATTTGACGGGGAACTTTAAATAGATCCTCTTCAAACTTCGGTAACTGACCAGTACCGCGCATAGAAGCAGCATTCACCATGTAAGGTGCATATACCTCTTGATAATTGTGATCTGTAGCATGAGTATCAATCATGAACTGCGCTAAGGCGCGATGCAATCTGGCAATCGGCCCCTTGAGAACTACAAAGCGTGAGCCGCTAATCTTAGCCGCCACTTCAAAGTCCAAACCGAGTGGACCGCCGAGATCAACGTGATCTTTAATCTCAAAATCAAAGATTGGCTCTTCACCCCAACGCTTTACTTCTTTGTTTTCTGTTTCATCTTTACCAGTAGGCACAGACTCATCTGGTAGATTGGGAATGCCCATCAAGAAATCAGAAATCTCTGCTTGCAGCGTACCCAGTCTTGCGGCACCGGATTCCATATCGGCATTAACGCCTGCAACTTCAGCCATCTCGGCAGAGGCATCCTCGCCCTTACCTTTTTTCATGCCAATGGCTTTAGACAGTTGGTTGCGTTTAGCTTGCAATTCTTCAGTGCGGGTTTGTAAAGATTTACGCTCTGATTCCAAGGTGTTGAATTTCTCAACGTCGAGTTGGAATTTGCGAGTCGCTAAACGTGCAGCAACTGCGGCGATATCTTTACGGAGTAATTGCGGATCAATCATGTGATGCTCTGTAGATTAGGGGTTCTAGGTTTTAGTTTTATACGGGCTCTAGTTTAAGCGCAAGACTTCGGCTCCGGCTGGCGGGGTGAAAGTAAAGCGATTGGCGGGCAAATTAACATTGAGTTGGATCTTATCCAAAGTCACCAGGACCACGCTTCCAAGCCCATCGGTTAACTCCAAAGCTTTCGGTAAGCTATTCGCCATGCCAATCGAGATCTTTGTATAAGGCAGGTCATTTTTATTCTTGGCATTGGGATCTTTTTTAGGAATCAAAGCTACCCACTTCATTCCTAAACGCTCTTCGCCTTCAACCAAGTCAAAATGCTGTTCTAGTGAAGTCTCACCAAACAGAATAGCTGCTGGTGTAGAAGCTAAGGCCTGCCCCGCTGGACGAAAAGTCGCCTGGTTTAAATCTTTATCCCATAAGATTAGTTGCTTGCCATCAGCAATTAACTTTTGCTCGTAAGGCTTTTGGGTATCCCAGATAAATCTTCCTGGACGCTGAAACACAAAATGACCTTGGGTTTGACGGAGGACTTTCAAGCCCTTGTCTTGCGACTCATTGGCTTTGGGTGCGCGCAACTGTTGCTGCACAAAATCCCCTTCAGCAGTTTTAGAGTTCCGTACAAATTGACGCAACTGCTCTGAGCCACTTTCACTTTGCGAATGAGCAACTCCTGAAAACAGAATGGCTGCTCCAAGCAATACTGCAGATAAGAATCTTTGCAAAATGGCTGCCTTACTCTGAAGGGCGATGAAGAATCTCGCGATTACCGCCATTACCCATCTTAGATACAAGTCCTGCTTTTTCCATATCTTCGAGTAGGCGTGCGGCACGGTTGTAACCAATACGCAGGTGACGCTGAACTAGCGAGATCGATGGGCGTTTATTTTCTAGAACGATAGCAACGGCTTGGTCATAAAGGGGATCTGCTTCACCACCTCCCTCGCCAGTCAACGCATCCACATTGGATTCGTCAGCACCTTCAAGAACGCCATCAATGTAGTTGGCTTCGCCCTTCTCTTTGAGCCATTCCACAACGCGATGGACTTCATCATCCGATACGAATGCACCATGTACGCGAACTGGCAGGCCGGTGCCCGGAGCCATATAGAGCATGTCACCCATACCGAGCAATGCTTCCGCGCCCTGCTGATCCAAAATCGTACGACTGTCGATCTTAGAGCTTACTTGGAATGAGATACGGGTTGGTACGTTGGCTTTAATCAAACCGGTAATGACGTCAACACTTGGACGCTGTGTTGCCAATACCAAATGAATGCCTGCAGCACGAGCCTTTTGCGCAATACGAGCAATTAACTCTTCGATCTTCTTACCGGAGACCATCATCAAGTCGGCTAACTCATCAATTACGATGACGATGACAGGTGCTTTATAGATTGGCTCTGGATCATCTGGAGTTAAGCTAAATGGATTGGTGAGCTTCTCACCTTTTTCTTCGGCTTCCAGAATCTTTTTATTAAAGCCAGCCAGGTTACGTACGCCAAACTTGCTCATCAGCTTGTAGCGGCGCTCCATCTCATTTACCGCCCAGTTAAGGGCGTTGTATGCCTGCTTCATATCCGTGACAACTGGGCACAACAAATGCGGGATCTTGTCGTAGATGGCCATCTCGAGCATTTTTGGATCAATCATGATCAAACGCACTTCATCAGGCTTAGCCTTAAAGAGTAGTGACAGAATCATGGCGTTAATACCGACTGATTTACCGGCACCCGTAGTACCCGCAACTAAACAGTGAGGCATCTTTGCTAAGTCAGCCACCATTGGGCTGCCAGAGATGTCTTTACCTAAAGCTAGAGTCAGCAATGAATGATTGTCGTTGTAGACCTGCGAAGTCAGAATCTCTGACAAGTAAACCGACTGACGTGTTGGGTTTGGTAATTCCAAAGCCATACAAGTCTTACCAGGAATGGTTTCTACAACACGCATACTGACAACGCCTAGTGAGCGTGCTAAGTCACGTGAGAGGTTCACGATCTGACTGCCCTTTACACCAATCGCTGGATCAATCTCGTAGCGAGTCACTACTGGGCCAGGATATGCGGCAATCACTTTTACTTGAACATTAAACTCGGCTAACTTGCGCTCAATTAAGCGTGAAGTAAATTCCAGCACGTCAGCAGAAATGGTTTCTTTTGCTTCAGGTACAGGATCAAGTAATGCGAGCGGTGGTAATTCCGAATCCGGAATATCCACAAACAAAGGTTGCTGTTTTTCGCGCTCTACACGGGCACTCTTAGGAATCTCAATGGGAGCACGTACGATTTGCACTGGGGCTGCAACTTCAACGCGTCCGCGGAACTCCTCTACAAACTCTTCACGCTCTTCAGCAGCAACTTCGCCTAACTTGCGGTCTTCCTCGCTGTCGCGACGCTCGCGAATACGGTGATATGTCACCTCCAAGAAACGTCCTACTTTTTCAGCAACATCCAGCCAGGAGAAATGCAAGAACAAAGACAGGCCAGCACAAAGGCCAAATAGGAGAACCAGAGTGGAGCCGGTAAATCCAAGAGACATTTGCAATGGATCACCAATCAGCTCACCCAAAATACCGCCAGGAGGTCTAGGGAGCTCCCAGGACAACGAATGCATGCGGATAGACTCCAAACCCATACTGCAGACCAGAGTCAGTCCAAAGCCTAACCAACGCATTAGTAGAGAGTCTGGCTTTGCATCCGGATCTGGCGGCAAAGGAATGCTCCAAAGCTCGCGCCAGCCATTTAAGACGCGGCGCCCAAAGAGAGCAACCCACCAAAAGGCAGAAATACCAAAGATATACAGCATTAAATCGGCTAAATAGGCCCCAAAACGACCCCCCAGGTTCTTGGGAGCCTCAAAACTGGCATGGGACCAGGCTGGATCAGCCTTGGAATAGGTCAGCAAAATGGCAAATAAGCCCAGGCACAAGCCTAGAGAGATGAACCAACGAGCCTCTAATAAGAGGCGGGGCATCCTGCCCTGCGGGCCATTCTCTGGGGGCTGGGAGCTCATTGGAGCCTTGGACTTCGGGTATGCGGTTCTTGCCATGTTCTACCGATTGTAATCAAGCAAATCTATAATTTGAATATGACTACAAATACCCCAAAACACTCCAAAGTTCTGATCCTCGGATCCGGCCCTGCTGGCTATACAGCAGCCGTCTACGCAGCCCGAGCCAATTTAAACCCCACCCTCATCACTGGCCTAGCTCAGGGCGGTCAATTAATGACCACGACTGACGTAGAAAACTGGCCTGCGGATGCCGATGGTGTTCAAGGCCCAGAACTAATGGAGCGTTTCTTAAAGCATGCCGAACGCTTTAATACTGAAATCATTTTTGACCATATTCATACAGCAGCCCTGAAAGAAAAGCCGATTCGCTTAGTTGGTGATTCTGGAACCTATACTTGCGATGCCTTGATTATTTCTACTGGCGCTTCTGCTCAATATATTGGCTTACCAAGTGAAGAAGCATTCATGGGTCGCGGTGTTTCTGGTTGCGCAACTTGCGATGGCTTCTTTTACCGTAATCAAGATGTGTGCGTAGTCGGTGGTGGCAACACTGCAGTTGAAGAAGCGCTCTACCTTACTGGTATTGCTAAAAAAGTAACCGTGATTCATCGTCGGGATAAGTTCCGTGCTGAACCAATCTTGAATGATCGTCTCATGGCAAAAGTTGCTGAAGGCAAAGTGGAGCTGAAACTGAACTCCACTCTCGACGAAGTTCTAGGTGATGAAAAAGGTGTAACTGGTGTGCGCATTAAGAAACAAGATGGCAGCACTGAAGACCTTGCTGTAACTGGCGCCTTTATTGCCATTGGCCATAAACCGAATACCGAACTCTTTGTTGGTCAGCTCGATATGAACAATGGCTACCTCAAGACCCATTCAGGCCTTGAAGGCAATGCCACTGCTACTAATATTCCTGGCGTCTTTGCAGCCGGCGACGTTCAAGATCACATCTATCGTCAAGCGATTACTAGTGCTGGCACAGGTTGTATGGCCGCATTAGATGCGCAACGTTATTTAGAAACTTTGGAGTAAGTTTTATTTGCTTAGAACTTTAAGTAAGTGTGAGATAAAAAACGCCTAGCAATGCTAGGCGTTTTGTTTGCTGCAGTCTGATTGCTACCGCATTTAATGACTACGTATTACTTAACGAGAAGCCATTGGCAAGAGTGGCACGATAAGTAATGCCACGATATTAATAATCTTGATCAGTGGATTCACCGCAGGACCCGCAGTATCTTTGTAAGGGTCGCCAACGGTATCGCCAGTCACTGCAGCCTTGTGAGCTTCAGAACCTTTACCGCCGAAGTTGCCTTCTTCGATATATTTCTTGGCGTTGTCCCAAGCACCACCACCGGTACACATCGAGATCGCTACGAATAAGCCAGTCACGATAGTTCCCATGAGCAAACCACCCAATGCAGCAGGTCCTAACAAGAGACCAACTACAACTGGGGCAACTACTGGCAAGAGGGAAGGAACGATCATTTCTTTAATAGCAGCAGAAGTCAGCATATCTACAGCTTTGCCGTACTCTGGCTTTGCAGTGCCTTCCATGATTCCAGGGATATCACGGAACTGACGGCGCACCTCTTCTACCACCGCACCAGCGCAACGACCTACCGCTTCCATTGCCATCGCACCAAACAAGTAAGGAATCATCCCACCGATAAAGAGGCCAATGATGACCATGTGATTGGATAAGTCAAAAGACACTTGTTGGCCCATACCCTCTAAAGCATGGGTGTAGTCAGCAAAGAGTACGAGCGATGCCAAACCAGCTGAACCAATTGCATAGCCTTTAGTAACTGCTTTAGTAGTGTTGCCAACCGCATCCAATGGATCAGTAATATCGCGAACAGATTGTGGCAAGCCTGCCATCTCTGCAATACCACCAGCGTTATCTGTAATTGGGCCATACGCATCAAGCGCAACCACAATACCTGCCATGGACAACATGGCTGTTGCTGCAATTGCAATGCCATATAAACCAGCCAACCAATACGCTGCAAAAATCGCTGCACAAACAAAGAGAACTGGGTAAGCAGTTGACTTCATCGAAATACCTAAGCCAGCAATGATGTTGGTACCGTGACCTTTGGTTGAAGCTTCAGCAATATGCTGCACTGGCTTGAACTGGGTACCGGTGTAGTACTCGGTAATCCATACCAAACCTGCTGTAAGCAACAAGCCCACTACAGTTGAACCAAACAAACGCCATTGGCTACCAGGGATGCCTAATGCATCGTCTGGCATGATGAAGTTAGTTACAAAGTAGAAAGCAATCAGTGACAAGCTACCAGCAATGATTAGGCCCTTATACAAAGCAGGCATCACATTTTTCATACCAGGTGTTGCTTTTACAAATGAGCAACCAATGATGGAGGCAATGATAGAAACACCACCTAGTACTAGTGGATAAATAATTGCTGCGACTGGCGCACTAGAAACCATTAAGGATCCCAGCACCATGGTTGCAATCAGCGTAACCGCGTAAGTTTCGAATAAGTCCGCCGCCATACCTGCGCAGTCACCAACGTTGTCGCCAACGTTATCAGCAATGACTGCAGGATTGCGTGGATCATCTTCCGGAATACCAGCTTCAACCTTGCCAACTAGGTCAGCGCCAACGTCTGCACCCTTAGTAAAGATGCCGCCACCCAAACGGGCAAAGATCGAAATTAAAGAAGAACCAAATGCCAAACCGATTAGGGGATGCAATACAGAAGAGAGATCTTGTCCAGCGCCAATCGATACGAGGAACATAAAGAATAGGCCAACACCCAAGAGTCCAAGGCCAACTACCAACATGCCGGTAATTGCACCGCCTTTGAATGCCACATTGAGCGCTTCGTTCATCCCCTTGGTTGCTGCTTCCGCTGTCCGTACGTTTGCACGTACTGAGACATTCATACCAATAAAGCCACAAGCACCAGAAAGCACTGCACCGATGACAAAGCCAATTGCGGTTGCAAAATCAAGGAAGAGCGCCATGAGAATGGTCAGAACCACCCCAACCACGGCAATCGTTTTATATTGGCGTGACAAATACGCTGCCGCACCCTGCTGAATCGCCTCGGCAATTTCTTGCATTTTGGCGTTTCCGGTACTCTGCTTCAAAATCCAGCTGCGCATCACAAAACCGTAAATCACGGCTAGGACACCGCACGCCAAGGCAAAATACAAGCCTAAAGTGACATTACTCATGCTTGAACTCCCCAAAGTTAATCATTTGTTGTTCTTTATTGTTTTGCATAACTGCACTTAGGTAGACCCGTTCTCCGAAAGCTTTAAACTATGGTCCTTAAGCTGTATCAGTATGTAACAGAATCACCCCTGCGCTCCCTTGATAGGATCAGGGTATTTACTAATCACTATTCGGAGTATTTATGAGTCTCGAGAAAGTCAAGCCAGGTAAAAAGATCCCTGAAAGCTTCAACGTCATTATTGAAATCCCAATGAACGCTGATCCAGTGAAGTACGAAGTGGATAAAGAGTCTGGCGCAATTTTCGTTGACCGTTTTATGGGTACTGCAATGCACTACCCATGTAACTACGGATATATCAATAAAACGATTGCCGGTGATGGCGACCCTGTTGATGTTCTCGTAATTACTCCATTTCCACTCATTCCAGGTGTTGTTGTTAGCTGCCGTGCAATTGGCATCCTACAAATGGAAGATGAGGCTGGTCAAGACGCTAAATTATTGGCTGTTCCAGAAGACAAAATTTTGCCTATCTATACACACTGGCAAAAACCTGAAGATATGAACCCATTGCGTTTGAATCAAATTCAACACTTCTTCGAGCACTATAAAGATCTCGAAAAAGGTAAATGGGTAAAAGTTAAAGGCTGGGGTGGCGTTGCCGATGCTCATAAAGAAATTCTTGAGGGCATCGAGCGCTACAACAAAGAGAACAAGTAATTCTTTTATTGAAAAGGCTTTGTGATTCGGAGTGAGCACGCAGAAAATTGCCTTAGCCCAAATCAACCCATTAATGGGTGATTTGGCTGGCAACGCGCAACTCATTCACAAAGCCGCTCTAGATGCCTACTCACAAGGCGCCAAACTCGTAGTCACCCCTGAGCTTTCGCTCACCGGCTATCCCCCAGAAGACTTACTCCTCCGCCCTGCTTTTATTGAGGCGGCACAATCACAGCTCGAGCTCTTGATGAAAGAGCTAGCTCAGTACTCTGATCTGACAGTCATCGTCGGTCACCCCAAACAAACATCTGCAGGTTTGCAAAACTACGCATCTGTTTTACGAAACGGCAAAGTCATTGCGGGCTACGCAAAACAAGAATTACCTAACCATGAAGTATTTGACGAAGTTCGCTACTTCGTACCTGGTAATCAAGCTTGTGTTTTTGAATGCGAAGGTGTTCGCTATGGATTGATCTTGTGTGAAGATGCCTGGCATGCAGGTCCCGCTAAACAATCTCATGCTGCTGGCGCACAAGTATTGTTAGTCCCCAACGCCTCTCCTTACCACCTGCAAAAAGAAGCCTTGCGTATTGAAGTGCTCCGCGGGCATATTGCACAAACCAAAATGCCACTGGTTTACGTCAATGCTGTTGGCGGTCAAGATGAATTGGTTTTTGATGGCGGCTCATTTGCATTAAATAGTGATGGCAAAGTCGTGATGGCCATGCCTCAGTTTGAAACCGGCCTAGGCCTTGTTACCGTGACAGCAACTGGCGAGCTAGAAAAAGGTTTGATCACCCCACCCCAATCCGTTGAGGCACAGGCCTATCAAGCGCTGGTTTTGGGTGTACGTGACTATGTCACCAAAAATCGCTTCCCTGGCGTGATTATTGGCCTATCTGGCGGCGTAGATTCAGCCTTGGTATTGGCAATTGCTGTTGACGCATTGGGTGCCGACAAGGTACGCACCGTCATGATGGCCTCTCGCTATACCGCCGATATCTCTTGGATCGATGCAAGGGAGATGGCCCAGAACTTAGGCGTGCAATACGACGAGATTCCAATTAGCGGACCAGTGGATGCTTTAGAAGCTTCTCTCGCAGAGCAATTCAAAGGTTTAACAGTTGACGCTACCGAAGAGAATATTCAGGCACGCGTTCGTGGCACCCTGCTGATGGCCCTATCTAATAAAACAGGTCGACTTGTTTTGACTACCGGCAACAAGAGTGAAATGGCAGTCGGCTACTGCACACTCTATGGCGATATGGCGGGTGGCTTTGCAGTCATTAAAGATATCGCCAAGACTTTGGTGTATCGCCTATGCGCCTATCGCAACAGTATTACGCCAGTGATTCCGGAGCGAATTCTGACCCGCGCACCTTCGGCAGAGTTACGCCCAGACCAAAAAGATCAAGATAGCCTGCCCTCTTATGAAGTGCTGGACGGCATTGTTGAGCGCTATATGGAGCAAAACCAATCGATTGCTCAAATCATTGCTGCAGGCTTTGATGCCGAGAGCGTAGAAAAAGTAACCCGCTTAATCAAGCTTAATGAATATAAGCGTCGCCAAGCCCCACCGGGAGTCCGTGTAACCACTCGTGCCTTTGGCCGCGATTGGCGCTACCCCATTACCTCGCAATTTAGAGCCTAGAACGCTCAGCGGGTCGGTTTTTGGTAGTTCAGAACAGATCTAGGTATGATTACTGAATTAGGGGGAACACATGAAATTAATTACATCCATCATTAAGCCGTTCAAACTCGATGAAGTTCGTGAGTCATTGGCAGAAGTCGGTGTTACGGGCCTGACCGTTACTGAAGTTAAGGGCTTTGGCCGTCAAAAAGGACATACTGAACTCTATCGTGGCGCTGAGTATGTGGTCGACTTTTTACCTAAAGTAAAAGTAGAAGCCGTGGTATCTGATGACCGTGTTGAAGCTGCTATTGAGGCAATCACTAAAGCTGCTCGCACCGGCAAGATTGGTGACGGTAAGATTTTCGTGACTGCAGTAGAGCAGGTGATTCGCATCCGTACCGGTGAAACCGATAACGCTGCGGTTTAATTCAACAAATTAAACCTGCGAACCTCTCAGGCCATCAACGTAGCTGAGAGTCTGTGGAGTTTGATGGAGCTGCAGGCTGAATCATTTCAGCCGGCTCCAAAATAATTGTCTTGCTAGCTGTATTTCCCACGCGCACCTTTGCACCTTGGTAATACAAATCCACTTGATTTAAACCGCCAGTAAGCACCTTCAATGGTGGCTTGCCATAAAGACTCGCACCAACTCCTGGCTCTAGCGTTTTATTCTGGATCTTACCGGTAGCATCAACCACACATACTGTTTGCGCAGTCTTTGATTGCAGATAAACCATGTCACCCGCTTTTTTAGGGGCTTCGGGCTTGTAATTGAGTGCAGATGCATCTGCAGGCGGGCATTCCGTCGTAACCGCTACTGGAGTAGGCTCTGGTGCTGCTGCTGGAGCTGGCTTATTCTCTGTCACAGGCTCTGCTGGTGCAGGCTCTTGTGCTACTTCTTGAATAATTACCACTTCTTCTTTAACCGGTTCGGGGAAAAATAGGGGGCGCAAGTTCACCACTGAGAAAATCACTGCCGCGCCAATTGCCAACAGTAAAAAAAGTTTCTTTTTAGGGCCTACTGAAGCTTTTGATTTCTGGCTGTAATCAATCGCTTTTTGTGAGAATTTGCTAGTATCGACCTGCTCAGGTTTTGGTTTTGGTTCTGCGACTTCCTCTGCCGATACAGGGCTAACCTCTTTTTGTTTTACTTTTTCGGTCTTTGCCTTTTTCTCTACCGCAGAAGCTTTTGTCTCCCCCTGCAATTTCTCCTCAACATCACCTGCTTTAACGGGCTGCGCAATACCAGAAAAATCAAATGCATCGTCTGGTGTGAGATTTAGTAAGCCAGCTACTTTTTTTGCTGCTGTGAATTTAACTTGGTCGCCATAAAAAGAGCTGGTCTCACCATTTTCAATCTGCTCAATTTGGCGAACAGAAAGGCAAGCCATTCCCGAAAGATCTTTCGTGCTGAAACCAAGACTTTCTCTGGCCTTAGTAAATACCTCTTTGCGAATCTCTGGAAGTTTGACTGGTTTATTCACTGCGCAGCAACCATCTCATAAGAAATTAATAAGATTGATAGTAATCCCAAACTGGGGTAACGGTAATTAGCCACAAAGCTAGGTGTTTAATGGATGGTTCTCAAGGTTGGATTCAAGATACTTCTTCACCAGCACCTGCAGGGAATCCGCATGCATTTTGTCCATCACCCTAGCCTTATGGACTTTAATGGTGGCATCCGTGGTTCCTAGTTTTACGGCAATATCCTTGTTTAGGAGGCCCTTAACAAGCCATCCACATACCTCACGCTCTCTAGGAGTGAGGCTTTCATAATCTTTCTTAGCTTCAACGTCCAAAGAAACCCTCTTTAACTGGCGGGCATCAAAGTCGATGGCGTCCGCAACAGCTTTTAAGAGTTCTTCGAGATTAAATGGCTTGAATAAGAAATCTACCGCACCCCGCTTAAGGCCTTGAACGATTTGATGGGGATGACTTTGACCGCTCACAAATACGATAGGAGTCTTGCGACCTAACTTCTGGAGTTTTTCTTGCAAATCAAGGCCAGTCATATCTGGCATCTGCATATCTAAGAGAATGACAGCCGGCGAGACTGGTACGGACTTTTCTAAGAATAAGGCGGCAGATGCATAGTCTTCAACGAGATACCCCAACTCCCTGAGCATTCTCGATAGAGAAATGCGCATGGATTCATCATCATCAATTAGGTATATGTGGCCGACTTTAGTCATTGAATTCAAAGGAAAAAGTGATTGATGACTTAATGTACTGCAGCCTCTTTTACTAAGCTATTAGCTCCTTAGCTAATATTTTGATCTAAATCTATGAATTCATTGGCATTTCATACTGCAGTGCAACATTTAAAGTAATTAAGGTGGACTCATCGATCTAGAGCACCCTTAACCCATCTCACGGCACAATAGAGCCTTTCGACACAAACCTTTTCTGGAGTAATAAGCATGAAACGCCTTAATGAACGCTCGCGCATGGTCACCGAAGGGGTCGCTCGCGCACCTAATCGTTCGATGTATTACGCAATGGGTTACGAAGAAAAGGATTTCGTAAAGCCAATGGTTGGCGTTGCGAATGGCCACTCCACTATTACCCCTTGTAATAGTGGTTTACAAAAATTAGCTGATGCAGCAGTTGAAGCTCTAGAAGCGGCTGGCGCAAAAGCACAAGTGTTTGGCACACCAACCGTTTCTGATGGTATTGGTATGGGCACTGAGGGCATGAAGTATTCCCTCGTCTCACGTGAAGTGATTGCTGACAGTATTGAAGTGTGTGTAAATGGCCTTTGGCAAGATGGCGTTGTTGTCATTGGTGGTTGCGATAAAAACATGCCAGGCGGCATGATGGCTTTAGCCCGCACTAATGTGCCCGGCATCTATGTCTATGGCGGCACGATTAAACCAGGCCATTACAAGGGCAAAGAACTCAATATTGTTTCTGCATTTGAAGCGGTTGGTGAATTTACTTCCGGTCGATTGAGTGAAGAAGATTTAAAGGGTGTTGAACAGCATGCCTGTCCAGGTAGCGGCTCTTGTGGCGGCATGTACACCGCAAACACCATGAGCTCCTCATTTGAGGCTTTGGGTATGAGCTTGCCCTACTCCTCTACGATGGCGAACGTTGATGCTGAAAAAGTAGCGAGTGCTGCCGAATCAGCGCGCGTACTGGTCGAAGCAGTCAAAAATAACTTGCGTCCCCGTGACATCATCACCAAGAAGTCCATTGAGAACGCTGTCAGTGTGATCATGGCAGTTGGTGGATCCACAAATGCAGTATTGCATTTCTTGGCCATCACCAGCGCAGCTGAAATCGACTGGACAATCGATGACTTTGAGCGTATTCGTAAACGCGTTCCTGTGATCGTGGATATGAAACCATCTGGCACTTATCTTGCAACGGACTTGCATCAAGCCGGCGGCATTCCACAAGTAATGAAGATTTTGCTTGATGGCGGATTACTTCACGGTGACTGCATGACCATCACTGGAAAAACGATTGCCGAAGTATTGAAAGATGTTCCGTCAGTACCACGCGCTGATCAAAAAGTGATTCGCACCTTAGACAATCCTTTATACAAACAAGGTCACTTGGCAATCTTGAAGGGCAATATTTCTCCAGAGGGTTGCGTGGCTAAGATTACCGGCCTCAAGAATCCTTCGATCACTGGTCCAGCTCGTGTGTTTGATTCTGAAGACGATGCCATGGCAGCCATCATGGCGCAGAAGATCAAGGATGGTGACATTGTTGTGATTCGTTATGAAGGCCCTAAAGGCGGCCCAGGGATGCGTGAGATGCTTGCCCCAACCTCTGCTCTTGTAGGACAAGGTCTAGGTGAGTCTGTGGGCCTCATCACTGATGGCCGCTTCTCTGGTGGCACATGGGGTATGGTTGTGGGTCACGTAGCTCCTGAAGCCTACGTAGGTGGCACGATTGCTCTCATTCATGAAGGTGACTCGGTAACCATTGATGCCCATCAACTACTGATTCAATTGAACGTTGATGAAGCAGAAATTGCGAAGCGTCGCGCAGCTTGGGTGCAACCTAAGCCTCGCTACACTCGCGGCCTGTTGGCAAAATATGCTCGCCTTGCAAGTACCGCAAGTAAAGGCGCAGTAACTGACTTGAACTTGGGTGACTAAGCTAATCAAGTAAGAGCCTTAAAAGAAAAAGCCCCCAGGTAAAACTAGGGGCTTTTTTATTACGTGTACCACCCAATCTATTGACTTAGTGCTTCATAGCTCCAGAACCCATTGCATTAACTGGCATCTTGACCTCAACATCACCTGCCTTAGCAAACTTCAGCTTCACGGGAACGGTTTCACCTGCAGCTAATGGAGCTTTAATGTTGATAAACATTAAGTGCAAGCCACCAGGTTTTAATTCAACAGCGCCACCTGCTGGCACAGCGATATCCTTCACTTGACGCATCTTCATGACATTGCCATCCATTGCCATCTCGTGGAGCTGCACTTCACCTGCAACAGGTGAGCTGGCAGAGATCAATTGATCAGCAGCGCCTTTATTTTCAATCTTCATAAAGCCACCGGCTACCTGTTGTCCAGGAACTGTGGCACGGGTATAGGCATCTTCAATTTTGATAGCGTTAGTAGTGACGGTTTTGGAAACGTTTTGCGCCCATGTCGTTCCTACGAAAGCCATCCCTGCAACGGCACACAGTGTTACTAATAGTTTTGTCTTCATTTATATTCTCCCGGTAATTGATAAGCGATACATTTAATTATGGTTTAACTATCAAAGCATTTTGCAACTGCTGAAAGTCTACTAAGCCTGTTTTTCTGGTGGCTTTGCCATTTTTATCAATCACTATGGTTGTCGGTGTTTCACCATGCCATTTGGGATCAATTTCATAGCGCAGGCGCTCATCAAAAGGCGCTGAGACATAATAATTATTGGCCCTGTCCAGATTTGCTTTGCTCAACATTTTTTTCATCGACTCGATTGATACATCATCAACCTGGATAAAAACTACTTTAGCGCTTGGATTGTTCTTGATAAAAAGACCCCACTGCGGCATCTCTTTAACGCAAGATGGGCAAGTCACCCCCCAAAAATTAATAGCCAGAGGTCCACCATTTGCAGCTTTGATAATGGCTTTCCAATCGCCTGCCTGATAAGGCTTCAGAGAAACCGGATCGGCAAAGGCAAACCCAGTCACTGATAAGGCGAGTATAAAAAAGAGCCAATATCTTTTCATTGCTTTTGTCCAATATTAATTAACTGGTATCCATCATGACGCGTAAGCCAGGATAAAAATACATGGTTCCCTTGAGCTAGCAACAAAGGATGGTCACTATACCCTGCTGTACTAGATAGTATTTTAGGAGTTGCCCAAGTTTTTCCATTGTCGCTAGATTCTTTTAAATATACGGAAGATTGCACACCATCAAATTCCTTCCATACCAACCAAACTTGCTGGCCCAATGCCAATAGATATGGCCTGGATACATTGGCAGTTTCAGCGCCTATGCGAGTAGGCTTGGAATAGGTGGCACCTTGGTTGGTGGAATTGGCATAAAAGACTCCAGAGCGCTTACTGCCTTGGGTATACCAAGCCACATGGAATGTACCGGTGTTTGATACTGCTATGGATGGTCCATGATGCGGGCAGGCATCCGTTTTCCAGTTGTCATCAGCCACCTTACGGATTGGTCCTGCACCTGAAGCAGAAATCACTTGGCTGGCCTGATCCCGAATGCCTCCAGGAAATATTGCTCTGTACGCTAGCACCGGATTACCTTTTGGATCAAGGCTGACACCGATGCGACAGCACTCACAACTACTCTCATTAGCAAAGCGCTCTACCTGGAAGTTTTTGCCGCCATCCTGAGAAAAAGAATAGGCAATTGAGCCGCCAAGACGATTTTGTCCACCCTGCTTTGCTGCAGAAACTAAACGCTTATCGATCCAAGAGATAAAAATATCGCCATCTGGCTTTATCAGAACGGATGGAAAACGCTGACTGGAGCTGTCATTGACCAAGGACTCTGGTTTGGTGAATGTCTTAGCCCCATCGGTCGATCTAGTGGTATTAATTTGCGCATTCCAGTTAGCATCTTTGAAAAATGCATATGCCAAAAAGACATTCCCTTGTTTATCAGCAACAATTTGTGGACGTGCATCAGCGCCAGCATCTAATGATTTACCGTGCTCAGCAATTTTGACTGCTGGTGAAAATGTTTTTCCTAAATCAGAAGACTGCGCAACTGAGACCACGCCACTCGCGGTCCATACCAGCAATAGCCTTCCATCCTGCGTAAAAAATGGGGTTGCAGCATTGGCACACTCCAACCCAATTCCCTGGCAAACACTGCTCACTTTTGCTGGATTTGCACCGGCCATATGCGATGAATGATCCATTTGCATTTGAGCTTGTACAGCAAAGCTCAGCACTCCCGAAAGAAGCGCTCCGAGCAATAAGAATCGATTAAAAGAGTATGGGGTCAAATTCATAATTAGAAGATGATACGTGCACCGACAGTAATGCTCTGTGGTTGCCCGGCGATATAACTTCCTTGACTAGTTCCCGTACCGTAAGTGATGTAGCTTCGATTGAACATATTGATCACACTGGCAAATACTGAGGCTTCTGGCGTTAATTGATGGTTCACCTTTAAACCAACAACTGCATAGGAAGGAACTGGTAAGGTGTGCGCGCCATCCAACCAAGAATTACCAATATAACGAACATTGGCTGTCAGACTGGTCTTTGGAAGCGGCATATAGGTCACTCCTGCATAACCCATGTTTTGTGGCACACCGCCAACCTGAGATCCAATTGGATTTAAGGATGCACTAACCCCCGAGCCAATCCAAGTAAGAATGGTGTTCGTATGGGTATATGTACCATCAACAGCCCACTGAGTATTGAGATCATGATGTGCCTGTACCTCAAGCCCACGACTTTGAAGATTCTGATTATTGCCGTACAAGCTAAATGTTTGGCCATTAGCTCCGGTACAAACTGAGATTGGACAACCTGCAGCAGCAGCTTGTGCCTGAGAAACATTGGGTGCATAAACTGCGTTTTTTACATTCGCATTAAAGCCCGTGATCTGCACAAAGCCCGCATTCCAACGATAGTCAGTCCCTAGTTCATAGCCAGTCATGTTCTCGGGGCTCAGCAATGGATTGGCCAGGCTAACGCTCGTTGAATTTCCATAAGTACGAAGCGTGTTGTTCAAACCAGGCGCATGGAAACCCTGATAGGCCGCCCCCCTAAAGTCCCACTCCTTAGTAGCCTGTAATAACAAGCCCAGATTAGGGCTGAACTTATATGCAGTTTGATTAGGGACATTGGTGTAATTTTGAACACCATTTGCACCTGCGATCCAATAGGTTGGGGTCTGGCTTTGCCATTGATCCTCTCGAAGTGAGAGAGTAGCTTGCAATGGGATGGCATCTGTTTTAGCCTTCATTTGCGCCATCACACCATAAAACTGTTGCTGACCTTTTGCGTAATCAGAAGAGGTAACCACTCCATTTGCATATCCAGCAGCAGAACTAAAGGAATTCGTTAAATTCTGTGCAGCTACCTGTCTTCCATCAACACTTACTACTACCTGATTAATGGTTTGATCCTTTAAGTCATGGGTATATTGCGCAGATGCCCCCAGTGTTGAATAAGGATCGTTATAGTTGGCACTAATATAAGCTGGTGTTGCACCGCTATTACTGACATTTTGCTGCCAAAGAGTGGTGTTTTCGTAAAAAGCATTCACCTGAACCTTTTGCGCTGCACTCAAACGCGTAGTTGCTCCTCCAGAAAAAGTAGTTTCTTGAGTTGTCTTGGTAGCAAAGTTATATCCACCAGTTGGTAGATTTTGCATATTGTGGGAACCAAGATTAAAAAATGCATCCGTATCAGAACTTAATTTCAAGGCTCCTTGAAGTCGGTAATTTGCACTGTTAGCGCTTTCAGGACCCATCCCAGGCAATAGAGGCGCTGACTGCCCTGCTTTGTTCTTTGCTGGATAGACTGTTGCCGGAGAAATAGTAGGCTGGTTAATATAACCATCCGTATTAAAGTAGTCCGCAGATGCCCGTAGCTTTAATACGTCATTTACTGCCACTTCTTTTGAAGCAGCCACATTGCTTGTATTGTATGAACCATAACTGGCAGACACTTCGCCTTTGTTATCGTTAATGGGCTTGGTAGTGATGTTGATTAAACCACCCATGCCATAGTTGCCATAAAGATTGGAGACGCCACCGCGAACCAGTTCTACATCCTGCACTGCTGAGAGGGGGACAAGATTCCATTGAATGGTTCCATACATAGCGTCGTTTGCAGGCAGTCCATCGATCAATGCCAGAGTCCGCGCAGCACCAAGACCACGGACATTCAAACTCTGACCGGTGGGGTCCTTTTCATAATATGGTTGATCATTTAAAAATACACTTGCTTGATTCTTTAAGACCTGGTCAACCGTCATTTCCGGGGCGTTTTGAATATCTTCATTCGTCAAAATAGAAGTATTTTGAGTCATGTCCTTTAACTCAGTACCAGAGCGAGTAGCACTGACAACCACATCACCTATTTTTTGACCGTAGTCGGGTGGCTGCGCAATTTGTGCTTGCGCGTTGATTAGTACCGACCCAAATAGCACGCCCACGCATGCGCTGATTTTCTTTTGCTTAAATAACATTTACTGCTCCACTGAACAATACGACAACGTATTGATTAAATCGTTGCCAACTACATAGCTAGGCTATGCCCTAATTTGATTAGGCTTGTACTGGTGGAGCTGCTGAAGGCGGGGTTATCCAAACAGCAAGTGGTTTGGGTGATTGGTAGAAAAGCTGAGGCAGCAAAGCGAAAGTCTGCGGAGCTTCAAATCTGAGATTAGTGTTGAATGCCGGAGTGATAACGCTCTGCACTAAACAATACGGGCAAGGCTGCATTTGATTGGCAACGTCTTGCCCATCATCCTGAACATCGATTTGCATCTTGCTGCCATCAACAGAACAAATCTCCATTGCAAAACCTTCGCCATGCTTAGCCATGGAAACTGCTTGAGATACAGCTGGCGCAAGCGCGCTCATTGCGATTGCTAAGGCAGCAACCCAGTGAACGAAGCGGTTTTTGGAGGAATTCATGATGGTGGAATTTTATCTGATTTCCACCTCTGACTGATGCCATTGAGCCTTACTTTATTTTGGGCAAACAAAAAGGGGTCCGAAGACCCCTTTGCTTAGGCTTTTGACCTGAATTACATAGAAGCAGAACGCTCGATGAGTTTGCGACGCATTGGGCGCAATACAAACCAAGCCAAGATTGCAGCTGTACCGTTCAAGATACTAGCAACCCAGAATACCGCTTCCCAGCCACCTGTAGCAGCCATTAATACACTAGATAAAGGTACCAACAATGAAGCTGTGCCCTTAGCTGTATAGAGAAGGCCCGCATTACCAGCGGCGAAGGTTGAGCCGAATGTATCAGCGTTAGTGGATGGGAACAAGCTATAGATCTCACCCCATGCAAAGAACACCAAACCAGTCAACAGCACGAACATGACCGGGTCATGACCGAGGTAATACAAACCAAGAATACCTACGCACTCAAAAGAGAAGCAAAGAGTCATCGTTTGTTCGCGACCAATCTTGTCTGATACCCAACCAAAGAATGGACGGGTCAAGCCATTTAAAACACGATCAATGGTTAACGCAAAAGTCAGGGCTGGCAATGCTAGGCCCAACAAGCTCACCGTTACGCCAGCAACTTGGAAGTCTTTAGCGATTGGAGCTAATTGGGCAGTAGCCATCAAGCCACCAGCAGCAACCATCACGAACATGATGTACATAATCCAGAATACTGGTTGCTTAACCATTTCCATCGGACGGAAATCTTTACGAGTCTGAGCAACGGCAGCCTTAACTGCAGTAATAGCACCCTTAATTGGCTTGGAAAGAAATAGACTTAACAAGACAACGATTGCGCCTTGGCCAATACCAAAGAACCAGAAAGTTTCTTGATAGCCTTGTTCAGCAATCATTTTTGCAATTGGAATTACGGTTAATGCAGAGCCCGCACCAAAGCCCGCAGCTGTAATACCTGCAGCCAAACCACGACGATCTGGGAACCATTTGAGTGCATTACCTACGCAAGTACCGTAAACAGCGCCAGCGCCAACACCGCTAACTGCAGCAGCCGTGTAAAGCATGGTTAACGTGTCTGCATGGGAATTCATGATCCAGCCAAGACCGCACAAAATACCGCCACCAAAGACCACTGGACGAGGACCGAACTTATCTACCAAGTAGCCCTCAATTGGAACTAACCAAGTCTCAGTCAATACGAAAATGGTGAATGCAACTTGAATCGCTGCGCGACCCCAACCAAACTTAGCATCAATTGGGTTTACAAACAAAGTCCAACCGTATTGCAAGTTTGCAATCATTGACATGCAAATGACGCCAATTAGTAGCTGAAACCAACGGCCTCCTAAAGGCCCTGCAGTTTTCTCGCCGCTCATCCTGAATCTCCTATTTTTTACTTTTTTATAAATACATATCACACCCAAAAATTTGGGTTATGTGATTTTTAAGCATTTACACATGGGAATACTTGACACTAATCAAGATTCACTCAAATCCCCACTAGTGATTACCCTTGCCTTAACCCTATGAAATATAAGCTTTAGAGGGGTAAATCATTGGTTTTTTGTCCCGCTGACTAGCAGCAATAGGAAACAAAAAAGCCACCCGAGGGTGGCTTTTGAAATGCTGTAATTTTTTAAATTACATGCCGCGATATGCGCCGTCGAAATCATAGTGACGAGCAGGCTTGTCATGGCTTGGCTTGCTTTCAGAAAAAAGCTGGTTAATCATATTCAATAAAACAGTCATTTGAATCTCCTTAAGGGTTAGTACCTAGAGTATAACCCTAATACTATTGCAGTGCAACAGGCCTAGAAAACGGGCAAAAGTGTCGTAAGCATCTGTTTTTACAAGGAATTAACTCAATTTAGAGGAAAATACCTGGGAGACGCCTGCCGAATGGGGATATGCGCTGTAAATCCCTTTTTAGCGGAACCGATCTAGCAGTTTTTTGCTGACTTTATCCAATTGGGTAGAGTCTTTGATGAGGAACTGCAGTCCGTTGGAATCGGCAATCAGCAATGTATTGCCGGCAATGCGACGAATATCTTCCTCGCCCTTGAGGCGAATTCGTGTTGGACCTCGGTCCGTTTCGATATCCCAAATACTAGGGGTAGCGAACGTAGAAACCTTAGTGATCCTCTCAATGACTGGCATGAACTCGCGCTCAGCCAGTTCTTCCTCGATCAATCCAAGCTCTGCTTCAGAAATAGCGGTGACATCCGGAAACCAGCAAAGCTCTTTTCCAGATTGATTCATGATGCCGATACCCGCAGCAGGCGCAGTAATTGGAAAAGCTCTGACAGGATGAACGCCAATGTGTCGCTCACCTTTGTTGTCGATAAAGACTAGACGTCCTAGCGCATCACGCTCTAGCTGATGAGTCGCGCTCATACCCCACCCCCAACTTGCTTAGCAACTTCTTCCAGTCTTTCTTCTTGAGCTTCATCTAGACTTTCACCAATAGCACCGCCTTCAACGAGCTCCGCAGCATGACGCAGCTGGGCTTGATACAGGGTGTAATACGCACCCTGGGCTTCCATCAATTGATCGTGAGAGCCTATTTCTACAATCTCACCTTTATCTAGAACCACTAAGCGATCCGCTTTTCTCAAGGTGGAGAGGCGATGGGCAATTGCAATCGTAGTGCGGCCCTTAACCAAGTTATCCAAAGCGCGCTGGATTTCTTTTTCAGTAGTGGTATCAACCGATGATGTTGCTTCATCTAGGATCAGAATGCTTGGATTAATCAACAGTGCTCGCGCAATTGATATGCGTTGACGTTCTCCACCAGAGAGGGATTGGCCGCGCTCTCCTACTAAGGAGTCATAACCTAGAGGGAGGCGAAGAATAAATTCATGGGCATGAGCGGCGCGTGCTGCCTCAATAATTTCTTCGCGAGTTGCATCTGGTTTACCGTAAGCAATATTCTCTGCAATCGTTCCAAAGAATAAAAACGGCTCTTGCAACACTAGGCCAATACGCTTGCGATAGTCAGCGATTCTGATACTGCGAATATCCCGACCATCCAAGGAAATCGATCCCGCGCTCACGTCATAGAAGCGGCAGATCAAGTTCACCAAAGTGCTCTTACCAGAACCACTATGACCTACTAGGCCAATCATTTCGCCTGGCGCGATATCCAAGTCAATACCTTTAGAAACAGCACGATTACCGTAACGGAAGCCTACGCCACGCAGGGAGATGCGGCCTTTGACTTCGCCCAATGGCGCTGGATTGATAGGCTCAGGAACGCTAGAGACGTGATCCAAAATATCAAAGATTCGTTTAGCGCCAGCGGCTGCTTTCTGGGTATGAGAAACAATCCGACTCATGGAATCTAAGCGAATATAAAAACGTCCAATATAGGCCAAGAAAGCAATTAAGACGCCAACAGAAATTTTCTGGTGCGCAACTTGCCAAATACCAAAACCCCACACCACTAGCAAACCTGTTTCAGTAAGCAAAGTTACCGTAGGAGAAAACAAACCCCACACGCGATTCACGCGATCATTGATTTGTAGATTGTGCTTATTAGAATCCACGAAGCGCTTAAGTTCGCGGTCTTCTTGTGCAAATGCTTTAACTACCCGAATGCCTGGAATAGTGTCCGCCAAAATATTAGTTACTTCAGACCAGATGCGGTCAATCTTTTCAAACCCAAAACGTAAACGATCACGCACTACATGAATCATCCAAACAATGAATGGCAATGGCGCCAAGGTAACCAAGGCCAGTAAAGGATCAATGGATACCAGGATGGCCGCGGTCATGGTGATCATCAACACATCGGTAGCAAAGTCCAGCGCGTATAAGGAGAGGAAAACGCAAATACGATCGGTCTCAGCGCCAATGCGGGCAATCAAGTCACCTGTTCTCTTACCGCCAAAATATTCCAGTGAAAGTTTGAGTAGGTGCTCGAAAGTAGTATTGCGTAAATCAGCACCAATGCGCTCACTCACCAATGCAAGTAAATAGGTCTTCCACCAACCTAAACCCCAAGCAACAATTGCAGCACCAAATAATGCAAACAGATACATGCTGGCCAAATGAAAATCGATAGGGTTACCGCGCTCATATGGAATCAACACATGATCCATTAAGGGCATAGTGAGATATGGTGGAATTAAAGTGGCGCCTGTAGATAACAGAGTCAACACAAAACCCAACAACAATTGTTTCTTATAAGGGCGTGCAAAACGCCAAAGCTTGAAGAGCGTCCAAGTAGATGGCGGTGCATCACCCTCAGGATCACAAGTCGGACAAGAATCTGAATTCGCGGGCTTAGGGCTTAAGCAAACTGGGCAAACTTGCTTGTCATACTCGCTGACCTCACCATTACTCATTTCCTCGCCACGAGTTAATTGCTTAAAACTAGATTGCAGGCGAAGCACTTGGGGATTTACCGCTAGGGTGAAATTCCAGGAACTCAGCAATTTATCGGGGGTTTCCAGGCGCAAATGCCCCACTCCGGCATGATCACCGTGGATTAAATGGGTATTTTTCTCTAGTTTCCAAGACTCAAATACATTGCCATCTGTCCAAAATAAGCCTTGTTCACTAAGTAAAAGCAGGCTTTTTTCAAAGCGTAAATCGAGGCCTAAATCAAGCTCAACCCAAGCTAGCAGGGCTTCAGGGCTCTTTACTGGGGAAGTTTCAGCCCCCAAAACAGCCAACCAATAGCTAGGTAGCACGGGGGCAAAAGGTAGGATTTGTGGCTTCATTGACCTTAAAAGTATAGTGGAGCTGAATTTTTTAGATTTATTGCTCCTGTCAACTTTAGAGGGTCAAAAGCCGTTAAATTGTCTATGTAGGCCCTTTTATGTATTTTTGCTGAATTTGTGAGTTTTTCAATAACTATTAGAAACAGAGAGACTGTCTGACGCGTCAACGCCAAAACCTGGCGCCGGCCATCGCAACACTGCATATGCCCCAATTACTAGATAAATCCATCGAGATTCTGAGCGTTAAGCATCTCCGTGGTCCCAATATGTGGACTTACCATCCCGTAATTGAGGTTTGGCTCGATATTGGCGATTTAGAGGACTACCCGTCTAACCTGATTCCTGGCTTTTATGAACGCTTAGTCAAAGCTCTTCCAAGCCTCGTTGAACATCGCTGTAGTTATGGCGAAACTGGCGGATTTTTAAAGCGCGTTGAAGAAGGCACCTGGCCTGCTCACATTCTCGAACACTTAACTCTTGAGTTACAAAACTTAGCCGGTATCCCTGGCGGTTTTGGTAAGGCACGTGACGGCGATAGGCGTGGTGTTTACAAAGTGATGGTTAGCGCAATCAATGAGGAGGTCACACTCACCGCTCTCAAATATGCGCGTGATCTTTATTTAGCTCTAGCGCAAGACAATGCTGACTGCGTTGCTCTTGTGCAAACCATCATCGAAAATTTACGTGACCTTGGTGATGATCTTTTGCTGGGTCCAAGTACGGCATGCATTGTGAATGCAGCAGAAGAGCGTGGCATTCCATCGATTCGTTTATCTGAAGGTAACTTGGTTCAACTGGGTTACGGTGCTAAACAACGCCGCATCTGGACAGCAGAGACCGATCAAACAAGCGCAATTGCGGAAACTATTTCTCGTGACAAAGATTTAACCAAAAGCTTGCTTCGTAGCGCCGGAGTTCCAACACCTGAAGGTAGAACCGTTACTAGCCCTGATGATGCTTGGGAAGCGGCACAAGATATTGGCTTGCCAGTAGTAGTGAAGCCAATTGATGGGAATCACGGTCGCGGCGTATTTATCAACCTTTATACCCAACAAGAAATTGAAGCAGCTTATGCCGTTGCCATTGATGAAGGTAGCGAGGTTTTAGTTGAGCGTCACATTGTTGGTGATGAGCATCGCTTGCTAGTTGTAGGCAACAAAGTAGTTGCTGCGGCAAAAGGTGAAACTGTATGGGTCACTGGTGATGGCAAACATACTGTTCATGAACTGATTCAAATACAGATTAATTCTGATCCACGTCGCGGTACTGCAGAAGAACACCCTCTTAATCCTGTACGTATTGATTCTGCAGTAGAACTTGAACTGGCACGTCAGCAACTAAAAGGTGGCAGTGTTCCTGCAATAGATCACAAAGTACTCATTCAAAGCAACGGCAACGTGGCATTTGATGTTACTGATTTAATTCATCCCGATGTTGCCAGCCAAGTAGCCTTAGCAGCTCGTGTTGTTGGTCTTGAAATTGCCGGTGTTGATTTAGTAGCGCAGGACATTAGCAAACCATTGGCAGATCAAAACGCCGCCATTGTTGAAGTCAATGCGGGCCCCGGCCTACTAATGCATCTAAAGCCTGCCAGCGGCAAACCACAACCTGTTGGCAAAGAGATTGCAAATCACCTCTTCCCACCCGGAGTGGATTTCCGTATTCCGGTAGTTGGTATCTGTGGCGAACGTGGCAAGACCCCTGTTGCCGAAATGATTGCCCATTTCTTACGCCTAACGAATGTCTATGTTGGCCTGTCTTGCAGTAAAGGCCTCTTCTTTGGTAACCGCGCTATTCCAAACTCCAATGCATCAAATTGGGAGAATGCCCGACGCACCCTACTTAATCGCGCGGTAGAGGCAGTTGTAATTGAAAACAATCATCTGTCAATGTTGATAGAAGGATTGGCCTACGATCGCTGTCAAGTGGGTGTTGTTCTCAATGTGGATCCAACAGCCAACTTCCCGCAATACGCAATTTATGATGAAGACCAAGTCTTCAGCGTTGTACGCACCCAGGTTGATGTCGTTCTTCCTACCGGTGTTGCCGTACTCAATGCTGATGATCCAATGTGCGTACAAATGGCCGAGCTTTGTGATGGTCAGGTGATTTTCTTTAGCGAGAATTCGGACTCTGAGATTGTCAAATCCCACTTAGCAAACGGTGGTCGCGCAGTTGTCATTGGCAAACAGCAAATTACCCTGAAGTCTGGAAAGCTGGATCAGAAATCCATTCCTGTGCCACGTCACTCTGAAGCCAACCACTCTACTCCTTGGAAGACCATGAATTTAGGTGCGGCTATAGCAGCAGCCTGGGCTCTTGAAATTCCATTCAACGTTATCGAAGCAGGCGCAGAAACATTCGTGCCTGATGCCACTACTGCTACAGGGGCTTAATTGGAAATTACCCGTATTCGCATGTTGCGCGGCCCAAATTTATGGAGCCGCCACACCGCTTTAGAAGCGATTGTTTCTTGTGATGAGTCTGAACGCTCAATCGATTCTATCCCTCAATTTGAAACTAAGATTCGTGAGCGCTTCCCTCAACTAGGCAGCATGCGTCGCGGCGGGCACAATGAGGTACTTTCTTTAGCTCACGCTCTTGAGCATGCGGCGCTTGGACTTCAAGCGCAAGCGGGTTGCCCCGTCACCTTTAGTCGCACAGTACAAACAGTCGATACTGGTGTTTATCAAGTCGTAGTGGAATATACCGAAGAAGTAGTTGGTCGCATGGCTTTTGACTTTGGTTTTGCTTTGATTCAAGCCACCCTCAACGATGCACCATTTGATCTTGCTGCCGCCCTCTCAGAGTTAGAAGCTCTTTACGAAGACGTTCGCCTTGGACCAAGTACTGGATCCATTGTTGATGCAGCAGTACAGCGCAACATCCCCTACCGCCGGATGACCGAAGGCAGCATGGTGCAGTTTGGTTGGGGTAGCAAACAGAAGCGCATTCAAGCTGCAGAGACTAGCGACACCAGCGCGATTGCTGAGGCGATTGCTCAGGATAAAGAACTCACCAAGAACTTACTTGCCGCTGCCGGCGTATCCGTTCCCATTGGTGAAGTAGTTACCACTGCAGACGATGCTTGGCGTGCCGCTCAAAAAATTGGTGGTCCGATTGTTTTAAAGCCGAAAGATGGCAACCAAGGCAAAGGCGTTGTTGCCAATATTCAAACCGAAGAAGAAGTCCGCGCTGGCTTTATTGTGACCCAAGCCTTTGGTCGGGAAACCATTGTTGAGCGCTATCTCCCTGGTGCAGACTATCGCTTGCTCGTCGTTGGCAACCGCCTCTCAGCCGCTGCTCGTCGTGAGCCAGCACAAGTTGTTGGTGATGGCAGTCACACCGTTGCCGAACTCGTTGAAATCGAGAATAAAAATCCATTGCGTGGCGATGGCCATGCAACAGCTTTAACTAAGATTCGCTTTGATGACATTGCCATGGCGCATCTGGCAAGCTCTGGCCTCACTCCACAATACGTGCCCAAGACTGGCGAACGCGTTTTACTCCGCAATAACGCCAATCTCAGTACCGGCGGAACCGCTACTGATGTTACTGACGATGTTCATCCAGACGTGGCAGCAAGTGCAGTGGCTGCCGCCCAGATGATTGGACTCGATATTGCTGGTGTAGATATCCTTTGTGAAAACATCTACAAGCCATTGGAACAACAAGGTGGCGGTATTGTTGAAGTCAATGCCGCACCTGGTTTACGTATGCATCTCAAGCCTTCGTATGGCAAAGGACGCCCCGTTGGCGAAGACATCATCAATATGATGTTCCCACTAGGTGAAGATGGTCGCATTCCAGTGGTGGCGGTAACCGGTACAAACGGCAAAACCACTACCGTTCGCTTGATTTCTCATTTATTAAATGAAACTGGCCTACGTGTTGGCATGACAGGAACTGATGGCGTTTACATCAATCATCGCCTTATCGATACCGGTGATTGCAGCGGACCTAAGAGTGCCCGAAATGTCCTGATGCACCCAGATGTAGATGCAGCTGTACTTGAAACTGCTCGCGGTGGAATGCTCCGCGAAGGTCTTGGCTTTGATCGTTGCGAAGTTGCGGTTGTAACCAATATTGGCGAAGGTGATCACTTAGGCCTTAATTACATCACCAGCGTTGAAGATTTAGCCATTCTCAAGCGCGTGATTGTGCAAAACGTTGCCCCAACCGGTGCCGCAGTGCTCAATGCAGCAGACCCAATGGTTGTGAAGATGGGCGACAAGTGTTCTGGTCGAGTGATTTTCTTTGCCCAAAATCAACATCACCCAGTCATTGCCGCTCATCGCGCCAAGAATAAAAAAGTCATTTATTTTGATGGCACCTACATTGTTGCCTCCAAGGGATCGCGTGTGATGTATCGCTTCCCCGTAAGCGAAATTCCCCTGACCCAAAATGGCGTACTGGGCTTCCAAATTGAAAATGCCATGGCAGCGATTGGCGCAGCCTGGGCCCTTGGTCTTGATGCCGAAAAGATTGCGCGCGGTTTACATAGCTTTGAAAGCGATCCCAATTCAGTGCCGGGACGCTTTAATCAATTCCAACACAATGGCGCCACCGTCATTGCTGACTACGGCCATAACCCCGATGCTATGCGCGCTCTTACTAGCGCAGTTGAGGCCATGAAACCCAAGAAGAGCCATGTGGTTATTAGTGGTGCAGGTGATCGCCGTGACGAAGATATCCGTGATCTAACCCGTATCTTGGGCAACTCATTTGACAACGTCATTCTTTATCAAGATGCTTGCCAGCGTGGTCGTGAAGATGGTGAGGTATTAAAGCTATTGCAAGAAGGCTTAGTTGGCGCCACTAAGGCCAAACAAGTCAAAGAGATTCATGGTGAATTCAAGGCCATTGATACAGCACTAAATGATCTTGCTGCAGGCGATATTTGCTTGATTCTGATTGACCAAGTGGAAGAGTCACTTGCTTACCTTAAGCAACAAGTAAGACCTTAAGAACAACTTTTGCCAATAAAAAACCCAATCAATCGATTGGGTTTTTTATTATGAAGTGAGATTAATTATGCGTGATAGTGCACGATGCGATCAATCTCTTCTTTTGAGCCCAGCATCACAGAAACTCGCTCATGCAAGTCTGTTGGCTGCAAATCCATAATGAGATCCGTTCCATTAGTAGATGCACCACCCGCCTGCTCTACCAGGAAACTCATTGGATTGGCTTCGTACATCAGGCGCAACTTACCTGGCTTGTGTGGTTCACGCTGATCCCATGGGTACATAAATACCCCGCCACGAGATAAAACACGATGCACATCCGCAACCATGGAAGCAATCCAACGCATATTGAAATCCTTGTCACGCGTGCCACTCACGCCTGCCAAGCACTCTTCAACATAACGACGAACTGGGTCAGCCCAGTGGCGCATATTGGACATATTGATTGCAAACTCTTTGGTTGAATGAGAAATCTTTACCACATCCTTGATGAGCAGAAACTCACCAGTCACTTTATTCAAAGTAAACATCACCACACCATCACCCAGGGTCAAGGCCATCGTAGTTTGAGGGCCATACACTACATAACCCGCAGCAACTTGATGACGACCTGACAACAAAAAGTCAGAGGTCTGTAATGGTGCATTCGGGTCTTGTTTCTTGAGCACTGAAAAAATAGTTCCAATCGACACGTTCACATCAATATTAGATGAGCCATCCAGTGGATCAAACAGTAGCAAGTAGTCACCTGTGCCCTGGACTGGAACTGGGAGCTCCATTTCTTCCGAAGCTAAACCTGCGAGTGATTTACAACCCTTTACGCCGTCGATCAGCAAATCGTTTGCAATGATGTCGAGCTTTTGCTGAACTTCACCCTGCACGTTGCCAGTGCCTGCGGAACCCAACAAGCCAATCAAGGCGCCCTGCGCTACTTCATGACTGAGAGTTGAGCAGGTGTTAACAACCGCGGTCAGCAAATCTTGCAATCCAACCGGGATAGCAGCACCAGCCGGCTTTGTGGAGGCTAAATATTGCTTGAAATTGATATGGGTACTTGAGGACAAAGGTATTTCTCCAAAGCTCTATTGAAATTAAGGTCTATTTTGCCTTGTTCCGAATGCCAACCTCAAAATATTGATATTTCCCATCTAAATGATCATTTGGGCACTAAACCACTCTAATTTTGATGTTATTTTAGATGTTATAATGCATCAATAATGATGAGGGATATATATGAGAACTACTGTCACGATTGACGACGATCTATATCAAAGAGGTTTGGATCTTGCTGACCCTGATATGGATAAAGCTGATCTCTTTAGGGAGGCCATTAACGTATTCATAAGAGTTCAAGTTGCTAAGAGGTTGGTAGCATTGGGTGGTAAATCACCTCAGATGAAGGCTATTCCTCGCCGCAAACCGAAGGATGGCCAGTAATCATGACCATGGTTTTAGTTGACACATCAGTCTGGGTAGCTCACTTTAGAAAGTCAAATGTATCTTTCGAAGCTCTACTACTAAATGACCAAATACTGTGTCATCCCCTAATCCAAATAGAATTAGCCTGCGGATCACCCCCATCGCCACGCTCTAAAACCTTGGGCTATATTAAAAAATTACGACAAGCAACTATAGCCACCCCTTATGAAATATTGGAGTTTATTGAAAAGCATCAACTCCAAGAGTCTGGATGTGGGGCTATTGATGTGTCACTCCTTACATCAACTCTGCTTTCAGAAAATGCCCAGCTTTGGACTCTGGATAAGAGCCTAGAAAAGCTTGCAATTCGATTGGGTATTTCGTACGGCAATAAGCTCCATTAACTTCTTAGTTACCCAGCGCCTTTCCAATCACTTCCCTCACATCTGGAGAGAGTGTTGGGCATGCAGAAACACGCTCTAGAGCCGCTTTCATATGATCTTGATAGGGTTGGGCAAATAAACGCCAGCGGTCCAGCGCTCTTGCAAGACGAGCCGCTACCTGAGGATTGATGGGATCAAGAGCTAATACGCTATCGGCCCAGAACTCATAACCACTGCCATCCGCCTGATGAAAGCTAGCAGGGTTGTTAGCGCAGAATGAATGAATCACGCTGCGAACTCGGTTTGGATTATTTAACTTGAATGCAGGATGCTCACGAAGTTTCTTCACCTCAGTAAGGGTGGAGTCAAGGCCGTCAACAGGAGGGCGACTGGATTGCAAGCCAAACCACTTATCGATGACCAAAGCATCGTTAGCAAATCGATTGTAAAAATCAATTAAGCAATCTTTAGCTTGTTTTGCACCATGTACCACTAATGCAGATAAGGCTGCATAACGGTCAGTCATATTGTCGGCAATTTGATATTGATTGGCTGCCATTGGCGCCCATACTGCTGGCGCCGCCTCCAGCAACATACTCAATGCTAGATTTTTCAGGGCACGCATACCAGCATCTACCCCATCAGACTTAAATGGTCCAGGTGTTTGCATCTGCTGATACAAGGCGGCCCACTCAAGTTGCAACTGTTTCGCAATCTCTTTGCGGAAAGCGCGTCGCGCAGTAAATATCTTCTGAGGATCAACGCTCGTGCATTGCTCATACAAATAAGACTCTGCAGGCAGCGTTAAAGCCAGATCCTTAAAGGCGGGATCCAAATTAGGGTCTAGCAAAATATTGCGATACGCCTCAATCAGTTTGTCATCTGGCAAACGATTATTTAAGATCATTTGCATCGCTAACTTCTGACCAGCCTCCCAACGATTAAATGCATCATCATCGCTTGAGAATAAAGTGAGAAGATCTGCCTCGGATTGCTTGAAGTCTAAATTAATCGGTGCAGAGAAGTTGCGATTAATTGAAAGCACTGGTCGCTCATCAATATGGTCAAAAGTCCAAGTTTGAGTTTCTTGCGTCAACTCCAATAACTGCTCTGCTTGGTCATTAGCCTTTGTAATTAAGCGCATCTTCAATGGAATATGAAAGGGCTTCTTCTCCGGCTGACCCGGACTAGGCGCACAGCTTTGTGTCAGCGTCAGTTGGTACTGTTTTTTGGCGGCGTCATAGTGCTCTTGCACCTTAACCCTTGGGGTGCCTGCCTGGCTGTACCAATTCTTAAACTGAGTCAGGTCCTTGCCATTGGCGTCTGCCATCGCAGCCAAGAAATCATCACAGGTAACCGCCTGACCATCATGGCGCTTAAAGTAGAGATCCATTCCTTTGCGGAAGCCGTCTTTACCCAAAAGAGTTTGATACATCCTAACAACTTCTGAACCCTTCTCATAGACAGTAACGGTATAGAAGTTATTGATTTCTTGATACTCATCCGGGCGAATCGGATGCGCCATCGGGCCTGCATCTTCAGGAAATTGCAATTGACGAAGCAAGCGAACATCTTCAATTCGCTTCACTGCCCTACCGGATTCACTACCCATTTGATCAGCAGAAAACTCTTGATCTCTAAATACAGTCAAACCCTCTTTCAGGGATAACTGAAACCAATCCTGGCAAGTGACACGGTTACCTGTCCAATTATGGAAGTATTCATGCGCAACGACACTCTCAATATTGGCAAAGTCTGCATCTGTAGCAGTCTCTGGCTGAGCAAGAACAAACTTGGTATTGAAAATATTCAAACCCTTGTTTTCCATTGCGCCCATATTGAAGTCACTTACGGCCACAATCATAAAACGCTCTAAATCTAACTCCAATCCAAAACGCTTTTCATCCCAATGAATAGAGGCAATTAGGGAGTCCATGGCATGTCGAGTCTTCTTGAGGTCATGCGGCTCAACCCAGATCTGCAGTAGCTTCTTAGCGCCGCTACTAGTGGTAATAGTTTCTTCAATGCATTCCAACTTACCAGCAACCAAGGCAAACAAATAGGATGGCTTAGGAAACGGATCTTCCCAAGTAGCGCTATGCCATCCATTAGGTAGTTTTTCTGTAGTCAGTAAGTTGCCATTGGATAACAGCACCGGGCACTCTGTTTCGCGCGCACGCAATGTCACGCGATAACGCGCCATCACATCTGGGCGATCCAAGAAGTAAGTAATCTTTCTAAAACCCTCTGCTTCACATTGAGTGAAAAAGTTCCCATTGGAGACATACAAGCCCATCAGAGTAGTATTTTTCTCGGGGACGCAAACGCAAATAATTTCTACGACAAACTTTTCTTTACCTTCATTTGGCAACGAATGAATTGTCAGCGTTTCTGGAGTTAACTCAAAATGACGATGAGATTCACCATTGATGCGCAAACTAACAAACTCGAGCTCTTGCCCGACCAAAACCAAGGGGGCTCCTGCCTTAAAACTTTTGCCTGGCAAAACCTCAATACGACTTTTCACAATGGTTCGCGCTGGGTCTAGAGCAATATCGAGTTCGACTTGATCAAAGGTATATACAGGCGGGAGGTATTCGAGCCTACGAAAGCTCTGGGGAAGATCAGTTTTCATGAGCCTATTTTAAGTCTTGGCTGGCAGACAGGTTGGCTCGCTATCTCAGGCCCATATCAGGGTAGCCAAGCCAATTGCAATAAAGGTGACGGCTGCCACTGCATGCACCCACTTAATGGGCACACGTTTCGTGAATTTCTGACCAATCCAGACGGCGGGGGCATTTGCCAGCATCATCCCCAATGTGGTGCCAACCGTTACGGAGAATACGTCCTCGTAACGGGCGCCTAAGGCAATGGTCGCTATTTGCGTCTTATCGCCCATCTCGGCCAAAAAGAACAAGCCTACCGTGAGCAAAAATACTTGGAGAGCCCTATCAGTTACCCTAGAGCCAGCTGCATCATCGATATGATCTGGCACAAGTAACCATAAGCCGATTCCTAAAAAACTCAAACCTAAAATCCAACGCATCACATCTGGCGACACTAAAGTCGTAAGCCAATGACCTAATAATGCAGCACAGGCATGATTAGCAATAGTGGCAATAAAGATGCCTGCAATGATCGCTAATGCTTGCTTGGGATAGCGAGCCGCAAGCATTAATGAAAGCAATTGGGTTTTATCCCCCATCTCTGCTAGGGCAACTACCCCGGCAGAGAGGGTTAAGGCTGAAAAATCCATAAATGATGTGGGTCCAGTAAGTTTTGCGTATCAGAGATAGTTTAAATCCTAGCGCTCACTAGACCCACTCATTTTGGAAATATATTGCTATGCCACTAAAAGCTCCTCAGCCAGCGCATAGTCTAGGCCCTGAGCCATTGCAACTGGCTTTGATGTCAACACCCCTTTGTGCACATTCAAACCATTGCGCAAGTGATGATCAATTGAGAGCGCTTTCATCACCCCCCGGTTTGCCAAAGCCTCAACAAACGGATAAGTCGCGTTGGTTAAAGCAAAGGTAGATGTTCTTGCAACTGCTCCGGGCATATTGGCAACGCAATAATGAATCACGCCATCCACCACAAAGGTTGGGTCTGCATGCGTCGTCGGCTTGGATGTTTCAAAACAGCCGCCTTGATCAATAGCGACATCCACCACAACCGAACCCGGCTTCATTGTTTTAATCATGTCGCGCGTAACCAACTTGGGAGCTGCTGCTCCAGGTAGCAAAACTGCTCCAATCACGACATCAGCTTCACACACTTCTTGTTCAATTAATAGGCTGTCAGAGTAAAAAGTTCTGACGCAATTACCATAGAACATATCGATCTGACGCAAGCGATCAATATCACGATCAAAGATGCAAACATCAGCCCCCATACCGACTGCCATTTGCAAAGCGTTACGGCCCACCACCCCGCCGCCCAGAATGACAATCTTTGCCGGCGATACGCCAGGTACACCTGCCATCAATACACCCAAGCCACCATTGGTTTTTTCTAAATGCGATGCAGCTGCCTGGATGGACATACGACCCGCTACTTCACTCATGGGCGCCAATAGAGGGAGAGCACCATTCATAGCAGTCACTGTTTCATAGGCAATGCAGGTAGCGCCTGATTGCAACAAAGCTTTTGTCTGCCTCGGATCTGGTGCTAAGTGTAAATAGGTAAACAAAATTTGATCCTCGCGCAACATGGCGCATTCTTGCGCCTGAGGCTCTTTGACTTTGACAATCATCTCCGCTCTTTGAAACACTTCTGCTGCACTATTGACCAGGTTTGCACCGGCAAGCCGATAAGACTCATCCGTTAAGCCGATTTGCTCACCTGCTCCTCTCTGAATCAGGACAGAATGTCCCTGCTTGCAAAGTCCGCTGACATTACCCGGGGTTAATCCCACCCGGAACTCATTATTTTTTACCTCTTGAGGCACACCAATAATCATTACCTTCTCCTGTTATTTAAAGTCACGCTGGTTTGCTGTTGTGCGATGTAAACCCACGGCATAAAACATTGCGAGATACACGCCTAATAAACACGGCCCCACTATGAGTGCGATCCGTGCATCCTCATGAAAGCCCATCAACACCACCACTAATCCGATGAATGCCAGAGCGAACCATGAGGAATAAGGCCACCAAGGAGCGCGATATCCTAACTCCGCCACTTGGGATTTGGATAGCGAGCGACGGAATTTGATCTGTGTAATCAAGATCGCGATCCAAACCATTAAGCCAATAAAGGTCACTGCAGCCATCATGTATTGGAAGGCTTTGTCAGGTACGAAGTAGTTCAGCACTACACCTGACATACAGACTCCGACTGTAGTCATCACCGCTCGATGAGGAACGCCATACTTTGAAAGCTTTGAAAAAGATCTAGGAGCGTAGCCGTTAGACGATAAGGAGTACAACAAGCGTCCACCGCTAAAGATACCGGCATTACAAGAAGAAAGTGCTGCCGTGATCACGACAAAATTAATTAAGCCAGCTGCCTCTCGCAAGCCCAGCCTCTCAAACATCACCACAAATGGACTGCCTTGCTGCCCAACTTGATTCCAAGGAAAGATTGCCAAAATAACCAGGATGGCGCCCATGTAAAAAATCAGAATGCGCCAAGCCAAAGAATCAATGGCCATCGGAATGGTTTTTTGTGGGTTCTCAGCCTCGCCCGCAGAAAGACCAATCATTTCTATACCAACATAAGCAAACAAGACCATTTGCAATGAGAGCAACATTCCACTAATGCCATTTGGAAGGAAGCCACCGTGCTGCCATAAATTACTGAGGCCAATGGGCTGCCAATCATTCGTAAAACCAAACAAGATAACCGAACCTCCCAGTGCAATCATGGCGACAATCGCCACCACTTTGATCAGGGCAAACCAAAACTCAAACTCCCCAAATACCTTTACGGCAATCAGATTGATTAAGCCCATCATCACAATGGAGGACAGTGCCCAAATCCACTGCGGCGTTTCAGGAAACCAAATGCTCATGTAGATGCCAACCGCTGTTACTTCAGCAATTCCAACCACGATCCAATAAGTCCAGTATCCCCAGCCCACCATATACCCCGCCAATGGACCTACATAGGTATTGGCGTAGGCTGCGAAAGAACCCGCTACAGGTTCATGCACCGCCATCTCACCAAGTGTCCGCAAGACAATGAAAGCAACAATACCTGCGAGCAAATAACCTAGAAGAATGGATGGGCCCGCTATTTGAATTGCACTTGCTGACCCCAGAAATAATCCAACGCCGATCGTTGAGCCTAAGGCCATCAAACGAATATGCCGTACTTTGAGATGGCGCTTTAAGCCAGTGTGTTCAGTCTGCAAGAGAGACCTCCTTTCGATTTGTCGTTGGCGATTTACCAACGGAGCAAAGTCTAGGGAGGACTGGCGATCAGTGCTAGGGGAGAGAAATTACTAAAGTGCTTAAATAAATAAATCTATTTACGTAAATAGTGAAATGTCTTTTAAATCAATGCAGAGTTTGAAATAAATTATTTCTGATTGCAAAAGAATCAGTAATTTCCTACAGGGAATCCCCTTAAGGATTTACAGTCATTTATGAGAAAAACTTACTGTGCAGCGATGAGATTCAGAATTTCTGCGGCAGCTGCAAGCCCACAAGCAGCCGTTACCATCACGGTAGAGCCATAGCCCGAGCAGGCCAGACCTCCGCTGGAAGCCCCCGCTCGTGGTTCATGCGAGTAGATCGCACGAATGCCAATTTTTTTCTTCAGATTTCTGGAGAACCCATGATCTTGTCTGAGTCCTTGGCGAACCTTAGCCAATAAAGCATCTTGTTCAGTACGAGAAAGATCTTCGCAGCGCACCGATGTGGGATCTGACTTCCCTCCAGCGGCGCCACACATAACTAAAGCACGATTATTTTTCACGGCCCACACTGATAAAGCAATTTTGGTTTGTACTGAATCGGTCGCGTCTAATACCAATGCATTTTCTGGAATAAGTCGATCTAAGTTTTCTGGCTCCAAAAATTCATCACAAGCAGTCAAATTGATCTCTGGATTAATTTGCAGAATGCGCTCCTTCATCGCCTCGACTTTTGCTTTGCCGAACTGCCCTTCTATGGCGTGCAGCTGTCGATTGGTATTGCTTTCGGAGATATGATCAAAATCAATGATGACAAGGTGCCCGACACCCGTACGAGCTAAGGCCTCTGCCGCCCAGGACCCAACACCCCCTAGACCAGCCACCACTACCGTTGCATTCAGAAAGCGCTCGCGCAGTTCTGGCCCATAGAGTCGTGAGACCCCGCCAAAACGACGATTTTCTAAGCTGCCCTCTACCTTGTCTTCTGCCATAGCTTCTCTTTATACTGAATAAATGGACTCCATTGCACAACTTCGCAAAAACTATACCTTTGGTCAGCTCTCAGAGACCGAGGTCCCCCAAGACCCGCTTCAGCTTTTCAAGCTTTGGTTTGATCAGGCGGTGAAAGCAGAATGTCCTGAACCCAACTCCATGACCTTGGCAACGGCTAACCAAGCTGGCAATCCATCAGCCCGTATTGTCTTACTAAAAGGCGCAGACCAAAACGGCTTCACCTTTTTTACTAACTACGAGAGTCAAAAAGGCAAAGACTTGGCTATCCGCCCTCAAGCAGCCCTCCTCTTCCATTGGCATGAATTAGAGCGCCAGGTACGTATTCAGGGTGTTGTTGAACGGGTTAGCGCAGCCGAAAGCGATGAGTATTTCCATTCTCGCCCAGCCGCCTCCAGAATTGGTGCCTGGGCCTCGCCTCAGAGCACTGCCATCCCAAACCGTGAATTCTTAGAAGAAGCGGAAAAGCGTTTTAAGACAGAGTTTGGTGATACTCCTCCACGCCCAGAGCATTGGGGTGGTTACCGCCTACGTCCTACTGAAATTGAATTCTGGCAGGGACGCCCATCTAGATTGCATGACCGCATGCACTACAAACTAGAAGGTGCCGACTGGCGAGTGAATCGCCTAGCACCCTAGAGACTGCTAACCCTCAGGAATATTGTGGCGCTATGAGCGATTTAAATTTCGCTCTAAATTTAGCCAACTTAGGCGCGACTACCGCCATGCAATATCCTTGATTCGGATGCTGCTGAAAATAATTCTGGTGATAGTCTTCTGCGGGATAAATGGTTGGCACAGCATCGATCTGCGTCACCACTGGATTAGCATAGATTTTTGAATCCTCAAGTTCTTGCACAACCTCGTGCGCAATCTTGAACTGCCCTTCACTATGCGTAAAAATCACCGAGCGATATTGCGTGCCATGATCATTGCCTTGATAGTTCAAGGTAGTCGGATCATGAATCACGAAAAAGATTTCTAATAAATCCCTAAATGAAACAATTTGCGGATCAAACAAGATGTCGACAATTTCGGCATGGCCAGATACACCCGTGCAAACAGCCTCATACGTCGGATTAGGTCTAGCGCCACCGGCATAGCCAGAAACCACCGACCGAACTCCAGAAATTTGCTGGTAAACCGCTTCCAAACACCAAAAACAGCCCCCACCCAAGGTGGCACGCTCTAAAAGAGGTTCTTTTTTATCTAAATTTGTTTCCATGGCTTTATCCTAATGCCATATTCCAATACCTGCCAACTATTAATAGACTATGAATCGCTTCACTATCCAGCTCGATGAAATGAAAGCAGCCTACGCTGCAGAACCAAACCCCACCCTCGAAGTGAGACTGGATCGAATTGCTCGCATTGAAAAAATGATTGAGGCAAATGAAGAAAAAATCTGCAAAGCCCTCGAGGCTGACTTTGGGGTGCGCCACCCAGTAGAAACGAGACTTGCTGAATGCCAGATGATTTATCAGGCTTGCAAGTACACCCGCAAGCATCTCAAAGAATGGATGAAGCCTGAGCAAAGAGAAGTTCCAACACACATGGGCGCCTCGCAGGCTTGGGTTCAAAGTCAATCACTAGGCGTAGTTGGCATTCTGAGTCCATGGAACTATCCGGTTCAATTAGCGCTCATTCCAGCAATCGCCGCTTTTGCTGCTGGTAATCGCGTTTGGCTCAAGCCATCTGAGCGTAGCTCACGCACCTCAGGTTTTGTTGCCAGCCTCATTCAAGAATATTTCCACCCTAGCGAGTTCTGTGCCACTACCGGCGGCCCAGAAGTAGCCGAGCAATTTTCGGCGCTGCCTTTTAATCATCTTTTCTTCACTGGCTCAGGCGCTATTGGTAAAAAAGTGATGCGTGCTGCCGCTGAAAATCTCACACCAGTCACTTTGGAGCTTGGCGGCACAACACCCGTCATCATTGATAAGAGCGCCAAACTCAAAGATGCTGCTGCATCCATTGCTTACGGCAAATTACTGAACGGCGGTCAAACCTGTATTGCCCCTGACTATGTTTTGCTAGAACCAAGCATTCAAGAAGAATTTATTCAAGAATTACAAACTGCAGCTCAAACCCAATTTAGCAACCCTCAAGAACTGACGGGCCCTATTGATGAGCGCCAACTGGAATACTGGCAGCATCTAGTCAGCAACGCTCTAGACCGTGGTGCAAAAGTGATTCCTTTGCTCAATAACCCTGGTGCTGGCGCAAGACCATTCGAGCCTATTGCATTGATCAACGTTCCGCCGGAAGCCCGAATTCTTCATGAAGAAATCTTTGGACCAATACTGCCGATCGTGACTGTTGCAGATACCTCGGCAGCGATTGCTTATGTCAACAACAAACCCAATCCCTTGGCTCTATATTGGTTTGGCAAAGACAAAAAGAATATGAAGCGTGTTTTAAATGAAACGTGCTCTGGTGGCGTCACCATAAATGACACGCTTCTACATATCACCATTGAAGATCTTCCTTTTGGTGGAGTAGGTGCGAGTGGCATGGGAAGTTATCACGGCAAAGCAGGCTTTAATACCTTCAGTCATCAAAAGTCGATCCTGGAAGTGCGCGGCTTCTTTGGTTTAAACCTTTTCAAGGGAACTAAAACAGCGCGCCCTCCATATGGAAAAATGACTGAGTGGCTTTTGCGTTATCTCAAATAAAGAGATAAACAAGCAATACTTCTATTACTAAGCTCAGAAGATGAAGCTTTAAACCTCTATTTCTGAATTAAGTCGGGAAAACCCTTGTAATCGAGTGCTGAAAATGCCATAATAGGAGGCTTTTTTAAAGCAATTTGATTCATCGCCCCCCAGCTCTATTTCAGCGATTAGTTTAGAAGTCATAAACACAACAACGCTGCCGCTTGTCTGATGGTCGATGCCTTTGACCATCGCACCCTATAAAAAACAATGGGTGCAACATACGGAGACATCCCTTAAAGGGGATGTGTAATAGCATGACTTTTTCTAAAGAAACTAATCACGAGTCGAAAGACTCAAAGAGCACTGGAACTGAGTTCCAGAATTTTGCCCTAGCGGCATCACTCCTTAAAAACGTTGCTGAACTGGGTTATACCCAAGCCACATCCGTGCAAGCTCAGGTTATTCCTGCGGCTTTAGCTGGTGGTGACTTATTGGTCAGCAGCCAAACCGGTAGCGGTAAAACCGCAGCCTTTTTATTGCCTTTGATTAATCAACTCATCGAAGACAACCCGAACAACTCACCTGTACCAGGTCGCGCACAACCTAAAGTGTTAGTGCTCTGCCCTACTCGTGAATTGGCTCAGCAGGTTTCTGCTGATGCAGTGAACTTAGTTCGTGGCATGAAAGGTATCCGTATCGCAACTGTGATGGGTGGCATGCCTTACGGAAAGCAGATCCAGGCATTGAAAGGTGCGTTGTTAGTTGTTGCAACTCCAGGTCGTTTGCTCGACTTGTGCGATAGCAAAGCAATTCGCTTAGATGATGTTAAACAACTCGTAATCGACGAAGCTGATCGCATGCTTGACATGGGATTTGCTGATGACCTTGAGGCTATTGACAAGCGTTGCGCAGGCCGTAACCAAACTTTGATGTTCTCCGCAACTTTTGCGCCAAAGATTATGTCTTTAGCAAACGAGTTGACTACAGATGCCAAGCGTATTGAACTTGCTCACGCAGGTGAAAAGCACGCCAACATTGAACAGAAGTTACATTGGGCTGACAGCATGTCACACAAGCATAAATTGCTCGAGCACATTTTGGCTGATGCCGATTTGGATCAAGCAGTTGTGTTTGCAAGCACTCAAGTTGAGAGCGAAAAAATTGCTGACACATTGCGTGCCAATGGCTATGAAGCTACTGCCCTACACGGTGCAATGCCTCAAGCTGTACGTATGCGTCGTCTCGAGTCTTTACGTAAAGGTCACACCAAGATTTTGGTTGCGACTGACGTAGCGGCTCGTGGTATCGATGTGCCACGTATTAGTCACGTGATTAACTTTGGCTTGCCAATGAAACCAGAAGACTATACGCATCGCATCGGTCGTACAGGTCGTGCAGGTCGTAATGGTGTTGCTATCACTTTGGTTGAACATCGTGATCGCGCGAAGATCCGCAATATCGAACGCTTCACACAGCAAGATATCGTTGCTTCAGTCATTGCTGGTCTTGAGCCACAAGCCAAGCCAAGCTTTGGTGGCGGCGGTGGTCGTCCTGGTGGTGGTCGTTCTGGTGGCGGCTTTGGCGGTGGCAATCGCTCTGGCGGTGGCGGCGGTGGTCGTTATGGCTCAGGCGCTCGCTCAGAGTCTCGCTCTGGCGGCGGCTTCGGTGGCGGTAATGCTGGCGGCGGTCGTTCAGGTGATTCACGTCCAGCGCGCTCTGCTGACTCACGTCCTGCGCGTTCTGCTGACTCACGTCCGGCACGCTCTGGTGACTCACGTCCAGCAGGTGGCCCGCGTTTTGCTAAACCAAAGGCTGGCGGTCAACGTCGTAGCTTTAGCGGTAGCTAAAAATGATTCACCGTAATCGTCTCCGTTCTGCATGGAATCGAGTCGGTTCCGGTGAAATCCATCGGGCGCCACGCGAGTGGCAACCTTGGCTAAGCGATACCGGGTCTCTCACCCAAAAAATTGAGAACGCAATTGGGCAAAAGCTAGAAGTTCAGGTTTTGCGCGACTGTCCTCAATCACTTAATAGCGACGAAAGTCGCTATTTTCATTTCAAGCTCAGACGCTGCAGAGTACGTGAAGTACTGCTCTGCTCAAATGGCATTCCTTTAGTAATGGCACACAGCGTCATTCCAACACTCAGTTCCAGCGGCAGCAATCATCAGGTCTTGCGCTTAGGTACTAAGCCTTTGGGCGCAGTCTTGTTTAGCAAAACTCGCAAACACTCCAAGGCAAAGCCACAGCGCGATATTGCACGTCTAGATAAAAGCAGTGAATTGTGGAAAAAATACTCTAAGCACTTTGCTGACTTGAGTTCACCCTTATGGGCAAGACGCACCCTCTATCGCTTAAAGGGTCATCCCATCTTGGTTAATGAGATTTTCTTGCCTGCCTTACTACAGACTGCAAAGCGTTAGTTATTCGCTTTTACTTTTAGATTGTCAGCCAAGCCAGGGTTGACTTGATCAAAGCTTCATCACCTGGCTCACTCGTAAAGACTTCACCAAACCCAATCATTTCAGCCGCATCCGCAATATTATGATGTGGGCATAGTGCACTGGCGACATTGAGGTTTTGTATAAATTGGTCTTTCATGACTTCGCCGAGATACCGCACTGCCTCAGAGGATGTGAGCAACCAAAGTGATTTACTCAAATCCATTTCTCGTACAAGTTGCCAAGCAGGGTTATCAATATCCAAAGGTACGCGCGTGTAGGTTGAAATAGCCTCCACAGTTGCCCCTGCCTTTTTTAAAGTGTCAGCCAGCGAATCACGGCCACCCTCACCTTTAAAGATCACTACTTTTTTACCCTGCCAATTCCATTTCAGGGATTGAAGCTCTTTCCACAAACCTTCAGAGTCCCAGTTTTCGTTATTCCCCGGAATGATGATGGGGGTGGGATTATCTTCCAATCCGACACCATGATTTTTCAGGGCAAGATGACTGCTGCCACCCATCACTCCAATCGGAATAATCTTCTTAGAAAAATCTTGCCAATCTCGTTCCAATAAACGCATCACACTCTCGATGGCATTAGGACTTACAAAGATGGCAAGATCTGCGTCACTCAGGGTAGTAGCGATGTGGTCAGCTAAATGCCCATCCGACTTCGGAACAATCGTTAGCAAAGGCAGAGAGAGTATTTCTGGAAGACTACGCTTTCCTACACCGCTTGCCTCGATTGCCCTGGAGAGCACTTCAATCAATTGACGCGCTTGACCAGCAGGCCGAGTAACAATGATTGTTTTGGTGCTCATGCTGATGAAGATTGCGCTTTGTATTACTTGGGAAGTGCTGGAATTAAATCTGCGGCGCCTTGTGACAGCAAGTCCTTTGCCACTGCAAGGCCCAAGGCCTCCGCATCTTCAACTGACTTCACTTGAGCGCTACCATTAGCCAAGCAAATTGCTTGGCCATCAACACTCGCTACAAAAGAGCGAATGTTCATTTGGTTCTGATCCCATACTGCGTGCGCAGCCAGCGGCACTTCACATGACCCGCCTAATTGGCGAGACACCATACGTTCAGCAGAAACAGCAAACAAAGTTGGCAAATCATTGAGTGGAGCAAGCCACTGTTTGATATTGGGGTGCTTACTTAAAGTTTCGATGCCCAAGGCACCCTGACCTGCAGCAGGAGTGTAAGGATCGTATGGCAAGTAAGCGCGAATGCGTGACTCCAAACCCAAACGCTTTAAGCCAGCAGCAGCCAAAATAATGGCTTGATATTCACCTCGATCTAACTTGCTCATGCGGGTATCTAAGTTGCCGCGTAATGGCTGTATGACCAAATGCGGAAACTTTGCGCGCAACACCGATTCACGCCTCAGGCTCGAGGTACCCACAATCGCACCGTGCGGCAAATCCTCAAGGCCTGCATAGTCATTGGAAACAAAGGCATCGCGTGCATCTTCTCTGGCCATTACACAAGAGAGGTCGAATCCTTCGGGCATCACCATTGGGACATCTTTTAAGGAATGAACCGCTAAATCGGCACGGCCATCCTCTAATGCGGTTTCGAGCTCTTTCACAAAAAGGCCCTTACCACCCACTTTAGAGAGGGCTCGGTCCAAAATCTGGTCCCCAAGGGTGGTCATGCCCAAAATCTGGACATCGCAGCCTGGATAGAGCTTTTTCAGGCAATCCCGGACATGCTCAGCCTGCCACATGGCTAGGCGACTTTCACGGGAGGCAATTACGAGGCGCTTTGGAGCGTCAGATGGGGAAGAATTCAGGGTTGGGGACATAACATTTAAAATAATCAAAGACCTACACCAATATACTGTGTTTATGAGCTCATCAAATAATTCCTTAGCCAACAAAGCCCAAGCTTGGTCGGCCCGTTTTGCAGAACCTGTCGACGAACTCGTTCAGCGTTATACCGCCTCTATTGGCTTTGATCAACGCTTTGCCATGGTCGATATTGCCGGCTCCCTAGCCCATGCTGAAATGCTGGCGACCCAAAAAATCATTAGTAGCCAAGATTTGGCCGATATTCAAAAGGGTATGGCTCAAATTAAGAGCGAAATCGAGTCCGGACAATTTAATTGGCAGTTGGCGCTCGAAGATGTACACCTGAATATCGAAGCACGCTTAACAGCGTTGGTAGGCGATGCTGGCAAGCGTTTGCATACCGGTCGTTCACGCAATGACCAAGTAGCAACGGATTTGCGCCTATGGTTGCGTAGCAGTGTTGATGACATTGCCGTCACCCTTAAGTCTTTGCGTCTTGCGCTATTGGATTTAGCTGAAAAGCATGCTGCCACCATCATGCCTGGCCACACGCATTTACAAGTTGCGCAACCGATTACTTTTGGTCATCACTTGATGGCCTACTTTGAAATGTTTAGTCGTGATGCCAGTCGCTTAGTGGATTTGCGTGCTCGTTTCAATCGCCTGCCTTTAGGTGCAGCGGCATTAGCCGGAACCACCTATCCGATCGATCGTGAACAAGTGGCTAAGACATTAGGGTTTGATGGCATCTGCAATAACTCATTAGACGCCGTATCTGATCGTGACTTTGCGATTGAGTTCTGCGCCTTCTCATCGATTTTGATGATGCACGTATCGCGCCTGTCTGAAGAGTTGATCTTATGGCTGAGCCCCCGCTTTGGCTTCATCGATCTACCAGACCGCTTCTGCACTGGCAGTTCGATCATGCCGCAAAAGAAGAATCCGGATGTTCCAGAATTAGCTCGTGGTAAGACTGGTCGCGTTTATGGTGATTTGATTTCTTTATTGACTCTCATGAAGGGTCAGCCACTGGCATACAACAAAGATAATCAAGAAGATAAAGAGCCTCTGTTTGATGCAGTAGATACCGTACAAGATACCTTGCGTATTTTTGCTGACATGGTTCCGCATATTGAAGTAAAAGCCGAGGTCATGAAGAAAGCGGCTGAAGAAGGTTTTGCAACAGCAACCGACTTGGCTGACTATTTGGTTAAAAAAGGCTTGGCATTCCGCGATGCCCATGAAGCAGTCGCCCATGCTGTTAAAGCCTGCGTTGGCAGAAACTGCATGCTCACCGACCTCAGTCTTTCTGAGTTGCGCTTTGCATGCGGCTTAGATAATCGCCCTGAACTCATTAGTGATGATGTGTTTGCACTGCTCACCGTTGATGGCTCAGTGCAATCACGCCAACATGCTGGTGGTACCGCCCCAGACCAGGTTCTTGCCGCTATTAAACGGGGTCGCGCAGACCTCTAAAGTGCATGGGGTTTTGGTCCAAACTCTCTGCGGGGATTGACTACGTAAACCAGCTTCTGGGCAAGGCAGCCAGCATCATGATTTTGCTGTCTTGTATCGTATCCGCACTCAACGCCTTACTCCGCTATGGATTGGATGTCAGCAACAACTGGCCACTAGAACTGCAGTGGTATCTCTTTGCCGCTGCAGTCATGCTCGGTACGTCTTACACACTCAAACGCAACGAGCATGTACGGGTAGATTTAATCTACTCCCAACTCCCTGATCGAGGACGTTTGTGGGTTGATCTCTTTGGCTTAATCTTCTTTTTAATGCCAGCCTGTCTCTTATTTGCCTGGCTCTCTTGGACGACACTCTTTTACCCATCATGGTTAGTGATGGAGCACTCTTCAAACTCTGGTGGATTGGCGCGCTACCCCATTAAGTTTGTAGTGCCCTTTGGGTTTTTTATGCTGAGCCTGCAAGGTGTTTCAGAAATCATTAAGCGTATTGGTGCTTTGCAGGGTAAAACAACTCTCCCGACCGAAGACCTTCATTACGAAAAGCCCATGCAATGATTCCATTAGAGTGGATGCCACCCTTGATGTTTGGTGGGCTGATTGTCTTTATGTTAATCGGCTTCCCGGTTGCATTCTCTTTAATGGCTGCGGGATTATTTTTCTCAGCCATTGCGATTGGCGAAGGCTTCTTTGGCCTCCCATTTTTGCAAGCTATTCCGCAACGCATCTTTGGTAGCGTGCTCGCCAATGATCTACTGCTAGCCATTCCCTTCTTCACTTTTATGGGCGCCATCTTAGAGCGCTGCGGCCTCGCAGAAGAAATGCTCGACTCGATGGGCCAACTATTTGGGCGCGTACGTGGCGGTCTTGGTTACTCCGTCATCATCGTTGGGTTTATCTTGGGCGCTATCACTGGTACTGTCGCCGCTCAGGTGATCGCTATGGCGATGATTTCCTTGCCGGTGATGATGCGTTACGGCTACAACATGCGCTACGCTACGGGCGTTTTAGCAGCCTCTGGGACCATTACACAGTTAGTGCCCCCATCATTAGTATTGATTGTGTTGGCAGACCAACTTAAAACACAAAGCGGCAGTGCAGATGTGGGCAGTATGTATCTCGGTGCATGGGGTCCATCGCTTTTGCAGATCGCCCTCTTTGCCCTATATACCTTCTTCCTGAGTCGTGTTCGCCCTGACTATCTACCGCCCGTACCTGAAAGCGATCTCACGCTCAAAGGCTGGGCACTTTGGAAAAAATGTCTCATGGGGATCATCCCATCAGCGGTCCTGATCTTCCTGGTTCTGGGTACCATCATGACTGGCATTGCCACTCCTACAGAATCTGGTGCTATGGGCGCAATGGGAGCTCTACTCTTAGCGTGGCTTCGCAGAGCAAGCATTCCGAATCTCAAAGGACTGATTCAAGAGGCCTATCAAAACACGATGCGTATTACTGCCATGGTGGTTTTTATTCTGATTGGATCTACTTGCTTTTCTGTTGTGTTTCAAGGAGTAGATGGTGGCTTCTGGGTAGAAGAGCTTTTCTCTAATCTTCCTGGTGGTTGGATAGGCTTTCTGATCGTTGTGAATTTGTTTGTTTTCTTCTTGGCTTTCTTCTTAGACTTCTTCGAAATCGCCTTCATTGTTGTGCCGATGTTGGCACCAGTGGCCGTTAAATTACTTTCACCGGTATTGCTCGACTCTATGAATGGCAACCCTCAAGCAGCAGCTAGTGCCGCCTTAGTTTGGTTTGGAGTCATGCTCTGTGTAAACATGCAAACCTCTTTTATGCACCCACCTTTTGGCTTTGCCCTCTTCTACCTTAGAGGGGTTTCGCCCAAAGAGGTGAAGAGTAGTGATATCTACTGGGGCGCCCTCCCCTGGGTGGGCCTACAGTTGGTGATGGTTGTGCTGGTGATGGCCTTCCCCGCGCTGGTAACAGCACTCTTAGATAAGCCTGCCCCTGTGGCTGAAAGTAAGGACTTTAATTTCACAGGGGGCGAAGAGGGTAAGCCAGAAGCGCCTTCAACGAAGACAGATGAGGATGCTCCTGTGACATTTCAACTGGATAAGCCAATCAAGTAATACACCCTTCAATTAAAGGAGGGGTTTTCCCCAAATTCGTGCCAAGAGTGGGTCTTTGTCTTAAAAATCCATTACGCTAGTGAGAATTCAAAATGGTTAACAAAATGAAATTTTACTCCTTAATTCGCAAGACACTTCCATTGTGGATATTTCCCTTCGTGCTAAGTGGTTGCGGATCAGCAACAGCCCCTGACTTCAGCGCGATGTCCTCAAAGTATGCCAACACACTGGAGCAATATCAGATCAATATGATTTTTCAGAATATTTTGCGCTCATCTGAAAATCGTCCTGTTAGCTTCTTAGATATGCCCACCATTAATGGTTCAGGCTCAATCACTACAACACCCTCCCTTGGCGCCTTATTTGCTGGCGGGGCTTTTCCGGCAAACGCTAGCTACCTACCCATCAGCGGAGGTTTGGCAACGCTCACGCCAGGTGTATCACTAACTGTTGGCAATAATTTCAACTTCACACAATCCTCTCTAGATAATGCCGTTTTCTGGAAAGGCTACTTAAGTGAACTGCCAATTGAAAACGTGAGATATTTTGAACACAATCACATTCCCAAAGAAGTACTACTAAGCTTAGTAGTAGATGAGATCGTGATAACCAAGCCAAATGGCGATACTCACACGCTCATCAATAATCCGTTGAGACCAGAGCATCCTGAGTTTCAAAAACATCTATATAAATTAATTAACTATGGTTTGGGTGCCTATCTCGTAGATACATCTCAAAAAATAGGTCCGCCAGTGAGCGCCAACAATATTAAGTCTAGGTTTGGTGACAACGCTTTCCAGGTAATGAAAGAAGCCGGGATAACCTTACAAAAAGTAAATGGCTCATCAGAGCTGCTATTTCAGCCCATTCAAGTTTCAATGCAATACAAGCTTTGCATTAAAACCAATAAGTATGAAAACTTTATACGGCAGGAATATGGCCCAGAAATATTCTGCGAGGAAACTCTTGCCGAGCAAACTAAGCAGCCAAGTGCAGCCAAGAAACTGCAACCGAAGATCGCTATTCGTATTCGCTCTACAAACAATATTTTTGAATATTTAGGGGAAGTGGTAAGAGCACAATTAAATACACCACCCTATCTTGTTACACTCCCGCCAACTGCGACTACATTTCGGGACAATAAAGGCTCTAAAAACGAATTTGCTTTATTTATAGTCGATAAGAATAAGCCAACTCCGAGACCCTTCGCAGCTATTGAAGCCTTGGATGACAGCATCTATAGCATCCCAAGCCAAGACAATGGTTACTCACCTCTCGCAATTAAGCTGCTAGCCCAATTTATGTCATTACAAAAAATTCCAGGAAGTATTCCGGCTTCACCATCGGTATTGCTGAAATAGAAACTGCTCTAGCGTTAATAAATATGGCCCCTAGGGGCCATATTTATTACAGAGTCATGCATTACTCGTAGTGGTAGCGGCAGGCAATAATCACTAGCTGATCTTTTTCAATGGCATACACCAGGCGGTGAACATCATCAATTCTTCTAGACCAAAAACCTGACAGACTCTCCCTAAGCTCTTCCGGCTTTCCGATCCCCTCTTTGGGATTTCTCAAGGAGTCTTTGATTAAAGAGTGAATACGCTTTAAGGTTTTCTTATCTTGCCCCTGCCAATAAACGTAGTCAGCCCATGCTGCATTTGTCCACACCAACCTACTGAGCATCCACCAAAGCCTTTGCTTTGGTCTGTCCTTTGCGATATTGCGCCAATGATTTCTCCAAATGCTTTACGTTAGCCGGAGATTTTAATAAATGGAATGTTTCCATCATGCTGTTATAGGTATTCAAAGACATGACTACAGCATCCTCCGCATCTCTGCGTGAGATCACAGCAACATCACAATCAGCCACTACCTGATCAATGACTTGTTTAAATTGATTTCTAGCATCGGAAAAATTGATGACTCTCATGGCAACCTTTGACTTGTTCAATATATCGTACAAGTATAAAGACTAACCAAATACAGCGCAAGTAAAAAACCCCGCTTTAGCGGGGCTTTAGGGCGCAAAAAGTGAGGTGGATCAAAGCGTTATGTCGCGCTCTTGCCTTACACAGTCAACGTAGTACTCGCTCTTGCCATCGATGCTGGCTTTTACGAGCCCATGAATATCCGTCTCGAATCCAGGGAACTTCTCATTGAAGTCTCTAGCGAAGTAGAGGTAGTCAATGATGCGTTTGTTAAAGCGCTCACCCGGAATCAACAATGGAATGCCTGGGGGATACGGAGTAACCAACATGGCCGTTACGCGCCCCTCCAATTGATCAAGCGGCACACGATCCACTTCTTTGTGTGCCATCTTCGCCCATGCCTCTGAAGGCATCATGGCTGGAACCATATCTGAGGTGTACATCTCAGTAGTCATGCGCGCTACATTTCGGCTCTTATAGAACTCATGAATTTGCTGACAAATATCTTTTAAGCCAACGCGCTCATATCGTGGATGTTTGGCGACAAACTCAGGTAATACTTTCCAGAGCGGAGCATTTTTATCAAAGTGATCTTTGAACTGCTGTAGCTCGGTTACAAGTGTGTTCCAACGACCTTTGGTAATACCGATCGTGAACATGATGAAGAATGAGTAGAGACCGCACTTCTCAACGATCACGCCATGCTCAGCAAGGTACTTAGTAACGATACTTGCAGGAATACCCATAGAACCAAAGTTGCCCTCAATATCCAAACCAGGCGTAACCACTGTTGCCTTAATAGGATCGAGCATATTGAAATCTTTAGCCAGCTTACCAAAGTCATGCCAAGCAGCAGAGGGCTCCAATACCCAATCTGAACGCTCGCCAATACCCTCTTCGGCCAGATGATCTGGGCCCCAAACCTTGAACCACCAGTCAGCCCCAAACTTATCATCCACCTCGCGCATAGCGCGGCGGAAGTCCATTGCTTCAGCAATCGATTCTTCAACTAGAGTTGTGCCGCCAGGAGACTCCATCATGGCTGCAGAAACATCACATGAAGCAATAATGGCGTACTGAGGACTAGTAGAGGTATGCATCAAATAGGCTTCATTGAAGCAATCTCGATCTAGCTTGGTATCTTCTGCATCTTGAACCAACACCTGTGATGCCTGGGATAAACCAGCCAGCAACTTATGGGTAGACTGCGTTGCAAACATCAAACTCTTCTTAGTGCGCTTACGATCTGAACCAATCGCATGCATGTCTTTATAGAAAGGATGGAAAGCCGCATGCGGCAACCAAGCTTCATCAAAATGCAAAGAGTCCACCTTACCGTCTAACATCTCTTTAATCATTTCAACGTTGTAAACGATGCCATCGTAAGTGCTTTGCGTCAGCGTCATTACACGAGGTACAACATTCTTATCTTTGATGAACGGATTAGCATCAATTTTCTTCTTAATGTTTTTCCATTCGAACTCTTCTTTAGGAATGGGTCCAATAATGCCCAAGTGATTACGCGTAGGCATCAGGAAGATGGGGATTGCGCCCATCATGGTGATGGAATGAATCACAGATTTATGGCAATTGCGGTCCACCAAAACCACGTCGCCAGGAGCAACCGTAGAGTGCCAAACAATCTTGTTTGAAGTCGATGTGCCATTGGTAACGAAGAACAAATGGTCTGCATTAAAGATGCGCGCTGCATTGCGTTCACTCTGCAGCACTGGACCTGTATGGTCTAGGAGCTGACCCAACTCCTCCACGGCGTTACAAACGTCAGCGCGCAACATGTTTTCACCAAAGAATTGATGGAACATTCTTCCTACTGGACTTTTTAAGAAAGCAACGCCGCCGGAGTGACCTGGGCAATGCCAAGAATATGAGCCTTCAGAAGCGTAGTTAGTTAACGCGCGGAAGAATGGCGGCGCTAATGAATCTAAATACACTTTGGCTTCACGAATAATATGACGTGCCACGAATTCTGGAGTGTCTTCATTCATATGAATGAAACCGTGCAACTCGCGCAAGATGTCATTAGGCATATGACGTGAGGTACGTGTCTCGCCATACAAGAAGATAGGAATATCTTCATTACGTTTACGTACTTCAGTAATAAAAGCACGCAAATTATTTAAGGCTGGAAGATCATTATCTTCAGAGTCGGAATCAAACTCTTCATCATCAATTGAGACGATGAATGAGGATGCACGAGAAGCTTGCTGAGCGAACGAAGTCAGGTCACCATAGCTGGTTAAACCAATAACCTCCATGCCTTCATTCTCAATCGCCTCGGCGAGGTCACGAATTCCCGAACCCGAAATATTTTCGGAGCGGAAGTCTTCATCAATAATGATGATTGGAAAACGAAATTTCATAAAAACTCCCCTACTAATTTATCCGAGACATTCGGAACCCACTTCTCAAAGTTGGCTAGATCTATTATCCGACTGCCATCTGGCGAAACCGTGACTATATCGACAAAAGTCGCATTTTGCTGCACATCTCTTGGTAAGTAAACATGGCGAGCATAGACTTGATTGGCCAGGCTCTCGTGATATCCCGTAAAGGTAATCAAAAGGTGCCAATGGCCGTTCAATTCGGCTTTACCCAAGAAATCTTTTAGTGGACTTGCCTCATCCACGCTATGCATCGCCGTCCAGGTCAAGGAAAAAACCGGGCTCTCGGAGCGATGGAGCTGCAATTCAACGGATCGACGATAACGCTCCCCCTCGCTTGTCATGCTTTCTGCAATGAGCCATAAGCGTAACTGCGCCTCCACAATATGGGAGCTGCGATCATTGGCTACGCGGAACTTCAACGTCTTGATACCGTCATGATTACCAACCACAGCTACTTTAGAGAAACGTATGCCTGCGGTAGGCCTAGTAAAACGCGCAAAAGCTAAACCTGTAGTCAGCGCGGAGTAAACAATTCCAAAGAACGCCTCAAACGTCACAATCGCATTCGGCCAACTACCAACCGGAGTCATTCGGCCATATCCGATGGTTGCCATCGTTTGCACACTAAAGAAAAAGACATCCAATAAAGATCCTGGCCGGGCATTGGTAATGGCCCCGTCTCCACATGCGATATAAGCAAAAGCAAATATAAGGTTTGTACCAAGATATACAAAAACAACTAGCAACATAAAGCTAGTCCAGGTGGTACCTAGCAGCCAATGGTAGAAATTATTCTCTGGACGCGCCATTTCTGAGCGCGAGAGTGTGGCGCGATATTCTTCTAGATTAATCCGCGATGGACGGCGATTAAATAGAAATTTACGCACTGCCGTTATGGCTTAGGTCTTAGGCAGGGTAACGCCCCGCTGACCTTGATACTTACCACCGCGATCTTTATAAGATGTTCCACACACTTCATCACTCTCAAAGAAGAGTACTTGCGCACAACCTTCACCCGCATAAATCTTTGCAGGCAATGGTGTGGTATTCGAAAACTCTAAAGTGACATAACCTTCCCACTCAGGCTCAAATGGCGTGACGTTCACAATAATGCCGCAGCGAGCATACGTACTCTTACCAACGCAGACAGTTAATACACTGCGTGGAATCTTGAAGTACTCAACTGTTCTTGCCAATGCAAAAGAGTTTGGTGGAATGATGCAAACATCACCCTTGAAGTCAACGAAGGATTGTTCATCGAAATTCTTCGGATCAACGATGGTGCTATTGATATTCGTAAAGATTTTGAATTCGTCTGCGCAACGAATGTCATAGCCATAGCTTGAAGTGCCATAACTTACAATTTTGTTACCGGCGGCGTCTTGGCGAACTTGCCCAGGTTCAAATGGGCTGATCATGCCTTGCTCGCCCATGCGGCGGATCCAGTGGTCTGATTTAATAGTCATGACCGAATTGTAAAACCTTCGCCCTCACCTGCCGACGAATTTATTGGGGTTTTTGGCTAAAAACGACCCTCTCAGGGGCGTTATAGATCTCAAAGTGTTTGCCAGAGCAGCGAGAGAGGATGGTGAGATTGGTTTTACGCGCCAGCTCCAGACCCATCAAGGTCACACCCGAGCGGGTCAGAAGGAAAGGAATACCCATCTGAGCCCCCTTGATCACCATCTCTGAGGTCAGGCGCCCAGTAGTAAAGAAAATCAAATTCTTGCCTGGTTTATTGACTAGCCACATCAAGCCAGAAATGGAATCTACTGCATTATGGCGGCCAACATCTTCAATAAAGTGCAGCAGTCGCACCCCATCCTGACCATCTCGCTCAAAGACCGCACAGGCATGGACCGAGCCAGACTTCTTGTAGATGGTGTCGTGGATTCGAATGGAGTCAATCAAGGCAACTATTGCCTCTTGAGAGAGTAGCGGCCCCTCGGGAAGCTGAATTGCATCCATCTCCTCAATCAACCCACCAAACATCGTTCCCTGACCGCAACCAGTCGTTACTACCCGTTTGCTGGTTAGGGCATCAATATCCACCGTACTACGGCGCGTCTTAACAGCAGCTGAATCCGTCTCCCAGTCCACTTGGATACTCTCGATATCGTCCGGAGACTCCACAAGACGCTGATTACGCAAATAACCCAAGACCAAAGCTTCTGGGGCGCTCCCCAAGGTCATGAGCGTCACTACTTCTCGCTTATCCAAATAAATGGTTAAAGGGCGCTCCCCAGGAATATGGGTAGTTTTAAGGCGACCCAGCTCATCCATGACCTCGACCTCATGCACCAAGGGCACTGAGGCAGAAGACATCTGAATGGTTGGTTTTGCTGCCATAAAATACTCTCTAAGGTCGGGCTGAAGTCAATTTTATCGGGGTTTAGGAACGCTCTGCGGAGCTTTACTTTAACCGCAGACTAAAATCACTGCATTAGCCAGCATAATTGAGTGCTGCACCCTATTTAACCTTCTTACATTCTTATTTAAGTCCGCATTACATGAGCAGTTCTCAACGCCGCCTTCTTGTTACCTCCGCCCTGCCGTATGCCAATGGTCAGATCCATATCGGCCATTTGGTGGAATACGTACAGACCGATATTTGGGTGCGCTTTCAACGGATGCGTGGCCATGAGGTGCATTACGTTGGCGCCGATGACACGCATGGCACCCCTATCATGTTGCGCGCTGAAAAAGAAGGCATTACCCCTAAAGAACTCATTGCTAATGTTTGGAAAGAACATAAGCGCGACTTTGATAACTTCCTCATCTCGTTTGATAACTACTACACCACAGATAGCCCCGAGAATGAGAAGTTAGCGCAAAGTATTTATCTCAAGCTGCGTGATGCTGGCTTGATTGAGAAGCGTGCGATTGAGCAAGCTTACGATCCTGTTAAAGAAATGTTCTTACCGGATCGCTTCATCAAAGGCGAGTGCCCTAAGTGCGGCGCTAAAGATCAGTATGGTGATAACTGCGAAAAGTGTGGTGCAACGTATTCACCTACAGACCTGAAGAATCCTTTTTCAGTAGTGAGTGGTGCAACCCCTATTAAAAAGATTTCGGATCACTATTTCTTTAAGTTGTCTGATCCACGTTGCGAAGAGTTCTTACGCGACTGGACGCAAGTCAAAACACCATTGCAGCCTGAAGCTCGCAATAAGATGAAAGAATGGGTTGGTCAGCCCGGTGACAGCAAGTTGGGCGACTGGGATATCTCCCGCGACGCCCCGTATTTCGGGTTTGAGATCCCTGATGCGCCAGGCAAGTACTTCTATGTGTGGCTTGATGCCCCAATTGGCTACTACGCTAGCTTCCTCAACTATTGCCAAGCTAAAGGCCTTAATTTTGATGAATGGGTCAAGCCAGATACCACTACCGAGCAATACCATTTCATCGGTAAAGATATTCTGTATTTCCATACTTTGTTTTGGCCTGCTACTTTGAAGTTTGCTGGCTATCGCACACCAACTAACGTATTTGCTCATGGCTTCTTAACCGTAGATGGCGAGAAGATGAGTAAGTCACGCGGCACTTTAATTTCTGCAAACAGCGTGATTGAGTGTGGCTTTAATCCTGAGTGGTTCCGCTATTACTTTGCGACTAAGCTTAATGACAGCATGGAAGATTTAGATTTAAATCTTCAAGACTTTGTTGCGCGCGTGAATAGCGACTTACTCGGTAAGTACATCAATATTGCGAGTCGTAGCGCAGGCTTCTTAGTGAAGCGATTTGGTGGCGTAGTTTCTGATGAAGCAATGAGTAATCCATTGCTCAAAGAAATTGCTGCTGCTAGCGAAAAAATAGCTGAACTCTATGAGGGACGCGAATATGCAAAAGCATTGCGTACCGTGATGGAGTTGGCTGACAAAGTTAACGGCTTTGTCGATGAGAACAAGCCATGGGAAATCGCTAAAGATCCAGAACGTGAAGCGGATTTGCAGCGGGTTTGCAGCATTACGCTGGAAGCATTCCGGATGATGAGTCTGTACCTCAAGCCAGTGATTCCTCAAGTTGCAGCTGGCGTTGAAGAATTCTTCTCCTTGCCACCCCTCTCCTGGGAAGATATCAATACACCGCTCTCCAGCAAGAACCCTATCAAGCCCTATAAACACCTCATGACCCGGGTCGAAGCCCCTCAAATTGAGGCTTTGCTGGCTGCAAACTTGTAAAAATAGCCCTAAAAAGCACCTATAATGGCGGTTGTAGTCCCTAGATAACTTTTCGAATTAATTTCATAAGTTATTGAATTTATTGAGTATTTTAGGAAATGCCATGGCAAGATATCAATCTGAAATCACCCAGTTCTTAACTGAACTCAAAACTGAGCATCCAAACCTCGAAGCTGAACAGCAGGCTGGTCGCGCCCTCCTTTGGGACAAAGAGCCATTAAGCGTTGAAGATCAGCGTCGCGCCAAAGAGGCGAAACTCAAGCAACGCGCCTACGTGTACTCGAATGACTAATCAAGGCAATGAGCCTAGCGCTCAGCCAATATCGGATTTACTCGATAGCACTCCATCGGTTACCGATGGCATGTCGTCTGCTTTCGCCAAACTGTATGGCGAACCACTTTTTAAGCTCCCTACTGATCTTTACATTCCACCAGATGCACTGGAAGTTTTTCTAGAGGCATTTGAAGGTCCATTAGATCTATTGCTGTACTTGATTCGCAAACAGAACTTCAATGTTCTCGATATTCCAATGGCGCAGGTTACTCAACAGTACCTGAGCTATGTTGATCAAATCCGTCATCACAATCTTGAACTGGCTGCCGAGTATCTACTCATGGCTGCCATGTTGATTGAGATTAAATCTCGCATGCTCCTGCCAATGAAGAAGGCAGACAGCGAAGAAGAAGTAGAAGATCCTCGCGCAGAATTAGTACGTCGCCTCCTAGAGTACGAGCGTATGAAGTTAGCAGCGCAAGAGCTTGATCAGATTCCACAGCAAGGTCGTGACTTTCAGGTGGCTCATGGCTATGTTGACACTACCGTTGCCATTGCTTGGCCAGACGTCAATGTTGAAGATTTACAAATGGCCTGGCGTGATGTTTTACACCGCGCCAAACTCACTCAGCATCACACCATTACGCGTGAAGAATTATCAGTGCGCGACTTCATGACGCGTATCTTGCGTCGCCTGCAAAGCACCAAATTTGTAGAGTTCAGCGAGCTATTTGAAGAAGCCATTAATTCTGGCAAAGGCATACCGGTTGTTATCGTGAACTTCATTGCGATGCTTGAACTCTCACGTGAAGCCTTAGTAGAAATTACTCAAGCTGAGCCTTATGCCCCGATTTATGTGCGCCTCGCCTATACCCCTGTTGCATGAAAATCATTAGCGACATACAAGAATTACGTGACCATTTAAGAGGTCAAAACCGCGCTTCATTTGTACCGACTATGGGCAACCTTCATGAGGGCCACCTCTCATTGATGCGTCTAGCAAGACAGCATGGTGATCCTGTAGTCGCTAGCATCTTTGTGAACCGTTTGCAGTTTGGTCCTAACGAAGATTTTGATAGCTACCCCCGCACTATGCAGGCAGATATCGATAAACTGGAAAAAGAAGGTGTGTACATCTTGTTTGCACCTACTGAGCGAGATCTCTATCCACAACCGCAAGAGTACCGAGTCGATCCACCACAGCAATTAGGGGACATCCTTGAAGGTGAGTTCCGCCCAGGATTCTTTAAAGGGGTTTGCACCGTTGTATTGAAGCTCTTTTCTTGTGTACAACCCAAGGTTGCCGTGTTTGGCAAAAAGGATTACCAACAGCTGATGATTATTCGTCAGATGGCTAAGCAGTTTGCCTTGCCAGTAGAAATTATTCCTGGTGAAACGATTCGTGCAGATGATGGGCTTGCCCTCTCATCACGCAACGGCTACCTCTCAGTTGAAGAGCGCGCTGAAGCACCAGAGTTAATGAAGGTGCTCAGAGAAGTCCGGGAGCGCGTCATCCAACTGAAGGATCGCAATAGTCAATCTATCTCCGAGATTGAAAAAGCTGCAGTTGCTTCTTTAGCGAAACGTGGCTGGCAGCCTGATTACATTGCCATTCGCCAACAAAGCGATTTAGCCCCTGCAAGCAACGAGCAATTACAAGCTGGCGAGCCACTCGTCATTCTGACGGCAGCTAAGCTGGGCAAAACTCGACTGATTGATAACCTCGAAATCTAAGTGTTGGGGTCGGTCAAAACATTGATCAAGCCCTCGTAAGGGTCTCAATAGCCTTGATGTTATCTGCAGAGTGGCCAAGCTCTCTTAACAAGATCTCCCGCTGACCAATTTCAAAATCCGCAAACTCAAATCCGGGTGCTACAGCACAACTCACTAAACAAAACGAGTTTTGATGTATGGGTTTGGCAGCAAACCAAGTATTGGCTGAAATAGTGGCTTGCAAGCATTTCGAATCCAGTCCCAATTGAATGGTTTGCAGCTCTTTATTCTTATCAAAGAAATAGATACTGACATCGCAACCACTATGAAAGTACCAAGTCTCATCTGATTTAATCCGATGCCATGATGAGAAGTCGCCGCCTGATAGCAGATAATAAATACTGGTGTAGGCACTCTTTAGTCCTGCGCCTTCAGCACTAACCATAGTTGGCGAACGATACATTTCTCGATAAAAGCCACCCTCAGGATGCGGGAGAAGACTGAGATCTTCTACTAGAGAATTCACTGTTTGCATATATTCCTATCGAGCCCTATATATGTCTGCAGCAGCATTTTGCTCAATGACTTTTTTCTTAAAGGCTGCGATCAACGCTTTTTGATTCAGGCTTCTTCGAGTCTTGAACCAGTAGAAGAATCCAAGCACCACAAACCATAATGGCAAGAAGTACAGCGCAATGCGTGTGTTCTCATTTAGGCCTAGAGCGTAGATCACGATAGCAAAAAATACAAATGCTACATAAATCATCGTTTTACCCAGAGGAGTCTTAAACTTCGACTCATCATGAACCTGGGGTAAACGCTTGCGATACGCAAGATAAGAAAGCAAAATCATTGACCAGATATAAATAAAGAGAATCGCTGTTACGCTGCCAACTAATTCAAATGCGCTCATCATGGATTGTGTTGTTGTCAGTATGAGGGATGCCGAAAGCACAAGCCCTGTTCCAAAAAAGATGCCTCCAGTTGGAATCTTGTGGGAGGATAACTTTCCAAAGATGGATGGTGCATGATGATTCTTTGCTAGGCCATACACCATGCGTGATGTAGCGTATATGCCGCTATTACTCGAAGACGTTGCTGAACTAATCACCACTCCGTTAATCAAGGATGCAGCACTCACCATACCCACAAGCGAAAACATTCCCACAAAAGGACTTTCGTCAGGAGAGATATCCACCCAAGGAGTTACCATCATTAATACCATGACCGTGCCAATATAGAAAATCATGATGCGGAAAGGTATTTTATGAATCGCATCCGGTAGCATTCGCTCTGGATCCTTTGTTTCTGCCATCATGGTGCCAATGATTTCCATGCCAGCAAATGCGAATATGGCAGTCTGTAGACCTCCCAGCAAGCCCGAGACCCCATTAGGAAACAGTCCTCCGTAGGACCACAAGTTGCTGATATGGGCAGTAACTCCACTCGGAGAAACAAAACCTGTAATACATAAGTAAATCCCGAGAGCAATCAGACTAATAATGGCGATCACTTTGATAATGGCTAACCAAAACTCTAGCTCCCCAAATGCTTTAACACTAAGAATATTCAGAGTGAGCAATAAAAGCACAATGGAAAGAGCGGATATCCAAGGAGGTAAGTTAGGCCACCAGAAAGCAATATAGCCAGTAATCGCAATAATCTCAGCAATCGCAGCTACGATCCAGGCAAACCAATACGTCCAGCCCATAAAAAATCCTGCTGACGGCCCCAGTAAGTCTTCTGAAAAATCAACAAAGGATTTGTAATTGAGATTCGATAGGAGCAACTCTCCCATGGCTCGCATCACAAAATATAAGATGCAGCCAATGACGGCATAAATCAATATGATGCTGGGGCCAGCAATCGATATAGTCTTTCCAGAGCCCATGAATAAGCCGGTGCCAATACAGCCGCCGATGGCGATCATTTCGATTTGTCGCTGACCTAAACCGCGCTCTAATTTATGATTACTTTCCATACAAGTCCAAGTTCTGGTGAAAATTAATTTAGCTGTCTTTAGCTATATTTAGCTGAGTTCAATTAATCGGTATTAGCACCCGTCGCTCAATCCTTCTGGCAACCAAGACAATCACGGAAACCAAGAGTAAATATACTAAAGCGGTGAGTAAGTAGGCTTTGAAGAACTGAAAATTAGAAGAAGCCAACTCCTGCATTCGAGCAAAGAACTCGGTGTACTGAATTAAGAAGGTAATTGAGCTATCTTTCAGATTACCTATCACTTGATTAGTTAATGCTGGTACCGAGGTACGTAATACCTGTGGCAGGGTAATCAAGCGAAATACCTGTGACGGCTTAAAGCCTTGTGCTCTAGCAGCTTCTAACTGAGTCTTATCCAGGCCATTAAATGCTGTCTTTAGATATGCGGCGTTGTAAGCAGCCACATTTAAGGTAAATCCAATCACTGCCACTGTAAATGGATTGAGTCGAACCCCCCATTGAGGGAGTCCGTAGTACATCAAAAACAAGAGCACGATTAAGGGCATGCCAATAAAAAAGGAGATGTACCCATTAATCGCATTACGGATGAGACTGTTCTTGCTGAGCGTCAGATAGAAGACAAAGACACCTAATAAAAATCCTGTAACGCTAATAACAACTGCTAATTGGAGAGTATTAGAAAGCCCAGCCAATATGAGTGGTATCTGCTCAAGAAGGTCGCGCTCAAAACCGCTCCAAGATCCCGCCATGACTACTCTCTCTTACCAAAAAAAGCTTGCAGCTCTGGATCAGAATGATTGTTGGCAAGAACATCAATGCGCTCGTCTGCACGAATGACGCCCTTATCCAAAAATAGCACTCGATCTGAAATGGCGCTTGCTAAACCCAAGTCATGAGTTACACAAATCATGGTGATTCCATTGTGATGCAGGCGATTTATGAGATCTCCTACATCACGAGACATGATGGGATCCAGTGCTGAGGTTGGCTCGTCCAGTAGCAATACAGCTGGGTCCATTGCTAACGCTCGTGCAATCGCAACACGCTGCTTCTGCCCACCAGATAACTGAGAAGGGTATTTACTTTGATGAGGGGTCATCTCAAATCGAGATAACTCATGCAAGGCCTTCTCATTAGCCTCTTTAGGCCCCATACCCTCTAACTTACGTAATGCTAATGTGACATTGTCTAATACAGTGAGATGGCTATATAAAGCAAATTGCTGAAATACAAAACCAATCTGTTTGCGCAATTGCCGGACATCTACATTGGGGCCTAAGATCTCATTACCTTTGAATTGAATTGATCCGGATGTGGGCTCTACCAAGCGGTTTAAGCATCTTAAGAGAGTTGATTTACCACTCCCTGAAGAGCCCATCAGAACTTTCACTTCGCCCTGCTGTAAATCCAGATTAATCCCTGAGAGCACTGCTTGACCCTCAAATTTCTTAGTGAGGTCTCGGATGGTGATTACCGTCATACCGCGGCTTCTTTCATTTCTGGAATCTCATAATGCTTTTGAATGAGTTGAACACCCAATAACAAGATCCGATAAATAACAAAATAAAGGACTCCAACCATCAGATAAACATCAATTCCCTTTAGGGTATTGGCTGTCAATGTCATGGCTTCCTTGGTGATCTCTGGAATGCCAACGGTATAGGCAAAAGGAGAATATTTCAGGACGGAGGTAAATTCATTCACCATACCGGGAATGGAGAAACGGAGCATCTGTGGAATTTCAATATAACGAAGCACCTGGACGCGACTCATACCCATGGCCTGTGCAGCAACTATCTCGGTTGGGTCGACTGAATTAAACGCTCCACGAAAGACTTCCGTTAAGTAGGCGCCGACCACCAAACCTAGGCTAAGCGCCATTGCCATCAAAGGCGGCGGCTTAATGCCAATTCCGGGAAGGCCAAAGTACACCATGAATAGGAGCACAAGTACCGGCACTCCTCTAAAGACGTAGGTATAAATATCAATAAGAAAGGAAACACTTCTGATAGAGAGTCGATGCAGACTAGAAAGCAGCAGACCGACAACAAGGCCGGTCATACTGCAAACCAGTGTCACGATAACGGTGTAGACAACACCCTTACAGAGCTCCAGCAGAATATCTAAAAGACTCATGACGAACTTTTGCTAGAGGATTACTTCATCCACTTATCTAAGATCGCTTGAATTTTTTCTGGTCCTAGTTCTGTCAGGTACTTATCAAAGTCATCACGCAACTTGGATCCCTTGGCAAAAGCAAATCCCAACTTATCGTAACCCTTGAATACATAAGCACTTTCCAATGGTAACTTCAGCTTATTTTCATAATTCAAGAGCACAGGCTCTTCAATAAATGCTAAATCAATATTGCCATTCTGCAGATCAGTTACTACCTCAGCATATGAGGGATAAAGCTTTACCTTGCTTAAAGAGTAATAGCCCTTGGGCTCTAGCTCATTTCTGATCAGGTCATCGTAAGCCATGCCGCGTGGGTAGCCAATCGAATATTTCTTGAGTTGATTTAAATCAGTGATCTTGATGTTTTTACTTTTAAGACTTACTAAATGCCAAGAGTTATCGTAATAAGGCTGAGAAAAATCCATCGCCTCTTTGCGCTTATCCGTAATCGAGATACCAGAAAAGGCAACATCAGCTTGACCGCTTGAAACTGCGCCCAGCATTCCCTGCCAATCATAAGGAGTCACTTTTAAAGTGCAGCCACGAGACTTGCAATAACCTTGAAAAATGTCCATATCTACGCCAACAATCTGACCATTTTGATCAAATAGCATTGGTGGTGATGCAGGCGATACAGCTACCTTAATTTCGCTTGAATTGGTTCCTTTAGAGCAGGCAACCATGCCTAAACTTAGAGCACAAATCAGTAATAGCAAAAATCGGCGTTTCATAGACAAAATCCTTGTAGTAAAAGATCAGAAGGCGGCAAATTCAGAAAATACAATAAACCATAAACTTGTAATTTGCCCCAATAGGCATAGAGGAAATAATAGCTGAAAACTAGGAAGAAAATGTAAGTGTTTTGGGGATCAGACGGGCACTACCGTTACCCGCTGCACCATCCCCAAATCTGAATACTGCAGCATCTGGCTATGCAAAATATAGGGCCCAACAAAATCCTTAAAGCGCATCCGGAACGTTACTGAGGTAGGCATCTCTGGGGTGCCCCCAGGTGGCAATGCGACTGTGTCACACCAATAGGGCTCAACTGGGCTACCGTTTACTTTGGTGACATACATCGGGTTGACATGGATGTGAAAAGAATGAGCAATGCTGTTGCAATTGAAAATAGTCCATTCTTCTACAGCGCCAAGAATCACATTCTGAGTAATGGAATTGGATCTCTGTAATTGGAGATCGGCAGATTGAGTGCCAGGTGATTGCGTTAGCCCATCGCCCCCAACTATATTAAAAACAATACTGCGCTTTTTACCGCCGCATCTAGCAAACTCTTCGTTACTAATTGGTTCTAGAAAATCAGAAATCGGAAGAGGCGCGGCTGGCATCTTCTCAGCAATCAGTTTTTTAGGCTGCCTCTCCACGACAATAATTTTTGCCAACACATCTCCAGGTAGCACTGCCTCCTGTTTACCTTGTGCAATTTTGACTGGCAGAGATCTTAGCAAGTAAGTGCCTGGCGCACCAGCTTTCACAACTACTGAAGAGCGATTACCTGCAGCCAGTTCGATACCTTTGCCACCCTTCTCGCGAACATCGGGGTAATCTTGATAATGCGTGCCGCCCCAGCCATCCATTGTGTATTGATGCAATAGGTGCTCATCTAAATTGAGGTTTAGGCAATTAAATGTCTGAGTATTGATAAAACGCCACCTTTGTACCTCACCACTTTCCATCACAATCGTTGGTTGACGTACGCCATTAATCAATACTGGCTGAGCATCTAAATATTTGTTATCTGAACGATTAAGCCCATGACCTGTTGGATAGTTAGCCACTTGTGCAAACTTTTCCAATGAGCCTTCTTTTACACCATAACTTTCATTCTCTTTGCCACTGGCAAAATATGGTGCCTGAAATAAGAAGATGAGCTCAGTTGCTTGCACCATTTCTGGCAACTCATCAACAGGGCCTCTTACCATGATGGCGCCCTGCATTAGACTTGCTACTTGTATAGCACTCGAACCATGAAATTGGGGGTGGTAATAAAAAGGTCCAGCCGGATGATCGGCCGGTATGTCATAGACGTATTGCCTTGAATCGCCTTGCGGTACCACCCCACCAGAATTAGAGTCGACGACATAGTCACCATACTCAGCAGGCTTGGAGTCTGGATAGACGCCAGGGAATACATGAAGTCCATGAGTATGTAAATTCGTTGTGTTGGGCTTCATATATAGAAGCGGATCATTGGGTGCAGCAGGTGGATTCAGAGGCAATTGATTAATCAGCCGAATTCTTAATTTATCGCCACCTTTAACGACTAAGGTTGGGCCAGCATAACTAGGCTGATTGTTGTTATAGCCATAGGCACGCAAAGACACCGGGTATTTATTTGCGGGATCCGCTCCAGATAACTGAGTATTCCAATACGATACGGTCAGCGTTACATCCAATACACCATTTTCTGAAGCAAGCATCACTGGCTGCACAAAGGTTTGTCGAAGATCCTCTTTGCCACATCCACCCAAGCCAATGGGAAGCGCAATTCCAGAGGCTATGCCTATACCTAAGCGCAAGAACTCGCGTCGCTGGTTTACTAGTATTGGTTTATTTGCCATGCTTGACTCAAGCAATCGTCAAAAAAGGATTTGGGGTCAACTGTCTTAAGTCAGATTTACCTATTTGGTTAGAACCATTGTTACCCCAGCCCAATAAATGATTTTTTCCAACTGCAATCGCGTGCATTTCTCCAGCTGCAATTGAGCGAATGCCTGATAGATTAGATACCAAGGTAGGGACAGATCTTGATTGAAGGTCACCTAAGCCAAGTTGACCAAATCCATTCCAGCCCCAAGCGTAGACTTTTCCAGAAGCTGCAAGCGCAAGAGAGTAATGGGTTCCAGCTGCAACAGCAGCAATCTTTTCCGGGATGGAAATCAACTTGGGACTATCTATAAAAGGGCGGGAGCCACTGCCAGACTGCCCAAAGTTATTACTACCCCAGCCGTATACCCTACCCTCAGCCGAAACTGCAAGTACGTGCGTAGAGCCTACGGCGACACTCTTAATCTTGGCTGAGAGAGCTATAAGCTGGGGGGTTTCTGCGGTTCGGAGATGGCCAAGACCTAATTGTCCCGCTGAATTATTACCCCATGCATAGACCCTATGATCGCTTGATAAGGCCAACATAAAGTTATCCCCTATTTGCACATCTTGTATAGGTGGCAGCTTGGGAATGATGGCGGGCAATGCATTGATTTGTGCGGTATTGCGTCCTAACGCGCCATCTACATTTAAACCCCAGGTATATAGGCTAGCTTGTGCATCTATGGCGGCGAATATAAATTGGCCTGCAGCAAGCTTGCTGATATTTGTAATACCTTCAATTGCCGAGGGAGCTTCAGTAACCAACCCCTGATTACCAAGCTCAATTTGAGAAAAACCCCAGATGAACGGCTTTTGCTTGGAGACCCCCAAGCTCAGTCCATAACCAGCGGCAATATCTGAATAATGCGCAGGCTTGCTCAGATACGCGGGCTTGCCGTCTGACCCTTTTAAGGCGCTACAAATATCGATATAGGGAGGTGCGTAGCGGCCACTTCCTGGGCCGCCCCAACCTAAGACCTCTCCAGACTTCAGCAGCGCTAAAGTCTGGTCCTTGCCGGCCGTGATTGCAGTGATCTCAAAAAGATCCGTAGGAATTCCCATGCAATCAGTCTAACAACTATTTATCGCAGAACCTTGGTGATTACCGAAGAAAAATACTGCAAAAACAAGTCTTTATTACTTTGCGCAAGAGCTGCTATATCTTGCGCTAGAGTAGTTGCTGTAGCTGGCGTAATTGAGGCTGGAATTAAGGCAGTAATACCGGCGTAATTAGCACCCTCAGTCATATCGCTATTCGGCAATGCTTTTGCATAATCCACCACACCATGGAAACAACCGACTGAATATGGGTATTCACGGTTTAGATGGTAGTGATAGATATTCGTCATCTGGCCATCCCACATCACGGGGGCTGTATGGCCATGGCACTGATCCAATTGTTTATTGGTAATCATTTGTCCATCCTCACCGCGTGGACCATAGATTCCATAACCATCTAAAGCGTAACCAAATATTGGTGATGGGCCAGAGTTTCCTTGATTTGGGAAGCACTTCCAGGAGTAGCCGTGAATGTGATATTGCTTGTTATAAGGATGACCCCAACATTGATCCAATGGCAATGCTGAAGATGGGTTGTACCAAGAGGTGCTTGAGTTTGCTAATTCGGCATGCCAAACGGTTCCAGTCAAAGCAATCCCGGTAATTAGAGATGAAATTGGGCCAGGCAATACATTGCCATTGGCATCCTTGATGTTCTCAACAGGAACTTTTGGAATGTAGCTCTCAAGGTTGTAGGTAGCAACGGGAATTAAGTCAGCTGTTGGATATTCCGCGCTACCCCCAGGTAATGCGTTGTAATAAGGATAGGCAGGCGTTCCTGGTTGAACTGGAAATTTACCCATCGCAAAATTTGGCAAGCCATTGCCCTTGAAATAACGATAAGGAACATTCGTGATGCCTGCAGTATTCGTCCCCGTGGTACTCGTCACCGTCAGATTGAAGCCAGCAGGATCAATATCCGTTGCATAAACAGTTCCGCTCACATAAGGCATCGCTGACAACACAATCGTATTGTTACTTTGATCAATCCAAGAATATGTGGATTGTGCAAATTGCGTGTTCGCAGGAATTGGGCTATTCGGAACTAGGCCAAAGACAGGATTCAAGCACATACCATTGACAGCACATAGATAAGGACTCATCCCGTTAGCAGAATTTACTAAGGTAGTTGGTGTGCCGGGATCAGAGGTAGACGAGGACGAAGATGAGCCACCGCCACATGCAAATAAGCCAGCAGTCACCAAAGATACTGCACCCATTAGAACTACACGTTTTTTAGTTACCTTAATGCCCATTGCAGACCTCTATTAAATTTGAATGCCTTGTTTATAACCTTTAAAGGGGGTTTAGAGATATCAGAATGTGTTCACCTTTTTCTGATTTAGGCACCCTTTAAACCCAATAACCATGGGGTTTGGTAGACTCATTCATATATCTATTTCTTCTGTTCACTTATCAAAATGTCTAAAAACCTCGAAATTGACTTTTCAGATGCCAAGCAAGATCGATCAAAGAAAACCCTGGATGACCTTCTTCAGGCTGCCTATGCAATTGTTGAGGAGGCTGACCCTGCCGCATTTACTAGCCGTTCCTTAGCCGGCAAAGCTGGTTACTCGCTTGGCACCTTGAGCAAAAGATTGGGTTCGGTGGAAAATGTCTTCTTCTGGGCCATCCAGAAAGGTAGAAAAGGCAAATTCAATCAAGTTGCGAAAGACATGGATCAATTAGATCCAAAATTAAATGTCCGCGAATTTGTAGAGGTATTTGTTGATAAAAGTTTCTCCGGAATCAATGTAGTGACTCCGTCAGTCATGCGCTTTTATGATCAAAGGTTTACTAAGAAAAATGGTTTAAGTCCTGATTACTTTGACTATGTCGATGTATTGGTTGAGCCCTATCAGCGGATGTGCTTGAGAAATGAAAGTAACACTTTCAGAGTCATTTCTCAGGATGAGGCAAGATTGATTTTTAAAGCGATCTTAACTTTTGTAGAGAGGCCTTTTGCAAATGGCGACCCAATTATGGGCACGGCAGAGCATCGCAGAATTGCTGTTGAAGTAATTACCAGAATGCTTGCTAAGTAGTTAAAGCGTAAAGAACTGCCCTACTTCTAGATTCAACTCTTTAGCTAACTCAGCACCAGTCACTTTACCCGCAGCGCCTTTAGCCTTCAGGACCTCAATCTGTCCACCGTGGCAGGTAATGAAGAAAGAATCTAGCGTGATTTGAGTAACTTCTCCCGGCTTGCCTTTAACAGCACCAAACGTTGCAGCCACATGTTTGTGGCAATCGTAGATCTGTACTTTCTGCTCGCCAAACTTAGTCCACGCACCAGGCGCAGGATTGCATGCACGAATGAGGTTATAGATTTGACTGATGTGTGTTGCCCAATGAATCTGTGCAGCATTTACATCAAACCAACCTTCATAGTTTGCTTGTGATTCATCTTGAACTATTTCTTGATGCTTACCTGCAACTACAAGATCAGCAGTCTCTAGGAGAGCTTTCACACCGATCGGAAATAAATGATCAAAGTAGATCTTGCCTAATGTGTCATTAGGTCCAATGGCTACTTCTTTTTGCAAAATCACTTCGCCTTCATCTAAGCCATCGGATGGACGGAAGATGGTTAAACCAGTCTTCTCTTCACCCAATGCAATTGCCCAATTGATGGCGCTCGGACCACGGTATTTAGGCAGCAAGGATGGGTGGTACTGAATCGTGCCGTGCTTAGGAATCTTACAAAGCTCTTGCGGCACAAACTGAAGCACATAAGCCATTACACAGATGTCTGCATTGGCATCAATCATGGCCTGAGCGGCTTCTGGGCCCTTCAAGGAAGCAAACTGCAAGGGGGTTAAACCCCTTGCTAACGCCGCTTCTTTTAAGACTTCGGGTTTGCTTGATTTAGGATTGTCGGGTGGGCAGAAAACGGCAACCACTTCGTCGCCGCGATCTAAAAAGGCCTCTAATGCCGCCTTACCAAAATCCGCACTCCCAATTAAAGCAACCCGCATCTTAGATCACCTTCTCGTGACGTAATGCAATCAATTCATCAGTTGAGTAACCTAACTCACTAAGAATCTCATCAGTATGCTCACCAAGCAATGGTGAACGCTCTACGTCAGTCGGGCTATCGGACAACTTAATTGGGTTGCCAACAGTGAGGTACTTGCCACGAATTGGATGATCTACCTCAACCACTGTTCCAGTCGCGCGCAACGCTGGCTCTTCAGCAATTTCTTTCATGGAAAGAATTGGGCCGCATGGGATGTCATATTTATTCAATACGTCCATAACTTCAAACTTCGTCATAGTCATGGTCCACTTTTCGATCTCACCGAAAATTTCCATCAAGTGTGGCAAGCGTGCCATTGGCGATGCGAAACGCACATCTGTAATCCAATCTTCACGCCCAATTACTTTACAAATCGCTTCCCAAACTGGTGCCTGTACGATCACATACATGTAAGCATTTGGATCAGTTTCCCAGCCCTTACACTTCACAATCCAACCAGGCTGACCACCGCCAGAAGCATTACCAGCACGGGGTACAGCGTCACCGAACTCGCCGTTCGGGAATTGTGGGTACTCTTGCATCAGACCAACGCGCTCTAAACGCTGTTGATCACGCAACTTCACGCGGCACAGGTTCAACACTGCATCTTGCATCGCTGCCAATACTTTCTGACCACGGCCAGAGTGAGTGCGTTGATACAGTGCTGTCACGATACCTAATGCCAAATGCAAACCCGTTCCGCTATCACCAATTTGTGCACCAGTAACCATCGGAGGGCCATCATCAAAACCAGTGGTGGATGCTGAACCGCCCGCGCACTGCGCTACGTTCTCATACACCTTGCAATCTTCATATGGGCCAGGACCAAATCCTTTAACAGATGCCATGATCATCATTGGATTGAGTTCTTGAATACGTTCCCAAGAAAATCCCATGCGATCGAGTGCACCTGGTGCAAAGTTCTCAACCAATACGTCGCACTCTTTAATGAGGCGTTCTAGAATTTCTTTACCCTTTTGGGTTTTAGTATTCACGGTAATCGAACGCTTGTTATGGTTCAACATCGTGAAATACAAACTATCCGCATCGGGGATGTCACGCAATTGACCGCGTGTTGCATCGCCTTCACCGGATTTTTCTACTTTGATAACGTCTGCACCAAACCAAGCCAGCAACTGAGTGCAGGTTGGGCCTGATTGAACGTGCGTAAAGTCGAGGACTTTGACCCCCTCTAGTGCTTTTGCCATGATTTAAGTCCTAATAAGAATGAAAATTTTGAATTAAGGCAATTTTACCAGTGGGGAATAGGGAAAATTGAGGCGTGCCCGTTTTTTGGGCATGTATTCCATCTAAACCTGCATTTACTCTTGTTAGGGTCTATATGCGGCTAAGTCTGAGGATTTTCAAGCTCAGAAAGTCGCTTTTTAAGGGCCCTTTCTTCGGCAAAACGCTCGCTTTCATCCCGAATAATGGCAGCCACCCCGCTAGCCTTCCCCGAGGCGTCAAACAGCATGCCTACAGTGAATGCAATCGATATAGTGCTGCCATCCTTGTGCTTGGCTGGCACTTTCAATAAGGATGCGCCATAACGGGTCGTGCCCGTCTCCATTGAATGGTTGTATCCCTCATTGTGTTTCTGGCGCTGACGCTCAGGAACAATGAGATCTAAAGTATTTCCAAGGGCTTCTTGCTCTGAATAACCAAAGATGCGTGTGGCGGCAGGATTCCACAGCACGATCTTTTCATGGGCATCAGCAACCACAATGGCATCGCCTACGCACTCTACTAACTGGTGTAAATCAATATTGGTGTTCATGTGATCAGTCTATAGAGTTTTTAAGAAATAAAAAAGGCGCTCACTAGGAGCGCCTTCAAATTAATGCCAGTATTACTTGTTATTAAACTGCTTTAGCTGTGTGTAACTTAGCGATGTCATCAGCGCTATAGCCTAGATCAGCCAATACTTCGTCAGTGTGCTCACCCAATACTGGTGATGGACCAACTTCGATTTCCAAATCAGAGAACTTGATTGGGCTACCGATAGTCAAATACTTACCACGTACTTTGTGATCCACTTCAACGATAGAACCACTCTTACGCAAGTCAGGTGAGTTAGCCAATTCTTTCATTGAGAGAACTGGAGCACATGGAATATCGAACTTGCGGAGAATGTCCACAGCTTCGTATTTAGTCTTGTCTTTGAGCCAATCTTCAATAGTTGCGAAGATGTCAAAAATCTTGTCTTGACGAGCTTCAGCAGTCATGTACGCTGGATCAGTTGCCCACTCTGGCTTACCAATCGCACGAGTAATTGGCTCCCAAGCGTGACCTTGAATAGTGAAGTAGATGTATGCGTTTGGATCTGTTTCCCAACCCTTACACTTCAACACCCAACCTGGCTGACCGCCACCACCAGCGTTACCGCCACGTGGAACTACGTCAGTGAATGAACCGTGTGGGTACTGTGGGTACTCTTCCAAGTAACCAATCTTGTCCAAACGTTGTTGATCGCGCAACTTCACGCGGCACAAGTTCAATACAGCGTCTTGCATTGAGCAAGATACTTTTTGACCTTTGCCAGTTTTTTGACGCTGCATCAACGCAGTCAAAATACCAATCGCCAAGTGCATACCGGTATTGGAATCGCCCAAGGCAGCAGCAGAAACAGTAGGAGGACCATCCCAGAAACCAGTTGTTGAAGCAGCGCCGCCAGCACACTGAGCAACGTTCTCATATACCTTTAAGTCTTCGTATGAGTGGCCATCGCTAAAACCTTTTACAGAAGCCATGATCATTTTTGGGTTCAATTCTTGGATACGCTTCCAAGAGAATCCCATACGATCCAAAGCGCCCGGGCCAAAGTTCTCAACCATGACATCAGAAGTTTTGATCATCTTCTCTAAAACTTCTTTACCTTCTTGAGTCTTAGTATCCAAAGTCAAAGAACGCTTGTTACCGTTCAACATTGTGAAGTACAAAGCATCTGCACCTGGAATATCGCGCAATTGGCTACGAGTTACGTCGCCAGAGCCTGGACGCTCAACTTTAATTACGTCAGCGCCATACCATGCCAACAACTGAGTACATGCAGGACCTGCTTGTACGTGTGTGAAGTCAATAATGCGAATACCGTCTAATGGTTTAGTCATGTGTGTTTCTCCTTAAGTCTTTCTTGTTTGCTTCTAAATTAGTCTGGGATTACTTCTTAGCAGCTGCTGTGGATGGGTTTAAGTTTGTCAAACGTCCACTTTCAGTACCTGCAGTTTCATCAATAACAGCATTGATGAGGGCTGGTTTACCGGCAGCAATCGCTTCTGTTAACGCTGCTTCTAATTCTGCTGGGGTAGTTACGTAGTAACCAACACCACCAAACGCTTCAATCATTTTGTCGTAACGAGCATCTTTAACGAACACAGTTGGCGCAACATCAGCACCGCCCGTTGGGTTAACGTCAGTACCACGGTATACGCCGTTGTTGTTGAATACAACAGTCGTGATTGGCAAGTTGTAACGGCAAACTGTTTCCAATTCCATACCGCTAAAGCCAAATGCGCTATCGCCTTCAACTGCAACTGTTGGCAGGCCGCTAGTAACAGCCGCGCCAATTGCATAACCCATACCAATACCCATAATGCCCCAAGTACCAGAGTCAAAACGCTTACGTGGCTTGTACATATCAACGATTGCACGGCAATAGTCAAGTGTATTTGCACCTTCGTTTACCAAGTTCACATCTGGGTTCTTCTTGATCACATCACGAATCACACGTAACGCGCCATGGAAGTTCATTGGGTTTGCTTCTTTAGCCAATGTCTCTGCCATCTTCGCAGTGTTCTTGTCTTTCTTCTCAGTGATCGCAGCAATCCACTCAGCGCTTGGCTTAGGAACAGCAGAGATACCCTTCAAGAGTTCGCCAACGCATGAACCGATATCGCCAATTAATGGAGCAGCGATTTGTACGTTGCTATCCACTTCGTTTGCTTGAATATCGATTTGGATAAATTTCTTAGGCTCTTTGCCCCAAGTTTTACCTTTACCGTGTGCCAGTAACCAGTTCAAACGTGCACCAACCAATAACACTGCATCAGCTTCAGCCAATACAAATGAACGCGCTGCAGAAGCAGATTGTGGGTGATTGTCTGGCAACAAACCTTTAGCCATAGACATCGGCAAGTAAGGAATGCCTGATTTTTCAACTAAGTCACGAATCTCTTTATCGGCTTGAGCATAAGCAGCGCCCTTGCCCAAGAGAATCAATGGACGCTTAGCGCCCTTCAACACATCTAATGCACGAGCAACTGCATCAGCCGCTGGGATTTGACGTGGAACTGGATCGATTACTTTGAAAATGGATTTCTTAGCTTCATCAGCAGGCATTGTTTGTGCAAGCAACTGGGCTGGCAAGTCTAAATACACGCCACCTGGACGACCAGAAACGGCAGCACGGATTGCACGAGCAAAACCGATACCGATATCTTCAATGTGGTTAATACGATAAGCCGCTTTGCAATATGGCTTAGCAGCATTTAGCTGATCCATCTCTTCGTAGTCACCCTGTTGCAAGTCAACGATTTCACGTTCGCTTGAACCAGAGATCAAAATCATTGGGAAGCAGTTCACAGTTGCATTAGCAAGCGCTGTCAAACCGTTCAAGAAACCAGGAGCAGAAACAGTCATACAGATACCTGGCTTTTGCGTCATGTAACCAGCAATAGCGGCAGCATTACCTGCGTGTTGTTCGTGACGGAAGCCGATAAAACGCAAACCTTCTGCTTGCGCTAAACGGCATAAGTCAGTAATTGGAATACCAACGAGGCCAAAAATGGTGTCGAGGTCATTTGCTTTCAGAGCGTCAATGACGAGATGAAAGCCATCGGTTAATTGTGTGTTTTGATTATCTGTTGTCATAGAAATTTATATAGAAATTGCGGGTTTGCTCTTGTAGAGCCAATGCAATTTAGCTTTCGCTAACGTCTCCAATGTAGTTATAAATCGCATAACGGGTTTTGTGTCCCGCTTAGGCTGAGATGAATATTAGGCTTGGGGAGAAGGTTCATCATTGACTTCGGTCAATTTCCCCCCAAATGCTGTAATTACGGGCGGTTTTGGCCCTTAAACAAAGAGTTCTTTATGCTTCGTTTTGAGTCGACTCAGGGTCTCAGGAGAGAGGTTCAGGTAGGCCGCTAACTCCTTCTTTGGGAGAAGCTCGAACAAATCCTCATATTTACGCAAGAAACGCTCTACCCGGCCTGGAGCATCGAGCATATGCAAGGTAATGGTGTGGGCCATGATTTCACTCATCAGGCGCATGACTTCGAACTCAAAGCTCTCTTTGAGAGGTTTGTGCTCCTCAAGGAATTCAGCCCACTTCTTCATAGGCATCCGGGCTACGCGCGCCTTAGTGACACACGCAATACTGTAGGGTGCAGCAGTTTTTAAGCGCCATGCGGCATAGCTCGTTTCAATATCTTTTTCGATGGCAAAACGCAAAATCATCTCTTTGGCATCCGCGCTTGAAACAATCCGCTTCAGAATGCCATCCAAAACGAAGTACTGCTCCATCTGGTGATCACCTTGATGCAGCAAAATTTCTGATTTTTTGAGGTCCGCAATTTCTAAATGGCGCTCTAAATCAGCCATTGCTGAGGGATCCAAGCTTTTTAAGACCGAGTTTTGACTCAACTGTAGGCGAATCAGGTTTTTTTCGGGATGCTTATCTAATACGGTCATGAATCCTTGCTCCAAGACCCTCTATTGTAGGCTTTTTTACCCCTCAAAGCCTTGAACCCCCTCTTGGCGCACTTCAAATCCGCTAGAATGATGAGGTCGTGGTGCTTTATTGCAGTGCAATAAAGTTAAACGGGAAACACTAAACGTGTGCTGCCCCCGCAACGGTAGGTAAATGCGCCCTTTTTGGTTTATTTGGGGTGTCAGGAATCTGACAAAGCCACTGTGCGCGTCAATCGCATGGGAAGGCCAGATTCTGATATTTACTAGCCCGGATACCGGCCAAGACAGGTGGAATTTTGCGGACGGGGATCTTCGCGCGCCAAGAAAGCGCTGAGTCTCTCGATACTGCGCCCAATTGACGCCTGAACTCCTGCACGGGAAATTCTGTTCGACCCAGCTAACGGGGAAGTTAGCTAGGCAATCGATAACAGAAAGTGAATCATGAAGCAGCAGTTCAGCAACAAAAAAGCCTTCCTCATTTTGGGCGCCCTCATCAGTATTAATGCCTTTGCACAAAACAACGCACCAATAGTTTTAGCAAGTACATCTAATCCGCTTAACCCCATCATCGTCACCGCAACGCGTACGCCAACCAAAGCGAGCGATGTATTGGCCGATAACGTTTACATTGGTCCTGAAGAAATTGAGCAAGCCGGACAGACGAGCTTAGTTGAATTACTGCAACGCCAAAAGGGTGTAACTATTTCTAGTTATGGAACGGGCGGATCTAATGCTAGCGTCTTTTTACGAGGCACCACCAATAATCAAACTCTGGTATTAATCGATGGTGTGCGTATTGATGATGCAATTAATGGCGGCACCAACTGGTCAGTTATCCCACTGACCATCATTGATCATATTGAAATCGTATTTGGCCCTCAGAGTAGTCTTTATGGTTCTGATGCCATCGGTGGCGTAGTGCAAATCTTCACCAAAAAAGGGGATGGCCCTGCTAAGGTGGGCGCCTCTTTTGGATATGGCAGTTACGGCACGAGTATCAGTGAAGCCAGCATTAATGGCTCTACGCAAGGCGATCAAAAAATTCGCTACTCACTTGCCGCAAGCCAAACGCTCTCCATGGGCTTCAACACCATTGCACCCAACAATAAGGATGGGCTTGGTGCATCAGGCAGAACGGGCTACGTTCAAGACAGCATTACTGGCAGACTATCCCAGGAGTGGAGTAAGGGACAAGAGTTTGGATTGCAGTTTTTAAATAGTCGTCTGAATAACCAACTACCTGGGTTTGATCCGCAAGAGTTTTTATATCAACAAACTCAAAATCAAGTTTCTCAATTGGGAACCTATTCCCTCTACTCTAAAAATCAAGTGATGGAAAACTGGCGCAGCCTCTTGCAAGCATCTGCACAAACAGGAACCGCACTAAACCATGCCCCTGGCACGCCAGATAACCCAGCATACGACAGCACCCTGAATCAAAGACAAAATACCTACACCTGGCAAAATGATTTCGCTATTGGCACTGATGTTTTGCAAGTATTAGCGGAAAGAAAAACCCAAAAAGTTTCCAGCAATCAACTGGACTACAACAACGGTGACATCAACAACTTGACGGCGCCCTATCCTTTTTTGGGCTTTAGTCAAACCCGTAACACCAATTCAGGTGCTATTGCTTATCAACTAAAAAGAGAGGCGCACTTAGCTAACTTCTCGCTCCGCAATGACAGCATTACAGGTTATGGACCACAAACTACCGGTGCTGCAGCTTATGGTTATTTCTTCACCAAAGAATGGCGTGCGAACATCAACTATGGAACTGGATTTAGAGCGCCAACATTTAATGATCTCTACTACCCTGGATACGGAAATACGGCCATCCTTCCTGAGAAAAGTAAAAACACGGAAGCAGGACTGCATTATGAAAAACCAGGTCTTGATGGGCATGTTGTGGTCTTTAGTAACTCCATCTCTAACTTGATTCAAGTTAGTAATTCAGATACGTGCCCAGTGGGAACAGGTATTTTTGGCTGCGCATCCAACGTGGCAAGCGCCAAAATTACTGGCAGCACTTTAAGTGGTGCCGTACAAATGTCCTCACTCAGCTTAAAAGGCTCCTTCACACAACAAAACCCAGTAAACGAGAGCACTAATAGCACTTTGATAAAACAGGCTAAGCAATACGGCAATGTGGCAGGTGAGTATCTTTATCTCAAATTAACCACCGGAATTGGGGCTACTTTTTCCGGAAGAAGGGACGATTTTCAGGGTGGGAACACCGGCATGGGCGGCTACACCATCTTTAACCTCTATGCCAACTATGATTTAGAGAAAGACCTGAGCGTCTTTGCCCGCTGGAATAATGCTTTAAATAAGACCTACCAACTTAGTTATGGCTACAACACCCCGGGCTCAAACGTATTTGTAGGGCTGCGTTACGCCATGAAATAAGCTCTTTTTTCAGACTACAATGCCAGTATGAGCGAGACCTCCCCTCTTTCCACTGGCGACCTAGCCTCAGACATGGATGCGCTATGCGCATCCATCAATCGAGTGGCTGGAAAAATTCAGGTTATTGCTGAAGCAGTTCAAAACTTAAACCAAAATCGAGTGCAACTCGAAAACAAGATTGAAGATGCGCAAAAGCGTATTCAACATATCCTAAGTCGCCTGCCAGAACAAAGCGACGGTCGCCAACTCAATCTACTAGGCGAAGCTATCCCACCAAATAACCCCGAGGATGACAATGAGCCAACAACGCATTGAGGTAAGTCTTGCCGGTCAGAAAATTACTCTGGCAACCAGTGCCGAGCATGAGCCATTACTCCGTGCAGCGTGTGTCTTGGTAGATGAACAAATTCAACTGGCTATTAATGGTGGTAACCGCAGCATTGAAAGAGCGAGCATGATGGCCGCACTCAAAATTGCTGGCGATCTTATTACATTACAAAAGAATCCATCGCAGCAAAGCAGCTCTTCCAATGTCAGCACAGATGAAGTCACTCGCCTTCAAGGTGAGATTCGTGCGCTTGAAGATCAAGTAGATGCTTTGATGCAAACCCTTTCCCTGCCTGGTTCGCCAAGGCCAATAGTTCCTTGAACCGATGCGCAAGCATCCGGAACGATCTTTACCTTGTGGGCGTGAGCGTTTTGCAAGTTCACAGTGCCAACTTAGACTTGGTTACTCCCTGAGCCTCTTAATGCACCCGAAGCAGAGTAGCCGTTCCACCTTGAACCTTAGGGTTCAGGATGACGGCCTAGCGGCTAAGGCGGGGAATTCATGTTACTAAGCGATATCTTGATGTTGATGTTGTGCGGCGCCATCTCCGGCTACTTAGCTGGACTTCTGGGTATTGGTGGCGGCATGATTTTGGTGCCCTTCATGATCTTGGTTTTTAACCATCTGGGATTTAGCCAAGAAGTCATCGTGCATATGGCCATTGCAACAGGCATGGCAACCATTTTATTTACCACCACCTCTGCTATTTGGGCACATCACAAACACGGCTCTATTGATTGGAAGCTCGTCACCTCCTTGAGTCCCGGAATGATTTTTGGTGGACTGGTTGGTGGCAGTGAATTGTTTGAGGCGCTCAAGACCTCATGGCTCTCACTTTTCTTCGCAGTCTTCATTGTTTACACCTCAATCCAAATGCTCCTCAATAAGAAGCCTAAGGCAGGCAGAGACTTGCCTGGGGCGCTTGGATTATTTTCGTTTGGCACCTTTGCTGGAGCCCTTGCAAGCTTAGTAGGTGCAGGCGGTGCATTTATTACTGTGCCATTTATGCTTTGGTGCAACGTCAAGCCGCATACAGCGATGGCCACCTCATCTGGCCTGGGCTTTCCAATTGCCGCAGCGGCAACGATAGGCTATATGTACGGAAGCTGGGGCAACCCCAATCTTCCAGCAGGCTCTTTAGGCTTTGTTTATTTACCAGCGGTTGCGTGCATCGTGACGGTCAGTATCTTCACCGCACCTTTAGGTGCAAAGATGGCCAGAAAACTCGATATTGCTCAGCTCAAACGAGTTTTTGGCATCATGCTCTTTTTCCTTGCAGCCTTCATGTTTAATGAAAGCCGCAAGGCATTCGGCTTCTAATTACGCCGTGTACTGCTGACGCAAAATATTCTTTTGCACCTTACCCATAGCGTTACGAGGTAAATCAGCAACAATCTCTACGCGCTTTGGAATCTTAAAGTTTGCAATTTGTGTTTTCAAAGTAGCAATCATTGCTTCCGCATTGAGTTTTGCGCCAGCCTTAGGCACTACTACTGCCATCACTGCCTCACCAAAATCAGGATGCGGAATACCAATCACAGCACTTTCATCAACGCCAACCATATCATCGATAAAACTTTCGATCTCTTTCGGGTAAACGTTGTAGCCACCAGAAATAATCAAATCTTTGCTACGACCAACGATACATAAGTAATCATTAGGCGCTTTCCCACCATTAGCATCGCCACCCCAACGACCGACGTCACCAGTTTTAAACCAGCCGTCTTTGGTAAATTCTTCGGCAGTCTTCTCAGGCATACGCCAGTAGCCTGCAAATATATTCGGACCCTTGACCTGAATACTGCCAATCTCATTTACTTTGCATGGCTTGTTACCTTCATCAACCACGCGCACCTTAACGCCAGGCAATGGCAGGCCAACTGAACCACCTACGCGCTTACCTTTGTAAGGATTAGAAACCAACATCACCGTCTCACTCATGCCGTAACGCTCCAGAATCGGCTGGCCAATCACTTCTTTAAAGGTATTAAATGTTTCTGTCAGCAAAGGAGCTGAGCCGGAAACAAATAGACGCATATTGCTTGCTACTTTTTTAGTAAATCCTTTATCAGCCAATAGACGTACATAGAATGTAGGCACACCCATCATCACGGTGGACTGTGGCATGTGCTTAATCAACTGCGCTGTATCTAAACGTGGCAACCAAATCATTTTGCTGCCATTAATCAATGCACCATGCGCCGCCACAAACAATCCATGAACGTGGAAGATAGGCAAAGCATGCAGCAATACATCGCCTTTTTTCCAACCCCAGAACTTTTGCAACACTTGTGCATTACTGCCAAGGTTCTTATGAGTAAGCATTGCGCCCTTGCTGCGTCCTGTTGTACCAGAGGTGTACAGAATCGCTGCAAGATCATCATCTTTTGCAGGAACTGTTTTGAACTTGTCACTCAGGCTTCCTGCACGCTCCAATAAAGTACCGGTACGATTCTCGTCCAGCGTGAATACATGCTTAGTACCGGCTTTAGAGGCTACCTTAGACACCCAAGAGAGATTTTTGCTGCTGCAGACAACCACCGCTGGTTCAGCATTCTCTAGGAAGTACTGGATTTCAGCTGACTGATAAGCGGTATTCAGCGGCAAATACACATAGCCCGCACGAATGGTTGCGAGATAAAGAAAAAGTGCTTCAGGAGACTTCTCAACCTGCACCGCAACCCTAGCTCCTTTTGGAAGCTTTAAGCTAGCAAGTAAATTGGCAAGTTTGGCGGTTGCTGATTCTAGATCACCCCAAGAGTAATAAAGACCGTCGTGCGTCTCGAGAGCGCATGCTTTTTTATCTTTTGGAAAACCTTTTTCCAAGAGTGAATATAAATTCATGAAATTTCCTATAAGACTAATATTTTTATCAATACTGCAATCAATGTACCTTGGCCACACCCATTACCAAATCAGATAAACCGGTAGCAATCTCTGGCACAAAGCAGAGCAATACAACAGAGAGAATCATGATGATCACGAATGGGAATACGCCCCAGATAATTTCATTTAAAGAAATATCCGGTGCGATATTTTTGATCACGAAGATATTGAGGCCTACCGGTGGATGTATCAAACCGGTCTCCATCACAATGGTCATCACCACTCCAAACCAAACCAAATCAAATCCAGCCGCTCTCAATGGTGGCAAGAAAATCGGTGCAGTCATCAAAATAATGGAGACTGGAGGTAAGAAGAAGCCCAAGATCACCACCAAAACCAAAATAGCCGCCAACAATCCCCAACGACCAAAGCCAAGATCAACAATCGCTTGCGCAGCTGACTGACTGAGGTGCAAATGGCTCATCACATTGGAAAAGAGTAATGACATTCCGATGATGAACATCAACATCGTAGATTCTTTAATGGTGGCATTGAGCAAAGGAGATAAATCCTTGATACGCCACATTTTGTAGATACCAGCAATTAATGCAAACGCCAAAATAGCGCCAAGGCCTGCAGTTTCAGATGGTGTTGCATAGCCGCCGTAGAGCGCAATCATGACACCAATTAACAGGACCAAGAAAGGTAATACCCGTGGCAGAGAACTCATCTTCTGCTGCATGGTGTATGTGTGACGCTCGAGGATTGGTTGACTAGGAGCGCCTACCTTCACAGCCTCTAAGGCCATGTTGTATTCCTTGCGGAAGCGGTAAACAGTGTAGATCGAGAAGAACAATACCAACATCAAGCCAGGGCCAATGCCAGCAAGGAATAAACGTCCTAATGATTGTTCTGCAGCAACTGAGTACAAAATCATCGTAATGGAAGGCGGCAACAGAATACCGAGAGTGCCACCTGCAGCAATAATGCCCGCAGCCAATCCTGGTGAGTAACCACGCTTACGCATCTCTGGAATCCCTGCGCTACCAATTGCAGAGCAAGTTGCAGGACTAGATCCCGCCATTGCCGCAAACAGAGCACAAGCTAACACGTTAGCAACGCCTAAGCCGCCTGGAACCTTACCAAGCCAAACGTGCAAAGCTTCGTACAAATCTTGACCGGCACGTGAACGTCCGATCGCCGCCCCTTTTAAGATAAATAGCGGAATCGAGAGCAATGTGATGCTGGCCATTTCTTCATAGACGTTCTGAGTCACTGTATCCAATGAGGAAGCAGGCATAAAGAACACCATAAAGATAACTGCTACTGAGCCCAATGCAAAAGAGATGGGCATCCCTGAAAACATAACCAGCAACGTGACCGCTGCAAACAATAATCCGAGTACTGTGATTGACATGCTTATTCCCCTTCGCCTGGATTAACAACATCTCCAAACGCTTGGAGCAAAATCTGAAACGCCAACAAGGTCATGCCGATTGACATCATGATGTATGGAATCCACAGAGGTGGAGCCCATGAAGATGAAGTCACTTGACCATCTACCCACGCTTCATGAAATAAAGCCCAAGACTTCCATGCAAAAAAAGCACAGAAGGCACAAGAGGCGATATCAATAATCAATACTCTGAGACGATTGACTGCTTTTGGCAGCATAGTAGATACAGCCGAAATACCCACATGTCCACGAATTTGCTGGACGTAAGCACCACACAAGAATGTGGCACCCACCAGGCAAAATACCGCGGCCTCATCTTGCCAATCAGTCGTTGCTCCAAAAAATGCCCTTGAAGCAACGCTGTAGCTCAAGATAACTGAAGCAGCCACCAATGCCAATGATCCAAACAACACCATCAGCTTATTAATTCCAGACATTAAGCGGTCTGTCGCTTTTAAAAGTTGAGTCATGATTTAGGTTACTTTTTCTGCTGCTCTTAACAATGATGCGCAGCTTTCATTCTTCTCTGCGTAGTCTTTCCAGGCGCTATCACGTGCAATAGCTTTCCACTTATCCACAATAGCTGCATCAACGTCAGTGACTTTGCTACCCGCTCTTGCATAAGCTAAGGCCGCAGTCTTGTCATCATCTTTTGCAGCCTCAAGTCCAAACTTCTCCATCTCGGCGCCAGCTGCCATGAGAGCATCGCGTTGATCTTTTGGCAAAGCATCAAAAATTTGCTTAGACATCATCAGCGGCTCAAGCATGAACCAATAGGATTTTTGACGTGCACTAGTAAATGCTTTCGCCAACTCTTCGAGCTTGAATGACATAAAGCTTGTAGAGGATGTGTAAGCAGCATCCATAGCACCAGTTTGCATTGCTGCGTAGATTTCGTTAGAAGGTAATGAGATTACCGAAGCCCCTGCCGCCTTGAGCATAAGGTCAAATTCACGACTACCGCCACGAATCTTCATCCCCTTAACGTCCTCTGGGAGAACAATTGGCTTACTTCTGCTTGCCACACCACCGGCTTGCCAAACCCAACTTAAGAGAACAATTCCTTTGTCTTCTAAAATTTTGGTCAGCATCTTACCTACTTCAGCAGTCTTCCATTTAGCAGCCTGCTCGTAACTAGTAACCAATGCTGGCATTAAGCCAATGTTCAACTCAGGAACTTCTCCACCAGCATAGGGCATTGGGAATAATGAGATATCTAAAGCACCCTTACGCATTGCACTGAACTGTGCATTGGTTTTCATTAATGATGAACCTGGGTATACCTGGAACTTCAAAGCCCCTTTAGTACGTTTTTCAACAGATTCAGCAAATTTACGGCAGAGGCGATCACGGAAATCACCCGCCTGAATAGTTCCACCAGGAAACTGATGTGAGATGTTCAAGGTTTTAGTTGCACCTTGAGCGTTTGATGCAGGGCTATAGCCCACGATGCCAGCTAAAGGCAGCGCTGCAGATCCCGCCAATAATTGACGACGCAAAGTATTTGGCTTATTAGATCCAGATTTCAATTCATTGCTCATATTGTTCTCCTAGTAGTGTTTTATAGACTGCATCATACGGTCAGATCTTAGTGTCTGCTTCCTTGCCACATACTCTAAAGCGAATACTCTCTGAATTCTGCTTTTAGAGCCTCTCCTCCAAAAAATATATTTCTAGGCCTGCATCAATCGGCCAACTGCACGTGAATAATCAATTTCCCCATGGGTAAAGCGCTCATGATTCTCCTCAACAGAGGAAAGATCGTACAAATAATTAACCATGAGTGCTGCCGACTGCCGCAAACCCTTGCGAGAGAGATCTCCAGCCCAGTTAATTTGATGAAGCTTAGCGCCGTTGCCCAAGTGAAACTTAGCAACCGGGTTACCGTTACGACCAGCAGAGCCTAAGCCCAAGTAAATACTTGCGAGACATAGTAAAGCGGCTTTTTCTTTTTCAGTAGCATTGTCTGGATGCCAGCCAGCACTTAAACGCTCAGGCCAAGAGCGATGAGCAAGTCCAAGGGCTTCTAAGGATTGCTCGCGCGCTGTACGAATTGCAGGCTTGAGTTGAGTGCCGGTCTTTTCGCCGCCAATATCTGCGCCAGCAGCAACCCAGTCAATGAAGCCTGGAATAGGTGAAAGCGTCACAAAGGTTTTGAGACCAGGGAATTCTGCATGCAATTGTTCTGCAACGCGCTTAATCAAGAAGTTACCCATGGAAACGCCGCGCAAGCCTGGCTCACAGTTACTAATGGAATAAAAAGCAGCCACTTTATATTGCGAAGTTTGATGAACGGTCTCCGCCTTCTTATCTACCAACGGAGTGATGACAGCGGGGATCTCTGGCAAAAGCGCTACTTCAACGAAAATCAAAGGCTCATTTGGAAGCTGCGGATGAAAGAAGGCAAAGCAGCGGCGATCAGGCTGTAAGCGGCGGCGCAGGTCATCCCAGCCATCAATTGCATGAACAGCCTCATGCTGAATGAGCTTTTCAAGAACTTCAGCAGGCGACTTCCAATCTACCCGATGCATCTTCAAAAATCCTGGGTTAAACCAAGAAGATAAGAGGTGACGCAAGTCAAAATCAACCGCAGTTAACTCAGGTTGCTTTTCGAGCAACTGCAACAGATCACGACGCATTCCTACTAACGCAGCAGTTCCATTGGTTGCGCGATTCAGTCGACGAAACAATTCTTGCCTCGGCGGCTCAGTCACACGCTGTAATTTAATGTAATTACGAGCACTTGCTTCTGCTGAAAAATTTTGCGCGGCAGCCATGACTGCAGCAGCATCAGGATTGAGTTTTTCAAATAGAAAATTGAAAAATTTAGAATGTTGATCTTTGGAGAGCTTGCGATAGTTGTGGATCACATCGTCAGCCATGCTGACGGCATTCGATTCACCACGCTCTGAAATGAGTCGGTTGACCGCGCCGGTAACGCGGGAAAAGTAACGGGCTTTTGCTAGCTTTTCAAGCATGTATATCTCTCAAAGAATTCAACCCAAAGGGTGAGGGGTTGAGCACTAATGTATAGCTGAGCCATACCTGAATCAATTAATGAAAGTATATATTCATTAACTTTAAGTTAATAGATTAGCTAACGTGTTAAGACAGGGTTAGGAATTATTGCGATGCAACATGCGGGTTTCAGCCGCTAGAGCGAGGATATTGGGGTTTGATTCATTAGCCTGGAGGTACATTAGGGCAATATGTTGGGTTACCTGATATTTTGGCAATAAAGGGGTAAATTCAATCGCATCACCCATTAAAGCCTTCACCCGACCAGGCAGCAAAGATCTTCCCAGGTCGCCTGAGACCATATTCATGAGAGAAAAGATATCGCCCACCTTCATCACCACATTGGGGGCAAATCCAGCTAACTGGAAAGCTTCATAAAACCCTGAAGTGGTGGCAAAACCATCTTGAAGGGTCAAAAACTTCTCATTTTGGTACTCGGATAAATCAATATTGGCTTCGGTTGGCTTATTGTTTTTTGAGGAGGCTAAAAACAACTGGTCCTCAAAAAGAGGAACTACCTGGACGCCCTCTGGAAGATCTCTTGTAGGAACTGCCATGACTACTGCATCTACATTACCCTCGCTGAGCCGCTTCATCAAATCCTCGTTAGATCCCAGATATAAATCAATATCCAAATCAGGTCTACGAATTTTGGTGCCCATGATGACTCTAGGAATGATATTGGCAGTCAAAGAGTACATTGACCCTAGACGAATTTGCCCGCTCTCGACACCGGCCTTGGCTCTAGTCTTTTTTAGAACGCGGTCTACATCGGCCAATAAATCTGCACTTGCTTCAGCCAAATAAATAGCAGCTGGCAAAGCTTTTAACTGACGCCCATCTTTTACAAATAGAGCGCACCCTATTCCGGATTCCAGCGAATGCAATGCCTTGTGAATACTGACTGAACTTAAGCGTAACTCTTCCGCTGTTTTAGAAAGACTGCCAGTCCGTATAAACGAGCACAGTACCTCTAATTTTCGAAGTGTTAGCTCTTCATTCAGCATGCGCTAATTATTGACTCTTGGATTTGAATGCAGTCATGAGATAGAGGCCAAACAACATCATTGGCACACACAACCACTGACCCATAGATAAGCCCAAGCCCAAGAGGCCCAAGAAGGAATCGGGCTCACGCGCATACTCCGCTAAGAAACGGCAAATACCGTAACCCAACAAGAAAAATCCGGACACCTGACCAACACGTCTAGGCCTACCTGCATAAATCCAGAGCGCAATACCGAGCAGCACACCTTCACCAAGCAGTTGATAAATCTGCGATGGATGGCGTGGGATGGAATCCACTAAAGGAAAAATCATCGCCCAAGGTAAATCAGTAGGCCTGCCCCATAACTCACCATTAATAAAGTTCCCCAGTCGACCGAAAGCCAAGCCAAAGGGAACTAGTGGCGCAACCAAATCACTCACGACAAAAAAGGTGGTCTTGTGTTTTTTAGCGAACCAGAAGAGTGCAACCAGCACCCCTAACAAGCCGCCATGAAAAGACATGCCGCCTTCCCAAATTTTAAAAATACTCAAAGGATGAGTTAGATAGAAGCCTGGCATATAAAACAAGGTGTAACCCAAACGACCACCTAGCACCACGCCAAGAACGCCGGCAAAAAGAAGATCCTCAAGATCTTTATAGGTCCAACCCAGGGCTTGGTAGCGTGGGGCGAGAATACGCAAGCGCCCTAGAAGTAAAAATTGAACGAAGGCCATTAAATACATCAAGCCATACCAATGAATTGCAAAAGATCCAATACGAATTGCTGCAGGGTCAAACTGTGGATGAATCAACATAGCTCTTAGTTTTTGGATTGATCGAAGTTATGCAGCTCATGGCCCAACTCTCGATAAGCCTTAAAGCGCTCGCGCCCTGCCAATCGCTCTGCTTCATTCACAGTGACCACCTCAACGATTCTGGGAAAGCGCGCAACCAAGGCTGGCACATCAGCAGGCATACGCATTCCCAAATGAATCATGACATCAGCATGGGGAATACCGCTCAAGGATGGGGAAGCAAAGTCATCCGTTAGTACTATTGGGGTTTCGGCTGCGGCCTCGTCCTCAATAAAACAGTGCGGCAAAAAATCAGTACTACTAAATGCCCAAAGAAGTTCATTCAGCTTTTTCAGATCCGCCTTCTCGCCCACCATCAGAATATTGCGGACTGGTTCACCTTCTGGCGTAGCGCTCCAAATCTTCCGCGTGAGGCGACAAGCGTATTCGAGCTTGTCACTAACATTGCTATGAAAATCGATTCGAGCCATTCAATATTTACCCAGGATATAGAGTGCTTACTTGCGCTCGAGCAAGAAGTTCACTAAAAGCGGCACAGGACGACCGGTAGAGCCCTTGGCGGCGCCACTCTTCCATGCAGTGCCAGCGATATCCAAGTGCGCCCATTTGTATTTCTCGGTAAAGCGAGACAAGAAGCAGGCTGCTGTCACACTGCCAGCTGGACGACCACCAATATTGGCCACATCTGCAAAATTGGATTTAAGTTGCTCATGATAGGCCGCATCCAAAGGCAAACGCCATACGGTATCTAAAGAAGCATGACCCGCTTTAGTCAGCTCACTTACCAAGTTCTCCTCTTCAGAAAACAAACCGCTGTGCACATGACCCAAGGCAATCACGCAAGCACCAGTTAAGGTGGCAACGTCAATCACTGCTGCCGGTTTAAAGCGCTCTACATAAGTCAGCGCATCACACAAAATTAAGCGTCCCTCTGCATCAGTGTTGAGAATCTCAATAGTCTGTCCAGACATGCTCTTCACAATATCGCCAGGACGAGTGGCTTGGCCTGATGGCATATTTTCACAAGTAGGAATGACGCCAATCACATTCTTCTTCAATTTCATTAAAGCAACGGAGTACATCGTACCGATCACTGAAGCTGCGCCACACATGTCGTACTTCATTTCATCCATGGCTTCACCTGGCTTTAATGAAATTCCGCCAGTATCAAAAGTAATTCCCTTGCCCACCAAAACAATCGGCGCCTCTCCTGCTTTGCCACCTTGATGTTTCATCACAATAAATTGCGGCGGGGTAGCGGATCCTTTGGCAACGGATAAAAATGAACCCATTCCCAATGCTTCAATTTGCTTAAGCCCAAGCACATCCACTTTCAGAGCAGTTTTTTTACTTAAGCCCTGCGCTGTCTTGCCGAGGTAGGTAGGTGTACAGATGTTTGGAGGAAGATTGCCCAAGTCCTTCGCCAAGTGCATGCCCTCTACTATGGCGACACCCTGCTCTACCGCAGCCTTAAGCTCTTTAGCGCAGGTATCGTTACCTGCAAAAATGAGATGCTTAAAAGTATCTGCTTTATCTTTTACTTTGAATTTCATGGTGGGTTGACGAACGCCAAAACGATAAGCTTGGTCGCCAGCGTATTGAACGGTCAGGCGAACCTCTTCTGCAATGAAGTCAGCTTTGTGAGCCAGCGCAAAACTTGGCGTAAACCAAAGCGCACTTTCAATTGATCCGCCACTTAAAACCTTCAAAGCTGCACGAGCAACTTTGGAATAGGTAGTCAAACTCCGTTCGCTAGCAAGATGTACATCGCCCAAACTCACTAGCAATACTCTTTTTGCTTTAACGCCATTGCTAGACCAAGATTTTTCTGCACGCAACATGCATACGGAAGCTTGCTTGGAATCTAAATCCCCAAGAATATTGGCGTGATTGACTGCGCCTCCGAGCAAGAGATCTAACTCTGGCAAAAATCCTACTTTTGCCTTGGCGCCCTTAGCGCCTGAGAAACTATCTAAATCCGCCTGGGAATATGCCAAAACCAAGCAGTCGGTATTGTTGCTAAGCAAGGATTTGAGGCTAGATTTCTGGAGTTTTAGGCTCTGAAGGTCTGCTTGAGGGAAAATCTTGGTGCTGAATTGAATTGTCATAATCTATTAAGGTGTTTTGGTCGATTCAAAAGGGGTAATCTGCTAATTTGGGACGTTTATCCATTATCCTCCGACATGAGAATAACTTCCCTTACCTCCAGCAATATAAGCCATTTACAAGCCCAATAACCTTTCGAATCCAGACCTATAAATTCTCATGATTTTTAACCAGGCCCTTCGCCGCGAACTCAGTTTTACGACTGGCGGGGTCTTTTTGGTCTTAGTCACCATTATGGTGACCACCTTGGTGATCCGAATTTTGGGTTATGCCGCTAACGGGGCGGTCAATCCAGAAGATGCACTCGTTTTGATTGCTTTGGCTACCCTGGGTTATCTTGCCGTTCTTTTAACAGTCTCTCTATTTGTCGCAACCCTCATTGTTCTGGTGCGCTGGTACAAAGACTCAGAAATGATTGTGTGGTTTGCTAGTGGCTTAAGCGTTACCAATCTCATTCGCCCTATCATGCAATTTGCTACGCCGCTCATCATTGTGATCGCGCTTCTGGCTCTTTTTGTCTGGCCCTGGGCAAACCGAGAATCTACTTTAATTAGTCAACGCTTTCAACAACGTGATGATGTATCCATGGTGAGTGCTGGACAATTCAAAGAGTCCGCAAAAGCAGAGCGCGTATTTTTCATTGAAGAGCTCGATGTTGATAAAAGTGAAGTCAAGAATATCTTCGTAGCCGACTCTAAGAATGGTCGACTGAGTATTGCAGTTTCCCAAACTGGCTATATTCAAAACTCTGCAGGTGGCGAGAAATCTATCGTGCTGCATAACGGCAGGCGCTATGAGGGGCAACCCACGCAGCCCGATTTCAGAATTCTGGAATTTAATGAATACAGTACCAAGATACGGAGTAAAGAATCATTGGCGCCCGCACCACGTGATCGCGAGAAGACAATCACTGAACTTTTAAATGATCCTAATCCAGCCTCTATCAACCCTAATCGTGCTGAGTTACTGTGGCGTATTGGCTTGCCATTAATGGCATTGGGTTTGGTGCTGATTGCAATTCCGCTGGCTTATGTGAACCCTCGCTTGGGTAATTACACTGCGATGTTTTATGCGGTCTTAATTTATTTAATCTATAGCAACTTGCTTAACCTAACGCAAAATTTTGTCTCGCAAGGCAAGGTCAGTGTTTTTGTTGCCATCTGGCCTATTCATTTGCTTGCCCTCTTAATTGCGACAGCCTTAATTCGCAATCGTATTAATCCCTCTCTAAAGTGGTGGCGCCGTCAATTGCCCGCCTCTATGGCCACCAAATGAAATTGCTCTTTCCTTTCATTTACGAGCGCTATTTAGCCAAGCAGATTTATGCTGCTTTTGGCTTTATCTTGTTCGCCTTGGTAGCTTTGTTTTTGTTCTTCGATATCTTGAGCGAGTTAGGGTCTGTGCAAGGAGCCTACACACTTCCTCTAGCGCTACTTCATGTTCTTCTAAAAGCGCCAAGCCGAATCTCTGAAATCATCCCCATTGCAGGCTTGATTGGCAGTATCTATGTGTTTGCAATGCTGGCTAGCCAGTCTGAATTCACCATTTTGCGCATCGCTGGATTAGACGTTAAACGCGGGCTCATTACCCTCACAAAAATTTCCCTTCCCTTAGTAGCGCTCACACTCATCATGAGTGAATGGGTTGGCCCTTATTCCGAGGCAAAGTCTGATCAGATTAGGATGAAGGCTATGGGCTCAGCCTATACGTCACAATTTAAAACAGGTGTTTGGGTAAAGGATCGCTTACGCGATGAGGATGGTAGCGGACCTGTGAGACCTGGAGTGCGCTATGTCAACGTAGGTAAGGTTGATAAAGATAATGAGATTCAAAATATCCGCATGTATGAGTTTGATGACACCTATCATCTTCTCTCTATTCGTAGCGCAGTCTCCGGACAGTTTGATGAGACTGGCATCTGGGTTTTAAATGACGTCACCGAAACTCGCTTTAAAGAAACCAAGCAGTCTGACCCACTGAACCCCGTTTTTTCTGCACAAACTTTTACGCATCCGATTCTCACTCTGGAGTCGGAGGTCACGCCCCAAATTTTGAATGTGCTCTTAATCAGCCCTGAAAAAATGTCGATCATGAGCTTAGGTCGCTTCATCTCTCACCTGCGTGAAAACAAACAAGATGCGCAAAGACATTCCATTGCTTTCTGGAAGAAGGTGGTTTATCCCTTCACAATTTTTGTGATGCTCACACTAGCCCTTCCGTTTGCATACCTTAAGGTTCGAGCAGGTAGTGTTGGTATCAAGGTGTTTGGTGGAATCATGCTGGGTATGAGCTTCCAGCTGTTTAACTCCCTCTTCTCTAACGTTGGGCTCTTAGGTTCTTGGCCAGCACTACTAACAGCGCTTACCCCGCCTTTGCTCTACTTCCTTTTGGCGCTATTCGGGTTGCGCTGGGTTTCTAAGGCTTAATACCCAAAAATCATTTAGAATTTGATTCCTATATTATTGCTGATATATAGATAGGAATCCTTATGAATCTCCACCAATTCCGCTTTGTACGTGAAGCCGTTAGGCAAAACTTCAATTTAACGACAGCAGCTAAAGCCTTATTCACCTCTCAGCCGGGGGTTTCTAAGGCCATTATTGAGTTGGAAGATGAGTTAGGTGTGGAGATCTTTCGTCGCCATGGCAAGCGCATTCGCTCCTTGACCGAACCAGGTAAACGTATTTTGAGTTCTATTGAGCGCATCCTCGATGAAGTGGAAACACTGAAGAGAGTGGGTAAAGATTTTGCTAGCCAAGATCAAGGCAGTCTCGTCATTGCCACTACCCATACACAAGCGCGCTACGCACTTCCTAAAGTGCTGACTGAATTTACCAAACGCTTTCCAAAAGTTAAGGTGAGTATTCAGCAAGGTAATCCAGGTCAAATTGCAGAGTTACTCACACATGATCGTGCAGATATTGCCATTGCTACCGAAGGGATTGCGAATACCCCAGGCGTGCTCGCTTTACCAGGATATCAATGGCAGCACGTACTCATGGTGCCCTTAAGCCATCCCCTTCTCAACCAGGCAACGCTTACTCTAGAAGAGATTGCTAAGTACCCCATCATCACTTACGACAAAGCATTTGCTGGTCGCAGCAAGATTGATGCAGCCTTTGCACAAAGAAATATTGCGCCCGATATTATTTTGGAAGCCATCGATGCTGACGTCATTAAGACTTATGTAGAGACGGGTATGGGCATTGGTATTGTTGCGGGTCATGCTTATGACCCTGATCGAGATCGCAATCTCAAGGTCATTCCTGCGGGACATTTATTTGGCAACAACGTCACCCATATTGGTGTTAAACAAGGCGCCTACCTCAGGTCCTTTGTTTACACCTTCATTGAACTCTTCTCACCAACACTCACGAAGAAGATTGTTGAGCAGGCAATGAATAACGAATCCGAGACTTACGAAATTTAAATAATCTGGGGATGCTCAAGGACTGAACAGTCTTTGAGTGGTGCCTCGGGGCGGACTCGAACCGCCACGCCTTGCGGCACCGGATTTTGAGTCCGGCACGTCTACCAATTCCATCACCGAGGCAGGTGTTTGCAGTGGAAATTCTGCTTACTTTGCTACTTTGTTACTACTAAGACATGAGAGTGTAACAAAAAATGCTTGCTTACCCCCTACCTTGGGTCTAGAACCCCTTAAAATGAGGTCTTCTAGCCAAATTATTAAAAGGACTTACCCGTATGGCCGGCCATTCGAAATGGGCCAATATTCAGCACCGCAAAGGTCGTCAGGACGAAAAACGCGGCAAGATTTGGACCAAACTCATTAAAGAAATTACCGTAGCCGCCAAATTAGGCGGTGGTGATATTGCTACCAACCCACGTTTACGCTTGGCTATTGATAAGGCCAAAGACTCAAATATGCCGAACGATAACGTGCAAAGAGCAATTCAACGCGGCACCGGATCTCTAGAAGGCGTGAACTACGAAGAAATTCGTTATGAGGGTTATGGCATGAATGGCGCCGCCATTATTGTCGATTGCTTAACCGATAACCGTACTCGCACCGTTGCAGAGGTTCGCCATGCTTTTAACAAGAATGGCGGCAATATGGGTACCGAAGGTTCTGTTGCTTTTTTATTCAAGCATTGTGGGCAGATGTTATTTGCCCCAGGCACTAGCGAAGATCAACTCATGGAAGTTGCATTAGATGCTGGCGCTGAAGATGTGATTACTCACGATGATGGTTCTTTAGAGGTACTGTCTCCTGTTCCTGATTTTTCAAATGTACAAGATGCTATTAGTAAAGCAGGCCTCAAGCCTGAGCTAGCAACGGTTGCCATGCGCCCTGAGACTGAGATTGCTTTGGAAGGTGATCAGGCTGAGAGCATGCAGAAATTATTAGATGCGCTCGAGAACTTAGATGACGTTCAAGAAGTGTTTACGAACGCTGCACTTTAATTTTTAAATTCATTTTCTTTAATTACTTCATTTAAATACTAGATAGCTTGTTATGAAAATTCTCCTAATCGGATCTGGCGGACGCGAACATGCGCTAGCTTGGAAGTTGGCCCAATCCCCGCAAGTCCAAACGGTGTATGTTGCTCCTGGCAATGGTGGTACAGCTACCGCCAAACAAACTGCTGCAGGCATTGAGAACTTACCGATCACTGGATTGCAAGAGCTCGCTGATTTTGCTAAGCGCGAGAAGATTCATCTAACGGTTGTAGGCCCAGAAGCTCCGCTGGCCGCCGGCATTGTGGATGTATTCCGCAACAATGGCTTGCGTATTTTTGGTCCAACACAATTGGCGGCTCAACTGGAATCCTCCAAAGACTTTTCTAAAGCCTTTATGAAGCGTCATGGTATTCCAACAGCCGATTACCAAACGTTTTCTAGCGCCCTTGAAGCACATGCCTATATTGATGCCAAGGGTGCGCCGATTGTGATTAAAGCTGATGGCCTTGCTGCAGGTAAAGGCGTAGTGGTTGCTATGAGTCTTGAAGAAGCGCATGCTGCGGTTGACATGATGTTGGCTGATAATAAATTAGGCAATGCAGGCGCCCGTGTTGTGATTGAAGAATTCCTAACAGGTGAAGAAGCCAGCTTTATTGTTCTAGTAGATGGCAAGAATGTTCTTGCATTAGCGACCAGTCAAGATCACAAGCGTTTACTAGATGCTGACCAAGGCCCAAATACAGGTGGCATGGGTGCCTACTCCCCTGCGCCAGTTGTTACCCCAGAAATTCATGCACGTGCATTGCGTGAAGTGATCATGCCAACAGTGAAGGGCATGCAAGCAGATGGCATTCCGTATACAGGCTTCTTGTATGCAGGCTTAATGATCTCCCCTGATGGCAAGATCAAGACCTTGGAATTTAACTGCCGCATGGGCGACCCAGAAACTCAACCGATCATGGCTCGCCTGCGCAGTGATCTCGTCAATGCACTAGATCATGCGGTTGACGGCACGCTCAATGAAGTTGAGCTGGAATGGGATCGTCGCACTGCACTAGGCGTTGTGCTTGCAGCCCACAATTACCCTGATACCCCACGTGCTGGTGATGTGATTACCGGCATTCCGGCTGATACTGAAGATCAAATTACGTTCCATGCTGGTACGAAATTGCAGGATGGCAAAGTGGTGACATCCGGCGGACGGGTGATGTGCGTAGTGGGTCTCGCAGATACTGTGCGTGGTGCCCAACAAAAAGCATATGAAGCCATCAGCCATATCCAGTTTGACGGCATGCAATACCGTAAAGATATTGGCTACCGCGCAATTAAGTAAACCCATCAAGTTAGAGCACCCTTGTCAGATCAACAGACCCAAATCGATATCGCAACCCTAAAGGACTATTTTTTAGGGTTGCAAGATCGCATCACAAGTGCCATGAGCGCTTTAGATGGCAAGGTCTTTGTTGCTGATGAATGGCATAAGCCAGAAGACAGCAAACTCAAAGGCTATGGTCGCACCTGCATTTTAGATGGCGGTAATATTCTGGAAAAAGGTGGTGTGGGCTTCTCCCATGTCCGCGGCGATCAAATGCCCCCTTCCGCATCTCATCATCGTCCAGAGGTGGCAGGTCGTAGCTTTGAAGCAATGGGCGTGTCTTTGGTATTCCACCCAAATAACCCCAAAGTACCCACCACGCATATGAATGTGCGTTGCTTTATTGCGCAAGCGCCTGGTAAAGAGCCGGTATGGTGGTTTGGGGGCGGCTTTGACCTCACGCCCTACTACGGCGTTGATGAAGACTGCAAGCACTTTCACCAAACTGCCAAGGATGCCTTAGACCCTTTTGGCGAAGAGCTCTACCCTCGCTTTAAAAAATGGTGTGATGAATACTTCTACCTAAAGCATCGTGAGGAGCCGCGCGGCATTGGCGGCGTTTTCTTTGATGACTTTAATGAGCTTGGGTTTGAGAAAAGTTTTGCTATGACTCGCGCAGTGGGTGATGCATTTATTAACGCTTACCTGCCGATCGTGCAGCGCCGCTATCAAGATAGCTTCACCCCCGAAGAAAAGGCCTTCCAAGAATATCGCCGCGGTCGCTATGTGGAATACAACTTGATCTTTGATCGAGGCACCATCTTTGGTTTGCACTCTGGTGGTCGCACTGAATCCATTCTGATGTCGATGCCGCCAGTAGTTCAGTGGTGGTACAACTGGCAGCCAAAGCCCGGAACTCCTGAGGCTAAGCTATATGACTATTACCTTAAGCCACGAGATTGGCTAGCTTGAGCGCTATAAAGAAAATTGGCATTCTTGGGGGTACATTTGACCCTCCTCATGTAGGCCATTTGAAATTGGCTACCCATTTTGCAAAGCTACTCCACTTAGATGCACTGCTACTTATTCCGAGTGGTGAGCCATGGCAAAAGGGAACTGGCATCACTGCCGCAGAAATGCGTCTGAAGTTAACTGAAGCTGCTGGCATTGATTTGGCGAGAGCATTTTTATATCTCAAGATCTCCACTCAAGTAGGCATTGATCGCATGGAGATTGATCGCGCTGGGCCTAGTTATGCGATTGATACCGTTAAAGCCTTGCGTGAGCGCTTTGGAACAAACGCTAGCCTGACTTGGCTGATGGGAGCAGACTCTCTTGTTGCCCTCCCTAGCTGGAACTCCTGGGAGAAGCTAAGCCAGTTTGTCAATTTTGCGGTGGCAACTAGGCCACATCATGATTTAAAGCGAGAAATAAGCTCCGAAGTGAGTCAATTCTTGAAAACTAATCAAACATCTGATGCTAAAGCTCTTGAAAATAGCGCTGCAGGCCTCATATACATCGATGAAAGCTTAAATATTGATCTATCCTCAACAGCACTACGAGATCGCCTCAAATCCAGCTCACGGAGCGCTATTGCATCCGAGCAAATTCCAACCCACACCCTAGAAATCATTACAAATCTGGGCTTGTATCAGTAATCAAGCTAAGATCACCCTAATTAGAAAAATTATTGCCGAGAAAATATGGACTTACGTAAATTACAACGCGTCGTGATTGATGCCCTAGAAGATGTTAAAGCACAAGATATCCGCGTGTATGACACCACTAAATTAAGCGAGTTATTTGATCGAGTGGTCATTGCCACTGGTTCTAGCAACCGCCAAACGCGCTCTTTAGCCATGTCGGTTAAAGAAGAGGTGAATGCTAAAGGTGGAGAAGTTATTTCTATCGAAGGTTTAGAAACTGGTGAATGGGTACTGGTTGATTGTGGCGATATCGTCGTACATATTTTGCAACCAATGTTGCGCTCCTACTATCAGCTTGAAGGTATGTGGGGTGCTAAACCTGTACGCGTGAAATTAGCTGGTGATAAAGGTCTTGTTAAAGCCAGCGAATCCGAAGACGACGAGTAATCTCGTCGTCACTTGCGGCAATGCGGCTCACCATCGTCTCTGTTGGTCATAAGATGCCTGATTGGGTTGCTACGGCAACTCATGACTACATTAAAAGAATGCCGGCAGATTGCAGCATTGAAATCAAAGAGATTAAACCCGATCTCACCCCTGCTAAAGAAGCCTTAAAGATTGCAGCAGCCATTCCCAAGGGATCCAGAGTGATCGCTTTGGATGAGCGAGGCAAAGACCAAACCACTCAGAATCTTGCCACTCAACTGGCTAGCTGGCGTCAAGAAGGCTTCGACATTACCTTCTTAATTGGTGGCGCAGATGGCCTGGACCCCAGCCTGAAAGCAAGTGCGCAAGCGATGTGGCGACTCTCCAGTCTTACCTTGCCACATGCCATGGCCAGAGTCATGTTGGTAGAGCAGCTTTATCGAGCCTGGACTATTCTGCAAGGCCACCCCTATCATCGCGAGTAATCCGTTGAACTCTTTTATTTATCTCGCCTCACAAAGCCCTCGCCGCCAAGAGCTCTTAAAGCAAATGGGTATTTGCTTTGAAATGCTGCTACCAAGTTCAGATGAAGATAGCGAGAGCATCGAAACCCCTCTCCCGCAAGAAAAGGCACACACCTACGTAGAGCGCGTTACCTTAGCAAAAAGTGCTGCAGCACTTTTAAGGTGGAAAAAAAGTGGTTTGCCTTGGGCCCCCATTCTTTGCGCCGATACTACTGTGAGCTTACCCACTCATCCTAATGGTGAAATTCTGGGCAAGCCAGTTGACGCAGAGGATGCCACTCGAATTTTGAAAATGCTCAGCGGCAAAATACATGAAGTTCTCAGCTCAGTAGCGGTGACCGTCAGTCCCGATGAAAATCCCATACAGCTTGTACAGGTTTCTAAAGTTCAGTTTGCCGATTTATCAACGGAACAGATTGATGCCTATATTGCTAGCGGCGAACCCTTTGGTAAGGCTGGCGCCTATGGCATACAGGGCTTGGGTGGGGCTTTTATTCCTTCAATTCAGGGCAGCTATAGCGGTATCATGGGCCTACCTATTTATGAAACAAAGCTTTTACTAGATCGCGCCCAAGTCAGCAGCATATGAATGAAGAAATACTGATCAATATCACCCCGCAAGAAACGCGCGTTGCTTTAATTCAGCAAGGGGCGGTTCAAGAGTTACAAATTGAGCGTACTCGCCAACGCGGTATCGTGGGAAATATCTATTTAGCCAAAGTCGTTCGTGTACTGCCAGGCATGCAATCCGCATTTATCGAAATTGGTCTTGAGCGCACCGCATTTATGCACGTCGCTGACATCACACAAAATAATCCTCAAGCACAAATTGAAAAATTATTGTTTGAAGGTCAAACACTATTGGTGCAGGTATTAAAAGATCCTTTAGGGACAAAAGGTGCACGCTTAACAACCCAACTGAGTATTGCTGGACGTAATTTAGTCTACCTACCTCCGGCAGGTAGCGATACTGCTACTGAAAAATATATTGGCGTTTCTCAGCGGATTGATCAACCTGAAGAGCGTGAAGCCATTAAGACGCGTCTCGCAGGTTTGATGGCTGCAGATGAAAAAGGCGGCATCATCGTCCGTACTAGCGCTCAAGATGCATCCGACACAGAACTACAGCATGACATGCTTTACCTGCGAACTACCTGGGAAAACATTCATGCGGCCATGAAACACAACCCGGCGCCTACCCTGCTCTATCAGGACCTTAGTCTAGCGGAGCGTGTATTACGCGATGTTGCAGGTGAAGACACCACCCAAATCCGTGTGGATTCTGCCGAGAATTTTGAGAAGCTCAAAGCATTTACAAATGCCTACATGCCTAACCTTCTAGGTAAGCTGACTCTGCATCGTGGCGAGCGTGCCCTGTTTGACTTATTTGATGTGGATGCAGAAATTAATAAAGCACTAGGTCGCCGAGTCGACCTCAAGTCTGGCGGCTATCTCATGATCGATCAAACAGAGTCTATGACTACGATTGATGTGAATACAGGGAGTTATGTAGGCGCTCGCAATCTCGATGACACTGTCTTTAAAACCAATCTAGAGGCAGCCCAAGCGATTGCACGTCAACTCCGTTTGCGCAATCTAGGCGGAATCATCATCATTGATTTCATCGATATGGTTAGCAAAGATCATCAAGAGTCTGTATTGCATGAACTCAAACGCAATCTTGAACGCGACCATGCTCGCACCTCAGTGAGTGACTTTTCAGCATTGGGCTTAGTAGAAATGACCCGCAAACGGACGCGTGAGTCCTTAGCCCATATTACTTGTGAGCCATGTGCCACTTGCCTTGGCAAGGGTGAAATTAAAACGGCCCAAACGATTTGTTACGAGATTTTGCGCGAAATTGTGCGAGAGCATCGCCAATTTAATCCACGTGAATTTAGGATTGTGGCTGCACCTGATGTGATTGATTTATTCCTAGAGGAAGAGAATCAATTCTTGGCGCAGTTGGGGGACTTCATTGGCAAGCCAATTACCCTTCAAGCAGAAGGCAGCTTCCGCCAAGAGCAATACGATATCGTTCTGAGTTAAGGTTTTCGAATTAAGCGTTCGAGAATTGGATGCGATGTAAGTTCGCATACAAGCCATCGTGCTTAATCAAATCTTCGTGAGAACCATTCTCGACAATCTTACCGTGCTCCAGAACCACAATTCTGTCAGCATGTTCAATGGTCGATAAACGGTGCGCAATCACTAAAGTCGTTCTATTAGCCATTAAGGTATCCAGCGCTTCCTGAACCTGACGCTCGGATTCAGAATCCAGAGCCGATGTAGCTTCATCCAATATCAGAATTGGTGCATCTTTATAGATAGCACGTGCAATGGCTAAACGCTGACGTTGGCCGCCAGATAAGCGATTACCGTTGTCCCCAACCATGGAATCAATGCCTTCTGGCAATTCTTTGATCATAGCGCTGAGATTAGCGGCTTCTAATGCCTCTATCACACGACCGCGATCGACTCCAGCTGGGCCATTGGCACCATACGCCACATTAGCAGCGATAGTGTCATTAAAGAGAATGACATCTTGACTCACAAATGCGATCTGTCGACGCACGTCTGCCAACACAATATCCTCCAGCGGAATATCGTCCAAGTAAATATGGCCACTAGTAGGCTTGAAGAATCGAGGCAATAAATTGACCAGGGTCGACTTACCGCCACCAGAAGGCCCTACAAAAGCAACCACTTCTCCAGGCTTAATATTGAGATTGACATTGCTAAGGGCATCTTGCCGTCCAGCTTCTTGCTGATAAGAGAATCCAACATCATCAAAACGAATCGCGCCTTTTGCCTTGTCAAGTGACCTCATATCTTGCTTGCGATCTTCATCCTCCTCAAAAGGCTGATCCATCAATCCAAAAATCATCTCTGCAGCAGTAAGGCCACGCTGCAAAGGTTGATTAATGTCGGCTAAATGCTTTAAAGGGGAGATCACCAACATCATTGCTGTAATAAAAGCAGCAAATCCACCGACAGTGGTACCTTCGGTGGTAGATTGCATCAAAGCAATGACCAGCACAACAGATAAAGCCATAGAAGCTATTAACTGAGTAATTGGCTGATTTAAGCCGCCAGTAACAGCTGACTTCAAGGCAAATTGGCGTAGACGTTCTGCTTTTAGCATAAAGCGGTTCATCTCATAATCTTGAGCACCATGCACCTTAACAATCTTGTAACCAGCCGCAGATTCTTCAACGATATATGCCAACTCACTCACTAAAGTTTGCTGCTCTCTATTTAGAGCTCTTAAGCGTCGATTAATTTTGCTCATGATGTAAGCAATCACGGGGAAAATAATTAAGACGACTAATGTTAATTGCCAGTTCAGATATATCAGGTAGCCCATCAATCCAACTACCGTTAAAGAATCACGCACTAAGCTAATTAACATTCCACCCATTACAGAAAGAACGTTATTCACCTCAAAGACAACGCCATTAATTAAAGTAGATGCGGAGTTCTTTTGAAAAAAAGTAGTGCTAGCGTTCAAAAGGGTTTGAAACATTTGCGTACGTAACTTTAAAAGTACGGAGTTAATGACCCTGGTGAGTAAATAGTTCGACAGAAATTGAGCCAAACTCCGAACCAAAGCCAAACCCACCAAGAAAACAGGCACCTGCCAGAGTTTGCTATTGAGCTGCCCAGTAAAGCCTCTGTCTAGCAAAGGCTTCATTAATGCGGGGATTGAGGTCTCGGCGGCGGCAACTACAGCCATAGCCAATAAGGACCCCACAATCAGGCCAATATGGGGCTTGAGGTAGGTAATTAAGCGATTTAGGGCGGTACGGTCTTGAGCATTCATATAATGAATTATGCCCACCTTATCAGTCATACTCATCACCCGCAATGAAGAGGCCAATTTGGACGATTGCCTGACCTCCCTGGAGGGGATCGCCCAGCAGATCGTAGTTGTCGATACCAATAGCTCTGACCGCACCCTAGAGATAGCTAAAAACCATGGGGCAACGATAGCCCAGCCGTCTGATTGGCCCGGTTTTGGACCCCAGAAGAACCGCGCCCTAGATCTGGCTACCAGCGAATGGGTCCTCTCTTTAGATGCCGATGAAAGACTGACCCCAGCCCTAAAGTCAGAAATTCTGACGGCGATTCACCATAGCGCCCATGTGGATTGCTTTGCCATCCCCAGACTGTCTTGGTATTGCGGACGCTTTATCCGCCACTCTGGCTGGAGCCCGGATTATGTCGATCGTTTATTTAAACGGGGCACTGCCCGCTTCTCAGATGATTTGGTTCATGAGCGTCTCATTCCAAGCGGCCAAGTCGCCAAGTTAGAAAATCCCATGTTGCATTACAGCTTCATGAATTACTCTCAAGTACTCCAAAAGCTCGATCGTTATTCCTCCGCCTCTGCAGAGCAAGCCTTTGCTAGAGGTAAAACTAGTAGCCCTCTTAAGGCAGTTCTTCATGGTGCATGGGCATTTTTCCGGACCTATGTTTTGCGTGCAGGATTTCTAGATGGCCCTCAAGGATTTGCATTGGCCGTATCCAATGGCCAGGGAACTTACTACCGCTATATCAAGTTGTGGCATCTGAATCAGGAAGTCAGCAAATGATTTCGATTTTGTTGGCTACGTATAACTGGCCACAAGCACTGAAGCTGTGCCTAGAATCTCTAGCTACGCAAACCGATCAGAACTTTGAAATCATCATTGCCGATGATGGCTCGACCGAGAGTACAAAACATCTCATTGAGTCCATTAAAGGTTCACACCCCGCCTCCATCACACATCTTTGGCAAGAAGACCGAGGCTTTCAGAAAACCAAAATTCTTAATAAAGCAATCGCTGCAGCTCATGGCGACTATCTGGTTTTTTTGGATGGCGATTGCATTGTCCAGCCAGACTTTGTGGCTCAGCATCGTGCGCTGGCACAAAAGGGATACTTAGTTACCGGCAGCAGAGTCCTGCTTAATGAACACCTCACCACCGAACTACTCACTTGGCCCCAATGGAGTTTTGAGCGCTTTTGTTCAAACCTCATTAGCAAGCGCTTGAGTGGTGGCATCAATAAATATTGGCCCCTCAAAGTAAAGTTAGGTAATGGCTCTTGGCGTGATTACAAAAAATTTGTTTGGCGCCGCATCAAGGGTTGCAATATGGCTTGCTGGAAGGCCGATGCTGAAGCCATTAACGGCTTTGATGAGGCTATGACAGGCTGGGGTCATGAGGATGCAGATTTCATCTTCCGCTTACAACACCATCGTATCCGCCGTAAGTCAGGCTCATGGTCTACTGAAGTGCTCCATCTCTTTCATAAAATTCACGATCAAAGCAATGCTGCCGAGAACGCTCGACGGGTTCGTGAGAAGATCTTGGCTAAGGCCCTTTGAACATTCCCACCCATGAATACGTACTCCACACTCAAACCTAAAAAGGTTTTATTTATTGCCACGAGGCAAATTGGAGATGTATTAGTAACAACACCACTAATTAGCAAAGCCAGAGAGCTCTGGCCTGATGCGGAGTTTCATTTTTTAGGGTATCGCGGCAAGTTAGAGATGCTCCATGGCAATCCCGATATTGCTGAAGTGATTGAAACTTCGGATCGTCCTGGTTTTGGTGAATATCTAGCGCTCTTTAATCGCCTGTTTCAACGCTATGATTTAGCCGTTGTTACACAACCCAGCGATCGCGCTTACCTTTATGGCTTGGTAGCGGCCTTTAGAAGAGTCGGCGTACTGGGCGGTCATCCTCAAGGCAAAGATGCGCAGGATCAACAAAAGCGCAGTAAAAGTGAGAAGCAAAATGCCTGGAAGAAATTCATCTGTATGCACACAGTGGATGTTGACTACTTTCAGCAGCATGTCATTACAGAAAAGCTCCGCCTACTAGAAGCTTTCTTTAAGAACCCTCCTGAACTATTTTCCAAGCCGATCTCAGTTACTCCGCCCGCTGGAGAACCCTTAACGCCGATCATTACAAACGAACTTAAGCAGCCTTATGTCGTTGTGCACCCAGGTCCACTAACAGCATACAAACGTTGGCCGCTAGCGTATTGGCAGGAGCTCATCACCTGGCTCGTAAAGCAAAACCTTCAGGTGGCATTAAGCGCCTCACCTGCCAAGCAAGATGTACAACTTAATCACGACATCATTTCCCTGTTGGATGAAGAAACTAAGAAAAAAGTAATTAATGCTGCTGGTAAATTATCCATTCCTCAAGCGGGCACTTTGATTTGTGGTGCTGCCTTGTATATTGGGGTTGATACTTCCATCACCCACTTAGCAGCAGCATGCAATACCCCAACCATCACTCTCTTTGGCGCCACCCCACCAACGAACTTTGGCCCATGGCCCAATGGTTTTATTGGTGAGCAGCCATATCAATTGCGGGCTCGTACCCAAACCGTTGGTAATGTCACCATACTGCAAGGTCCTGGTGAATGCGTGCCTTGCCGTAAAGCAGGATGCTTAGATAAAGCCGATAGTTACAGCGAGTGCCTGGACTTACTAGAGCCTAAGCAAGTCATTGAAGCGATTCAGAAAGCATTACCGAACTAAAGGAACGGTCAATACTGCAATGCCGAACTTAGTGATACTGAATCTGTACGGGATCTTTTTGCTTAGAAGCCAAGATTTGATTTAAGCCATGCAAGCAGGCATCGTCAGGATAAATTCGTAACTCTTCTGGGAACTGCATCAAGCAAGCGCCACCACTGGTAGTGACAGCAGCCGTCAGCATCAAGCCCTTCATGCCATCATTAGATCCTGGTGCAGCAGGAGCAGACGCCCCTAACTTGGGATCACGCACACGATTAGCCATCAGATAAGGATTAATTTGGCTACGGAGCATCTTGATATCAATCGCATTATCAATACAGACATGCACATTGCGGGCAAAACGCATACGCGCGCCCGTAATATCCATTACCGCTTCAGACACAATACGCATGCCGCCTGAGAACTTATCGGGCGTCACATTGACCTTGGCAACCAAGAGCTCATCTTCTTTTAGCCAGGAACGATTCGGCTCATAGACTTCGCTATACAAGGTGACTTCGAGGGCTGCAGAGCCGTCATCGATAGTTGCAATCATCATGCGCCCACGTTGACCAGTCAGCATCCGTGCTGAAGTAATAATGCCGGCAATGAGCTGATCCTTGCCTTCTGTAACTTTAGATAATGGCTGACGAATAAAGTGTGAAGTCTCATCACGATAGGCATCAAACATATGGCCAGTTAAGCAAAGCCCTAAAGAAGTCTTCTCTTCTTGCAGACGTTTCTTCTCAGACCAGACAGGCTGGCGCACTAGCTCTGGGAGATGGCGGTCCTCTTCACCAGCCGCCTCAAATAAGCTCACCTGATGAATCGATGCCTCCGCTTGCTCAGCAGCCTCAATCGCTCTAGCCAAAGAGGCGAGCAAGGTAGAGCGGATGTCATATAAATTGCCGCCAGCTGGAACGGAATCACGATACAAGCTATCAAAAGCGCCTGCACGCATCAGCGCTTCAATCGCGCGGCGATTGACTTGCCTGCGATCTACCCGTGCGCAGAAATCAAACAAATCCTTAAATGGTCCGCCAGCTTCACGTTCCTTCACGATGGACTCAATTGCCGCCTCACCAGTGCCGCGCACTGCACCTAAGCCATAACGAACATGACTAATTGGGGAATCAGGGGCAGCATCGGGTGCGCGCAATGGGGTGAACTCATAAACACCGGTATTGATATCTGGCGAGAACACCCGAATGTTATTCACTGAGCAATCGTCATACAGAATCTTCACCTTATCGGTGTCATCCATCGCGAGTGATAAGTTGGCCGCCATAAATTCAGCGGGGTAATACGCTTTAAGCCAAGCAGTTTGATATGCTAAAAGTGCGTATGCAGCAGCGTGGGACTTATTAAATCCGTAACCCGCAAAACGCTCCATCAAGTCATAGATCTCATTTGCCTTTGACTCTGTAATACCACCCGCTTTTGCACCATCACTAAAAATCTTGCGATGCTGCGCCATCTCTTCCGGCTTTTTCTTACCCATCGCACGACGCAACATGTCGGCACCACCCAATGAGTAGCCGCCAATCATTTGCGCCATTTGCATTACCTGCTCTTGGTAAACCATGATGCCGTAGGTTTCTTGCAAAACGGGCTCGATACGGGGATCTGGGTACTCCACTTTTTGACGCCCATGCTTACGCTCAATAAAGTCCGGAATCAAATCCATAGGGCCCGGACGATACAAAGCCACTAAAGCAATAATGTCTTCAAAGCGGTCAGGCTTAGCTTCACGGAGCATGCCTTGCATGCCACGGCTTTCTAGCTGGAACACAGCAACGGTGTTAGCGCGCTTCAGAACATCAAAGGCTTTTTCATCATCGAGTGCAATCTCGCCAATATTCCAATCTCTGCGATCAGCGTGTAAGGCTTTAATCCAGCGCTCTGCTGCTGCCAAAATGGTTAGGGTGGTCAAGCCCAAGAAGTCGAACTTCACCAGGCCAATCGCCTCTACATCATCTTTATCAAACTGACTGATGACGGAGCTACTGTCTTGATCTTTACTTTCTTGGGTGTAGAGCGGACAAAAATCAGTAAGGCGCCCTGGGGCAATTAATACGCCGCCAGCATGCATGCCGACGTTGCGAGTCATGCCCTCTAACTGTTGCGCCAAGGAAAGTAGTTGACGCACTTCATCTTCATTCTTTTCGCGCTCGGCTAATTGCTTCTCTTCTTTCTTCGCCATCTCAATGGTCATGTACTGACCTGGCTTATTCGGAATGAGTTTAGCGATGCCGTCTACGAAGTTATAGCCCTGCTCTAGCACACGCCCCACATCGCGAATGGCCGCCCGGGCAGCCATAGTTCCGAAGGTGGCAATCTGACTCACTGCGTCTTTACCGTACTTATCTTTTACGTACTGAATCACACGGTCGCGACCATGCTGACAGAAGTCAATATCGAAGTCGGGCATGGATACCCGCTCTGGATTGAGGAATCGCTCAAACAGTAAGTTGTAGCGGAGTGGATCCAAATCGGTAATACCGAGTGAGTACGCCACTAAGGAGCCCGCACCAGATCCACGACCAGGACCTACAGGTACACCATTATTTTTAGCCCAGTTAATAAAGTCCGCAACGATCAAGAAGTAACCCGGGAATCCCATTTGAGAAATCGTCTTGACTTCAAATACCAAACGCTCGTGATAGCGCTTCATTTCTGTTTCGCGCTCTTCGACATCCGGGAAATTACGCTCCATGTGGCGCTTCAAACCGACCTCGGATTGCTGCAACAAATAGTCTTCCAAAGTAATTCCGGGCGGTATTGGAAAATCTGGCAAGCGTGGCTGACCTAATACCAATGAGAGATTGCAACGCTTGGCAATTTCCACTGAGTTTGCCAATGCTGCAGGCAAATCAGCGAAACGCTTTTCCATCTCATCTTGCGTTAAAAAATACTGTTCATCATTAAACTTTTTAGCGCGGCGTGGGTTACCTAGCAACTCCCCTTCAGCAATACAAACCCGAGCTTCATGCGCCGTAAAGTCGCTCTTTTGCATGAACTGCACTGGGTGGGTTGCAACCACCGGTAGATTTAGTTCACTGGCGAGATGGCAAGCAAGCTGGAGTTGTTTTTCATCTTGAGGATTACCGCTGCGCTGTACTTCGATATAAAAAGATTTCGGAAAGAGTTTTTCGTAGCGTCTGGCAACAATCTTGGCATGGTCTTCTTGCCCACCCAATAGCGCGATACCGACTTCACCCATGCGTGCGCCAGAAAGTGCAATCAAGCCATAAGAGAGTGTGCGCTTAGCTGCTTTATCTTCTGCTTTAGCGGCAGGCTCACTAAACCAAGCGGAATCGACTTCAGCACGACCACGGGATTGATTATCGAGAGATGCTCTACTAAGCAGCTCACATAAATTGAGGTAACCGGAATGGTTTTGCACCAAGAGTAACAAGCGGTGAGGCTGATCTGGATCCTGGGGGTTGCTCACCCAAACATCCGCTCCGGCAATCGGCTTGATCCCGCCAGAACGAGCGGCGGTATAGAACCGCACTAAACCAAATAAGTTACTTAAATCGGTAATTGCTAACGCACCCATCTCATCTTTGACGGCGGCAGCTACCGCATCATCAATACGCACGACTCCATCCGTAATCGAAAATTCGGAGTGGACGCGGAGATGAACAAAACGGGGTGAAGCCATGAGATGATTTTAGCTGTGTCGACACTCAAAAACCTTCCACCCCCAACCGGCGGCTATCGCGGGCGATTTGCCCCTTCCCCTACCGGACCGCTTCATGCTGGATCCCTGGCTACAGCCCTCGGAAGCTGGTTAGATGCCCGTAAAAATGGGGGGCAATGGCTCCTCAGAATCGAGGATTTAGACGCCCCAAGGTGCACGCCCGAGGCAACCGGGCAAATTCAGGCTCAATTGCTCGCCTGCGGCCTTTACTGGGATGAGGAGGTCATTCATCAATCTCAGCGCCAAAACACTTATCAAAGGGCTTTAAAGCGCTTATATGGGCTTCAATGCCTGTATTACTGCACTTGCTCAAGACAAACTATTGCCAATGCCCTGGCCAAGCTAGGAATAGAAACCCCCCGCAATCAAGAGATGGTCTATCCCGGCACATGCCGCCCTGCCACCTTAATAAGCGATCCCACAGAATCTTTCGGGCAATTGCAGCGGGCTTGGCGGATTGCCCTTCCCCCAAATTGCCATATTGAATTTAAGGATTTGGCCCTAGGCTCTCAAAGCCAAAACCTCAATACAGAAGTAGGTGATTTTGTACTACGCAGGAGTGATGGCTTATTTACTTATCAGCTAGCTGTAGTCGTTGATGATGCCGAGCAGAACATTACACACATCGTTCGTGGCAAAGATTTGCTGAGTAATACTGCAAGGCAAATTTATCTACAAGAAATATTGGGATATAAGCGGCCAGAATATCTTCATCTACCACTGGTGCTCGATGAGCATGGTGAAAAACTGAGCAAGCAAACTTTAGCAACACAAATTAATACGCAAGATGAGAAACACTCGCTGAGAGAGTTACGTAAAGCAGCAACACATTTGGGATTGCAGAATTTGCCGGATGGCGAGAATGTCACTATTGCAGAGTGGCTATTGGCAGCCACTCATTCATGGCGAAGTTAATTACTCAGTTAATTATTTTTTCTTAAAACCGCCGAGTAAAGCGCCAACAGCAGGTTTAGCAGGAGTGATGCCCGCTTTCTCCTCTTCTGGCTTAGAGGAATCTACAGTGGAAGCAGCCGGTGCACTTGGCTCGTAAGGCTTATAGAAGAAAGGGTCAGACATTTTGACTGGTGCGCTGTAAGAGCTTCTAGAGCCACTGGAGCCGCCATAGCTACTAGATGAAGGACGACTTTGTGAAGGCGCACCTTCAGGCAAAGGCTGTACGTCCAACTTACGCTTCATTAACTTTTCGATATCGTCAAGCAAACGCTTTTCACTAGCATCCACTAAGGCAATCGCATCACCTTTGCTGCCAGCACGACCTGTTCGACCAATGCGGTGAATAAAGTCTTCTGCGTTGTAAGGCAGCTCGTGATTAATCACGCACGGCATATCGGGAATATCTAAACCACGTGCAGCAACATCGGTTGCTACTAATGCTTCGATTGCGCCAGACTTAAAGGCATCCAGAGTTAAAGTACGCTCGCCCTGACTCTTGTCACCATGAATCGCGCCCGCTTTAATACCGTCACGCTCTAAGGCACGAGATAGCTTTGCGCAACCCAAACGGCTATTAGTAAAGATGATGCATTGGCGTGATAAACCAGCACGGGTACGCGCTTCTAGTACTTTGACAATCGCGCGTTGCTTGTCGGCAGAGGAAACCATGTGCACTACTTGCTTCACCGTATCAGCCGCAGCATTTTGACGTGCCACCTCAACTGTTACTGGAGTACGCAAATAACTTTGTGCCAGTTTCTTAATTTCTGGTGAGAACGTTGCAGAGAACAACAATGTCTGTCTTTGCGCAGGAATTAAATCAATGATGCGCTGTAGGTCAGGCAAGAAACCCATATCGAGCATGCGATCGGCTTCATCCAAAACCAAAATCTCTACTTGAGAGAGATTGGCAACCTTAGAGCCAATGTGATCTAGTAAACGTCCTGGGGTGGCGATCAAGATCTCTACGCCATTACGCAGTATCGCGACTTGCTCTTTCATATCCACGCCACCATAGACAACGGCAGCCCGCAAATCAGTATGTTTGGAGTAGCTTGCCGCATTCTCGGCTACTTGCACTGCCAGCTCACGGGTCGGAGTGAGAACCAATGCACGGATTGGATGACGTGCTGGCGATGCGCTGTTACTCGCGTGACGCAAAATCTTTTGAATGATCGGCAATACAAAGGCGGCCGTCTTACCAGTACCAGTTTGTGCCGCACCCATCAAGTCACTGCCCGCCAATACATGCGGAATAGATTGAGCTTGAATCGGAGTAGGAATGGTGTAACCCTGTTCAAGAACCGCTTTTTGAATTTTCGGATCTAAACCAAAGTCAGCAAAAGTAATTGTTGCTGGAGGAGCAGTATCAGTAGCACCAGGGGTAGCGGTATCGCTCACCCCTGTAGATGAATTTATTTCAGTAGCAATATTTGTCAAGGTAACTTACAGGATGGCCGCAATGCCGGCCTTAGCGGTTTCAGCATCCTCGGTCGATTTAACGCCGGAAACGCCGACTGCGCCGATGGTAAAGCCATTTACATCGATATTGACCCCACCTTCCAACATGCCCGAAATATGTGGAGCAGATAAGAAAGAGGTGCGGCCGTTATTAATAATTTCTTCATAAACGCGACTTTCGCGTTTACCCATTGCAGCAGTACGCGCCTTCTCTTGTGCAATGTATGCAGATACTGGAGCACAACCATCACGACGAATCAAGCCCAACATATGACCGCCGTCATCACAAACGGCAATCGTTACCGCCCAATTATTGGCGGCTGCATGCTTGTTTGCTGCATCCAAAATCTTTTGAGCATCAGCTTGAGTGAGGTAAGGCTTAGTTGCGGTCATGTTTAATCTTTCTATCTCGAATATGGTGTATTTACTTCATGCACTTCTATATAAGTACTTGAATTATAAGGGGTGTAGCCAGATTGAACCTGAGGAATCTAGCTCCACCCACCCTAATTCGCTCTAAGTTGCCCTAAGTACTTCTTATTTAAGGAACTCTTGGGCTGCAACGACTCCGCTGGCCTTCGGTTTGTAACCCATAGAACCCAGACTCATCTCTACCCCACTGAGGGCGGCCATCAAGCTCAATTCATTGCAATCGCCTAAATGGCCAATGCGGAATGCCTTGCCTTTGATCTTGCCTAAACCTGTTCCCAAGGAGAGGTTGAATTTCTCTAGTGCATGTTTACGCAATACATCGGCATCCATACCCTCTGGTGTTGCAATACAAGTCAACACTGGTGAGTAGCAGTCTTTATCTTGACACTGAATTTCTAGACCCCATGCATTGACTGCTTCACGACAAGCAGCAGCTAAACGCTGGTGACGTGCAAAGATCGTATCTAATCCTTCGGCCATCATCATGTCCATGGCTTCATGTAAACCGTACATCAAATTGGTGCTCGGCGTAGTTGGCCAATATCCATTTTTATTAGACTCTAGGATCTCATCCCAAGCCCAATACGATTTATGTATTTTGTTTTTTTCACTGACTTCAATTGCACGTGGTGATAAAGCATTAAAGCCAATTCCAGGTGGCAACATCAGGCCTTTTTGTGAGCCAGAGATAGTAACGTCCGCGCCCCACTTGTCATGCTCGTAATCAGCTGAACCCAAGCCAGATACACTGTCTACGAGCAATAAGGCTGGATGCTTTAAGGAATCAATTGCTTTACGAACCGCTGCAATATTGGAAGTAACGCCAGTTGAAGTTTCGTTATGCACTACGCAAACAGCTTTGATCTCATGACCAGTATCTTTACGTAAGCGCTCTTCAATCACAGATGCATCTACACCCCAACGCCAAGAATCTTGCCCCGCTTTACCAACTACCTCAACATCCAAACCAAGACGCTTACCAAGTGCACGCCACAAGTTTGCAAATTGACCAGTTTCATAGAACAACACTTTGTCACCAGGATTGAGAACGTTGACTAATGCACCTTCCCAAGCGCCAGTTCCGGATGCGGAATAAATAATGACCGGTTGCTCAGTTTTAAAAATCTTTTTGATGCCCTCTAGTACCTTCAGACCGAATGCACCGAACTCTGGACCACGGTGATCGATAGTTTGATAGCTAATGGCGCGGAGTACGCGTGGAGGCACAGGACTTGGGCCAGGGATATGTAAAAAATGGCGTCCTGATGCGTGGTTATCAAGTTTCAACATGCTTTGTCTCACTTTTAAAGTGTTTATAGGTAGTTATTTCTGCTGCTAGTGTATGACAATTTTTGGGAAATTTCCATTTTGTATACAAATTATTTGAAATAATCCTCAGAATAAAGCCTAAATTAAGCATTTAAAGGCTGTATTTATGCTTTAAGATGGTTTATTCTTATTTTGTATACAAATTAAGAAGCTGAGAGCTTAACTAAAGGTTGATCCATGACGGTAGTAGAACAGCCAAATTCACAAAATTTGCATGAAGCGACTTTCGAGAAGCTGAGATCCCTCTTGGTCGAGGGCAAGATTGCCCCTGGCAGCAAATTGAATGAACGTGAATTGGCTGAGAGCCTCAACGTCTCCCGCACCCCCATTCGTGAGGCGATTCGCCGTTTGGCAGCTGAAGGTCTGGTGGAGCTGATCGCCAATCGTGGTGCAATTGCTGTGCAACTCAGCCTTGCAGATGTATTAAATACCTTCGATGTCATTGCAGACCTAGAAGGTTTCTCTGGGGAATTGGCAGCCAACAATATTAGCGATGCCACGCTCTCTGAATTAGAAGCCCTCCAATATGAAATGATGGCCTCTTATGCACGCCGTGATTTATCGAGTTATTACAAGCTCAATTTACGCATTCATCATCTGATTAATCAGGCAGCAAACAATCCTGTTTTATCAAAACTCTTTACCCAAGTGAATGCGCGCATTGAAGCATTACGATTTCGCTCCAATCAAGATGGCGTCAAGTGGGAAAAGGCTGTGGAAGAGCATCAAGAAATGCTCGATGCCCTTAAAGCACGAGATAGTGTCCGCATGAGAAAAATTATGATCCAACACGTCAGAAATAAACGCGATGTCGTTGCTCAATTACTCCAATCAGAATCCCTGTCAGAAGCTACCAAATCATGAATAAACCCTTAGATCTTAAAGAACTCATGGTTGATCAAGCAGCTTTAGCAGCACGTCTTCGCAAGGAGACTTCAGGTGAAGTGATGACTGATAGTGCGAGTCGCGGGCGCTATGCAACCGATGCCTCGATCTATCAAGCCATGCCTGTTGCAGTCTTTGTGCCGAAAACTGCGCAAGATATTGCTAGCGCAATTCAGATAGCAGCAGAGATGGGCGTGCCTGTGCTACCCCGTGGCGGTGGCACAAGTCAGTGCGGTCAAACTACTGGCGCAGCACTAATTATTGATAACACCAAATACTTCAGAAATGTTTTAGATCTCAATCTGGATAAGGGTTATGTTGAAGTTGAGCCAGGCATTGTGCTGGACCACCTCAATGGCTCGCTCAAGCAACATGGTCTTTGGTACCCAGTGGATGTTTCTACTGCTGGACAAGCCACGATTGGTGGTATGGCTGGTAATAACTCTTGCGGTAGCCGCTCGATTGCTTACGGCAATATGGTGCATAACGTTTTGGGTATTGATGCCTGGTTAGCAGATGGCAGAATTGCCAACTTCAGCGATTACGCAAGTAGCACTGGGGCTGCTAAGCAGCTAGGTGACTTCGTTAAAAACCTAGCCGCCACCCTCCAACCAGAAATCGAGGCACGCTTTCCGAAGGTATTGCGACGTGTAGCTGGCTATAACCTCGATATCTTTCATCCACAGAGTGAGTTGCCTTACACAAAAGATGGCAGCGTCAATCTAGCCCACCTTCTAGTTGGTAGCGAAGGCACCCTTGGGTACTTTAAGTCACTCAAACTCAAGCTAGCGCCTTTACCGCAACATAAAGTATTGGGTATTGTGAACTTCGCCAGCTTTTATAAAGCGATGGATAGCGCCCAACATATTGTGAAGCTCGGCCCTACTGCAGTTGAACTAGTAGATCGCACCATGATTGATTTAGCACGCAGCAACCCTAGCTTTAAGAAAACGATCGAGACCGCCTTAATTGATCACACAGCACAAACTCCAGAAGCCATCTTGTTGGTTGAGTTTTCCGGTGAGTCTCATGCACCATTGCTTGAGAAGCTCAAAGCACTACAAGAACTCATGAGTGACCTGGGCTTGCCTGGATCTGTTGTGCCGATGCCCGATGCTTCCCCACAAAAGAACTTATGGGAAGTGCGCAAAGCAGGCCTAAATATCATGATGAGCCTTAAGGGCGACGGTAAGCCGGTGAGCTTTATTGAAGACTGTGCTGTTCCGCTAGAAAGTTTGGCCGAATATACCCAAGCCTTAACAGATGTGTTTTCTAAATATGGCTCACGTGGCACTTGGTATGCTCATGCCTCTGTGGGCACATTGCATGTCCGGCCTATTTTGGATATGCGCAGAGATGGCGCTCAGAAGATGCGTGCAGTTGCTGATGAGGCTTCTGCCTTGGTACGTAAGTACAAAGGGGCCTATAGCGGTGAGCATGGCGATGGCCTCTGTCGTGGCGAATGGATCTCTTGGCAGTTTGGCCCCAAGATCACTGAAGCCCTCGCAGAAATCAAATACGCTTTTGACCCTAAGGGATTATTTAATCCAGGAAAGATCATCAATCCACCCAAGATGGATGATGCGAGCAACTTTAGATTTCCACCAAGCTATAAAGTTATTCCATTGCAACCTGCATTAGATTGGTCTGCCTGGAACGTTCAGAACGATCCCGTCACAGAAGCAACAACCGCGCCTGGCACTGGCGGCGATCCCGCCATGGGCTTAGCTAAAGCAGTGGAGATGTGCAATAACAATGGCCACTGCCGCAAGTTTGATGCTGAAGTGATGTGCCCAAGCTATCGCGTAACGCGTGATGAGAAACACCTCACCCGCGGCAGAGCAAATACCTTGCGTCTAGCGCTTTCGAATCAACTCGATCTAAAAAGTGGAACATCGCCCGAATCTTCTCCATTAGCAAGCGACGCCATAAAAGATGTGATGGAGTTGTGTGTGAGCTGTAAAGCTTGCCGTCGTGAGTGCCCTACTGGCGTAGACATGGCCAAGATGAAGATTGAGTTCTTATCTGCCTACAAGAAGCGTGTTGGTCATTCATTACGAGATCTAGCAGTTGCCTATTTACCTAAATATGCCAACACGATAAGCGCTATTCCATTTCTACCGGCCTTACTCAACTTACGCAATCACATTAAGCCTATTGCAACACTTCAAGAGTGGGTCATGGGGATTTCTGCGCAAAGAAGCTTGCCGATTTGGAAGAGTAAAACTTTCTGGAATCAGAAAGCGGCCAACGCTTATCAATATAGCCCAGAACAATTGGCTAGTAATACTGATGGCAAAGGCGTAGTTCTATTGGCAGATACCTTTAACGCTTACTTTGAAGATGAGAATCTCCAAGCTGCATTAAAAGTGCTCAATGCTGCTGGCTATCGCGTGCACATTCCTCACAAGAGTCAAACCAATAAAACAAAGCAAGCCAATGCTAATGAAAATAGTTGCTCTAAAGAATTTTGCTGTGGCAGAACCTATTTAGCTGCAGGCATGGTGGATAAAGCCAAGGAAACTCTTGGTGAATTGGTTGATCACCTCGCGCCCTACGCAGATAAGAACATTCCAATTATTGGTTTAGAGCCTTCTTGTCTCTTTACCTTAAAGGATGAGTCCTTAGTAATGGGTTTTGGCGATCGTGCTGTCAGTGTTTCTAAACAAGCGCAATTGCTCGAAGAGTTTTTGGCTAGCGAAGTACGAGCAGGCAAGCTCAAATTGAATCTCAAAGCAGCTGATAAGTCAGTATTGTTTCATGGTCACTGTCATCAGAAAGCATTTGCTGCAGTGACCCCTGCAATGGAATTACTCAAACTTATTCCGAATGCAGAGCCTAAGCTGATTGAGTCTTCTTGCTGCGGTATGGCCGGAAGCTTTGGCTATGAAGCCGAACATATTGAAGTATCCAAGCAAATGGCAGAAGCTAGTCTTTTGCCTAGCATTCGGAAATCACCAGATAGCTGGGTAGTTGCTGATGGCACCAGCTGCCGTCACCAAATTGCCGATGGCACCCAAAGAGAAGCTGTGCATATCGCCAAAATATTGGCGGCGCATCTATAAGAGCAAAAGAGGATGGGGCGGCGTATTTTTATTTAACGAATTACGCCGTAACCCACCATCAGCAAAGTTCCTGTCAGTAAGGCAGGAACCAATCGCTTGGTAGGTTTAGAGATCATCACGCCGATAGCTAAGGCACAAATCAGCGCTCGTATCCACAAGGGTACGGTTGCCATCAGGCCGAGTGGCATCACAATCAAGCGAATAGTTAAAGCGGCAACCATCGCATAAGTGACAGCAGCCAACCAGCGGAAGATCTCGCTATCTTGATTGATGCTTTGCGATAGCAGGACACCAATTGCGCGACAGAAGTAAGTACCCAGACAGGCGCCCACTAAAGCAATCCACAAACCCCAACCCGAGAGCGCGTTAGTCATGGTGTTGATCGTATCCATCATCCAACTACTCCAGTTTTCTTGCGCAAGAACTTGCGATCAATAAAGTAAGCCATGGTTCCGGAAACCAATCCCGCGGTTAATAGGCTGGTATCGCGATCTACTATAAAGAAGATGGGGCCAAAGATACATCCCAAGCAAATCGCAATACGATTAATCCAAGGCTTTACCTCGGTAAAGGTCAACAAGAAAAACAAGGGGTTAATAAAGACTAAACCTAGGGTCACAGCGGGTGGCACCATACCCGCCAAGTAAAAACCCAGAATGGTTCCCGGAATAGAGATCAACCAACACAACAATCCTAAGCCAACAAAATAACTCAGGCGATGCTTCACCTCAATCGCATGAAACTCGCGCATGGAGATAGCCCATGCCGTCATCGCTAATAGATGAACCGAAGCATAGAGACTACGATTGCGATCCTTTTGATGAAACTGCGGAAAGAGTGTCACCGTCATCGTAATGAAGCGCGTAGATGTGAGCGTGACTGCTAAAGCAATAGCCACAACTGATGAGCCGGTAATGGCCATCTCAAGCAAGACAACCTGCCCTGGTAATGCGAACATAAAGAAGGAAGTAAAGGTCGTAAACCAAACATCAAAGCCGTTGGTTTTACCCATTGCTCCGAAGCCCACCATGCCAGCAAAGAGCACCATCGCAGGAGCACCCGCTGCATCCCGAATACCAGACCAAAATGCATCGCTGGGACTTTTAAAGCGTTCTGCAGCCGACTCTTCTAGCGCGATTTCGCTAGGATCAATATAGGGCTGGTCTGCGGATGACATGACTTAATTGTAAGCTTTGTAGGACTTCTAGGTCTTCAGGGCCCATTCAATATGCTCAGCCACTAGAGCATCGACTTGGCCAAGCGCCTCACTTAAAGCTGCGCGTATTGCTGGCTTATCGCCATCTGCTACAGCGGAACTTGCCAGCGCATTACCCATTGCCACAGCCAGATTACGGCGCCAGCGGCTATAGCCAATTCTACGAATGGCACTGCCTTCATGGCGTTGCTCAAACTCAGCCTCAGTCCAGGACCACAGGTGTAAAAGTGATGCCTGCCCCAAGCCATGACGTCTTGCAAAATCTGGTAACTCTGTGCGTTTGGCAAATTTATTCCAAGGACAAATCAGTTGGCAATCATCGCAACCGTAGATACGATTACCCATGGCGCTTCTAAATTCAACTGGTATAGCTTCAGGATTTTCGATGGTGAGATAAGAGATACATCTACGTGCGTCTAATTGATATGGCGCAGTAATAGCTTGAGTAGGACAAATATCGATACAAGAGGTGCAGGTACCGCAATGCTCTTCAATCTCTTGATCCAATGGAAGTGGTACATCCACCAAGATCTCACCCAAGAAAAACGTTGAGCCAGACTCTCGATTCAGTAATAGTGTGTGTTTGCCACGCCAACCTAAACCCGCCTTACGTGCCAACTCAACCTCCATTAGCGGAGCCGAGTCTGTGAACACGCGATAACCCAATTTACCAATGCGCTCTTCAATGCGTTGGGCAAATTCTTGCAAGCGATTACGGAGTACCTTGTGATAATCACGCCCTCTGGCGTACATGGAGACCACTGCCTGAGTGGGATCTTTTAACCTTTGCCACTCAGTATCGAAATCGGTTTCGGGTGGGAGGTAGTTCATGGATACACAAATGACGCGCACAGTACCGGGCACCAATAGCTCGGGATGAGAGCGTAATTCAGCATGGCGCTCCATATACTCCATGTGGCCATGACGCCCCTCAGCCAGCCATTCCTGCAAACGTTCTGTTGCAGACCCTAAATGGGTGTCGGTAATGCGTAAGCCATCAAATCCTAAGGATGCAGCCTGCTCCCCAAGCCAATCACGTAGATTGGACTCATCTAAAGGTTGAGGACTGGTAGATAAAGGCATATGGAATACAGAATGTAGCGCAATAATTGAATAAACTAGGGGAATGGCTCAAACACAGGCAACCACGGCAATTCCGCTCACTGCAATAGAACTCTATTGTAGGCAGGAAGCCGATACCGCTTCTCTTGCTAAGCAACTGGCGGCTCGTTTTGAGCAATTTCTGACTAAGCAGCCAGGTTCACACTTAAATATCTCTTTAGAGGGTGATCTTGGCGCCGGCAAAACAACCTTTGCAAGATACCTCATTCAAGCATTGGGTCATGAGGGCAAGGTAAAGAGTCCTACTTACACTTTGTGCGAACCCTATCCACTCACTTTAAAAGATCAAGCAATCACTGTTCACCACTTTGATTTGTATCGCATGCGTGATCGCCTGGAATGGCAAGAAGCGGGATTTGCAGAGCATTTTGATGTTCCGGGTATTTGCTTAATCGAATGGCCAGAAAAAGCAGAAGGCACTTTGCCAAATTTTGATATTCAGATTCTGTTATCTGCAGGCGCAGACGAGAATGAGCGCTCGATCACTATTAATGCCTTATCTATTGAAGGTAAAGCTGTAGTCGATGATATTCAAATCCCTCAGTAATGACTAAATAGTGAATGGGCAATAAAAAGATCAACCTCTCTAGAAGGCAGCATCTTAAGACTTCTGCGAAGCTCTTGAGCTTTGCCCTTCTTCTTACCGAGATAGACATTGCTTGGGGTGCCAAGATCTTAGGTGTGCGTGTCTGGCCTTCCGAAGACTACACCCGCGTTACCTTGGAGTCCGATACACCATTGCCTATTACCCAGCAGATTCTGACTAACCCCGATCGCTTGGTGGTTGACGTGCAAGGATTGGAGCTCAATCCCACTCTGAAAGATCTGGTAGCAAAAGTAAAGCCAAACGATCCCTATATCTCGCAAGTTCGCGTTGGCCAGTTTCAGCCAGGAGTTGTGCGTTTGGTATTTGACTTAAAAGAACCGATCAAGCCACAGCTCTTTACGCTTGATCCCATTGGTGAGTACAACTACCGCATGGTGTTTGACCTCTACCCCACTACGCCACCAGATCCATTAATGGCTTTAGTGAGAAGTAGCGCCAAGAAAGAAAGTGCTCTTGAAAAATCAAATGAAGAAGTGGATCTGATTGCGCAGTTCGCCACCAAGAAAGAAAAAGAGCTGGCTAAAACTCCAGCAGCACCAGTTGCACAAGCCATTCCAGACCCCAAGGAATTGCCAGCGCCTGCTAAGTACAAGCGCTTGATCACAATTGCAATTGATCCTGGCCATGGCGGTGAAGATCCTGGCGCCATCGGTGCAGCCGGCTCACGAGAAAAGAATGTCGTGCTTGCAATTGCTAAGAGACTCAAAGACAAGATTGAAGGCGAAGCCTACATGCGCCCTTTCTTAACTAGAGATGGCGATTACTTTGTGCCACTTCATGTGAGAGTTCAAAAAGCTAGACGTGTTGAAGCGGATTTATTTGTATCAATCCATGCAGATGCTTTTATTGAAAGAAACGCCAAGGGAGCATCCGTATTTGCACTTTCTCAAATGGGAGCCAGCAGTACTGCTGCCAGATGGATGGCGAACAAAGAAAATGCTTCTGACCTTATTGGCGGCATCAATATCAAGACTCAAGACAGGCAAGTTGCTAACTTGCTATTGGATATGTCGACTACGGCCCAGATCAAAGACTCACTACAGGTAGGCAACTCCATTTTGAAGCAAATTGGTGGATTTGCACCCCTACATAAGGGGAAGGTGGAGCAAGCCAGCTTTGCGGTATTGAAGGCTCCAGACATTCCCTCAATCCTGGTTGAGACGGCCTTTATTAGCAACCCACAAGAGGAAGCCCGATTAAACGATGATGGCTACCAAGACCGGATTGCAGAGGCTATTTTGAAGGGAATTAAGGACTATTTTTCTAAAAATCCTCCAGTGGCCAGACGGGTCAACTCCTAGGAACTTGTAAGTACAAGGGCTGAGGGGCAGACCCCACAAACCCAGGGAAGACCTACAAACTTCTTGCTATAATTTATGGCTTAACTGGGTCGGTAGCTCAGTCGGTAGAGCAGCGGACTTTTAATCCGTTGGTCGCGAGTTCGAATCTCGCCCGACCCACCAGTTATACAAAAGCCACCTTCGGGTGGCTTTTTCTTTGGGGTCCAGGCGTTTGGATTACAGAAGTTAATTTGGGGTAATGTATGCCTAATATTGCTTAATTTGGAGATGCAATAGTGCCATTCAAAAAATTACTGAGCATTACTTTGTTCGCCCTCTTGGCAGGATGTCAGAGCATGGGGTATCAGGAAGGCGCCGCCCCCGTGAATCCCGGCGGAGATGTCACCCTTACCTTTAATCGCACAAGTACGGTTCTTTTTGGACTTGTGAAAAGTGCCCAAGTTTATGTGGATGGCCTTAAAGTCTGTGTCATCCCCAATGCAGGTAATTGCACCGTAAACATACCTTCAGGAAAACATACTCTTAAGGTAGACGGCACAATGTCCGGCTCTTTCGGCGTATTTTCTCAAACCTATCAATTTGACAGCGGTAAAACCTATCGATTTGTTATTTCGCCAAATAGATCTGAAATGCTTTTAGAAGATCCTAGCGGCCCCGTAGGATTCATAGCTGAACCTACATACTACGAGCTCAATAAAACTGCTAACAGCAGCGATAACGGCGAGTTCACTATGAGACCAGCTGATTAGTCGTCAGTGATTGATTAGTCGCGAGTTCTAATCTCGCCCGACCTACTAGTTATAAAAAGGGATTACAGAAATGTGGTCCCTCTTCTGTTGGTTGTTTGGAATGTGTCGGTAACTTATGGTGGCAATAGGCCCCCAAATAAAAAACCACCCGAAGGTGGTTTTAGTATTTCTTGCTTGCCTGGGGCCGCATCAAACAGGGCCTGAGATTCTTGGCAAATATTAATTTAACTTGCAGTTTTAAACCTCAAAGCTATCAATATCGTCTCTTAGGCGCACCAGCAAAAGATTGCTTCTTCTCAAGATGTCTAAATGTAATGCGGCCTTTGCTCAAGTCATACGCGGAGATCTCCAAAGAAACCTTATCTCCTGCCAATATACGGATGTGATTTTTTTTCATTTTTCCCGCTGTATAGGCAATAAGCTTATGGCCATTATCTAAAGTAATCCGATAACGAGAATCTGGCAGAATTTCATCAACAAGACCTTCCATTTCAAGTAACTCTTCTTTTGCCATTTAACATCCTTTATAAAAATAAAAAGCCCAGTCATGCTGGGCTTTAGGCCAGGAAAATAATTTCCGCCTGGTATTTGCTGCTGATTTAAACAGGTTGAATATTGGATGCTAACTTGCCTTTAGGGCCAGTAGTAATATCAAAAGTCACTTTTTGACCTTCAGCTAAAGACTTAAATCCGCTGCTATTAATTGCTGAAAAATGGGCAAATAAATCTTCACCACCGAGTTCAGGGGTAATAAAGCCGAAGCCTTTAGCGTCGTTAAACCACTTCACAATTCCGTTTGCCATATCTGACTATTCCTTAAAAAAATATAAAAGGGGCTATGCCCCAAATGAGGCGAAAGTCAAGAATGGCGGGGGAGATGCTAAGAAGAACTATCGCAGAACTGCGGTATTAATTAATAGTACAACAACACTATTAGCTTGAAAGTCGCTAAATGTATTTTACTCTACTTTGGTCATAAAAGGGTTACTTACTAACAAATCACCTTCATAACAGCCATAGATAAAGGTAAAAGTGCCTTGGCAATCCGTTGGTCGCAAGCTCAAATATCGCCTGACCCACCAGTAATATCAAGCCCCAAATGAACGTTCGGGGGCTTTTTCTTTGGAGTTCCGCTAATATCCAATAACAGGCGTTCCTTTCCACTAAATATCAATCCAAAAAGAACTTTAAAAATGAGTATGAGCCCAAAAATACTAGCCTTTGATGTCTTTGGAACAGTAGTTGACTGGCATGGATCAATCGCGGCTGAAGCCAAAAGACTCAGCCTGCCAGTTGATCCCAATGAATTCGCTACAGCATGGCGTAATGGTTATAAACCAGCAATGGCTAAGGTGCGCTCTGGAACTCTGCCATGGACAAAGATTGATGATTTACATCGTATGATTCTTGATGACATATTGAAGACATTCAACATTACCTCGTTGTCCGAATCACAAATACATGAGTTAAATCTAGTTTGGCATCGCCTCAATCCCTGGCTAGATACAGTCGAAGGGCTGACAAGATTAAAAAGTAAATTTACTATCGTTACCTTATCTAATGGAAATCTTGGCCTGCTTGCAGATATGACCAAGAATGCAGGACTTCCTTGGGACTTAATTCTTTCAGCAGAAGTATTTCGTCACTACAAGCCTGATCCAGAAACTTATTTAGGTGTCGCGGAGATTTTCAATGTCCTCCCCGAACAGGTCATGCTTGTGGCGGCTCACAAAGATGATCTTCTGTCAGCAAATGCCTGTGGACTTCAAACAGCTTTCATTGAAAGACCAATAGAGTTTGGCCCTAACTTCTCAAGGCAAGATTTGCATCGTGAAGAATTTACCACTTACCACGCCAAAGATCTTATGGACCTTGCAACGCAATTGAATTGCTAATACCAAATTATTGCAACAGGTATCAGGCAGTCGCTCAATCGCATATTCATCCAATAAGACCCAACCCGGGGATTACTTCAATATAGAACCACTCAATGCAGCTACTGAGTCCTGCAATATTGCCCATCAAAATAGCTTTTATCCAGCGCGCCTAGTGGATCAGCGGTACATCAATCACTACACCCCAATTCTGGAGGCTAGACTTAAATTTGCGGGTGAGCGACTGGCTCAGTTACTCAATAAAACCCCTCAATAGACATTAAAGGGATTACAGCTGAGGTTTTATTTGGTTCTATCCATTAATGCATCATAAATAGGTTCTTGTTTTAGCAAGACAGGGATGATGGAGCAAATCACACTAGTAATCAGCAGGGGAATAATTAAGCTCACTTTGCCGCTCATCTCAATTGCGAGCAAAATTCCGGTAAGGGGCGCTCTAACGACTACTGTAAAAAATGCCGCCATTCCCACTAATGCAAAGGCAATGGGATCAAGTTGACCTAGTGCAAGATGGCTCAATAGTGGGTTCATTGCAAGTACAAATAACACGCCAATACCAGAGCCCATCAACAGGATTGGTGAAAATATTCCGCCTGGCACTCCTGTGGAATAACTAATAGGCCCCAGAAAGAAACGGCTAAGCATCAAGAGCATGAGAGGCAGCAAGAAATAGTCTTTACTCAAAATGGATTGAACTTGTAAATCTCCTCCACCCACAAGATTTGGATAAAAATAAGCCAGTGACCCCACTCCAAAACCAATGATCAGCGCTTTGTTCACCGGAGAAATGCCAGAAAATGAATCGGTAATATTTAAGGCGTCAATAATCGTTCGACTATACAGAGTGGCTATGAAACTCAATAGCACTGCAAATACACCATAGCAATACAGACTAAAGCCAGAATCTGGCAACAGCTCGCCAACTACAAATTCAATTGAATCTCCGAAGTAAGCTCGAAACACAATGACGCCTGAAGCCACCGCAGCAATTGACACCATGAGTCTTTTAATGGAGATATTTTTAGATATCTCCTCAAATGAGAATGCAATTCCCGATAGCGGCGCATTAAAAGCCACTGACAATCCTGCGCCAGCTACAGCGGTATATAAAAGTGATTGCTCAACCACTTTATGGCGGAATAATTTTCCACATTCGGAGCCAATAATGGCAGCCATCTGGACCGTTGGCCCCTCCCTGCCCAAAGCCATTCCAGATCCAATGGATAACAAGCCGCCAAAAAATTTAATTGGTAAGGCCCTAAACCTACTAGGTTTAGCTGCCCCGTGCATGACTGCCTCTACATGCTGGATACCACTACCGATTGTCGAAGGCTCTAACTGAACTAACATACGAGCAATTCCTACACAGCCGCTAGTGATGAGCCCCACTACGATAAATCCAGGAATGAACCATTCTTTATCGATGGTATTCAAATAAGCAATAAATGAAAGAAAGTGAATAGTAATGAAATTTAGTGCACCTCTAAATGTGCCGCCCACTATGCCAACCAAAGCCCCTGCAAAGGTAGCCACCAGCAACACCTTAAGAGTGTCGAATGGCGAATCAGGTAAATCTTCTGATTGAATGCTACTCATTATTCACAAAGCCCGGTCAAAAGCAGACTTCCTGAAAAGAAACCAAATGGCTTCTTTTTTCCTTTTACAAACTCATCGATATTCAAATAATCAACAAAGGCTCCGCCACTACCCTCAGCCTTCTGCTCCCAAATTACTTTGTAGGAATTTTTCCCACCAATTGACGGAATTACTTTAGGATTATTAAGGGCATCCATTACGTCCCCAATCACCTTACCGGTACCCTTTATCACAGTAAATTTCTCCCCGGCCCTTGGGCTATCTCGCAATACATCTAGAAAACCATCCGCCTTAATGTAGGCATCGCTCATCACTTGGCACTGGTAAAAATGGGGATCGGCATAGGCTTGCAATGGGGCGACTACTGCAGCCATAAAAAATAGAGTGGTTAAGCGATTCATGGTTTTATCTTTTGGCGACTGTTTAGAAGTGAAAATTTGATGCGAATAGTTACACTCAGTCTACTAGAAATACAAAAGCCACCCTTGGGTGGCTTTTGTATTTTAGCTATATCAATCTTTGGGCTGAATGGTCCTTAATGTAGGCGCTCTGCTGCAGGCAGAGCCAAAGGTGCAGGATTGCCCGTAAACAGCTCATTAGTAGTGAGCCCTGAAGCAAAGAGTTGGGCTAACTCAGGCGGAATATTCTCATTGGCACAATAAATTCCTCTTTGGCAGCCAAACTTTAGAACAATCAACCCTACAGCCGTAAGCCTCTTTAAATGAAAATCCAGCGTCCCTGAGTCCACTCCAAATCTATCAATGATTTCCTTTGGTCTAACCCCGGCTTTGCCGGAACGATAGATGGACATGAATACCTTAAATCTAGTCTCGTGACCAAGAGCTTCAAAAATCGGCAAGTAAAGAGAGATTTCCATATATATCCCCAAACGTTGAGAATCAAGATCTAGCCAAGTGAACTAGTTTGATGTGCCTGTTGTGAAATCCAGGGTAGGCTGCGATTGCCCACGAAAATCTCGCATTGCAATGTCGTGCACTGATTCACCAACTTCTAAGACCTCTTCTCTCACTTCATATTTGATAAGTCGAATTTCTTCGGACAGAGTTTCAGACTTCGGATCCAAATTCGCAGGAATCTGATGCGGATTATTTGGATTGGCGCGAACAGCGTCATCCCCGGCCAATTGGATGTTCGTTGCGGCAATCGCCACAGAACCAAATACGAGCAATACAAGCATCAACAAAGCGACGAGTTGGTGGCGACCAAATATAGAAGTTGATAGCATGGTGGATCTCCGAAAAATTGAACTTGAACCCATCCTAAGAGCGCCACCATCTCTTAGCTATAGCACTTTAGCTCTAGTCACTGAACTGACACATGCACCCGCAACTTAATTCTTAGGAAAACCCTTAAATTAGCGAACCAATCAGGGTCTAGCAAAAGATTATTGATCTTGGTCAAGTGCTTATATAGAGCTAAAGTACTAGAAATAGAAAGATGATGGATGCAATAATCATTCTAGATAAAAACACACCTCAAATAGGCCGAGAATAAGGGTCGCCATGCATTCTGTTTCATTGTTAATCGTTGACGATCATCCGGTTTATCGGGATGCACTTCACCAGTTTTTAACCCGCAAATTTTTCTCATCAGGCAATCAGGTCTTTTCTGCAAATTCCATCACAGAAGGCTTGCAAATTGTCCGCTCCCAAAAATCCAGTTGGATCATCCTCTTAGATCTTCTTATTCCAGACTCTGAAAATCAGCTCTTTGGTATCAAAGAATTCAAAAAGCTGGATGAGGTGGTTGCAATTGCAGCCATTTCTGGCCTTGAAAAGGAAAGCTTAGAAAAAGAATGTCTCGAAGCGGGCTGCAGTATCTTCATACCTAAAAGCAGCGATACCTCATATATCTATGAAAGCCTTTGTAATTTAATGGGCTTAAGCCCTGAAAATTCTAAGCTGGAGCCGCTTACTGATCGACAAAAACAAATACTGACCCACATTTCTAATGGTGACTCTAATAAGATGATCGCCTACTCCCTGAATATTAGCGAGCAGACTGTAAAGATCCATTTGGGCGATATCTTTAAGAAAATTAAAGTATTTAATCGCACCCAGGCAGTCATCAAAGCCAAAGAAAATGGATGGGTCTAAGACATGGATGCTTTCTCCATTCAAAATAACGACGAGCTTCTACTAGAAGAAAAGTATCAGTTTCTTGAGACGGCCTCAAAAACGAATACTGCTGGCACGATCATTGGCCCCTTACTCACTGGAATCTTAGTTTTTCAGGAGGCCGATTTAACAGCGATTCTAATTTGGCTGATCTCCATGTTCATCTGCGTAGTATTCAGAGCCTACATGGTATTTGTCAAAAATAAAGATCAAAACCAATCAACGAAACGTAAGATTCTCAACTTAAATGTGGGTGTTTTTTCTGTGACCGCATGCTGGGGTCTTGGATGGCTGATAGTTACACCAACATTGCCATTTAACCTGCAATGTCTTTATCTCCTCATGAGTTCAACGGCAGTCTTTGTTGGGCTTTATGGTTACTCAATTCATCGATCGACATTCCTATGCTTTGCAGCACCGATATTTATTGGCCAATTCATCATCTCCCTCATTCCTCCGTTTATGTTTCCCTGGCCCATTCTGATGGGTGAATTTGCGTTTTCTTTATATGCCGTCAAGATGGCCTCATATTTTTCTAAATCATGGGTCAAAACAGTTAGCCTGCAAATTCAAAATCAGACGCTAAATAAAGAGCTTGAATCTGAGCGTAATGTTGCAATCGCTGCAAATATTGCTAAATCAAAATTTATTGCTACTGCTAGTCACGATTTACGACAACCTCTTCATGCCGTCAATATTTATCTTGATTTGTTTGAGCCAAACAAGCTAAGCCAAAAAGAAAAAATTAACTTCCTACAAATCAGAAAAAGCATTCAAACCTTAAACTCGATGTTTAAGTCGCTACTAGATTTAAGTAAGCTGGATGCAAATAGCTCGGACAACCTTGAAAAGTCATTCGAACTAATAGAACTTGTGGGATTTTTATCTAATACCTACACCCCCATTGCAAAAAATAAGAATTTAGTTCTGCAGTTTGATTTTATGAATATGGGGATTAATGGAGATAAGCTGCTATTGCAACAGCTGCTCGGGAATTTAATCTCCAACGCCATCCAATACACAGCCTCTGGAACAATATCCATCAAGCTATCCCCCCAAAATGATCATCTTCATATTTTGATTGAAGATACAGGCTGCGGAATTGAACCAGCTCTACTAGATAAAATATTTGATGAATTTTTTAGAGTAGACAGCACCAGAAATATGCACGATGGTCTAGGTCTGGGCCTATCTATTGTTAAAAGGCTTTGCAAGATATCGGGTACTGAGCTCGCCGTTAAATCCACCCCGGGCGTTGGCACTACATTCACACTGCAAACTCAATATTTAGCTCTAGCCATGCATGATGGCGCGGAATCCTCCACTCAAAATACACTGCATGATCACCAAAATCCTCAAGAGTCGCTCTGGGAAACCAAAACCATTGCTGTATTCGAAGATGATCACACTATTTTTGAGGCTTACAAGCAAGCTTTAACCCAGAATGGCTTTGCCGTTCTCTCGTTGCCTGAAAACAGCCAAGAATTAATGAAACAGCTAGCAAACATTAATCATATTGATTGCATCCTGAGTGACTACCGCCTTGAAACTACGACGGGCGATTTGATTATTCAACAACTGAGAGACAGTTTTAGCGTAGATATACCAGCCATCATCATTACAGCCGATACATCACCGCAACATATTCAACTCTTCAAAGAGCTTGATATTGAAGTGCTCTATAAGCCAATCGGTTATAGCGACATTGTCAATGCCATTAAATTACTTTTAAACAAATAACTCGTAAAAAATAGAGAGCGCCAAATGAAGTTTATTAAATATAGTCTAATTACATCCATAGCCTCCTTATTGAGTTTAGGCAATGTGAATGCCCAATCCAAAGCAAACCCTTGGGAGGGCGCCTATGGACAAGTGGGCTTAATTGGATATGAAAGCTATATCCCCAAAGGAATGGGTGGAACAACTACAGCGGGTGGCGTCACCTACCCCAATACCTCAACAGCAAACCACGCTAATGGTCCTGCTGCAAATATTGGGATTGGCTATAACTTTGATATTGGTAAAAACTATTTACTGGGCATTGGTGCGGCACTATACCCAGGACACTCTAGATCTGCTAGCTCAACTCTGGTAACAACTACACCTGCCGGGGCATCAGTGAAAACCGGCACGTACGATGTTTCCAACATCTTTAGCCTCTCCCTAATCCCAGGTTATGTCATTGATGAAACACGCTTAGTCTATGCAAAGATAGGTTACGCAGGATCAACAATCAATGCTAATTCGCCTGGAAACTACCCTCAGCAATCGAACCGAGTAAATGGAACGGTTTATGGTATTGGCTATAAGCAATTCATCACAGGGTCAATTTATGCCTTTGGTGAAGGCAACTACGCCGTGAATCGAGCAAAGGCAGTCACCGTTGTAACGGATAGCGGCGCTATTGTTAAATCTACAGCTGATGCGACTGGATACGATTTTGTCTTTGGAGTTGGCTACCACTTCTAGATCCGGGCTGATGAGTAAAAAAACCACCCCGAAGGGTGGTTATCAATATTCAAAAGACTGTCATAGAATTTTGAATAGCTACTGGAACTCTTTTATAAAAGCGATCGCTATACGGAATCTTGATCCAGATCAATAATTCACTAGCGCTAGAACTAAAGTACTAGTCTTGATGAGCGCAAATGTTACCCAGCGCATCCGTCTTGCCTATCGACATCTTTAGAACATCATCAGAATCAATCCGACTTAGCGCTGATGCGCTTGCAAGACCAAAAAAGAATGCCACCACTGATACAACTAAATTTGTACTAAGTTTTTTCACTGTAATGCCCTTTGTAAATAAATTATTAAAGCTAATTCTCTTTAGCCAGCGAGATCTTAATCGAAGAATCTCTATAAATTATTCAAAATGGGTTGCCCTAGAACCAAAGTATTAGGCAAGAAACAAAGCATTTAGAACTAAAGTTTTATATTGCAATTATTTTGGCATCTTATGATGAATCATCACTCAATGATCAACAAAGGAATCTCAAATGAATATGAAACTAAGTTCTAGCCAAGATGAAAATCTTGCAAGACTCATGAAGCACCCTCGTTTTCATGAACTTAATCGTATTACGGATTTAACTGTCAAAGAAGAAACTCAAAACAGAGAAGATTTCCTTGAGAAATTGACCCTTATGGAATTGAATTCAGTGGTTAGTGCCCTGGCCTAAGATTTTTCAACTAAATTAGTTCAGATATCTCAATGAGGTTTTGATCTGGATCGCGGACATATACGGAGTTAATTTTCTGTGTAGCGCCAGTACGAACCACTGGACCCTCAATGATGGGCCAGGCTTCAGCTTTAAGCTTTTCAATCACTTCTTGTAGTGGGCAATCAGCAATAAAACACAGATCTAAAGAGCCTGGAGTAGGAATGTCAGCCTTAGGCTCAAATTCCCTACCTTTGATATGTAGGTTGATCTTTTGATTACCAAACTTAAAGGCCTTACGCTCTACAGGCGGAGTGCCCCCAATAAAAGATTCCAGCTTCATTCCAAGAACCCGGGTATAAAAATCCACGCACTCGGCCTCCTTTGCGGTGGTGAGTACTAAGTGATCCAAATGATCAATCATGCTTATCTTCTGTTCTAGACTTTATTGAGCACGGCGTAATTCATCAACGTAATCTGGCTCAGGATGCAATGCGCTGGTAGTGCCGGCCTTTGCCACCTGCCCAGGAACCTCATGCCCCACAATCTTTGGTAACTCTCTTGCCAGTTGTATTAACTTGGGAATATTCATACCGGTGTCATAGCCCATCGCATCAAGCATATGAATCGCATCTTCACTCGATATATTGCCACTTGCACCTGGTGCGTATGGGCATCCGCCCAAGCCACCTAGCGAACCATCAAAGCGAACAATGCCAGACTGAACAGCGGCCAAAAGATTGGCTAAGCCCATGCCTCTGGTGTTATGAAAGTGCAATGTCAGCTGTAGGGCAGGAAATTGCTTCTGCAATGAATCGCACATCTTCTTTACTTGATCAGGATTTGCCATGCCCGTGGTGTCGCAGATTGTTATACCCCTTACACCGAGGTCTGCAAAACGTTTTGCAAATCCTTCAACCACTGCTTGAGAAACCTCCCCTTCCATGGGGCAGCCAAAACTGGTGGATAAGGAAACATTAATAGGTGTTCTGCCATCAACATACTTAATTACTTCAGCCAATCCGGTAAAACTCTTTTCTCGACCCATTCGTAGGTTGGCTAAGTTGTGAGTCTCTGAAGTCGACATTACGAGATTGAATTCATCGGCCTTGGATTCCAGGGCGCGCTCGGCACCTCTTAAATTAGGGACTAAGACGGTGTATTCCACTCCAGGTACGCGCTTAATACGTCCCATCACTTCCTCAGCATCGCGCAGCATCGGAATAGCTTTAGGCGAAGTAAATGAGGTCACCTCAATTTTGGCAAAGCCACACTCACTGAGCGCATCAACCAGCTTTACCTTATCGTCCGTTGGTACAAAATTAGGCTCAATCTGAAAGCCATCCCGCATTACGACGTCATTGAAATAAATTCTGGTCATGGCGTTATCTTTATTTAGTAAATGCAATGCCGCGCTCTTTTAAAGAGGCGACTTGATCATCACTCAAACCAATGCTTTTGAGTATTTCATCGGTATTTTGTCCAATATCAGGCGCAAGAGTCTTAATGGATCCCGGTGTGCGTGATAACTTCGGAATCACACCCGGCACATCCAACTTCGTGCCATCTTGCATCTGAATCGTTTGAATATTTTCACGGGCTTTGTAGTGCGGGTCGCTTGCGATATCGGCAACGGTATAAATTTTTCCTGCTGGCACAGATACAGAATCTAACGCCTCCAATGCTTTGGTAGTACTCACTGTTTTAGCCCACTCACCTATAGCTTGATCAAGCTCAGCCACTCGTTTGACGCGACCATCATTGGTTTCCAGCTGGGGATCATTACCTAAATCTTCGCGCCCAATCACTGTCATCAGGCGCTTGAAGATGCTATCGCCATTGCCAGCAACCAATACATAGCCACCATCAGCACACTGATAGGCATTGGTTGGGGCAATACCAGGCAAAGCGCTACCAGCCGCTTGGCGTACCTCACCAAATGCGCTGTATTCAGGCAAAAGGCTTTCCATGCAATTAAAGACTGCTTCGTACAATGCAATATCAATAATCTGACCTTTGCCACTGTTATGACGCTCTTGCAGTGCCAATAAGATACCAATTACGCCGTGCAGAGATGCCAAGGTGTCGCCGATGCTGATGCCAACCCGCACTGGCACCCTGCCAGGTTCAGCAGTGAGATGTCGCAAACCACCCATTGCTTCTGCAACCACTCCAAATCCTGGTTTATCTCTGTAGGGACCGGTCTGACCATAGCCACTAATACGGAGAATAATTAGTTTGGGATTGAGTTGAAGTAAATTTTCCGGATCAAGTTCCCAGCCCTCCAATGTTCCAGGGCGGAAATTTTCGATTAATACATCCGCCTCTTTGACTAAGGTTCTGACAATATCTTGGGCTTCCACTTTTCTTAAATCCAGGGAAAGTGATTTCTTATTTCGTGACTGCACTTGCCACCAGACTGAAGTGCCATCTTTAAGAAGGCGCCACTTGCGCAATGCATCGCCCTCTTTAGGTGGTTCGATCTTGATAACATCGGCACCAAAATCAGCCAAGGTCTTAGCGGCAAATGGTCCGGCAATGAGTTGCCCCATCTCCACGACTTTTAACTTTGATAATGGCTCCATCAAATCCCCTGAAATATGCTTTTATGCCCTAAGTGGGTACTTTAAATCAATCAGCAATTGATCTAATAAAAGTCCATTTTCTGGCCCAAAGCTGCGCGCTTAACATTATGGGGACTGCTCAATCTTTCCAGGTAGGATGTTTTTGCATCACTGAATCGAATAATTCAGATTCAAGCTGCTCATTGAGCCATTTTTTGACTGCGGGTATAGAGAGTTGCTCAAACCTTTTGGGATCAACCATTGAAAACTGCCTAATAAATGGGAAGATGGCAACATCCACCCAAGTTAATCTGCTCCCCATGAGGTATTGGAAGTTTTGCAGCACCTGCTCCATAGGGAACAACATGACTTGCAATGCTTCATCGAGCACTGCTTCTGGATCTAGCTCTGGGAATCGATTGGGGTATTTGTATTGATCCAATAGAGTCTTAAATGGGCCATCATTTTTTTCAATCCAAGAATTCGCAATAGATTCATCAACCTCTCTCCAACCATGCGGGTCAGATTGTTGCAATGCCCAGCGTAAGATATCTAGGCTTTGATCCAATACGAGATTGTCCATCCGTAAAACAGGAACCGTTCCCTTGGGAGAGATCTGTAACATCGATTGCGGTTTATTGCGCAACTCAATCTCTCGGTGCTCAACCTGAATACCCGCATATTTCAATGCCATGCGGGCTCGCATGGCATAGGGGCATCTTCGATAAGAATACAAAGTGGGTGTCATTCAAGCACTTTACTCCCAGCAACTAATATGCCACTCGTTGCCAGCCACTTGGACAGGCCTGTGTCTGTGGATAGTACAGTCCATTTTCAGGGCAATAGGCAGCAGTTTGTGGTTGCGGCGGATAAACATATTGTGGGGTGTAATAAACGCGTGGAGGCCTGTAGTACGCATTGGTAACTGCCACTCCAGCCACAGCACCAACCGCAAAAGGTGCCCAGCCACCACGCCAACCGCCATATCCACCGTACCAACCCCTACCACCATGAGCACTGGCTGAGCTAGCCATTCCCGCAAGCATGACACCTGTCAGCAGGCATATTAGTAACTTTTTCATATAGACCCCTATTCATAAAGGCTTTAAGGCCTTTCTTACATAACGGATCAACTTTCAGGTGGGTTGACGCTATCAAATTAAATACTTTTGCAGGTATTGATGGGCAGGTCTTAAGGGAGCTTTTTCTTCCTACAAGCATCAGAGCAATATTTGACTGATTCCCAATTTTTGGCCCAGGATTTTCTCCAAGTCATTTCTTTTTTGCAGACAACACAAATCTTACTTGGGAGGGCGCTTTTGTTTCCCTTAAACGTCGTCTTCATGAGTATTTTTATAGCGCGTCGAGCTGATTCAGAATCTTTTGGGCATGCAGCACAATTTCTTTTTGATCTTCATCGCTAATTCTTTTTAGGTTGGCCGTCATTAACTTAGTACGCGGACTAGCTTCAAACTGAGCGCGATGCTTGATCAAAAAATTCCAATACAAAGTTGTGACGGGGCATGCCTCTTCCCCATGACGTATCTCAGGCTTGTATTTACATGAGCCACAATAATTGCTCATGCGTTTGATATATGCGCCACTGGCGATATAAGGCTTACTAGTAAACCGTCCGCCATTCGCAAATAAAGCCATTCCAGCCGTATTGGGTAACTCCACCCACTCAATCGCATCTACGTAAATTGCCAGATACCAATCGCACACTTCTTGAGGCAGAATTTCGGCTAGAAGTGCAAAGTTTCCGGTCACCATTAAACGCTGAATATGGTGCGCATAACCATATTGCAGTGTTTGACCAATAGCATCTTGCATACAAGCCATCTGGGTCTGCCCAGTCCAATACCATTTGGGTAATGGGCGCAGATGTTGATAGTAGTTATCTTGTGCCATTTTTGGCATATTAAGGTAATACATGCCTCGGACAAATTCACGCCAGCCCAATATTTGCCGAATGAAGCCCTCGATTGTTGATAGATCCAAAGCATACTTTTTCCAAGCAATGATGACCGCATCAATCACCTCGCGAGGATTTACTAGCTTTAAATTTAATGCGCCAGACAAAATAGAATGCCACCCAAACGGCGTATCCGTCCACATAGCATCTTGATACACACCAAAGTTTCTGAGACGATATTCGACAAAGTACTCAAGAGCTTGGAGTGCCTGTTCTCGGGTCACGGGCCAGTTAAATGAATCAAGGGATCCAGGGTGCTCTGGGTAAGCCTTTGCAACGAATGCCATTACCTCTTTGGTAATCGCATCCACCTCAAACGCCGCAGGAGCATCGATGATGCCAGGCCCTTTTTTTGGATAGGGCTTGCGATTATCTTGATCGAAGTTCCACTGACCACCCTCGGGGTTGCCATCAGCATCCATCAACACATGGTGCTTCTTACGCATTAGGCGGTAAAAGTACTCCAGCCTGAGTTCTTTCTTATTTGCCGTCCACTCCACAAACTCTTGACGCGAGCAATAGAAATGCTCATCCTCAAGCATTACCAGCTCAATATTGAGTTCTTGTGCCAATGCCTCAATCGCCTGCTTGAGTCGCCATTCGCCAGGTTCGATACAAACTAAATGCTTTACCTTCTCTTGCAGAATATGCTCTTTGAGAACCTCGACAATAGGCAGAGGCGAGCATTGAATGTAAGTCAGCGGGTATTCCAGCTTTTTCAGCTCAACTGCAAAGTGACGCATTGCCGAGAGAAATAAAGCAATTTTGGCTTTGTGCGACCAAACATACTGAGCCTCATTAGCCGACTCAATCATGATGATTTCATCTGCTTGAGGATCAAAGCCTCGTAATGCAGCGCTCTGTAAATCGAGCTGATCCCCTAGAATCAGAACTAAGCGCTTAGGCTCCGTGGTTTGCTGCTTGATTTGCTGCTTCATTTATTTTTGTATTGAGTGGGGCAATAGGCTCGAGTCACATCTTCACTACGTAAAGCGCTATGTTTTGTGGCTCGTCCAGTTACCCGCTTGCGCCAAAGCTCAAAGGAGCTACGTTTCAGCTCTTTACGCATAATAGCTATCACCTGAGGCTCACCTAGGCCAAAGGTTTTCTCAATCGCATCAAATGGCGTGCGATCTTCCCAAGCCATTTCAATAAGGCGAGATAAATCGGGCTCTGCGAGGGTCATAGGAGCTAGCTTTGGCATCCTGTAATTTTAAGACTTATTCAATAAACTAGCTTGAGCCCATGATTGGAAAAATTCGTCAAAAACTGATTTCCCAAGAAATCCCAGCGATACAAAAGCCGGCGGTAATCATTTGCCCTATTTGCGATCGACCCATCCCAGATTCACAGAAGGATGCGCACCACCTCATCCCCAAATCTAAGGGTGGGAAAACTACCGAGCACCTTCACCGCATTTGCCACAAGCAAATACATGCCTTATTTAGTGAATCAGAATTAGCTCAGCAATACCATCATGCTCAGATCCTGAAAGAGCACCCAGAAATGAAGAAATTTATTCAATGGGTCAAAGACAAGCCCAATTCTTTTTATGAAAAAACTCGTAAGAGCGCACGCTTGAAAGACTCTTATTAAGTATTCACTTTGCCCTATTTAAGTGCATTGAAGAGTTTAATTGACCTATTAGCGACTCAAGAACCTTTTTTAAAGGGCATTAAAGAGAGATCAATCTAAACCCCTCTTTGGTGCATGAGTTTTTGAACTTGTGCAAACCTAAATATCATTCTAATTATTGAAACTTAAGATACGTCATGCGTATAAAAATTACAAAAAGCTTGGTATTGCCGGCCCAAGTACTCGAGACCGAAAGCATCCCTGAAGCCCTGTTTCCTGAGGGAGATTATCTTGCCAACCTTACTCCCGATGGAAAGATTGAAGTGATCAATACACGGAAAATAAAAGCCCTTTTTTCCTTCTCGCAATTTAGAGAAAGAATCTCGCTAGGTGAATTTATTGTGATGGAGGCTTAAGCTCGGATATCAGTGCGCCAAATCCAGGCTCACTACTACCGCGGTCATTGCAGCAACGGATTCAAATGCTTTTGAATTAACACCACTGATATCAATATCCTCCCAGTTGAACTCCATGGAGAAGTGGGCGGACTCGACGATAAGCTCATAACTAGTAGACACCTTATTGCCCTCGCCCCCCTTTGGCTCATCACTTACAGGAACGCGCAAGGATTCGATGGCAGCAACTAATGTACTCACCTCATTACCCGTTAACTCCCGGGTGCGCAGTACATCGTCCGTACGCTTAATAGAAATCTTGGAGACATCATCAATCGTCACCTCATATTGGTTAAGACCTAAATCTTCCCACACAGTTAATTCCAAAGCAATCGGATATGTTTTCATCAATCTACCTCGTCAACATGGGGTTCGTCAAAATGCGTCTTGGGAGGCCGAAGCTTTACTGCCAGCTGAGTCCATTTACTTTGATGGATTCGGTAATCGCAATGCTCAGCGTGATTCTCTAGTAAGCCAAAAATGATGGTGGTTGGGATTTTGCAATGAAGACAGCGGTAAGCATGTTGATGCTCTTCAATCTTCTCCTGGGGATAGTCGATATAAAACAGCTTCATTTGAGCCCCCTTTTTTCATACCTAGGTCAAGTTAATAAAACCATCTTACACCTGAGCTTTAATAAAGTGGGACTCATTTCAGGGCTAAACCTACCCCTCAAGCTCACCCTCCCATTTAGAGATCACAGCCGTTGCCAAGCCATTACCCAATACATTGGTTGCTGAACGCGCCATATCCAAGAAGTGATCTACCCCAAGAATCAATAGAACACCTGCTTCTGGCAAATTAAATTGAGATAGGGTTGCAGCAATAACCACTAATGAGGCTCGCGGTACACCAGCTATCCCCTTTGAGGTGATCATTAACACTAGCAACATTAAGAGCTGCTGACTGAGCTCCATCTCAATACCGTATACCTGCGCAATAAAGATTGCAGCAAACGTGCAATACATCATCGACCCATCTAAGTTAAAGGAATATCCCACCGGCAAAACAAAAGAAGCAATTTTGTTTTTACAGCCAAAGCGCTCTACTCTTTCCAGAGTCATTGGATAGGCCGCCTCTGAACTCGCAGTCGTAAACGCAAGTAAAGCAGGTTCACGTAACATCTTCACCAAAGTCCAAGTGCGATTTTTTAATACTAAGGAGCTAATCAGAATAATGACAATCCATAAGGTGAAGATGGCAGCATAAAAACTGAGCATGAATTTCCCATAGGTCATCAATATGCTGACGCCATTCTCAGCAATGACCGCAGACACTGCCGAGAAGACAGCGATAGGAGCCATTTTCATCACTGCAGTCGTAATCTTGAGCATGATGTGGGAGAGCATATCCAAATTACGAATGAACTCATCTGCTCTAGCCCCCATACCTGCTGCGCCAACGCCAAAGAAAACAGCAAAAACCACAATCTGCAAGATCTCGTTTTTAGCCATCGCATCAAAGATACTGATCGGAAAAATATGTCTCACAAAATCTGGAAAATTTAAGCTGGCTTTATTTAATCCTGTATTAGCTGCAATCTCTGGCAGAGTTAATTCCACACCAATACCTGGTTGCAAAATGTTGACCATTACCAAGCCAAGCAATAAAGAAACCAGCGACATGGAAATAAACCAAGAGAATGTTTTTAAACCCACTCTACCGATAGTCGAGGCATCACCCATTTTCGCGATGCCAACAACCAAGGTAGCAAATACCAAGGGGGCAATGATCATCTTGATCAAACGCAAAAAGACATCCGTCAAGATTGAGATGTAAAGAACATACTGATCAGGGAGCGAAGTTCCTGCGCCGTACAAGTTGACGAGATAGCCAACCAAGACACCCAAGACCATTGCCCCCAGAATAAAGTTGGTTAGCTTTTTAGAATTCATGGATGGCCTAATAAATGAGGGAACGGGAAGATTCTAACCATCTTTAAGCTCCTCAGGGTGTCAACTTAGAATGAAGAAACCTGTATCCGTCGATAATCATCAACTAAACATACTTTAGAGAAAATAAATATGCTCCCTTGTATTGAATTGGAAACCAACCCGAATCCAACAGCCGCTGTGATCTGGTTGCATGGCCTTGGAGCCGATGGCAATGATTTTGTACCCATCATCCCCGAATTAAACCTAGCGGGATGCCCAGGGATTCGCTTTGTGTTTCCCAGCGCCCCAAGCATGCCCGTCACCGTCAATGGCGGCTACGTCATGCCAGCCTGGTATGACATCATTGGCAGAAACCTGATGGATCAGGAAGATGCTGCAGGCATTCAAAAATCAGCAGCGGCGATTGTTCAGTTAATTGAAAAAGAAGCTGAGCGCGGCATCGCCTACGACAGGATTGTTTTGGCTGGCTTTTCGCAAGGATGCGCAATGGCCTTGCATGTCGGATTACGTTTTCCACACAAGCTCGCCGGCATTATCGCCTTATCAGGCTACCTACCCCTAGCCATGACTGCCAATATTGAAAAGCATGCGGCCAATGCCAAGACGCCGATCTTTATGGCACATGGCAGTTATGATCCCGTAGTTGCTCTTGATCGCGCCCAAGCATCACATACTTTGCTAGAGCAAATGGGGTTCCAAGTTGACTGGAATGAGTACCCTATGGAGCACTCCGTTAATCATGAAGAGCTCGTGGATATCTCGCGCTTCTTACAAGAAGTATTAGCGACTAAATAAGTCCATCTGCAATTAACTTAATGCTGGCAATCAGTAAAAAGAATCTCACTGTTCGGTAATACCATTTCATTGAGATTCTTTTGGCGAGATAAAAGCCAAAGTAGACTCCTACTGGTACGCAAGGCAACAAGATGATGGAAGTTGCCAGCTGCCGAAAATTAAGCAAGTCTAAATAGGCATAAGGACCTAGCTTCCCAAAGTTAATGATCGTGAAAAAAACTCCCAGGGTCGAGGTGTACACCATCGGCACGAGTTTTTCTCTGAGCATATATACCGTAATAGGTGGTCCGCCAATATGGGCAACAAAGGAAGTAAAGCCAGAAGTCAATCCCATCACACGCCCAAGCCATGGATAAGACTTTGTCTCCTTTAAATCCATACGTGACATTGCGAGATTCTGAATCAGAAAGAGCAATGTAAAAATACCAATTGATAGAGTTAACACCTTAGGCGTAATGGCGGTGAAGAAAAACATTCCCAATAAAAGACCCGCTATCGCCGGCGGAACAATGATTTTGAGGATGCGCCAATTGGCATTACGAATAAAGCGACCTAAGCCAACCAAATCGATGGCAATCAATAGTGGCAATAAGATTGCAAGGGCCTCATTAATACTAGACTGACTTGCCATTAAGGGTAAAGAGAGAATACCCAGCCCAGCACCAAAGCCGCTTTTGGATATACCAACAATGATGACGCTGATCACTGCGCACACAAAAAATACCGAAGAATGTGCGTGAAAAGATTGCGCCAGGGAGGCAGAGAGTAAATCAAACATCCAGCGATCTTACCAAGCTATGAATAAGTAGGCAGCAGCTACCGCCATAAAGCCCGTAGCCAGCCATCCGAGGATCCTCATGCTCAAAGAGGCGACATGAGCCCCCATCACAGACTGTTTTGATGACAAAACCATAATGGCCACCATGAGGGGCACGGCGACAACCCCATTGATGACCGCACTCCAAAATAGGGCTTTCATAGGGCTAATGGGTGAGTATTGAATCGCTAAAGCAACCAACACGCTCAGAGCAATGATGGCGTAAAACTTACTTGCCTGAGCGGCACTATCTTCCAGACTCGAGCGCCAACCAAATACTTCCGATAAAGCATAAGCAGCTGAACCAGCAAGAACAGGTACGCCCATCAACCCAACGCCTAAGATGCCTAGCGCAAAAAGCAGAAAAGTAAATTCTCCGGCAAGGGGTCTTAGGGCTGAGGCAGCCTGGGCAGCGGTATTGATATCACGTATACCAGCAGCGTGGAGAGTTACTGCTGTAGCGAGAATAATGCAGTACGCAGCCACATTGGAGTACAACATGCCGCTCCAAGTATCCCAATGAATTCTTCTGAGCTCTGCAGTGACCACCTCGGGATTTTTCTGCTCAAGCAGACTGGGCTGACCATGCAAGTTCATGTCCTCTACTTCCTGGGAGGATTGCCAAAAAAATAAATAGGGGCTGATAGTAGTGCCAAAGATTCCAACTACTACTGCAGCCGAATCTGCACTCCAGGTCAACTGAGGGAAGAAGGTACTCCAGATCACATCACCCCAAGGAATATGCACCGTAAAAAGGACGGCGCCATATGCCAGTAGGGAAAGTGATAACCACTTCAAAAAGAAAACATAGTGGCGATAAGGAATCAGTATCTGCAAAACCAAAGTCAACAATACAAAGATACCGGTCATGATGTGCCAATTAACACCCGTAACCAACTGTGCCACCTCACCCATCGCGGCAATATCTGCAGCGATATTGAGAACATTGGCAATCAATAGCAGCAACACTAGAGCAACCAATACAACCGGCGGAAAAGCCAACTTCATATTGGCGGATAAACCACGACCAGTCACCCTACCGATACGAGCGCATAAGACTTGAATTGTCGACATCAAAGGATATGCAAAGGGCATTGTCCAAAGCATATTTAAACCAAATTGCGCACCCGCTTGAGAATAAGTGACGATCCCACTTGGATCATCATCCGCTACACCCGTCACCAATCCCGGACCTACTCGAGATAAAGGATGCTGCTTAATGCGGACCCAGATTTCCGAGAGATTCATATGGGTTGCGGTGAAAATATCATCCTTTGAGTGTAGTCTTTAATAGAGAGCTCAGGAGGATCCACTCAAAAGAAAAGGGCTCATATAGAGCCCTTACGCTGATTGATTTAACTCTCAAAGTTTCTTACTAAAACTATATTGAGCAAATGCTTGCTCGGCCACATTAAACCACTGCGCCTCCATGTTTCTAAATGCACGGTAGTCCTCAAAAATCTTTTTGAATTGCGGATTCTTGGCAGACTCCTCTGCATACGTTTCTTGGCTTGCTTTAAAGCACGCATCTAGGATAGAAGTGTTGAACTTGCGAAGTACGGCGCCGTTTTGCAGGAGGCGTTGTAATGCAGGCGGATTGAGCGCATCGTACTTTGCGCACATATCGGTATGGGCTTCGAAACAAGCTGCCTCCCATGCTGCCTGATAGGCAGGCGGCAAAGAATCCCACTGCTTTTTATTTACCAAGAAAGAAAGTCCGGCCGCACCCTCCCAGAAAGCTGGGTAATAGTAATTCTTGGCAACCTTTGCCAGGCCTAGCTTTTCATCGTCATAGGGTCCAACAAATTCAGCAGCATCAATCGTGCCTTTTTCTAAAGCCGAATAAATCTCACCGGCCGGAAGCTGTTGTGGCACTACACCGAGTTTTGCAAGCACCTGCCCTGCAAATCCAGCGATACGGAATTTCAGGCCCTTCAGGTCTTCTGGTGATTTAATTTCTTTTCGAAACCAGCCACCCATTTGCGTACCAGTTTGACCGCCTAAGAAATTCACAATGTTGTAACTGGCATAGAGTTCACGCATTAACTTCATACCATTGCCATACAGCATCCAAGCGGATTGTTGGCGTGCGGTCAAACCAAATGGTGCAGCGGTATCGAATATGAAAGCACTGTTTTTACCAAGGTAGTAATAACTTGCCGTATGTCCACACTCTACGGTGCCATTTTGTACAGCATCCAATACCTGAAGCGCTGGAACCACTTCACCAGCTGCAAATACCTTAACGTTAAATTTTCCGTCAGTAGCTTTACGCAAAGCGTTAGCAAATACTTCAGGCGTACCAAATAAAGTATCTAATGATTTAGGGAAGCTCGAAACCAAACGCCAATTCAGAGTTGGCAAGCTTTGTGCAAGCGATGGCGCTGCTAAGGCCGCAGCTCCAGCACCAATTGTGGCTTTCTTTAAAAATGAACGTCTTTGCATTTCCGTCACCCCTTTTAAAAATAATGAAGTTTTATATTGATACTATTTTTAGAGTCCGTATTGATTGTCTTGCTTTATTTTCCACCAACCGTCATTGAGCCCAGTAAGATTGATCCCGTCTCTTTAGTGCCACGAATGAGGGTATCACTGCCAATTAACTGAATATCCATCAGCATATCGCGTAGATTACCAGCGATAGTAACCTCTTCAACAGGGTATTGAATAACTCCATTCTCAACCCAGTAACCAAATGCGCCTCGTGAATAATCACCCGTCACGTAATTGACACCCTGCCCCATTAATTCTGTCACCAATAAACCTGTGCCCATTTCTTTCAATAGTGCAGGTAAGCCACCCTTAGGCGTTTTCTTACTTTGTAAAGTCAGGTGATGCGATCCACCAGCATTACCGGTGGTTTTCATACCCAACTTGCGCGCAGAATAAGTCGATAAAAAATAGCCTTCGAGTATTCCTTTATCTACAACTGTTCTAGCAGAAGTTTTTACGCCCTCCTCATCAAATGGTGCACTACCCGTCATTGACTTTAGATGCGGATCTTCAAACAAGCTGATATGTTTTGGCAACACTTGCTTACCCAGGCTATCGAGTAGAAAGCTGGAGCGGCGATACAAAGCGCCGCCTGAAACAGCTTGTACCAGGCCCCCCAATAAACCCGCAGCGAGCGGCGCCTCAAAGATCACCGGGCAACGTCGAGTTGTCAAAGATCTAGCCTTGAGTCTTGACAAGGCTCTCTGAGCCGCATACGTTCCGATTGCAGCAGGATCGGCCAACTCCTCAGGAATACGGGAGCTAGAGTACCAATCGTCACGTTGCATGTGAGCCTTCTTGCCACCTTCGCTAGCGATTGGCGCACAAGAAATATAGTGACGAGAAAAAGGATAGCCGCCCATAAATCCATGTGACGTTCCCATCATGAAATGCGCATGGTGCGCGGATACCGATGCGCCATCACTATTTTGAATTTGTTTGCTCACTGAAAATGCCGCACCCTCAGCACTACGTGCTATTTCTACGGCAGCAGCTGCATCAATATTCCATGGATGAAACAAATCTAAATCCAACGGATTTTTTTCTAAGAGCTCAGCCTCAGCAGGACCCGCACATAAATCCTCTGCCGTGTGTTGTGCGATGTGATAGGCAGCATCTACTGTTGCCTTTAATGATGCTTTAGAGAAATCGCTAGTGCTGGCGTTACCGCGGTGATGACCCAAAAATACGGTGACCCCCACTTGCTTATCCAGACTTTGCTCGATAGTCTCGACCTCACCCTTGCGAACGGTAACGGAGAGGCCCTGACCCTCTGAAATCTCCGCTACGGCATCTGAGGCGCCCCTTCTTTTGGCCTCTTTAAGCATGAAATCGATGATTTCTTGAAACTGGTTGGATGTGTATGTAAACATACCCTAATAATAGCTAGAATAGAAACATGAAGCATACAGAAGCCCTGAAACGAAACAGCCCTAACGAGGTCAAAATTGGCCTCATATCCATCTCGGATCGCGCCAGTAAGGGCGTCTATCAGGATGAAGGCATCCCTGCCCTACAAACCTGGCTTATTAAGGCCATGAGCAATCCCTGTGTTTTTCATGAACGGCTCATTGCCGATGAGTCTGAAAGCATCACCGAGACGATTGTTGAACTAGTAGATGAGCTAGGCTGCGATCTAGTGCTCACCACAGGCGGTACTGGCCCCTCTAGAAGAGATGTCACCCCTGAGGCTACCCGTGAAGCCGGCACTCGTGAGATGCCTGGTTTTGGCGAACAAATGCGGCAGATTAGCTTAAGTTTTGTACCGACTGCCATTCTCTCTAGACAGACAGCCGTCCTCAGAGAAATTGATAGTCATGCCGCCCTGGTCATTAACCTGCCCGGACAACCTAAGGCAATTGCAGAAACGCTTGAAGGCCTCAAGGATGAAAACGGTAAATCGATTGTTCCTGGCATCTTTGCAGCAGTGCCTTACTGCATTGATTTAATTGGCGGCCCGTATATCGAAACTGACGAAACCGTCATTAAAGTCTTTAGACCAAAAAGTGCTCTTAAGAAAACCGGGGCTTGATTCGCTAACCATCAATAAAAAGGTCCGCATTGCGGACCTTTTCTTTTGTCACTCCCATCAAGGCATCCGCCAAATCACTGAGGTAAAGGCACAATAAACTTCTCGCGGTAATACTTCAGCTCTTCGATAGACTCTTCTATATCTGCTAATGCTGTATGCGCCTGGTTCTTTGTGAAGCCTTTCACCAACTCAGGATGCCAACGTTTACAGAGCTCTTTCAAAGTAGAAACATCAATATTTCGATAATGAAAGTAAGCCTCTAACTTTGGCATGTACTTCGCCATAAAGCGTCTGTCTTGCCCAATCGTATTGCCACACATTGGAGCAATACCAGCCTTAATATATTTTTTCAAAAAGGCAATGCATTCCGCCTCCGCTGTTGCCTCATTTAGAGTGGATGCCTTCACTTTATCGATCAAACCAGATCGCCCATGCGTACCTTTATTCCAGGCATCCATTGCATCCAAAACGGCATCCTCCTGATGTACTACCCAGACTGGGGCTGTGGCAATAGTATTGAGGTGGGCGTCCGTCACGATGATGGCAATTTCCAGAATCCGTTCGGTTTCCGGGTTTAGGCCTGACATCTCCATATCCACCCAAATCAGGTGTTCATTCGCTGGCGCTGCCTTGGATGCTGGTGTGGCTGTAGTGTTAGTTTGCTCGCTCATATCTATAATGATCTCATGACATTCACAATTGTTTTTCTAATTGCCTTTATTGCTAGCTTTGGCTTACGCCATTGGCTCTCCCAACGTCAAATTCGCTATGTGGCACAGCATCGCAATGCCGTCCCCGCAGATTTCGCTGAAAAAGTGACTTTAGCTGAACATCAAAAAGCAGCTGACTACACCATCGCTAAATTACGCCTTGGTATTTTAGAGAATGGGGTCAGCGCTATCATTTTAATTGGCTTCACCCTATTAGGTGGCCTACAGATTCTGAACCTAGCATTACTGCAATTTTTGGGCGAAGGCATTGCTCAACAAATTACCCTGCTGGTTTCCATCGTGATCATTTCTGGCGTGATTGATATGCCTTTCTCTTGGTACAAGCAGTTCCATTTAGAGGAACGCTTTGGCTTTAACCGCATGGGTAAAAAACTATTCTTCACGGATATGATTAAAGGAATGGCAGTAGGCGGCGCCATTGGTATTCCATTACTTTGGGTCATCCTGACCTTAATGTCTAAGGCTGGTGATTTATGGTGGCTTTGGGCATGGGCAGTATTGACAGCATTTAGCTTGCTCATGCAGTGGATCTTCCCCACTTTTATCGCACCCCTCTTCAATAAGTTTCAAGCCTTAGAGGATGGGCCTTTAAAAACACAGATTGAAGCACTACTAAAACGCTGCGACTTTGCGAGCCAGGGCCTATTTGTGATGGATGGCAGTAAACGTAGCGCTCACGGCAATGCATTCTTTGCCGGCATGGGTAAAGCCAAGCGCATCGTATTTTTTGACACCTTGATTGAAAAGCTTAATCCGGGCGAGGTAGAGGCGGTTCTCGCACATGAGCTTGGCCATTTCAAATGCAAACATATTCGTAAACGTCTCTTGGTCTCATTCGCTCTCAGTTTTGCGATGTTTGCTCTATTGGGTTGGATCAGCACCAAAGTCTGGTTCTACACTGACTTAGGCGTGATGCCTAGCCTCAATGGTTATAACGGTGGCCTTGCATTGGCACTCTTTATGCTGGTCTCTCCTGTATTTAGTTTTTTCTTCACACCACTTTCTAGCCTAGCCTCTCGTAAGCATGAGTACGAAGCGGACGGATTTGCTGCCGAGAAATCTTCTGCAAAAGATTTAATCGCGGCACTAGTGAAGTTGTATCAAGATAACGCCTCAACCCTCACGCCTGATCCGATCTATACCGCTTTTTATAGCTCACATCCGCCTGCGCCCTTGCGCATTGCTAACTTACAGCGATTTAGCTCATAAGGATGGAGCAATTTCATGCGCTACTCATTGCCTCCTACGGAAGGCATTATTTAGCGCAGCGTTTAATTGCAGATGCTGCTGGTCAAGAATCGCCTGATGGTCCATTAATACAAGTCAGCACTCCAGCGAAGCAACACATTGGCGCCGTGGGTGACCGCATGTTGCTTGAGATGACTTCAGCTGATCAAGCGCGCATTATCCAAATTGAGCCACGAGAAAATCTTCTCTATCGCTCGGATGCATTCAAGAGCAAGCTAATTGCATCAAATGTAGATCAAATCTTGGTAGTGCTTGCCACTCAACCTGCTTTTTCACCAGACCTATTGGGAAGAGCAGTAGTAGCTGCAGAAGCCAATCAAATTGGTCTACATATTTTGCTCAACAAATGTGACCTTACAGATAATTTAGAACACGCACGCAAAATCATCGCGCCCTATGCTCGCATGGGATACCAAGTCAGCGAAGTCTCTGCCAAATTTGATCCAGCCTCAATCGATTCCTTGCGGACGGCTCTGCAGGGCAAGGTCTCTGTCTTTGTAGGCCAATCAGGCATGGGCAAATCTAGTTTATTAAATGCCTGGATACCAAATGCTGCCGCACTGACCCAAGAATATTCTGTGCGCCTTGATACCGGCAAACACACCACTACTGCATGCCGTTATTTTGAATTACCTGAGGCTTGGGGCAGAGATGAGACCGGTAAGCTTGGCGCTTTGATTGATTCACCAGGCTTTCAGGAGTTTGGTTTGGCGCACATGTCTGTGAGTGAATTGCAGCACGCTTTTAGAGAATTTAAAGACTTGCTAGGTAAGTGCCGCTTTCATAACTGCGCGCATTTGACTGAGCCAGATTGCGCGGTTAGAGAAGCGGTGGATAGAAATGAAATAGCGCCAGAAAGACTGGCGCTATTTAGACAGCTGCACTCAGATTCAAAAACAGCTGATGTACAAATTCAGGGAATTAGCCAAGCCAAAGAGCGATGGTCAGCATTAGCAACAAAGCCATCCAAGCGATAACTAAGCGCCATACCAATCCTACGGCAGAGCGCATCGTACGCTCAGTAGGCTCAAGACCTACTTCATAAATAACCGGCTCACCGGCTTCAGCCATCCGCAAAGCTTCATCACTATCAGGCTCACTCATTGGTTCACCAAGACGCACACCCAATGCACCGCTGCCTGCTGCCAAAATTACTGCAGACAAGGAGTCTGACCACTTTTGCGTAAGATAGCGCCAGCCATATACAGCGCCTTCGAAGTTGCCAACAATAGCAAAGCCCATTGCGGTAATGCGCGCAGGAACCCAATCCAAAACGTAGAAGAAATGACGGGCAGATTCGCTGAGGTTAAAGTCACCACGCTCTGACCAACGTTGAGAGGCAATATCAGCCAAGCGGTAGAGCACAACACCAGCCGGGCCCATTGGCATCATGAACCAGAACAACACACCAAACACATGGTGGTGTGAACCAATGATGGCGCGCTCTAGTGCCAAAGAAATCACTTCAGTTTCTGAAAGATTGGAAGTATCTAATTCAGGGCCATACCACTCACCCAAGGCTGCACGCGCAGCAGGTAAGTCATGCGCTTCAATTGCTTCATGCACGGCAGTAAAAGAATGACTGAACTGACGAAAACCAAAAAACAAATAAGCGATGACGATATTCCAAAGAAAACCCAAGATTGGATAAGTCACCATACAAGTGACATACACAATGAAGACTAAAAAAGTGGGCAGTATGAAGGCCACTAAGCAGGCCATGCGAGCACCGATAGGGCTTGCACCGTCTTCAGTCTTGCCACCGAACTCAGCAGCAACCCAATCTAGCCAGCGAGCACATACGCGCGCAATCCAATGGCTTGAAGTGACTGGGCGGTATTGCTCAGCAATAAGGGCGAAGAGAATAGAAAAGAAAGTCATACTTTTAATAAATGATAAAGGTTACGCAACATTCCCGCAGTGGCACCCCAAATAAAGCGGTTCTCATAAGGCATTGAATAAAAACGTCGTCCACCCTGCTCACTTTGCCACAATCTGACTTGATGATTAGCGGGATCTAACAAAAAACTCAGGGGTACCTCAAAGACATCGGCCACCTCAAACTCGTCTAAGACATATTCTGCCTGAGCTTGGACCAATCCTACTATTGGAGTAACGCTATAGCCAGAAACTGTTAAATACTGTGGCAAATGCCCAATAATCTCCACTCGCCCAGGATCTAATCCGATTTCTTCCTGGCTCTCGCGCAAAGCTGTGTCATTTGGGCTTTGATCTCCTGGATCCATCCGACCCCCTGGAAAACTAATTTGGCCCGCATGATCGCGCAAATGATTGGTTCTTTGAGTTAGCAATACGGATAGGCCATCTTCCTTCAATAGAAGTGGAATCAGTACTGCTGCTTTAGTGACTTTTCCGACGGCTTGGCGCTTAGCAATAATGTCAGCCGCAATGACATGACGATTTTCATCGGTAATCTCTGGCTCCCATTGGGGCGGTGATTGCAAACGCGCTTTCAAGCCTGACGGCTCCAAAAATTCAGGTGCTACCTTTTTTTCACCAGCACACACTGCATGAATCGGAATCGCCTGCGCATCAAATCCTGGAGGCGCAGCAACATTGATTGCATTATCTTCAGGTGTTGAGGTCTTGGGCATATTCATATTCTAAGGCAACAAAAAAGGCGACCGAGGCCGCCTTTTTAAATCAAGCCAGCATTAATTATGCGGCTGGAGTTACTACTGCTACTTTACGTGCAGGAAGCTTCTCTTTAATACGTGCAGACTTACCTGAACGATCACGCAAGTAGTACAACTTAGCACGACGTACATCACCGCGACGCTTCACTTCAATGCTAGCGATCAATGGTGAGTAAGTTTGGAATGTACGCTCTACACCTTCGCCAGATGAAATCTTGCGAACGATAAAGCTGGAATTGAGTCCGCGATTGCGCTTTGCAATCACAACACCTTCAAACGCCTGTGTACGCTTACGCGCACCTTCAACAACGTTCACGCCAACAACTACTGTATCGCCAGGAGCAAAGCTCGGCAAAACCTTGTTAGCACTTAAGCGAGCAATTTCTTCTTGCTCAATTTTTTCAATTAAATTCATTTTTAATCCTTAAACATCGTATTAGCGTTTAATCCCGAGATTTAAATCAACGGACCTAATAGAGGATGCAGTTAAAACAATTTCACTAAACCAAAAACTAAACCACCCATTCACCACTGCAAACTACTGAAAGTAATTACAGAGAGCGAAGAAATTGTTCATCTTCTCGGGTTAGCAACCCTTTGGCTCTAGCCGATTCAATTAAGTCCGGCCTTAACCTGAACGTCAGCTCTATAGACTTCTGCCGACGCCAATCCGCTATTTTAGCGTGATGTCCGCCCAAAAGCACGTCCGGGACGGATAAATTTTCATATATTTCGGGGCGAGTGTAGTGCGGATAGTCCAAAAGACCGTTCATAAAGCTATCCTGGGCGGCAGATTCGCCATCTCCAAGCGCCCCTGGAATCAATCTAATCACCGCATCCATCATCGCCATAGCGGGAATTTCGCCCCCAGAAAGCACAAAATCACCGATAGAAAGCTGTAAATCGACGTTTCGGTCGACAAAACGTTGGTCAATAGCCTCATATCGACCACAAATAAAGCTCAAATTCCCGTAATCCAGGATATCTGCCGCTATCTTCTGAGAAAAACGCTCGCCCTGGGGTGCCAATAAGCAAATTGGGCCTGATTTGATGTTTGCCGCCTGATGGGTCGCCTTAATTCCGGCGACTGTATCTTCTAAGGGCTTGGCCATCATCACCATGCCAGGTCCTCCGCCATAAGCACGGTCGTCTACTGTTTTACGAGGATCAGAGCAAAAGTCACGAGGATTCCAAAGATGAATGTTGACTAAGGATTGTTCACATGCGCGACCAGTAATGCCCCACTGCGTCAATGCAGAGAACATTTCAGGAAACAAGGTGACTACATCAAAGCGCATATCGGTAATTAATTTTGAAATTGATCTTTGCGTTCTTATTGCCAGTCAGACTGCCAATCAAGAGTAATCGTTTTATTTGGCAAGTCGACGTTTTGCACTACTTCTTTTACAAACGGAACCAAATACACAATCGTTTTAGTTTCTGGATTACCAATCGCGATAACACCATGTGCACCATTCTCAGTGACATCAATCACTTCACCAAGGGCTTCGCCTTGCAAATTCACGGCATTGCACCCAATCAGATCAACCCAGTAATAGGAATCACTATCCGCCTTTGGAAAGGCATCACGCGCTACCAAGATACGAGAACCTTTTAATGCGAGTGCCTGATCACGATCAGTTACCCCATCCAGAGTAAGCACCACATTACCGCTATGCATCTTGGCGCTTTTCACTTTGTATTGCTTCAAAGAGGCTTGCTCTAGTGACGCAGAAACGCCCGCATCCCTACGAGGAATCAGGGACAGCCAAATGGATTTAGAAGAAAGAAGTGCTACAGGCTCTGATGAGTGAGGTCTTACCTTCACTTGGCCTTGCAAACCTTGCGCCTCAGATATGGCACCAAGTTCAATCAAATCATTCAGGGAAGGCGTACTCATTTGTAAGACACCTTATTTTCCCAAAATAGAACTACTATAAATTCTGCCGCTAAAAACCTCATCACATAGATGAAGTTTTTAGCAATCGAATATTAAACAGCTGGATTGTTTTTGATCAAACGAACTACTGTTGGGGAAACCTGCGCGCCAACACCAGTCCAGTAAGTCAAACGGTCTTGAGCAATACGCATTGCTTGCTCAGTTGCCGCTGCTTGTGGATTGAAGTAACCAATACGCTCGATGAAATTCGAGTCACGACGGTTGCGTTTATCAGTAGCAACAATGCTGTAAAAAGGGCGCTTCTTAGAACCGCCGCGTGCCAGTCGAATGACGACCATACTTATTCCTTAAAATCTAAAATGAAAACAGGTTGATTACAACCCAATGAAATTTCTACAAAAAACCTTGGGCTCCAGCTCACCAAATAAAGATACGGTAGAGCGGAAAACCTCATATTCTAGACGAAAACCCCTACTTCTTCCACCTATTTAAGCATCTAAGACAGTAGAATAGAATGTCTACTTAGATAAAATATATTTTAAAAACAATAACTTAGGTAAATATGGTCCTTAAATCCAGACTTTTAGACTTCCTCAGAAGACCTTCAAAAGGGTTCTTTCTGACACTTTCTTGCCTAAGTCTTGGACTTTTAAGCGGCTGCGCAAACGTCATCCCTCCATGTGGAGCCAAAATAAGCCCACCAAGCAGCGAACTCAAAAATACCAAATGGGAGCTGACCCGCTGGAACTTACCCCCCAATAGCAATGGAGAGGTGCGCACCCGCCAAATTCCGCAAGGCGATGTCAGCAACCCGATTCAAATCATTTTTGATGCTAGCGGACAACGGCTGAGCGGCTCGACAGGATGCAATCGGTTTACTGCAACCCTTGATGAAGACGCCCGTGGTTTTTCTCTTAAGCAAATCGCTAGCACCAAGATGGCTTGCAACCCTCAGCGCATGGAATTAGAAAATGATTTCCTCTATGAGTTAAATGACTATCGCAGCATTGTGCGCAATGGTGATCAATTACTCATGATCGGCACTGATCGTGAAGTACTCAGTTTTACTCAAAAGCCAAACAACAATAAATAAGCACTCAATTATTCATTAGCAATACCACTGAAAGATTCATGAAAAAATCCAAACTTCTTTTTTGCGCACTCGGATTACTCCTTCCGGGCAGCGGCCTCAATTGTTTTTATCTACAAGGACTTAAATCTTTTTGGGCATGGGTTCAGCTATTTGCCTTGATAGGTGGCGCAGTAGGCTGGGTCATTCTCAAGGACGCCCACTTTCATTCGGCGCCAGGATGGGTGCTCGTTACTTTTGGCTTTATGGCTATTGAAGCAAGCTGGTTAACCACTATTGCCTTTGGTCTTCGCTTAGATGAGAAGTGGGATGCCCAATTTAATCCCGGCATTGAAGATCACCGACGCAGCCGCTCTGGCTGGCTCGAGATACTGACCGTGATTTTCTCTTTGGTATTGGGTGCTGGTGTGATGATGACTTTTTTAGCAGTCTCATTTGAGCAATTCTTCATCTCTCAAATCCATGAAGCAAAAAAGCTATCCCAATAATTACAGATAGCTTTCATTTTGCAAGAGCCGCTCTTAAGAGCGGTTTTTTTATTCTCTTTTGCGCCCTTTTAGAACTGCTCTACTTCTAAGGCATTGGTGGAGTGACCGCTTTCAACAATCGACGTTGCTAGAGCTTGTGCTTGAGGCATGAGATTCTCAGCAAAGAAACGGGCTGTAGCAATCTTCGCATCATAGAATTTTGGATCGCCATCGCGTAGACGCTCAGAAGCTAAGAGCGCCCTCGCCATTTGCCAGCCGCCCAATACCAAGCCAGATAAGCGCAAGTAAGCAAAGCTACCAGCATAGACAGCTTTAATATCTGTCTTTGCATTCGTTACGATGTATGCAACGGCCTGCTCGAAGGCGGCACGAGCTAAGGTGAGCTGTTTGAGCACTGCTTTAGCATCAGCGCTTCCACTGGCAGCTAGATCTTTTTCAGTGGCAGCAATTCTTTGGGAAAGCTCTTTGGCAATCGCACCGCCATCACGAACTGTTTTTCTACCAACTAAGTCATTCGCCTGAATTGCAGTAGTGCCTTCGTAAATCGTCAAGATGCGGGCATCACGGTAATACTGAGCAGCGCCAGTTTCTTCGATAAAGCCCATGCCACCATGCACTTGAACTCCCAGACTAGCCACTTCAATCGACATTTCTGTAGAAAAGCCCTTAACGATTGGGACTAAGAATTCATAGATAGCTTGATTGGCCTTGCGAACCGCTTCATCAGGAGCAGCATGCTGTGCATCATAGGCAGAAGCAGCGTAATAAGCTAAAGCACGTGATGCCTCTATGTAGGCACGCATCGTCATCAACATGCGCTTCACATCAGGTTGATGAATAATTGCAACCGGGCCAGGTGAACCGGTTAGGTCGCGGCTTTGTACTCGATCTTTTGCATATTGAACCGCCTTTTGATAGGCACGCTCCGCCACCGCTACACCCTGCATACCTACTGCAAAGCGAGCCGCATTCATCATCACGAACATATATTCGAGACCACGATTTTCCTCGCCCACTAAGTAACCGATCGCACCACCATGATCACCAAACTGTAGAACTGCAGTTGGGCTCGCTTTAATGCCTAACTTGTGCTCAATCGAAACGCAATGCACATCATTACGTTCACCTAATGAACCATCTTTATTCACCATAAACTTCGGCACTACAAATAATGAGATACCCTTTACGCCCTCTGGTGCATCAGGTGTTCTGGCTAACACCAAATGGATAATATTCTTAGCCATATCGTGCTCACCATAGGTGATATAAATTTTGGTACCAAAAATCTTGTAAGTACCGTCACCCTCTGGAACAGCGCGTGAGCGAACCATCGCAAGATCAGAGCCAGCTTGCGGCTCAGTCAAATTCATTGTTCCAGTCCACTCACCAGAAATCATCTTCGGAACATATTGCTCCTGGAGTTCTGGGCTAGCAGCAGTTAAGAGAGCTTCAATAGCACCATCAGTTAGCAAAGGACATAGTGCAAAAGAAAGATTGGCTGCATTGACCATCTCCAAACAAGCAGTAGAGATCAATTTTGGTAAGCCTTGACCGCCAAACTCAGCCGGATGAATGACACCTTGCCAACCAGCAGCAGCGTATTGCTCAAAAGCTTGTTTGAAGCCAGGGGTAGTTGTTACAACGCCATCTTTTAAGGAACTTGGGGTCTGATCGCCAGCCCAATTGAGGGGCGCCACTACGTCTTGATTAAATTTGGCTGACTCCTCCAAGATCGCAGGGGCTAAATCTACATCCGCACCAGCATCAGCATAGGAGGGGTAGGCAACAACATCTGATAGCCCAGCTAGTTCATTCATCACAAACAACATATCTTTCACTGGGGCTACGTATGGCATTACAACTCCTCTTTATACAGTTTGATACTTAATTAATCTTTAACTTCAATCGTCAACTCAACCAAGTGCTTTTGTTAACTCTGGCACAGCAGTATTCAAATCCGCTACTAGACCATAGTCAGCAACACCAAATATTGGCGCCTCTGGATCTTTGTTGATTGCTACGATCACTTTGGAATCTTTCATGCCAGCCAAATGCTGGATAGCACCCGAGATACCTACAGCGATGTAAAGCTGAGGAGCCACAATCTTGCCGGTCTGACCTACTTGATAATCATTGGGAACGTAACCCGCATCTACCGCAGCACGGGATGCGCCCAAAGCTGCGCCGAGCTTGTCGGCCAAAGGCGCAATGAGTTCCTGATACTTTTCACCAGAACCCAAACCGCGACCACCAGAAACAATAATCTTGGCTGCGGTCAATTCTGGACGATCAGATTTAGTCAGCTCACGACCAACAAAGGATGATGAAGCCTTACTATCAGCGGCAGCAGCTTTTTCTACAGCAGCCGAACCACCAGTAGCGGCAACTGGATCAAAACCAGTAGTACGCACAGTAATCACTTTGACTGGATCGGTGGATTGCACGGTTGCAATCGCATTGCCCGCATAAATTGGACGCTCGAAAGTATCCGCAGAGATGACTTTGGTAATGTCAGACAACTGTGCTACATCTAACTTAGCAGCAACGCGTGGCAAAACATTCTTCCCATTAGCTGTTGCAGGAGCGAGAATATGGCTATAGCCATTCGCAATGGAGAGAATCTGCGCAGTCAAAGGTTCAGCCAATTGATCAGCCAAATTAGCGGCATCAATTTGAATGACTTTGCGCACACCAGCAATTTGCGCTGCGGCAGCTGCGGCAGCATCAGCACCACTCCCAGCAACGAGCACATCCACCTCAGGAGAGCACTGCAAAGCAGCTGCTACAGCATTAAGGGTTGCCGCTTTTAATGATTGATTGTCGTGTTCAGCAATAACAAGTGCAGCCATTTAGATCACCTTCGCTTCATTTTTGAGTTTTTCTACAAGGGCTGCCACATCAGCAACCATCACGCCAGCAGAGCGCTTTGGCGGCTCTTCTACTTTAAGTGTTTTCAGGCGTGGGGCAATATCGACACCCAATTCTTCAGGCTTCACGATATCAATTGTTTTCTTCTTGGCCTTCATGATGTTCGGCAAAGTGACATAGCGTGGTTCATTCAAGCGCAGGTCAGTGGTAATCACTGCTGGCAAAGATAGTGCAATCGTTTCTAAGCCGCCATCGACTTCGCGAGTCACAGTGGCCTTGCCGTCCGCAATCACCACCTTAGATGCGAATGTAGCTTGCGGAATGTCGAGAAGACTTGCCAACATCTGGCCAGTCTGATTGCTATCGTCATCAATGGCTTGTTTACCAAGAATGATGATTTGCGCTTGCTCTTTATCAGAGAGCGCCTTGAGAATCTTCGCTACTGCTAAAGGTTGCAGCTCTGCATCTGTCTCCACCAGGATGGCACGATCCGCACCAATTGCTAAAGCGGTACGTAGGGTTTCTTGGCATTGGGTTGCGCCTGCAGTCACTACAACCACTTCAGTTGCGACACCCGCCTCTTTTAAGCGCACTGCTTCCTCTACTGCGATTTCATCAAAGGGATTCATACTCATTTTGACGTTCGCCAAATCAACACCAGAGTTGTCTGATTTCACCCGAATTTTGACGTTGTAATCTACAACGCGTTTTACAGCTACTAAGACTTTCATCCCTCAAACCTCTCCAATAATATATAAATCGAGGATAAACCCTCAATAAAAAGCACGATCGTTTTATTTTACCTGAATATTTGCCAAATTAAACATCAATTGCGGTAGCTGAACCCGCTTGTTTCCGAAGCTCAAACTTCTGAATCTTGCCAGTCGAGGTCTTTGGTAGTTCACAGAACACAATGGCTCTCGGAACCTTAAAGCCTGCTAAATGCTTTTTACAGTGGGCAATAATCTCCTCGGCAGTCACTTCTGAGCCAGGTTTGATTTCCAAGAAGGCACAAGGCGTTTCACCCCACTTAGGATCAGGCTTAGCAACCACTGCAGCAGCGTTAATAGCTGGGTGTCGATAGAGTACATCCTCAACCTCTACAGAGGAAATATTTTCACCTCCAGAAATAATGATATCTTTGCTGCGGTCCTTCATCTTCACATAGCCATCTGGATTCATTACTGCTAAATCACCCGAGTGAAACCAGCCACCTTCAAATGCCTCTTGGGTTGCTTTTTCGTTCTTCAGGTATCCCTTCATGGCGATATTGCCCTTGAACATAATTTCACCCATGGTTTCACCATCCGCTGGTACGGCTTGCATGGTTTCTGGATCAAGAACAGCAATTGCCTGTTGCATGTGATAACGCACACCTTGGCGTGCATTTAAACGAGCACGCTCACCGATATCAACATTATTCCACTCCTCTTGTTTAACGCACACAGCTGCCGGCCCATAGGTTTCAGTCAAACCATAGACGTGCGTTAAATCAAATCCTAACTTTTCCATACCCTCAATAATCGATGCAGGTGGTGCGGCGCCAGCAATCAAGCCCTTCACGCCCGCAGGAACACCTGCCTTCAATTCGTCTGGCGCATTGACTAATAAGTTATGCACGATAGGTGCTGCGCAGTAGTGGGTCACACCATGTTCTTTAATTGCCGCAAAAATATGTTGCGCATCAACCCGACGCAAGCAGACGTTGACACCAGCGCGAGCGGCGATAGTCCATGGGAAGCACCAACCATTGCAATGGAACATTGGCAAAGTCCAGAGGTAGATGGGATGCTTATTAATATCCCAGTCCAGCACATTGGAAACGGCATTAATTGCAGCGCCACGATGGTGATACACCACACCCTTAGGGTTACCAGTAGTTCCTGATGTGTAGTTCAAGCAAATCGCTTGCCACTCATCTGCGGGAACTTGCCATGCAAAATTTGGATCCCCTTCGGAAAGTAATTTCTCATAAGTGAGTTTGCCTAACTTCTCGCCAGGAACATCAAACTCTTTTTCTTCAACATCTACCACCAAGAAATCACGACCAGAATCTTTCTTAGCAATCTCAAGCGCTTTTTTCATCACCCCTGAAAATTCAGGATCAACGATGACTACCTTTGCCTCGCCATGATTCAGCATAAAGGCCAGTGTCTCTGCGTCCAAACGAGTATTAAGAGCATTCAAAACTGCGCCCGCCATCGGAATACCAAAGTGGGCTTCTACCATTGGGGGTGTATTTGGCAACATCACCGCCACCGTGTCACCCAAACCAACACCATGCTTTTGTAAGGCGCTAGCCAAGCGACGGCAACGCTCATAGGTTTGCGCCCAGGTCTGACGCAATTTCCCATGAATGACGGCAGTTTTATTGGGGTAAATTTCTGCTGAGCGCTCTAAAAATAAGAGCGGTGTAATTGGGGTGTAGTTGGCTGGATTGCGAGCCAAACCTTGTTCATAAATATTTGCCATCTTCAGCTTTCGATTTCTGTTTTACTAAATTTTTTATTAAATATCTGCTAGCGCTTTAATATGAGCCACCACACTGCGGCCCAAAGCAGAGAGGTTATAACCACCCTCTAAGCAGCTCACAATGCGTCCTTGCGCATACTCATTAGCAATCTCTTTTAAACGTTTGGTAATCCAGACATAGTCATCCTCCACCAAGCCCATCTGACCTAAATCATCTTCGCGATGGGCATCAAACCCTGCTGAAATAATCACGAGCTCAGGCTCAAAATTACGTAAAGCTGGCAGCCATTGCTCTTCCACAATGGAGCGCACCACATCGCCCCGAGTCGCAGCAGGCAAAGGTACGTTGACCATATTGTTAGCATGATCAAGGCCGCTATAGGGATAAAAAGGATGTTGAAAAAAGCTACACATCAAGACATTAGGGTCATTGAAAAAGGCAGCTTCAGTACCGTTGCCATGATGGACATCAAAATCAACGATGGCGACACGCTCAATGCCGTATGTTTCCATTGCATATCGCGCAGCAATCGCCACGTTATCAAATAAACAAAATCCCATAGAACGCGTTGGCTCCGCATGATGTCCTGGCGGTCTTACAGCACAAAATACGTTCTCAACCTCACCCTTCATCACAGCATCTACGCCCGCAATAGCAGCGCCTGCAGCTCTGAGTGAAGCTCTGTAAGTATGGGGATTCATAATGGTGTCACCATCGAGCATGAAATACCCGCTCTCTGGGGCACGATCTCGAACAAAAGAAACGTGGTCAGGACTATGGACCAATTCCAATTGGTCTTCAGTGGCCAATGGCGCATCTAAATGATGCAAAAATTGATCAACACCGCTGCGAATCAGTTGATCATTGATCGCCTGAATTCTCTCTGGACACTCTGGATGATGGCTTCCCATCTCATGTTTCAGAAAGTCTGGATGAGTTATGTATCCTGTTGTCATTACTCGAAATCCTCAATAGCAAATTTGTAATTTTTATAATCTAATTAAACGTGCTCAACATTCGAAAATCCAATACCAATAAAAATATCTTAAGTATGAACTTTCGCGTCTCCTACCTACTGCTTGCTCTTGCGTTAGCAGGGTGCTCTAGCACCCCCACGCAGCCAACCCAATCACAACAGCCCATCGTAAACCAGACTGACGATGCCGCTACCGATGCGCGTTTTAGCCAGAACCTCAACGAACTCCTTACCCAGGTCTCCCAAAACCAAGAAATCCCACTCCCAGCCCTAGAAATGGGCTTCCTAGATGCTAAAACGGTTCCCTCAATTCGGAAATTGGTATTACCCCCATCGGGTACATTTAAGAAGAATTGGCTGGCTTATCGCAAACGCTTTATTGAGCCCGTACGCCTTAAGGCTGGCAGGGTCTTTTGGGATCAAAATCAAGCTTTTTTGAGCCAAGTTGAGCAAGAGTCAGGGGTACCAGCTGAGATTATTGTGGCCATTATTGGCATCGAGACCATCTATGGGCGCCAAACTGGTAATTTCAGGGTGAAAGACGTTCTATCTACCCTCGCCTTTAGTTACCCAGATACCCCTAATAAACCAGCACGTGAGCAACTCTTCAAGGACCAACTCAAAGAACTCATTCTGATGTGCTGGACTGGGGCGGGTGGCAAGCCGCCCTCCAAAAATAGTAGTCAAGGTATCAATAGCGCACGCTTTAATGCCTGCCTAAATCAGAATAGCTCTTATGCTGGCGCCATCGGTCTGCCCCAGTTCATGCCCAGCAGTATTCGCAGCTTTGCAGTCGATGGTGACGGCGATGGTCAAATTGATTTAAAGCAAAGCCCTAAGGACGCTATTGCGAGTGTTGCCAACTTCATGAAAAAACATGGCTGGCAACCCGGTATGCCGATTTCATTTCCAGTTCAAGAAAATGGCATCAGCGCTTCCAAAGCATTGGCTGATGGTGAACCGCAGTTGAAATTTACTGTAAAAGAGCTCATTGAAAAGGGAATATTGACTCAACAACAAGGTGATCTACAAAGTGGTGGTGTAGAGCCGCAAAGCAAGGCTTTCATCGTTGACCTACCGTATCCTGATAAAGATGGCGCAGACCAAGTGCAATATTTTGTTGGCTTAAATAATTTTCTGACGATAGTGCAATACAACCGCAGTTATTTCTATGCGCAAAGTGTTGCTGAGTTTGCCCAAGCCCTAGGATATAAAAACCAAAGTGTTGTGCCAGTAGAAAACCCAAGCAAAGCTGGCGGCTCAAAAACGGCTACTGAAAAGTCTAAGCCTAAGAAGTCCAGCGCTAAGAAAAAAGTAAAGTCTTAAGCCGGAAAAACACCAGTAGATAGATAGCGGTCACCACGGTCGCAGACAATAAAGACGATCGTGGCATTTTCAACTTGACGGGCAATGCGCAAAGCCACTACCAAGGCACCTCCAGCAGAAATACCGCAGAAAATACCCTCTTCTGCTGCCAAGCGACGGGCCATCTCCTCTGCATCCGCTTGCGAAACATACTCAATCAGATCCACCTTATCGCCTTGATAAATCTTGGGCAGGTACTCGGGTGCCCACTTCCGAATACCAGGGATCTGTGAGCCCTCTTCTGGTTGTGCACCAATAATCTGAATCGCAGGATTCATGGACTTCAGATAAGTGGAGACTCCCGTAATGGTTCCAGTGGTACCCATGGCGGATATGAAATGGGTGATCTGCCCATCAGTATCTCGCCAAATTTCTGGTCCAGTAGTTTCTATATGTGCTCTCGGATTGTCAGGGTTGGCAAACTGATCAAGTAATCTGCCGCGACCTTCTCTTTGCAGTTGCAAGGCATAATCTCTAGCAAATTCCATACCGCCAGAGGCTGCGGTCAATATTAATTCAGCACCATAAGCCGCCATACTTTGACGACGTTCAATACTTTGATTTTCTGGCATGACTAAAATCATTTTGTAGCCAAGCATCGCTGCGGTCATTGCTAAAGCAATGCCCGTATTACCGCTGGTTGCCTCAATCAATGTATCGCCAGGTTTAATCTCACCGCGCTCTTGTGCGCGTGAGATCATCGACAGCGCAGGTCGGTCCTTCACCGACCCGGCTGGATTATTTCCTTCCAACTTACCCAAGATCACATTATTGCGATTCTCGTTTTCTAAACCAGGAATACGCTGCAAACGAACTAAAGGCGTATTGCCAACAGTCTGCGAAATGGTAAGGTAGGAAGGTTTGCTCATAAAGCCATTTTAGCCATAAGCCGCCTTACACTCGGAAGGGTTTAATTTCTGCGACCCGATCCCGAACGCTCCTGCTGATTGCGAGGACTAGCTTGATTACGAGAATGGCGTCGGCCAGATGCTCCGCCCTCTTTCTTCGTGCGGCCATTAGGCTCCCGAAAGGAGCTAGGGGCTTCAATAGTTAAACCGTTATCCACCATTTTTTCGACTGATTTCATACCAATGCCACGAACCCGCTTCTGCAGATCATTGGCATCCTGAAAATGACCGCCATCCAAACGTTCAGCAATAATGGTTTTTGCCTTAGCAGGGCCAATACCCTTAATGCTCTCAAGCTCCGTTTGAGTGGCAGTATTGACATTAATAGGTGAAGCGTAAGCCGCCCCAGAACCCAATACCAATACAGTTAATGCTAGTGCTATAGCTCTAACTAAAGTCTGAACTTTACCCAAAGTTAAATTTTTGATCATCTTCTCTCCTGTAGTAAATAAAAAATCCACGGACACAAAGTGCGCGTGGATCGTTTACAACGAAGAGAAACTACTTTTGTTGACTGACTTACAAGGGGTTAGCCAGAAAACCAGCATTGGCCTCCAACCACTCGATATATTTTCCTACACCCTGCTCCACATTGAGGAAGGGTTCCGTATAGCCAGCCGCTCTGAGCTTGGTGAGATCAGCTTGTGTAAAGCATTGATATTTACCTTTGAGCGCATCCGGAAATGGAATGTACTCAATGGCTTTTTCTTTGACTAGCTCTTGTAGAGTTGCAGGCGCCGCTTTATCTAACTTACGCATAGAGTTAGCTACGGCATGCGCTACATCATTAAAAGGCTGTGCGCGACCGCTACCTAAATTGAAGATGCCACTGATTTCTGGATGATCCAGGAAGAAGAGGTTTACTTTAACTACATCCTCAACAGATACAAAGTCGCGACTTTGCTCACCAGGTGCATAACCACCGTACTCACCAAACAGCTTTACATGACCATTGGCTTTGTATTGGTGATATTGATGAAAGGCAACTGAAGCCATACGACCTTTATGTGACTCACGAGGGCCATAAACATTAAAGTAACGAAAGCCAACAACCTGCGCTGTATTTGCTTTTTCAGCAAAGCGCTTACGCATGACTTGATCAAATAAGAACTTAGAGTAGCCATAAATATTAAGAGGCTTCTCATGCTCACGACTTTCTACAAATACGTCTGAGCCTCCATAAGTTGCAGCAGAAGAAGCATAGAGGAGTTGTACTTTTTGCTCAGTACAGATATCCAATAAATCCATGGTGTAGCGATAGTTATTCGCCATCATGAAAATACCATCAGTCTCCATGGTGTCAGAGCAAGCACCCTCATGAAATACTGCCTTAACCTTACCAAAACGACCACTTCTAAATGCCTCTAGAAACTCATCCTTATCGAGGTAATCAATGATGTCCAAATCGGCGAGATTGCGATACTTATCGGCAGGACGAAGATCGTCCACTGCAATGATATTTTTCTCGCCACGCGCATTGAGCGCTTGAACAATATTGGCGCCAATAAATCCAGCTGCGCCGGTTACGATAATAGTCACTGTAATTCCTCTGAAGTAACGGTTGCAGTTCCCAGCTTACCAACAACGATGCCACCTGCACGATTTGCAAGTGCCATGGCTTTTTCTAAAGGCCACTTCGCAGCTAAGGCTACAGCCAATGTTGCAATCACAGTATCGCCAGCACCAGAGACATCAAAAACTTCACGCGCCTGCGCTTTAACATGGCTCACCCCGGATTCGGTATACAGGCTCATTCCATCCTCGGAACGCGTTAGGAGCAAGGCTTGTAAGTCAAGAGACTTTCTAAGGTCTTGAGCCCTCTTAGTCAAATCTTCTTCACTTGTCCACTGACCAACCACTTGACGTAATTCACTACGGTTGGGCGTTAAAACAGTGGCGCCACGATACTTCTCATAGTCTTCACCCTTAGGATCAACCAAGATCATTTTGTTTTGCGCTCTAGCCTGCTCAATCATATGAGCTACTTGGCCCAATGCGCCTTTGCCGTAATCAGAAAGTATGACTACGTCAGCAGCACCAACGAGTTTTTCAAAACGCTCTAATTTATGCGCAAGCGCTTTTGCACTGGGGGTTTCTTCGAAGTCCAAGCGAATGAGTTGTTGCTGACGAGCAATTACACGGAGTTTCACAATGGTGGGAACATCTGCATCAATTTCTAATTGACTATCCACACCACCGGCTTTTAATAGCTCAACTACACGCTTGCCAGGTTCATCATTACCAACAATACCGAGAATAGTTGCTTTAGCGTCTAGTGCGGCTACGTTACGAGCTACGTTGGCAGCACCGCCTAGACGCTCATCAATCTTGCCTACCTGCACCACCGGCACAGGTGCCTCAGGAGAAATACGATTAGTATCGCCAAACCAATAGCGATCGAGCATGACATCACCCACCACTAGAAGGTGGGCTTTAGAAAACTGTTCGCGGTTTGCTTTTTCCATTTGCGTCTACTTTAATTATGTCTACCAATGCCATGGTACTCAATACCTAATTCTTGCATAGAAGCTGGCTCATAGAGGTTGCGGCCATCAAAGATCACTGGGCGCTTGAGTTTTTCCATCACTTGCTCAAAGTCTGGGCTTCTAAAGGCTTTCCACTCGGTCACAATCACTAGGGCATCGGCATCATTTAAGGCGCTCATGGGGTCATCGGTCATCGACACTTGGGCAAGACCTGTTGGGTTGCCCTTAAAGTCTACTTCTAGCGCATGCCCTGCTTCTGGCATAGCTACTGGGTCATGGGCCACCACTTGAGCGCCGCGTTTAACCAATTCTTGAATGATCACACGACTAGGTGCTTCGCGCATATCGTCGGTATTGGGTTTAAAGGCTAAACCCCACAGTGCAAACTTCATACCCTTGAGGTCTTTACCAAAGCGCTTTTCGATCTTTTCGACCAAGATGTACTTTTGCAGTTCATTGACGGCTTCTACGGCATCGAGGATCTTCAGGTCCCTGCCATGTTCTTTAGCAGTCTTGGATAAGGCAGACACGTCTTTTGGAAAGCAAGAGCCGCCATAGCCGGTACCGGAATATAAAAAGCCATAGCCTATGCGTGAGTCTGAACCAATACCTTGACGCACTGCTTCAATATCAGCGCCTACTAAGTCAGCCAAGTTGGCTAACTCATTCATAAAGGAGATACGGGTCGCTAACATTGCATTAGCAGCGTATTTCGTGAGCTCCGCACTTTTGACATCCATGTAGTAGGTACGCTCATGGTGACGATTAAAGGGGGCGTAGAGCTTGCGCATCTGCTCTTTGGCATGCAATCCTGCGGGAGTACTTTCAGTGCCAATCACAATACGATCTGGGCGCATAAAGTCTTCTACTGCAGCGCCCTCTTTAAGGAACTCAGGGTTAGAGACTACTGAACACAGTTCTGGAGATAAGTTTCTTTTTTCTAGCTCTTCAGTTATGGCTGATTGAACTTTATCGGCAGTACCTACTGGCACAGTGGACTTATCGACAATCACTTTAGGGGTAGTCATATGGCGACCAATATTGCGCGCGGCTGCTACTACGTATTGCAAATCAGCTGAGCCATCTTCATCGGGAGGCGTACCTACCGCGATGAACTGAATTTCACCATGAGCAACTGAGGCTGCAATATCAGTAGAGAACTGTAAACGGCCAGCAGCTCTGTTGCGCTCAATCATCTCTTTTAGGCCTGGCTCATAAATGGGCACTCCGCCAGAGTTGAGAATATCGATCTTTTTGGAATCGACGTCAACGCAAAAGACATTATTACCCTGCTCAGCTAAGCATGCGCCTGTAACCAGACCTACGTAACCGCTACCGATGATGGTGACTTTCAATTGATCTCCATTAAGCTTTTATTTGAATACATCATTACATATTGAAATCATGACGGATTAATTAATTTACATAGAAGGGCCGCTTGGTGCGGCACCTTCACTACGTCTTGGAGAGTATGCCTCCCAATGATTACAACCGGGGCATTGCCAATAAAACCTTCTTGCTCTAAAGCCGCAATTGCCGCATGTATAGCGAGCCAAGCTAGTGGTACGTTGACGCAAAAGATTCAAAATGGACTGTAACTCCAACAGTCTTTCTGGGCTGGCGCTACCCTCTTCTAATGCAAGACGAGTTTCAGCCATCTTGGACAAGGCAATCAGGGTTGGTGAATGCTGCATCACATCAGACAACATCGCATTTGCTGCCTGTGGACCCCGAATTTTCATCAGATGCTTGTGCACGATATCGAGCAACTCACCAGTAGCCTGAGTTTTTAGCAATTCGCAGAGGCGATCTAAACCAGCGCCCTCTTTATTAATTGCTGCGTGAGCAAGCATCCAACGATCGGCTAACAAATGCATATAAGCGGGGTGAGAACTAGCAATCACACTCCAAGCCTCAATCGCTTGAGCTGGTCGATCTATTGCCATTAAGTAATCGCCTTGCAAAATCAAAGCACGTGCATGATTCGGTACAGCCTGAAGGGCGCGTTGTATGGATTGCTCCGCCTCAACCAAGTCTTTGCGACGCAAGGCTTCTTGACCAAGCTCACAGTGAAATTGAGCGATTTCAGTATGGTGCGATTTACCTTGGAGCCCTTCAAGTTCGCTTGCAGCAATGATGGCTTTTTTCCAATCATGCTCAATTTGATACATCTCTAACAAGCTTTCTTTTGCAGGCTCAGCATACTTGCCATCGCCGACCCGATTTAGGGAGGCTTCTGCGCGGTCAAGCAAACCTGCCCGCAAAAAGTCACGGCCCAACTCATAGGCAGCGTGGTCACGATCGCGGGGCTTTAGGTCATCACGATTAGCAAGGTGTTGATGAATGCGAATAGCACGCTCTGTCTCACCACGACGGCGAAATAAATTACCTAATGAGAAATGCAATTCAATAGTCTCTGGATCTAACTGGGCAATTTTGACTAAGGTTTCAATCGCTTGATCAGGTTGCTCATTGAGCAAAAGACTCAAGCCTTTAAAGGTAGAGCGCTGCTGACGCATGCGCTCACGCTCATCCATACGATTTTCAAGACGCAAGTCCCAGCGGGCCGCTAACCAGCCGATACCAAACATTACTGGCAGCAGGAGCAACCAAGGAGTAGCTATCTGAATCATAGCGTGCAGAATTTAAATAAAAAAATGGCCCGAATGGACCACTGAGGTTGAGCCTGAATCTTAGGCACCAGAACCCTCTTTGGGGCCCGCCTGCTTCAACGGCTTGTAATCTACTCGCTCACGCAACTCTTTGCCAGGCTTAAAGTGGGGAACGCGTTTTTCTGGAATCAATACTTTCTCACCAGACTTTGGATTGCGACCAGTGCGTGCAGGACGATGGTGAAGCACGAAGCTACCCACGCCGCGCAACTCGATACGCTTGCCCTCAGCCAAAGCATGAGTCATTGTGTCCAGCAAAGTTTTTACCGCCAACTCCACATCCCTAGGCAGAAGCTGCGGAAACTGTTCCGCGAGGCTCTCCACTAGTTCGGAGCGGGTGATTGCTTGTTGCTCTTGATCTGTCATGATCTATCAATAAAAAATCGCCGCTCTCCTAATGGAAAGCGGCGATATTGATTTAGCCTTGATTATCCAATTTTGCTTTTAACAAAGCACCCAAATTGGTTGTGCCAGACTGCGCATCACCTTGGAGCTTGCTCATTGCATCTTGTTGATCAGAGCTGTCTTTTGCTTTGATTGAAAGATTGATAACGCGTGACTTACGATCAATATTAATGATCATTGCAGTAACGCTGTCGCCTTCTTTCAATACATTACGTGCATCTTCAACGCGATCGGTTGAGATCTCAGAAGCACGTAAGTAAGCTTCAACTTCATCAGCCAAGTGAATTGTTGCACCCTTAGCATCAACCGCTTTCACAGTACCAGTAACGAGGCTACCCTTGTCGCTGACAGATGTGTAGTTGTTGAATGGGTCGCCAGACAATTGCTTAATACCGAGAGAGATACGCTCTTTCTCAACATCAATTGCCAATACAGTGGCTTCAACTTCATCACCTTTTTTGTATTTCTTAACAGCTTCTTCGCCTGGCTCATTCCATGAGAGGTCTGAGAGGTGAACTAAGCCGTCGATACCGCCAGGCAAACCAATGAACACACCAAAGTCAGTAATAGACTTGATTGCGCCAGTTAACTTATCGCCTTTTTGTTGGGCACGTGAGAACTCTTCCCATGGATTAGCTTTGCACTGCTTGATGCCCAAGCTAATACGACGCTTGTCTTCATCAATATCCAGAACCATTACTTCAACTTCGGTTCCTAATGCAGTAGCTTTGCTTGGAGCAACGTTCTTGTTAGTCCAGTCCATTTCAGAAACGTGTACCAAACCTTCGATACCAGATTCGATTTCAACGAATGCGCCGTAATCAGTCAAGTTAGTTACCTTACCGAATAAACGGGTGTTCGGTGGGTAACGACGAGCGATACCAACCCATGGATCATCACCAAGTTGTTTCACGCCGAGTGAAACACGGTTCTTCTCTTGATCGAACTTCAAAATCTTAGCGGTAACTTCTTGACCAACAGTCAACATCTCGCTTGGGTGACGCACACGACGCCATGCCAAGTCAGTGATGTGCAAGAGGCCATCGATACCACCGAGGTCAACGAATGCGCCGTAATCAGTGATGTTCTTAACGAGGCCAGTAACCACTGCGCCTTCTTTAAGGTTAGACATCAACTTAGCACGCTCTTCACCTTGGCTAGCTTCAACAACAGCACGACGTGACAACACTACGTTGTTACGTTTACGGTCAAGCTTAATAACCTTGAACTCCATCGTCTTACCTTCGTAAGGGCTGGTGTCTTTGATTGGACGTGTATCAACGAGTGATCCAGGCAAGAATGCGCGGATACCGTTAACCATTACAGTCAAGCCGCCTTTAACCTTACCAGTAACAGTACCGGTAACGATCTCAGCTTGCTCGAGAGCTTTTTCCAAGTTCATCCATGATGCCAAGCGTTTCGCTTTGTCACGGGAAAGGATTGTGTCGCCATAGCCGTTCTCAAGAGCGTCAATAGCAACAGAAACGAAATCGCCAGGAGCTACTTCAATCTCGCCAGCGTCGTTATGGAATTCTTCAACAGGAATAAACGCTTCAGACTTTAAGCCAGCGTTAACAACGACGAAGTTATGGTCGATGCGGAGAACTTCAGCCGAAATAACTTGGCCGGTCTTCATATTCGATCGGGTTAATGATTCTTCAAATAGTTCTGCAAATGATTCAGACATGTGTATTCACTTTGTGCCGCCAGAAGGCCTGACGGGTTAGGTTAAAAAAGTCTTCAAGAAACACGCTAATGAAAAGTCGCGTTGTGGAGTTTCTTAAGACACCAAAAACTACTGCGTACAGCCTACTACATACAAACTAGGCGATTGTCGATTGATACCAATCTAAAACCGTCTTAACTGCTTGATCTATAGATAAATCTGATGTTTCAAGCACTTTTGCACCATCTGCAACTAACAAGGGTGCGGTACCTCGACTACTGTCTCTGGCATCGCGCTCCTGCAAATCTTGCAGCAAGTCCTCAAGTTTAGCAGGAATTCCCTTAGCTATCAATTGCTTATAGCGACGCTCAGCTCTGGCAGCGGCCGTTGCAGTCAAGAAAACCTTCAAAACGGCATCTGGGAATATGACACTTGCCATATCCCTGCCATCGGCCACCAGCCCTGGAGATTGGCGAAAACTGCGCTGTAGGCCCACCAAAGCGGACCTCACCTCAGGGTAGATAGCTAAAGCGGAGGCCCTTAAACCCATACTTTCTGTGCGAATAGCGTCTGTGACATCCTCGCCATTAAGTAAAATTCGCCCATTTTTAAATGAAATCAATAACTTAGGAACCAAAAGCCCTAATTCTGAGCCATTTTTAACGTCAATTCCCTGTTTTTCGCTAGCTAATGCAACCAAGCGATAGAGGGCGCCACTATCCAAATAATGAAAGCCCAGCTTTTCTGCAACGAGAGAGGCGACAGTACCTTTGCCCGAAGCGGTTGGACCATCAATAGCAATGACTGGAAAAGAGCTCATGAGCTTAGTTCACTACCTTTGCAAACTCCGTGAAGTACGTCGGGAAGGTTTTTGCGACGCAATTGGGATCATTAATCTTGAGCGCATTTGGGCCAAATGCAGCAAGTGAGAAACACATAGCCATGCGATGGTCATCATAGGTATCAATACCTTCAATCGGAGACTTCCAGTTACTGGGTGATGCAGGAGCTTGCACAACAATGTAGTCAGCACCTTCTTCAACGATTGCACCAATTTTTTTCAATTCTTTTGCCATCGCCGCAATGCGATCCGTCTCTTTAACACGCCAGCTAGCAATATTAGTTAAACGCGTTGAGCCCTCTGCAAACAAAGCAGCAACAGCCAAGGTCATCGCAGCATCAGGAATTTCAGTGCAATCAATGGTGATGCCATTAAGCTTGCCATTGGCATTTTTCACACCAGATACTTCAATCCAATCTTCACCGGCATTGATCCTGGCGCCCATCAGCGCAAGCGCATCAGCAAAAGCCACATCACCTTGAATACTGTCATTACCTACACCCAACACCCGCACCGGGCCGCCACCTATAGCGCCAAGGGCTAAGAAGTACGAAGCTGAAGAGGCATCACCCTCTACCGATAGCTGACCTGGACTTTTGTACACAGCGTCTGATGTTTTTGCTGGGATGATGAATGATTGCATATCAGGGCAAGCAACTGTGACGCCAAAACGTGCCATTAACTTCAGAGTGATATCGATATACGGACGTGAGATAAGCTCACCAATTACTTCAATACGTACCGGCTCTATCGCAACCAAAGGCAAAGCCATGAGCAATGCGGTTAAAAATTGGCTTGATACATCGCCGCGCACTTTAACGACATCTTTAATCTGAATCGCTGCAGCGGATATTCTGATCGGGGGATAGCCTTCTTGTAATTCATAGTCGATCTTCGCGCCCACTTGACGCAAACCATCCACTAAATCCCGAATTGGTCGCTCATGCATGCGGGCAACACCAGATAAACGATGGTTACCACCCTGCATTGCTAAAGCTGCGGTTAATGGACGCATCGCCGTACCAGCATTACCCATAAAGAGGTCCGCCTCCTGCACCGGAAACTTACCACCACAACCCTCGACTACGCATACTTGATTAGGTTGATCGGTAACGGTCAATCCTAATTGACGCAAAGCACTGCGCATGACTTGAGTGTCATCTGCATCTAATAAATTCTTGAGGGTGGTTGTGCCGCTGGAAAGGGCTGCAAGCAGCAATGCCCGATTCGAAATACTTTTAGACCCCGGCAAAACAATCGAGCCCTGGGCTCGCTTGAATGGACCAATACTAAGATCTGGCAAACCGCTCATCAAAGTACATCCAAATCTTGACGCGCTTTACTCGCCTTATTGAATAATTTTTCTAATCCAGGGCCATCGTTCTCAGCAATCAGTTTACGCATGTGACTCACAATCAACAGATACTGATCTAACTCTTTCAGAATTGCAGTGCGATTACCTAAGCAAATGTCGCGCCACATCTCTGGGCTGGATGCAGCAATGCGTGTGAAATCTTTAAAGCCAGCACCTACATGACTAAGCTTTTGATCAGCGTCTTCAGAATTCACTACGCTAGCCATTAAGGCATAAGACAAGATATGAGGCAGATGCGAAACAGCTGCATATATTGCATCGTGCTGTACAACGCCAATCTTTTTCACTTCAGAACCAACGGATTCCCAAAAACCAGTAATCAAAGCCGTATCTTCAGGTGAATTTTCTTGTAAAGGGCAAATAATAGTTTGCTTACCTTTAAATAAATCTGCCTTAGCAGCACTGGCCCCGTGCTGAGCACCGCCTGCAATCGGATGAGCCGGCACAAATTGACATGCCTTTTTACCTAACACTTCCTTGGCAGCCAAAATCACATCGCCTTTAGTGCTGCCAGCATCAGTAACCATAGTGCGAGGCTCAAGATGTGGCTCCATCACCTCAAAGGCGGTGCGCATTTGCGCTACAGGCACGCAAAGCACGATGACATCAGATTGCTTAGCGGCCTCAACCAAATCCACCACACCATCAATCGCACCCATCTTTTGCGCTTGCTCTAAATTTTCTTTGCTACGACCAACGCCTAAAACCTGAGTTACTACGCCAGCTTGCTTGAGCGCTAAACCCAAAGAGGCACCGATCAAACCAACACCAACAATGGTGACAGTGCCGTAATTACTTGCTGGATTAATGATGGTCATTAGGAAAGTATTTGTTTTAAAGCATCAATGAATGCTGCATTTTCTTCTGGCAAACCAATCGAGACACGCAACCATTGTGGCAAGCCGTAGTTACCTACTGGGCGAACAATAATGCCGCGCTTAAGTAATTCCAAATTGATACGAGCACCAGCTTGGTCATCATCACCCACTTTGACAAGAACAAAGTTGCCTGCAGATGGCAGATAGCGCAAAGCTAGTTCATCAAAAGCTTTGGTGAGCTGGGCATAGCCGGCGCGATTGAGCTCAAAACCTTGCTGCAAAAAATCTTTGTCCTGAAAGGCTGCAATAGCAGCAGCCTGCGCCAGGCTATTCACGTTAAACGGCTGACGAATACGATTCAGAAGATCAGTTAAGTGGGGTTGTGCAACCCCATAACCAATGCGCAGACCGGCTAAACCATAAGCCTTGGAGAAGCTGCGCGACAAAATCATATTAGGGAAGCGCTTGACCCAAGCAATGGCATCGTAACGTTGCTCAGGCGTGAGGTACTCGTTATAGGCTTCATCGAGCACAACAACTACATTTGATGGAACTGCAACTAAAAAGTCTTCAATCTCTTTAGCTGTCAAATAACTACCAGTAGGATTATTGGGGTTAGCCACAAACACCAACTTGGCTTTATCGCCGGACGCTTTAATTGCCGCCAACATGGCTGGTAGATCGTGACCATAAATATCCGTAGCGTACACTTCAATTGCCTTAGCGCCAACAGCCTGAGTGGCTAAGGGATAAACAGCAAAGGCATGCTTTGAGAAGATCACTTCATCGCCCGCTTGCGCCACTGCGCGAGCAGCCAATTCCAAAATATCGTTACTGCCATTACCCAAGGTGATCCAATCTGTTGGCACACCTAATCGATCGGCTAAGACATTCTTTAACTCAAATCCATTGGAATCTGGGTAGCGACCTAAGTCACCCGCAGCCTTAAGCATGGCATCTTGCGCGGACTTTGGCATACCCAATGGATTTTCATTGGAAGCTAGCTTCACAATTTTATTTTCATCAAGGCCATACTCACGCGCAACTTCGCTGATAGGGCGACCACCGACATAAGGGGCGATCGCATGAATATGTTTTAAGCCAATCTTAGAAGTCATTCGAGCTTTACTAATTTAATTACTAATACGTAGTTAGTTACAGTTAATCTTTGATTAAGCAGAGTGAGGGTAAGAGCCAAGGTTCTTATAGAAAGCTGCAACCCCCTTTAGCTCTTCAAGCGCCTTCACTACTTTCGCATCATCTGCATGACCAGCAATATCAATGTAGAAGTGATACTCCCAAGTACCCTTTCGTGCAGGACGAGATTCAAAGCGATTCATGGAGACGCCATGCTTTGCCAAAGGCGCCAATAAACGATGGACGGCACCAGGCTGGTTATCAACAGAGAGCACCAAAGAGGTCTGATCTTTACCGGTTGGCTGGCAGGCGTAGTTGCCGACTACAACAAAACGGGTGCGATTATGCGGATCATCCTGAATCTGTGCAGCTACCGCTTGTAGGCCATATGCTTCTTGAGCAGGATCGCCAGCAATTGCAGCCAAAGTAGGATCGGCAGCAGCCATACGAGCTGCTTCTGCATTGCTACTGACGGCTTGGCGCTTTAATTGCGGTGCATGTACGCTTAACCATTGCTGACATTGCGCCAGCGCTTGAGCATGAGCGCAGACAGTTGTTACGCCATCCAAGTTACCACTCTTAGTGAGTAGGTGATGGCGAATTGGCAACACTACTTCACCACTAATGCGCATAGAAGAGTCGAGCAATAAATCTAAAGTGCGTGAGATAGCACCTTCGCTAGAGTTTTCAACAGGCACAACGCCAAATTGCGCCGCGCCCTTCTCTACCGACCTAAAGACTTCATCTAAGCTTGCGCAAGGCAAGCCAGCAATCGAGTGGCCAAAATACGTTTGAGCCGCTTGCTCAGAAAATGTTCCCACTGGGCCAAGATAAGCAATTGTTTGGCGAGCTTCTAGAGCTCTGCATGCAGACATCACTTCACGCCAAATGGCAGCAATGCCGTCTGGAAGCAGAGGGCCTTTATTAATTTCTTGTAGGCGAGCAACCACTTGGCGCTCACGCTCAGGACGAAATACTGGTGATGAGAAACCACCTTTGACATGGCCAACTTCCTGCGCAGCTTTTGCACGTTGAGTCAGCAAATCTAAAATTTGCGCATCCAATGCGTCAATTTTTTCCCGCAAGGGAGCTAAGCGCTGTTCTTCAGTACTCATTAAGCCCGCCTTTCAAAATCACGCATAAATTCAATTAAGGCTTTTACGCCCTCAATGGGCATGGCGTTATAGATGCTGGCACGCATACCGCCAGCAGCTTTATGGCCACGCAAGGCAACCAAACCAGCCGCATTCGATTGCGCCAAAAACTCTGCGTTCAGGCTCTCATCTTTTAAGAAGAAAGTCACGTTCATACGTGAGCGATATTCTTTTGAGACACGATTTTCATACAAACTGCTTTGATCCAAGAAGCTATAGAGCAAATCCGCTTTTTCTTGATTACGCTTTTCGATGGCTTTCACACCACCTTGCTTGAGTAGCCACTTAAATCCTAAGCCAGCCAAATAGATCGAGAATGTCGGCGGCGTATTAATCATGGATTGGGTATTAGCCTGTACAGACCAATCCCAAATCGTTGGGGTGATAGACATGCTCTTGCCTAACAAATCCTTACGCACAATCACAATCGTGACACCAGATGGGCCAATATTCTTTTGCGCGCCACCAAACCAAACAGCGCATTGATTCACGTCCATCTCTTTAGAAAGGATGTTGCTAGAAATATCTGCAACTAAGGGAATATCACCAACATCCGGCACATCCGGAAACTCAACACCGCCAATAGTTTCATTGGCGCAGTAAAGAACATAAGCAGCATCACTTGATAACTTCCAAGTTGATCTTGCGGGAATCGTATTGAATTTTTCTGCGGCTGAAGAGGCAACTAAATTTGCAGTGCCGTACTTCTGCGCCTCTTTATAAGATTTTTCTGACCATACGCCAGTAACAATGTAATCCGCCTTTGGTCCATTCTTGGCTAAAGGCATGAGGTTCATTGGGATAGCAGCGTTTTGACCTAAGCCGCCACCTTGCAAAAGCAAGATCTCATAAGTATCGGGAATATTCATCAACGTACGAAGATCTTGAATCACCTCTTCATACACTTCCATGAACTCTTTACTGCGATGACTAATCTCCATCACGCTAGTTCCGAGTCCACGCCAATTGAGCATTTCATCGGCAGCCTGCTTCAACACCTCTTCTGGCAAAGTAGCAGGCCCCGCAGCGAAATTGAATATGCGGCGGTCAAAAGTCATGGTGTGCTCTAGTCTAGAGGTGACGCTTAAGCGTCACCTGCCGTATCGTCATTAGAGTCGGTTGCTGGATCTGCAGATACATCACCTTCTTCTGCGTCATCAGCTTCGCCATCTGAATCGCTTTCAGCAATACGCTGCAAGCCAGATAAACGCGTACCTTCATCTACGTTAATCAAAGTAACACCTTGAGTAGCGCGACCCATCTCACGAATTTCAGAAACACGCGTGCGGACCAAGATGCCACCAGTAGTGATCAACATAATTTGATCTTCTGGAGATACCAATGCAGCCGCTACTACCTTACCGTTACGCTCCGAAGTCTGAATAGCAATCATGCCCTTCGTGCCGCGACCATGACGTGTGTATTCAGCGATTGGCGTACGCTTACCGTAACCATTCTCTGTAGCTGTCAATACACTACTTGGAATTGCAATGCCGTCTGCATCAACCACAGCCGCTTCAGCACCTTCTGCAGCTTCTGCTGGAGCAACCAACATAGCGATCACTTGATGACCTTCGCCTAAGTTCATGCCGCGCACACCGCGTGCGGTACGACCCATTGGACGAACATCATTCTCGTCAAAGCGCACTGCTTTACCAGCGTCAGAGAACAACATAACATCGTGCTGACCATCAGTAATCGCTGCGCCAACTAAGAAGTCATTTTCATTCAAGTCAACCGCAATAATGCCGGCCTTACGTGGGTTAGAGAAGTCAGACAAGCGCGTCTTCTTCACAGTGCCCAAGCTAGTAGCCATAAAGACGTAATGATCATCCTGGTAGCCCTTGATCGGCAGAATCACAGTGATCTTCTCGCCTTCAATCAGCGGGAACATATTGACGATTGGCTTGCCACGAGAGGTGCGACTACCTTGCGGCACTTCCCAAACTTTGAGCCAATACATCCGACCGCGATCGGAGAAGCACAAAATAATGTCATGGGTGTTCGCAACGAAGAGTGTATCAATCCAATCTTCATTCTTAGTGGCTGCAGCTTGCTTGCCGCGACCACCACGTTTTTGGGCGCGATATTCACTCAGAGGTTGACTCTTCATGTAACCAGTATTTGAAAGAGTCACCACCATATCTTGCGGCGTAATCAAATCTTCTGTGAAGAGTTCGGTTGCATTCATTTCAATAAATGAACGACGACCTGTATCACCACCAGCAATACCAAATTCAGATTGAACTTCTTTCAACTCAGACTCAATCACTTGAGTAACGCGCTCTGGTTTCGCTAACAAATCTAGTAAGTCAGAAATCTCTGCCATTACTTCTTTATATTCGTTGACGATCTTGTCTTGCTCAAGACCAGTCAAGCGTTGTAAACGCATTTGCAAAATTTCTTGTGCTTGACTATCTGACAAACGATACAAGCCAGTAGTTTGCATGCCGTACTCAGGCAACAATCCTTCTGGACGATAAGCGTTGCGGCCGCCTGGGGTATCGGTCTCAGCACGCGCCAACATCTCGCGCACCATCGATGAATCCCAAGCTTTACCCATCAACTCTTGCTTAGCAATCACTGGGTTCGCAGCAGCTTTAATAAGCGCAATGAACTCATCGATGTTTGCCAAGGCAACAGCCAAACCTTCTAAGACATGACCACGATCACGTGCTTTACGCAATTCAAAAATTGTACGACGTGTCACTACTTCACGACGATGCTGCAAGAAGTACTCAAGCATTTGCTTCAAGTTCAACAAGCGTGGCTGGTTATCAACCAAAGCCACCATGTTCATACCGAAGTTATCTTGCAACTGAGTGCTCTTATACAAATTATTGAGAACAACTTCGGGCACTTCACCGCGCTTGAGTTCAATCACAACGCGCATACCGGATTTATCTGACTCATCACGCAAATCAGAAATGCCTTCTACCTTTTTCTCATTCACTAACTCAGCGATACGCTCGAGCAAGTTCTTCTTGTTTACTTGATATGGCAATTCATCAACGATGATGGCTTGACGCGCGCCCTTATCTAAATCTTCAAAGTGAGTCTTAGCGCGCATAACCACACGGCCGCGGCCAGTGCGATAGCCCTCGCGAACGCCTTGAACGCCATAAATGATGCCGGCAGTCGGGAAATCTGGGGCTGGAATAATCTCAATCAGCTCATCAATCGTGCATTCTGGGTTGTGGAGCACGTGCAAACAGGCTGTAATCACCTCATCCAGGTTATGGGGAGGGATATTGGTCGCCATACCCACAGCAATGCCAGAACTGCCATTTATGAGCAAATTAGGCACTTTGGCCGGCAGAATCAGGGGCTCCTTCTCGCTACCGTCGTAATTTGGCCCAAAATCGACCGTTTCCTTGTCCAAATCGGCCAGAAGCTCATGAGCTATCTTGCGGAGGCGGATCTCGGTATATCGCATTGCAGCAGCGTTATCGCCGTCTACGGAGCCAAAGTTGCCCTGCCCGTCAACCAGCATATAGCGCAGAGAGAAATCTTGGGCCATTCGAACGATCGTGTCATACACCGCAGAATCACCGTGCGGATGGTATTTACCGATTACATCGCCAACTATACGGGCAGATTTTTTGTAAGCCCGGTTCCAATCGTTGTTTAATTCATACATTGCGAATAAGACCCGGCGGTGAACCGGTTTGAGGCCATCACGCACGTCTGGCAGGGCTCTGCCGACGATGACGCTCATTGCGTAGTCCAAATAGGACCGCCGCATTTCGTCTTCGAGGGATATTGGTAGTGTTTCTTTAGCGGCTTGTTCCATCTAGAAATAATATCATTTTGATGACAGGTAGGCCCTATGCTAAGATTCTGTCAGTTTGTACGAAATTGAGATGTGTCGCTTTGCAGTTTTTGCATCAAGGTAGGGCGAATTACATTTAAGTTTGACTTTAATTAAAAAAGAGATTTTTGAGGACTAAAAATGAACAAAACCCTAAGAGTGTTGCTCGCTTCTGTTATTACTGTTTCTGCTACTGCAGCAATGGCTTCTGATAACTGGCAAAACGGCGATGGCGCCCTAAACTGGAAAAACGGCGATGGCACATTGTGCTGGCGCGATAACAACTGGACTCCTGCTACTGCAGCTAAAGGTTGTGACGGTGCTTTGACTGCTGCTGCTGCTTCTGGCGTTAGCCAAAGCAAAATCACTTTGCAAGCTGACACACTTTATGACTTCAACAAGTCTGACTTGAAACCAGAAGGTAAAGCTACTTTGGACAAGATCGCTGCTGATTTGAGCAAGATCAAGTTAGAAGTAATCATCGCTGTTGGTAACACTGACAGCGTTGGTACAGATGCATACAACATGGCCCTCGGTCAGCGTCGTGCGCAATCTGTTAAGACATACCTTGTAAGCAAGGGTGTTGACGGTAGCCGTATCTACACAGAATCTAAAGGCAAGAGCAATCCAGTTGCATCAAACGCAACTGCTGAAGGCCGCGCTAAGAACCGCCGTACTGACATCGAAGTTGTTGGTACAGCAGCTAAGTAATTCACTTTACTTGTAAAAAAGCCCGCTTCTAGCGGGCTTTTTTATTTCCGCTATATTCATAGACTTCTTCAATAGCCTCACCATTAGCCCATTTATATGAACGTCGACCAGTCAGAAATCGCCAAATTTAGCGCCCTAGCCCATCGTTGGTGGGATCCTAATAGCGAATTCAAACCCCTGCATGCCATCAACCCACTGCGCCTGAACTGGATTAAGTCCTTTGTTAGCTTGGAAGGTAAGAAGGTGGTTGATATTGGTTGCGGTGGTGGCATCTTGGCAGAATCCATGTCCCAATCAGGCGCAGATACTACGGGCATCGATTTATCTGAAAAAGCTCTCAAAGTAGCTGAATTGCATGCATTGGAAGTGGGTGCAAACCTTACTTATCGCTCCATCTCCGCAGAAGCGCTCGCCGATGAGCAACCTGAACAGTATGACCTAGTGACCTGCATGGAGATGCTTGAACACGTGCCGGACCCAGCGTCAGTGGTGCGCGCTTGCGCCAAACTTTGTAAGCCTGGTGGCACGTTATTTTTTAGCACCCTCAACCGCAGTCCTAAATCCTACTTATTTGCCATTATTGGTGCTGAATACATTCTGAAGTTACTTCCTAGAGGTACTCACGAATACGCTAAATTCATCAAACCTTCTGAGCTTGTTGCCTTTACACGTCATGCGGGTTTAGAGATGCTGGGCATGAAAGGCCTTAGCTACAACCCACTCACTCAGGTCTATAGCCTGAATGATGATGTCGATGTGAATTACATGATTGCCGTCAGAAAGTAATGCAATAGTGAGCACTCTTTCGAGCCCTTACGCCGGAATCTTTTTTGATTTAGATGGCACCTTAGCTGATACCGCACCTGATTTAGTAGCGGCAACTAATCAATTGCTAGTTGCACGCAATCTTGCGCCTAAGCCTTATGAATTTCTGCGCCCCTATGCATCGGCTGGTGCTCGCGGATTACTCGAAGGCGCATTTGGCATTAGCCCTGATCATGCGGATTTCATCCTATTGCGCGATGAATTTTTCAGTAATTATGAAAAAGCATTGCTGGTAGAGAGTAAATTATTCGATGACATGAGCCATTTACTCGATCAAATGGATCAAGCCAATCTCCCCTGGGGCATTGTTACGAATAAAAGTGAGCGCTTTACCAACCCTCTTACTGAATTAATGGGTTTGCGCCAACGAGCCATTTCTACCGTTTCTGGTGATACAACGCCGTATTCAAAACCCCATCCTGAGCCGATCTTGCACGCCGCCAGAATAGCTAAAGTAGATCCTACAAAATCACTTTATGTAGGCGATGACATTAGAGATGTTCTAGCAGGCAAAGCAGCGGGAATGAAGACTGTCGCAGCCGCTTATGGCTACTGTGGCTGTAAAGAGCCTCCAGAGGCTTGGGGGGCCGATTACATCGTCAATAAGCCTCTCGAGCTACTGCAAATCATCTTTCCCAATAGGGAATAAAAGATATTCAACAATTTAAAGCTACCGGCTTTAAAATAGGCAGTACCAATGCATGCAATCTGGGACCGACATGGTTTCGACGTGGGTTACAAAGCATCAAGGGCATACCGAGGACCCGTTATCTCGTAAATCAATGGGAATGTTTTAACTGCAAACGACGAACGTTTCGCACTAGCCGCTTAATTGCGGTTGCCCCTGAACTGATTCTCTCTTGGGTCAGCTAGCGCAAGCTAGATCAGGGTCATTTACAAGAGATAAGATCATTTCATGTCACGGGGAATGATTCGAAAACTTAGTGAATCGTCAGCGTGGAACGTGTCAATCTGTGCCTAGCTGGCTAAATTAAATGATATGACTAAGTATGTAGAACTTGTTGTGGAGGATTTGCGGACGCGGGTTCGATTCCCGCCGGTTCCACCATTTTTAAGTCTGTAACAGTCAAACGCCACCCAGATGGGTGGCGTTTTTCTTTGATCAAAAAATCGATCATTCATATTTATAGCTATTTGATACCTATGGGTATCAAATAATTGTATTAATCAATACCTTTAGGTTACAATTAGATATATTAATTAATACCTAAAGGTATCAATATGAACAAGAAATTTGCCAACTTACAGCTCCATCAAATGGATTTATCCCTTACCAAGTTAAGGAATACTCGCCCCCCGAACCGCCCAGGTAATGGATGGGTAAAGGCTATTCGCGAATCTTTGGGTATGTCAGCCTCTGCATTGGCTCGCAAGCTCGGTGTTACACCTGCCAGCATTACCAAGCTCGAAAAGGCTGAGGCTGATGAAAAGATCACTTTAGCTAGCCTGCGCAAGCTGGCGAGCGCCTTAGATTGCGAGTTGCAATACGCCCTAGTGCCACGCAAATCATTAGAGAAAATCTTGGAAGATCGCGCTATTACGGTTGCGCGTGAAAGGTTGCGCCCTATTTCTCATTCGATGAGTCTTGAGGATCAGTCGGTAGATAAGTCCGCTAGTCAAAAGCAACTGCAACTACTAGCAAAAGAGATATTGGACGGTCCTAGAAGGAATTTATGGTGATGCATTTTGAATATGCGCCAGGAGCCACTCCGATTGATCCGGATGAAGCCCTTGGTCTCATCCCCAAACACATTAGCACTCAAGCTGATTTAAACGCTTGGGAGGAAATGAATATTGTCGAAGGGGCAGATTGGATTGCGCGTCAAAAGATCGCCCAAGGTTTGAATGAGGGCTTGGTACGTGAATTACATAGACGTATGTTTAATCAAACATGGCTATGGGCTGGCACGTTCAGAAAGAGCGCTAAGAGTATCGGCATTGACTGGACTCAAATTGCCGTTGTCCTTAAGAATCTTCTAGATAACACTGTCTATCAGATTGAAAACAAAGCAATGCCTATTGATGAGATCGTAGTGCGCTTTCATCATCAACTAGTGTTGATTCATGCGTTTCCAAACGGCAATGGTCGTCATGCTCGCTTGATGGCGGATGCTTTAATCGTCAGCCTTGGCGGTAAAAGATTTTCTTGGGGCGGCAATACTTTAATCGCCACCCCAGGTGCTATTCGCCAAAACTACTTATCAGCTCTACGCGCGGCAGATAAAGGCGATATCGCACCACTAATGCAATTTGCTAGGCTATAAATACTTATTTTTGAACTGTGTTCATTAATTGAATTGATAGCTCATGCCAGCCTGAAAATTGAGAGGCGCTCCAGCAAAAATCCCATCAGGACTCCGGCTGGATATATATCTCTTATTAAATACATTATTAATCACTCCAAACATTTTCCAATCTTTGTTGATGGCATAGTTAGCACTCCAATTGACTGTTGTAAAAGCAGGAACCTCGCCTAAAGTTCCAATGGCATTTTGCGCAACCGTATTTGCCGAATCCGCATACTGAGTAGAAACATAATTCAGATTAATTAAAGTATTGAAGCCATTCTTTTCGTAGCTAACACCCAAATTTGAAGTCAATTTAGGTGTGTACGGAATGCGATTACCATCTCGCCCCAAAGAGCTCGTACCAACAAACTTAGCCACCGGGATATAAGTAGCATTACCGTTAATGCCCCATCCTCCTCCGAGCGCATAAGCCAAGGACATCTCAGCACCTTGATGCAAACTTTTACCGCCATTGGCTTTAGAAATTCCGGCAGCTAAGCTCTGATTCACAATTTGATTACTGAAGTTCATGCTAAAAATAGCTGAATCATAAGTAAAAGCACCCGAGCGACCACGCAGCCCGAGCTCCGCATTAGTTGAGCGTTCTGGGGCTAACTGCTGATCAACTCCTTTGTCATCAATTGCGGTGGCTAACTGTGCTGGTGCAAAACCTTTATATACACTACCGTACGCCTGCACTTGGGGAACAAGCTGCCAGGTAGCACCAATTTGCGGAATAGTTTCTACATTCTTGGCGCTACCTGCTTTACCAGTCGCAGGATTTGAACGGGTCTGGTTATAACTTTCCACTCGTACCCCAGGAATAAGTGCAAAGTCTTTGCTCAGCAAGAAACGGTTTTGCGCATAGACCGCCACTGAATTAGCCTTGTTATCTTCCTGCGAAGTGAGTCGACCAGAATAGGCTAAAGTTTTGGAACTCACTACTTGATTGATTTGAGATTCGGTATGCAAGCGCAATCCAAACTCTGCTTCATTAGAAATCCCTAGAGCCTTATAGGCATGACTTACCCGAGAATCGATGCCCAACATTTGAAACTCTCGATTTCGTCCAATCAGACAATCAGTATCTACGTTGCAGGCTCTAAAGACAGTCGATTCCTGTGTACGTTTAACAATACTTTGCCGCCAATAATCTCTTGATAACCTGCTCCAATACATCAAGGTATTGATTTTGGTCTCTGGGCTGATTTCAACAGCATGATTGAGATCTACTGCATTTCTTTGGGTAATAAAGCGGTCATTTGGCGCTGGATTATCTCTTGAGTGAGTGCTGTACTGATTTGGGCGCAGACCTACATACGAGGTATTGATATTGTTATCGTAATGGGTGTATTTGAGACTTAACCACTGATTCTGTGCAACCTCCATTCCCCCTTTCACCAAGATGTCATACATCTTGAAACCATTGCCTTGATATCCACTGGACTCAGATTGAATCAGGCTAATTCCTCCCATAGCGCCATTCGTTGACGATTTTCCCCCTGCCTCAAGCTCTACTAAACGATATCCGTAGTTACCCACTTTGCCGGTTAACTTAAATCCTGGAGCAGGTGTTTTGCTAAGGTAATTCACTACGCCACCAATATTGGATGGGCCATATTTCAGGCCCGATGCGCCCTTTAAAACTTCAATCCCACCGATTTGCTCTACAGGTGGGCTGTAATAGGAAGCATTGGAAATGAAGAGACTTGGTTGAATGGGGGCGCCATCCTCCAGAAGAAGAACCTTGGAGCTGCGACTCGGATTTAATCCCCGAATGCCAATATTTGGAATAGACCCTAGGCCACCCTCATCTCCGCGGACATTAACACCAGGAACCGTCTTTAATACATCTTGTAGGGACTGAGGTTGCAGCTCCTCCATCCTCTGTTGATTAATGACATCAACCGTACCAGGAATTTTATACAGCGCATTTTCCTCTCGACCAACAATATCAATCCTAGGTAACTCAATATCTTGGGCATTTGCCCAAACTGAAAAAGATCCTCCATATAACAATGCAAACGATGAAACCCAGACTAAACGATTTCGAGGACGAAAAACTTCTTGATGCTTCATATACCATCTCCAGTGATAAAAACAAAAAATCGCTGGCTATATGCATATGAAAATGCTCTTGCTGGCTAGTAAGCTAATTCATATTTACTTCGTCAAAATGAGCTTCCCTAATTTAGTGATGCGCAATTGATATGAATGCCCATCATGCAAGATGAAAATTTGCTTTGTGCGGCCCAATAAGGTTTCGCTTGGAATGCATCTAGGCAAAAGTTGGTTTGATCGAATACATATTGAATCAAGATCTAAGGTATTTTTCTCCTTCAAGTACTAGCCTTCCAAGGTAAATTGAATAGATGTCTGAAAGCATTGCAAAGAAACCTGGGCGGGGGCTATTGCAATGGGCGCAAATCTCCACTGAGTCAAAGCCTTGATGGCTGAGTGATCCAAACCCTGAAAGCCTGAGCTTTGGGTGATACCAACTTCTTGCACAAGGCCTTGCTCACTTACACATAATCTTGCAATGACCAAACCCTGTTCCTTAAGTTGTCTGCTGGCTAAGGGGTAATGGGGTTTAGGGCTGTATATAGCCTGTCTAGCTGCACCTAATGCGTGACGCCCAGCTCCCTTGCTATCACTATGCGCATGGGATTCATTTACAGCACTGGAACTATTGCGCTCACTGCTGGAAGGTGTCTTGATTTGGGGTGCGAACAAGGATTTTTTCTGTTGGGATGGCAAGGCACTTTTACCTACTAGATTCACCATCAGAAAATCTGGAGCGGATGATGTGGACCCCGCAAATGATCCCGATAAAAGTATCAATAGTGCTAATAAATGAGAGGAAGTTACCCCCGAAATTAGCAAAATATTTCTAGACAATGCCCCAGAAAACAAATTACACCCTTAAAAAATAAATGAGAAAAACTATATTCAACTTACAGAAAAAATGTGTAGTAAGTTAACTACTGCTCTCAATGATTTTAAGGATGATGTAGTGGATTAACAACCATGATCCCAATGGGGACGGGGCTTGTAGGGCTATTTAATGTGGTACTACTTTTTAGTCAAGCGCCAAAGTGAGGTGACTTCTTTTGATCTCGCTGCATGTAATGCGTCAGTTTTATCAAACGCCTTATTGTGCGTTGGCTTCGTGTCTAAACGCGCAATCACTTTCAAGCCGGCCTGCTCAATCCAATTCAGAAGCTCTTCTCTTGTTCTCAAGCCTAAGTGCTCAGCAAGGTCAGACAGAATGAGCCAACCCTCACCATTTTGCAGCAGATGATCTTTTAACCCGTCCAAGAAACCCTTCAACATCTGGCTCTCAGGGTCATACACCGCATGCTCTAGCGAGGAACTCGGTCTTGCAGGTAGCCATGGTGGATTACAAACAATGAGTGCTGCTTTGCCGTCTGGAAAAAGATTGGCTTTCTGAATTTCAATTTGCGAATTCAAGTCAAAGTGGTCAATATTTTCTTTCGCACAAGCAATCGCTCGATCACTTAGATCGGTCGCAATAATCTTCTGAAAATCTCGCAGAGCCAAAATAACTGCCAACACCCCAGTGCCCGTCCCAACATCAAAAGCTATAGAGCTATCTTTTATTGCTTCTGGTAAAGGGGCTTTCAGCATCAAGCTAATATATTCACTGCGCACTGGAGAGAAAACACCATAGTGCGGATGAATGCGAACCTCTTCATCATCCCTAGTTAGCACTTGAACACCTGTCTTGCGCCACTCATGAGCACTAATTACGCCAAGCAACTCACGTAAAGAAATGACATAGGAAGTTTCTTGCGTTCCATAGGCCTCAAGGCAGGCCTGCGATACATCTGGGGCGCGTCTCAAAGGTATCGTATGGTCAGCATTCAAGTGGATGAGAACCATACCCAAAATACGTGCGCGCTGAGATTGGGTGAGACGATGCAGGTTGAATGCATCCAAGGGACTTTTGATTTTCTCTTTGGAAACTCTGTCAGCTCTAGTGGACTTCTTGGAGGGCTTATCTACCCTTCTTACCAAAGCCTGTAAGAGTTGTTTTGCATTCTGAAAGTCACCCTTGTAAAGCATCGCAGTGCCTTCACAAGCTAAGCGATAAGCAATATCAGCAGTCAGCGTGTCATCCGCAATCTGAATCTTTTTATGCGGTGCAATCCCATTTTCAGAATGCCAATGAGCGGAACAGATTTGTCCGCCCTCTTCCCATTGAAGGGTTGCTGATTGCGTCACTTAGGAAACCACAAAGCGATTGTTTTGATAATCATCGATTGCTTGTTCAATTTCAGCGCGAGTATTCATCACAAAAGGACCGTACTGAACGATAGACTCATGTAGCGGTAATGCTGCTAGCACGATGAACTGTGCCCCTAGCTCTCCAGACCTCACCTTTAAGCGATCACCATCCCCAAGAACGATAGCTGCCTGCTTTGGGGCGGGCATCATTGGCCCACCTATTTCTAGGGCGCCCTCGTAAACATAAACGAAAGCATTTAGCTCTTTTGGGATACAGTGTTCGAACTCACCATTAGGTGGTAAATGCACATCTAAAAATAGAGGCGCAGTGGTAATCCCCTGAATCGGGCCTTGAACTGCCTTACCACCATCGTCGTATGCGCCCGCAATGATCTTGACTGAGCCCCCATTTGCCAAAGCAATCTTCGGAATATCTTCAACCTGGATATCTTTATAGCCAGCCGGCTTCATCTTTTCTTTGGCGGGTAAGTTGATCCACAACTGAAAGCCACGCATGGCGCCGCTCACTTGCTGTGGCATCTCTGAATGAATAATGCCGCGCCCTGCCGTCATCCATTGCACGCCACCAGTTTTCAGGTGGCCTTGATTTCCCAAATGATCCTCATGCAACATGTGACCTTCCAGCATATAGGTGACCGTCTCAAAACCCCGATGGGGATGTGCCGGAAAGCCCGCTACATAATCATTTGGATCATTGGAGGAAAACTCATCGAGCATCAAGAAAGGATCCAACCTGACTTGATTTTGACCACCCAGACTGCGGCGCAATTTCACACCCGCGCCATCAGAGGTGGCAATGCCAGGAATGATGGTTTGGATGTTGCGGATCATATTGATGAATGCGTTGACTTGGCTTTGGTTAAGTTTTAACTTTAAGCCGGAGGATGATCTTCAGGATTAACGTCAAGCGCTATCAAGAATCGAGAAACCATGTTGTAAGCAGCGATTACCGTAACTAATTCCACGGCATCCGTACTTCCCAGAGCCTTTTGTAAGCGCTTCATTAATTCAGGATCCACTTTGATATTGCGCGTCATCTGAAAAGTGAGTTCAGCAGCATCGTTTTCCACCGGCGAGTACAAATCTTTTGGAAAATTCGGCTGCCCAATAAGTCGCAAACCTTGAACCTGCTCCTCTGTGCCGCCCGCCTTCTTGAAGGGTGGCGCATGGTGAAAAAATTCATACTCAGCGCCATTCAATACAGCTACACCACACATGGCCAACTCACGCAGCTTCGGATCCAAAGACAGGTTATTCCGAATCTCCCCAATGAAATGATTCCAGCCCTCTGCAATAGGAACACTATGCAAAAGCATGCGATCTAAATTAATAAACTGACCGCCACGTCTTTTGCGAATAGCAGCAACCAACTCTGCTGGCTCTGCCAAATCCATTGGCTGATACGGAATTAAACGTTCTGACATACTTACCTTTTATTAATACCGCTTATCAACAACTCTTACTGAGCAGTTTCTTTAATATTATTTTCAATGACAAACTTACCCCAGATACCAATTTGCTTGCCGATAAACTCTTGTGCAGCAACAGGGGTGCCACCAACAATTTGAATGCCTTGCATTTTGAACTTCTCAGCGACAGCAGGCGTCTTCAGGGCTTTATTTAATGCTTTGTTCATTGCATCGATCACTGCCGGAGATGTTTTACCAGGAGCCAATACCGCCCACCAAGCTGGCGCACTAAAGCCTGGGAAGCCGCTCTCAGAAATTGTCGGCACATTAGGCAATGATGGTGAACGCTTGGCAGTCGTAATCACTAGAGGAATAACTCCACCGTTATCGATATGAGGTTTCACCAAAAATTCTGAGCCAACCGCCAACTCCACTTGACCGCCCAACGCATCCTGCATTAAAGGACCGCCACCACGATAAGGAATGTGATTCCAATCAAAGCCCGCTTGTTTTGCAAGGCGCGCCATTGCTAAGTGACCCAAGCTACCAATTCCAATGGAACCGTAACTAAATTGCTTACCAGTCTTGGAAAGATCCACTAATTGTTTAAAGCTGGTGATGCCAGATTTTTTGCTGGCAACCAACACCATCGGTGATGTGCCAACCAAAATCACGGGAGCAATATCTTTTATCGTGTCATAGGGAAGTTTGTCTTTGAGACTAGGGTTCACACCATGGGTATCAAATACCACTGCAAAGGTGTAGCCATCCGGGTCGGACCGAGTCATTGCAGAGGTACCAATCACACCGGAGGCGCCTCCTACGTTTTCAACAATCACGTTTTGCTTTAGTTCCGCTTGCAAAGCAGGCGCCAATACACGAGCAACCTGGTCAACTGAGCCGCCCGGCGGAAAGACCGCAATTAAACGAATTGGCTTTTGGGTGGGCCATGTGCCAACACCCGCACTTTGCGCCAAAGCAACACCGCTTACCCCTAAGGCCATCAAAGCGGCTAATAGGCTGTTTTTAAGGGCTTTTTTAGCCATTTTCACTAAATCCTGCATGGGACTTGTCTCCTCTAGATAAGACCTCAAGATTAACACCCCCTCAGCCTATTTGCTCGATAATGCTGCTGTAGCCCAGTGAGAGAAAAATGAAGTCAATTCTAAATATTGCCGCCTATTTATTCGTCAGCCTAGATGGCTTGCCAGAGCTGCGCGCCAAAATGCTGGATGAATGCAATGCCCGCCAGCTGAAGGGAACCATCTTGTTGACTGGTGAAGGCATCAATATGTTCCTTGCCGGCAAAACAGATGCGCTACGTGGATTTCTAGATTGGCTCCGCACCGATCCCCGCTTTGCCCCACTTCAAGCAAAAGAAAGCTGGTCTGAGGATCAACCCTTCAAGAAGATGTTGATCAAGCTCAAGAATGAAATTATTCGCATGAATCACCCAGCGATTCGACCTGAGGAAGGTCGTGCTAATTTCATTACCCCCAAAAAATTGCAAGAGTGGTTAGATCGCGGCACTGACGATCTAGGTCGTCCTGTAGTGATGGTTGATACGCGTAACGCCTTTGAAGTCGACTACGGCACTTTTGAGAATGCATTGCATTTCAATATTGAAAAGTTCACCGAGTTTCCAGCGGCAATTTCTGCACATAAAGATGATTTAGCCGATAAGACGCTGGTCAGCTTTTGTACGGGCGGTATTCGCTGTGAAAAATCTGGCTTGTATATGCGGGAAATTGGCATGGAGCACAGCTACCAACTAGAAGGCGGTATTTTGAAATATTTCGAGGAAGTGGGTTCCGCTCATTACCAAGGCAGCTGCTTTGTCTTTGATGAGCGTGAGGCGCTGGAGCCAAACCTTGACTCCATCCCCGTAGAGCACTCCATTCGAAAGAAACTCAAAGCCAGCCCAGCCTGAGCAGAGCTAACGCTATCAATAGTAAAATGATTTGGCTATACAAAACTAACTTATAACAATAATTCGGACTCGAGACATGTCTAATACGATCAATCGGCAAAGGCCGATTTTTTTGTCATCCCTTCTTTTTGCTTTTTTGGGATTGGCATTCCATTTCAATGCGCAGGCGCAAAGTGCAGCAACCTATCCAACCAAACCTATCAAACTGATTGCACCAGTAGCTGCTGGTGGCGGACTAGATAATATTGCGCGCGCTGTTGCGGAAAAACTTTCTCGATCTATTGGTCAAACAGTGGTTGTAGAAAACATGGGTGGTGGTGGCGGATCAATTGCCTCACAAGCAACTGCTAAAGCACCAGCTGATGGCTACACGCTGATGATTGCTTATGTAGGAACACACGGCACTAACCCTGCTGTCCGCAAACTACCTTACGACGCTATTAAAGATTTCACACCGATTGGCATGATTGGTGCAACACCTAACGTACTCATTATCAATCCTGACCTACCGATCAAGAATTTCAAAGAGTTTGTAGATTACGCCAAAAAGAATCCTGCCAAATTAAGTTATGGATCTGCTGGTCCAGGCACTCTGACACATCTTGGCATGGAGCAACTAAAGCTAGCAGCTGGAATATTTATGGTGCATGTGCCTTATCGTGGCGTAGGTCCTGCCTACACTGATTTATTGGCAGGCCAGACTCAAGCGATGCTCCCTACTCTATTTGCAGCGTTGCCATACATCAATACGAATAGGGTTCGTGGGCTTGCCGTTACTGGAGCCAAACGCAGCCCAGTAGCCCCTAATATTCCCACCTTCAAAGAGCTTGGATATAACGGCTTTGATGGCCAACAGTGGTATGGCTTGGTAGGCCCTGCAAATCTTCCACCCGCGATTGTTGCAAAGCTCAATGCTGAATTAAACAAAGTTCTCGCACTACCAGACTTCTCAGAAAAAATGACGAGTGAGGCTTTGACATTGATGCCAATGACACCTCCTCAATTTACTAATTACATCAAAGAAGATATTGCACGCTGGGCTAAGGTTGCCAAAGACCGCAATATTGAAATCGATTAATTTTCAATATCCGCTTATTTAAAAATACTCACACTTATTCATAGGAAATTTATATGTCTCACGCTATTGCTGCAGCAGCTGATCTCAATGCACCACCAGTCACCAAAATTTTGGCGGAGTTTGTTAATACTCACCCAAGCCAAGGATGGACTCCAGAGGTTGAACACGAAGCGCATCGTACATTCTTAAACTGGCTTGGTTGTGCGATCGGCGCAGCCAATCATGAGAGCGTTGAATCGTCTTTAGCCGCTATTCGTGAATTTCAGCCAGCGCCACAAGCCAGCATCCTCGGTCGCAAAGATAAAGTAGACATGGGCGGAGCAGCATTGATTAACGGCATCAGCTCACATACTTTTGACTTTGACGATACTCACCTCAAAACCGTGATTCATCCAGCTGGCCCAGTGGCTTCTGCAATCCTAGCCTTAGGCGAACACATTGGTACCAATGGCCGTCAAATGATTGACTCTCTTGTTCTAGGTATTGATGTTGCTTGTCGAGTCGGCAATGCAATGTATCCGGATCACTACCATCGTGGCTGGCATATCACTGGCTCCACTGGGATGTTGGGTTCTGCTGCTGCATGTTCACGCTTAATGGGTCTTGATCTGCAAAAAACAATTATGGCTCTAGGTATTGCTGCCTCACAACCGGTTGGCATGCGCGAGCAATTTGGCACGATGACCAAACCCTTTCATCCAGGTGGCGCTGCACGCGCAGGTCAACTTTCTGCGCTGTTGGCAAAACATGGTTTTACTGCAAGCTCTAAAGCGCTTGAAGCGGGCCGTGGCTATATGCAAACCGTTTCTACTAAGTGCGACTGGTCAGAAATTGATCGCGCCCTTGGAAAATCTTTTGAGATTTCCTTAAACACCTACAAACCATTCGCCTGCGGAATTGTGATTCACCCAGCTATTGATGCTTGCGCCCAATTACGCGCCCAAGGTGTCAAGGCAGAAGAGGTTGAACGCATTGAGTTACGTGTTCACCCACTGGTACTCGAATTAACTGGCAAGAAAACACCTAAAGATGGACTAGAAGGCAAGTTCAGCGTGTATCACGGATGCGCTGTGGGCTTGATGTTTGGTCAAGCAGGTGAAGGTGAATATGCGGATGAGATCGTCAACCGTCCTGACGTTGTAGCCTTACGCGCTAAAGTGAATGCGACTACCGATACCTCCATTAGTGAAGCATCTGTGGACGTTAAAGCCTTCCTTAAGGATGGCAGAGAAGTGCATATCTTTGTAAAGAATGCGATTGGATCTGTAGAAAATCCAATGAGCGATGCCAACTTGGAGCAAAAATTTACAAGCTTGGCCGAGCCAGTAATTGGAAAAGGGAAAACTATTCAACTGATTTCTGCACTCTGGAAGTTAGGACAAGCGCCAGACCTCAAGCAAATCTTAAGCCTTTGCACTCCAGACTAATTTCACCTGAAAGTTTTTTCATTTATGGCTTCATTACCGAACATCGTTATTCTTGGAGATTATGAGCGCGCTCTACGTCGCTTCTCTAACTGGGATAAGTTAGACCAACAAGCTAAGCTCACTATCTACCATGATCCTTTGCGTGATGAAGCCTTATATGAAGCAGTAAAAGATGCCGATGCGATTGCTATCGTGAGAGATCGCTCGCCCTTCAATGAGGCGATGATCGCGCGCCTACCAAAACTCAAGTTTTTAATGTTTACCGGTGAACGCAATGGCACCCTAGAAGCCTCTGAACTAGTTTCCAGAAATATCCCCATGGGCTGCACGCCAGGTGGGCCCTCAAAAGAAACTACCGCTGAGCTTACTTGGGCTTTGATTCTGGGGGCATCTAAGCGCCTGATTGAAGAAAATAAACTGATCGCCTCTGGTGGCTGGCGCGATGCATTTTCTCTCCTACCAATGCTCTCTGGCGAACGCTTGGGCATTATGGGCTTAGGTGCTATTGGCAGTCGAGTGGCACGTGTTGGCGCTGCTTTTGGTATGGAGGTTGTAGCGTGGAGTCCGCGCATGACCCCAGAACGTGCAGCAGCTGAAAATGCAAAAGCTGTTAGCTTGGATGAGCTACTTAAAACCTCTAAGGTCATATCGATGCATTTAGTTGCAGGCCCTGGAACTAAGGGATTGATTAGCGCCGATCAATTGGCGCTAATGCGTCCAGATTCAATTCTAATCAACACTTCGCGTGCTGCACTCATTAATATGCCTGACCTCCAAAAGGCGCTAGCCTCCGGTAGACCAGGACAAGCAGCGGTGGATGTGTTTGATGTTGAGCCCCTTCCTGAAAAAGATGCACTACGCAATACTCCCAATCTTTTAGTGACGCCTCATTTAGGCTTTATTGCTGAACCAATTTTTGAGGCTTTCTCAAAAGGTATTACAGAAACTTTAGAAGCATGGCTAGAAAATAAACCAGTACCACACCCCTTTAAGCCTCAATAATTTATTAATAAACAGCGTCCTCGATGCATAACCTAACTCCGTCACAGCTTTTTATCAGTTTTAGCAAAATTGGCATGTCAGGCTTTGGTGGTGTACTCCCTTGGGCCAGACGAACCCTAGTGGAGCGGGACAAAATCCTGACGTCCGAGGAATTTAGCGCCATCCTTGGCATTTGCCAGATCGTTCCAGGCCCCAATATTGTTAATCTCGCTGTTTGTGTTGGCTCTCGATTTGCAGGAGCAAGGGGAGCAGTTGCTGCAGTCCTTGGTCTGACACTAGGGCCCATTGCCATTGTGCTGTTACTTGCCACGCTATATCAACACTACAGCTATCTGGATACAGTGAAAGGACTATTGCGGGGTATCTCTGCAGTAGGCGTAGGCCTTATCGCTTCAACTGGTTTCAAGATGCTGCGCGATGAGTTTCGCTTTCCTTTGATGCTGCTTGTAGTTGTCATCACTATCTGTGCAGTCACCTACTTTCATCTCGGTCTAGGTTGGGTTGTGCTCGCTGTTTTACCGCTAGCACTGTTCTTGGCACGTAAGAAAGCGCTTAGTTCATGAGTATGCTTTTAAGCGTCTTCCTAAAACTATCCGCCTTCTCGCTAGTTGCGTTTGGCGGTGTCAACGCTTTGCTACCAGAGTTGTTAAACTTGGCCGTCTATCAAGAGCATTGGATTGATCTGCAAACTTTTTCAGATTACTTTGCTATAGCGCAAGCAGCACCCGGCCCAAATTTTATGACTGTCACCCTATTGGGCTGGCATATTTATGGCGTAATAGGTGCATTTATTGCCACACTGGCGATTGCATGGCCCTCATCTATCCTGATTTATTTTTTGCAGCGCTTTATTATGGGCATTCAAGATCCCATCAAGAAAAAATCTATTCAGTACGCAGCGGCAGCGCTAGCCATTGGACTGGTTCTTTCTTCTGCATGGCAAATTGCTATTCAAATTAACCATGGCGCGGCAGCCTACGCCCTGACCCTTGCGACTATCGGCTTTACATTATTCACACGCTGGCACCCTCTATATCTAATTGTCATAGGTGGAGCCTTAGGCTTTCTAGGATTTATTTAAACATTTTAGGAATTAATATGCGACTGATTCAATGCTCGACCTTCTGCCTGTTAAGCTTTCTTTCTGTTTTCTGCAGCGTATCTTTTGCGCAAAGCAACTACCCTAGCAAGCCAATTAACTTCATCGTCCCTTATGGTGCTGGTGGTAGCGCTGACTCTAGAAGTCGCCAAATTGCGCAAAAGATGAGCATCATTCTCAAGCAACCAATCGTCGTAGATAACAAGCCAGGTGCTGGCGGCAATATTGGTACAGAAGCAATTGTTCGTGCTGCACCTGATGGATACACCATCGGCATGGGTAACTTCGCCCCAATGTCGGTCAATAAAACGCTCTTTGGTAATTTGCGTTATGACCCGGAGATAGATTTAACACCCATCATATTGATTGAAAAAGGACCTTTGGTATTGGTGGTCAATCCAAACTCCCCTTACAAATCTGTACAAGATATTGTTGCTGCTGCTAAAGCAAAGCCTGGGGTGCTTACGTTCTCTTCTGGCGGCATCGGAGGAAGCCACCAACTGTCTGCCGAACTCTTTGAACAAAATGCGGGTATTCAGATGATTCATGTGCCATACAAAAGTGGCTCTGCAGCACTAACCGACCTCATGGGTGGCAACGTTGACCTCATGTTCGATCAAATGTATTCCGCTGTTCCCAGCATCAAGGCTGACAAGATTCGACCACTTGCTATTACCAGCAAAAAACGCTCTCCTCTATTACCTAATGTTCCCAGCTTTACAGAGCTAGGCTACCCAAAAGTAGAGGTTCTCAATTGGCAAGGACTCATTGCGCCCAAGGGAACACCTAAGGCCATTATTGATAAATTAAATGCTGCTGCAAATGAGGCGCTCAAAGATCCTCAACTACGTGAACTCATGCTCTCACAAGGGAATGAGATTGGTGGAGGGAGTCCAGCTGAATTTGCCAGCCTGATTAAAGCTGAGAGTGCCAAATGGAGTGCTGTTGTAAAAACAGCCAATATCAAGCCGGAGTAAGGAATTCTAAATTGAATGACATTGGGGGCTTAGCGCCCCCAATTTTATTTGAGGGCCTGATAAGTCAGGATACCCAAGAAGGTCAGCACAAGTGAGCCAACTAGATTTAGTAGCGCTGTGCCCAAAGCCCATGTAAATTCCCCGCGCTGCATAAAGCCAACCACCTCGGCAGAAAAGCTTGAGAAGGTAGTCAAACCTCCTAAGAAACCAGTGACCACTAAAAGCTTCCACTCTGGAGATAGGCTTGGATTGTTACCAAAGAAGGCAACTGCAATCCCAATTAAGTATCCGCCAACCATATTCGATATAAAAGTACCCAATGGCAGTGCCGAAGCCATCCCAACGGTAGCGAAATTAAAGCCAGCTCTTAATAAAGCGCCAAAGCCTGCTCCAAAAAAGATTGCGAAGATAGGAAGCCACATAATCTACTCTTGTTATTGAATTGAAAAACCCAGCATGCCAATTGAACTCATCTCAATTCCATCTATATAGATTTTGGCCTGCTCTCCCTCTTCCTGCAAGGCCAAGGTATACAAGGCTGGCCAATAATGCTCTGCGGTCGGAATAGAGAGGTGTGCTGCATCTCCAAAACGCTCCCAGTCAATCAATGCCTCATGATGATTGGCGCGCATTTCTGAAGCAAAAAAATCATTGAACTCTTTTGCCCATGGATAAGGCTCAGCGCCCTCTTGCCAATGGATGGTGCGCAAGTTATGTACCACATTACCACTAGATAAAATCAAAATATTTTCATCACGCAAGGGGCGTAATTGCTTAGCAAGCTCATAGTGCTCACGTGCTGACATTGCACCATCGAGACTCAGCTGCACTACAGGCACATCCGCATTGGGGTACATGTATTTCAGAACCGACCAAGCTCCATGATCAATACCCCATTCATTCTCTTCAAGCACAACAGGAACGCTCAATAATTCTTGCACGCGATCAGCTAATGCAGGGCTACCTGGCGCTGGATATTGCACATCAAACAGTGCTTGTGGAAAGCCACCGAAATCATGAATCGTTTTTGGTTTAGTCATTGCAGTTACCCAAACTCCGCGGGTTACCCAATGTGCTGAGATCATCAAAATAGCGTCAGGACGCTTTAATGATTTTCCAAGAGCCGACCATGCCGCTGTATAGCGGTTGGGCTCTATGGCATACATCGGACTGCCATGGCCAGCAAATATTGCAGGTTGGCGATGGCTAGTCATTAATACTGATTAACCGAATACGTAACCTGTATGAGCCGCAACCAATGCAAACAAAATAGCCAAGCTAGTAGCAGCGGCCAACATCACGACCAATGTAATGATCTTTTTGTTGATCTCTTCTTTAGATTCGTTATGCCATTCGTTCATGCTAAATCCTCTATAAACACATTAATGAATAGGGTAATTATCCACTATCGACCGCGACCGGCCTTGCGCATCATGCCTTTTCCCCCACCAAAGCCTGCCTGAGGCCTTCCGGCTGGGCCAGAGGGTCCTTTTGGGACGGGTGGACGTGCTGGCGGCTTCGCTGCTAGCGCTTTTACCGGGGTTTTTGAATCGGGTTTCTTTTCGTCAGTCACTTTGAGCTCCTATGGATATCATATTGCCATGATTACTGACTATTCTATCCAAGCTGTCGCCATTAATGCGATTCCCCTGATTTTTGCCATCACCATCCATGAAGCAGCTCATGGCTACGCAGCCCGCAGATTTGGTGATAACACCGCCTACATGCTGGGACGGGTGAGCCTCAATCCCGCTAAACATATAGACCCTGTAGGCACCCTATTGATTCCACTCGTCTTAATTCTGACAGGATCTCCTTTTTTGGTGGGGTATGCCAAGCCGGTACCAGTCAATTTTGGGCGACTCAGAAACCCCAGAATTGACTCGATTTGGGTTGCCTTAGCGGGACCGGGATCGAATTTCGTACAGGCAATCATTTGGGCGGTCTTTTGGGTCCTAGTGCAGGGCTTTGGAATTGATGAGCCCTTCCTGACTTCAATGGCAAAAGCAGGAGTAATGTGGAATATTGGTTTACTCGTATTTAATCTGTTTCCGCTGCCACCCCTCGATGGCGGAAGAATTTTGGCTGGCCTTTTGCCCGCACGCCAATCTATTGCCCTGGGCAGATTAGAGCCATGGGGATTCTTTATTGTGCTTGGGCTCGTCTTTACTGGAATTATTGGCACTCTGTGGATGGAGCCCCTCAGCAGCTTTTTCCTAGGAATCATTAATCTTCTGATGACCCCCCTCAGAATGATTTTTTAATCCGAGCAAAAATGACTATTCTGAGATATGCTGAAAATATCAAGTCCAATTGATTAACGGAGAGCAAACATGAAGCTACACAAATTTATTTTGGCAGGCACTGCAACTGTTTTAGCCATTGGAGCAGGCACTGCCTTTGCTCAATTTCAAAATGCAGAAAAAGCAATTGAATATCGTCAGAGCGTCATGACAGTCATTGGCACTCATTTCGGAAGAATTGGTGCTGTTGTTAAAGGTGCGGCACCGTATAACAAAGACGATGTGAGCAAAAATGCAGAGATCGTAGCAATGATGTCTACTTTGCCTTGGCAAGCTTTTGGTCCAGGTACTGAAGGCGGAAAAGCAAAACCTGAGGTGTGGTCAGATAACGTCAAGTTCAAAGCTGCTGCAGAAAAAATGCAATTAGCTGTTATTGATCTCAATAAGGCTGCTCAATCAGGCGACTTAGAAAGCATTAAAAAATCTTTTGGTGCAGCAGGCGCAACCTGCAAAGGCTGCCATGATGACTTCAAAAAGAAATAAGCAATTTTTATTGATCGTCATTTCGTAACTAAGTAACTGACCGCCACCGCGATCACGCTTAAAAGTATTAAAGCAAAACCGCGCTGTAGCACTCCATCCTTGGAGGCCCGACCCAAGTCAGCAGGCAGGTATTTAGCCTCTTCGCTTGGGTCGATTTCTTTGTCGCCATTGATCATTGGCTTAATCAGATTCTCGCCTTTGAATTTCTTGTAATACCAAATCGCTGCGATATGAATTGCGATCAGGGTGTAAATCACTACTTGGTTACCTTCGTGAATCTCAGATAAAAAGGAAGATATCGAGCCAGATACATATTTTGCTAGTGGCCCTTGGAAGGAGACCTCATCATCAACAAATAAGCCAGTCAGCACTTGAACGCATAAGACAAAAATGAGTGCAAATACAGAAATTGCACCAATGGGGTTGTGCCCCAGAACACGAGGTGAACTGCCACTTAAGTAATCAAAAATCGCTTTTTTAGTCGGCAAGAAAGAGGCGAAGCGCGCATGGGTAGATCCAACAAAACCCCAGATAATCCTGAAGATCAACAAGGTCAAAATGCTGTAACCGAAATAAGCATGCCATTGAATGAATTCATCACCCAAATTGATGGTCACAAAGCTACCGGCTATACAAACCACCAGCAGCCAATGAAATAAGCGGATTGGTAGATCCCACACTCGAATAATTTTCTTCATCCTTTAAGGATAATCCTCTTCTCCTCTAAAATGGAGGGAATTCATGAATCCCGGCAAAGCCTTTAGAACCCTACTGCTGTACCGCGTTGGCGCAACCCTAAGCTACCAAATTACGATGGTAGCGGTGGGTTGGCATCTTTACGAAATCACCAATAGCGTAGTTTCACTCGGGCTGATAGGTCTTGCAGAGCTCGTCCCCTACTTTGCGCTGGCTCTATATTCAGGTCATGCGGTTGATCACCACTCCCGCAAGTGGATTGCTGCAATCGCCTGCCTCATTCATATTGCGGTTGGATTATTTTTAACGGTCATCGCATTGGGATGGCTTAGCCCACCGATACCATTGATCTACACCGCAGTAGCATTTATTGGCATTGGGCGCGCTTTATTAAGACCTTCTTATCAAGCGCTTTTCGGGCAAATCATTCCGAGAGATCAACTCCCTCGTTACACAGCGTATGCATCTTCAGCATTTCAGATTTGCGTAGTGGCCGGACCAGGATTAGGCGGACTCATGATTGGCTTTGCAGGGCTTGAATGGACGTATCTGCTCGCAGCCTTCTGCGGAGCAGTCGGTTTATACGGAATTACCTTCATTACTGCTGTGCAAGAAAAATCGAGCAACTTATCTAAGCACTTTCTAAAGAGCTTTTTGGAAGGATTTCATTACGTCAGAAAACATGAACTCATTTTGAGCATCATGGCACTCGATATGTTTGCCGTTCTCTTCGGGGGCGCAGTCTCCATTCTTCCAGCCTTTGTGAAGGAGGTGCTCAATGCGGGCCCAGAAACTCTGGGGATATTGCGTGCCGCGCCCGCGGCTGGAGCGGTGCTGACTGGAATCTACCTCGCTCGGCGTCCCGTGCTGAACGACTCAGGAAAATATCTTCTGATGTCAGTGGCTGGATTTGGTGCGGCGATTATTGCCTTTGGCATCTCCAGTAATTTATGGGTCTGCGCATTCTTTCTATTTATCTCTGGATGCTTTGACTCGATATCAGTAGTGATACGAGGCAGCATCATGCAGCTCACCACGCCAGATCATATGCGCGGCAGAATTAGCGCCATTAACGGCATCTTCATTGGTTCATCCAATGAATTGGGTGCACTTGAGTCTGGCATTGCTGCCAGCATGATTGGCTTAGTGCCATCTATCGTATTTGGTGGGGTCGCGACGATTGCCATTGTCCTGATTACATATCGACTGGCCCCGCACCTTGGCAAACTCCATCTGAAAGATATTTCTTAGCAACTAACTCAACAACTAGTTGCTATTTAATTTCAGGAAGATCTTTCTGAATAATCTTCAGGCCAGCACGCAATGCTTTTTGATAGCGCTCACGTTCAGCCTTAATGGTTTCAGCTGTCCAAGTGAAGAAGCCTTCGCCAGTTTTCATACCAAACTTGCCGCTAGCGATGCGATCACTCAAGCACTTCGCTATCGTTGGTGAATTGTTTAAGGTTGGATAGATGGTTGCGCCTCCAGCACCGTGTACCTCAAGGCCAGCATGATCTCGTTGCATAGCTGGGCCTGCGGCGATATAGCGAAAGCCAAAACCAAAACGAACGGCTTTATCAATATCTTCTGGTGTACAGATGCCTTCATCAACCATTGAAAAAGCCTCACGCGATAAAGCATGCTGCAAACGATTAGCCAAAAATCCTGGAAGATCTTTTTTCACAGTAACAGGCACCATGCCACACGCTGTCATTAAACGTGAGAGGCTTTCACCCACCATTGGCGAAGTCTTTGCCCCATATACCACCTCCACACAAGGCACTAGATGGGCAGGCATAAAGAAATGTAAGCCAATCATGCGGGCAGCTGTTTTTAGGCCGTTGGCAATTTCACTAATCGGGAAGCTCGTACTATTGCTTGCCAATACCGCCTCAGGCTTTGCATATTTTTCCAACTTAGCAAATAGCTCTCGCTTGATGTCTAAACGCTCAGGTACGCACTCAATCACCAGATCAATATCAGACCAATCCACCTCTTCGAGCGAACCCGCCACAGACAGCAAATGAATGCGATGCTCATAACCAAGATCCACCATGGTGCTTGCAAAATAATCCGGTAGAAGGGCTCGTCGCTCTGTAGTTGGCTCAACCACCTGGACCGCACAGCCACCGCGTGCACAAACGGCTGCAACGTCTGCACCCATAGTGCCGCCACCGACAATAACTACCTTGGTTTCAGCTGGGGTAAATAACATGAATACTCTCCTAAAAGGGGAAGGACTTTTTCTGAAAAATCCTCTTACAATGGGGTCATTATTTCAATAAAAAAGTTAGTGAGACATGATCCCCGTCAATTCGGTGCTACAGGTCGGCCATTTCCCTGAAATTATGCAGGCAGAAATAGATCGGCGCTTTACCCCTTTTCATCATCCCGATCCTCAAGCGCCTGCTCCTGCCGGAAACTTTCAGGCGATTTTGATTCGCTCCAATACCAAACTGCCCGAGGCCCTAGTTAAACAGATTCCCAGTATTCGTATGGTTGCCACTTGTGGGGTTGGCTATGACAACCTTCCTTTGGCTTACCTCAAAGAACAAAGGATTAAAGCAAGCAACACCCCTGGCGTCCTAAACGATGCCGTATGCGAACTGGCCATTGGCATGATGCTAGCCCTACTGCGCCAACTGCCCGAGGCTCAGGAATACGTCAAAAGCACCGCTTGGTCAAAAGCGCCCTTTAGGCTCACCGCCACCTTGGCTGGTAAACGAGTAGGTATCGCTGGCATGGGTCGTATTGGGCAAGACCTGGCTAAACGTTTAGAGCCATTCAAAGTTGAGATTGCGTATTCAGGACCCAATAAAAAATCTTTGCCCTACGCCTACTATCCAGATGCTCAAGAATTAGCCAAGGCCTCCGACATCTTGTTTTTGGCGTGCCCAGCAACCCCCGATACAGACAATATGATTAATGCGAAGGTTCTAGAAGCTTTAGGGCCGTCGGGATATTTAATCAATATTGCCCGCGGCAGTGTGGTCGATGAGGGGGCACTTTTATATGCGCTGCAACATAAAAAGATTGCTGGTGCGGCCTTGGATGTTTTTGAGAACGAACCTAACCCAAGTCATGAATTTTTAACACTTGATAATGTATTGTTAACACCGCACATTGGGAGTGCTACCTCGGAAACACGAATAGCCATGACCAACTTAGCCGTAGATAATTTAGAAGCCTTCTTTAACCAACAAACACTTCCATCTGAAGTAAATAACTAAAAACGGAGCCAGCATGACGATTTCTCTGCACCCTTCCACCTTGCCAGCGGTGTTATCCCCTGTCATCACCCCATTTAAGGCGGACGGCAGTCCAGATGCTCCTAAGTTATTAAAACAATGCCAATGGCTAGAAGCTAATGGTGTTGGGCAGGCTATCTTTGGCACGAATTCAGAAGCAAACTCGATGTCTGCCCCGCAGAAGATGGGCACCTTAACAGCATTAATAGAGGGTGGATTAGAGCCTGAGCACTTAATGCCAGGTACCGGAGCAACATCGATTGATGCCACCGTGAATATGACACGTCATGCGGTCAACCATAAGTGCGCAGGCGTATTAATGTTGCCACCGTTCTATTACAAAGACGTTACTGATGACGGCCTATTTGCTTATTTCTCTGAAGTGATTCAAAAAGTAGGCAGCGCAGCTTTGCAGATTTATATCTACAACATTCCACCGGTTACTAAAGTGAACTTAAGTCTCTCTTTGCTTGAGCGCCTAGCAAAAGAGTATCCAAAGACCGTTGTGGGTATGAAAGACAGCTCTGGCGATTGGTCTTACACAGAATCGGTCATTAAATTATTAGCACCTTCAGGCTTCCGCGTCTATGCAGGTAGCGAAGTATTCCTGATGCGTGCCTTGCGTGCTGGCGGTGTTGGCTGCATCTCCGCTACTGCCAACGTCAATCCAAAAGCGATTGCCGATTTAGCGGCACACTGGAGAGAATCAAACGCTGATGCTCTTCAAGCAAACTTGGATCAAGTACGTGGAATTTTTGCCAAGTATCAAATGATTGCAGGTATGAAGACTGCCGTAGCCCATTACACCAAGGATTCTGAGTGGCTCAGAGTGCGTCCACCATTGATGCAGTTAAGCGCTGAGCAACAAGCGCAACTACTCAGCGAGCTCAAAGCAATTAACTTCAGCATGCCAGGTCTGTAATTTCAAAATATAAAAATTCATTAGGAGACAACAATGAAACTATTTAAAGTCATTGCCTTATCGCTTAGCTTTCTTTGCGCGAGTGTTAGCGCTCAAAACATCTCTATCGCCACTGGTGGTACAGGCGGCGTGTATTACCCGATGGGTGGTGGTCTTGCCTCTGTTCTCTCGAGCAAGGTGCCTGGCATGTCTGCTACTGCAGAAGTGACCGGGGGCTCGGTAGATAACTTAAACCTCATCGGTACAGGCAAGCCATACGTTGGCTTCTCGATGGCTGATGCCGCTAAAGATGCTCAGATTGGCGAAGGTAAGTTTGCTGGCAAAAAAGTGGATTTACGCACCCTGGTAGTTCTTTATCCAAACCTGATGCACGTAGTAACCGTAGAGTCTACTGGCATCAAGTCCATGAAAGATCTCAAAGGCAAGCGCATTAGTACTGGCGCCCCTGGTAGCGCAACAGAAGTGATGGCCTTTCGTTTATTAGAAGCTGCTGGTCTTGATAAGGATAAAGATGTCAAGCGTGAGCGTTTAAGCGTAGCTGAATCTGTGAACGCCGTGAAAGATCGCAAGATTGATGCCTTCTTTTGGGTTGGTGGCCTTCCAACTGCAGCTGTCACTGACTTGGCTAATAGTCCTGGCATGAAAATTGTCATGGTGGATACCTCTGATGAGGTACCTATCATGAATAAGAAATATGGCAATTTGTATTTCACAGCCATTATTCCTAAAGCGATGTATAGCGGTATGGCCAAGGACAATAAAGTTGCAGCCGTTGCCAATATCTTAGTAGTCAATGCCAATATGCCTGATGATCAAGCTTATAAGATTGTCAAAACCATGTTTGACAACAAACTTGATCTGGTTCGCACACATCAGGAATACATGAACGTCAGCCTGGAAAATCAAAAAACGAAATCAACCCCAGTTGACTTTCATCCAGGCGCACTTAAGTACTTTAAAGAAAAGAACGTCAAACTCAATTAAGTTGATGTTTGTATCGGGGGTGAGTGAATCTCACCCCTTTCGTTTTACGGTAGTAAAAAATAAAGTAGTGCATAAAAATAATTACAGAGGTTGAGACATGAATCAAAACGTTATTGACAACGAAACCCAAGAAAAACTAGACGCCTTTATCAAGCAAGAGGAAGGCGACTCCAATGACTACAAAGGACTACTAGCGAAGTTCATCACCCTGGTGGCAGTAGGCATGTCTCTCTTTCATTTATATGCGGCCTATTCTATTGTTCCAACACAAGAATTGCGAGTCATTCACGTTGCTCTGGTTTTATTCTTAGTATTCCTCAGCTTTCCAATAGCCGATCGCTTCAAAAATCGCTTAATGCCCTGGGATATCGTTTTTGCGCTCGTATCCGTTGGAATTGCCTATTACATTCTGAGTGGTGGTGACGACTTTATGGACCGCAACACTGCGCCCAACTCTACGGATGTCATGGTGGGTATTGCATTAATTCTCCTCATCTTAGAAAGCGTGCGCAGAACCAATGGCTTGATCTTGGTCTCGGTAACCATCCTGTTTCTGCTCTATGCATTGTTTGGCAACTACTTACCGGCGCCTTGGACTCACAAGGGTTACGATCTTGATCGTTTGGTGGGTTATATGTATATGACTCTAGAAGGCATCTATGGCACTGCTGTTGATGTTTCTGCAACCCTCATCATTCTTTTCACCATCTTCGGCGCTTTCTTGCAATTTACTGGCGCAGGAAAGTTCTTTATTGATTTCTCATTCGCAGCAATGGGTGGAAAATCTTCTGGAGTTGGTAGAACCATCGTAATGTCCTCCTTCTTGCTCGGCGGACCATCAGGATCGGGTGTTGCAACAACAGTTACTGTGGGCTCAGTTGCAGCTCCCATGTTGGATAAAGTAGGTTACGAGAAAAATGCTGCTGGCGGACTTTTGGCAGCGGGTGGTCTTGGTGCCATTATCTCGCCTCCTGTACTGGGCGCAGCCGCATTCTTGATTGCAGATTTTCTCAAGATCTCCTATTTAGATGTATTGCTGATGGCAACCATCCCAACTATCCTTTTTTATCTTGGCTTATTTGTGATGGTCGAAATTGATGTACGCAAATATGGCATGAAAAACATTCACTTTGAGTCTGCTGAAACAGCCTGGCAGCTCACTAAGAAATACTGGTTTCACTTTTTCTCCCTCATCTCGATTGTGGTGTTTATGTTGATGGGCTTCTCTCCTGTCATGTCCGTATTCTGGGCGACAGTAGTTTCGGCCCTCTCAAGCATGTTGCGTGAAGATACCGCCATCATTCCTTGGGCATGGTTTAAGGGCAAAGAACCGATTCTTTCTGGGCTATACAACTCCAACCTGACTAAGGCACTTGCAACTGGTTCAACTGGTGTTTTAGCAATTGCCGCTACCTGTGCTGGCGCTGGTCTGATTGTGGGTACCGTTACCCTGACTGGTCTTGGCCTGAAATTTAGCTCGATTGTGATTCAGTACGCGGGTGGCTCGCTCTTACTAACGACTATCTTTACCGCCCTCGTAGTTTGGGTGGTTGGCCTTGCTGTTCCAGTAACTGCCTCTTACATTATTTGTGCGGTAATCGCAGCGCCTGCTTTGATTAATTTAGGTGTGCCTGCTTTTGCAGCTCACATGTTCATCTTCTATTACGCTGTACTTTCTGAAGTATCGCCACCGACTGCACTCTCACCATTTGCAGCCGCCGCAATTTGTAAAGGCAACCCCTATAAGACCACTTTGCAAACTTGGAAGTATGTTGCTCCAGCCATTCTGGTTCCATTTATGTTTGTGTTAGATAAGTCAGGCGTTAGCTTGTTATTGATGGGATCAACCAGCGCTCTAGAGCAGGCGGACTGGATGCAAATTGCTTGGGTCTCTTTCACGGCCGTTGTTGGAATCATCTGCCTAGCTGGTGGACTACAAGGTTGGTTCATTGAGAAAACCAAGATCTTTGAACGAATCATCATGGTGATCTCTGGGGTTGCCCTTGCCTACCCCTCCACAGAGGCAGATTTAGTTGGCTTCGTTGGATTTGGCCTGGTGCTAGTGACTCAAACGATTACCCATTTCAAACTCAATCCCAGATCTTCTTAAGGCATATCTGATAAACGAATGATCTCATCCTCAAAACAACAAGGCCCGCTTGAGCGGGCCTTGTTGTTTCTAGTCATTGCTTATCTTAAGAAATTTTGGTCCAAGCAGCTTTACCTGCATATTTCTTGACAGCAGCTTCATCGAACTCGAAACCTAAACCAGGGGTTTTATGCAAAATCAAATCCCCATTCTTAAATGTCAGCTGCTTATTGATCAATCTACGGAAGTTCAGCACCTGATCATCCAAGAAGAATTCAACAAAGCGCGCATTCGGTGTGGCCGCCACCAATGGCGCATGCAAATCATGCATCCAGTGCGGGCAAACTATGATGCCCTTCAAATCAGCGTATGCAGAAATTCTTCTCCATTCGGTAATGCCACCACAAACAGCAGCATCAGATTGCAGAATAGCGGCGCCACCGGCGTCAATCAACTCTCTAAAGCGCCAGCGCCCTGCTTCCATTTCACCGGTAGCAACGTTGATTTTGGTTTGACGCGCCAAGGCAGCATGTAAATCAATCGCATCTGGAGAAAAAGGTTCTTCAATCCAATACGGGTTGTATGCCTCAAAGCGACGCACATACTCGAGAGCCGTAGGTAGATCGCGCCAGGCATTATTTGCATCGAGAGTAAGCAATACATCATCACCTACAGCTTGGCGAGCCGCCTTTACACGCGCCTCCTCTTCTGAAGGCGATAAACGCCCCACCTTCATCTTGACTGCCTTAAAGCCCTGCTTTACGTAAGACTCCATTTCTTTGCCTAACTTGGCAGGCGTTTTACCTTCAAGATAGTAGCCGCCACTAGCATAAGCTGGCACCCGATCATCAACCACTGAACCCAAGTATTGATGCAAAGGTAAGCCAACTGAGCGCGCATTTAAATCCCACAAAGCAGTATCCAAAATCGAGATGCCGCGCATTACTGCGCCTGCACGACCCTGGAGGATGGATTCGTTATACATCTCCATCCAGAGACCTTCACTGCGGTGACTATTTTGACCAATGAGTTTGGGGGCCAGCAATTGCTCAACAGCAAGTTTGGCAATATCTCCGCCGGCACTGCCGACATAGCAAAAGCCGATGCCCTCATTACCATCCTTGCCGCGAACTTTTACCAGGCAATAGTGACGCTCAGAAACAGTGCGAGTGGAAAATGAAGTGACTTTATCCAAAGGTACTGCTACAGAGGCAACTTGGATGGATTCAATAATCGGCATCTAAACTCCTTAATCAAAAATTGATTGTATCGAGAATTTAATGTGCCGACAGGTGCCTGAATAAAGAATAATTAATCCACTCCATTACAAATGCAGATGGCGAAAATGAGCCGAGTTGTTGTTATCCGAACAAGTATCTTGTATGTTAGATTTGCTGCAAAGTTGATACATTCACCCCCCCCAATATCCTCAAACCACCATGTTGTGCAACAGATTTAGTTAAAAGTGGCAAAACTGATATTGCTAAAGCTGCCGGTTTTAGACCTTGGCCAGTCGATGAGGCGGTCGCTGTAAAGCAAAATTATGGGCAAAGGCTGAAAGCCGCCTTTGAAGCTCTCAAGCTAGCGCCCGATCAAGATTAAGTCTAATTTGCTGCAGCACAGCATATTTATTCGGAAGAGCCCTCACATTATTAGATAATTGAGGGGTGAATAAAAAAGTATCTCTTGGCTCCCTGTTCACTAGGGGAGTAATCATTTTTTCTGGCTGCGCCTTTCTTAGCTCAACCCCGGGCTTGGCATATGCAGCTCAAAGCAGCCAACCTCAAAATACGACCCAAGCGCGCAAAAAGATAACAGTCCAAAGCAGCAGGCAGGTTGGCTTCAAAGATAAATCAGCGGGTACTGGCTCAAAAACTAATAGCATGAGCCTGAACCCATCGCTATTTCAGCGAAAAGCCCCAGATGAATTGATGCTCGATAGCGATGCAAACCTTGACTATCGAGTAGCTCAAGGATGCCTGAGACGTAATTTTAATGAAGATAGCCTACCAGCTAGCGTTGGCATTGATAACCGCCAGTTTGCTGAATTCTTCAAAAATCAGACTAAAACATTTTTTGATCACATGCGTGGAGATTGCATCCCTTATGCGGTTGCCTTTGGAAGTCGTAATCGTTTCGACTCATTGAGCATCATGAATGGTCCAATCCAAGATAGTAAAACTGAAGTATGGACATTTACACCATCTGCTGTTGGTGGGTTTTTAATTCAGCAAGACTATCTTAAGGATGAATCTAAGCGCTTAACTGAGATTCGGATTCCTTTAAGAGATGTCTTGTATGACACTCGAAAAGTAAGCGATCAATTGCCAGTTGAGCTGGTTTGGGAATTAAATTCCCTGATCAAGCAAATCTATCCTGAAGAAAATAATTCTCTCGAAAATACTAACAGCGTTGTGCGCTTGATTGTTGACTTTGGCGATCGAGAAAGATGGGCGCAAATTTGGGCTGCAGAAATTATTGACCCCACCACCAAAGACGTTTATGCGAATGCTTTTTGGATGGAGCGCAGTGATATACCTGGGGGCTTCTTTACAGGATCCGGAGAATCGCTTGAGCGCTCCTTCTGGACTAACCCATTAAGCTATCGCCGTATTTCCCGGGGGGTAGGCATGGTCAGAGCCTCTTCAAGCAAGCGCAGCAAGAGTCCCGCGCCAGCTGCCCCAAGCCAGTCGCCAGCAACAAAGCAACGCTATCGCGCCCACATGGGGATTGACTATGCTGCCCCAATCGGCACCCCCATTTTTAGTGTTGCCAATGGCAAAGTAGTGCACATAGGCTTTAGCGGTGCATTTGGAAACTTAATTGTTTTAGAGCATCCAGGCAATTACCACACCTACTATGCCCACTTGAGTAATTACAACGTAGAGCTTGAGTTAGGTAACGAAGTGCGGCGCGGCTTGGAAATTGGCTACGTAGGAACAACCGGGAGATCAACGGGGCCACACCTTCATTTTGAATTAAGGAAAAATGGGATTTATGTAGACCCATATGGCTCCAAAACCCAACTTGATTTATGGTCCATGCGCGATAACGAGAGTGGGCAGCTAACTAGAGAGATGCTTCTGCTAGGTAGCCCTATTAAGCATAACTAAATAAATTCAGGAATACTACTGAAAAAAAGGGTCCAATTGGACCCTTTTCACTTGATGCTGGGTAAATTAACCCAGAACTAATACTGGCAATGTGGAATGCACAATGACTTCATGGGTCTCGCTACCCAACAGGATCCCTTTGATACCTGTGCGCTTATGAGACGCCATAACAATCACATCCGCTTTCGCTTTTTTTGCGCCAGCCAAAATACCTTCAGATAGGTTGCTATTTTCAATGTGAAGACTTTTCACCTTAGCGCCAGCTCCCAGTGCGGTTGTAGACTTCTTAAATACATCCCGTGCAAAAGCCGCGCAAGCTTCTGTGTGCTGTTTCTTTGAAATTCCATAGCCCATGGTGCTATCTGAATAAACCATCGGAGGTGTAGGATCAGAAACATATACCAAAGTAACTGCAGCGCCATCTGCCTTAGCAAGTGCGGCGACTTTCTTTAAGGATTTTTTGCTGACATCTGAACCATCTACTGGCACCAATAAATGCTTAAACATGTTGACTCCCTTTAAATTGAACTACTCGTCTGCTCTTTCCATCATAATACTTATTATTAGCCTATAAAAGAATAAAGGTAACTTAATTGCTCAAGAATTTTGCCATTTACCTCTCATTTTTAATCGCCCTCATTGCAATCGATTTGGTATGGCTTTTAGGTATCGCAAAGAATCTCTATCGCAATGAGATGGGTGACTTAATGGCCAGCGAACCTAAACTTCTAGCTGGGCTCGCGTTCTACCTTCTTTATGCATTAGGCGTCTGCATTTTTGTAATTGTTCCAGCGCTATCAAAACAATCCTGGATATATGCACTGCAATATGGCGCTTTATTTGGCCTGTTTTGCTACATGACCTACGACCTCACCAATCTGGCGGTGGTTAGAAACTTTCCAACGCAATTAGCTTTCATTGATATTGCATGGGGCAGTTTTGTTACCGCCTTGTGTGCGAGTTTTGCATACTGGGTTGGCAACCGCATCTCTTAGGCCATTGAAACATTCATCTTATGTTTTTTCGTCCCCGACTTTTTGACTCATTTTCTGGCTATAGCCGCGCCCTTTTCACTAAGGATGTTTTTGCTGGAATGACGGTTGGCGTTGTTGCGCTCCCATTAGCCATGGCTTTTGCTATTGCCAGTGGACTCAAACCCCAAGCGGGTATTTTTACTGCCATTATTGCTGGCGGGCTTATCTCCTTACTTGGAGGTAGCCGCGTACAAATTGGCGGACCGGCCGGCGCCTTCATAGTCATTGTTTACGGCATTGTGGAGCGCTATGGTGTTCCAAATTTATTACTCGCAACCGCCATGTCAGGAGTATTTTTATTTCTGATGGGAGTATTTCGCCTTGGAACGCTAGTACGCTTCATTCCAATTGCAGTCATTATTGGTTTTACCAATGGCATTGCCTTTTTGATTGGGCTATCTCAAGTCAAAGATTTCTTCGGACTTCAGATTGAAAAAATGCCAGCTCAATTTTTTCAATCAGTGCATGCGCTCTACTTAGCAGCAGACACCTTTAACCCCATTGCGCTTGGTTTAGCTTGTGGGAGTCTTGCCTTACTCATTTTATGGAAGCTATTTCAGAATCGCTTAGGCTGGCTCTCTCATCTTCCTGGCACAGTGGTAGCAATGGTGGTTGCTACGATCGTTACCAGCATTTTTAATTTACCGGTAGATACGATTGGTAGTCGCTTTGGCGGCATCCCTTCAGGGCTCCCCGCTTTTGAATGGATTCCGGTAAGCTGGGATAGCGCTCAATACATGGTGGCACCAGCCCTAACACTTGCCCTTTTAGGTGCAATTGAATCTTTACTTTGTGCGCGCATTGCCGATGGCCTCATTCATGATCGCCATGAATCAAATCAAGAGCTAGTAGCTCAAGGCATTGCTAACTTCACGATTCCATTTTTTGGTGGCATGCCAGCGACCGGAACGATTGCTCGCACGGTTACTAATATAGAGAGTGGCGGCACTACACCTGTCTCTGGACTCGTGCATGCAGCAACTTTACTAGTCATCGTTTTGTTTGCAGCGCCGCTCGCCAAAAACATTCCTTTAGCTAGCCTTGCCGCCATCTTGATTTATGTGGCCTGGAATATGGGAGAGTGGCAGAAGTTCATCGATCTGAAGCAATTCCGCTTGCCGTATCGAATCACCATCTTGAGCGTCTTTATTCTCACTGTTGTACTAGATCTCACGATTGCAGTAGAAGTAGGTTTACTGCTCGCCTTTATTACCTTCATTTACCGCATCTCTAGTCTATCGCGTTGTGAGCCTGCTCTAGTCAGCGATTACCCGGGGCTGAGTAATCAGCAAGGTCGAATTGATGCCTATCGCATTCATGGTGCCATCTTTTTTGGGGCAGTAAAACTCCTTGAAAAGATTGAAACGAATTTACCCTCACAAACACTCTTGCTCGATTTAAAGAACGTAATCTACATTGATACTTCTGGGATGGATACGATCATGGAACTAGCGCACCTGTGCAAGATTCGTAATATTCGATTGATCATTTGCGGCTTAGCGCATCAACCATTAGAGATGGCAGAGCGCAGTGAATTTCTATCGGCACTACCCCAAGATTCTTTCTACCCAGATCTAAGCTCCGGAATAGAAGCAGCAACAGCTTAATAGCGACTTAAGAAATACAGAAGCCACCTTTTAATAAGACTTCCGGCAATACCCAGGCACGATACATACCAAAGCCGCCTGCAATCAATAGAAGTGCAGCAGCCAAATACCTCACCCATAGATATTGCCCAAACTGAGTCAGTGCCGCTGAAAATTTAGAGATCAGCAATAGGTTAGGCAATGTGCCCAAGCCAAATGCCAACATCAGTGCGGCACCAGTTAAAACATCCCCAGATAAAAAGGCGAGTGGTAAAACGCTGTAGACCAATCCACAGGGCACCAAACCCCATAGCATGCCGCTAAACCAACGCGAAGGACCGCTAGCCATAGCACCCAAGTATTTAGCCCAATAAGCTGCAATTTTTGTACTTAACCATTTGCCGCCAAGTAGGCCTTCTGACTTGCCCAATCTGAGCAGGCGTACCCCCATCAAAATTAAGATCAGGGAAGTTAAAGCAAATAAGGGGCGCTGGATTGGAATGAGGTTTTGCTGCCAAACCACAACCCCTACTGAAGCGGCAAGTATGCCCAGTAAGACATAAGTTGTGACACGACCCAAATGCATGATTAATTGGAGGTAAAAAAGCTCAGATTTTGGTCTTAGAGGGGTCTCCAGGGCTTTGGGCCGCTCTATGGCAGCCGCTATTCCACCGCACATCAGTGCACAGTGCCAGCCACTCACAAGAGCGCCCAGAAAGACCGCAACGAGTAAGCTAGCTGTCAGCATGAAATTAACAGAAAATAGGTAAAAGCCATAATCTTCATACTTATAGAATAAACTGATCCCATAGATCAGCCCCAATATGAACTACAAACCTACCGATAGCCCAACCAGCAAATGCTCAGTTTGCGTACTGGGTCAGTTTTGTCTGCCGGTTGGATTAAATAGTAGCGAAGTTTCCCAAATCGATACCTTAGTTAAAGAGCGCGTTCATCTTCAAAAAGGTGAAAGCCTTTATCGTCACGGCGATCCACTCAGTTCTGTATATAGCGTTCGTTTTGGCACCCTTAAAACAGAGTTCTGTCTGCAAGATGGTCGACAACAAGTGATTGGCTTTCATCTTCCCGGTGAGATTCTAGGTCTTGATGGCATTGGTGAAGGTCATTATCAGTCTGATGCAATTGCACTTGAAGAGAGCGAAGTCTGCATTATTCGTTACGATGCTTTTGAAGATTTGGCTCGGCAGATCCCCGTCTTACAAAATCAGTTCCATAAAATCATGAGTCGGGAACTGACTCAAGATCAGCGCCACCTACTATCACTTGGCACGATGCGTGCAGAAGAAAGATTGGCAGCCTTTTTATTAAGCCTCTCGCAACGTCTTGCTGCACGCGGCTATTTAAATAATGAATTTGACTTGCGTATGAGCCGCAATGATATTGGCAGCTATCTTGGGATTCAAATTGAAACTGTCAGTCGCATGCTCTCACGCTTTGCAGAGTCGGGCTTAATTCAAATCAAACAACGCCACATCAAACTCATCGATATGGATGGGTTATATGAACTGGCAGGTATTCCAAACCCAGATCGCCACGGCTGCGCAAGCCCTGAAATCCCAATCAAACAGGCTTAAATTAAGCCGCGGTCGACTTCCTTGCTATCAGATGACTCAATCCCAGGCAGGATATAAGCAGTAAGCGCGCTAGAGATCGCACAGAAGGTCCAAATCACGAAGAACCCGACTGTATAAATACCCTCATCAGAAATATCTGGGTGGTAACCAAAAAATAAAAGGTCTTGTGGGTGGATCACAGTAAACAACAAGCCCTCTGCCATGCCAGCCACCAAAAATGAGGGCCACAAAATCCAGATTAGTAGGCGGTACTTCATTTTGCTGCCTGCGCATCTTTAAGCTGCTCAACCTTTAAGCCCTGCTTCACAAGGCCATCACGTAATGGCTTATCTGCATACAGATTTACAGCCAAGTAAATAGTGATAGCGCAGCCAATCATGGCTACAGCAGGTCCACTAATTAAAAGCCATGGCCATAGTTGCTTGAACCAGGGTTTAGTATTTTGTTGTTCTGTCATATCCATCCTCTCCATTGCTTTTGGCTTAACGGGGAATAATAAAAGTTGATTTCTCTTCGCGAGTTCTCGTAATTAACTCGTCACCTGACATCTCATGGGCAACTACATCAAAATGAATTGGGTAGTTACCAGCCTCATTCGCTCCAACATCAGCGCTCACCTTGATCGGCATCAGAAGATTGCTAGCTGGCCCAACCTCAATCTCGGTAACAATCTGCCCTTGTGAATTAAGCACTTTTAATCCATCCAAACCAAGCGCCTTCACCTGCACATTCATATTATTTTCAGATGCATTCATGATTTGAATGCGATAAATATTCTCAATCCTTACACCCTCAACCTCACGCGCCAATGCCCCACGATCACGCATCACATCAACCCTTAATGGGTTTCTGGTGGCGAGAGAAACTAGAAAAGCGGCTGTAAGCACAGTGATAAAAGCGGTGTAGATCAATACGCGCGGGCGCAAAATATGGCGAATCGCACTTTGATTGGACTCTTTATCCTCAATGGCACGCTCAGTCGTATAGCGAATGAGTCCTTTTGGATAATCTACCTTCTCCATCACTTGATCGCATGCATCAATGCAGGCGCCACAACCAATACACATATATTGCAAGCCATCACGAATATCAATGCCAGTAGGGCAAACTTGAACACAAATACTGCAGTCAACGCAATCGCCCAAACCCAGGGAAGTTAGATCTGCAGACTTGCTGCGACTGCCCCTTGGTTCGCCACGCACTTTATCGTATGTCACCAAGAATGTATCTTTATCTACCATCACGCTTTGGAAGCGTGCATATGGGCACATGTATTTACATACTTGTTCACGCATGAACCCTGCGTTACCCCAGGTTGCAAAGCTATAGAAGCACAACCAGAAAGTCTGCCATGGACCCAAAGACAGATGAATTAATGCAGAACCTAAGGTGCTAATTGGGGTGAAATACCCAATAAAAGTAAAGCCTGTCCAGAATGCGATCAATAACCATAGGAAATGCTTCGTAATCTTTAAACTCCATTTACGGAAACCCCAAGGCCACTCTTCGCCATCCAAACGAATACGGGCAAAACGATCTCCCTCGACCTTGCGCTCGATCCACATGAAGATTTCGGTATAGACGGTCTGCGGACAGGCATACCCACAAAATAAACGCCCGGCAACTGCAGTAAATAGAAATAAAGCGAGCGCAGAAAGAATCAATAAGAGGGTGAGATAAATCACGTCTTGTGGCCATAACACGAGGCCAAAGATGTAAAACTTACGCTGAATTAAATCAAAGAGAACTGCTTGACGACCATTCCAACTAACCCATGGCAAGCCGTAAAACAGCAGCTGAGTAGCAAATACCAGAATGAAGCGCCAGCGGGCAAAGAGCCCTGATACTGAACGCGGATAAATCTTTCGCCGAACCTCGTAAAGAGACTCCTCAATAACTTCTATCGGAACAGGTTTCCCACCCGGCGGAATATATGGCACTGATTGCTATTCTTACTTAGCTGTTGCTGGTTGTTTATTGTTAGATAAACCCCAGACATAAGCTGCTAATAAATGAATCTTCTCAGGACTCAATACCTTATCTTGAGCAGGCATCATAGCCATACGACCCTTAGTTACCGTTTCAATAATCGTCGCTTCTGAACCGCCATATAACCAAGTTTTATCAGTTAAGTTTGGTGCACCAATAGCAATATTTCCTTTGCCATCAGGGCCATGGCAGGCTACGCAGTTTGCAGCGAATACTTGTGCGCCACGGGCTGCTTTAGCATCATCTGCTGACAAACCTGAGAGGCTACGTACATAGTTAGCAACATCCACAATTTGATTGCTATCCAGTTGTGGGAATGGAGGCATCACACCGCCACGTCCATAGGTAATGGATGCCTTGATATTTTCTGGTGAACCTCCATAGAGCCAGTCACCATCAGTCAAATTAGGAAAGCCTTTAGCGCCTCCAGCATCAGAGCCATGACACTGTGCACAAGAATTCAGGAAGAGGCGTTGACCCATTTCGCGGGCTTTAGGATCGGCCGCCACTTGCTCAATGTCCATCTTGACGTATTTCGCATAAACAGGCTTTAGCTCATCATTTGCTTCAGTCATAGAGCTCATCAAAGCACCATCAGTGGTGTAGCCCATAATCCCCGGAAATGATCCCAAACCTGGAAATAACACTAAGTAGACCAATGCAAAGATGCAAGAGAGCAAGAACATCCACATCCACCAACGTGGCAATGGATTATTTAACTCACGCAGATCGCCATCCCATACGTGACCCGTATCAGCAACTGCGCCATCGGCCGTATGCACAACCTTTGCTTTCCTTTGGGAGAACAAAAGCCAGATACACCAGAAAATTCCAACTAATGCAACTAAGGCGATGTAAGCACTCCAACCGCTGCTAAAAAAGTCACTCATGATTTGTCCTTACTAAATTCATCCGGAAGATCAAATGGAAGCTCTGCTGATTCCTGATTTGCTTTCTTGCGACCAGGAGACCAAGCCCACAAAACAATTCCTACAAAAAAAACTAGGCCTATTACTGTAGAAAATGCCGAGAGGTAGGGAGTAATCTGTTCCATTTGATTTAAGTAGTTTTAATTAATAACCTTGTTAATTACTTCGCCACAACTTCTTCGACAGTGATATATCGACGCGTAATGCCCAACCCCTGAAGATAAGCAACTAAAGCATCTAACTCCGTCTTACCCTCTAACTCTGCAGGTGCATTTGCAATCATTTCATCAGTGTATGGAACGCCTAAACGACGCATAGCAACCATATGTGACTGAATAGAGCTTGCATCAGCTGCATTTTTTCCAAGCCAAGGGTAAGCAGGCATATTGGACTCCGGCACCACATCGCGCGGGTTATTTAGGTGGATCTGATGCCAAGCATCTGAATAGCGTCCACCTACACGAGCTAAATCTGGGCCTGTACGCTTACTGCCCCATAGGAATGGATGGTCATATACAGACTCGCCAGCCAATGAATAGGGACCGTAGCGCTCTACTTCAGAACGCAATGTCCGTATCTGCTGTGAATGGCAACCAACACAACCTTCACGTTGATAGATGTCGCGACCAGCTAAACGCAAAGCTGTGTATGGAACAACGCCAGGGCTAGGCTCAGTCGTAGTGTGCTGGAAAAAGAGTGGGACAATTTGCACCAACCCTGCAATCGATACGACTACGATCGTTGCAATAATTAACCAACCAACGTTTTTCTCAAGCGTTCCGTGGGAAAAGAATTTATTTTCGCTAGACATTTTCTTCTCCTTTTAGTGTTCAGCAACGGCCATGGGAATAGGCGCATTTACAAAAGTTTTACCCTGCACTGTTTTGAAGACGTTGTACGCCATCAAGAACATGCCGCTTAGGTAGCACAAGCCGCCCATCAAACGAATAACATAGAAAGGGAAAGTCGCTTTAACAGACTCGACAAAGCTGTATGTCAAAGTGCCGTCTGGTTCAAACGCTCTCCACATCAAACCTTGCATAACGCCGGCAATCCACATTGCAGCGATATAGAGAACAACACCAATAGTGGCGATCCAGAAATGCAACTCAATCCACTTGGTGTTGTACATTTCTTTTTGACCAACCAAGCGCGGGATCAGATAGTAGAGAGAGCCAATGGTAATCATGGCTACCCAACCCAAAGCACCAGAGTGAACGTGCCCAATAGTCCAGTCTGTATAGTGAGACAAGCTATTCACTGTCTTGATAGACATCATGGAGCCTTCAAAGGTAGACATGCCGTAGAAAGACAAGGCCACTACCAAGAATTTCAAGATCGGATCACGACGCAATTTATACCAAGCACCAGACAATGTCATGATGCCGTTGATCATGCCACCCCAAGATGGGGCTAGCAAAATTAAAGAGAACACAGTACCGAGCGACTGAGTCCAGTCAGGCAAAGAAGTGTGTTGTAAGTGGTGAGGGCCTGCCCACATATACGTAAAGTTCAAGGCCCAGAAGTGAACAATCGACAAACGATATGAATAGATTGGACGCTCAGCCTGCTTTGGAATGAAGTAATACATCATGCCCAAGAAGCTAGTGGTCAAGAAGAAGCCTACTGCATTGTGGCCATACCACCACTGAACCATTGCATCTTGAACCCCAGCATATGCAGAGTAGGACTTCCATAATGTTGCAGGCATCTCTAAGTTATTAAAGATATGCAGAATGGCAATAGTCAGAATGTATGCGCCGAAGAACCAGTTCGAAACATAAATATGTTTCGTTTTGCGCTTCATGATGGTGCCAAAGAAAACAACTGCATAGGCTACCCAAACTACAGTGATCAAAATATCAATCGGCCACTCAAGCTCAGCGTATTCTTTTGAGGTTGATATGCCCAATGGCAATGTCACTGCAGCCAGCACAATAACTGCCTGCCAGCCCCAGAAGGTAAAGGCTGCTAGCTTGTCACAAAACAAACGCGCCTGACATGTACGCTGAACGATGTAATAGGATGTTGCGAATAAGGCTGACCCACCAAAAGCAAAAATCACTGCATTGGTGTGCAAAGGACGCAAGCGACCATAACTCAACCAAGGAATATTAAAAGTGATTTCAGGCCAGATCAACTGGGCTGCGAGGATAACCCCCACGAGCATGCCAACAATTCCCCAAAGCACAGTAACGATGGCAAATTGGCTGACAACCTTGTAATTGAAGGTATCTTGATTACTCCCCACGGTAAGTCCCATGGTTTCTCCTTTTTTGTGACCAAACAGCGACATAATCCAAATAGACTGGATTGATTATCAAAGTAGAGTCCCAAGGGGGATTTGATCTATATCAAAAAGGGTGAGGCAAATTCACCCTGCACATCTAAGGGAAACCCTAGATTGCTTGGGCTATTTAAATATATAGCTATTATTTAGAGTGTTTACTAACTTATTTGGATTTTGGAGTGTCATCATCCATCAAAATCGCCTCACCAGGACCGTCTAAATCGTCAAATTGACCACTTTTTATGGACCAGTTCAAAATCCAGACCAAAAGGCCAATTAAAACCAGAGAAATGGGAATGAGAAGAAATAGACTTTCCATTCCTATAGTCTAAGCCTTTCGTAAGCGCCAGGCATTTAAAGTCACGGCTAACGAGGAAAGCGACATCCCGATCCCAGCAACCCAGGGATTTACTAAGCCCATCATTGCAGCAGGAATAGCCAGCAAGTTGTAAGCCAAGGCCCACCATAAGTTTTCTTTGATGATTGCGTGAGTTTTATCAGCTAGCAACAAAGTTTTTGCTAAAGGCTCTAGAGAACTAGCCGTCAGAATTGCATCAGCTCCAGCTGCAGCCAAAGGTGCACCAGCGCCAACTGCAATAGAAATATCAGCACGAGCAAGCAAAGGCGCATCGTTCACACCATCGCCAATAGCCCATACAAAACGACCTTCTTTTTGCAACCTTTCGATGTAGTCATACTTATCTTCAGGCGTACAACCGCCTCGATATTGCTTAATACCAACATGATGTGCCCACCACGCAACCGTAGCGCGATCATCACCAGAAACTAAATGCACTGCAATCTTTCTAGACTTCACTACTTTTAGGAATTGCTCTAATCCTGCTCTAGGCGTGTCCAAAAATACAAAGCTAGCTATTAATCCTTGTGCATCCGCTAAATGCACCTGACCGTATTGCCCTAATTGCGCACTCTGCTCTACCCCCAGCCACAATGCACTTCCTAAGCGATACTCGCCTGAACTTAAACCTTTTCCCAGTTGATTAATCACTGGCTCACTCAATGTAGGTAAAGATAAATTTTCAGCAGTAGCGGCACGCATCAAAGAAAGTGCCAACGGATGTCTTTGCCCTGCCTCCAATACCGCAGCTAAGGCCAAGGCATTTTCACGTCGATAGCCCGCACGCAAATTAATAACCTCTTGCAACTCTGGCTGACCCATCGTTAGTGTGCCGGTCTTATCTAACACTAAGTCAGTTGCTTTTACTAAACCTTCCATCACATGACCACGCACAATCAGTAAACCTAATTTAGTTACCGCACCTTGCGCTGCTGCCATAGCAGTTGGAACTGCTAGTGATAAAGCACAAGGGCAGCTAGCAACTAGAACAGAAACTAAAACTGTCCACGCACGACTAGGGTCAAAGTACAGCCAAATAGCGGACGAAGCAAATGCACCGAATAGTAAAAAGGCAACAAAATAAGCAGTCCACTTTTCAGCCAGACTCACCATGACTGGTTTAGCAAGTAATGCTTGATCTAATAAGGAAGCAATTCCAGCGATACGGGTTGATTGCCCCACTGCCTCAATTCGCATGAACAATGGATTCAGTATGTTGTGAGTACCAGCGTACACACGGTCACCAATCTTTTTCTCAACCGGCTTAGATTCGCCCGTGAGCAAAGACTCGTCTAAAGCACTCACATTTTCAATCAGGACACCGTCAGCAGGCACCACTTCCCCTGGAGAAACTCGTAATACCTCTCCAGGATTGCAATTAACTACGGGAACCACTTCAATTTCTTGTGATGCTGGATAGTTCAATGCCCGCTCACATGTTGCAGGCAGTTGTTTAGCTAAAGCCTCTGCTCCACCTTGCGCATCTTGTCTTGCTAAAAGCTCCACATATCTGGCCGCCAAGATAAATGCCACAAACATGGTGATGGAATCAAAATAAGTATGTCCGACACCGGCAATTAAATTAATGGTGCCCGCAATAAATGCCAAAGCTAAAGCTAATGCAATAGGAACATCCATTCCCAACATATGCGTTTGCTTAAAAGACTGCACACTTCGCCAAGCCGACTGGAATATTGGACCTGCTGAGTAGACCATCACAGGAACAGTCAATAACCAGCTAGTCCAACCTAAAAGAATCTCAAATTCCGGAGTAATGTCGGCGCCGACATACGTAGGCCAGGCATACATCATGACCTGCATCATGCCCAGCATTGCTACACCTAGTCGCAAAAGAAGGTGGCGCCTTTCCTTTTTAGCGCGATCTAATGATTGGGAGGGTTCAAATGGCCAAGCCTCATAACCAATGCGCTCAATTTCAAAAAGTAATCTTGCTAAGCTCGTTTTATCTGAAGAAAAACGCACCATTACTTTTTGAGTAACGTAATTGATTTGCACATCCTTAACACCTGCATTACGACGTAAATGTTGCTCACACAGCCAAACACAAGCTGCACATCGAATTTTTTCTAAGCGCAAAGTGGTTTCAAGATCACCCTCCCCTCCAGATGGACGGGTAAAACGGCCTCGCAATGAAGGATCATCATAAGGCTTAAGCTTCTCCGGAATCTCATCACTTGCAAGATAGGCTGCCGGCTTATCACCCGACTGAGAACGCCTGGCATAAAAAACTTCTAGGCCTTCTCCATGAATTGTTTGCGCAATTGCCATGCAACCCGGACAACAGAATGGACGTGTCTCACCACCCAGTTCCGCCTCAGTTAATTCCCCTGGGAGAATCTGGCTTGAACAGTGATAGCAAACTAAAGCATTCTTTTTGTTCATCTGCTCATTTACCTGCTCATTTATCTGCTCATTTATCCGATTACTCATGCGCGCACTGAGCTACCCCAGCCCCTACGACGTTCGTAAATCACAAACAGAACGCCCCACATGACTACGGCAACGTATGCCCATACCCAGGCAACTTGTGAAGTACGAGAACCAGAAATATCCAAGACGAAACCAAAAATGGCAGGCCCCAATAGGCCGCCACCAAACCCCATCAATGAGTGCAGACCCATTGCAGCGCCCTTGATATTTTCTTGCGCACTAATTACCAAGCCCGCAGTGAGCGTTGAGGAATCTGCCATGATGAATATGGCATGCCCAATAGCCAGAGCAACAATCAACCACCACGACTGGCCAGTTGAGCAAGCGAATGCAATCCCTAATACCGCACTAGTCAGCATCACAATGCATACCCATTTCTGACGCCCTACTCTCAAAGCAATTTCATTACCCAATATGGAAGATGGCACGCCAAAGAAATTAATCACTCCAGCTAAAGTCGTAGCCGTTAGGAAAAAATCTTCGCCAGAAGCAACTGCACAAAAAGCAAAGAAGGCAACAATCCAGCTTCTTGAGGCAAAGAGTTCCAAAGTATGAGCGGTATATCCAAAAATAAAGCCTGATGCATTTTTGTCTTGTAAAACCAACTTCCATTTATCCACCGGAAAGATATCGTGCAGACGAATATTGATTGGCCCTTGCCATTTTTCATGCTGAAGCGCTGGAATTAGCAACAAGACAATCAGAAATGCGCTAAATGGGCCCAAGGCAATTAAACCAAATACATAATGCCAACCAAGCGCATTCAAAATCCAACCAGAACATAAATACGAAAATCCAGTACCGATACCAAAGAAGGCGGTATAGAACGCAATATGTCTAGTTAGCTCTCCCGATTGGATGCGGTCTGACAAAATCTTGAGGCCGGGCATATAAGAACCAGCAAGACCAGCACCATTCAAAGCCATAAAAAGTAGGGCCGTCCAAAAGTTATAAGCCAACAGACTCATACCCAAAAGACCACAGCTTGCTGTGAGACCGCCTATTAAATACACCTTACGCGCGTCTACCCGATCCGTTAAAGCCGTAGCTAATGGAACGGCAAGCATGTAACCAAAGAAAAAAGCACTCGCAATCAGGCCTGACTGCAAATTACTGAGATGCCACTCTTCTTGCAAAGTCGTTAACACGACGGCATAGCAAGCAAAACCCAATAAAGCACAGGTTTGTGCCAGAAGCATAAGAGGGGTATAGCCAGCTGAACGAAAGCGCATAGTTAGTCAGTAGAAACGTGAACTCATTCTACTCGCCCAGAACGAATTAGACCCGCTACACTACTGAAAACAAGACGGAGACAGTATGAATAGCAAATCTTTGATAGTTCGTTTATTGCAGATCGGGGCCGCCCTGATTATCGGCTTCGCAAGTAACCTGGCATCAGCGGATAGCTACCCCTCCAAACCCATTAAAGCGATTGTTCCTTTTGCACCCGGCAGCACAACCGATCAAATTGGACGTGCATTTGCGGCAAAAATGTCTGAGTCATTAGGCCAGCCCGTAGTTGTTGAAAATCGCCCTGGCGCAAATGGCCTAATTGGCGCAGATTTTGTAGCCAAGGCCCCCGCAGACGGCTATACGATTCTGTTCGGAACCAATAGCACTAATGCTGCCCTTAAGAGCTTGGTTAAAAATTTACCCTATAACCAAGACACCGCCTTTACTCCCATTGGATTTTTTGGATCTGCTCCACTCATTATTGCCATCAATAATGATGTGCCTGCTAAATCACTCAATGGGTTTGTTTCTCTAGCCAAAGCCAATCCAGGAAAAATGACTTTTGCTTATGCAAGTACATCACAGCGCGTTTCATCAGAAATGCTGGCAAGCTTTGCTGATATCAAAATGATTGGGGTCTCATACAAGAGCGGCCCCAATGCGATGACTGATTTAATTGGCGGTCAGGTGAATATGTTCACATCCGACTTTGGAGTCTCTTTGCCCCAAGTACAAGCAGGCAAAATCCGCGGCTTAGCCGTCACTTCTTTAAAGCGCTCACCAGCTATTCCAGAATTACCTACGGTAAATGAAGCATTAGGTATTAAAGGCTATGAACTCATCTCATTCTTTGCGGCATTTGGGCCTGCAGGCATGCCAAAGGACGCCATACTCAAGCTAAACCAAGCAATCAACAATGCTGCTAAATCAAAAGATTTAGCAGATCGACTCTCTGCAAATGGTTTTGAAACTCAGCCAGGAACGCCTGAAGCCCTTGGCCAAAAGATCAAACTAGAAACTGCTAAGTGGGCCAAAGCGATTAAAGAAGCTGGCATGGAGCCAGAATAAATCAGCAGGCTTATTGCTGACTTCGGTTTGGAGAGTCTTGAAAACCATTAGAACGATAAGTGAGAACCAAGGTATCTCGGTAGCCATATTTTGCTAATGGCTGAATGGGTGTTGATTCATGAATCATGCGCTGATCATTCATTAACAAAAGAGACCAAGGTTGCGTGAGGGTGAAACGCAATCCTGCGGAGCCAGAGGTATCAAATATTCTGGTCTCACCACCTTTAATACCCTCTCGACCCAATAAGAAGACTGCTACAAAATCAACGCCATCGCGATGAGCGCCTTCAGGTGTTGGACGTCCGATACCATCAGTGGTATCAATTCGAAATTGATGGGCTTCAACAAACCAAGTATTCACAGGCTTTAGGCTATTCAAGAGATGTGCAAGCCCGAGCAAGACAGATTGCCAAGCAGGATTACTTAACAACTCACCTTGGATGGGCTCAAACCAGCGCTCAATTCCACCATGCAATGCGTTGTAATCCAGTGATTGCCAGTGCGCACGATGAGGAACAAGAGTGAGCTCATCGCCCTTAATCTCATAGCTAGCGTGTCTACGAAAGCGATAGCGCCCACCATCTTTTAAATAAGGATCGCGGGGCAAGTTTTCCCAATACTTGGTAAGGGTTTGAAGCTTGGATAGATCTACATTGCTAAACTTGGCAACCGTCTCAGCAGACACCACTGCAAAGCCGTCATCACGCAAAGCTTGGTCAATCTGCTTGAGGGGGGTCAGTGTTGGCGCAAGGCCAGTAATCGTCATGAGTCTATTTTAGGTCAAGCAGCAAAAAAGCGTTAATCCAACTGCGCTCCAGATGCCCTCACAATTTTTGCCCACTTAGCCAACTCATCCTTTAGTAAAGCGCTCAACTTATTAGTTGGAATGGGTGCAAGATCCAAGCCCTGTGCAGATAGCCTCTCACGCACTTCTGATTTAGATAGGGCCTTCTCCATCGCTGCCTGCACCTTCTTTATTACATCCGCACTAACGCCAACAGGGGCAAAGATGGCTACCCATACCTCCCCAATACAATCAGGATAAGTTTCTGCAATCGCTGGAATTTCAGGCGCAGCACTAGAACGCTTCGCAGAGCTAATCGCAATGGCCTGAAGCTTCCCTGCTTTAATGTAATTGAGTGCAGAGGGTAAGCTCGCAAATGCTAGCGGTACTTGTCCACCTAATACATCATTAATTGCGGGGGCTACACCCTTGTAAGGAATATGTTGCATGTCAATGCCAGCGCTCGCATTGAGCATGGCACCCAATAAATGACTAATCGTGCCATTACCAGCCGAGGCATATGACAACTCTCCAGGCCTCTTCTTAGCCGCAGCCACGACATCCGCCAATGTTTTATAAGGAGATCCTGGTGGAGAAACCAAAACATAAGGTGTTGCCCCAATGTAATACAAAGGCACAAAATCATTTACAGGATCAAAGCCAGGATTTTTATACAAAGAAGGATTGATGGCTTGCGTACTATTGATAGTGAGCAGTAAGGTATAGCCATCCTTAGGTGAGCGTGCAACACTTTGGGTACCAATGTTACCGCCAGCTCCAGGTCTATTTTCAACCACAATCAATGCGCCAATAGCTTCACCAAATGATGGCGCAATTAGACACGCCACAATGTCGTTAGTACCGCCCGCCGCCTGAGGAACCACCATAGATATAGGCTTGCTTGGGTAGGTCTGCGCCTGAAGCCCAATAGAGACAATCAAGCCTAAAGCTAAAAATAGATATTGAATTAGCCTGCTCATATCCAGATCCCTTTTAATGAACCAAATTCAGGCGGTGACGCACTTCACCCACATGCCCCTTAAGGTCATATAGCTCTTTAGCATCCAACATGGATACCTTAATATTTCCAACGCGCCTTTCGATGTCCACAAGGTCTTTAAAGTTCTTTTCTTTTAACGCTGGATTTTGGGCATTCTTCTCAATCACCTTGAGCTCTTCATACACCTGCGCCAACTTCAATCGCAATAAGAAATTTTTGGTAGTTGGAATATAGGTAAACAATGGGATCAAAATTACTAGCAATGGAATAACAATTTTGACAAAACGTCCTGCCCATACCGCAGTCCAAAATGGCAAGTGACGATGTAAGAATGAAGGGCCATCCTTTAGGTAAATCTCCGCATCCGCATGCAATGGGAAATCCAGTCCAGAACCAGAGGGAAACTCGCCCACCTTTTGTAATCGTGAATAGGATTTCAAAATATCGTAAGAAGCGCTCAATAAGAGTGAAACCATTGCCGGACTTACATTGTCATGAGCTACCAAGGTGGCAGTAGCGGCTATCACCTGGATGTCCTGACGAGGTTGATCGTGCTCAATACTCAATAAACCTCTGGGTACAGTCACTTTGGATAAATAAGTAAGATTTCGGGTGTATGCATCCGCTTGGTCGAAATCCATCAAGCGAATACCTGGAATAGAGTAAAACTTTTTCAGTATGGGGGCCTCTGCAGCCGCCACTATAAATACTGCATCCAATTCGCCATTATTTAACTTAAGAATAGCTTCATCGGGCTTTAATTTCTGCGCGCCAATTTCTTTGTCTGTAATACCGCTAGTCTGCAACAAACTCTGAGTAAGCGCTAAAGTGCCGCTCCCATCATTACCGATGGAGACGCGCTTGCCTTTTAGCTGACTTAAGATCTTGAGTTGGCCCCCATCATTTTTGAATGCACCTTCACGATACCAAACCCAAATTGGCTCGTAAAACATTCCAGCTATCGAAACTAAATTTGGATATTCGGCAACATTAGCAACACCACTCTGGACCATTGCAAAATCAACCCCAGAATTGGGGTCATTCAAAAGAGCTAAGTTATCTAAAGTTCCGCCTGTGGATCGCACATTGAGATCAACACCCTCCTTAGCTATTTCCGATTTCAGGCGTTCGCCAAACTGGTAATACAGCCCAGTAGGAAATCCCGTAGCCATCTCGATTGACTTTGGTGGCGGCGGGACTAAAACCCACAGAACGCCAAAAAGAATGGTTAGTAGGACAAAAAAGGCTGCTGTTAGAGCCAGGGGGTTATAAATTTGTTTTTTGATGAAATTCATGGAAATCTCTTGTGTTTTTTGCATTATGCCCCGAGCAAAGCAATAGGCAAAGGTTTCAAAACAGGCCCAATAAATCACGATAAGATGATGCTTTTAAGCAGCCCTAAAGAACATGATGAATTTAGCTAAAAGCAAGGTAGCCCTAGTCACTGGCGCAGGAACTGGCATTGGACGGGCGGCTGCCAAAGCCCTTCTCAAGGGAGGCTATCAAGTGGTCCTAACTGGACGCAATCTAGATAGATTAGAAAAGGCTATTGCTGATATTGGCGGTAATCAAAGTAACTGTCTTGCGGTTGCTTGCGATGTTGGCAAACCCGATGAAGTCAAAAAGCTATTTGCGGCACTTAGCAATCAATTTGGCCGCATTGACGTACTCTTCAATAATGCCGGTATGGGGGCTCCTGCTATCCCAATGGAAGACTTAAGTTATGAGCAGTGGATGAGTGTAGTCAATGCCAACCTCTGTGGTGCGTTCTTGTGTTCACAGGAAGCGATTCGTATGATGAAAGCGCAATCTCCACAAGGTGGCAGAATTATCAATAATGGTTCAATCTCAGCACATGCACCTCGTCCAATGTCAGCGCCCTACACGGCGACCAAACATGCCATCAGCGGCTTAACCAAAACCATTGCATTAGATGGCCGCCCTTTTAATATTGCATGCGGTCAAATCGATATCGGCAATGCTGCAACAGAGATGACTGAACGTATGGCTGCTGGGATCCTGCAGGCAGATCAATCGATTAAGGTAGAGCCACGCATGGATGTTGATCATGTTGGTGAGGCCGTACTGCATATGGCCCAACTGCCACTCGAAAGCAATATTCTGTCGATGACGATTATGGCAACCAATATGCCGTTTGTGGGTAGAGGCTAAAACCTTAATGGCGAACTTGGTCAACTAGTAGGCGAACATTGGTTGTGCCGACCTTAATTGTCTGCACTGAAGAGATTAAATCCCCCACTTCCGGCTTCGCCATCCCAGTCTTAGAAATGCGCACCTCGACACTCACCTCAGATAGTTGAGACAGAGGCGCACTGGGATTCATGGCCAATGAATCATTCAATATAAAGCTCATTGGAAAGTCAGTTGCTGATGCCTTCAAGACAGCCACAGGCATACGCTCACCAGGCTTGCGTGCAATCACCATCACAATGTCGCCAGGCTTAATCTTAGATTTAAGGTCAGCAGACAATTCAATTTTTCCGCTAATGCCTTTTCCGGCTGGAGCAACCGGCGCTGAAGTAGTCAGACCACCTTTAGAGCGCGCCTCAGCAATAGATCCTTGAATAGCACGCGCCTCATCCGTATTGGGCGGAAGTTGTTGCGCAAGCTTATCCCAGGACTGCACCGCTGCCTTGTAATTTTTAGCGTTATAAGATGCGGTTCCAGAAAGCCAAAGTGCCATCATGTTGTTCGGGTCCAGCTTTAATGCCTGATTAATCAACTGCGAAGGCTTCCCAACAAAACTCCCATTTGCATTGCTTGCCAGTACATCTGCATAGTCAGCTAACAATTGCGGATCAGAATCAATAAAGCTACCAGCACGTGCGTATGCTTTGGCAGCATCCTCATCACGGCCCAAGATTCGATAGGAACGAGCTAACATCGCCCAGCCCTTTAAGTTGCCAGGATCTTTTTCCATTTTGATGGCAAATTGAGCCACCATTTTTTCGACACCCTCTTGGGTGACTGGTTTTTCAGAATTGTTTTGGGCTACCCGAACAACATCCCCCAAGGAGAAATATAGCGCCGATGAGAGCAAGACAATAAAGATACATAACCCGAGTGCAGTCTTCTTTGAGGAGCCCGCAACCTCTCGATCATCCTCTTCAATAGTGTCTTGAAAGAGTCTCTGACGCATTTCAGCATGCGCAATTTCATAATCAGTTGAAGTAATTGCACCAGCTTTATATTCAAGCTCTAATTTATCCAACTCTTCACGGTAGATGGTGGCATTCATCTGACGACGCGATGTCGACGAGCTCTTCGCGGGAAAGATGAATGGGCGCAGCAATAGCACCAATACCAGAACCAGAAGCAAAAAGGCGGGGATCAAAAAGCTAGTCACTTATTTCATCCCTCTTTCTTATCGCTTGCATTTAATAGTGCATCGATTTTTTGATTATCAGCATCAGTCAGCGTGACATTAGGCACGCTGCTATCTCTGCGTCTTAAATACATTAATAAACCAGCAATGCCCAGACCCAAAATAACAAATGGGCCAATCCATAGCAACCAGGTCACTGGCTTGACTGGCGGACGATACAGTACAAAATCACCATAGCGCTCGACCATAAACGAGCGGATTTGATCATCGCTCTTACCTTCTTTGATCAATATCCGAATTTCACGACGCAAATCATTGGCTAAATCCGAGCGCGAGCCTGCCAATGACTCGTTCTGACACACCAAGCAGCGCATTTCTTCTGAAATACTAATTAATCGCTGTTCTGTTACAGGATCATCTGCGAGTGGTGCAGCATCTTTGGCAAACGCGTTACCTAAACTAAATACACAAACGGCGATTAAGAAAATGCGCTTCATGATTTCTTTAAATCGCTCAGCATGGGATAAATCTTTTGATTCAATAAATCCATTGTTAACGGGCCAATGTGCTTAAAGCGAATCACCCCTGCCTTATCAATAATATAAGTCTCAGGCACGCCATAGACGCCATAATCAATGCCAACTCGCCCATTACCATCAAAGGCGGATAGCACATAAGGATTGCCCTGTTTTGCTAGCATTGCCAGAGCATCTTCACGCTGATCTTTATAGTCCAAACCAATCACTGGCGCTATTTGTGACTTAGCAAGCTCAACCAACACAGGATGCTCTTCGCGACAAGCTACGCACCAGGAAGCCCAAACATTCAGAATCCACACTTGACCCTTCATGCTTGCTGGCGAGAACGTTTTATTAGCGTTAGCTAATTGAGAAACTTCAAATGCAGGGGCGGGCTTATTAATTAATGGTGAGGGCACTTCATGTGGATCACGATTTAAGCCAATCGCCAAGAAGACTACTAAGCCTACAAATAAGATCAGGGGGATTAAAAATTTTGCCTTCATAAGAACTTGCTCTTTAACTTCAGTCGATAGCGCTTATCCGACATAGCCAACACGCCACCTAAAGCCATCAACAAGCAACCGCCCCAAATCCAATCCACAAAAGGCTTGTAGTAAACACGTACAGCCCAAGATTGATCGCCCAGTTCTTCACCTAGCGATACATATATGTCGCGGGTAAGCCCAGCATCAATCGCCGCTTCAGTCATTGGCATCGTCGATGAAAAATAGCTTCGCTTCTCAGGATAAAGGCCGATCTGTTCGCCACCATTTTTAGACAGCAGAAATGTGCCGCGCATTGCCTGGTAATTTGGGCCGCGAGCAGCGCTAACTCCCTGCAGCTGAATTTGATATCCGCCAACACTAACTGTATCGCCGGCTGACATGCGCACGTCTTTCTCTTCTTGATAAGCGCCGACCATTGTGACGCCAATAACAAAAACTGCAATGCCTAAATGCGCTACTTGCATGCCAATAAAAGAACGTGTGGGCTTGCCAGCTTTAGCTTGGCGAATGATTTGCATGCAGCCCGAAGCGATTACCCAAAAAGCCAACATGAAGCCCATGCCTGCAAGCCAGGTAAATACACCCATGATTAAGGGAATTCCAACGCCTGCAATGAGAGCGACTGCGCCCGCAAGCCATAAACGCTTGATGATGCTAATTAAATTACTCTGCTTCCAACTTGCCCATGGACCGATGCCCATCAATACCAGCAATGGCACCATGATGGGAACAAATACGCTATTGAAATAAGGAGGGCCTACAGAAATCTTACCTAGATGCAAAGCATCAATCAGCAATGGGTATAGGGTGCCCAGCAAAACAGATCCGGCAGAGACCACTAAAAAGACATTGCCAAGCAAAATCAATGTTTCTCTGGAGCTCAAACTAAATTTGCCGCCCATCGAACTCTTAGGCGCACGCCATGCGTAAAGCATCAGAGACGAACCAACGACGAGTGATAAGAAGATCAGAATAAAGATGCCGCGCCTTGGATCAGTCGCAAACGCATGCACTGAGGTCAGGACGCCCGATCGAACCAAGAAGGTTCCTAGTAGCGATAAGGAGAAGGCAGTAATCGCCAAGAGCACAGTCCAACTCTTAAATCCGCCGCGCTTTTCGGTAACCGCTAAAGAATGTAACAAAGCAGTACCCACGAGCCAAGGAATAAACGAGGCATTTTCAACGGGGTCCCAGAACCACCAACCACCCCAACCCAATTCGTAATAAGCCCACCACGAACCCAAAGCAATACCAAGGGTCAGGAAAACCCAAGCAGCGGTTGTCCAAGGACGTGACCAACGAGCCCAAGCGGCATCCAATCTTCCAGATAATAAGGAGGCAATCGCAAATGCAAAGGCCACAGAAAAACCAACGTAGCCCATGTACAACATTGGCGGATGAAATACTAAACCCGGATCTTGCAAGAGTGGATTTAATGAGCGGCCATCTTGTGCGGCTGGCAATAAACGCTCAAACGGATTTGAGGTTGTTAAAACAAACAGGAGCAAACCACTAGTGACCAAGCCCAAAACGCCAATCACTCGCGCCACCATAAAGTCATCTAATGCTTTAGAAAGCTGAGCAACTAAAATGGTCCAGGTAGCCAGCAAAAAGATCCACAACAAGAGTGATCCTTCATGACCGCCCCATACTGCACCTAATCGATAAATCACTGGTAGCTGTGAATTCGAGTGCTCAGCAACATAGAGCACAGAAAAATCATTGGCGTAAAAACTCCAAGCCAAGATTCCAAAAGCAATCGCCAGTAATAAGAAAACTGTTTGCGCAGCAGGTCTTGCTAGCACCAACCAATCGCGCCGACCAAAGTGCGCGCCCAGCAATGGCAAAACTCCCTGAATGCACGCAATACAAAGCGCCAGAACTAGTGCGTAGTGCCCAAACTCAGGAATCATTTATTCGTTCCGTTTTTTTGAGCTTGCTCTAAAGCATGTTTTGCTTCAGGAGGCATATAGTTCTCGTCATGTTTAGCTAATACTTCGCTGGCAATAAATTCACCATTCGCATTCATACGACCTTGGATCACGGCACCCTTACCCTCTTTAAACAAATCAGGAAGGATGCCGGTATAGGCCACTGGAATATCTTTCACCAGATCAGTAATCACAAAGTGCACGGTTAGGCCATCGCGCTTTAAAGAGCCGTCTTTTACCATGCCACCAATTCGGAAAGCCTGACCTTGAGGCGCTTTGCCCGCTGACACTTCACTTGGAGTGACGTATAAAGCAATATTGCTATTAAGCGCATTCAAAATTAAGAGTGCAGCTACACCAATTACGATCAGCGCTGCAACAATCATCAATGCACGTTTATGTCTAGGCTTCACTTACTAATCTCTTTATCAAACTGCTCAGCTAATTGCTCTTGCTTCAACCGCCGTACGATTGCTCTAAAGCGAGCACGCGCCATGAGGGGTTCCAATATCAATACCAGCGCACAAACACCAAAACTACTCCACACATACAGTGCGTAGCCGCCCATGGCAAAAAACTCAGAAGGGCTATTCCACATCAGATTTTCACCTCAATTGATTGTCTCACCCAATCAGCATGGGCTTCACGCTCCAAAATGATTGCCCTCACTCGCATTAAGGTGACTGCAATGGTGTACATCCAAAGACATAAAGCCATCAACAGCATTCCCAAGAGCATGGTTTGTGCCATCGCCGGGGCTTTTGTGAGAGAAACGGAGGCGCCTTGATGCAAGGTGTTCCACCATTTCACTGAGAAATAAATAATCGGTACGTTTACAACGCCTACTAAAGCCAAAATGGCACTCGCCTTATCGGCACGGCGAGGGTCATCAATGGAGGCTCGCAAGGCAATAAAGCCTAAATATAAAAAGAGAAGAATTAACTCTGAAGTAAGGCGAGCATCCCAAACCCACCAGGCACCCCACATGGGCTTACCCCAGAATGCCCCGGTCCAAAGAGATAGAAATGCCATCCAAGCGCCTATAGGGGCAAGAGCCTGCGCCATCATGGCAGACAAACGGGCATTAAAGACCAGTCCTAATCCTGCCCATGTAGCCATGACTAAATAAATAAACATCGACATCCAGGATGCGGGCACATGAATAAAAATGATGCGATAGCCCTGCCCTTGCACGGCATCGACAGGCGCAACAAAGAAGCTAATCCACAAACCAGCAGCGCCAAATAAAAAAGTTAAGACCCAGAAGAATGGGATGAGCTTACCCGCCACCGGATAAAAAGTGCTAGGGCTAGATAACTTAAACCAGTTAACTACGCGATGATTAGAAAAAGTATTTATCGGATTCATTCAATTGCAATCTTTACAGCAGCACTACTTACCCAAGGAACAAATGCTAAAGCCAAAATCAATAACGCGCCTAGCAATGAAAAATGGCCTGACGTATCCAAACCCACACTATTAGCATATACGGCGCCAGCGCCAAAAATGAGAACCGGAATATATAAAGGCAATATCAATAAGCTTAATAGTACGCTGCCGCCTCTGACACCCAAGGTTAAGGCTGCACCTATGGATCCTAGTAAGGATAGCACCGGGGTACCTAATAATAGGGTTCCCATCAGTACATACAAAGAACTGGCATCCAGATCAAACTGAATGCCGATGATCGGGGCTAAGAGCACGAGTGGTAGTCCACTCACCATCCAATGGGCAATAATTTTTCCAGTTACTAACAAGACCATAGGCTGCGGCGACAAGGCAAGCTGCTCTAAAGCGCCGTCTTGGTAGTCTGCGGCAAACATCCGATGCAAGCCTAATAGAGTAGACAGTAAGGCTGCAACCCAAAGAACGCCTGGAGCAATCTTACGCAGCAAAGCAGCATCCGCACCAATACCCAATGGAAACAAACTAGTCACCACGACAAAAAAGAAGAGGGCTGTGAGCACCTCGCTCTTGCGGCGCATAACCAAGAGCAAATCACGGCGAATGATAGCTAGTAAAGCATTCATAGATCTAGCACCCTCACACGCGGAAGATCCACTGCTTGATGGCTAGTCAGTACCACTAGACCACCTTGCTCCACATGTTCTGCTATTAACCCTTGCAAATCTTGTACGGCATGAATATCCAGTGTATTGAATGGCTCATCCAAAATCCACAGCTTCGCTTGACGCGTCAACATACGCGCCATTAAGACTCGGCGCTTTTGTCCAGCCGATAAACAACCGACTGGTAGGCTCTCGCGCCCACGCAATCCAAAATGCCAGAGGGCTGCTAAAGCCTTATCAACCGGTAAATGAATATCGTCTAGCACTGCATACAGCTGCAGATTTTCCAAGGCAGTGAGATCCTCTTTCAGAGCATCACGATGCCCCAGGAATAAAAGCTCCCGATGATATGTAGAAGGGTCTTTAGCGACTGACTGATGATTCCAAAGAACCTCTCCCACCTCTGGTTTAGAAAGTCCCGTCAGGAGTCTTAAGAGGCTAGTTTTTCCGACCCCGTTCTCACCGCGCACATGCAGGCACTCTCCAGCCGTCACTGTCAGATTCAGATTTTGAAATAATTGTCGCTCCCCACGAATACAAGTCAGCGCACGAGCTTCGAGCGTCAAATGCGGTGTATTGGAGGAGGAATGAGTATCAACTGTCATGAGGGCTTGGGGCTTGAATCAACCACCCATGGCATTGTCCAAGAGCCCCTAAGAGCTGTCAAACCAGCAAAAGTGGAATTAAAGGAATAATCCCTTTTAATTCAATTACTTATGCAATTATAAACCGAGTCGGCCGAGAATGAAAAAACCACCCGTAGGTGGTTTTTCAGATGACATCAGCCCAACAAAAGGAATTAATCCTTTTTTGAACCCTCAATAGCAATCATGATGGTTACATCGTCACCTACGTTCGGTGCGTATTTGCCCATATTGAATTCTGTGCGCTTCACTTTTGTTTCAGCATTGGCACCGCAATAATCAGCACCAGACATTGGATGTTTTTTGCACTCAAAATTAGTGATATTCAATGTAACTGGCTTACTTACACCCTTCAATGTCAACACACCTTTTAAAGCAACCGGTTTTTCACCTTTAAAAATCATATCGTTTGATTGAAAGATAGCAGTTGGAAACTGTGTAGTAGATAAGAAATCTTCACCTTGGATATGATTATTGAATATAGTCGATCCTGTATCGACAGATTTCGTGTCAATAGTGATATCTGCGCTGCCTTTTTTTGCAGCTTGATCAATCGTTACAGTTCCAGTAACGGCATTAAAGCGACTGGTCTGCTTAGAGAAGCCTAAATGGTTATATTCAAACTGAGCAAAGGTATGATTGGCATCAGTAGCATAAGTCACTGGCGCAGCAAAAACAGAGCTAAGGCCAATAGTTGCAAATAAAGCGATAAGTAATTTTGATTTCATGTAATTCTCCTGATTAAAAATTGAATAAGTAAGTTAATTTGTAAAACTATTTTTGATTTAAGACTAAGTGAACATTGACTGGCACCTCATTGGCAACTGCAGAAGTGTCTGCCCAGTTTCCAGCACCCAAGCCAAAATCCAACCTCAGCACCTGAAAGCTGGCATCAAAGACCATCTGCTTGCCTTGCAGCTGATACTTCACGGATATCAACAGTGGCACAGCTTTGCCCTTGATGGTTAGGGTTCCATGGGCATCCAAACTATTGGGGCCTGTAATCTTTACAGAATCCGTTACATAGCTGGCAGTTGGAAAGAGTTTTGTACTGAACCAGTCTTTTCCTTTTGCCTCTTCTTGCAACTCTTCCCCACCAGCATTAAAACTTGAGATTTCAATAATGAGGTTAGCCTTCGCTTTTTCTGGCTCATCTGAATTAAATAAAACCTTCCCAGAAAATTTTCCAAAACTTCCAGAGATCTTTGAGCCCATCAATTTACTTGTAAAAGTAATTTTGCTTTTCGAGGCATCAATAGATGAATACTCCACCGCATAAGCCGAGCTTGCAGCGCTAATGAATAGCATCGCTAATAAAGCCTGTGCCAACATCCCTAAATGTAATGAGCATTTACTTTTCACGGCTAGACCCTCCAAAGGTCATACGACTTAATAAGCCATCTTTATCGATATATTGATGCTTTAGCGCAGCCAAAATATGAAGTCCAACCAAAGCCATTAATCCATTGGCCAGAAACTCATGGATCTCCTTCAGCTGATGGCCAAGTGCCTTATCTTTATCTACCAGATCCGGCAATTCAAATAAGCCAAAGTAGTTGACGGTATAGCCCTTAGCGGAACTCATTAACCAGCCCACAATCGGAATCAGAAGCATCAATAAGTACAGCGCAAGATGGGTTAGCTTCATTGCACGCTCTTGCCAGGCTGGCAATGCGAGGTTTAATGCAGGAGCTGGATGAATTGAGCGCCACAATAAGCGCAGAACCACCAAAAAGAATATGGTGACACCAAGCCATTTGTGCCAGCTGATTCCTGTAATTCTGAGTGGACTCAATGGAATATCATCCACGGCAATTGCAATTGACCATGTTGCGAATATCAAGAGCGCCATCACCCAATGCAAGATGATGGCAATAGAGGTGTATCTGACTTTATTCATTATCCGCGCAACTGTTTGGTAATTTTTGCAATACGCTCGCCATACAGTCTTGCAGTCTCTAGATCACCCACATTCACTTCATCAGCACTTGCATCGGATGGTGTTTGCATCATTGCACCCGCAGATGAACCTACATAGTTAATGTCATCGCGCTTTGCGGCCTTAGAATTCGATGGCATCAATCCAGTGCCAACCCAAAGACCAGAATGCTGCATAGCCAAAGTAAAGAAATAATGTAAGGTTGAATGCTTATCACCATTCATTGTTGCTGAATTCGTAAAACCACCGAAAACCTTGTCTTTCCACTGTTGTGAAAACCATTGCTTAGAGCTAGCGTCAGCAAACTTCTTAAACTGCCAACTCACCGTACCCATATAGGTTGGAGAGCCAAACACAATAGCGTCAGCATCATTGAGTGTCGCCCATTGCGCATCAGTAATATTGCCCTCAGCGTCAATGGCAATCAATGTTCCATTAGCGCCTTTAGCAATAGCCTCAGCCTGCTTTACAGTGTGTCCATAACCACTATGAAATACGACAGCTAATTTACTCATCAATTTCTCCTTAAAAATATTGACTTGATGTTTATGATTTAAAAGCGTCTTTCAGCAACCGCAATGACTCTTCTAATTGCTTTAATTCATTTGATGATAATTTCTTAAATGCACCATTTAGATATTCCAAATGCTCTGGAAATACTTTCTCAAATAAAGACTGTCCAGATGTCGTCAAACCAATCAGCTGACTACGCGCATCTTGAGAATTTGTCTGACGAAGAATGAGACCTTTTGCTTCCAAGCGCTCTAGCACCCCCGTTAACGTTCCCTTGGTCACCAGTGTTTTCTCACCTAACTCCTTACAAGTCATCGGCAACTGATTGCCCAACGTGGCAATCACATCAAACTGGGTCATCGTTAAACCCATTGCTGCTATGTGCGGAGCTGAATAACGCTCAAACGCTTGATAGGCAGAAACGAGGTTTCTCAGGACGGGTAAAAAGTTCATAAATCTTATTTAAAGTACTAGTTAGAACTAATATAGTACTAATACGAACTATTTGCAATAAAAAACTAAGAAGCCTTCTATTTATAGGGTTTAAAGCAAGTAATACATTGCAATTAGGAAGTGCTAGCTCACGAGGTTAGCCTCTGTTAGCTTCCTTGGCTAGCGCTTAGCGCACAGAGCGAGACACGCCTGGCTTTATAGGGCTCTACTCTGGCTTGATGCCAGCACTCTTAATAATCTTGCCCCAGCGAACCGATTCCTTCTTTTGAAATACTCCGAATGCCTCTGGTGTCATAGCGTAATACTTTGCACCCTCTGCTTCCAGCTTCTTTTGAACTGCTGGCTGCTGCATGATTTTGGCAACTTCATCATGTAATTTTTTAACAACTGCAGGTGGAGTACCTGCTGGAGCAAATAGACCAATCCAATTCTTTACATCAAAGCCCGGCAAGGTTTCGCTAATACTTGGCAAATCTGGCATAGATGGATCTCGCCCTGCGCCAGTGACAGCCAAACCTCGCAATTTATCACTTTTGACATAAGGAAGAATAGTGGGCATGGTTGCAAACATCACTTGAGTTTGACCCCCAATGAGATCAGTAATAGCTAAGGCATTTCCTTTGTAAGGAATATGCGTCATATCCACTTTTGTAGTCATTACAAAAAGCTCTCCCGCTAAATGACTGGCGGTACCGATGCCCCCTGAACCGTAAGAAACTTTTCCTGGGTTTGCTTTCAGATAAGCAATTAACTCGGCAACATTTTTAACGGGTAAATTTGGATTAACCGCTAACAAACCTTCTGCATCCAATACGAATACCACAGGCACAAAATCCTTCAGGGGATCATAGGGCATGTTTTTAACCAAGTAGGGATTAACAGCATGTGTACCAATACTTCCCATGATTAAGGTATAGCCGTCTGCTGGCGATTTAGCCACAAAGTCGGCGCCAATGTTTCCACCGCCACCTGCCTTGTTTTCCACAATGACTGGCTGCCCAAAAGACTCGCTCAAGCCCTGCGCAATGATGCGGGAGAATCCATCCGCAATCCCACCTGTGGCAAAAGGAGAAATGATTTTAATTTGGTGGTTCGGGTAAGCACCTGCTTGGGCGTAGGTGTTTTGATAAGCAAACAAGCCGAGCATCAGAGTAAAGATGAATGTAATTTTTTTCATATTATTTTGCTACCGATCTTTAATGAATGGGTGCTGCACATAAGCCTTGAACTTGGTATTTCTGAATCAGATCGGTCACCAGACCACTACGAATGAATTCTTCTACACATGCACTCAGAAAATCGATTGCCTCTACATTAGATTTATTGGTTGCGATTGCTTGCTGAATTCCAGTAAATTGACCCTCCAATATTCTTAAGCCTGGAACTGTATTTGCAAACGATACCAAGCCTGTTTTGAGTCCAGCTAATGCATCTAACTGCTCACTTATAAAAAGTTCATTACTTGCTTGCAGGCTATCTGCATGCACTAAGGTTGCATGCTTTAGATTGCGCTGTAACCAGTGGTCATAGGCACTCTTAAAAAATGATGCAATCCTCACCCCCGGTTGGTCTACTTGAGAAATATCTTGGATCTGCGAATTCGCGGGCACTAAGTAAGTTGCCTCGAGCTCAGCATACGCAGGTGTAAAAGTAACCTTTTGAGCGCGCGCTGGATCGGAGCCCACCAAAACAATGCCGCACTTGCCAGTAGCCGCAGCATCTACCACCTCATCTTGAGTCTCAAAACCCTTTAGGTCTAATTGCACATCCAGACGCTTTGCTATTGCGCGACAGATATCCGGCGCAATACCCGTAGGCTCTCCTGAAGATGTGCGACCAGTCACTAGCAAGAAATTACCAAGATAGACTGCGGCAGAAAGTACACCGTGAGGGGCAAGCTGCGCCCTCACTTCAGAAGCAATTGAATTCAAAATAATCCTTAGGATTGAAAATTAGAGACTGCTCAGAATTGAACTGTTTCACCTTCAGTCATCGGGATAATTTTGATATTGCTACCCTTCATAGCCTCCTGAAACTCTGCTAACGTACCTTTAGTCATCGGGTTAGAGTTGTAATGCATTGGGATCACCATCTTTGGCTTCACCCAGGTACGCAATGCATATGCAGCATCATCTGGAGCCATTGTGAAATTGCCTCCAATCGGAACCATCACTAGATCAGGCTTGTAGTGCTCGCTAATAAATTTCATATCACTAAATAAGCCGGTATCGCCCATGTGCCAAATCTTAAAACCGTTCTCAAGCTCAATAATGAAGCCCATTGGCTCGCCGGCGGGATGTGATTCCATCTTGTCTGTAGCCGGATTCTTCCAAACCAATAAAGAAGAGTGCTCTGCTTGAACTGCGGTTACCTTGATTCCAGGCGCAGGTGTTACGCGACCCGTTTTATTAAAGCGATGACCCAAGTCTGCTGGCAGAATTCCCAAAGTAGTGAGTGGCGTCACCATATCGGCCGGACCATATAACTTGATGTTATTCATCTTAGCCACAGCTGGGGCATCGCCAAGATGGTCAACGTGTGCATGCGTCACTAGCAACACATCAATCGGACCAATCGCTGCCAAATCATTCTTGTAAATCGGCGGCGTCTTAGGTCCGCCAGTAATCCAGGGATCAATCAGAATCATTTTTCCCTGAGGGGATTTAATCCGGAACCCAGCCTGTCCAAGCCATAGCGCCTCAGTCTTACCCTGAGCACCTACAGCTGGAGAATTCTGTGCATTACTGAGTGAGGCTGTTGAAACTAATATTGCCGAAAGCAATACACCCAAACCGCTTTTAGTTGAAAAGCATTTCATTCATTTATCTCCTAATGATTGTAGTAATCAGGAAACTATAGACCAAATTGAATGTTTAGGCTTATGACGCAATGCGTCAATTTTCAAGGCATTATTTCCAAAAAAGGGAAACCTTTTGTGGTGAGTCGGATTTAATAGAAAGTGCCCTCTTTTGAACCACCCCTTGATAAGCTGCCTCGATCACATAGTCACCAGACTCAAGATTAATCAGCATATAAGGCCCATCTGCTTGGGCATCAAAAATGAGCTGTTTTTTAGAACTCATGATCTTGATACTTGCTCCGAAGATCCAGACTCCCCTGCCATTTTCTATTTGAGACATTTCTAATAGCAATGGCCATTGCTTTGCATCAGCCAAAATCGCAACCGTCTCACTCTCACCTACCCCACCAGTGATGTAAGAAATTCCCTGTGAATGTTGCGCCTCAGGAATTTGTGCCAAGGACAAAGAGCTCAATAAGATGAGTGGAGTGGCAATCAATATTTTAAGAAGTGTTTTCATACTTCTATCTTACGTCTGATTGATGCATAAAAAAAGCCCCGCATACACGGGGCTTATGTGCGTTAGAACACTTAAGCTTGTGGAGTCATCACAATGGCGCCTGAAACTTTTCGTCCCTCAGCAGCACGATGCGCATCAGCAGCTTGCTCTAAAGAAAATTTTGCGCCGATTTGTACTTTGACCTGCCCTTTGGCAATTGCATCAAATACTGCTTTAGCATTTTCTTTTAACAAAGCTGCAGTAGCGTTGTGCGGAAATACAGAAGGTCTAGTTAAAAACAGGCAGCCCTTCTTATTTAAGATCTCAGGCTGAATTTCTGGAGCTGGGCCTGAAGCAGCGCCAAATAAAGCAACTGTTCCAAAAGGAGCGGCGCAGTCTAATGAGCCTAAGAAGGTAGTTTTAGCAACAGAGTCATAGACCACATTAGCTTTTTTGCCACCAGTGGCTTTAATCACTTCCTCAGCCCAATTTGCTTGAGAATAATCAACAACTGCATCGCAACCCGCCTCCTTAGCAGCCGCAAACTTTGCTGGCGAACCCACGGTGCCAACAACAAATGCGCCCAAGGCTTTTGCCCAGCCAGCCAAAATTTGACCAACACCACCAGCTGCTGCGTGCACTAGCACTACATCACCGGCTTTTACTTTATAGGTTTTCTGCACAAGGTATTGCGCAGTCATTGCTTTGAAGAAAACAGCTGCAGCCACCTCATCAGAAATATTGCTTGGCAAAACAACCAATTTTTCGGCAGCTACATTACGTGCGCTTGCATAAGCACCAATCCCGGCATTCATATAAACAACGTGATCACCCACTTTTAAATCAGCGACGCCTTCGCCTAGAGCATCAACCACACCCGCAGCCTCATGCCCAAGGCCCGTAGGCATCTCTAATGGGTAAACGCCTGAGCGCTGATATACGTCAATGAAATTAAATCCAATGGCAGTTTGACGGAGCCGCACTTCACCTTTTGCAGGTGGTGGCAATTCTTTATCAATCACCTTGATTACGTCTGCACTACCTAGTTCAGTAAGACTAACGACTCGAGCTTTTGTCACAGGTCACCTAATTATTTTTATATAGAGAAAAACATCATACAGTAAGGGCGCCAGCAGAATCCTCTTCAATTACCACCCAAGTACTGTCACCCAACTTCTTTACTGCCATCGAATAAGTCCAACCATCTGGAATTCCACAGCTCCATTCTTTTGGACCATTTTGAATCAATACATTAGTGTTATTTCTAACGTCATAGTACAGATGGTAAATTTTTCCATGAATAGGATTAAAGCCAAATTTAGCGCTATGTACCATCTCCGTAGCATCTAGTCTTGCTTGCAGGGCTTTAGCCTGTTTCATCAAGACCTCAGCCTGCTCCATAATGCGATCGTACTCAAGCTTGGCATTTTGGCGAGCTACATTAACAGCCTTATCTTTTTCCTCAGTCACTTTGATGGGTGCAAACACAGGAGCACCCACTTCCATTGGATATTCAATCCCTGCATGTCGCGCTGGATCGGTATCTTCGATTCTCATGAAATGCCTTGTATGTACTAATTTAATAAATAGATGTGATTACTTAATCAAGCCACATGCAATACGTGGGCCAGAATTTCCTGCAGGCTGAGATTTGTAGTCATCCGGATCTCTATGCACAACCACTGAGCGACCAACAATTCCAGTTGGGCCTGTATTTACAGAAAATCCATGTAACTTAGCCGTGTAAGTTGCGTTGCCATTAGCATCGGACTTAATGTTGGGCAAATCTCCTGCATGATTCATGCCGCTGTTAGGCATGCCATGAGATTTTGTTTCAGGATTGAAGTGACCACCTGCGCTGGTTGCATCCGGAGCAGAGCAATCACCTTTTTCATGAACATGAAAACCTTGTTCTGAGTTTGGCTTTAATCCAGAAAACTTAGCATTGATGAGAACATCATCTCCTTGCCAGGTAAACATAACCTCACCCTTAGCCTGAGAGCCTGATCTTGAATCTAAATTTGCGCTGGCTTTTTGCCCAGTACCATGCTCCATTGATTGGCATGCCACTAATGACAAAATTCCCACAGCGGATAAAGCAATCGAAATTTGCTTGAATTTCTTGTTCATTTAGATCTCCTTGGATGAGGCGCCCAAAGGCGACTTCCAAGAAAGTGTGACACAAATCGGGCGCCTTTGCTTAGCGCTTATAGAAGCTCAAAGTCACCTCACCCAAATCAATCCCAAACTTGCTCATCTTGGCCTTATTGAGCATTACCTTGGGGGTGACTAAGTACATCCAATCATTAAATTGCACGTTATAAATGGTGCCATCCACCGGCAATGCAAGGGTGTAGGTCCAGTTCAGAGCATTTCCGGCGAGCTGACCCTGTGCATCCCCCACCACATCATCGGCCCTACCAATATAGTTACCAGGAGATTGCTCAGTTAGCGTCCAGATGCGTGTTTGCTTTGTGCCGTCAGAGTATTCAAAACGTTCATCCAAGGTGCCGACTTTTTTACCTTCAACTACCGTCCAATTTGCTTTGATCAGCACAGTAAAGCGCTTTTTCACTTCACCGCTACGATCAGTAAAGATGCCATAGGCATCAATCGTTCCAGAAAAGTATTCACTCAGCTCTAAGGCTGGTTTCTCAGCCGCATATTGAGATACCTGAGGTGAAGAGCATGAGACTAAAAGCGCTCCACAAAATATTGTGAATGCAAGGCGTGTAAAAAAGGATTTCATAACTTAACAAGCCTCATTAAAAAGTGGTGGTGGACAGGTTTGTCCCAATAGTTCTGTTCTCAGTTTAGGGGCGCTTGTTTTAGGATCTAACCAAATTCCAAAAAATGCCTTTGAAAACTCTGCCCCAGGTATTTGTGCGATTTGTTTGCCATCATGATAAAAAACGGTTCCTTGCTTAGGGGAATAGATAGCAGTCAAAGTCTGCCCTGACTCAACATTAGGCAAGAATGACGCCAACTCCTTACCCCAAAGGGCAGCCTGATCATCAGGTACGCCAGTGCGCTTCATTTCCTCTGCGCTCCGATTGGCGATCGATTTACCGGAGAAGGATTTTTGATAGCGCATATCCAATGCAAACTCGGAGGAAGACAGTGAACCCACCCTATAAAAGGAAGCATCGTAAATATGCAGACCCCACCAAGTCAGTCGACCGCTTCCTTGCAGTTTTGCAGTACTTAAATATGCAGTCATCTCCGAAGGATCGCGAGCAAAGCTGAGCGGCACCAAGAAACTCAGTAGAGTGGCGATGAGGAGAAGATGAATTTTCTTCATTGCTGTGCTGACCTTGAACGGGCCTTCACAAAACGTAACGCTGCTGGCCCAAAGAAATTAGATATCGCATGCCGATTCTTGGCAAAAAAGAGATAAGCCAATTTCAAGAATGGCTGAAGTGGCTTTCTTGAAAAGAACCAGGCCATACGAGGTAAGTTTGCACGACGATAGGCCTCAGGAAAAACTGAGACGCCTTGTATCAATTTGCCACTAGCAAACTGACCATACATCGCCGCCAATGCAGCCTCACAAGAGACGCCCACCTTTTGAGGATCATACTGATCTGAGTTAATGTCGACAAAGCCCAATAGATTGTCTTGATTGCGTCCCGATAAAAAGAGAATCTCCGCCTGGCACAACGGGCAAGCGCCATCGTAAAACAAGGTGAGCTTTTCTAATTGAGTCATTGTTCAGCAAGTTTACGGCTTATTCAATAAACTGGCTGACACGGATATTTTTAAGGTTGCTATGCAAAAAGAAGTTGCGCTAAATGTTTTTGGTGAACCCCTCATTCCCTGCTCTTTCGATCCCCTAACAGGGTTTTTTAGGGATGGCTGCTGCAAAACCAATGAAGAGGATGTGGGCAGTCACTTAGTTTGTGCGATTGTGACCAATGAATTTTTACAATTTAGCCTGCAAAAAGGAAATGGCCTCATCACCCCAAGACCAGAGTATCAATTTCCAGGTTTAGTGGCAGGCGACCAATGGTGCTTATGCATCAATCGCTGGGTGGAGGCACTCAATGCCCAATGCGCACCATTTATCAAACTGGAAAGTACTCACATCAAGGCGCTAGAGACTGTCCCCCTGAATATCCTGAAAGAATATTCGAGAGAAATGTAAAGGCGTGAAAGCGTTTTATACCGACCATTTTGTATTACCGCTTCCAGAGGGTCATCGCTTCCCAATGGAAAAGTATTTACGCTTACGTGATTTAGTGAGCGGGGAAAAAAATATTGAGCTTGTAGAAGCGCCGGCAGCTACTGACACCCAAATTCTGTATGCTCACGATCCACGCTACCTCATTAAAGTTATTGAGGGAAAGCTTTCTCCGCAAGAGCAAAGAGAAATTGGATTTCCGTGGAGCGGGCAGATGGTGGAACGTTCACGTCGTTCAGCGGGCGCCACAGTGGCTGCAACCAAAACCGCTTTACGAGATGGTATTGCTGCCAATCTTGCGGGGGGCACCCATCATGCTTATCGGGATTCTGGCAGCGGGTTTTGCGTTTTCAATGATTCAGCTATTGCAGCCCGCACTTTACAAAAAGAGATTAGCTCATCCCTGAAGATTGCAGTGATTGATTTGGATGTGCACCAAGGAAATGGCACTGCGTCGATTTTGCAAAATGACGATTCTATTTTTACCCTCTCTATTCATGGTGAAAATAACTTTCCATTTAAAAAAGAGGAGAGCGATCTTGATTTAGGGTTGGCAGATGGTTGTGATGATGCAAGCTATTTACATGCCCTGAGCCAATCCCTGGATCAACTGGATTCACGCTTCAAGGCGGACTGCCTCATTTTCTTAGCTGGAGCAGACCCCCATGAAGGCGATCGCCTAGGAAGACTGAATGTCAGTACAGCAGGAATGCGCTTGCGGGATGAGACGGTATTTCAGTATGCCTTGGATAGACAACTACCCATCGCGTTTTCAATGGCGGGCGGCTACGGAAAGGAAATAACATCCACAGTGGATATTCACTTTCAAACCATTAAGACCGCCCTACAATTTCAGAAGCAATATTAAATCTCTAGCTCTTCTTTTTTGAGGCACTTTTTGGGCTAGCGAGATTACTGACATTCTCAACACTCTTCTCAAAATTCGTAAATGAGTCTGCCATTGCGGCACGAATCAATTCAAAATTTTGCAGAGCATTATTAAATGAGGTTTTAAATACTGAGACATAAGCCTCGCTACCAAGCGGTGCATTATCTGTCGCATCATTTACAAAGTGAATTAAATCTGCCTTAGATTCTTGAATCATGGTTTCAGCAATATCAGCCAGCTCTTGATTACCACTTTTAAGCACCTGAAGTAATTGGTTGTGATATTGGGAGATCTCTTTGGCGGCATCCTGCAATACCTCTGCATGAACAAATTCAAATGCAGCCCGAGGGTCCTGGGTTTTCATTAGCTCGGATACTCTTTTCTGAATCATACCGGCTAATTCCTGCGTCGCCTGCTGATTAATCTGTGCGATTGCCTGAGCACTTTCAATCGCTACACGCCCAGCCGCCTTGGTCGCATCAATTGCTCTTTGTTGTCCTGGCATTGCATTCATATCAAGTGATTTCTTGCTCATATCAGCCTTTCAGATGGATTGGTTCATCTACCAATCTACTCTCGTTCAGGTGGGTTTCTATAGAGAAATACCAGTAGATGAGTCAGATACATGCAAAAGAAAAGCCCCAGCCATTGCTAGCTAGGGCTCTATAACTGATAAGCCAGGGAAGACTCTGATTCTTACTTTGTATCCGACTTCTTCTTTGGAAGACTGTTCAGAGTCTCAGCACTATTGAGCTGTTGATCTACTAAATAGAGCGTACCACCATAGTTGGCTTGCAAATCGTATCCCGAGAGCCCCACTGTATAGAAGGTAATGTCAGGGTTAAAGGAACGAATCGTGCCACCGGAACCAGCAGAAAAATTCGCGTCCACATCAATACCACCACGACGACCATCAATCGAGGTCAATAAAAACTGATCGATAGCCCCCGGGGTCTTAAAGATCGCCACTTGGTATTGGTCTTGATAACCAGCCCCTAAGCCCTCACCCGTTTTGAGTGCTTGCATAAAAATAGGCTCCTTGCGACGCTTATCAAACAAGACACCCTCACCGCGGGCAACTACCAGCAAAACGATATTGACATTGGTAGTCGTAAAGACTGCATAGCCAGCTGCCTGATTAATTTCTTTTTCGACATCCGGCTTTTGCTTGATCAGTGCGTCAAGACCCGTCTTAGACATCTTTAACGTAGCGTCACGCTTTTGAATAATCTCTGCAGTAGTGAGTGGCTTACCATCTTGTCCGGTCGATTGGCAACCAGTCAGAAAAGCTGCCGCAAGCAAAGTTAAAGCAACGTATTTTGAAAAATATTTAAATGTCATAGTTATAGCTAAATTTATTTATACGGTTTGAATAGCAACGGGTGCCATCAGGATTGATACATCAGCCTCAGCAGGCTTCGTCAATACATAGGAGAAAACACAAGCTGCCAAAATAATAAGTGCGCCTGCCACCAGGCTCCAAGTTCTGATATTCGACTTCAATCTAAAGCTCCCTTCTTTATATTTACCATCTGCAATCGCTCCCAAATTCCTTTTCAGGCGGATTTCCGCTCCCTGGGTAACAGGTTCTATTTTAAGGGCATACTAGAGTCACTATGAAAGCATCTCATTGGACACAATTCTGGCATCAAATAGGCGCCACTCACCGACTCATCATTGTCGTACTCGCTGGGCTTGGATCTTATTTCGCAATTCCAACCGATCAGAGCCCAACTGTTCGTTTGGCGCTTTCCTGGGCGACTGCTGGAGGGCTGTACTTGACGCTCACGTACATCATGATGTATTTCTCCACCAAAGAAAATATTTTTGGCCTCTCGAAAAAGGAGGACGATGGTGCGGCGATGATTCTATTAATCATCGTACTTGCAGCCGCAGCCAGTTTAGTGACGATTGTGATCATTCTTTCAGGCATTAAGGCACTTCCAACCAATCTTGCCATTCGTCATGTGGGCCTGGTTTTAGCAACCTACATCATTTCGTGGCTATATGTACACACCGCATTTGCTCTGCACTATGCGCATGTTTACTACAAAGAACTCGAAAAGACGAAAGAAGCACCCTTGCTATTTGCCTCTAAATTAAAGCCAACCTATGTGGACTTCCTTTATTTCTCCATGGTCATTGGCATGACTTGCCAAACCGCTGATGTCAATATTGCCAGCTCCAGAATCCGGTTCGTAGTCATGCTCCAAGGAATGACTGCTTTCGTCTTTAATGCCTCTTTGCTTGCCTTAGCTATTAACTTGATCTCAGGAGTAGTTGCACTTTCCTGAGTAACTATTGATTGCTGGAAGCAACCACAAAAGAAAAGGCCAACTCTAGAGTTGGCCTTTTTATCATTACATGCCTTAGCTTAAATTATTTAATTCACTGGAACCAAAATCTTAGGCTGAGCTAATTTGACATAATTTATTTCTTTAGCGTTCACATCCATTTTTTTCAGATCAAACGCATAAGTATTATTATTTTCAAACATCTTTACGTTGTAAACCATGGTTTTATTATTGGCCACGATAGTCCACTCAGTTACCTCATAGCCACCAGTGCCACCACCATAAGGATTGCTAGCTGGCAAGGTTACTGATCCAGGAGGAATATCAAAGCTTCCTAGGATGTGCCAAGCAGCACCGTCCATTTGAGCGTTGGTAAAGTTTGTTGGCACTGAGTTGGATAGAAATAGTGCGCGAATAAAACGGCTTGGGCTCAGGAAGTCGCCAGGAAGACCATGCAATCCATTGCCAGAACTCGGTGCTGCGTAAGTAGCGCCATTAATAACTAGCGGTGGCTTTTCTACCTTAGAGAGATTTGAATAGTTACCAATGCTATTGAGGTGATCCTGAAATGGGGGATCATTTGTCAACACAGTCGTTGGATTGTCCATGATAGATAATCCATTTTTGGAATACTCGACCACAATGCTTTTGCCATTGCTATCGTGCAATGTATAGTGTACTGGCGGGGTCTGATTGCCGTAAACAGCCAACTTGGCGCCATTGACTTTAATCTTTGGCAGACCAGCTTTCACTTCATCAACAGTAGCAAAATTCGTCAGCACATAAGTGAGCACCTGAACTGAATTGATGCTGCTGGATGACTCAGCCTGAGTAACTGCTGGGTAAGCAGCGCTATTTGGAAAGTTGAGTACGCCTCCAATGAGGCCCTTTTCATTCATGCCGTCCACAAGCTCAGGCAAGCCAAGTGCATTCATACCAGCTACTGCATATTTTGCGCTCCAATTCAGGCCTGAACCGTATTTACCGTCAATACCAATTCCTTTGTGGGCATAAGCTCTTGGAATAGTCGTTAACTGAGAATTCAAGGGTAAGCCAAATTCCATCGTACGGCCATAAACATAGCCACCATCACTACCTTTGAGCAAGAAGCTAGTACAGGCATAACTCACTAGTGGTGCAAATGCCAAAGTCACTGAAACCGAAGCAGCCAGTACTTTTTTGAATATCTGTTGTTTCATGATTAACTTCCAATCTTTTATAAGTTAGTACTTTTAAGGTGAATTACTTCAGAATAAATAGCGCATCTATTGCGCGATCAAAAATTACTTGTAAAAAATGAGTCTTAGAACTTAAAAGTAGCGGCCAACTGCGGACCCTTAAAGGTAGTTTTTTGTAACAGGCCATCGCCCTTCATGTCGTAGTACATAGTGCGGTAGGCGAGAGATACGTCAACCCATTTTTCAAAGGTTTTACCCACCCCAAGAATACCCTGCCAAGTCATGTTGGTTGTGCCACCGCCGCCACCGATATCAGCATAAAAAGGGATATACCAAGTAGAGTCAGCAATGCGATAACGACCTTTGAAACCCACAATCGGATCGGCGGTAGAAACTGATTTAGAGTCAACTGCGCTTCTTGATTGTCCAAACGCAGACAGATCCAGCGAAACAGTAGCTGTTGCCATAATGCCTCGTACACCAACCAGGCCATCCAAATAAATATTCTGATTATTTAATACTGTGTATGTAGCTGCGCCAGTAATAATATTCTGTTGCATAGTGACCTTGTTCGCGGCATGAACTGGTACAGCGCCTGCAACACGTGTTTGCTCGGTCACATTTATATTGCTAGTTGTTTGCAAAGTGGCTGACACGATGTCGCCCAACATACCCCAATTACCATAATGCGCCTCGGCAGAAATCATGCCGCCGGACTTGAGATCTCCCAGGACATTACTTGTAGAAAGTTTTGCGGTATTCAGGTAGCGATCGTTATAAAAAAGAGTAGATGAAATTCCGGCACCCCAAAGATAAGGCGTCACCTCAAAGCGCCACTCATCTGAAATTTTCGGAAGTGGTGAGAGACCCTCCCCTGCATGAGAAACGCTTACAGACATAAAGACTGAAGATGTGGCTATTAGAGTTGCAAGAATTTTCTTATTCATAAAAGGACTGATGGTGCTTGATAAAAACAATTTCATAAAAGGTGATGCCACCCTAAGGTGGCATTTATTACATTTAACTCTTTTTCGCCTATGGCGTTACAACATGCCAAACATTGTTGACGTTATCACCCGTCTTATCGCCAGGATTTTTATCTTTAATGAAGAAGTACAGTGGCTTGCCTTTGTAGGTCAATTGCTTCTGACCATCGTTACGACTAATGTAAGAAAAGTCACCGGAGAGCTTAATACCAAGCTCTACGTAGACTGGAGGCCAGTTAGTCGCACAAGTTGCAACGCACTCTGACTTGCCTGAGCCAGCCTGATCCTTATCAAAGGTATAAATGGTCTTGCCATAGCTACTGGTCAAAATACCGTTTGTTACTTTAATAAAATCTGCTGAAGATGTTTTGACATCGGGCGTACCTGAGCAAGCAGCCAATCCCAATGCAACTGTTAATACCGCGCAAAGTCTTAATAAATATTTCATTGTGGATCCTTTTATATAAGCTACAAATTAATTACCTGGGCCGACCAAAGTAACTTCAATGCGACGATTCTGTGCACGGCCTTCTGGAGTTGCATTAGAAGCAATTGGATTAGATTCACCCATGCCTTGAGCAGAAATAAGACTCTGACTTACGCCCTTGCGAATGAGGTAGTCAACTACGTTATCCGCTCTCTTGGATGACAGATCGAGATTGGTTGTAATTCCTTGCTTACGAAGATCAGCACCAATTGCAACATTATCTGTATAGCCACGAACCACTACCTTGGTATTTTTGAAGCCAGATAATGTTGGCGCCATTTTTGCCAATACCTGCTCAGCTTTGGCATTCAAACGATAGCCACCTTCTGGGAATAAAATTTTGTCGCGGATCGTGATTCGCAGCTCGCCCTGTAATTGGCGAATTTCTACTTCATCACCCTGGTAGGCCTGTTGAAGCTGGCTGTATGCCTGGTCCAATTGGTTGTATTTACCTTCGGTGACACAGGCACTCAAGAGCGCAAGTGCTGCAATAGATAAGGCCATTAATCCTTGTTTCATGAAACTCATGTCATTTCTCCAGATTCTGTAAAAAATTAGCCCTGCAGGCATTGAGACCACTATAGCCCAAAGGCTAGTTCACGCCCTTCAAATAGCCATAAAAAATCGTAATTTTTATGAAAAATCTATAAATAACCCGTTTTAAGCGCGCTCCGGGCCTTGAAATCGATTATCTATAAATTCGATCATAAATATCAAATTTATTCATTAGACAAATAATCAAGTGAGGTTCAAAATTCACACAGTTGCAGTAGTTACTAAAGAAATTGATTAACCAACACTAGGAGCACAGTATGTCCATTATTAATACCGCAGTTCAACCATTTAAAACCGAAGCTTTCCACAATGGTAAGTTTGTAACCGTTACTGACGAATCCCTCAAGGGTCACTGGTCAGTTCTGATTTTCATGCCAGCAGCTTTTACTTTTAACTGCCCAACAGAAATTGAAGATGCAGCTGAGAACTATGCTGAATTCCAAAAGTTAGGCGCTGAAGTGTATATCGTGACAACCGATACTCATTTCTCACACAAAGTGTGGCATGAGACTTCTCCTGCTGTTGGTAAAGCAAAGTTCCCGCTCGTTGGCGATCCAACACACACACTGACAAACGCTTTCGGTGTTCATATTCCTGAAGCTGGTTTGGCATTGCGTGGCACATTCATCATCAACCCAGAAGGCATCATTAAGACAGCAGAGATTCATTCAAATGAAATCGCTCGTGATGTTTCTGAAACATTGCGTAAGTTGAAGGCCGCTCAGTACACAGCAGCACACCCAGGCGAAGTATGCCCAGCTAAGTGGAAAGAAGGCGCAGCAACATTGACTCCATCTTTGGATCTCGTAGGCAAGATCTAAGTTGAATCAGTAATCCATAGACTCTCTTCGGAGAGTCTATTGGAGAGGACCAGATCCTGCCCAATAGACTCACCTAAAAAATACCCAAGGAAATCACCATGCTCGATACCAATATCAAATCCCAGTTAAAGGTATATTTTGAAAAGATTGTTAGCCCCATCGTTCTCGTGGCTAGCCTAGATGACAGCGACAGCTCCAAGCAGATGCTTGAACTCTTAAATGAAGTGACTGAGCAGTCTGACAAGATCACCCTTAAAACAGATGGTCGAGCTGAACATAAGCCTAGCTTTACCGTTAGCAAGACTGATCAAGATGCTCGCATTACCTTTGCCGGCCTACCAATGGGTCATGAGATGACCTCTTTCATTTTGGCTATTTTGCAGGCAAGCGGCTACCCAGCCAAAGTAGAGCAAGAAGTGATTGATCGCATTACTAGATTGGATGGCAAGCTTAGCTTTCAGACCTTCATCTCTTTGTCATGCCACAACTGCCCTGACGTTGTTCAGGCGCTGAATTTAATGGCAGCCCTTAATCCAAACGTTACCCATGAAATGGTTGATGGCGCCCTTTACCAAGGCTTGGTAGATCAATACCAAATCATGGCTGTACCAACTGTGATTCTCAATGGCGAAGTATTTGGTCAAGGCCGCATGAGTGTTGAAGAGATTGTTGCCAAGCTTGATACCTCTACCCCTAAAGAAGAGGCTGCAAAGCTTTCTGCTAAGGAGTCCTTTGATGTTTTAGTCATTGGCGGTGGGCCTGCTGGTGCTGCTGCTGCAATCTACGCGGCACGTAAAGGTATTCGCACCGGCATTGTGGCTGAACGTTTTGGCGGGCAAGTCATGGACACCATGGGCATTGAAAACTTCATTTCTGTAAAAGAAACTGAAGGACCTAAATTAGTGCAAGCACTCGAGCAACATGTGAAGAGCTATGAAGTCGACATCATGAATTTACAGCGCGCCAATGCCTTGCGCAAAACGAATCATTGCCTTGAAGTGGAATTAGCCAACGGCGCAGTACTCAATAGCAAGTCTGTAATCATCAGTACTGGTGCTCGCTGGAGAGAAATGAATGTGCCTGGCGAACAAGAATACCGCGGCAAAGGAGTTGCCTATTGCCCTCACTGTGATGGCCCGTTATTTAAAGGCAAGCGTGTAGCAGTAATTGGTGGCGGTAACTCTGGTGTTGAAGCTGCTATTGATTTGGCAGGCATTGTTAGCCATGTCACTCTCATCGAGTTTGATAGCAAGCTCCGTGCAGATGCGGTATTGCAAAAGAAGATGGCTAGCATGCCAAACGTAACCGTCATCATGAGCGCGCTCACCAAAGAAGTATTGGGTGCCAATGGCAAGGTCAATGGCTTGCGCTACCAAGATCGCACCAACAATACTGAGCATAATATTGAACTGGAAGGTATTTTTGTCCAAATCGGCTTGTTACCAAATACTGATTGGCTTAAAGGTAGCATCGATTTATCCAAGCACGGCGAAGTTATCGTTGATGCAAAAGGTGAAACTTCTTTGCCGGGTGTATTTGCGGCGGGAGACTGCACCACCGTTCCATACAAGCAAATCATTATTGCCATGGGTGAAGGCGCCAAAGTTTCGCTAGGAGCATTTGATTACCTCATTCGCTCATCGGTTACTGAGCCAGAAGAAGCGGTTGCTGCGTAAGCAACAATTAATCGGCAGTAAAACAAAAGGGAGTCTTTCGACTCCCTTTCTCATTTAAAGACAAATATGACTTATTCTGATTGACCTGGTCTAGGCGCTTGCCATGGCCAGCGGCCATCAATCTCTAAAGTCAGAGACCAGCTTAAGAAGCAGCGAATTAATACAATGGCGCCCAATACCGCCACACTAGTCAATGTTGGGCTAATGGCTACAGTACGGATCACATCCCCCGCCACCAGGACTTCGAGCCCCAGAATGAGCGAGCGCACGATTTGTATGCGAAAGGTTTTATAAGCAATATCGGCCGTCTGAGTAATCAGGCCTTTTGCAAAACAGAAGAGGCCCCATAAAACACCGATGGACACTACGGCCACTCCAAGAGCATCCATCACATCACTGACATCTCGAATAATTTCAATTTGATTCATGTTTCGGTCTTTTGAGATTGAATGCCTACATATTAGCTCGTTTAGCACTAGCCCCCGTTATAAATTACACTGTCCCACTGTTGCTATATTAAATCCAAGGGAATCAGAATGAGCTTGATTGACAAATTACAGTGGCGCTACGCCACCAAGAAAATGGACTCCACAAAGTCCGTACCACATGAAAAGGTAGAGTTAATCCTAGAGGCGATTCGCCTAACTGCCAGCTCTAGTGGTCTGCAGCCATACGAAGTATTTGTAATCACCAATAAAGCCATTCGCGAGAAGATTAAAGCCATTTCCTGGGACCAAACCCAAGTAGTGGATTCTTCTCACTTGCTCGTTTTTGCCGCTTGGGACACCTATACGGCAGACCGAATCAATCAATCATTTGATATGACTGAGAAGCTGCGCAACTTCAAAAGCGAAGCTGGTGACATCTATCGTCAGAAGCTGCTAAGTGGTTACACCGCAAGGGATGCTGAAACGAACTACACACATGCTGCAAAGCAAGCTTATATTGGACTTGGTACTGCCCTCATTGCGGCAGCGTACGAGCAGGTAGATTCCACACCAATGGAAGGCTTTGATGCTGCAGCTCTCGATGAAATCCTCGACCTCAAAGCAAAAGGCTTACGCAGTGTTGTTATGCTGCCGCTAGGCTATAGAAAGGCTGATGAGGACTGGTTGCTTAACTTGAAAAAAGTCAGAAAGCCTAAGGAAGACTTTGTTACTTGGATTGAGTAATAAATAGAAGTATAGAAAAAGTAAAAGCCACCCGAGGGTGGCTTTTTTAACAGCAAAATTAACTATTCAGTTAATTAAGCAGCTTTACGGCTTTTAGCAGCTGGCTTAGCAACAGCGTATTGGCCTTGAATGTTTGCCAAAGCAGCATCAACACTCTTCTCAAAGTTAGCAAATGCGTCAGTTGCAGATGCGCGAACTTGGTCAAACTGTTGGAGTGAAGAATCAAATGCAGTTTTGAATGCAGAAACAAAAGCCTCTGAACCAGCAGGAGCTGTCTTAGTAGCTTCTTTAACAAACTTAACCAAATCAGCACGTGCGTCATCAATAGAAGCGTCAACTACTTGAGCAACTTCTTTGTTACCGTTACGAACTACTTGGTTTACCTTAGCTTGGTAAGCAGCAGCATATTTAGCAGCTTCTTGAGCAGCTTCTGGCTGAGCTAATTTAGCTAATTGCTGTGGATCCTTGATTGCCAACAATTGTGTGCTTGTATCTTGGGCAGCAACTAAAGCATCTTTAGCAGCAGCTTGGTTGATTTCAGCTAATTCTTGAGCGCTTTCAACAGCAACTTGTGCCAAATGTTTAGCAGTTTCGATTGCTTTAGCTTGTGCAGAAGCGAGTTGGTCGTTTAATTGAGTTTGAAACATGATTTATCCTAACTTTAAGTAAATGAGGGGGTTTTTATTGCGATGCACCATTTTAAGATCCCCATTTTCCAAAAGCAAGATATTTTTGTTGCAAAGCAACATATATTTTCTAAAACCCCATTTGAAGGCCTTAAATGGGGTTTATTGGGCTATTAAATTCTAATTTTCCCATATAGTTTTTAGGGGAATTAGCTAGAAACTTCCAAAAATCAATATCAATAAAGGCTTAAGCTCCCTTATTTTACCCAGGTAGTAAATTCCTCTGCACTGACTCTAGGGGTACGAAAACTGTTCACTAACGCGTTTTTGTCGGCATAACCTAGTGCCATACCGCACACAAGCATCTCGTTCTCTTGCGCACCAATACAAGGCAGGATGATCTTTGCGTAATCATTCCAAGCAGCTTGTGGGCAGGTATCCAAACCCTCACCTCTGGCAGCAACCATCATATTTTGCAAGAACATTCCATAGTCAAGCATCGAGCCCCTACCAAGCTCTTTATCTATGGTGAAAAATATAGATACTGGCGCACCAAAGGCTTGGAAGTTTTTCCGATGCTGTGCATGCATCTTGTCTTTATCACCTTTTGTAATTCCTAATAGGCCATATAAGCCCCAACCATTTTCACGCCGCCTATCGATATAGGGGCTAAACCATTTAGTTGGGTAATAGTCATATGCTGGTTGATATTCTTTTGCCAACTCAGGATTGAGCGCAATACTGTCGTAAGCAGAGCATACTTTGTCGCATAAAGCTTGAAGCGCTTCTCCCTCTACGACATATGCTTTCCAAGGTTGGGTATTTGTGCCAGAAGGTGCTCGCGCAGAGATATCGAGCAACTTAAGAATGATCTCTTTGGAGACGGCATCTTTGGTAAATGCCCGCACAGACATGCGAGATGTAATGGCTTCAGCTGGAGTTAATGACTTCATTAAGGTCCTCTGTTTTTATTTAGAGCTTCTGGCTCGAGCTTTATGTAATTTTCTATAACTATCGATTAGACGATGGTGTCTATCAAGGCCCTCTAACTTCATACTCGTTGGCGTTAAACCGCAGAAACGAACACTGCCATCGATTGAACCTAAAACAGCATCCATCCTAGCATCGCCATACATACGGCGGAAGTTCGATTCGTAGTCTGTCATCTCTAATTCATCATCTAGGTGAACTTCAAGGGCAGCATCTAGAGCTTGGTAAAACAATTTACGCTCTACTGTATTGTCGTTGTACTGAAGAAAGGCTCCCACTAGCTCATGCGCTTCCTCAAATTGCTTTAGCGCAAGATGAATCAATAGCTTTAACTCGAGAACGGTGAGTTGGCCCCAAACGGTATTCTCATCAAACTCAATGCCAATTAAGGTGGCGATGTCACCATACTCATCTAGTTCGTTATTCTCAAGACGATCCAGTAGAGCTGTTAGGCTGGCATCGTCTAGTTGGGATAAATTGAGAATATCCTTGCGGAACAGCAAGGACTTATTAGTGTTGTCCCAAATCAGGTCTTCGATCGGATAAACCTCAGAATATCCTGGCACCAAAATCCTGCAGGCTGTTGCGCCCAGTTGATCATAGACAGCTACATAAGCCTCTTTGCCAATCTCTTTCAGAATACCGAACAGAGTTTGGGCTTCTTTAATATTCGAATCCTCACCCTTGCTAGAGAAATCCCACTCTACAAATTCATAATCTGATTTGGCGCTGAAGAAACGCCAGGACACAATGCCGCTGGAATCGATGAAGTGCTCAACAAAGTTATTCGGCTCAGTCACGGCCTCACTGGCAAAGGTAGGCGGGGGTAAATCATTCAGACCTTCTAAGCTTCGACCTTGCAATAACTCAGTCAAACTTCTCTCTAAAGCAACTTCAAGACTTGGATGTGCGCCAAATGAGGCAAAGACACCACCTGTTCTTGGGTTCATTAAGGTAACGCACATCACTGGATAGATGCCGCCTAGAGATGCATCTTTAACTAATACTGGGAAGCCCTGCTCCTCCAGACTCTGAATGCCAGCCAGAATACCGGGATATTTCGCGAGCACTTCTTGCGGCACATCCGGCAATGCAATTTCGCTTTCTAGAATTTCACGCTTTACTGCTCGCTCAAAAATCTCTGACAAGCACTGCACCTGGGCTTCGGCTAAGGTATTGCCAGCGCTCATCCCATTACTGACGAACAGATTCTCAATCAGGTTGGATGGAAAATACACAGTCTCGCCGTCAGATTGCCGTATATAGGGCAATGAGCAGATACCACGCTCTACATTACCGGAATTGGTATCCACTAGATGTGAAGCTTTTAGCTCTCCATCTGGGTTATAAATGTTTTGACAGTATTCATCTAGAATTTCAGTGGGCAATGCATCTTTCTTACCAGGCTTGAACCAACGCTCATTGGGGTAATGTACAAATTCTGCATTAGCAATGTCCTCGCCCCAATATGCACCGGCATAAAAATGGTTATTACTCAAGCGCTCGATATATTCACCCAGAGCAGAAGCCAAAGCGCTTTCTTTGGTTGCGCCTTTACCATTGGTAAAGCACATCGGGGAATGCGCATCACGAATATGCAAGGACCATACATTTGGAATCAGGTTGCGCCACGACGCGATTTCGATCTTAATACCCAGGTTAGCCAAAAGACCTGACATATTGGCAATGGTTTGCTCTAGGGGCAGATCTTTACCCAAAATATGGGTGCTAGCGCTAACGTCAGGCCTTAAGGTCAATAGACTCTGCGCATCAGCGTCAAGATTGGCAACTTGCTCAATAACAAACTCGGGACCCTCCTGAACAACTTTTTTAACCGTACAACGCTCAATTGATCGCAGAATACCTTGTCGATCAGTTACTGAAATATCGGCCGGCAGCTCAACTTGAATCTTAAAGATTTGTTTGTAGCGATTTTCTGGGTCGACAATATTGTTTTGCGAGAGACGGATATTCTCAGTAGAAATATTCCGAGTTTCGCAGTACAGCTTTACAAAATAAGCTGCACATAAAGCTGATGAAGCTAAGAAGTAGTCAAATGGTCCTGGCGCAGATCCATCGCCCTTATAGCGGATTGGTTGGTCAGCAATGACCGTAAAGTCATCAAACTTTGCTTCTAGACGAAGCTTATCGAGAAAATTGACTTTAATTTCCATGGGGATGATTCCAAAATAGTGCGAAAGATGGCATGAGCGCTATTATCCCCCGCAACACCATTACCGTCCCCGCATCAGTCGAGTAGATGACCAGTCTTTACAAAGATAGTGCAGCCTTCTTTGCTAAAAGGCTGATGCAGACTCATATGAGGGCTTCTAATCCAGGAACCAGCAGGATAGCGCCCATGCTCATCCTCAAATACGCCTTCAACCACAAAGATTTCCTCACCGCCGTAATGTTTATGGGGATTGAAATAGGTCTGAGGAGCCCATCGAACTAAAGTAGATCCGCTACCTTGTTGCATTAGTGGCATTACATTAAGACCGGGAACCATACCCTGGTACCAAGGAGCAGTTTTAGTGTTAATGACTTCTCGCTCCAATTGATCTGGACCCAGATGCCGTAGCTTCACAAACAGAGTGCAGCCAGTTTGACTAAATGGCGCATGAGAGGATCCCGGGGGATTCATGAGATAGGTGCCGGCAGGGTAGTCTCCTGTCTCGTCACTAAAGATACCATCTAAAACCAAGATCTCCTCACCAAATTCATGTGTGTGAGTTTTAAATTGGGTTCCAGCTTGATAGCGCACGATAGAAGTTGCCTTTGCCACTTCATCACCGATACGATCGAGCATACGGCGCTCAACCCCAGGCTCAGGACTAGGTACCCATGGTAAGTCATGGTGGTTTACAACGACTTTCTTGCTGTAATCAGAATTGATATTCACTTAGGACATTTCATATATACAAACATAGCTAAGCATAGCAAGCAAATAGAGTTGATGCTGAATAAGCCCTCAAATTAGAGCTCTATCACTTTATTTTTATAAGCTCCAGCCAGGGCTTTTTTCAATATCTTATAGATATCGAGATCAAACTCACCTTCTCCAAACTCAGCCAATTCATGAAGTTCATCGTGATTGATAGCAGTACCCAGGTAACACCACCTATCTACTACGATCATCTCATCACCCTCTTTAATGGCAATAGCTCCGGAATAAGGCCATACCTGCACCTTGAATAACTCCATTACTGTCCTCAATTGCAGGTTGTGCATAGCAACCGGTTTGAGATTGATGCAAGCTCCCTCACATTGCTTCACCTGATATCCAAAACAAGATTTGCCGTCCAATCTTTTTTCAAGTCCTAATAGCGCCTCACATAAGCGATGTTTTTTTGCAATCGCTTTTAAGTAAGCGTGCGCCTCTCGCTTGCTATAAAACAAACCGTATAAGTTCGCTTGCAGGCCGGGGGCAAGATGATGATGCGTTACCAGCTGAGGAACAAGGACTCCAGATGCATCCTCCTCTAAACGCCATGCGCATAAATCCTTAGATTTACGAAGTTTGATATTCATTACAGGCATGCGCTCTTTGATTAATTTGGATTCAAGAATTAAGGCGCCTAACTCACCAGTAGTCTCAATCCAATCAATGTCGCGAACTTGCAACGAAAGCTTCATTTCCTTACGCTGTGTTAATGCCCCCTGAAAATGTCCCATCACCCTACTGCGTAACGAGATACTTTTACCAATATAGAGTGGGGTCTTGTTATCCCCATAAAAGATATAGCAACCCGGGCCATCCGGAATTAAATCTACTGCATGCTGATCAATGTTTGGAGGAAGACTAGGGTTGCCAATCAGCTGGTTGATTGCCTGATTTAATTTATCAAACCCAACTTGAGATTCGCATACTCGCCAAAACTGAAGTAGTAGATCTGCATCGCCTAGCGCGCGGTGCCTAGCACTCACTTTCAATCTGTGCGCGCTAATAATAGTATCGAGATTATGACGAGGCTGTTCTGGAAACAACAATCTGGATAGCTTTACTGTACATAAGACTTTTGGCTTAAAGTCAATTCCGATTCTTTTAAAGGAGGCTTTGATAAACCCATAGTCAAATCTAGCGTTGTGAGCAACAAATATTTTTCCCTGAAGCTCTTTTGCCAACTCCTCAGCGATCTCAGAAAAACATGGTTGAGACTCGACCATAGATGGAACTATGCCCGTCAGTTTTTGAATGTTTTGTGGAATGAAGACCTGGGGGTTAATTAACCTTTCCCATACATGAATTTCATGACTTGCCAGGGTTTTAATCCCTATCTCTGTAATTCGATCACGCTCAAAATTCGACCCCGTGGTTTCAATATCAACAAATGCTAAATCAGGGTATGAGTGCAGCTTAACGTCCACGCTAAAGGTCTTAGATTTAATTAGTTTGTGGAGGTATCTCTATTCAAATATTCAGCAAAGCTAAAAATTGAGTTAGGACCACGAGGGATATTCTCCACCTTTTTAAAGGGGGTTTTAACTACCCTCTGAACTTCCCTCTTTCGCTTCTTTTCGTGCCCTACATTCATTAAAGGCTCAAGCGGCAAATAAGGCTTTCGCTCAGGGGCGGCCTGCGCCTCGCTAAACCGTGGAATGTAATCTTTGATTGCGGTAGCTAAAGTGACATTAGAGATGCAACTCATCATATAAGTTTCAAGCGATTGATAAAGGTCTTTAGCGATGTCTGCCACTTCGACTTTTTTCTTCTTAATTTGGTTCATCGCTAAAACAATATCTTTGATGGTGATAACTCGAGGGTCTTTTGATAGCAGATATCCACCAGATCGGCCTTTGATGCCAATCACAAGACCTGACTCCCTGAGTGGGCGTAGCAACAACTCAAGACGACTAATCGATATATGCTGCCTCTTTGAAATCTCTGGGACGGTTACAAGTTGCCCATTCACGGAGTGACTGGCAATATCAACCAAAGTGTTGAGCGCTGACTTAACTGCTTTTGTGACTTCCATGGTTTTTTGGGTCTAAAAATGAGATTGGGGCTAGTATGAAACTGATTCCAAACTTGTGCTGCAGCACATTCATTAACCCTATTTCATTTATGGTTGAAGTTACAGTCCAGCGAACTCTTCTCAAGTAATAGGTGCAGTGGCGCACATAGCAATACAGCATTTTTCTCGCTACTTTGATCATCCCAGATGGGCTCTAACGGCAGCAATCAAAGGCAGCTGTTGCTCGCGCCTTAAAAACTGTCCTAACTCGACTCGTAAATGAGATTGGCTGATGTGGAATACCTTTGACTCCTCGGTTGGCAAGTCTATTTTTGCCCACTGTGTATTAAATTCATGGACAGTTTCCTTGTAGCCGATAAATTTTTTGACTATTAAGCGCTTGCCTTCAATTTCAATGGTTTCAGAATCGAGGGCATGCCGGCAATAGATTAAAAATCCAAGTGTTACCGCACTTAACTCTAAGGCCGTAAAAATGGGGATAACCCATACCCCCGCCAAAAAGAAGCCTCCCGCAACGATCAGCGAGAGACAGACCAAAACAATGTAAAACTGAAGCAGTTGCTTTGGCGTCAGCGCACAATTTCTTCGCATTTGCCAACGCTTCATTCTCAATCTACCTATTAGATGATTAGCTAAAAGGGTTAATGAATTTTTTTACGATCTTGCTCTTTGGCTAGCTGATCAGCGCTTCTTTGCTGAAAATCAACCATAGTGTGATAGCCCATTTGATAACAAGGGCAATGCTTACCCAGAATCCAACGAGCGAGTTTAATACGAAGTTTTTGTAACATGGGTGCCTCCTAATGGCGTTGCTTTATTCTGACTCGGAATTACTCTGATCTACTTGCCTGCCGATGTCAGGCGCCAGATCTTTTGACTTGTTCAAGGTAAGGCTTGGGGCAGCCATTTTTTCTCCATCCCAAACTTGTCCACACCAGCACTCGCCAACATCATTAATGATGCAAACACCGGAGCCGCAGCATCGCTTATCTGGGGCTTTCATGGATATGCCTTCTCTAGAAATTGAAATTAAGACTATTCTAGGGTTTTTAGAGAATTAGTGCTTACCACTTGCCAGCAATGATGCAAAGTTCGTTATTTGAAACTAACCCCGCCGATTGCACCCGAAACCTGCTACCAAAGGATGGATGTGCTCATTACTATTCCGGCATCTTTTCTGAGCAGAAGACCACCCAATTAATGAATCAACTGAAAGAGTCTCTTGTTTGGGAATCTGATCGACTGGTTATGTTTGGCAAAACAATCACTACTCGCCGGCAAGTTGCTTGGGTGGGAGAGCCCTCTTGCTCCTACACCTACTCTGGGATAACAAAGAGTCCTCAAGGATGGACGCCCGAACTATTAATGATAAAAGCTAGGCTAGAAGAAATATCTCAATCTGAATTTAACTCTTGCCTACTCAATTTTTACCATGATGGTGATGACGGCATGGGATGGCATAGTGATGATGAGAAAGAGCTTGATGCATCGTCCCCTATTGCATCGTTTAGTCTTGGCGCTAAACGCAAGTTCGCCTTTAAACACAAGCAAGATAAAACAACCGTCTCTATATTCCTAGAAAATGGTAGCGTATTAATAATGCATGCACCTACTCAAGAATTTTGGCATCATGCCTTATTGAAAACGAAAACGATAGCTGGATCCCGCATTAACCTGACATTCAGAAAAATAATTAATACTTAGCGATGAGCTTACTTCCAAAACCATTTAGCGCACTTGTCATTGGAGCATCGGGGACTATTGGCTCCCACTTTGTAAAACTACTGCAGAATCATCCATCCTGCTCCAGGGTAATTGGCATTCATCGAAACTCTGATCATGCTATTGACTACTCTCAACCGCCGACTATTGAAGCCTCCGCAAGCAGTCTGGCTGAGTTGGGACCTTTTCAATTGATCATCAACACTATTGGTGTATTACATTCAGAAGAATGGATGCCTGAAAAGAAATTGGATGATTTAAATGCAACTCAATTGGCTGAGATGTTCAACACAAACACTATTGGTCCAGCCCTAACAATCAAGCATTTCTCAAAACTCTTGGATCCAAAGCATAGCGTCATGGCAACGCTATCTGCCAAGGTGGGTAGCATTGAAGATAATCGACTGGGTGGTTGGTATAGCTATAGAGCTTCAAAAGCCGCACTCAATATGATCATCAAAACAGCCTCTATCGAATTTGCAAGAACGAAACCCAATATTGCTTTGATTGCCCTTCACCCAGGCACCGTGAACTCTGGTTTATCACAACCTTTTCGCGGTCAGCAAATCGGCAGGGATCCTTTAGAAGCTGTGACTGATATGTTCAATGTCCTTGCGAATGTAAATAAGGAAGATTCCGGCAGCTTCCTGACTTACTCAGGTGAAAAATTGCCTTGGTAATATGAGCTATTGCTATTAAGGCGCAGGCTTAGTAATGGCATTGGAATGCATTGTGATTGCTGACTGAGCCAGCAGTCTTCCATGAATTATTGAGCTCACTCCAATGGTGACTGCTGTACCAGTCAACACCACTCCGTTAAAGGTAGATGTTGCTCCAACAGTAAGCGCAGTTTTAATTTGCCAAAAGACATTCTGGGGTAATGCGCCACCAGTTAAAGAAATATTACTTGTTGCCCCAGTAGTAAGCCCTCCTGCAACCTGAATGATCCATACGTCATTTGGGCCTCCATTGAGAGTCAAAGTGCTATTGGCAGATAAATTTAGATCCGCAAGCGAGCTGTAAAGGCCGGGCGCCAGTGTCAGGCCATCTAAATTAGAGCTAGCAAATACAGTAGGGTTGGGCCTTCCAGCTGCATCACTATATGCAGCCAACATGTCGTTGGATGTACTAGCGATGTAGTCTGGTGTAGGGCTCGCATAGTCTTTAGCATAGACATTACCAGTCACCTGAGGATGAACTGACCTGATTTTTAGTACCACTCCAGAAGAGAGGATTGTTGATAATCTCTCACCTTAAAGGAGTGCTAAATATGGCAAAAGGTCAACGTCTTAAACCCGAACAAATCGTCACCTTATTGCGTCAAATCGATGTTTTAACCACCAATGGCAAAACCTTAGCTCAAGCTTGTAAAGAAGTGGGAACGGTTGAGCAAAGCTACTATCGCTGGCGCAAGATCTATGGTGGTATGAAGGTCGATCAGGCAAAGAAGTACAAAGATCTGGAACTGGAAAATACCCGGCTTAAGAAGCTCGTAGCGGACTTATCACTACGAGAGGTGATGCTCAAGGAAGTCATTAAGGGAAACTTCTAAGCCCTACTAGGCGTAAAAATGCAGCGCAGCTGCTCATGGACCAGCATTCTATCTCTGAGCGGACTGCCTGCAGTTTAGTGGGGCTATCCAGAGCAGCTTATCGCTATATGCCACTGCCTAAAGATGACGAAGAGCCGCTGAGAGCCGAAGTCATCCGCATGGCTAGCACCTATGGCCGGTATGGCTATCGATTTATTGCTGGGATGATGCGTAATAGCGGCTGGGGACAAGCGACTACTGCAAAGGTCGCTCGCATCTGGCGGCAAGAAGGCCTAAAGATCCCACAAAAGCAAGCTCCTAGAGGCAGACTCTGGTTTAACGATGGCAGTTGCATGAGGCTAAGAGCTACTGCCCCCAATCATGTTTGGAGTTACGATTTTGTCTTTATTAGAGATGCCTATGGGGGCAAGATCCGCATGCTCACGATGATTGATGAATACACCCGAAAGTGCCTAACGATCCACTGCGCTAGAAGGATTGGATCGGTCCAAGTGATTGAACAACTGGCAAACGCCATGATGATCCATGGTATCCCGCAATATATTCGATCGGACAATGGCCCAGAATTTATTGCTAAAGAGCTGCGGAGTTGGTTATCTGGTATTGGAGTGAAAACCGCTTACATTGAACCAGGGAGCCCTTGGGAGAATGGCTTTTGTGAAAGCTTTAACGGCACCTTCAGAGACAACCTTTTGGATGGGGAGATCTTTTACAACCTTAAAGAAGCCCAGATCATCGTGGGGGAGTGGGTCAAGCACTACAACCATGTCAGGCCGCATAATGCATTAGGTTACAGGCCACCAGCACCCCAAACCCAAGTACCCAAACTATTGCAGAATCAACCCATGTTGCTGCAATGATTTACTATAGAAAAACTCTCTTTGGTAGTGGATCTAAATTGACAGCAGTTCACTTTTTCTTTAAAAAGGCTCACAATATTTTGGTGAGCCCAAGCCACTAAATCCTGATTTCCATTCTTATTTAATTCTGATTTGAGTGCTCCACTAAGGGTGATAAAGCCCTCATGATCTAATGCGTATGGTGGATTTTGATAGGGGTAGCACTTATCATCGCCAGTTAAAGCAAGAACTATTTCCATTAACCTAATGGTGTTCTCTGTATACAAGTTAGATTGATACATTTATTGCACCCCTTCTTAGTAGGTTGACTCATCGAGTAGCTAGTCTATAAAGTGTTTATGAGTTCGTCTGTGTGCAACCAAACATATGACAGATGTCTGGATACCGCTTAAAAACGGTGTAGCATCAAAAGAAAAACGACTTAGGAATTTCTCCCTAAGTCGTTGATTTCATTAGTGGGCCCGCTAAGTCCTAGACTCTTGACAAAAGACGGGCGGTTTATGCGGCATTACCTAGTTTTCCACAAGAGTCTTCTTTGGATTTATTTTTTTAGTGTGGATAAAAACTGCTTGATAGATTTATTTTGAACATCATTTTCATTTGGCGTTGCACCCGCTCCCGATAAATGACCCATAGGCTTCACATCATTGATCGCAACATATTTAACATGGGGGATGTATTTTGCCGATTCTTTAGCGTCAGATTCTGGATTTAATAAGTCGCCAGTACCTGCGAGAATAAGCGTTTTGGCTTTAATCGATTTCAAAGCAGCAACCGTATCTCCGTTGAAACCTTTTGTTTGCCCAATATCATGACGGTCATAAGCACGTGACTGCCAAATCCAATCGTTTGCATCCATACGCTTCCAAGAGGCATCTTGAAGTTTATTGATAAAGTTTATTTCCGCCTCAGGTGTATTGAATTGTTGATTCTGGTAGGCAGGCGTTCTGACGATTACTCCGCTTAACCATCCTGCCCATAGGCGCATCCCCTTTTCAACAGGTTTGTCATATTTTCCACCTTGGTAAGCTGGGTCAGCCATGATGCTCTGTCTGAGCATTTCAAGCACCCCCGTAGTCCAGGCATGTGTTTTTGCCAGCGGAATAATTGGAACAACTGACTGCATTGCATCAGGATAAGAAACGGCCCATTGCAAAGCCTGCATACCGCCCATAGAGGCGCCCACTACTGTCACTAACTTGGTGATGCCAAAATGCTCCGTGATTAAGCGATATTGACTATTAACCATATCCCGGATGTTGAATTCCGGAAAGCTCACATTTGCCTGTGTTTGACTATTTGAAGGGGAGGATGTTAATCCATTACCAATAGCATCAGTGCAAATGACAAAGTACTTATCAGTATCTAAGGCTTTACCAGGACCAATAAGGTAATCAATGCGATGATGATTCCCACCAATCGCCGTCACCATCAAAATAGCGTTTGATTTATCCGCATTCAAAGTTCCTTGGGTTGTGTAGGAAATTTTGAAATTCTCGATTGCTAATCCATTTTCAAGAGGAAAATTACCCTCTGAATAAGTTTGATGAGCTGGGTCCGTATCCTTATGGGCAAATACACTGGTAGAGCAAAATACCAGCGCTAAACATACCCCCAGAAAATGTAATTTGATCTTCATAAGTCTCCTTTTTGTTATGGAAAGATCTTACATTAGGGTCAAAATATCTGCATGCCCACATCATTGAAATGACCCAAAAGACAAAATCCCCACCATTCCTGATGAGGGTTTGCTTTTCTGGTGGGCTCACTAGCGCCTGACGCTGGATCAAGGAGCTCAATTCAGAAAGTATCTCAATTTAAAAATGGTTCTCAATAATCATTTCTGATTTGGGGATGAATCCCGGCTTTGGCCATGCTGATTTAATGGCTTTTCCAACTACCAACATCGCAGCAATGGCATAGTTTTTTGGAAGATGTATAAGCTCGGCCACCTTTTCAAAATCAAAACCAACCATTGGGCAAGAATCATAGCCCATCGCCTTGGCTGAAAGCATCATGGTTTGCAACATAATTCCAGCAGAGCGCATTGCTTCGTCTCTCTGTAACTGCTCTTTGCCAGAGTAAAAAGGGTGAATCCAAGGAACTAAGATATCTTGGGCTTCCTTGGGTGCATTGACCCAATATCTGGCCGGATCCTTTTCCCATGCCTTTATATCAACAGTCACCACAAAGAGCAGTGATGCCTCGGTCACTTGAGCTTGATCGTGAGCAGCCTCTCGTAACTTTGCTCTTAAGGCTTTATCAGTCACATTGACTAAACGCCAATGCTGGATATTGAATGAAGAAGGTGCTTGCATAGCAAGCTCTAGTAGCAGGTCAGTCTCTTGTCTAGTAAATTCATGGCTTGGGTCAAAGTGCTTTACAGCTCTGCGTTCGCGGATTGCATCAAATGTATTCATCAACTTCTTTCGTGAAATTTAAACTCTGATCATAAGGCAATACTAAAAACTTCGACTATCTCTAGCTAGGGTTTTATTTTTCAGCCGGGCACACTGGGACTGGAACCTGAGACCAAGGGATTCCGGTTTGTGTAATTCTCATTACCACCTGGACTATTTTTCCACTAATCGCTTCGCATAGGAATCTGCATAAGCGGGTGACCTAAAAAGAAGAACAGGGTCGTTGGTTGGAGCAATGCCATCCGCCATTACCAGTGGATCAAAATTAATTTTTTCACAAACGCCGCCTTGCTGGGGGCTAGCTGACGTCAAAGTCAGAATACCCGCTTTTATTTCCTTTCGATTAGCTGGCCAGTAAACGGTTGGATTTTCTTGTTCATCCGATGGCTCACCAATTATGACAAGCATATCCCAGCGCACAGGACCCGCTTGGGTTTTGGCAATGATATCCTGATCCAAGAATCGAGTAGAAGCCGTTTTAAGCTCTTCATCGCTTAAGCGCTTAACTCCTTCTTGAGGGATAAAACGCCATTTAACTAAAGTTGTTTTATTGTTTTTGTTAATGAACTTAAACGTATGGATACTATAAAAATCACTATTGGCATAACTGGTGATCGGGTTATTTTGAGCCAGATATTCACTTAGTGCCCGTGCATCTGGATGACTTACTTTGTAAGCGGCTACCTTTTCGGGATCTGGCTTACTAGTAGCCGGGTCTGGGGTATTAGCAATTACTCCATCGTAAAAAGAATTTGGGGTAGATGCACCAAACACAGGAACATTGAGCATGGTGAAATGCTGTACAGCCTTTTTCGGCAACTCAAACTCCAGCGCCATACCCCTTGGGTTTCTCGCAGTATCTGGAATTTTTAGACTGCCGCCAGCTAAGGAGAATCTACCAATCACCGGTATTTTTTTTCCAGAAAATAAAGGTGAGTTTGTATAGGCTTGAATGGCTTTATCGCCAATAAATGAACCTGTTATACAAACTCCATTAATATGGTTGCGTCTTTGGCCTGGTGTAACGCCAAATTGTTTTTCAAGTGCCCCAACTACTTGATCAGCGCTTACTATATCTTGAGCAAATGAAGTTGCCGATACTAATAATGTCATCACAAAAAGCAATTTGCTGCGATGCATATCGATCCCCTTAATTAATTTAGACTAGTTAAGCATAATTACGGGATCTTTGCCTAGCAATTAAATTATGATGCAAACCGTTACTTAAAGTAATGCTTAAAAGATATAAACCCCCACCATTTGTGATGAGGGTTTGCTTTTCTGGTGAGATGTAATCTCGCACATGCAAGAAATGGGCTTGGTTGCGACCCCAATGTCTCTTATAGAAACAAGACAATTTTTGACCAATAAGGCGAAAGTTTAGGGTGAGGCTGTATGCAAATTAAATGCTATTGTGGATTGATTTTGGATGCACTTAAAAATAAGAGACAGGAAATTGCGGGTGAAAAGTCGCCACTAGCATGCGTTAAGGTTAGCGACAATTCTACCGAGGACTACTTTAAAAGACATCTAAACGCCCCAGACCTTATGCTTGGTGATTTTAAGCTTTGGGAATAAGGCTAGCTAGCATGCTAATTCTAGTCTGCCAGACTAGTGGCTATGAATGCGACATTACAGGATCTCACCCAATAAATAGGGAAGATACCAATATAGAAATATGGTGTTGTGGCTATGATTAAACAGCAGAGAATGCATAAAAAAGGGGCAACATGAATAAAAAATCCATCTTTATAAACATAGCACTTGTTGCTACCACTCTATCAGTAGCAACAAGCGCATATTGCGGAACCTATGTTTATATTTCCAATACTGATGATGCTGATATATCTGCCTATGAATTAATAGGGGGGCCAAGTCCACACCTAAACTCCGTTGGTCGCTTTCCCGCCGGAAAATTCGTAATGCCAATGGCAGTAACACCGGACGGGAAAAATTTATTTGCCTCAGTTCGCTCTAAGCCATTTGCTTTATATATGTATCAAATTGACCAGGCTAATGGACAGCTGAAATGGACTGGCGCCGTTCCCCTGCCAGACAGCATGGTAAGTGTATCCACCGATAAAACCGGTAAATGGTTATTGGCAACCTCTTTTGGTGGCCATAATAATAGCGTTAACCAAATTCAAACAAACGGCTATGTAAATCCTGTTCCGGCTGAAGCATTTCAGAGCGGCGGGAAAAATCCACATGCAATCGTATTTGACCAATCCAATAAGTTTGTCTATGTGCCACAGCTAGGTACAGATGAAATCAAAATTCATAGTTTTAATGCGTCTAAAGCCAAACCCCTTTCAGAGACTTCTACCTCAGTAGCTCTTAAAAAACAACAGGGGCCAAGACATATCGTTATTTCAGCTGATAATAAATTTGCCTATGTGATCACTGAAATGACCGGTGAAGTCATTGTCTTTACTAGAGACATCAAGTCGGGGGCCTTAACTCAAATTCAAGCAATCTCAAGCCTTCCGAGTGATAGCAAACTGGTGCCCGGCAGACCAAGGCCCCCCACTGGTTCACCCGAGGCAACTGCTTTCGATGACTCCAACATGATCTTCTGCGCCGAAATTAAATTGACCCCTAATGGTAAATTTCTCTATACATCCGAAAGAACTAAGAGCACATTAAGCGGCTTTGAAGTAGATCCAGCAACAGGAAAAGTAAAATATTTATTTACCATTCCAACAGAGGAAATGCCTAGAGGATTTAACGTTGATCCTAGCGGGCAATTTTTAGTTGCTTCCGGGCAAAAGTCTGAAAAAGTTTCGCTTTATTCCATAAACCAAAGTACTGGCGAGCTCGCTCTAATTGAAAGAGTTCCTGGTGGTAAAGGTGCAAACTGGGTTACATTTGTAAAAACGAAGTAACACTATGATTCGCAAAACGAGAGCCACCTACGGGTGGCTTTTTTAATAGCCTAGAGCTTCATTCCTACCCTGGCAGATCTATATATTTGTTGGGGCGGTGGCGGAAGATACGAGAGATTGCTTACGCACTTATTGTCACTAAATGAAAAACCTCTCTTAAATCCACTCTAGAAACGGTATAGACGCTCCGGATTGTTTACCAGTACTTTGACTAAATTTTGGCGATTAGGAATCCAATCCGGCAGTAAATTAAAGACTCTCACATCGTCCACAATTCTATAAGGCGTTACTTGGGTCGCTGGAATGCCGGCGATAGTATTGGTATGGGGCCAATCACTTGCCCAGAGCATGCGATCAGCATTGGTTTCTACGTAAAGCTGAGCCAAATCTTTTACTTCAGAATAGTCAGGGCCCGCTTCAGAAATTCGATAAATACCAGATAACTTGATATAAATTTGGCCTGACTTAGCTAGATCCAAAATCACAGGTAACTCTACTTGTTTCTCAAAGCCCTTTGCTTTGATGGAGGCGAAGTGATCAAAAACAACAGGCACCGGAAGAGTGTAGATGGTATCGGCTATGCCGGCAATAACCTTAGCTGATGCGTAGATCTGAATATGTAGCCCAAAATCTTTTATACGCTGCGCCAAGGAAATTAATTGTTTGCGCGCCACTTCAGCATCAAAGATGCCGGAGGTAGAGAGATTCATGCGAACACCGCGGGCACCCATAACAACCATTTTGGTCAAGTCTTGATCGGAAGTTTTCTCATCAATCACAATCACTGCACGAGCAGAATTACCCATCTCCTCAGTAGAGAGTAGCTGGAAGGTGTTATCTGTACCATAAAAACTAGGCTGAATTAATACCACCCTGGAAAGATGTAGTTGCGTGAGATGTTTTCTGAGCTCAGGTACTCCACACTCAGGTGGGGTATAAACTCGATCTGAAACCATAGGGTATTTAGATTGGGGACCGATAACATGAATATGACAATCACATGCACCAACAGGCACATCAAAGTTAGGCTTCAATTGAGACTCCGCAAAAGATTCGGTAGAGAAAAGTGTGCTACCCGCGAGTAGTGCAGTTGAACTGGCAATGAAATTTCTTCTAGTGATCATGGCCTACCCTTAAAAAACTAGCATTTAGAAAAATGTCTAGCAAAAGAATCGCCTACTGCTTTGGTGCCCAGGTTTCCGCCAATATCTCTGGTTACTTCGCCGGAGTCAATTAATAGCCCAACGCATTTTTCAATTGCTTTTGATGCATCAGTAAACTGAACTTGAGTAGTTTTTTGGCCATGCCAGTTCAAGAGCATGGCTGCTGATAGAACAAGCGAGAATGGGTTAGCGATATCCTTACCAGCAATATCAGGCGCAGAGCCATGTGCTGCCTGGCCCATGGCGTATTGCTCACCAGCATTAAGCGAGCCACCTAGGCCAAGACTGCCAGATAGCTCCGCCGTAAGGTCAGACAAAATATCTCCGAACATATTAGTTGTGACGATAGTATCAAAGCGTTCTGGTGCACGCACAACATGAGCCATCATGGCATCAACAATGAAATCATCAATTTGCACTTGTGGATAGTTTTGGCCAATGGCCTTGCAAATATCGATAAACATACCATCACCAATTTTGAGAACGTTCGCTTTGTGAACAATGGTGACATGCTTTTTGCGAGTCATTGCTAGCTCAAAAGCTGCTTTTGCAATACGTTCACAACATTGCCTGGTAATCCTTCTCAGAGAAATAACTACATCAGGTGTAATGAGCATTTCGCTGCCGCCAGATTCAATATTCCTATCAGCATAAAAGCCTTCAGTATTTTCTCGTACGACAGCTAGATCAAAAGGCTTTACGCAGGTCGGTACCTTTGGATATGTGCGCGACGGCCGAATATTGGCAAATAGATCTAATTCTTTTCTAAAGAATTTAGAGGGATTAATCTCGCCTTTAGACTCATCTTTGAAATCGTACGTTGCCATGGGTCCGAGCATCAGGCCGTTAGCCGCCTTTACTTTTTCAAGCAGTATTGAGGTAACGGTGCTACCATATTTTTCTAAGCTACTATGTCCAGCAATTTCTTGCTCCAGTTCTAAGCCTAAATTAAATTTAGCAGAGGCGTTCTCCAATACTTGAGTTGTCACAGCCATGGTTTCTGGGCCGATACCGTCCCCAGGAATAATGATGATTTTCATGTCTTCTTCTTAATTTGAATCTAGTCGTTCTTAATTTCAATGGTCTTTAATAGTTTGCTGTATTTAATGGTTTCACGCTTAATGAACTCCATAAACTCGGCTTGTGAATTTATCTTAATGAATAAGCCATCCTTCTCTAAGGGGCCGCTAAAGGACGGATCTTTTAATACCTCGTTAATTTCAGCATTTAAGTAATTTGCAACATAATCTGGAGTGCCTACGGGGGCAAAAATACCTCCCCAAAGTGTAAAGTTAAATCCCTTAATGGCATCTTCGGATACGGTATGCACTTCAGGAAGAATGGCCATTCTCTTTTCGGAAGATACCGCAAGCGCTCTGAGAGCTTTACTTTCAATATGAGGAATCACAGCGGGTGCGCTTGAGAAAAAGATATCGACATGACCGCCAAGCAAATCAGTCATTGCCTGCCCAGCTCCCTTATAGGGGGCATGCGCCATATTAATATTCATATCTTGCGCTAGGGATGCCGCAGCTAAATGTCCGGGCGTCCCGCTACCTGATGAGGCGTAAGTCATTGATCCTGGTTTTGCTTTGGCGAGCTTAATAAATTCAGGGAGGGTGCGATAGCTAGAGTTTCCTGGTGTGGCAAGAATGAGTGGGGCATCCCCTATTAGTGCTACGGGCCTGAAATCTTTATTGGTGTCGTAGCCCACATCCTTATTCACAATTGGATTGATCACCATTTCGCCAGTTTGGCCTAAAAGGAGGATGTAACCATCAGGTTTTGATTTGGCAACATATCTTGTGGCTAGGGCCCCTGTAGCCCCTGGCTTGTTTTCAACTACAAAAGTTTGTTTTGTGCGAATACTCAGCTTATCTGCTAATCGTCTAGCTAGAACATCACCCAGGCCCCCTGGGGCATAGGCAACCACAATCGTTACAGGTTTATTAGGAAAAGGGGGCGCAGAACTTTGTGCGTTGCAATATGAAATTAAGAATAGTGCAGTTAACAGCGCGCAAAAAATTGTCTTCATTCTATTGAGATTGACCTATGCAAAGTAGTTGAATGATCTTAAACCTGGCTCTAAAGTGTGGGAATGATTTATCGACCATAAATAGATATTACACAAAGATAAAACTCCCACATTTTCTGATGGACTCACTAGGTCTTGAATCTGAGACCAACGGACTGTGAGGGCAGACATTCAAGGAAAATTGCCAGGATTTCAATAGGCTACAAATCCTGATTGTCGGTGTGGGAATATTTTTGTGACTAATCTAACGAGAATATAAAAAGTATGATTTTACTTTTTGGCTTTCAAAACCACAGGATTTTTGGAGCAGCCATCTAACACCTCGTTTCTGCAAAACACTTTATGAGAGAGAAATCATTATTTTAAGTATCGCAAGAAAGAATACCCGAAGGTAGTTTAGGTGTCTCCCCCGCCTAATCTTATTCGCCTGTGATTTTCTTATCCTTTATTAGGCGACCCCAAGTTCCTGATTCTTTGGTCATGTAATTTGCTAGCTCCTCGCGTGAGGTGGGCATTGGCGTAAGGCCATGATCATTCAATTGCTTTGTTACATCAGGCGACTTCAACACCTTCACAATTTCTACATTCCAGCGATCCAATATCGGAGCTGGCACCTTCGATGAAGCAACAAAGGCATACCAATTAGTCGCATTAAAACCAGCGTATCCAGATTCGGCAATGGTTGGGATTTTAGGTAGCGATTTAAGGCGCTGCGGCCCCGTAACTGCCAAAGGAATCAGTTGCCCATTTTCAATATAGGCTTGAGACGTACTGTAGGTCGAGAAATATGCCGCAACACGACCACCTAGCAAATCTTGTAGCGCCGGCGCTCCACCCTTGTAAGGCACGTGTACCGTTTGAATGCTAGCCATTTCGTCTAGCAATTCTCCCGCTAGATGCGATGCAGAGCCAGGTCCAGTAGATGCATATTCTAATTTTTTAGGATTTTTCTTAGCGTAAGCAATGTACTCTGAAAATGTTTTTATACCAGTGCCCGCATTCACCACAAGAATATTTGGGAAATTAACCCCCATCGTGATTGGCGAAAGATCCTTAAAGGGATCGTACGGAAGCTTCATCATATGTGGAGCAATGGTTAGCGGTCCAACTGAGCCAAATAGGATGGTACTGCCATCGGTAGGTCCATTAGCAGCAAACTGATGTGCAATATTTCCACCTGCGCCACCACGGTTATCGACAACCACATTTGCACCAATGTTCTCACTGAGTTTTTTTGAAATGATCCGAGCTGCCGTATCTGCAGCTCCACCCGCTGCAAATCCAACGACCATAGTGATCGTCTTTTTAGGCGGAAATTCTTGAGAATATGCTGGGTAAGTAAGTAAGCTTAATGTAAGACTTAGAAATACATTAAAGATATTTTTCTGTTTCGTAGTAATCATTTTTACTATTCTCCACTTAAGCCAAGTTTGTTGGGTTGACGTTTTTCAATTGCATTCTTTAAAAGCGCTACAAGCCTATAGAATCCATGGGCAAATTTCCCATAAGGCATTGTTAAAAAGAGGCCCATCACAAAGCCTAAATGGGTAGCAAGTAATGCAGGCATTGCACTAGTATCGCGATAGGCTAAGAGAGCTAAGCCTGAGGCGCTAATGAAGAAAAGCAGCAGAATAAATGCTCTATCCATTGGTTTTTGAGAAGCATCTCCATGCTCAGTATTTCTCTTGAAATTCAAATACAGTAGGCCTGTAGGTCCAATCAACAAACCAATACCGCCAAGCGTTCCTAAAATGACTGGAGTACTATTGAGCGCATATGGAGCATGTAAATCCAGTAAATAGTGATACAAAGTTGCTACGCTAGTAGCCGCAAAGCAAAGCATGAAGCCGTAAAAAGTGAAATGGTGAAACCGCTTACGCCACAAAGTAAAAGCATCGTCTTCGTTATTACAGCCCTCTCCATGACCACCGCCAAGATACTTCAAAGTTAATGCGTTATGTGTCGCTTCGGCGACCGCACCCCCCGAGGAAAGACCTGGATCAATGCCGCGCCAAAAATTCTGCAAACCAATCAGCAGGGCAATTATTGAAAATCCAAAAACTGCGCCAAACATGATTGCCAAGGTATTGTGTGAAAAGATTGCGTAAAAATTTCCGTTAAGCGGACCAGAAGTTAGGGTTCCATTCACTACCAGCGTTAACAGTAAAAATAAAATGAGCGAAAGAGATGCCGCCATTGAAACGGCCACCCCATTTGATTTATATAAAGAGCCAAAGGCCTTTGGCCATGCATAAGCAATATAGGTGTCCTTACGAACTTGTGCCATTACTTTTGGAATATTTACAGCAAATTCATGTGGTGGAGCGTATTGGCAAGCATGCAAACATGCCCCACAGTTATGACAAAGATTTGCCATGAAATTCACATCAGCAGGCAAAAACTCTATCCGTCTCGTCATAGCAGGAAAGACCGCACAAAATCCCTCGCAGTATCGGCAGGAATTGCAGATAGTCAACATACGAGCCGCCTCTACTTCTGGCGCATTTGAGCCCAAAGCACTCGCTTCCAAAATTAAGGATTTAAGTTGCTGCATGAGAATGGTCCCTATGATGTAACGCTGCTTTTGCTGCTTCACTTCCCGCTATTCGCCCAAATACTGTTCCAATCGCCATGCCAATGCCTGCCGCATAACCTTTACCCAATACATTTCCAGCCATCATCTCTCCAGCTACGAATAAATTCTCGCTTGGTTGATTATTAAAACGAACCGCTGCAGTTTCATCGGTTTTTAAACCTAAGTAGGTAAATGTGACTCCAGGTCGAACTGCATAGCCATAAAAAGGACCTTTATCTATCGGCAAGGCCCAATGTGTTTTTGGTGGCTCTAGACCTTCGGTGTGACAGTCATCCATGATCGTATGATTAAAAGTGCCCACTCGACATGCTGCGTTATATGCACTCACTGTTTGCACCAAGGCGCTTGGATCTATGCCAAGCTTTTGCGCCAACTCTTCCAAGCTTTTCGCTTTTTCACCAGGAAATACTGGCGGCATAAAACGGCCTAGTACTTTTGAATCGATGATGGAATAGCCAATTTGGCCGGGCTGCTGAGCCACCAATCTTCCCCAGAACGCGTAACGCTTTGGCCAAAAGTCTTCACCCTCATCGGAAAAACGCTGTGCATTTTTATTCACCACGATACCAAATGAAACTGCATCGATACGAGTGCAAATACCGCCATCATATAAAGGCGCACGCGCATCTACCGCAACCATATGAGCCTGAGTTGGATCGCTTACAGAATCTGCACCAAGGTCAATTAGTTGCCTAAGCAAAACACCCTTATTGTATTGAGTGCCCCGTATTAAGAAGTTATCGGCCGGAGATTCGCCATACTCATTGATACCCCAAGCCTCCTTGAGCCACTCGCGATTGGATTCAAAACCACCCGCAGCCAAGACACAAGTCTTAGCCTCAATTCGTTCATTACTTATGTAAGCAGCAATGAATTTTCCGTCTCGAATTTCTAGTGAATCAACTGGTGATTTGTAGCGAATTTCCACACCCAGCTTTTCGGCGCTTCGGTAATATGCATTTACTAAAGCTTTGCCGCCACCCATAAAAAATGCATTGGTTCGGGATAAATTGAGAGTCCCAGATAAAGGAGGCTGAAAATGTACTCCATGATGCTCCATCCATTTGCGACATTTAGAGGTCGAGCGAATGACATATCTTGCCAATCGCTCATCAGTCTTGCCACTTGTTACCTTGAGAACATCTTGCCAGTATTCCTCTTCAGGATAGGATTCCAGCATGACATCTTCCGGTTGGTCATGCATTGCGCGGATATTACGGGTATGCGCTGAATTACCACCGCGCCATTCTTTTGGGGCGGCCTCCAAAACCAATACCGAAGCTCCCGCCTCTCTAGCCATCAGCGCGGCACAAAGGGCAGCGTTCCCGCCGCCGATGACTAGCACATCAATCTGATTTTGTTTTATTTTGGTACTCATAACAGGAGTATCCGATATAATCTTTATATTGATAAGTGCAATATAAAATATTATTATTTCGTATTAAGCAATAATAATACGCCAGCCACTCTTCAGACGCTCTTTTGAATCAGCTTGAAGAAAGCTTCAGCTGCTGGAGAAAGGCTAGTGTTTTTATGGCGCAGCAAGGTGACCTTACGTTTAACCGTTGGATCCTTTAATACAATCTTACGAATATGTGGTCGCTCACCATCATTAAGCGTTGAAGATGGGAGTATTGCGCAACCGACACCTGCTGCTACTAAATTGATGGCAGTAGCATGATGCTGTACTTCGTAGTTTCCATTCAGATGAATGCCATGCTGAGCAAGTTGATAATCCATCAGTACTCTAGTAGCTGTAAAGTTGCTGACAACAATTAAGTCTATGTCACGCATGTCAGACCATGTAACTAATTTTTTATTTTTGAGTGGATGAGTGTCTTGACATATAAAGACTAGAGGATCGTCAAATAAAGTTGTCTCTATTAAATCGGCATGCTTTTCACCATGTAATGCAATACCAATTTCTGCTTGATGATTTAGAACCGCTTTGCGAACCTCGCTAGAGGTAGCATCGAATATACGTATACGATTATTTGGATGGGTATTGGCATACTGTCGGATAAGCTTTGGAACCATGCTGACCGTTAAACTGGCGATACAAGAGAGACTAAAGCTCCCCTTAGCATGTTGCGAAATATCTTTAAGACGACCAATCGCAGAAGTCATTTCATTGACGATGACACGCGCCTGAGGCAAGAACTCTCGACCTACTACTGTAAGCTCAACATGACGAGTTGTTCTGTCAATAAGTTTCAGCCCAAGATAAGACTCAAGCTTTTGAACTCGGCGCGTTAGGGCTGTTTGCGTAATATGCAGTTGATCTGCAGCTTTATTAAACCCACCGAGTTCTGCTATCACTACGAACGCTTGAATACCGTCGAAATCAATTTTCATATTTATTACTTACATCCCTTATGACGGGGAAACCTGCAGCCCTAATAGTTTTTGAAATCTGCGGAACTAAGACTGCAAGACTCAAGTCTTTGGATACAACAAGTAGTGCCCCTTTACGACCGCCAGCTTTCAAGCTAGCTGGCTTCATCTAATCTCATAAATTCTTTTTAAGGCTTTTATTATTTTTCTGGTTTGAATGAACTATCCAAGAACTCCTGGACGCCAGTAAACATCAACATACGATTTTTTTCCATGATGATGGTGTGAGTACCTTCACTGATTTGCAGCATGATTTTGTATGGAGCATTCTCTAGCTTGGTGAAATACTCGTACATCATGTAGCTTGGTAAGTCAGCATCCCATTCTGCGTGCACTAACATTACTGGCACACGAATATCCTTAGGGTCATAAACAGGCGTGCCTGCCGTCCAGAATTCACGAGCATCTTGAACGGTACCATTGGGCGCACGCAGTTTTTTTGGTTCCTGGGTTTTACCCCATGGATCCGTCTCAAATGTTGCTGCAGCCCATTTTTCAAACCACCCTTGTGGAATTAAGGTAGCTTTTGCATTTTCTGGCACACCAGTCAACCAGCGATTCTTAGCATCGGCTACCGAGGCAATTCGATAAGCACCAAGCTGACCGCCCTTATCAGTCAATGGAGCCCCGCCTTGGCGCAACCATTGCGGAGCATATAAAACTAACTTATTTACCTTTTGGTTATTCTCAGCGGTGTACTTGCCCATGATGGTAGTTCCCCATGACCATCCAAGTAAATTCATCTTATTGATATTGCGCTTCTTCAGAATGTAATCAACCGCACTCGAGACATCACTTACGGCAACATTAGTGCGTACCAAAGGAGGATTTTGCTCGGCAGGTTGATCCATCTCTGGTGGACGCGTGGATTTACCGTAACCACGCAAATCTACCAACCAAACATCATAACCTTTAGAGGCAATGTATTCCATCCAAGATGTGCCACCCAATGACAAATCAAAAGCGGTTTCAGATGGATAGGTAGAGCCATGAACATAGAGTAATGTCTTATCAGGTGAGAACGTTTTCATTCCCGCTAAATGCTTATTCCGCAGATAAAGAGAGATCCCAGGGGTATCACTCTGAATCATGTATTCATTCATCTCGATTTTCCCTGCAGCAAAGGCTTGGGAAAATCCCAAGAAAGCAAGTAAGCCAATAAAGAGCTTTTTATTGATTTTCATTTTGTCTCCAAGAATTTTTGTATAAGCTAATAATCTTTGCATGATATTACTATCAAGCGCTCCCAAATAGACAAAACCCTCACCATTTCTGATGAGGGTTTCCTTTTCTGGTAGGCCCACAAGGACTTGAACCTGGGACCAAAGGATTATGAGAGTAGATATCCAAAAAATCCACCAGGATTTCATGAGGTTATGTCGCTTGATTATCGGTCCGCGAGTATTTCTGTGACTGGATTAACAAGGCCACAAAGAATAGTCTCTCACCCTTTAGTTTTGAAAACAAAAGGGATTTTTGGAGCAACCATCTAACACTTCATTACTCCAAACAGTTTTTATTTGAAACTGACAGGTATTACTTTAAGTAACGCTCGTTTGTTTACTATAGCCAATGAACTGAAGTAGAGTCTAGTGGCATTGCTGGAAGCTGCAAATGGGCAATTAATGCCGGGTTGAATCAGGGCAAGATAAGGGTATCTACTGAAACTTTTTTATGGAATTAGACTAGCAGTATCTAAGGAGGGATCATGAATCGTCGCCTAATTCTTAAAGCTCTAGCCGCATCAAGCATCATTGGTATTCCGAGCTTTTTACTTGCTCAAAATAACAAGCCCGCCCAAATCACAATTATTTATGACGCGTTTGGAAAACCTTCTGATCTTGGTCGTGGCTGGGGATATGCAGCCCTCATCGAATACGGCGGCAAGCGAATCCTCTTCGATACCGGCGGACAATACAAAGTCTTTGCTGATAACGTCAAGAAGCTCAAAATTAACCTAAAGAACTTAGACTTTGTTGTCCTATCCCATAGGCATGGAGACCACACATCAGGACTCCAATTTGTTCTGGAGCAGAACCCTAAGGTTCAGTTTTATGCACCTACCGAAGCAGGATCATTTGGCAACCCAATCCATGGAGCTAGCCCACTTGGAAAATTAATTTCCAGAAAAGTGGATGATGTTCCTCAAGATCTGCACTACTTTGACGGTAAGTACGAAGATAAGTACAAGGTTGACTCAGCTTGGCCAACAGCCAACATTACCTTGATTGATAAGCCCACAGAAGTAATGCCGGGATTCTACCTTTTTAAAACCGTTTCCGAGAAAAAAGGAACGATGGAATTAAATGAACTCTCATTAGCAATCAAGACCCCTAAGGGATTAGCAGTAATCGTCGGGTGCTCACATCCTGGAATTGAAAAGATATTAACGGCAGCCGCCGAAATTGATCCGAATATATACACACTAGCCGGCGGACTACATTTAGTTGATGTCAGCGATCAACAAATTACTGAAATTGTTTCAAACTTTAAAAATAAATGGGGTATTGAAAGGATCGCAGCAGGCCACTGCTCTGGAGAGTTTGCTCAAGCCGAATTCAGTCGAAGCTATGGCAATAAACATGATCATTCCGGTGTCGGAGAAATTATTCTTTTACCGAAATAACTAACTTATCTAAGCTTTATAGAAACCAACAAAAAAATCAATCCAAGGGTTGGTTTTTCATTTCTAATCCGCCAACCGGAGCATAGGAAAAACGGCTGCTTTTATAGCCATAACTACTCCAGTTGAATATTGAGACGCTTGTTTAATGCCTTAAAGCGGGCAATTTCGGCCTTCATAAAGGTTGCCATAGCCTCCGGCCCTTTATTAGCAACCTCAAGTGATTGACCTGCCATCCTCTCCTTTACCTCTAAGGTGTTCATAGCCTCTGATACAGCTTTTGCAAACTTGCTAGCAATTGGCTTTGGAACCGAAGATGACAAAGCAACTCCATAAAAAACCTCGAAGGTTGCTGCCGGTAAACGCAACTCATCTAATCCAGGGACATCGGGCAGAAAACGTGAGCGTGAAGGAGAGGTAACAGCAAGTGCACGCAACTTACCTGCTTTGATTTGGGCTCCTGCTGCTGCGATAGTCTCCAAACCAAAATCAGCATCACCGCGAATCAGAGACAAAATAGCATCGCTACTACCCTTGTATGGAATGGGCTCAACATCAATTTGTGCAGCACCTGCAAAAATCTCTGTCGCCAAGTGCGGGGTTGTGCCCGGACCATAGCTTGTGTATCTCAAAGATTTAGGCTTAGCCTTGGCTTGTGCAATTAAATCAGCAAGCTTCATATAAGGCTTATCTGTTGAGGTAACAATTACCAAAGGTGTAGTGACGGAAAGATTAATTGGGTAGATATCTTTTTCAATATCGTAAGGAAGATTGGAGCGCAATGCGGGCAATACAACAAAGCTACTGCTCGCAGATACCAGCACCGTATATCCATCTGCGGGCGCGCGAAGGGCTGCCATCACACCAATGACAGTTGAGCCGCCTGGTTTATTTTCTACAATCGCCGGCTGGCCTAACCTTGGCGGCAAAGCCTCTGATAAGACGCGACCTAAAACATCAGTTGCTCCCCCAGGAGGAAAGGGAACAATTAAATTCAGGGGCTTACTTGGCCATGATTGAGCCTGAACTACTGTACTCATTACAAAAAGAATTGCACTTAAAAAGTACAGTCTGATTTTATTCATTACATTCATTTTTATATGCCTAAAAAATAATTAGTTCCAGGAAAAATTTGTAGCAGTAGATTTTTCACTTAAGTCCCAAAATATGCCCGCCATCATTTTCAAGCCTTCAGCAGCAACTGGTTTAAGCATATGCTCATTAGGAGCATGCTGATTACATGCTGGATAAGAATGTGGTACCCAAATCGTTGGTAACCCTAAAATGTCCGCAAACACATCATTCGGCAATGAGCCGGCTAGATTAGGTAAAACCGTTGCCTGTTTGCCCGTAGTTTTTTCAATGGAGGACTTAACCCAATTAACCCAGGGATTTTTCAAATCAAGACGTGTAGCCGGCGTGAATGCATTTACCCTCACCACAACATCATCAAATCCTAACTTGACTAGATAATCATGCACATGCTTTAACAAATTATTCCAGTCTGTTCCAACAACAAAGCGCAATTGACAATGTGCGATTGCCTGTGAGGGGATAGCGTTAACTGGGCGATCCGGTTGCCCAGAACCAAGAGCCAGAATTTCTAAGGTATTGCTTGCAATCAATTTCTCGGCTGGCGTTAATCCCAACTGCCCCCAAGCAAGATCTATTGCAGGGTCATCTTTGCCTTTACCGACTACAACTGATTTCAATGCATCTCTTATTAGAGGATCGAGCGCTGGAGCCTTAAGGTCATCCAATAAAATCTTGCCATGAGCATCAACCAAATGACTTAATGCATGAACTAAACGAGTAGCTGGATTTACAAGAACTCCGCCCCAATTGCCAGAATGGTAGGCCTTATCTCGAGATTTAACTTGCAGACTAAAGTTGACGAGTCCTCTTGATCCCAAAAAAATAGTTGGCGTTTCAGCGTTAACGCGAGGGCCGTCACTTGCAATAAGTAAGTTAGCTTTAAGTAATTCCTTCTGGCTCTCGCAAAAATTTCCTAAGCCAGGGCTGCCAGCCTCTTCTCCCATCTCCATTAATACGGTAACGTTAAAACCCAATACACCTTCACGAGCCTTTAAGACTCTTTCTAAGCCGAATAAAGTAATGGTATGCTGACCTTTATTGTCAGCCGAGCCGCGACCATACCAGCGTTCACCATCTTGCGATAGTAACCATGGATTTAAACCTTCCTGCCAGCGAGTATCTTGACCATTTACTACATCACCATGGGCATAAATTAATAAGGTTGGTAAATTGACATCTTCAATTCGCCTAGAAACCAAGATTGGCGCTGCCCCAGAAATAGGATTATCAAAAATCTCCGAAACAAACCCCATCTTTTCTAGGTATGGCGTAATTTCATCCTGCAAGTAACCCCAGAGTTCTTGTGGTGCAACTGGCAAGTCGCCTTCCGTTTTATATGCTATACGGCTAGCCAGCGCTTTTTGCAGTTCACCTTGCTCAAACCAGGCCTGCACAGAAGATAGGAAATTTTCTCTATTCATAATGACTTACTATAAAGACTTATTTAGCGACTTGCACCAACTGAAAATCCCAGCCTATAGACTCGAGTCAACTCTTCTAGACATATATCAACTTAATAGCCAAAAAAAATACCAACCCGAAGGTTGGCATTTTATCTGTGGTGGGCCCACCAGGACTTGAACCTGGGACCAAAGGATTATGAGAGCAGACATCCAAATAAAACCATTAGGATTTCAAGAGGTTACAGCGCCTGATTATCGGTGTGTGAGTATTTGTGCGACTAATTTAATGAGATCACAAGAAACATGACAGTACATCAGGATACGGTAGGATTTTTGATATTAATTACCGGTTTTAATTCCCATGCAAATCACTCAAGCCTTGCATAATAAAAAACCAACGCTAGGGTTGGTTTTTTATAAGGAGGTAGTGCTACACACTCAGATCATGACAGGAACCCAGTTGAAATCCAGGGTACAAATGCAACAATTAAAGTGCCAACAACTAAAGCAACTAGATAACCAATGATGGGCTTAACGCCATCATCAGGATTTACCTTCCCGATTGCACAGGCTGCGTAATAGCCAACCCCTAAAGGGGGTGCAAAGAGACCAATTCCCATCGATAGAATTACTACCATGGAGTAATGCACTTCATTAATGCCAAGTTGACGGGCTACTGGGAATAGAAGCGGTCCAAATAAAACAATCGCTGGAATACCCTCAAGCACCGATCCCAGAATCACAAATACGATGATTGAAATGAGCAAGAATAAATGAGGGCCGCCATTTAGGTCCGCCATGATCTGAGCTACTACTTGCGAGAAGCCGGACTGAGTAAGCCCCCAAGCCATTCCAGTTGCGGCACCAATGATCAACAAAATAGCGCCAGACAAAGATGCCGTATCAATCAACATGGGTACGATACGCTTGATATCGAATTGACGATAGATCAAAACGCCGCAAATCACACCATAGACGATACCAATCGTTGATACCTCAGTTGCAGTAGCAACCCCTTCCACTACCGCAGCGCGAATCACAAAGGGCAGTGCCAGGGCGGGAAATGCGACCAAACAAAGTTTCAGTACTTCAGCAGGTTTTGGACGAGCTACTTGGGCAATCTGCACGTGGCGATTACGCCACCATACCAAGATACATAAAATGAACGCCAGGATCAATGCAGGCAGCATACCGCCAGTAAACAGTGCCGCAATGGAGACGCCAGTCACTGAACCAATCGTAATTAATACTAAGCTGGGCGGAATCGTTTCTGTTTGCGCGCCCGTAGCAGCCAATAGCGCAACCAACTCGCCTGGAGGTGTGGTCTTTTTCATTTCCGGGAATAGAGCCGGCGCAATCGCCGCCATATCTGCGGCCTTTGATCCAGAAATACCAGAGACTAAATACATGGCACCAACCAAAACATAGGAAAGCCCACCACGAACATGCCCAAGCAATGATGCAAGAAAGGCAATCATGGCTCTTGCCATCCCGGTCATCTCCATCAAAAGACCAAGGAAGACAAAAAGTGGCACCGCCAACAAAACCATATGCGACATCGCCTCATCCATGCGGCCAATCACAACCGATATTGGCATGTGTGTGCTTAAGCCTAGATACGCTACAGTACCTAGACCGAATGCAAAGGCAATGGGTACTCCCGCAAAAATACTAAATCCAGCAACGCCCACAAAAAAGATCAGTAAGTTATATTTACCGAGACCGGCAAACGCTGGAGAACAGACATAGAAAATAGCAAAGGCAACTGACAAGGACGCGATGCTTAAAAGCATGACTTTAAGTGTAGCGATTCTGGCGAGTCGAAATAAACAGAAGAACATCATCAGAATCACACCGCTTGGCAGCGCGGCAGCACGCCATAAATTGGAAATCTCCAAGGAAGGCGTGGTCACAATCAATTCATCGATTGCAAAATGATATGCAGGTCTCAGGATGATTGCTAAATAGAGTAGACAAGCCAATAATCCAGTCGACTCAAAATACATTTTCTTTTGATCACTCAGCTTACTAATCCAAGCCGTCATGCGCATATGCTCACCACGCTTTAAGGCAATCACTGAACCAATCATGGCCAACCATAAAAACAAAATGGAAGCTAATTCATCGGACCAGACCAGTGGGGAGTTCAGGACATACCTACCCACCACCCCAGAAAATAGTATTCCAATACAAGCCAAGACTAAGCAAGCTGCCACCCACTCCACTACAGTGGCAACGATGGTTTCAAGCCATGAAGCATATTTACCGAAAGGCCCCTTAAAAGGGGCCTCGTTCATGAAAGCTGGTGAACTCACGCTAACTTGCCCGTATATTTCTCAAGTAAGGACCAAGCCTCATCACCAAACTTGGCTTTCCAGTCAGAGTAGAAGCCAGCTTGTCTTAATTTCTCACGGAAAGGATCTGGATTGGTGTCATTGACTGCCATTCCTTTTGCCTTCAGGTCAGCCTGTAAGCCATCATTCATCTTGCGCACGTCAGCTCTTTGCAAGATGGCTGATTCAGCAACGTTACGAGTCACAATAGCTTGCAAATCTGGCGGCAGCTGTTCAAACAACTTTTTGTTACCCATGAACCAATAACCGTCCCACATATGGTTAGTCATAGAGCAGTATTTTTGAACCTCATACAGCTTCGCTGTATAGATAATCGCTAAAGGATTTTCCTGACCATCCACCACCTTGGATTGCAATGCTGAATACACTTCAGCAAAGTTCAATGGAGTTGGCGCCGCACCGAGCGCTTTGAATAACGATACCCACATAGGGCCAGGAGGGGTACGCAACTTAATACCCTTCAAATCATCTGGCTTGTAGATTGGACGTACGCTATTAGTGACCTCACGGTAACCGTTATCCCAAATTTTATCGAAAGCAAAAATAGTGCCCGTATTGGCAATTTGACGACGAACATAAGCACCTAATTCACCATCCATAGCAGCCCAGACTTGCTTGTAGTCCTTAAAAGCAAAACCAACACCGTTAATTTGAGCTTGGGGAACGAGTGATCCCAAGATCAATGGTGACAATGTCATGAAGTCTAAAGCGCCCGAACGCAATTGTGACAACATATCAGTGTCATTACCCAATTGGTTGTATGGGAACACTTGAATATCAACACGTCCTTTGGTTTCTAATTTAATTTTCGATGCCATCTTATAAGCATGAATATTGAGCGGATGAGTAGCTGGCAAATTGCTACCAAACTTCATATTAAATTCTGCACTCTGCGCAAAGGTAGTGCCTGCTACTAAAGGTAGCGCAGCCATACCAGCATGCTTAATAAAGTCTCGTCTTGTAAAAGTCATACTGTCTCCATTGGATCAATTTCAATTTTTTTTGGGCGCCAAACCACCAAGTAGGCTTTTTATTCTGGTGCTTAATATACCGCTAGATTTTAATAAAGCCCCATAAATCAAGGGAAAACCAGCAGTCTAGCTAGTTTTAGTGGGCTGGGCATTACGACGCAAGGTTGGTAAACCGACACCGGTCGCCTCAAATCCTCCATCTACCGCTAATACTTGCCCATTTATAAAGGCTGCCTCATCGCTGCATAAGAACCCAACGGTATTAGCCATCTCTTCTGGGGTGCCATAACGACCCAACGGAATCGTATCGTAATAGTCTGAACGAATCGCTACGCTATGAACCAACTTTGCCATTTCCGTATCTACCGGGCCTGGTGCAATCACATTCACGCGTACATTGGAGTTGCCTAGCTCTACTGCATATTGCTTTGTCAATTGAATCAGGGCAGCCTTACTAGTGCCATAGGCAACCCGCAGAGTGCTGGCTCTCAAACCAGAAATCGAGGCAATGTTCACAATTGCACCGCCACCTTGCTCAACAATTAATCGACCAAAAACTTGGGAGCAAATGAAAGCGCCATCTAAGTTAGTACCTAAGACAGTACGCCACTCTTCAAAAGAGGTTTCTAAAACTGGCTTAAATACGGCTACCCCAGCGTTATTGACCAAGGCATTGACATTACCAAACGCAGAAATTACTTTCTCAGCAGCACCATCCACCTCTTGTGGTTTAGATACATCGCAATGAATACCAATCACATCAACAGATCCACCAAAGGTTTTCATGGTGACATCAAGTGTGCCTTTATCGATATCTAGTAGTGCAACCCGATAACCATGATTTAAAAACCATTGTCCTATTGCCAGACCAATACCACGTGCACCACCCGTGACAACTGCAACGCGATCTCGTATTGAATGTTTTGTATTCATTGACTATTAATCTTTCGGCTTACTTTACAGATTGACATATTTTTGATTGCTCTAGCATTTTTACTAAAGCATATATCGATGCGTTATATGGCACAGGAATGCCATGCTTCTTTCCTAATTCCAGGATATGGCCATTTAAAAAATCAATTTCAGTTTTCTTGCCTCTCGCTAAATCTTGTGCAGTTGAAGAACGCTGCGTGACCATAGTTGAGGCAATCAGAGTATTTGCCTCTAAAGCCTCTGCTTCCGAAATAAAAACTCCCTCTGCTCTAGCGACTGCTAAAAATTCTTCAGTGATATGTTCAATCTGTTGAATGATCTCGGGAACGCGCACCATCTCTCCGTAGGTAATTTGACCAATACCGGAGATGGCGTTGTAAGTGCAATTCACCAAGAACTTTAACCACATGTCCTTCTTAATGTGTTGCGCTATGGAGCAAGGAACGCCCGCACCTTCAAATAGCTTACAAATAGCAGCGAGATTTTCCTGATCCCACTCTTTGGCTGGCTGCAGTGTTCCGACATAGAGCTCACCCCTACCATGATGTTTCATAGTTCTTTGCCCGAGCATTCCTGTAGCGACATAAACAACTGCCGCATACACTGAATTTGAAATCCATTGCGTAGCGATATCTACATTAGCTACACCATTTTGTAAGCTCAGAATGACTGCATGACTAGGCACTATCGATGCAATCGCTTTTATGGTTTTTTCTGTATCTAGAGATTTCACACTAAGCAAAACTAGATCAGCATCCTCCAAAACAGACAAATCATCAGAAGCCCGAATACTCACAAGCTCTTGAAAGGATTTACAGTCCATCTCGAGGCCAAACTCATTAATCGCTTGGACCCGTTCAGATCTCCCAATCAGGGTGACATCATGACCAGCGCGCGCCAGCATGCCACCGAAGTAACAGCCTACTGCGCCTGCGCCTAATATGTAGATTTTTTGATATTTTGACAAAGAAATAAAGTCTATTAAAAGTTCTTTTACAAATCGAGAACCAATGTTCCACTTTTTACATGAGAGATACAAGGAGTTAAATATTCTGCATGTTCAGCATCACTCAAAATACAATCTCCATGCTCTACATCTCCACTGATGTAGCGTGTTTTACAGGTGCCGCAAAGACCTGATTGACATGAAGTAGAGACCTCAACTCCTAGTTTTGCCAACGCATCAATTAATGACTCCGATCGCAAGAGGGCTATTTTTTGGCCAGTGCTCTGAATTTGAATCGCTAATTCACCAGCATCTACATTAATCTCGGCTTGACCGCCCTCTTTTTCAGGAGGCTTGAAGTGTTCAAAATGAACATGAATATCACTCCGTTCTTTTGCAGCTTGAGCACATGCCTTCATGAATCCCGCTGGCCCACAGTAATAGAGATGGGAGCCAGCCTCAAGCACCCGAACCATTTCCGTAATATTCAAACCATTGCCAGGAATACCGCCATCCAAATGGAACTGAACTTCACCTGCATCCGATAAATTCCGAAGCTCCTGGTGAAATGCAATATTTTCTTGGGAGCGTGCGCAGTAATGGAGTTCAAATGGGATGCCTAAAGATTTCAGGCGATGACTCATCGACTTCAGGGGAGTAATACCAATACCACCGGCCAATAAAATGACTTTCTTAGCGGATTCATCCAGCTGAAAATGATTGCGCGGATTGCTTACTGACACGGAATCGCCCACTCTGAGTGCCTTATGAACTTCTTTTGAGCCACCGCGTCCGTGCTCATCACGCAATACTCCAACTACATAACGATTCTTTTCTACAGGGTCATTACTCAAAGAGTACTGACGGATAGCGCCTGATGGTAAATGCAGATCAATATGTGAACCTGCATCAAAAGGTGGCAATGCTTCTCCATCTTCAGAAACTAGCTCATACGAATGAATTGCGCTAGCCTCATGACGGATTTGTTTTATTTTTAATTGTAGTAATTTTTTGTCGGCCACTTTTTTGTCTCGCTCCAAAAAAGAGATGGGCTATAAGCACAGCCCATCTCTTTCAATACTTAGATTAATGTTTAAATTGGCCTTTTGCAGTCTGCTCAAGTTCTTCCATCTTGTTCTTAACAAACTCAATACGCTCTTTACCCTTGTATTGTTCGCTTTCAGTAAGAATGGCAATCACTCCTTTGGCAACAAAACGTCTTTGTGCAACTTCCTCTTCTGTAGTTGCGCCAATAGGTAGCTCAAATACATTGCCAGAACAGTAGCTATTAGGCGCCCCACCAACTTCTTTTAGCCACTCAGAAAATGCTTCTGCACTAGCCGCCGGATTGGATCCACGAACTGCATCACGCAACATTTTTCTAAAGAGATAAGGACCTGCATCAAACTTTGTTGGGTTCTCTAATGCATGAATTGCGATGGGTCGCTGACTAATAATTGCCTCATAGTCACCAGGTGCATATTGAGCCATCTTGTAATTCGACCTGGATCTGTGATCGGCAGGAATCTCTACGATATCGTTAATCGCGTGATTACCAAAGCGCTCTGCCCTACGCAATGCAACTTGTCCGTCCAAGAAGTCAATGGACTCGTATCCCACAAGTTCTTTTTGACCAATGCCGCGAGTATCGATGCCAGGGCCCATTACACGCCAACCAATCATTTTGCTATTAAAGTCATCGACTGGAACTGTCCAGCGAATAATATGAAAGCGGCTAAATAATTTTTTATTTGAGCCATCTTCAGACGTATAGGCATGCAGACTTAAGTTTGGAAGTACTTGATGCTGTACACGGATAAATAATTTGTCATTATTCACACGACGTGCACCTGAACAAGCTAAACCACGACCGCCATGAATGGGCACAAATTGCATATCAGGATGAACTTCCATGGTTGGCGCACCTACCTCATCAAAGGTTGTTCCCTGGTAGTGCCCACCCACCACATTTTTAGCTGCATGTAATTCAGCAGTGTGAAAATTATCTGCTGCATTATCTTGTACCTGCAACCAATTGCAGTGCTGAAAATTGCTATAAGGAACTAACTCGTCACCTTCTGCAACAGTAAAGTCTGCCTCCCACTCTGGGAATGGCGGCTCCTTATCTGGCGGCCCCATGTATGCAAAAACCAAACCATTTTTTTCAAAAGCTTTATAAGCACCTTGCTGAATTGAGCAGGCATATTTTTCAGCTTCTGCCTCTTCACCTCTAGGAAAGGGCGCATTCAGACAAGTGCCGTCTACGTCAAACACCATTCCGTGATAACAACATTTAATCCCATGCTCCTGAATCAAGCCGTACTCAAGTGATGCACCGCGATGCACACAATGTGCATGCAATACACCAACGCTACCGCTGCCATCACGAAAGGCGACTAATTCCTCTCCTAAGATCGTCAAAAACCTGGGTGTATCCGTCAGTTCAATTGACATACAAACCGGATGCCAAAAACCGCGCATGTACTCACCCATAGGAGTGCCAGGCCCAACTTCCGTTAACTCTGGATCATGCCCTGGAACTTTATTGGTGTAATAACCACCAAAAGGCACCAATTTTTTAGTTGTTGCTGCTGAACCAGCTGATGCACTAACCTTCTTTTCCGCCTGTTCTTGCTTAGTTGTCATTCCTAGGATCTCCTGTTTTTTTACTATTTTACGTACTCCGTATACTGTATACAGAGTATATTATAGTTTTTGAACACTCATACTGTGTAAAACTACCTCCATCAAGCCCTTAGAACCCTGAAAAGTAGATGCTGTCTCAACTGAATAAACTTCCCGCAAGAACTGACTATGTCGACGCAGTTTATAAAGCCCTGCTTGACGCTATTAGTGACGGCTCACTACCTCCAGGCACCAGAATTACTCAGGAAGAAATTGCTGAGCAAATGAACGTATCACGCTTGCCGGTCTTACAAGCCCTTCGCATGTTAAAAAATGATGGTTTTGTAGAAGACGCCCCCGGGAGAGGGGTTCAAGTCACAGCACTCAATATTGAATGGATTGATAAGCTTTATGAAGTGCGTGGTGCGCTTGACTCTCTAGCCGCAAAATTAGCGGCGCAAAAGAAATGTGTCATTGATCCCGCATTAATCCAGAATGGACGCTCGATTTCAGAAAAATGGGATGTTAGAGCACTAATCGATGCTGACATGGCCTTTCATAGCGCTATTTATGAAGCCTCTGAAAATCCTTTGATTGCTAAAAGTGCTCACTTACACTGGGTTCATCTGCGAAGAGTTATGGGTGCTGTTTTACAATCCACGCAACGGTCAGCTATCTGGGATGAGCATCAGGCAATTGCTGATGCAATTAAAAACGGGGATGAGAAAAAAGCTTCTGAACTATCGGAATTGCATGCCATACGAGCGAGAAAGAATCTGATTCACCAGCTCAGCGAAGTCCTAACTAGCCATTAAAAAATCCCAGCAGTGCTGGGATTTTTTAATGGAATTCAATCTGATCTTAAGCAAACATATCTGGTTGGTTTTCTTTCAAATAACCCCAGATTGGCTGAAAATGAAGCCAGCCAATATATTCACTACCTACATGCTCACGACTGTAACGAGCGACTTCAGGTGTCAGCATATTCGGCTTAATGCCAGTAGCTTCGACCATCATTTGTTGCTTGCAGCAACGCTCTAGAGCAATAAACCAAAATGCAGCTGCTTCAATACTATGACGACTGACCGTTAACAAGCCATGATTGCGGTGAATAATTGCCTTCACTTTTTTTAATGATCCCGCAACGTTGTAACCTGAGTTATCTTCAACTGCAACTTGCCCTGCTTGTTCAGACAAGACCATGTGGTCTTCATAAAATGCAGCTGCATCTTGAGAGATAGGATCCAACGGTTTACCAAGAGCAGCAAATGCAGTTCCATAAATAGTGTGAGCATGGCACATCGCAACAATATCAGGATGCTTTTCATGTACTGCCGCATGCAACACAAAGCCTGCGCGATTTAATGCATGCTTACCCTCCAAAATATTGCCATCGTGATCCGCCAAAATGAGATTAGATACCTTGACTTGATCAAAATGTACTGCCATTGGATTAGTCCAATACAAGTGTGGATGCTCTGGGTCACGCACAGTCAAGTGCCCCGCAAATCCGTAATCAAACTTTTCTAAAGCAAATGCACGACATGCGGCAACCAAACGCTCTTTGAGATGTTGACGCTCTTCAGCAAAGCTATTGAATTTAGGCTGATAAGGAAAAATCAGATTTTTATCTTCTGGTTGATAAATAGACTCTCTTCCGCCCAAGTCCAGCTTACGTTCTTTTTCCATCACTTCAGCCATGGTCACATCCCTTCTCTGTCAATACTCATTTCAGGTGAACTGATTCAATTCACCAATTAACAGCGATCATGGGCTTTTTTGAGCGTTTTGACAAACGATAACTATTCATAGATAGATGAATAATAATCATGTATATTATATTTACATGAGAAATATTCCTAACTATGTCTTATTGAGGGCTTTTGAGGCGGCTGCACGGCTAGAAAGCTTTACGCTGGCGGCAAAAGAACTGCATCTGACACAGTCTGCCATCAGTCATCAGATTCGTGAGCTTGAGGACTATTTTGGTAAATCATTATTTTTACGTCAGAACCGCAGGGTAGCACCCACAGCAGAAGGTCGTCGACTATTAGATTCACTCTCAAGAGTTTTTGATGTCATTGAAGCGGCCTGCAATGAAGTCACTCTTGCGCCCAGTTCGCAAATTCTTGCCTTGCACTGCTCACCCAGTTTTGCTGCAAAGTGGTTAAGCCCCAGACTGCCGGAGTTTATTAAAGATAATCCCGACATCACCATTCGATTAACTTCTGGTGCCGACCATATTGATTTATTGCGCAATCAAGAAATTGATATCGCCATCTCTTATCAATTTTCTCATGAGGGTCCCGGAGTAACCTCGCTTTCCCTGGGCGAAGAAAAAATTACACCACTTTGTTCCCCAGATTTGATTGATCCGAATATTCCTGTTGAGGAATTGATGAGCAAATTAACGCTCATCGAATCCTCACTGAATCACCATAGTTGGGAGCAGTGGTTTAAAATCAATCACCTCAAAAATCCCTCAACTAGAAAAATCGCCTTCGATCGTGCGGCCCTCTCAGTATCAGCCGCTGTAGACGGCATCGGAGTTGTACTAGAAAGCATCCGCTTTGCAGAAAGAGAAATTTCACGTGGAGAGTTAGTAGAAATTGGCGCAGGGGTTTTTCTACCAACAATGGATAGAACCCATTTTCTCTCTTTTAAATCCAATACCAAGAACAATCACAAAATTAAACTTTTTAAAGAATGGATTTGCACTAAGGCAGGAGTAGCTACGGAGTGAATTCACCAATATTCTTGTTTATATTAAGTGGAATTTGCTTTTCTAGTGTAGATGCTATTGCTAAGATTCTCGTTCAGGATACCAATCTCATTGCAGTGGTATGGTCTCGATTTTTTGGTCAGCTCTTACTCGCAGCTCCGATTGCATGGTACTTCTTAGGTAAGAATTTTTGGCGTACTCGTCATTTAGGCTTACAGTTATTTAGGTCTTGCTTATTAGTGGCTACTGCCACCTTATTTTTTGCGGGATTAAATTGGCTACCATTAGCAGAAGCATCCTCTATTACTTTCACCGCGCCAATTTGGGTGGCAATTCTATCGGGCTCAATTTTAGGTGAGCGTGTTGGCTTGAAAGAATGGCTAATAGCTGGGGTCGGGTTCTTGGGAATCCTCTTTATTGCTAGGCCGGGGTCGGCTATTTTTCATTTAGCTGCTTTGCTACTTGTCATGATGGCATTTTTGAACGCTATTTTCCAGCTCTATACACGCAAACTCACTCAAGATTCTGCATACACCACCTTTTTTTATAGCGGTATCGTTGGCTTGATAGCCTCAACTGCCTTACTCCCCTATGCGGATCCACTCCCTGTTTTGCCCATCTACGAATATGCCTTATTTGGATTGCTAGGCTTGTTGGGTGGATTTGCACATTTACTGGTTGTACTCGCCTTCTATCAAATGCGGCCTTACAAACTCACCCCGCTGGTTTTCTTGCAATTAATCTGGGCGGTTGGATATGGCTATCTCATTTTTGGACAGCTTCCAGATGGCCTCAGTGCGCTCGGCATGGTTCTCATCGCCGCTTCAGGTATTTGGCTCATCTGGAATCATCACTCTGCAGGCGCTGAGGATCCCAATAAGACTTAATAAAAAAGAGTTCGGCTATTTCTTTAACCAGCTAATGATGAGTTTAGTGACCGCCTCAGGCTGCTCGCGATGTAAAAAATGACCTGCATTATCGACTAGCTGAAAGTCATATTCGCCCGTGAAATACTGCGACTGCTCTAGCATGAGCTCTGCTCTTAGGTCCTCTCGTCCGCAAAGGGCTAATGTAGGAACCTTGATTGGACGCGCCATTTTTTCTCTGACAGCAGCAAGATTGGGATCGGCTTTAGCAGGGTCAAACATCGCGCGGTAATAAGCCAATGTGGCTGCAAGCACCCCTGGCTTTTCTAGCGTTTTTTTCACTGCCTGAATATGCTGTTCATCACGGTGACTTGGAATGGTCCAATAAGCCCAAAGATAATCAATAAATGCTTGATTGTTTGCGAGGATCGCTTTTTCTGGAAGATCGGCCAGTTGAAAGAACCACCAATGAAACGATCGATGAATATGTTTCGGATTGACTAAACTCTCGGTGACTTGACCCGGGTGGGGGACCGCCATGACTACAGCCCGGGTAATCAATTCTGGATATGCTGCCAGTAATGCATAGGCAATGATCGCACCCCAATCTTGACCCACTAAATAAACCGGCTCTCCACCAGAAAGCCCATTAATGAAAGCGGCAATATCTTCTACTAAAGTCGCTTTGTCATAGAAGCCATCTTGAGGAATTTCAGTAGGCGCATAACCACGCAAATAAGGCGTTACTACTCGATAGCCTTGCGCAACTAAAGCGGGTACTTGATGACTCCAAGTGCTCGCAATATCAGGGAAACCATGTAGCAATACTATCAAGGGGCCTTGGCCCTCTTCGTGGTACGCGAATTTGATACCGTTAGCTTCACTATATTTAATAGTCATAGTGTGATCTGTTGGTAATTAAAAGCAAGACACCGCTTCGAAGCGGCGTCTCTTTAAAAAGCATATCAGTTTGAGCGCATTACATCTTTTTAGTCTTAGCATCCTCTGCATTAAGATATTGAACGCGCCCATTTTCAATAACACCCATCACAACATCCTTAGCCTCAATTGCTTCGTGGTCAGTGGCACTATAAGGTTTAACATAAGTGGTAATCACACCAGGTACAGGCTCATTAAGATTTTGTAACGCCGCCAATACTTTTGGGCCTTCAGTGCTTTTAGCCTGTTTGATAGCAGCCGCCAAGATATAAACAGAATCGTAACCTTGTGCAGCAGAAACTGCCGAAGGCATTAACCCATTTTTAGGTTTGAACTCTTTTAAGTAAGCATCAATAAAGGCCTGACGCTTAGGCGTATTGCCGATCTGAATAAAGGTCTGAGGCATCACTGCACCATCACCATTTTTACCAGCTGTATCGATAAAGCTAGACATAGACAGGGTCCAGCTACCAATAATAGGTTTTTTCCAGCCTAACTTTCCCATACCATTAGCAATTTGAGCTAACTCAGGGCCAATTCCATAAGTCAGGATAGCTTCTGCGCCAGCATTTTTTGCTGAGAGTATCTGAGAAGTCATATCCACATCACCAATGTTGAACTTCTCGACTGCAACCGGAGTAACACCATAGGCCTTAAGCGCTTTTTCCATGTCTTCACGTCCTAACTGGCCGTAATTAGTAGAGTCAGCCAGAATGGCCACCTTCTTGAATCCACGCTTTTCTATGGCCTCTTTAGCGATCATAGGAGCTTGGAGACTATCCCTAGCAGCAATGCGGAAAATATAATTTTCAGGAGCATTAGGAAATTGTTGGGTTACAACTGATCCGGATGGCATTCCAATCACAGGAATTTTTGCATCCTGATAAAAGCGCGAAGAAGCCAAAACCACCCCAGTATTCACAAACCCTAAAACCCCCACAACCTTTGCATTGTTAATAAATTCTTGCGCAATTTGAACGCCGCGCTCATTCTTTGCCTCATCATCCCTTTCGACCAAAACAATTTTCTTGCCAATAACTCCACCGGCAGCATTAATTTCATTGACTGCAATTTTGATGCCAGCGCGGTTACTGACACCCATTGAAGATGAACCACCCGTATAAGGACCTTGCACTCCAAGAATAATATCTTCAGCATAAGCACTGGTTGTAAGCATTCCGATAACTGCTGCTGCATAGATGTGATGACGAATCTTCATACTGTCTCCTAATTTAATGTTGTAATTAACACAACTATCTTTGTTACTATCATTAGTGAAATACATACTACAGGCAATACAAAAACAAAAAAACTTATTGAGCTAGGGATTACGCTAATCCGAACTGAAAAATACAAATACTATTTACTAAATACTTTTTCCATCTCTCGACGGAACGCAATCGCTTGCTTAGTGCTGTCATAATCAACATCACTCCAACAGACAGGTTTGCCTGCAGGAATATCCTTATTAAGAACCATGCTATGTGCTAGCCCAATTGGGAGAGCGCCCAGCTTCAGTGAATCAGCCGTTGTCATGAGCTTTCCATAAACAGTAAAACCACCTTCACCATCCAATTTCTCGCCCGTCTTCAGAGCTCGTTTAGCGGTGGCAACTACATCACCCCTCCAGTCACCGGTAGCTCCAGTAGCCTCTCCACGAACTGCAATGCTCGCAACAGACGTACCCAATTCCAAACCGATTAAATGGTACGGTTTATACATTGCTGCATATTTACCGGTGCTATCCGTTTTTAAGCCATATTGCGAAAAACAATCCATTACATACTGACTTGGTGCCTCAAAAACGACATACACACCCCAACGCAGGTCGCGAAATACTGGTCGACCATCTCTCTCTACAGAAGAAGTAACTTCAACCGTGCCCTTTTGCGTCAGAATGCCACCCTCAGATACTGGGCGGAAAATATGAGGTAGATCATCCACGCCACAAGGCGGGAACACTAAACCATTGCTGGGGGGAGTAAGGTCGCAACCATTCGATACTGCAGCCATTTCCAGTGCAGATTTAGTGCCATCTAAAAATGAATTAAACATTTGGGCATTAAAGTCACCGCCGGCGACCTGTTCTTCAGAAAACCCGTAGTGACCCCATACCGTATCTGGGGTGGACTGATGATAGATCGGCAAATATTTAGTCCCTTTGCCTGCGCATACCACTTCCATGCCAATAGTTCTGGCCCAATCCACCAGCTCAGCGATGAGAGCAGGTTGATCGCCAGAAGCCATGGAATAAATTACACCCGCTTCTGCAGCTTTGCGAGCCAATAATGGGCCGGCCAATACATCAGCCTCTACATTCACCATGATGACGTGTTTGCGATTCTCAAAGCAGAGCAATGCATGTCGAATGCCTGCTGCCGGACTACCAGTAGCATCAATCACAATGTCGATGAATTCGCTGGCAATCATCTTGTCAGCATCATCAGTAACAAATGTAGCTCCCGACCTGGCTGCATCTTGTAATGAAGTTGCGCTATAACGAGGCGCATCCCACCCCACCCTAGCAAGAGATTCTTTTGCGCGGACAGGCGATAAGTCAGCCACAGCAATCAAATGAATGCCTGGAGTCCGCGGCGCTTGGGAGAGATACATGGAACCAAATTTGCCAGCACCAATGATGCCCACTCGTACGGGGTTGTTATTTTCTCCACGCGCTTTGAGCTTTTGAATAAGGGACATCTAAAAATCTCCAGTTCTTTTTTATAGTAAATGTTTTATTTATTTTTTAAGGCTTCTTTCGCTACCTTGGCGATATTATCTGCATTAACACCAAAATATTCTCGCAATGCAGCTCGAGTATCGCTCCTACCAAAACCATCGGTACCGAGGGTAATATACCCCCTACCCTCAGGAATATAAGCGCGAATACTTTCCGGTAGCGCATGCACATAATCAGTAGCAGCAATAATGGGGCCTCGCGCTTGAGCAAGTACTTGGGTTATAAACGGTAACTCAACACCATTCCCGCCCGAAAGCTTTGCCTGCTCTTGAGCCTTACCATCTCTGGAAAGTTCGCTCCAGCTAGTCACACTAAAAATATCGACGCCAATGCCAGCATTGGCTAATGCATCTGCAGCCTTCAATACTTCAGTCATGATGGCACCAGAACCTAACAAACTTACACACTGCTTGTTATCATCATTTTTAGCTTTCACTGTCTTTAATTTATAACAACCACGAATGACGCCTTCTGCCGCATTGGTAGGTAAATCTGGTTGTGCATAGTTTTCATTCATCAGCGTGATGTAGTAAAACAAATCTTTTTGATCTACCAACATATCTCGCATACCTTGACCCAAAATCACCGCCAACTCTCCAGCAAAGGCTGGATCATAAGCTTTGCAGTTTGGAATAGTGCCTGCAACCAGTTGACTGCTGCCATCTTGATGTTGCAGGCCTTCGCCACCTAAGGTAGTCCTACCAGATGTTGCGCCCAATAAAAATCCCCGTGCACGTTGATCTGCCGCTGCCCAGATAGCATCGCCAATTCTTTGGAAACCAAACATCGAGTAATAGATATAGAACGGCAACATGGCCGTGCCGTGAACACTGTAGCTCGTTGCGGCTGCTGTCCAGCTAGCAATGGCACCCGCTTCACTAATACCCTCCTCTAGGATTTGACCATCCAATGCTTCGCGGTAGCTCAGCACGGAGCCAATATCTTCTGGCTCATAGCGTTGGCCTACGCTGGAGTAAATGCCAACCTGTTTAAATAAATTAGCCATACCAAAGGTGCGCGCCTCATCCGCAACAATCGGCACAACCCGCGGACCTAGCCCTTTGTCTTTGAGCAAATTACCAAGCATGCGCACAAATGCCATCGTAGTAGACATCTCCTTATCTTCTGCCTTAAGTGCAAAAGCAGCATAAGAATTAATATCGGGGATATTTAACTGATCGCAAGTGGAATATCGCTTTGGCAATTGACCGCCCAACTGCGTACGCTGTTGTTTTAGGTACTGCATTTCATGGCTACTTTCTTCTGGCTTAAAGAATGCCAAGCTAGTAGCCTGCTCATCAGTCAATGGCAAATTAAAGCGATTGCGATATTCAATCAAAGCTTCATCGTCGAGCTTCTTTTGACTATGAGTGGTCATCTTTCCTTGACCTGCGTTACCCATACCGTAACCCTTTTTGGTATGGGCCAAGATCACGGTGGGCTGCCCTACATGGTTAGCGGCTGCATGATAGGCGGCATAGATCTTGACCAAATCATGGCCGCCACGCTTGAGTCGATCAATCTGCTCATCGGTCATACCCTGCGCTAGGCGGGAAAGCTCTTCATTCTGACCAAAAAAGTTTTTACGGTTAAAACTGCCATCTTTTGCGGCAAAGGTTTGCATTTGACCGTCAACCGTTTGTGCAAAGGCCTTGACTAAAGCCCCCGTAGTATCTCTAGCAAATAAACCATCCCAATCACTACCCCAAACCAACTTAATCACGTTCCAACCTGAACCACGGAACAGTTTTTCGAGTTCATCAATGATTCTGCCATTACCGCGCACTGGCCCATCCAAACGCTGCAAGTTGCAATTGACAACCCAAACCAAGTTATCCAGTTTTTCTCGCGAAGCCAAAGTGAGCGCACTCATACTTTCCGGTTCGTCCATCTCACCATCACCAAATACCCCCCATACCTTTCTGGTGGTGCAGTCTAATAACTTACGATCAGTGAGATAACGCATAAAACGGGCATGATAGATTGAGCTAATCGGACCAATACCCATGGATCCCGTTGGAAACTGCCAAAAATCAGGCATGAGCCATGGATGGGGGTAACTTGATAAACCTCTCGCACCAGAATCCGGCGCAGTAATCTCACGTCTGTAATGGGCTAAATCATTTTCAGTTAGCCTACCCTCTAAATAGGCACGCGCATATACGCCCGGTGCACTATGCGGCTGGAAGAAAACTAAATCGCCACGCTCTTTTGCATTCCCACCTTCTGTTCGAGCGCGGAAAAAGTGATTAAAACCCACCTCAAATAAGTCTGCGGCACTCGCATAACTAGCTATGTGTCCACCAAGTTCACCATAAGCTTCATTCGCTTTAGCTACCATAGCCAGAGCATTCCAACGCATCAATGATGCCAATTTTTCTTCTGTTGCCAAATCTCCAGGGAATTCTGGCTGCTCATCAACAGGAATGGAATTGATATAAGGGGTAACCAAATCAGGAACCCAATTAATCTGATTTTTATTGGCCAGCTTTACTAAATTATCTAAAATAAATTTAGCACGCTCACTATCACCAGACGCAAGCAAATCCATAAACGCCTCATTCCACTCGGCAGTTTCTGCGGGATCCCTATCGATGTGCTCAAGGCTTAAGCACTTCTTGATGTCAGGCGCGTTCATGAAAATTTCCTTTGGATCATCGTTGTTCTGGCTCTACAAAACTACTTTACGAAAATCAGCCAATAATTGAGCAAGATAGGTGGTGAAATGGGTTGCCAACGCACCATCAATTACGCGATGATCTGCCGTCATTGATAGAGGGCATATTAGACGAGGTGCAAATTGGTCGCCATTCCAAACTGGCTTCATAGCAGACTTGTTTACTGCCAGAATGGCTACCTCAGGAGCATTAATGATGGGCGCACAATAAGTGCCGCCAATACCACCTAATGAAGAAATCGTGAAGCTTGCGCCCTGCATCTGATCTGGTTTTAAATTGCCTTCCCGAGCTAGCTTAGCTAGAGCAGCTGTTTCTTCCGCAATTTCCAAAATACCTTTTTGATCTACATTACGAATCACTGGTACCACCAAGCCCGCATCAGTATCTACTGCAAAACCAATATGGAAATATTTTTTGAGGATAAGATCTTCGCCGTCAAGGGAAGAATTGAATGTGGGATATTTTTTTAATGCGGCTACTGCAGCTTTAATTAAGAACGCCAATAGCGTGATCCTGACCCCATCTTTTTTAGAGTCTGAGTTAAGGCGAGTACGAAATGCCTCCAAATCAGTGATATCAGCGTCATCGTGATACGTCACCGCCGGAATCATGACCCAGTTTCGGGCTAGATTTGCTGCAGAAACCTTTTGAATACGTGTCCGTGGCTGGCGCTCAATCTCACCAAACTTAGCAAAGTCTACTTTAGGCCACGGCAGAATATCAAAGCCCAAACTCCCGGAGTTAGGACGCTCAGATACTAAGACCATAGATGTCATCGTGCTCTTAATGAATTGCTGAATATCTTCTTTGGTAATCCGACCCTTTAAGCCAGTTCCAGAAACTTTTTGAATATCAACACCAAATTCGCGAGCAAATTTTCGCGCAGAAGGACTTGCCCAGGTTTTACGTCCGTCAAGATTTTGTTTTACATCCAGACGAGGAATGGCCTCCGATGACTTTATTACAGGTGCCTCAATGGCTTTAGCCTTATTGATGATCTCTATTGTGGTCGATTCAATTTTTTGAACATCGCCCGCTACATCCGCTTTTTCTTCAGCTTCCTCAAGAATAATTACTGGACCCCCTTGAGAAAGCAGATCCCCTATCTTGACTTTGATTTCCTTAACAATGCCGGCATGAGAAGAAGGCACATCCATGGTGGCCTTATCAGACTCCAGCGTGAGAATGGATTGCTCCTTCTGAACTTGATCGCCAACCCGCACCAAGACCTCAATCACGGGAATATTTTGATAGTCCCCGATATCAGGAACAACAACCTCAATAGCCAAAGCCCTCCCCCAAAAAGCATCAAAAGTAAACATGGAAGTTATTTTGGAATAATCCCACCAAAATAGGATGCTAATTATTGGCTTAAAATCTTAATTTTCAGCATAATATGCTGATACATATCAATATTAAGGAATTTTATGAAACTAGATACGATAGATATCAGAATATTGAATGAATTGCAAAACGACAGCTCTCACAGCAATGTAGAGCTGGCTAAGCGGGTTCACCTGTCACCCTCCCCCTGCCTGATGCGGGTCAAGGCCCTAAAAGATAAGGGGGTTATCAGGAACTATGTAGCCCTGGCAGACCCAAAAGTTCTCGGACTTGGTCTGAATGTTTTTATCTCCATCAGCCTGAAGGAGCAATCCAAAGAGGCTTTAGCCGAATTTGAGAAGCGTATTTCCGAACATGATGAGGTCATGGAATGCTACCTCATGACCGGAGATAGCGACTATCTCATCCGCGTCGCAGTTGCTGATATGGATGCCCTCGAAAAATTTATTTTGGAACAACTAACACCCATTGCCGGCATTGAAAAAATTCGCTCGAGCTTTGCCCTGAAACAAGTGCGGTATAAAACCGCTTTACCACTCCCTAAGTAAGTTGAGTGCAAAACTCGTTATTCCATTTAGCGTAGACTTGCAATATTCAATTTAGAGACAAAATTTAGAAAGATACCTATGAGCCAAAATAATAAAGTAGCCCTCGTTACCGGAGCGGGCATCGGAATCGGAAGAGCAGCTGCTAAAGCTCTTCTCAGAGGTGGTTACCAGGTAGTGCTCACTGGGCGCAATCTCGATAAGCTGCAAAAAGCTATTAGCGATATTGGCGGCACATCAGAGAACTGCCTAGCGGTTGCCTGCGATGTAGGTAAACCAGAACAGGTGAAAAAACTCTTTACGGCACTCAAAGAAAAGTTTGGTCGTATAGATGTACTTTTTAATAATGCCGGTATTGGTGCCCCTGCTATTCCGATGGAAGATTTGACTTACGAGCAGTGGATGAATGTAGTCAATGCCAATCTTTGTGGTGTATTCTTATGCTCGCAAGAAGCAATTCGTATGATGAAATCTCAGTCCCCACAAGGTGGCAGAATTATTAATAATGGTTCAATCTCTGCCCATGCTCCCAGACCAATGTCAGCACCTTACACAGCAACCAAACATGCGATCAGCGGCCTAACCAAAACCATCGCACTCGATGGACGTCCTTTTAATATTGCTTGTGGACAAATTGATATTGGAAACGCAGCCACTGAAATGACCGAAAGAATGGCTGCTGGCATCATTCAGGCAGATCAATCTATTAAGATTGAGCCACGCATGGATGTTGATCATGTTGGCCAAGCAGTGTTACATATGGCTCAACTGCCATTGGAGAGCAATATTCTCAATATGACCATCATGGCTACGAATATGCCTTTTGTTGGTAGAGGTTAAGCAAATGCCCTTTTGAATTATGCATTTAATTGATAGATCAAAATAAAATTGTTTAATCCTCCATTTCGCCCTCATCAATTAATACCGATCTTAAGTCTTGTATTTTTTGCTTCACTATTACTTTATGCGCATAAATTTAAACCTGAGGGGCGCATAAATGCTACTTGGCAAACTGCAGTAAATGAAACAATAGAGGAAGAATTTTGCGCGAATGTTAAAAAAGATCTTAATGCCTGGGATGTATCAGAAAACGTCGTTTACAGAAAAAGCTTTGAAACACAGTTAAAAACTACGATATCAAATATAAAAGCAAGTCTAGGCTATTTTCCGAAATTATTTACCGTGCCCCCAGAATTTCCAATTAAATATTACTTTGATGAAAGCAATACTCTTTCCTGCGATGGCGCAACTGCAAAGTGGTTAATACTGGTTCCCCAAACATAGATGACATAAGGACCCCTTTTGTTCACATCATTCTTCAGGGCCATTCCTTAAAGTAATACTCAAAAAAATACCCGACTTCGTAGACGGGTATAAATTTGAAACTAGCTGGAGACTATGCCTCTATTGTGCCCTAATATCCCAAAAAGATAAAAACAAATTATTTCCCCCGCAAACCAAGATTATTCCGAGCATTAGCTTAAGTTTAGGTTCTCTGATTATGAGAGCAGACTGGCGTTACTTAAAGTAACGCTCAAATGACAAAACCCCCACCATTTCTGATGAGGGTTTTAGGTTAAAGCTTAGCTTACTTAATTACTGCGGATGAAACTAGCTGCTTAATCATGCGACGGTAATAAGGACGAATAGGACCTGGAACTTGGCTCATGACCACTACGGCTAATTGCTCTTTTGGATCAATCCAGAAGAAAGTGCCTGCCGCTCCAGCCCACATGTATTCACCAGGAGAGCCATCAACCGATGCCAGACCCTGTCCTTGGCGAACCATAAAGCCCAGACCAAAGGTGTAGCCATCAACACCCATCAGCAATTGACCAGGCGAAAGCGGAACGGTTGTTCTATTACCCAGCATATCTGATGCCATCAAATTAACAGTCATGGGCGACAAAATTCTTTGACCATTTAATTCGCCGCCGTTAAGCATCATGCTGGCAAAATTCATGTAGTCGCCTGCAGTACCCGCTGCTCCTGCGCCACCAGAGTCGTTGCTTGGTTTGATGGTGACATCCAACAATTTAATTGGAGCCTTATTAAATGGGTCCGTAGCAAAAGGCTCAGCAATACGTGACTTCTTATCCGTAGGGACAGAAAATGCAGTGTCCTTCATCTGCAAAGGTGTAAATACACGATCCTGTAAAAAATCACCTAAACGCTTTCCAGAAACAACCTCAACCACACGACCCAATAAGTCCACCGACATGCCATATTCCCAATTAGTACCAGGCTGCGTACTTAAAGGCGCCTTTGCAATACCCGCAATCATTTCCTGTGGGGTTACACGACGTTGATCATAGTCAGTACCGCCTGCCACATAAAGACCAGCATCCGTATATGCCTTCTTGATATTGGGATTGGAAGTAATTTCTGGGTAGCCAATTCCTGATGTGTGGCGCAATAGATCCTGTACGGTGATTGGCTTTGCTGCAGGCACTAAGGAGTATTCCATATTGCCACCACTATCTTTTGTTCCTACGCTAACTTGCATATTGGCAAACTCAGGCATGAACTTAGAGATTGGATCGGCCAACTGCATCTTGCCTTCCTCTACCAAGATCATAGCGGCAACTGAAGCAAGCGGCTTAGTCATTGAGTAAATTCGGAAAATTGAATCCTTACTCATTGCCTTATTGGCGCTTTTATCTTGATACCCCACAACCTCGGAGTAAACCAACTTCCCCTTGCGATTGATCATCACGACTGCACCTGGAATATTGCCCTTATCGACTTCAGCCTGCAAAGAGGCCTTCACATTTTTTAATCTCGCAGATGACATACCAACATCCTCAGGCTTTGCTGTTGGAATGTTTTGTGCAATCGCTAAGTTGCTGATGAAAAAGCTTGCTGCAAGTAACTTATTAATAAGATTTTTTTGATATCGCATGTCGGTCTCCTTGTTGTATTAATTTCGAACAAGAATAGCATGTAGTATTTTTCAACCTCAGCATAAATTTAATGCAGCGCACAAAAATATCCGGTTACCAATTCAATGGATAAACTAGTACTAACCCCAAACCCTCTGACGTGCTATATCGTAATAACGCGAAGAAAAAATATAAGGATGTTTCAGATATAGGAACCATTCAATTAAGTTAAAACTAAAAAAGGAGATTTAATGAAGATCAATGTTTATGCGGCACGTTTATTCATATTAATGGCGAGCACATTTATTACATATTCCGCATTTTCCCAAAGCCACCCAATCACACCTCTTTCAGATTCAGCTCTAAAAGCACCTCTCATCATTAATAAGCAGGGAAGTTTCTTTGTTGGGGGTCAAGACGTCACATCCGACACCCTATCAACCATGCCAGCCTTTGGCTCTGAAGGTACGATCACTTTAGATCAGATGTATGTGGCTTATCAAATTCCTGTTAAAGCCAAGTCGACCTCCGTCGTCCTAATACATGGTTGCTGCCTAACGGGCAAGACCTGGGAATCAACTCCAGATAATCGCATGGGATGGAACGAATACTTTGTCCGGAGGGGCTTTCCAACTTATGTCATTGATCAAGTTGGACGTGGCCGCTCTGCAGTCAATGCGGCCTCTCAAATAAATGCGGTTAAAACCAATCAAGTTCCGCCTGAAAAATTACCGACTGTAATTGCCGCTAGCCATGAGGGCGCCTGGCAAATCTTTCGCTTTGGCGCTGAATATCCAAAGACGTTTGAGAATCAAAGATTTCCAATTGCCGCCCAACAGGGCCTTTGGCAACAGATGGTAGCCGACTGGTACTATGGAATGGGAGATCCCAATGCAACTCCAATAGCATTGTCAACGCTATCGAAAGAGCTCAAAAAAACTGTATTAATCAGCCATTCACAATCTGGCATTTTCCCATTTAATTCCGCAAAAATTAGTAACGATGGTATTGCCGGAATTATTTCAATTGAGCCGGCAGCATGCCCCTCAGCAGATTCTGATCTGACACCTTACTTAAGAATACCTTCGCTGATCATGTTTGGTGATTTTGTTGAACTATCAACTAGATGGGCTCCACGACTAAAAGCCTGCCGAGAGTTTGTTGCTAAAGTCAATGCGCAAGGCGGCAAAGTTGAATTACTCGTTCTGCCCGAAATTGGCATAAAAGGAAATACGCATATGTTGATGCAAGATAACAATTCAATTGAGCTTGCAGCATTACTTAGCACCTGGATTGAAAAACATATTACTTCAAAGAATCAGTAAATTTAGATTGGTACAGGAGACAAATATGAACCCAAAGCGTCGCAGCATCCTGCAAAATATTTTAGGCATTGCCTCTGCACCCCTATTGCTCAATCCAATCGATTCATTTGGACAGCAAGGACTTGGCCCCATAGATGGGTATGACTTGATAATTACTGGCGGTAGAGTTATTGATCCCTCCCAAAAATTTGACCAAATTGCCGATATTGGAATACGCAATCAAAAAATTGTTGAGATCAAACCTCAGCTGACTAAAAAATCGGCGCAAACCATCAATGCAAGCGGCAAAATTATCACGCCAGGACTAATTGACCTTCATGCACATTGCTATCCTCAGGCATCCGCAATAGGATTGCCGGCAGATGAGTTGGTTTACCTAACTGGGACAACGACCTTTGTAGACGCAGGTGATGCAGGTGCGAATAATTTTTCAGCCTTTAAACATTACATTGCAGCTCAGGCAAGAAGTCGCATGTACGCCTTTCTTCACATCTCATCCATTGGACTTGCAGGATTTCCAGTTGGTGAAATGAAGAATCTTGAATATGCAAATATTGATCTAGCCGCTCGAACACTCAACGAAAATTCTGACATTCTTTTGGGAATCAAAGTTAGAGAATCACTTGATGTGGTTGGAGAGAATGGCATTGAACCTCTTCGAAGAGCCGTTCTTGCTGCAGAGCGCTCTGGAGTCAAAGGAGCCAGGGTCATGTGTCATATTGGCAATGCGCCTGGTGATTTAAGTGTCCTACTTGATACTCTGAGACCCGGGGATGTCTTGACACACGCCTACAGTGGCGCCGGTAATAATACGGTACAAAACGGCAAGCTCATTGCCGCAGCATTAGAAGCTAAGAAGCGAGGCGTTATTATTGATGTTGGTCATGGTGGCGGAAGCTTTGATTTCACTGTCGCTGAGCCAGCAATACAGCAAGGTTTAATTCCAAACACTATTTCAAGTGATCTTCATGCTTATAGCGGTAACTCCCCTAGCATCCCCTACCTTCCAAATGTAATGAGTAAGTTTTTGACTCTTGGGTTTACCGTCAATGAAGTGATTGCTATGACAACAAGTCACCCTGGGAAAATTATCAATCGAGATCCATTATTGGGAACACTTAAAAATGGAGCAAGTGCTGATATTACGATATTTGACTTGATTGAAAAACCAACAGAATGGCTAGACACTAAAGGCAATAAACGCCCTGGTCAAATGGCCTTTGTACCATTTCAGACTATTCGAGGGGGAGTTCCTTACGGCAGACCTTTCCCATCCCCATTTAGCTACTCTTAGGCTGGAAAACAATTTAGTTACTAAATTACAGTAGCACCTAAAGTAATGCTCAAAAAAATACCAACCCGAAGGTTGGTATTTTCCTTTCTGGTGGGCCCACCAGGACTTGAACCTGGGACCAAGAGATAATTAAACTCCTAGCGCTCTTCCATCACTACGTGGATCATGCGCCCCTGTAATCTTCTTGGCTTGATAGTCAATCACTATCGCACCTGGATGCCCAGCAAGCGGACTCTGCGCTGCAATCTCACTCATCTCATGACCTCTTTTTCCTAGCTCCACGAACACTTCTTGCCCAGCATCTTTTTCAAGCTTTAAAGAATCTCTAGTATCTGAGAAAGTTTTTCCCAACAAGAATCGAGGTTTAGCTAAAGCTGTTAGTGGATCCATCTTGTAATCGATCAAGCGAGTAAGTACAGCTGCTAATGTCTGCGGTTGACCATCTGCCCCTTGAGTGCCATAAAGAATCACTGGCTTTCCATCCTTGATATACATGCCCGGGTTTAATGTATGGAATGGACGCTTTCCAGACTCAAGACGATTCGGTGACTTTGGATCCAAGTTAAAAGAGGCTCCACGATTGTGCCAAAGCATTCCGGTATCGCCAACTTGCACCCCGCTACCCCAGTCAAAATAAACAGTGGTTAGCATGGAAGCACAGTTACCCTTACTATCTACTGCTGCCAAAAATACCGTATCGCCGTTTTTATAAACATATGGCCAGGGCATGGCAGCTTCCATTTGAATCTTCTTGGCTTGCTGATCTAGGTAAGCATCAGATAGCAGCCTTTGAGCTGGAACGTCTACGAATTTTGGATCAGCTACATATTTATTGCGATCGATGAATGCCAGCTTCACCGCTTCTACTAATAAGTGATAGTAATCTGGGCTTCCCTCAGGAATTTTTGAAAGATCAAATCGCTCTAAAATTCCCATAATCTCTAGAGTAGTAATTGCCTGAGTTGGAGGTTGATTACCCAATAGAGTTCCGCCACGATACGCAACACTTAAAGGTGGCTCTATTTGGGCCTGAGTTAATGCAAGGTCTTTTGCCGTTAATGGTGACCCAGCATCTTTTAAACCCTTAGCCAAAATAGCGGCTAGCTTTCCTTCATAAAAATCACGATGACCACGCTCAGCAATCATTTCAATGGTCTTAGCAAGTTTGGGCTGCTTAAATATTTGACCGACCGTTGGTACTTTTCCATCAATCAAGTATCCAGACTCAACTCCAGGCAATGATCCCATTTCTTTTAGACGAAAATTGAGCCAGAAGACTTCTGATGCAGAAACGGGAAAACCGTCTTTCGCTAGCCTAATAGCGGGTGATAGTAATGAAGCCCAAGATTTTTGACCCTTAAGATCTTTTTTGCTAATCTCATAAGCCTTACCTAAGGTGTCGACATAAGCAGCGCTTGTTAGCATGGATTTCGGACCACGAACCGGGATACTTGCCGAGTAAGAGCTGATATCTTGTGGCGCCTGTCCAATTCCTGAAATGGTTTGAGCCTTTCCATTGGCATCACTAATGATCATGAATGCATCACCACCATATCCTGAAAAATGTGGGTATGTAACTGACAGACAGGATGAAATAGCTATAACTGCTTCAATAGCATTTCCACCTGATTGCAGCACCTTCAGGCCAGCCTGAGTTGCTAATTCATGGGGACTGGTCACCATACCTTTGGACGAAACCGCGAGAGCAGGTCCAGAGACTGGTTGCGCAAATGCAAAGTCAGGAATCACTGGCGCTAAAGCAGCAGCACCAGCAGATTGCATAAAGCCACGTCGAGATATTGAAGAAAAATCAAATTGCTTTTTAGACATTACTTATCCCCTTTTTATATTTGTATAACTGCCTGCCAATCCTAGATCAAATTTACCAAAATTAGGTGCCTAGTAATGGTTATTACCCATAAAAAAATGCCAACCCGAAGGTTGGTATTTTCATTTCTGGTGGGCCCACCAGGACTTGAACCTGGGACCAAAGGATTCCGGTTTGTGTAATTTTCATTACTCCCTGGACTATGCCTTCACCATATGCTTGCGCACTTAGGTGGGTGCCGTCTAGTCTCTACACCTTCAACAGCACTTTCATACTGAAGCTTGGCTCGGCGTTAGCTTGTGCAGCTTTTGGCTACATTTAGCTTTCTCCGAATTTGACACCATCCCTTATGCAGTTTCCACGCATAAGGCACAACTTTCGCTATGAGTCCTCTGCTCTAACCAACTGAGCTATAGGCCCTTAATCGTTACATTTACTACACACCTTACTGCTGGTGTTTTTTACTTCAAAACCACACTAAAACCGCATTTACTACACACCTCGGTTTTTGCTTTGGTGTGTAAGCGGTGTGTAGTGAATTTAAACCGCCTAATTCACCACTAACCTCTTGAATACATTGAGGTCTTAACTTCAAGACCCCTAGGGCTTCTTTCTTATGAGTCCTCTGCTCTAACCAACTGAGCTATGGGCCCGTTAGTCTTGGATCAATCTTCCTCGAGGAAGGTCTTGAGTTTGTCGCTGCGGCTTGGATGGCGCATTTTTCTCAGGGCCTTAGCTTCGATCTGACGAATACGCTCACGTGTAACGTCAAACTGCTTACCTACCTCTTCGAGAGTGTGATCAGTGCTCATCTCAACACCAAAGCGCATACGCAATACTTTTGCTTCACGCGGCGTTAATGAATCGAGAACGTCTTTCACCACATCGCGCATAGAGTCATGTAATGCCGCTTCTGCTGGAGCCAAGGTATTGCCGTCTTCAATGAAGTCGCCCAAATGGGAATCTTCATCATCACCAATTGGTGTTTCCATGGAGATAGGCTCTTTAGCAATCTTCATGATCTTGCGAATCTTGTCTTCAGGAATCTCCATCTTCAACGCCAAAGTTGCAGCATCTGGCTCATGGCCAGTTTCTTGCAAGATCTGACGGCTGATACGGTTCATCTTGTTGATCGTCTCAATCATGTGAACAGGGATACGGATCGTACGAGCCTGGTCAGCAATCGAACGAGTAATCGCCTGACGAATCCACCATGTTGCATAGGTAGAGAACTTATAACCACGACGGTATTCAAACTTATCTACCGCTTTCATCAAACCAATGTTGCCCTCTTGAATCAAGTCCAAGAACTGCAAGCCACGGTTAGTGTATTTCTTAGCAATCGAGATTACCAAACGTAAGTTGGCTACTGTCATCTCACGTTTCGCTTCGCGGGCACGCTTCTCGCCGGCGATCATTTGCTTGTTTACTTCTTTTAATTCTGGAAGTGGAATAACGACATTCTTCTGAATATCAATCAACTTCTGCTGAAGTTCTTGAATCGCAGGAACATTACGTTGCAAGAGTGCGCTATAAGGCTTGTTCTCTTTAAGTAACTTCTCAGTCCAAGTCAAATTCATAGACATTTTAGGGAAGTCTTTTAATACTTCGCTACGATTAACGCCGACTTTGTCTACCAACAAGCTAACGATGCCACGCTCAAGTTTCCATACTTGGTCTACTTGGGAGCGCATGGTGTCGCATAACTTCTCAACACTCTTTGCTGTCAAACGGAAACCCAGTAATTCAGCGCGAATGGCTTCTTGTGCCTTCAGATACGCAGGACAGTTATAGCCATCCTTATCAAACGCACGGCGCATCTTGTCAGCTTGTGTGCGAACGATCGCAAACTTCTCTAAAGAAATCTGCTTTAACTCTTCTAATTGCTTAGCATTCGCTGTTGCAGCACCGCCGCCACCGCCGCCACCTTCTTCATCGCCGCCTTCTTCATCGCCTTCTTCGGCATCTGGATCAACTTCTGGCTCTTCAGGTCCAAGCTTAATATCTTCTGCGTTTGGATCAACCAAACCATCAACAAACTGGTCAATCTCCATCTCGCCACTAGCAATCTTGTCAACGTTGCTAAGGATCTCAGCAATCGTTACAGGGCAAGCAGCCAAAGCCATCACCATGTCTTTAAGGCCGGCCTCGATCTTCTTCGCAATGACGATCTCGCCTTCGCGAGTCAGCAAATCCACTGTACCCATCTCACGCATATACATACGTACTGGATCGGTAGTGCGTCCGAATTCTGAATCAACTGTAGATAAAGCAGCTTCAGCTTTTTCTTCAGCCTCTTCTTCGGAAGCCGCAGCTTCTGTGTTGTCAGACAGGATTAAAGTTTCAGCATCGGGTGCTTGTTCGTAAACAGTAATACCGATGTCGTTGAGCAAGCTGATCAAAGTCTCTAATGCGTCTGCATCAGACAACTCGTCAGACATCACGTCATTCATCTCGCCATGGGTTAAATAGCCCTTGGACATACCCATCTTGATCAAAGTCTTCAAACGAGCACGACGTAACTCTTGCTGCTCTTCAGTACCCAACTGCTGTGCTGCGAATTCTTTTAAGAGCGCCTTCTCCTTAGCTTTACGCTCACGCGCTTTTTGACGATCAGTTAAAACTGGCTCCGCATTTTCTGCAGGAGCATCCGCCTTGGCTTTACGGCCACGCTTCTTCTCTTCCTCAACTGCTGGCACTTCAACTTCAGCAACCTGGGCTTTTTTACCTTTAGTTTCTTTAGTTTCTTTTGTCTCTTTTGCTTCCTTAGCTTCCTTCACAGCCTTAGCTGGTTCAGCTTTAGGTGCAGGCGCAGCTTTACCCTTTTTAACTGGCTCAACTTTGACTTCTGCCTTTACAACCTTTACGGGGGCTTTAGCAACTGGCTTTGCTGGCGCTTTTGCTGCTGGCTTCGCAGCAGCTTTTGCTGGTTTAGCTGGAGCTTTAGCTGGCACTTTTGGAGCTGGCTTCGCAGCTGCCTTTACTGGCTTGGCAGGTGCTTTCGCTTTTGGGGCCGGCTTCGCAGGAGTCTTTACTTTAGTAGCCGGCTTAGCAGCAGCCTTTACTGGTTTAGCAGGCGCCTTCGCTTTTGGAGCTGGCTTAGCTGGAGCTTTAGCTTTAGAAACTGGTTTTGCGGCAGCCTTTACTGGCTTAGCCGGGGTTTTTGCTTTGGCAGCTGGTTTTGCAGCCGCTTTTACTGGTTTAGCTGGAGCTTTCGCTTTTGGAGCTGGTTTTTTGGTCTTAATATTCGGCATTTATTAGCACTTACTCACATTACTGTTGTTGATATCGACTGATGAAACACAGCCCCGTAGTAACTCACTTACCCACTTACCCCAAATTTCATCAAAATAAAGCGCAAGTGGCTGAATTAAATCGGTTTTTTCTTGGGAACAGAGGATTATAGTCGATTGCGACTTTTTTACCCCCGTAACACTTAAAGATATGGGGTAATTTCGGGGAATTTCTAGGGGTGCTTCAGTAAATTCTTAGGAGAATTTCAGCTTTTCGCCCAATTCCCGATAACGGGCCTTATCTTGTTCGGAAGCAGTGCTTCCAGAGATCTTTTGGGCAATTTCAGTCATTTCTTGCTTGAGATGGGTTAACTCCAGCTTTTTGAACGCCCCCTCAAGATCAGCAGCCGCACCCTCTAACTCCAAATCGGAGCCCATCACTCGATTTCTCAGGACCTCATAGAGAGGAGCTAACTCACTACGAGAGAGTTGATCTTGGAACATGGCAAATGCACCGGCACCCGCGATCGCTGGCTTATTGCCCTCACCTGGAATCAACTCAACCAAGTCACACTGTGACAAAAGGTCTTTCATCAAAGCGTGGGCTTTTTCGGATCTCTGCTCTGCTGCTTTTAATGCCAGTGCGCGCTTATTTTCATCCAATGCTTTTCCTAAATGCGGAAACTGAATGATGACTCGCAGCATTTGTTCAGCCAAATCCGTTGGCGCCTTGGGTGGCTCAATACTTTGAGTGGCTACTCGTTTTGCAGATCCTTTGGATGCCTGCCAAGGTGCGCCTTGACGATTGCCATTATTAGAAAAATTATTTTGGCTACTTTGGTTACCTTGGCCACCTTGATAGCGCGCCTGCGCTGGCTGATAAGTAGTTTGACGAACAGGCGCAGGTGCAACAGTTAAGCCGCAAAATGCCTCAAGCTCTGCAGGGGTTGTATTCGTTCGGATTGCCAACTCACGTAAGATTTGCGTACGCAAAGCAATAGGGGGCATCGAGAGTAATAGCGGTTTAGCAGCATGATGGGTATGGGCTCGACCTTCTGGAGTGGTTTGCTCATGACCTTCACTGACTACTTTAAAGAAGAAGCTAGAGATAGACATCGCTTCTTTTATGACCTTCTCAAAAGCAGGTGCTCCATAAGCACGCACATAACTATCGGGATCATGTTCTGTCGGCAAAAATAGAAAGCGAATTTCTTTATCGTCTGACATGAGTGGTAAGCATGCTTCAAGTGCACGCTGTGCCGCACGTTGACCAGCAGAGTCGCCATCAAATGAGAAAACCACTTTCTCGGTTTGTCTGAGTAGCATGCGTACATGGTTTGCCGTACAAGCCGTACCCAGTGTTGCAACTGCGTTGGGGAACCCCAATTGCGCTAAGGCAACAACATCCATATAACCTTCGCATACCAAAACATATTCTTGTGCACGAATCGCTTGTCTTGCTTCAAACAAGCCATAGAGCGTATTGCCTTTTGAGAACAATGGCGTCTCAGGAGAATTTAAATACTTTGGCTCACCTTGATCCAAAATCCGCCCACCAAAGCCAATGGTTTGACCTTTGGGATTACGAATAGGAAACATAATGCGGTCACGGAAACGGTCGTAGCGCTTTACATTCGCACCTTCGGACTGCTCACCCTGAATAAGCAAGCCGCCTTCCACCAAGGTCTTCGCTATCTCATCGTTGGAGTAAGCGCCAAACACCGCCTCAAGACCCTGCCAGCCGTCAGGCGCGTAACCCAAGGCATAACGCTTAGCAATCTCACCGGTAAGTCCGCGACCTTTTAAATACTCAACCGCCCTAGTGTTGCCCTTTAGTTGTTGGCGATACCAATCAGCAGCAGCACTCATCACCTCACTCAATGCCATTGCTTGCTGCTGTCTTGCTACATCATTCGCAGTGCGCTCCTCACGAGGCACATCCAAACCCGCAGAACGGGCAAGATCCTCGATCGCATCTACATATCCAAGTCCGGAATACTCCATTAAGAAGCTAATGGCAGAGCCATGAGCGCCACAACCAAAGCAGTGATAAAACTGTTTAGTAGGCGATACCGAAAATGAGGGGGATTTCTCTGAATGAAAGGGGCACAAACCCTGAAAGTTCGCGCCCGCTTTTTTTAGCTTAACGTGCTGCCCAACCACATCAACGATATCAACCCGATTTAAAAGATCGGCAATGAAGGATTGTGGGATGAGCGCCATGTAGCCAGTATGAAAGGATTTTGCTTTCTTGACTAGCTGCTGAGTTTACTTACTTTGCCAATGCGGCTTTTACCAAGCCAGATACTTTACCCATATCTGCTTTGCCAGCCAATTGACCTTTAAGTACGCCAATGACCTTACCCATATCCTGTGGGCCTGCAGCGCCAGTGGAAGCAACGGCAGCAGCTACTGCAGCCTCTACTTCAGCATCGGATAACTGCGCAGGCAAGTAGGTTTGCAAAATTACCATCTCGGCAGCTTCAATCGCAACTAAATCGTCGCGATTGGCTTTTTCAAACTGAGAGATTGAATCTTTGCGTTGCTTAATCATTTTTTCGACAGTCGCAATCACGCCAGCATCGTCAACCACAATGCGCTCATCGACTTCGCGTTGCTTAATCGCCGCCAACAAAAGACGAATCGTTCCAAGGCGCTCAACTTCTTTAGCGCGCATAGCGTTTTTCATATCTTCGGTGATTTGATCTTTTAGACTCATGGCTTTATTCCTGGTGTTGAATATAAAACGTCGAACATTTAATAATGGTGATTAAAAAGCAAAAACCCGCTGCGTTTCACCGTCAGCGGGTTTCAAAGCCTCTCGGTGAGGAGAGCTTTTAAATTCTATTAGTAAAGCTTCTTAGGCAACATTTGGCTGCGAATACGCTTGTAATGGCGTTTAGCAGCTGCAGCCTTCTTGCGCTTACGTTCAGCCGTTGGCTTCTCGTAGAACTCGCGTGCACGCAAGTCTGTCAAAAGGCCATTCTTTTCAATGGTGCGCTTGAAACGGCGCAATGCCACTTCAAATGGTTCGTTTTCGCGGAGGCGGACTGTAGTCATACTTATTTAACTCGTATATGCTCGATAGATATCGAAAAATTAACTGAATTGCGATTCTAGCACGGCTAAGTAAAAAAATGATTGTTTTAGGAATAGAAACTTCTTGTGACGAGACCGGGGTGGCTTTATACAACACCACGCCTTGGGAAGAGGGTAAACCGGCCTTCCAGGGCATACTGGGCCAGGGCTTGCACTCCCAAATCGCCATGCACCGGGACTATGGGGGCGTTGTCCCCGAATTAGCCTCCCGCGACCATATTCGCCGTGTTTTACCTCTTTTAGACCAATCCTTAGCCCAATCCGGCCTCAAATTAGCCGATATTGATGCCGTGGCATTCACCCAGGGACCCGGCCTGGCTGGCGCCCTCCTGGTAGGCAGCGCTTTTGCTAAATCCCTAGCCCAAGGTCTCAATTTACCCTCTATTGGGGTACACCACCTCGAAGGACACCTACTTTCCCCTCTTTTGGGTCAAACTAGCCCTCAATTCCCCTTTATTGCCCTACTGGTATCAGGTGGTCACACACAACTCATGAAGGTCTCCGGGATTGGTCAATACGAGCTGCTTGGCGAAACCTTAGATGACGCGGCGGGAGAGGCCTTTGATAAGACGGCCAAATTACTAGGCTTGGATTACCCGGGTGGCGCAGCCATTTCTAAATTGGCTGAGCAAGGTCGTCCAGGCATTTTTGATTTACCTAAACCCATGCTGCACTCTGGCGATTTAGATTTTTCTTTCTCGGGGTTAAAGACGGCCGTTCTCAATCAAGCGAAAAAGTTTACAGAAAAAAATATTACGAATCCTTCGGAGGTCGCACAATTTCATGCGGATCTTGCTAGAAGCTTTGTTGACTCCATCGTGGCAGTTCTTGTCAGCAAATCGGAGAAGGCTCTTAAACAATCAGCTTGCAAACATTTGGTGCTCGCAGGTGGTGTTGGTGCCAATTTACAACTGCGTGCTGCGCTCAATGACAAAGCGCAACGAAATAGCTTTGAGGTGCATTACCCACCACTTGAACTCTGCACAGATAACGGCGTGATGATTGCCTTTGCTGGAGCGCTACGTATGATCGAAAAAAATAATGGCTCCACAACATTTGGAGCCTTTGATATCAAACCCCGCTGGGATTTGCAAAGCAATAATCTGAAATAGATTTATTGCTTGTTATTTCTGATGACTGATTCTGGCGAATGCGCTGTGGTTGTGAATAGATTCAAAGTTCTCTGCCTCCACCACAAAAGAGCGAATACGCTGATCTGCCTTGAGATTGCCGGCCACATCACGCACTAAGTCTTCTACGAACTTCGGGTTGCTATAAGAATGCTCAGTCACCCATTTTTCGTCAGGGCGCTTGAGCAATCCCCATAACTCGCTAGAAGCTTCACTTTCAGCGGCGGCAACTAAATCTTCTACCGTCATCTGCGTTTTGGAATCTAACGCTACAGTCATAGTGACATGTGAGCGTTGATTATGCGCACCAAACTCAGAGATCTCTTTTGAGCAGGGGCATAAACTCATCACTGGAACTTGTGCACGTAAACCCAATTCAATATCAGCGCCGCCTGTTGCATTTTGCTTGGCTGTTGCCATCCAAGTCACTTCGTAATCCATCAAACTTTCTACACCAGAAACCGGTGCTGCTTTTTTAACGAAGTGCGTATAAGTAAATTGCACATGACCTTCTTTAGCATCGAGCAAAGGCAACATATCGCGTACTAAGGCAACAATGGTAGTGCTATCCACTGCCGCATCTTGTTTTTGGAGAAGCGCCATGAATCGAGACATGTGCGTACCCTTTACATGAGCAGGTAAAGCCACATCCATCTCAAAAGTTCCAACCGATGGAAAATTACCCGTCTTGCTGCGAATAGTCAGCGGGTGACGCACGCCACGAATACCAACTTGCTCAATAGGAAGTGCGCGCTCATCCAAGGTGGATTGCACGTCAGGCATAGCGCTGGCTTTCAGAAAGGCGGGATTCAAGTCATTCATAACTCTATTTTCAGGCAAAACGGGCTTATTTGCCTACCAGCGCTGAATTTACAGTCAATATTGCTGGAAAACGCTGTTTGATGGAGTTGGCAATACCCTCAACATCCAAGCCACACTTGGTCATCAGCAGACTGTAGTCACCATGCTCGATAAATTGATCGGGAAGACCTAATTGCAAGAGGGGTTTATGAATGCCGAGATTCGAGAGCGCTTCTAAACAAGCGCTACCAGCACCGCCAGCAATAGCCCCATCCTCAATCGTCACAAAATAATCATGATCGGCTGCTAACGATTGGATGAGATCCACATCGAGCGGCTTCACAAAGCGCATATTGGCCACCGTTGCATTAATCCCTTCGGCCACTTCGAGCGCTGGGTAGAGCAAGGTACCAAACGCCAATATCGCCAAGCGTTGACCAGCAGGCGCAGTGGATTTACGACGAATCTCACCTTTGCCAAATGGCAGAGTACGCAATTCTTTAGATGGGATAGTGCCAACACCTGCGCCACGCGGATAGCGCACCGCGCTTGGATGTGGCTGATGAAAGGCAGTCGTTAGCAAATCGCGGCATTCCGATTCATCTGCTGGCGTCATCACCAGCATATTCGGAATGCAGCGCAAGAATGGAATGTCATAAGCGCCTGCATGGGTGGCGCCATCAGCACCAACGAGACCAGCGCGATCCAATGCAAACAACACCGGCAAATCCTGTATCGCCACATCATGAATGAGTTGGTCATACGCGCGCTGCAAAAAAGTAGAGTAAATCGCTACTACTGGCTTCATACCTTCACATGCCATACCAGCTGCAAAAGTGACCGCGTGCTGCTCAGCAATACCCACGTCGTAGTAACGCTTAGGGAAACTCTTCTCAAACTCAACTAAGCCAGAACCCTCTCGCATTGCTGGAGTAATGCCAACCAACAAAGGATCTGCGTGCGCCATATCGCATAACCACTCACCAAATACCTGGGTAAATGTTTTCTTGCTAGCGGCAGATTTTTTAACTCCCTCTTCAGGATTAAATTTACTAGGGCCGTGATACAGCACAGGATCGGCCTCAGCTAACTCATAGCCCTGACCTTTTTTGGTAACCACATGCAAGAACTGCGGGCCACGACCTTCTAAAGCCAAGCGACGCACGTTCTGCAGCATCGGGATTAAGGCGTCTAAATCATGGCCATCAATCGGGCCGAAATAATTAAAGCCAAACTCTTGGAAGATTGTTGATGGAGAAACCATCCCTTTGGCGTGATCTTCAAGGCGTTTAGCAAACTCACGCAAAGGGGGTGCAATTGATAAAACACTGTCAATGCCTTTTTTCGTCGCCGAATAAATATTGCCGCTAAGCAATCTAGCCAAATGGCGATTAAGGGCGCCCACAGCAGGCGAGATCGACATGTCGTTGTCGTTCAAAATCACCACGAGCGGCAAATCGTCATACACGCCAGCATTATTCATGGCCTCAAAAGCCATACCGCCGGTCATCGCACTATCGCCAATCACTGCTACAGCCACATGTCGTTCACCCTTGGTTTGAAACGCACGTGCCATACCCATTGCTGCAGAAATACTCGTGGATGAATGACCAGTACCAAAAGCATCAAACTCACTTTCAGAGCGATGCGGAAAACCTGATAGTCCTTTGTACTGACGCAAGCTACCCATACGTACACGACGACCAGTCAGAATCTTGTGCGGGTAACTTTGATGGCCAACATCCCAAACGATACGATCGTCCGGGGTATCGAATACGTAGTGCAAGGCAATAGAGAGCTCCACCGTTCCCAGGTTGGACGAGAGATGGCCACCCGTCTTGGATACAGAATCCAAAACAAACTCGCGCAACTCATCAGCTAGAGCTGGTAGCTCTTCGCGGGAGAGTTTTTTGAGATCGTCGGGGGAGTTAATGGAATGTAAAGTCATTGAACCTAAATAATCTGTACTGATGAATTTCTCTTATTACTCTGATTGATCTCTTACTTGCCGCGATTGACAACCAAGAGAGCTAAATCTTTTAATGCTTGTGCAGCCGCACCAAAACTATCTAAGCTAGCGATTGCGGTTTCTTGTAACTCTTTAGCCTGCTTCTGTGCATAGTCTAAACCCATCAAGGTCACGTAGGTCGGCTTATTAGCAGCAGCGTCCTTGCCAGCTGTCTTACCCAAGGTGTGACTATCCGCAGTGGCGTCCAGCACGTCATCCACAATCTGAAACGCCAATCCTAGGGACTTTGAGTAATTTCCCAAATGCGCCATTTGCGTTGGATTTAGGTGGGCAGCAATACCGCCTAATTCCACAGCGCATGACAACAAAGCTCCTGTTTTCATAGCATGCATTTGTTTTAGGCCACTCAAGTCTAATTTCTTGCCAACACTTTCCAAATCAATTGCCTGACCACCCGCCATACCGCGTGAGCCAGAGGCAGCCGCTAATGCAGAAATCATGTTAAGGCGAACTTGCGTATCACCATTTGCATTAGCCACTATTTCAAAAGCGCGGGTTTGTAATGCATCACCAACCAGCAATGCTGTTGCTTCATCAAAAGCTTTGTGCACTGTCGGACGACCGCGACGTAAATCATCATCATCCATGCATGGCAAATCATCGTGCACCAATGAATAAGCATGAATACATTCAATTGCTACAGCCGCAGCATCCAATGATTCGCTACTTTCGGCATTATTGCCAAGTTGACCTGCGGCATAAACTAATAGGGGGCGAATACGCTTGCCGCCACCTTGCGCTGCGTAACGCATAGCCTCATGTAAACGATGCGGCGTAGTTTGCGCGGAATCGAGCAAGCGATCTAACGCCAACTCAGTTCGCTCAGAGTGAGATGCAATCCACTCCTGAAATTGAAAAGCAGCGCCCAATTAAGCCTCGAACACTCGAACTTGTTGCTCAACCTGGGCCAGCATTCCCTGACAATGTTTAAGCAAGGCTGCGCCACGTTGATAGGCCAACAAGGTTTCTTCTAGGGAAAATTTGCCAGATTCCATATCCGAAATGAGCTTTTCAAGCTCTTTAACGGCTTGCTCATAGCGCAAATCGGGGTCAATTTGGACCTCAAGACCGGGTTTTTGACTCTCTGACTTCTTGGCTGGCATAAGCTGGATTCCTTGGTATTTCCCACACAGATAGCCCTACATATTAAAGCGAGAAGCGGTTTGGATGGGTATAATCCACCCCTTCCTTTCCAATATCGATCCGTCGATGGTTGGATTGGTTATTCCGCTTAGCTTCGGCTGACGTTTTCGGGGGTGGGGAGAATGACTAATCTGGCTACCGCGCAGAAGCTTGCGCCGTCCAATTTGCAATTGCCGGTTTCGGCATATTTTGACGCTGACCTGTATCAGCGGGAAATTGAACTGCTTTTTAAGCAGGGGCCCGGCTATGTTGGTCACGAATTGATGGTGCCTGAAATGGGCTCCTATCAAACTTTAAGCGCAGAAAACGAAGGTCGTATCCTTGTTCGTAATGAGACTGGCGTAGAACTTCTTTCCAATGTTTGTCGCCATCGTCAAGCATTGATGCTCAATGGTCGCGGTAAAGCCGACAACATTGTTTGTCCATTACATCGCTGGACTTATGACTTAGGCGGCAATTTATTAGGCGCCCCTCACTTTGAAGATAAGCCTTGTTTAAATCTTGGTAAGTCCCCGCTACAAAATTGGCAAAGCTTGTTATTTGAAGGTCCACGCGATGTGCGCACCGATCTTGCCAAGCTGGGTGTTGCTGATGACCTCAAGTTTGAAGGTTACGTTCTTGACCATGTTGAAGTACATGAATGTAACTACAACTGGAAAACATTCATCGAGGTTTATCTCGAGGACTATCACGTTGTGCCATTTCATCCAGGTCTTGGAAAGTTTGTTTCTTGCGAAGATCTGCAATGGGAGTTTGGCGATTGGCATAGCGTTCAAACCGTAGGCATTCACAAAGATTTACAAATTCCAGGCTCACCAACCTATCGCAACTGGCATGAAGCTGTACTTCGCCAATTTGACGGTAAAGCCCCACGCCATGGTGCCATCTGGCTTACCTACTATCCCAATGTCATGGTGGAATGGTACCCAGGCGTTCTGTGTGTATCAACACTGCACCCAATGGGTCCTGGTAAAACGCGCAATATTGTCGAGTTCTACTATCCAGAAGAAATTGCTTTGTTTGAGCGTGAATTTGTGGAGGCAGAACGTGCCGCTTATATGGAAACTTGCATCGAGGATGATGAAATTGCTGAGCGTATGGATCAGGGACGAGCAGCCCTACTTGCCCGCGGCATTAATGAAGTAGGTCCATATCAAAGCCCAATGGAAGATGGCATGCAACATTTTCATGAGTGGTATCGCCGCGTCATGAACTTCGAAGGCGCATAATCAAAACAGACTTTACGGTTTTATTAATACCCTTTATTAATAACCCTCATCACTAAAAATAGGAAGCATCATGACTCCTCTAATCTCAGCTAACCAGTTAGAAGAAATCATTAATAGTGGTGAAAATGTATTGCTCTGTGACTGTCGCTTTGATTTAGTCGACCCACTGATCGGCAAAAAATCCTACGAAGAAAGTCATATTCCTGGTGCCATTTATGTAGACCTCGATAAAGATCTTTCAGGAAGCAAGACTGGCACGAACGGCAGACATCCCTTGCCCAGTCCAGAAGCCTGGGCTCAAACTAAAACGCGCTTGGGCATCAACCCCAATACCTTAGTAGTTGCCTATGACAAACAAGGCTCTGTGTATGCCAGCCGTTTGTGGTGGATGCTCAAGGCAACAGGGCACGCCAATGTTCGGGTGCTAGATGGCGGCTTAGATTCTTGGAATGGTCCTATGGGTTCTATTCCAAGAGCGCCTACCCCTTGCGCCGAAGCCATTGGAGTGATGCCTTATGCGGGGCTGGTTCTAGTTGATGAAGTGGTGGCTAATCTAGAGACAAAGAAAAACAAAATCATCGATGCACGAACTGAAGATCGCTTTCATGGTCAAAATGAAACACTGGATCCAGTTGGTGGACATATTCCGGGGGCGATGAATCGCTTCTTTAAAAATAATCTCAATGCGACTGCATTCAAAACTCCTGAGCAGTTATTCAAAGAATTTTCAGAATTCCTCGGGACTACTAAAGCCTCTGAAGTCATTCATCAGTGCGGATCTGGCGTCACTGCTTGCCATAATCTTCTGGGGATGGAGCTTGCTGGCTTTAAAGGCTCACGCCTGTATGCAGGTAGCTGGAGCGAATGGTGCGCAGACCCCAAAAGGCCTGTTGAACTGTAAAGCTTGTTAGTGCAATAGGGACAGTAGGATCACAAACCCTACGCCACAAGCAATCAAGACCGTCTGACGTAAAGACTCGACCCAGTGTGGGCGACGGTGCATTTGCGGGATGAGATCACTCACCGCAATATAAATAAAACTACTAGAAGCGACTACCAATAAATATGGCATCGCTGCATGCGCTTTTTCCAAGAAGAAATAAGCCAATACGCCACCCACTACTGCTGATAAACCGCAGATAAGGTTGTACAACAAGGCTCGTGTACGGGAAAAGCCAGCATTTAACAAGACAATGAAATCGCCGATCTCTTGCGGGATTTCATGGGCAATGATGGCAATGGCAGTGAAGATACCTACTTGATAGTCGGCCATAAAGGCTGCAGCAATCAAGATGCCATCTACGAAGTTATGAATGCCATCCCCAACCAAAATCATCCAGCCACTACGCCCAGCATTTTCCGCATCATGGCCATGGTGGTGGTGGTGACCATCACCTTCATGATGATGGTCGTGTCGCAGTAAAGCGATCTTCTCAAGCAAGAAGAAACCCAATAACCCAGCAAGCAAAGTAGCAAATAAGAACTGAGGTTTTGCACCTTCCATGCTAAATGCCTCAGGCAAGGAGTGGAGCAAAGCGGTTGCTAGCAAGATGCCAACCGATAGGCTCACCATATTGTTGACCATCTTGGAGAGCATGGCCAAAGAACAGCTTGCAGCCACCAAGACGCTAGCAGTTCCCGCTAACGCAGTCACCAGGAGGATGCTTTGTAAAACAGTCATCGAGCTTATGCCACTCCGTTTTTCTTAAACCAGGCTAGGCACTTTTCCCAACCATCTTTCGCAGGACCTTCACGATAGCTAGCTCGGTAATCAGCATGGAATGCATGGGGGGTATCTGGATAAACCACAAATTCACAAGCCTTGGCAACAGGATTCCTAGGAGCGGCCTGCGCCAAAGCTGCGCGCATTTGATCAATACTTTCCAAAGAAATCCCGGTATCCGCGGCGCCATACAAGCCGAGCACTGGCGCTTTTAAATCAGCAGCAATATCTATAGGATGGCGAGGATTGCCCTCAGTCTTCTCGCCGATGAGACGACCGTACCATGCTACACCGGCACGCACCTGCGGCAAGGTTGCGGACAACCAAGTAATACGACCACCCCAACAGAAGCCAGTAACACCGACGCGTTTTAAGTCACCGCCATTTTTGCCAGCCCACACTAAAGCAGCTTGTAGATCGTTCAAGACTTGAGCATCCGGAGTCTTGGCCACAATATTAGTCATAATTTCAGCAATAGTGCCGTAAGTATTAGGGTCGCCTGCGCGCGTAAAAAACTCTGGGGCAATCGCAAGATATCCCAACTTCGCAAAACGTCTGGTGACATCAGCAATGTATTCATGCACACCAAAAATCTCGCTCGCCACAATAATGATGGGCAAAGAGCCTTTAGCCTTTTCAGGTCGAGAGACATACGCTGGCAACTGAAAGCTGACTACGGGGATCATCTGCTCGCCAGCTTTGATGCCTTTGAAATCGGTTTCAATAGCCGCAGCCATCACAGGCTCAGAGGCCCCCACAAATCCAACCCCAATAGCAGTCGCGCCAATTGCAGATGTTTTCATAAAATTGCGTCGACTATTTTGAATGTCTTTACTCATTACCTTGTCTCCTGGCTTGCATTTCTCATTGAATAGTTAGTGCGCTTCTTCCCAATTATCGCCAATCCCAATACTAACCACCAAAGGCACCTTTAACTGGGCGACATTGCACATCAAACCAGGTAATTTAGCCTGTACTAGTTCAAGCTCATCAAAAGGCACATCTAGGACCAACTCATCATGAACCTGTAGTAGAAGCTTAGTCTTGAGCTGCTCTTTTTCAAGCCAATCCTCAACGGCGATCATGGCCAATTTGATTAAGTCAGCTGCGGTACCTTGCATTGGGGCATTAATTGCTGCCCGCTCAGCACCTTGGCGTCGCGGACCATTAGAGCCCTTGATCTCTGGCAGCCAAAGACGTCGCCCAAAGACCGTTTCTACATAGCCATTCTCTCTCGCTTCGAGGCGGGTACGCTCCATATATTGAGCAACCCCTGGATAACGATCAAAGTATTTCGCAATATAGTTTTGCGCAGCAGAGCGCTCAATACCCAAGTTACCAGCCAATCCAAAAGCACTCATGCCGTAGATCAGCCCAAAGTTAATGACTTTGGCGTAACGACGCTGCTCAGAATTAACATCATCCAATGGGACACCAAAAATCTCTGCTGCAGTGGCTTGGTGAACGTCTTTACCCTCTTTAAATGCCGTTAAGAGATTTTCATCTTCGGCAATATGCGCCATGATGCGCAACTCAATTTGGGAGTAATCCGCCGACAATAATTTGCATCCATCTGCTGGAATAAAGGCCTCACGAATACGACGACCCTCTTCTGTGCGCACTGGAATATTTTGCAAGTTTGGATCGCTTGATGCCAGGCGACCTGTGACTGCAGTAGCTTGAGAAAAGTTAGTATGAACGCGACCCGTCTTGGGATCGGCCATGCGAGGAAGCTTCTCAATATAGGTGGACATTAGCTTTGCCAAACTGCGGTAATCCAAAATACGCGCAGGCAAGGGATAGTCTTCCGCTAACTTCTGCAACACTTCCTCATCGGTAGAGGGTGCACCTGAGGGCGTCTTTTTAATTACCGGAAGCTCAAGTTGTCCAAATAAAATTTCTGCGATCTGCTTAGGTGACTGAATATTAAAAGGCTGTCCTGCTAGCTTGTGAATTTCGCCTTCTAACTCAAGCAAACGTTTGCCCACCTGCTGGCCTTGTATGGACAACAATGCTGAATCAATCCGAATGCCGTTGCGCTCCATGATGCCGAGCACACGCATAGCGGGCATTTCTACCTTTTCATAGATATAGAGCAGGCCTGAGTTTTCCTGAATCTGTGGCCACAACTCCAAATGCAGACGCAAAGTAATGTCGGCATCTTCTGCCGCATAGTCTGTTGCAATTTGGAGATCGACTTGATCAAAACCAATCTGGTGAACACCTTTGCCGCACACCTCTTCATAGCGAATGGTTTTCATGCCCAGATGACGTTCAGCCAAGCTATCCATATTGTGGGGCATGTGTGACTCAAGCACATAAGACTCTAGCAAGGTGTCAAATGCAACACCCTTTAGGGTAATGCCATAGTTTCCAAAGATATGGGCGTCGTACTTTAAGTTTTGACCTACTTTTAAATGCGTTGCGCCTTCCAACCAGGGCTTCATGCGCGCAAGCACTAAGTCACGATCAAGTTGTACTTCACCGTTGCGGTGAGCAACTGGAATGTAACAAGCTTCACCCGGCTTTACTGATAAAGAAATTCCAACCAGTTCTGCAGCAAGCGCATCAAGACTAGTAGTTTCCGTATCAACTGCTGTTAATTCAGATGCCTCAATCTTCTTTAGCCACTTCTCTAAACTTGCTTCGTCCACTACGCATTCGTAGTGACGCTCGACCGCATCTTGTGAGTCTCGAGTTTCTTGTGACAAATCTCTAGTCGGCGAACTAGCAATCACGCGCGTCTTTTTTTCTTTATCTGCTCCGCCCTCAGAGGAAGAAATTGGGCTACCCGCCAAATCAAAGCTTGCTGGCTCAGCCTTACTATCCGGGCTTGTGAGCTGCTTTTCTACGTCACGCAACCAAGTCTTAAATGCATAGCGCTCAAATAATTCACGTAATAAAGGCGCGTCTTCAGACTTGGCATGCAAGTCATCTAAGCTTGGTAAATGGGGTGATAAATCACAATCGGTTTTTACCGTAATGAGTTGACGAGCTTGCGGCAACCAAGGAAGCGTAGCGCGCAAGTTTTCACCAACCACGCCTTTAACTTGATCGGCATTTGCCATCAAGTTATCGAGATTACCAAATTCCGCTAGCCATTTATTGGCCGTCTTTGGTCCCGCCTTTGGAACACCTGGCACGTTATCCACGGTATCGCCGATGATGGACAAATAATCCACAATCAATTCTGGTGGTACGCCAAACTTTTCTTTGACACCTTCAATATCTAACTTTTCATTTGTCATCGTATTGATGAGGGTGACTGAAGGATTTACCAATTGCGCCAAATCTTTATCACCCGTGGAGATGATGGTTTCCCAACCCGCTTGCGTAGCTTGGCAAGCTAAAGTCCCAATGACATCATCCGCCTCAACACCGGAGACCATCAATACGGGCCATCCTAAAGCCTTCACCATCGCATGAATCGGCTCAATCTGTTTAACCAAATCCTCAGGCATGGGGGAGCGATGCGCCTTATATTCCGAGTACATTTCGTCGCGGAAGGTCTTCCCCTTGGCATCAAAAACACAGGCAATATGGTCGGCCTTGAGCTCAGATCGGGCCCGGCGCATCATATTCACCATGCCATAAATAGCCCCAGTAGGCTCTCCAGCCCCATTTCTGAGGTCTGGCATGGCGTGGAAGGCGCGATAGAGGTAGCTAGAACCGTCTACCAACAAGAGTCTATGTTTAGTCATACCGCAATCGTACAATCTAGTTGTGAATTGCCTACAGGTCTGGTTAAGGAACCGCCCGAGAGTAGGCTTAAAAAGGTGAAAAAATGCATTATTTAACGAACTTAATTAGCCACTCAATGAGTCAAAGCCTAACCCTAATGAGTTTTTTGGTGGTTTTTGGACTTTTTGGTACCACTTCAGCCCAAGCTCAGAATAACAGCCAGGCTCTGAGTCCATCGGAATTAAACCGCATCAATAGTCAGCCACTCGCACCTGCGGTGAGCGCAAGTGGCGCGACATCCAACCCTGAGCAACGCAAGCCAAACTATCAATACCGAGATAAAAACGGCACCACCGTTACCGAATACAAAGATGTCAATTCTCCAACACAGGTAGATGTAAAAACGCCATACACCAGCTATGAAATGGCGCCACCCACATCCGTGATGCCAGGACCTCCAAAAGATACCGATCTGATCAGCGTTCCTAGCGTCAGCATTCCCTTTTAATTTGAAAAGTATTTACTGATTTATGGCTGTATTTACCCCGATCGAGCTTGAAGATATTTCTCAATGGATTTCTCAAGACTTTGATATCGGTCAAGCCACTGAAATTCGTGGCATTCATGGTGGTATTGAAAACTCTAATTTTTTCTTAGATACCACCAAGGATGGCAAGAAGCAGGAATATGTTTTAACAATCTTTGAAAGGTTATCTGCGCAGCAACTGCCTTTCTATTTAGAGTTAATGCGCCACCTAGCAAACAAAGGTGTACCTGTTCCGAAGCCGATTGAGAACAAGCAGGGCAACATTCTGTTTACTCTCAAAGGCAAGCCGGCAGCCATTGTTACCAAGCTACCAGGCCTTTCCAGACTCCAACCAGAAGCCAATCATTGCGCTCTTGTTGGCGAGATGCTGGCGAAGATGCATTTGGCTGGAAAAGATTTTCCTAAATCCCAAGAGAATCTTCGTAGCCTTGCTTGGTGGCAGAAAACAATACCTTCGGTATTGCCACACTTAAGCACGCCCCAGAAAGAACTCATTACTCATGAGTTAAAAACTCAAGAGGAATTTTTTGCCTCAGGCACCTATGATGGATTGCCGCAAGGGGCGAGTCATTGCGATCTCTTCCGCGACAATGTTTTATTTGATCCCAAAGGATCCGATATCTCTCAAGATCATTTGGGTGGCTTCTTTGATTTTTACTTTGCTGGCACTGATAAATGGCTATTTGATATCGCCGTGACTGCCAATGATTGGTGTCTTGCAGATAACAAGCAAGATTTAGATCCTGTTCGCTTAGATGCGTTCATGAAAGCCTATCAGTCGGTTCGCCCTCTCACCAAAGAAGAGCAGGCTAGCTGGCCACTCATGTTGCGTGCAGCAGCTTTACGCTTCTGGGTTTCAAGACTCTGGGATTTCTATTTGCCGCGTGATGCGCAGATGCTTACCCCGCATGACCCTACGCACTTTGAACGCATTCTTTTAAGTCGCCGCTCACTATGAAACTGAATTCCGTAGCACCCAAAGAAGGCTACATCTGGATTAGACAAGGCATTTGGCTCTTTAAACAAAATCCCTTGGGCTTTTTAATGCTGGTCTTTATGTACGTCTTTGCAGCGCAGCTAGCAGTCGTTATTCCAGTGATTGGCGTCTTTGCAGTTCTTCTGCTCACGCCAACTCTTTCTGTTGGATTTATGACTGCTTGCCGCCAGGGCATTCAAAAGGAGCGTATTAGGCCGATGGTCTATTTGATAGCCCTGCGGTCTAGCCCAATCGTGCGAAAAAGAATTCTGCAATTAGGCCTGGTGTATGCCGGCATGATTTTGTTGCTCAGCTTTATCTTAAGTCTCTTAGTTGACTTTGAATTACTGCTTCCACTGATGACTAGTGATAAACCCATCACGCCCGAGGCTTTGCGTCAGGTTTACTTGGTGCTTTGCTTTGGCGCGATACTGTACATACCAGTAGCGATGTTGATGTGGTTTTCACCAGTCTTAGTTGCATGGGCCGATATGTCTGTGCCACAAGCACTCTTCTCTAGCGCATTAGCGTGCTGGGCCAATAAAGCCGCGTTCTTTCTGTATCTAGCTATTTGGAGCGCCATTCTGATCGCCATTCCGCTAACAGTGGGAATAATTTTTGATGCTCTTGATCTGGGGCAGGCAGCCTCATTCATCATCGCCCCGATTTCCATGGCGGGTTTGACAATAATGCACTGCTCTTTTTATGCAACTTGGAAAGCTTGCTTCACAGAAGATGAAGTGGTGTTGCCTGTTTAATTGATTTATCAGTCAATCGCAGCAAGCTTCGCAATACTCAGCTGTAGCCACTTGATACCGTGACGCTTGAAATTAACCTGCGCCCTTGCATCAGCATCTACACCCTCTAAACCAGTCACGCGTCCTTCACCGAACTTCGTATGAAAGACGTTCTGCCCAATAGTGAATGGATAATTGCCGCGAGGTGGAGAGGCTAGTCTTTTCACTTCCATCGAAGCTGAACCAACTCGCTTCGCTGGTCTTTGACGTTCAGAGCCTGAATCAAAAAAGTCATTCGACTCATATTCGCGTTGACGGGTATAACCATCTTGCCAAGTAGATCCTGATCTTGAGTTTCCGCCGCCCCAGCGTGCATCTCTTGCTTTGGGAGTAAGCCATTTCAATGAATCGGATGGAAGCTCCTCTAGGAAACGAGAAGGCATGTTGTAACGCACTTGGCCATGCAGCATCCGCGATTGAGTATGCGAGAGATAAAGCCGTTCCTTAGCCCGCGTGATCGCCACATACATCAAGCGACGCTCCTCCTCTAAGCCGTTTTGCTCATTCACACTGTTCTCATGAGGAAATAAACCCTCTTCAAGACCGGTGATGAATACTGAGGTGAACTCTAAGCCTTTTGCCGAGTGCACCGTCATTAACTGCACAGCATCTTGACCGGCTTGAGCCTGGTTATCACCTGCCTCTAATGAAGCATGGGATAAAAAGGCCGCCAAAGGTGAAACCTCCACAACGCCTGGAGCATTCTCACCCGGCAACATTGCAGCAGCTGCGTCTTGACCGTAACCTTCTTCGGCAATAAAGGCAGTGGCTGCGTTAATCAATTCTTGTAAGTTCTCGACGCGATCCTGTCCTTCGCGCTCTGAGAGGTAGTGTTGAATCAAGCCACTATTCTGAATTACAAATTCGACTGTTTCCGGCAAAGTATTGTGACGTGTGGCTTCACGCATGTGATCTACTAAGCGCACAAATCCACTAAGTGCAGCGCCGGCTTTGCCTTCTAAAGTAGAGGCGGCTAAATACAAAGAACATTGTTGCGCCCTGGCAGCATCTTGCAAGGCCTCAATTGATCTTGCTCCAATTCCGCGGGTTGGAAAATTCACAACCCGGGAGAATGAAGTGTCGTCATTCGGATTCTCGAGCAAGCGTAAATAAGCGAGTGCATGTTTAATTTCAGCGCGCTCGAAGAAGCGCAAACCACCATACACACGATACGGAATACCCGCAGAAAATAATGCGTGCTCAATAATGCGTGACTGGGCATTACTACGATAGAGCAAAGCTACTTCAGTGCGCTTGATACCACTATTGACTAAAGCCTTGATCTCGTCCACCAGCCAAGCAGCTTCGGCATGATCGCTTGGCGCCTCATAAATACGGACTGGCTCGCCATGACCAGCATCGGTTCGAAGGTTCTTACCAAGGCGCTCGGAGTTATTCGCAATAAGGTGATTTGCCGTATCCAAAATATGGCCATGCGAGCGATAGTTCTGCTCTAACTTCACCATCAATGGGTGGTATTGCTTTTCATAGAGGCGCATGTTTTCCACATCAGCACCACGGAAAGCATAAATACTTTGGTCATCATCACCCACCGCGAAAACGGCACTACTACCCATGCCACTGACATTAATACGGCTTGCGTCATGACCCGATAACAATTTAAGCCATGCATATTGCAAAGCATTGGTATCTTGAAACTCATCAATCAAAATATGACGGAAGCGCTCTTGATAGTGAGTCCGAATCGCTTCGCTATGTTTGAGTAATTCATAGCTGCGTAATAAGAGTTCAGCAAAATCCACCACACCTTCGCGTTGGCATTGCTCATCGTAAGCCGCATACAGTTGCGCCATCTTGGCTTGGAAATCATCACCAAGCGCTAAATCTTTTGCGCGTTGACCGCGCTCCTTGGCGTGGGCAATAAAGTATTGCAACTGCTTTGCAGGATATTTTTCATCATCCACTTTTAAGCCTTTTAAAAGGCGCTTAATTGCAGAGAGCTGATCTTGGGTATCCAAGATTTGGAAAGTCGACGGTAAACCCGCTTCCTTGTGGTGGGCGCGCAATAAACGATTACAAAGACCGTGAAAGGTGCCGATCCACATCCCGCGCGTATTAATTGGCAGCATGGCGCTAAGACGTAGCATCATCTCTTTAGCGGCCTTATTGGTGAAGGTCACCGCTAGGACGCCAATAGGGGATACCTGGCCGGTCTGAATCAACCAGGCTATACGGGTGGTGAGGACGCGGGTCTTGCCGCTCCCTGCCCCAGCCAAAATCAAGGCTGATTGGGCTTGGCCATTTTCGTGGACGGGCGGGAGGGTCACTGCCTCGCGCTGTTCTGGATTGAGGTTCGCGAGCAAGTCTGAGTACATCAGCCCAATTATAATTTGCCTCTTATGCCAAATGCCTCAAATACCCCTAATTCACCAGCGGCCAGCTCAGCGGACGAGCTCGCCAAATCCTACGAACCCGCCCCGATAGAGGCCTACTGGGGTCCAGAGTGGGAGCGCCGGGGTATTGCTGACTCCACCATGGACGAGGGTAAGGGTGATTTCTCCATCCAACTTCCCCCGCCCAATGTGACCGGCACCTTGCATATGGGTCACGCCTTCAATCAAACCATCATGGATGGCTTGGTACGTCACGCTCGTATGACAGGCAAAAATACCTTATGGGTGCCTGGCACCGATCACGCTGGTATTGCTACGCAGATCGTTGTTGAGCGCCAACTCGATGCGCAAAAAATATCTCGCCACGACTTAGGCCGCGACAAGTTTTTAGAGAAAGTCTGGGAGTGGAAAGAAACTTCCGGCAATACCATTACCCGCCAAATTCGTCGTCTTGGCGCTTCAATCGATTGGGGCAAAGAATATTTCACGATGGACAGCAAGATGTCCAAAGCAGTTGTCGAAGTATTTGTGCGCTTGCATGAACAAGGTTTAATTTATCGCGGCAAGCGCTTGGTGAACTGGGATCCTGTCTTAGGCACTGCAGTTTCAGACCTAGAAGTAGTGAGCGAAGAAGAAGATGGATCGATGTGGCATATCCGCTATCCATTGACCGATGGCTCTGGTCACCTCACCGTTGCCACCACTCGTCCAGAAACCTTATTGGGCGACGTTGCCGTGATGGTGAACCCAGAAGATGAGCGTTATAAGCACCTCATCGGCAAGTCGGTGAACCTGCCCTTGTGTGACCGCCAGATTCCTATCATTGCTGACGACTATGTGGATTTGAATTTTGGTACTGGCGTTGTAAAAGTCACTCCTGCGCATGACTTTAATGACTATGCGGTAGGTCAACGTCATCAACTGCCCATGATCAACATCCTTACTTTGGATGCCAAAATTAATGAGAATGCTCCAGCCGCCTATCTAGGCATGGAAAGATTCGCAGCACGCAAACAAGTAGTTTCTGATTTAGAGGCTGCTGGTTTATTGGATAAAGTTCAGCCACATAAATTAATGGTGCCACGCGGTGATCGCACCCAAACCATCATTGAACCAATGCTCACTGACCAATGGTTTGTGGCGATGTCTAAACCCAGTCCCGATAATAAGTATCAACCAGGCTCCTCGATTGCTGGTGCTGCCTTGGATGCGGTAACCAAAGGTGATATCAAGCTGGTTCCAGAGAACTGGATCAACACCTATACTCAGTGGCTAGAAAATATTCAAGACTGGTGTATCTCACGTCAGCTCTGGTGGGGCCATCAAATCCCCGCTTGGTATGGCGATGATGGACAAATTTTTGTCGGTCGCTCTGAGGAAGAGGCTAAAGCGAAAGCTGTTGCAGCTGGCTACACCGGCAAACTCAACCGTGACCCTGACGTTCTGGATACTTGGTTCAGCTCTGCGCTTGTGCCATTTAGCTCTTTAGGTTGGCCAGAAGAAACGCCCGCCTTAAATCATTTCTTGCCTTCATCTGTTTTAGTGACTGGCTTTGACATCATCTTCTTCTGGGTAGCGCGCATGGTCATGATGACCTGCCATTTCACAGGAAAAGTACCATTCCATACCGTCTATGTTCATGGTCTAGTTCGCGATGCTGAAGGCCAGAAGATGAGCAAGTCCAAAGGCAATACCTTAGACCCAATTGATTTAATTGATGGCATCAAGATTGAAGAGTTAGTAGGTAAACGAACTACTGGCCTCATGAATCCAAAACAAGCCGAAAGTATCAGCAAGAAAACGAAGAAAGAGTTTCCGGATGGCATTCCTGCATTTGGTACTGATGCCTTGCGCTTTACTTTCGCCTCCCTAGCTTCGCTCGGACGCAATATCAACTTTGATCAAAAGCGTTGTGAAGGCTATCGCAATTTCTGCAACAAACTCTGGAACGCCACGCGCTTTGTTCTGATGAACTGCCCTGTTGGCGATGAAGACAATGGCTTTGCGCCTTGCGACAACCAATGTGGCCCTGATGGCTATTTGGATTTTTCACCAGCAGATCGTTGGATCGTTTCGCAACTGCAAAGAACAGAAGCTGAGGTAGCTAAAGGCTTTGAGGCTTATCGCTTTGACAATATTGCCAGCAGCATTTACCAATTTGTTTGGGATGAGTATTGTGATTGGTATCTTGAGCTTGCCAAGGTGCAATTGCAGACTGGTACGCCAGCGCAGCAACGCGCTACTCGTCGCACCCTCTTACGCGTTTTGGAAACCATTTTGCGCATGGCGCATCCCCTAATTCCATTCATCACTGAAACGCTTTGGCAAACTGTAGGACCAAAGTCTGGCAAAGAGCTGGCCAAACAAACTAAACAAACCATTGCTCTTCAGCCTTACCCTGTTGCTCAGCCTGAAAAGATTGATGAAAAGAGTGAGGCCTGGGTTGCACAAATCAAAGCCATTGTGGATGCCTGTAGAAACCTTCGTGGCGAGATGCAAGTTCCTCCCGGTCAAAAAGTGCCACTCTGGATTTGTGGTCCAAAAGGATTCCTTGAGAAAGCCACTCCCTACCTCATGGCGCTTGCCAAACTAACTGAGGTCAAAATCTACAGCGATGAGTCTGCTTTAGAAAAAGATGCCCCAGGAGCGCCAATTGCTTTGGTGGGTGATATCAAGCTTTTACTCAAGATTGAAGTGGATGTTGGCGCCGAAAGAATTCGCCTAGGCAAAGAAATTGAGCGCTTAGCCAATGAAATCAATAAAGCTAAGGGTAAATTGACCAATGAAAGCTTTGTGGCACGCGCCCCAGCCGAGGTTGTTGCCCAAGAAAAACAACGCCTTGCTGGCTTTGAGCAAAATCATGAGAAGCTTGTTGCACAATTAGATCGTCTTAAATAAAAAATAATAAGAACGGACCTTTCATGACATTACATTTCAGCTCCAAAAAAGTAACTAAGGCCGTATTTCCGGTTGCGGGATTTGGCACACGATTTTTGCCTGCTACTAAAGCCAGTCCCAAAGAAATGCTCAATGTCGTGGATAAACCCTTGATTCAGTACGCAGTGGATGAAGCTATTGCAGCTGGCATTACAGAGCTAATTTTTGTTACAGGCCGTAGCAAACGTGCGATTGAGGATCATTTTGATAAAGCATATGAATTAGAGGCCGCACTCGAGGCGAAGAACAAACAAGACCTTCTTCATCTTGTCAGAAGCGTAAAGCCGGACAATGTTGATTGCGTGTACATCAGGCAATCCGAACCCCTGGGACTAGGTCACGCCGTTTTATGCGCTGAGAAGTTAGTGGGCGACGAGCCATTTGCCATCATTTTGGCGGATGACCTCTTAGATGGTCAGCCACCCGTACTCGCTCAAATGCTCAAGGTGCATGAGGAACAACAAGGCTCTGTATTGGCAGTAGAGAAGATTGACCCCTCTAAAAGTAGCTCATACGGGATTATCTCGGGAGATTCAGTCAGCAAAGGCATCTATCGCCTCAATGGCATCGTTGAGAAACCAAAACCTGCTGATGCGCCCTCTGATCTAGCAGTGGTTGGTCGCTATGTACTATCCTCCAAGATTTTTGATCACATTCGTAATGTGAAGCCCGGTGCTGGCGGAGAAATTCAGCTTACTGATGCGATTGCCGCCTTACTAAAAAAAGAGCCTGTATTTGGCTATGAATACGATGGCATTCGCTATGACTGTGGCAGCAAGTTGGGCTACCTGAAGGCCTCTGTGGATTTCGCCCTTCGCCACCAAGAAGTAGGTGAAGAATTTGCAGAGTACTTAAAAAGCTGGTCTTTAAAGTAAAAGCTCTTCGAGAGGAATAAAAAAGGCAGAGATTAATCTCTGCCTTTTGTTTTATCACCTAGCTAAAAGAATAAATACCCGTCTTTTTACCTACCTACGTTTCATAAAGAAAACCAGTACATCACCTTCGGTAGTGCTTGCAAGCAACTCATTGCCAGTTTGCTTAGCAAAAGCAGGAAAGTCATGAGCGGCACCCGCATCGGTTGCCTTAATCTTTAAGACCTCACCTGACTGCATGGTTGCCAACGCTTTTTTAGTACGCAAGATAGGCAATGGGCAGTTCATACCAATCGCATCCACCTCTGCGTTAAAAGCAATATTTACTGATTCACTCATTTGCTTGCTATCCAGTCTTTAACGCCGCTTAAGGCTACGCCCAACTTGCTAGGATCAGTTCCACCAGCCATTGCCATTTCTGGTTTGCCGCCACCTTTACCACCCACTTGTTGAGCAACAAAGTTCACGAGATCGCCTGCCCTTACTTTGCCAATCGAGTCAGCCGTAACACCAGCAATCAAGCTCACCTTATCGCCTTGAACTGAGGCCAACACAATGGCAGCAGTTTTCAACTTTGCCTTTAGGGCATCCATTGTTTCGCGCAATACGCCAGCATCAGCACCATCAAGTCGAGCAGCAAGTACCTTGATGCCATTCACATCGATGGCCTGACCTGCTAACTCATCGCCCTGGCTTGCAGCCAACTTAGAATTCACCTTCTCTAATTCGCGCTCCGCTTGACGCAGGCTTTCTTGAAGTTGCGCAACTCGATTGACCAAATCACCAGGATGGGTTTTGAGAATCGCTGCAGCTTCATTGATCTTATCTTCTAAGCCTTGCAAGAAATGCAGTGCATTACTTCCTGTAACCGCCTCAACACGACGAATGCCAGCGGCAACACCGCCTTCAGAAACAATCTTCAAGCTACCGATGTCGCCAGTTCGTCCAACGTGAGTTCCACCGCACAACTCTTTAGAAGAGCCGATTTCCAACACGCGCACTTCATCACCATATTTCTCGCCAAAGAGCATCATGGCGCCTGTCTTTTGCGCATCATCCAAAGACATCACTTTGCCTGAGGTTGCCGTGTTTTCCAAAATCTCCTGATTCACGATATCTTCAATGCGACGAATTTGTTCTGCCGTAATAGGCGCATTGTGCGTAAAGTCGAAGCGGGTCTTAGTGGCATCTACCAATGAACCTTTTTGCTGCACATGATCACCCAGCACCTCACGTAAGGCTTTGTGCAAAATATGAGTAGCGCTGTGGTTGCGCATCGTATCGGCTCTTTGCTGGGTGTCTACTAATGCATTAATAGCATCACCTACTTTGAGCTCACCCTCAAGCACTTCACCCTGATGACCAAATACATCAGCCTGAATCTTGAAAGTGTCTTCTACTGCGAAACGAATACTTTCATTGCGTAGCTCACCTTTGTCGCCTACTTGGCCGCCAGATTCAGCATAAAAAGGGGTGTTGTCTAAAACAATGACAGCTGCATCACCCGCTTTAATAGAGGGGACTGATGAGCCATCCACATAGAGTGCCGTTACATTGGCGCCTTCATGCTTCAAGGTGTCATAACCATGAAACTGCGTAGGCTTACCCTTGTAATCCAGGCCTTGAGCTACCTTAAATTTGCCCGCAGCTCTTGCCTGGTCGCGCTGCTTCTGCATCGCCACTTCAAAACCATCTGCATCGACAGTGACGCCACGCTCACGACAAACGTCAGCCGTTAGATCCAATGGGAAACCAAAAGTGTCATGTAAGCGAAAAGCTGTTTCTCCATCCACTATTTTTGCGCCACCAGCTAAAGCACCATCCAAAATTTCCATGCCATTGGCAATCGTTTGAAAGAAGCGCTCTTCTTCTTGCTTAATAACTTCACTGACTTTGTCTTGTGCGGCGCGTAACTCTGGATAGGCTTCACCCATCTCTTTAACAAGCGCAGGCACCAACTGATAGAAGAATGGTTTACGTGCACCTAGCTTATAACCATGACGAATCGCGCGACGTGCAATGCGGCGCAATACATAGCCACGACCAGCATTACCTGGAATGACGCCATCGACCACAATGAAACTACATGCACGGATGTGGTCAGCAATTACCTTTAATGAAGGACTTTGTGCATCACAATTTTCACCACCCGCCGCATCAACTGCTTCCTTAGAAGCCTTGAGGAGATTGACGAAGAGGTCGATTTCATAATTGGAGTGAACATGCTGCAAGACTGCTGCAATGCGCTCAAGACCCATGCCTGTATCAACGCTAGGCTTAGGTAGCGGATGCATTACACCGGCCTCGTCGCGGTTGTACTGCATGAAGACGTTATTCCAAATTTCGATGAAGCGATCTCCATCTTCATCAGGACTTCCAGGAGGGCCGCCAGGAATATGCTCACCGTGATCGTAGAAAATTTCAGTACAAGGTCCACAAGGGCCTGTGTCACCCATCATCCAAAAATTATCCGATGCGTAACGCGCGCCCTTGTTATCCCCAATGCGAATAATGCGATCCGCAGGAACACCGATTTGCTTATTCCAAATCTCATAAGCTTCGTCATCTTCAGCATAGACAGTGACGAGGAGTTTTTCCTTTGGCAACTCGAAAACTTGGGTCAATAAATCCCAGGCAAATTGAATAGCATCCTTCTTGAAATAATCTCCAAAAGAGAAATTTCCCAGCATTTCAAAAAAGGTATGGTGACGCGCGGTGTATCCAACGTTATCCAAATCGTTGTGTTTTCCACCGGCCCGGATGCACTTCTGGGCAGTCGTCGCACGGTTATAAGGGCGCTTATCAAAGCCCAAAAACACATCTTTAAATTGATTCATGCCTGCATTCGTAAATAGCAGGGTTGGGTCATCTCCCGGCACCACTGGGCTGGAAGGGACGATTTGGTGGCCTTTTTGGGCGAAGAAGTCCAGATAGGCCTGGCGAATTTGGGAGACTTTCATGGCAATAATTATCGCATTGGCACCTCTCTAGGGCAAACCCTAGACAAGATCCCCATATCCTGCCTTACAATCGCTCAACATCAATAAATCGACAAATAAGTCGGTAATTAAGGAGCGCAACTTGGAAATCCGTAATCAAAAAGATTTTGGGGCCGGCCTAATGTATATGGTCATTGGTCTCTTTTTTACCTTCATGGCTACCCAGTACCCAATGGGAACTGCTGCCAAAATGGGGCCTGGATACTTTCCCTTCTGGCTCGGCCTAGTAATGACAGCCCTGGGTTTACTCATCCTGGTGAAGTCACTCAGCGCTAAAGCAGCGATTGAAAAAATCCCTCCTTTCAATTGGAAGGTTATTGGCCTCATTACTGGATCCGTCATTGCATACGGCATCCTCTTGCCAACGATGGGCTTTATCGTAGCCGTCTTCGTTTTGGTATTTATGTCAGCCAGCGCAAGTCATGAATTTCATTGGAAAGGCACTTTAATCAATGCCACATTTCTGATTGTTTTCACTTACTCGGTATTCGTTATGGGTCTGAAATTACAGTTCCCATTACTGCCTTTCTTCTTACAATAACGAGCCGGGATACTAAAAAATGGATTTATTTGCTAACTTAGCTCTCGGTTTTGATACCGCGTTTACATTACAAAATCTTCTTTACTGTCTGATCGGCTGTGTATTGGGAACTTTGATTGGTGTTTTGCCAGGTCTTGGCCCTATCGCGACTATCGCGATGTTGTTGCCAGCTACCTACGCCTTGCCTCCAATCGCTGCATTGATTATGTTGGCTGGTATTTACTACGGTTCACAGTACGGCGGCTCTACAACAGCGATTCTGTTGAACATCCCAGGAGAGACGTCCTCGGTAGTGACGGCGATCGATGGCTACCAAATGGCCAGAAATGGTCGAGCTGGTGTTGCATTGTTCACTGCCGGCATGGGTTCATTCTTTGCGGGTTGCGTGGCAACTTTAGTGTTGGCCGCTTTTGCTGCACCACTCTCACAGCTGGCGTTTAAGTTTGGTCCAGCGGAGTACTTCTCTCTAATGATCTTGGGCTTGATCGGTGCGGTTGTATTGGCATCCGGCTCTTTGATCAAGGCGATTGGCATGATCGTCTTGGGCCTTCTAATGGGCTTGATCGGTACTGACGTTAACTCTGGTGTTTCGCGTTATGCGTTTGATATTCCTGAGTTGAGTGATGGTATTGGCTTCGTTGCAGTTGCGATGGGTGTCTTTGGTTTCGCAGAAATCATGGGTAACCTTGAGAAGACTGGTGAAGATGAGGGCTTCTTAAACAAGATGACCACCATGATCCCAACCAAGCAAGATATAAAACGCATGATTCCTTCGATCTTGCGCGGCACAACTATTGGTTCGATTCTAGGTATCCTACCGGGCGGTGGCGCAGCACTTGCTGCTTTTGGCGCTTACTCGGTTGAGAAAAAATCCTCTAAGTACAGCCATGAGTTCGGTAAAGGCGCCATTGAAGGTGTTGCTGGTCCTGAATCAGCTAACAATGCTGCTGCTCAAACCTCATTCATTCCATTGTTGACTTTGGGTATCCCACCAAACGCAGTGATGGCATTGATGGTTGGCGCGATGACTATTCACAACATTCAACCAGGTCCTCAGGTAATGACCAGCAACCCAGCCTTGTTCTGGGGTCTGATCGCCTCCATGTGGATTGGTAACGTCATGTTGATTCTCTTGAACTTGCCCCTGATTGGTATCTGGGTAAAGTTACTGAAGATTCCTTATCGCTTCATGTACCCAGCCATTCTGGTTTTCTGCTGTATCGGCGTCTATACCGTAAACAACACTGTGTTTGACGTATACGTGACCGCCGCCTTCGGCATCATTGGTTACCTATTCTTCAAACTGGGTTGCGAACCGCCTCCATTGCTTTTAGGCTTCGTACTTGGACCAATGATGGAAGAGAACTTCCGTCGCGCGTTATTGTTGTCTCGTGGCGATTTCACCACCTTCCTAACTCGTCCACTTTCCTTGGGATTGCTCATTGCATCAGCCCTCTTGGTGGTGATCGTGGCCTTGCCTGCGGTTAAGAAGACTCGCGAAGAGGCTTTCGTCGAAGACTGATAGTTTTACGCCTCACAGAAACGAGCCCGCAGCTGTTTGCGGGCTTTTTCTTTATGGGCTGGGGGTTTTCTCTACAATGTGGCTATGTCCCAAGATAGCAAACCTTCCAAAGCAAATACCGGCGCTGTAGCCGAACCGTCTAATTTCTTGCGCCAGATCATCGATCATGATTTGGCAAGCGGGGCTTTTGCACAGCGCACCAATTTAGCTGGGGAGCCTATCCCATCGATCATCACCCGTTTTCCACCAGAGCCTAATGGCTACTTACATATTGGTCACGCTAAAAGCATTTGCCTGAACTTTGGATTAGCTGCTGATTACAACAATCAAGCTGGGGGTGCGCGCTGCAATATGCGTCTAGATGACACCAACCCAGTTAAAGAGGATGTGGAGTACGCCGACAGTATTTTGGATGCAGTGAAGTGGCTAGGTTTTGATTGGGGAACCCATCTTTATCACGCAAGCGACTACTTTGACAAACTCTATGAGTTTGCTGAAATCTTGATTCAGAATGGCAAAGCCTATGTCGATAGCCAAAGTGCTGATGACATTCATACCAATCGTGGTAACTTTGGCCAAGCTGGAAAAAATAGTCCTTACCGCGATCGTAGCCCAGAAGAAAATCTCTCCTTATTCCGCGAAATGCGTGATGGGAAGTTCAAGGATGGCGAGCATGTATTGCGCCTGAAAATTGACATGGCGCATCCCAACATTGTGATGCGTGATCCCGTGGTTTATCGTATCCGCCATACCGATCACCACCGCACGGGCAGCAAATGGTGCATTTACCCTTTATATGACTTCACACATTGCATCTCTGACGCATTGGAGAATGTCTCTCACTCCATCTGCACGCTAGAGTTCGAGAACAATCGTCCCTTGTACGATTGGATTGTGAATTCATTAAAAGAATTGGGTGTCTTTAAAGACCCTGTGCCACATCAATATGAGTTCGCACGCCTCAACCTGACTTACACCATCACTAGCAAACGTAAGTTATTACAGCTCGTGGAAGAAAAGCATGTTGAGGGTTGGGATGATCCGCGGATGCCAACCATCGTCGGCATCCGTCGCCGCGGCTATACCCCGGAAAGCATTCGTTTGTTCTGCGAGCGCATTGGCGTCTCTAAAGCCGATAGCTGGATTGATATGAGCACCCTTGATCAAGCATTACGTGATGATCTTGAAGTTAGGGCTCCACGTGCTACTGCAGTGCTTAAGCCACTCAAGCTCGTCGTTGAAAACTTTGATGCCTCAGCAAAAGAAGCTTGCTCTGCGCCGCGCCATCCCAATCATCCAGAATGGGGCAATCGTGAATTTCATTTCACGCGTGAACTGTGGATTGAAGCGGATGACTTTATGAAGGAACCCATCAAGGGATTCTTCAGACTTTATCCACCGATTGGAGATCAGCCTGGTAGCCGAGTTCGCTTACGCCATGGCTTTGTAGTGGAATGCACTGGTTTTGAAACCGATGCACAAGGGAATATCACCCAAGTCAACGTGACACACTTTCCAGATAGCAAGAGCGGTACTGCTGGCTCCAATAACTACAAGGTCAAGGGCAATATTCACTGGATCAGCGCGGCTGAAGCGATTCCTGCAGAAGTGCGTCTATACGATCACCTGTTTAGCGACCCCCATCCTGATAGTGGTGACAAGAACTTCTTAGAATCGATCAATCCAAATTCAAAGCAAACAATTGCTGCTTACTTAGAACCCTGCATGAAAGATGCCAAAGCAGAAGATCAATTCCAGTTTGAGCGTCACGGCTACTTTGTTGCCGACAAGAATGACTCCAAACTTGGTAAGCCAGTATTCAACCGTACGGTTGGCCTCAAGGATTCTTGGAAATAGTTTTTAGAAAATGTCCTACGCTGGGATAGCGTAGCGGTGTTTTTAATTCTGGTAGGCGCTGATTGGTAACCCTGCGTGACTCGCGCATAAAGGACCAAAGCATCGGACTAACAATTTTTTGCAACTCGCCGCCAGGTAATCTAGCTGGTCTTTCCAGACCAAAAGCATCCGCCACTTCATCAAAGTACTCACCCATTTTGGTCTCGCCACCATCACAGGCATTAATGATGCGCTGAGGCTTGCCATGGAAGACCGCTGCGCAGACTAGCCTCGCTAAATCATCGCTGTGAATATGATTCGAATAAGCATCCTCCTCCGGCAGTAATGCAGGCGTTTGCGCCTGAAGCCTCTCAATCGGTAAGCGGTCGGCTGCATAAATTCCGGGAACGCGCAGAATCGTCAAAGCCACTCCATGGGCAGGAGCCCATAAACGGAGAATCCTTTCAGCGTCTACCCTTCTTTGCGCACGCTCACTTTGGGGGTTTACTGGGGTAGCCTCACTCACCTTTCCACCCCTATGATCACCGTAAACACCGGTGGTGCTGATATAAATCAGGCGCCTGACGGCATTGGAGCCTTGGGCTAAAATTCGGAGAAGGTTGCGGGTTCGGCAATCACGATTTCCACCATTTTGCGGTGGCGCTAGATGAATGATGGTTTGAGCTAAACCGCTAAGGCGCCATAAAGACTCTGGATGATCCAGATTACCCAAAATAGGAGTCGCGCCAACCGCCCTCAACTCCTGAAAGCGATTTTGTTGAGAGGTAAGCGCAAAGACACGGTGACTTCGCGAAAGTTGTTTAGCTACCCGAAGACCAATGTCTCCGCAGCCAATAATCAGGATTGAAGGCTTACCAAAAGATTGCATAAGTAACATCGTAACGATTTATTGAAAGGAATGAGAGTGTCTTATCAGGTCACGCTCAAAACGAGCGGCAAACAATTTACCGTCAATCCAGATGAGAATCTCCTGGAGGCCGCTCTTCGTCAAGGCATCAACCTGCCCTATGGCTGCAAAAATGGTGCTTGTGGCTCTTGCAAAGGTAAAGTTTTAGAAGGTCAAGTCACTCATGGTCAGCATAGTGAAAGCGCCCTGAGCAAGGCCGATGAGACTGCGGGTGGCATTCTGTTTTGTTGCTCCCACGCCCAATCAGATTTGCTGATTGAGGCTCGTGAAGTCCAAGGAGCGGGCGATATTGCGATTCGCAAGGTGCCTTGCCGAGTCAACGCAATTACCAAACCCAGTGAGGATGTCGCCATTCTCAAGCTTCAACTACCTGCTGCAGAACGCTTTCAATTCTTGGCTGGGCAGTATTTGGAGTTTCTACTCAAAGATGGTCAACGCCGTGCTTACTCAATCGCCAACGCGCCTGAGCAAGAAGGTCCACTTGAGTTGCATATTCGTCATTTGCCAGGCGGCCTATTTACTGACTTTGTGTTTGGTGCCGTCACGCCCGCATTAAAAGAAAAAGATATTCTTCGTTTTGAAGGTCCCTTGGGTAGCTTTTTCTTAAGAGAAGATTCTAAGAAACCAATTATTTTTGTTGCAGCTGGCACGGGCTTTGCCCCAATCAAATCAATCATCGAACAAATGCGGGCGAAAAAGATTCATCGGCCCATTCATTTGTACTGGGGTGGCCGTCGCCCTAGTGATCTGTATTTAGATGATTTGTGCAAAGCCTGGGAAAAAGAAATTACTGACTTTAAATATATCCCCGTGATTTCAGATGCCTTAGCGGAAGATGAATGGCAGGGTCGCACTGGCTTTGTGCATCAGGCTGTGATGGCTGACCATCCTGATATGAAAGGTTTTCAGGTGTATGCCTGTGGCGCCCCAGTCATGGTCAATGCTGCCAGAAATGACTTCTCAGCCAAGTGTCAACTGCCTGAGGAAGAGTTCTTTGCTGATTCCTTTACCAGCGCTGCTGATTTAGCCACCGCATAAGTCTTGCGCCATAAAACGCATTCGGTTAGATAATAGAAACTTCATTTCACCCCGTCACTCTCACCCCTTAAATCAGTATGAATAAGCCAACGCAGACGATCGATACACACTCAGTCATGTTTATTACCCCGCGCCCTGATGTGATCATGGTCGAAGGTAAGGGTTCATGGCTCACTGATAACAATGGGAAACGCTATTTGGATTTCTTGCAAGGCTGGGCCGTTAACTGTTTAGGTCACTGCAACCCAGGAATGATTGAGGCGCTCAATAAGCAAGCGAAGACACTCATTAACCCTAGTCCGGCATTCTTTAACGAGCCGATGATTGGCTTATCGAATCTACTGACTCAGAACAGCTGCTTTGACAAAGTCTTCTTTGCCAATAGCGGGGCTGAAGCCAATGAAGGTGCGATCAAGTTAGCGCGCAAATGGGGTCAACTCAATAAATCTGGTGCATTTGAGATCATCACGTTTGATCACAGCTTTCATGGCCGCACATTAGCCACAATGAGCGCTTCTGGAAAGCCAAACTGGGACACGATGTTTGCTCCGCAAGTAGCGGGCTTTCCTAAAGCGGATTTAAATGATTTAGAGTCAGTTAAGAAACTTGTGACCGACAAAACCGTTGCAGTCATGCTTGAACCTGTTCAAGGCGAAGGCGGCGTGATTCCAACTACTCAAGAATTTATGCGTGAACTACGTAAGTTCACTAAAGAAAATAATATTCTATTAATTGCTGATGAAGTACAGGCTGGTTGCGGCCGTACCGGCGCGCTCTTTGCTTACCAAAACTACGGCATAGAGCCAGACATCATGACTTTGGGCAAAGGTATTGGTGGAGGCGTTCCTCTAGCAGCCCTATTGGCAACAGATGCGGTAGCTTGCTTTGTGCCTGGCGATCAAGGCGGGACCTATAACGGCAACCCACTCATGACAGCTGTTGGTATTAGCGTCATTGAGCAACTATTAGCCCCAGGATTTTTAGATAGCGTCAAAGCTAAAGGTGAATTGCTCAAGTCTGAATTACTCAAGCTTTGTGCAGAATTTAATCTTGAAGGTGAGCGTGGCGAAGGATTACTGCGCGCATTGATGCTTGGAAAAGAGATTGGCCCAAAACTGGTTGATCTTGCCAGAGATCGTGGCCCAGAAGGTTTGTTGATTAATTCACCAAGACCAAACTTGTTACGCTTTATGCCTGCTTTAAATGTATCGGACGATGAAATTCGTCAGATGTGCAATATGCTGCGTGAGCTACTAAAGCAAGTCGACTAACTCTACCCAATTAGGTTTTTGGGTAGAGAGAAAGTCACTTCCTCTATTACCCCATCAAGCGCCCGTACCTGCCTAGGGCCAAACTCCTGAATGCGGCTAACAATCGATTGCGCCAAGCTCTCTGGCGCCGATGCGCCCGCAGTTAAACCTACCCGTTTTTTACCAGCGAACCATTCTGGCTTTAACTGATCTGGTGAATCCACCATGTAAGACGGAACGCCCAGCTTTTCAGAAAGCTCACGCAAGCGATTAGAGTTCGAGCTTGTCGCACTTCCCACCACAATAACGACTTCAACCTGAGGCGCCATAAATTTCACAGCATCCTGACGATTCTGAGTGGCATAACAAATATCTTGTTTGCGGGGCTGAACAATATTGGGAAACTTCATCGTTAGCGCATCGACAATTTCTTTTGTCTCATCTACCGAGAGTGTTGTCTGGGTAACAAATGCAATCTTTTCATCGGCCGGGAAAGGCAAGGATCCCACATCACCAACTCTCTCGATTAAGAAGACACCCTCTTTCACCTGCCCCATCGTTCCTTCAACTTCAGGATGTCCAGCGTGACCAATCATCAATACCGTGAAGCCGTCTTTACACATCTTGACAACTTCAAGATGAACTTTAGTTACCAAGGGACATGTAGCGTCATATACCTGCAAACCCCGCGCCTCGGCATCCTTGCGAACTTCCTGAGAAACCCCATGAGCACTAAATACAACAATGCCGCCTTTGGGAACCTCATGCAATTCATCTACAAATACCGCGCCCTTATCGCGCAACTCATTGACTACATAGGCGTTATGAACAATTTCATGTCGCACATATATTGGTGCGCCAAAACGATTGAGCGCCTCATTAACGATGTTGATGGCACGATCTACGCCTGCGCAAAAACCACGCGGCTGAGCCATCAAAATTTCTGGGTTATTAAAGTCGCTCATGATTTACAAAATCGCCACAATCTCTGCTTCAAAGGTAACCGGTCTGCCAGCCAATGGATGGTTAAAGTCAAACCAAGCACCCTCTTCATTAATCGATTGCAGCACGCCTGCATATTGAGCGCCACCAGGCGCATTGAACTCAATCACATCCCCAGGATTAAATTCCACATCATCATCGCGACCTTCTTTAAGCGCCTTCAAAGACACCCATTGCACCAAATCTTCTTTGCGCTCACCAAAACTTTCTTCTGGCGCAAGCAGCGCACTTTTTTTCTCACCAACACCTAAACCTAGCAACACATTCTCAAAGCAAGGAGCAAATTGTCCAGACCCCATCAAAACCGTCGCAGGACGATCGACAAAAGTGTTGATGTAATCCTCCCCGCTGGGCAAAGTGAGCCGATAGTTGAGAGTCAGGTAGGAATTAGGCAAAACAGTAAGCTTGGTCATAAGGTGATTGTATCTAGGCCCACGCTGGCTGTGCACTCTCCCATTACAGACTGGCCAAAAAATCAGCAGCCTCGAGAAAAACTCCGCCTAAATGGCGCGGCGGCTCTCTCTGATGCGGAGCTACTGGCCATCTTTTTGCGGGTTGGGGTTAGGGGCAAAAGTGCCGTTGCCCTAGCCAAGGATCTCCTGCATCACTTTGGTAGCCTCCCAAAACTATTGGCCAGCACTCCCGAAGAATTCACGCGCCTCCATGGCATGGGACTTTCTAAGTGGTCTCAAATTCAGGCGGCATATGAGCTTGTTAAGAGAAGCCTAGAGGATGGCTTGACCCATGACCCCATATTTTCATCACCTAATCACGTCAGAGAGTTCTTGCAGGCCAAAATTGGCCGTCTCCCCCATGAGGTCTTTCTGTGTCTCTACTTAGACTCCCGCCTCCACCTAATTGAGTGTGATGAGCTTTTTAGGGGGTCTATTACCCAAACAGCTATCTACCCCCGTGAAATCCTGAAAGAAGCCCTTGCTAAAAATGCCAGCGCCCTGATCGTGGCCCACAACCACCCCAGCGGCAATCCATTACCGAGCGATGCAGATCAAAAACTCACCAAAGTACTAGCAAATGCCTTGCAAATGGTGGATATTCAGCTACTAGATCACTGTATTGTGAGTGGCAGCGGTTTTTTCTCATTTTCCGACTCTGGGCTTATGGATAATGACGATAAATGATAGTGAATGCTAACTTGATAGGCTATTTTTCATCCAGATACCCACCTTATGCTCAATTCCCCTCAAACAAAGCTATTTAGGGCTAGCCGAAAATAGGCTGAGACTGATACAATCTTCTTTTTTCGCAATTAATGGAGTTATGTCATGGCAAAAGTTTGCCAAGTCACTGGGAAGAAGCCGATGGTTGGCAACAATGTATCCCATGCAAACAATAAAACGAAGCGTCGCTTTTTGCCGAATTTGCAAAATCGTCGTTTCTGGGTTGAATCTGAAAACCGTTGGATTAGCTTGCGCTTAACCAATGCTGGTTTGCGCGTAATCGACAAGAACGGCATCGATGCTGTGTTGTCTGATCTTCGTGCACGTGGCGAAATTTAAGGAGCGCACAAATGGCTAAAGGCGGCAGAGAAAAAATCAAGTTAGAGTCATCAGCAGGTACTGGTCACTTCTACACAACTTCAAAAAACAAGCGTACAAAGCCTGAGAAAATGGAGATCATGAAGTTTGATCCAACCATTCGCAAGCACGTTGCTTACAAAGAAACAAAGTTGAAGTAATTTTTACTTCAAGCAATAAAAAACCCGCTGAAGTAGCGGGTTTTTTATTGCCTAGAAATTCTTCCAAGCGCTTGGTTTGTAATTTACCCTTAGGCGTAACGACGTAATCTCAAAGAGAACTCACGCAGACTTGTTAAGCCGCTGTCTTCGGCACGCTGACACCAAGCGTGCAACTGAGAAAGTAATTGCTCTTTGGTGGCATTAGAGCGGCCCCAGATAGCTTGAAGATCGCGGCGCATCTCAATCATCTTGCGTAGCTGAGCATTGCTAGCCATGAGCTCCTCAAGCTTTGCTTTTTCTTCCTCGGTCAAGCGGGACTCATCTTTAGCCAACCAGGTGCGAGCATCACCTAAATGGGATGCCAAGACCTGCATGTGCTGCACTTCATTACTAAAGAAGTTGCGCAGCGTTTTGCTATAACGCGCCATAATTTCGTAGCGGTTTGCAATGATGGCCTCTAAAGTGCTCTGATCAGCAGGGCGTAAGTCGCTTAGTACTGGCTTGGGTGGAGTCTTCTTTACAGTAGCCAAGCCAACTGCACTCATCATCTGGATATACATCCAACCAATATCAAACTCATACCATTTGTTTGACAGCTTCGCACTCGTTGCAAAGGTGTGATGATTATTGTGCAACTCTTCGCCACCAATCAAAATACCCCAAGGAACAATATTTCGGGAAGCATCTTCATTATCAAAATTACGATAGCCCCAATAGTGGCCGATACCGTTAATAATGCCGGCCGCAGTAATCGGAATCCAGAGCATTTGTACTGCCCAAACTGTTAAGCCAATCGCGCCAAACAAAAATACATCGATGATGAGCATGATGGCAACGCCCTGCCAAGAAAACTTAGAGTAGATGTTGTGCTCGATCCAGTCATCTGGAGTGCCGTGACCAAACTTATCTAAGGTCTCTTGATTAGCCGCTTCTTTTTTATAGAGCTCAGCGCCACGAGAGAGTACTGTATTAATACCCAAAACCTGTGGGCTATGAGGATCATCAACAGTTTCACATTTAGCGTGATGCTTGCGATGAATCGCCGCCCACTCTTTGGTAACCATGCCAGTTGTTAGCCAAAGCCAAAAACGGAAGAAGTGAGAAACAATGGGGTGCAGATCCAAAGCACGGTGGGCTTGGCAGCGGTGCAAGAAAATGGTCACCGCAGCAATCGTGATGTGAGTAGCGATTAAGGTGAAAACAACTATCTTCCACCATGACCAATCTAAATATCCATTAGCAAGCCAATGGAGGAACAAATCAAAACCTGATGCTGTATTCAAAAGGGAATCCCTAAAGAGGTCTAAAACTCTATTTTAGTTCTTTAGGAGTCTTCTTGTTTTTGACCTTAGTCTCTTTTTGGGCGTCTTTTTCTGATTCGGCAACTGGGGCAGCAGCTTTCTTCTGGAATACAGCACCAAAGAAGCCATCTGTTCCATGAATATGGGGCCATAACTGCCACCAAGGATTGTCCGAACTACAACCTATCGGTAATTTATCCTTAGGAAACAATGGTTTAAGAACTTCAGCTGCTGGAACAGCCTCAAATTGAGGATGTTTTGCCAGAAAATCTTCTGCAATGGCTTGATTCTCCTGGGGTAACAGGCTGCAGGTGGCATAAACCAAGCGTCCGCCTGGTTTTAACAAGCGCGCAGCCGAGGTCAAGATATTCATCTGCTTCTGATTGAGCTCCAAGACTCCAGCAGGGGTCTGGCGCCATTTCAAATCAGGATTGCGTCGCAAGGTACCCATACCACTACAAGGGGCATCTACTAGGACACGATCAATCTTGCCGGCCAAGCGTTTGATCTTGGCGTCATTCTCACTATCAATCCACACTGGATGCACATTAGAAAGGCCACTACGTGCCTGCCTTGGCTTCAAATTCGCTAAACGACGCTCTGATGTATCTAAAGCATACAAACGCCCTGTAGAGCGCATGATCGCTCCGATGGCCAAAGTCTTGCCGCCAGCTCCAGCGCAAAAGTCGACAACCATCTCACCACGTTTAGGTGCGAGCAAGTAAGCCAAAAGCTGACTACCTTCATCTTGAACTTCAAACATACCCGCTTTAAAACCAGCAGTATTTTGCAGAGCAGGTTTGCCCATAATGCGCACGCCATCAGGCGCATAAGGAGTTGGAATTGCTTGATAGCGACCACCCAATGCATTCATCTGCACAAGCAGTTCTTCGCGATTGGTTTTCATGGTGTTCGCACGTAAATCTAAAAGTGCTGGATGCATTAATGACTTAGCTAACTCTTCGCGAGCTTCTTCACCAGGATATTCTCCAAACGCATCCCACAACCACTCTGGCAAATTGTTGCGCACGAGAGGATTTAATGCCGCAGGATCAACCGTTGCAAAACGTTGCAGCCATTCATATTCACCGGGCTTAAGAACGTGCGCCAAGTCGGCGATAGCGCTCTCTGCACGATTAGCAGAACCTAATCCACCTTCAGACAGCGCGGACAGCAAACCCAATAGAGCTAAGCGTCTAGGCTGAGAGCCTTCGCCGCTCGAAGCAAATTGAGAGAACTCATTTTTACGACGCAAAATGGCGAACGCACTCTCAGCAATCAAAGCACGATCGCGATTTCCTAGTTGCTTTTCTTCCCTGAAATAACGGCTGACTACTCGGTCAGCTGGCTGTTCAAAACTCAGCAATTCGGGAAGCAAACGCTCCAGATGGATTGCATGCTGCGGTAATGCTTTTGCATTGGAAAAATTCTTTTGACCTTCTGGTGCAATTAAATTACCACTGGCATTACGACGCTCAGGACGACGCAATGGATCTTTCGATTTAGTCGCGTAACTTTTGTGTGGGGCTAGTCTGCTGCCAGATCTGCGGGGTGGACGTTCTGCACTCATAATTTAAAAAATTGCGACTCCGGGGGTTGTAACTTCACTTGATTACCTTCTATTCGCAATCGTCCATCGAGGAACCATTTTACGGCCCGCGGGTAAATTTGATGCTCGGCAGCCAAAACACGGGCTGCCAAGGTGTCTGCATCATCACTTTTCAGCACTGAAACTGAGGCCTGACAAATAATCGGACCCTCATCCACACCCTCATTCACAAAGTGCACGGTGGCACCATGCTCCTTCACACCAGCCTCCAGAGCCCGCTCGTGGGTATGTAAACCGGGGAAGGCGGGCAACAAGGCTGGATGGATATTGATCAAGCGACCCTCAAAATGGCGAATAAAGCCTGGAGTCAAAATTCTCATAAAGCCTGCAAGAACCACCAAATCAGCCCCTAAGGCATCAATCTGCGCAATTAAGGCAGCATCAAAGGATTCTCGGGTTGCATGCTCTTTATGCTCAATGGTAAAGGCCGGAATACCCTGCGAGCGAGCAAAATCAAGGCCCTTAGCCGCCGAGTGATTCGCTATAACCCCAGCAAAAGTGACTGGCCATTGCTCTTTTTGAGCCATTTTGACGATGGCCTCGAAATTAGATCCGCGGCCGGAGATTAAGGTGACGATAGAAGGCATGCCCACAATATAATTGATGGCTACCCTGAAAGCGATTTTGTGAACGTATTCCGTGGCCCCACCCAGTTTTCTGCAGGACCTGCTTGTGCCCTAACCATCGGTAATTTCGATGGCGTGCACAGGGGTCATCGCGCCCTGCTCAAGGAGTTGGTTGATGGCGCCAAGGATCAAGGTCTGGTCAGTTGCGTAATGACCTTTGAGCCACATCCAAAAGAATTCTTTTCACCAGAACAAGCCCCGCCCCGCATTCTGAATTTGCGCGACAAATTAGCCGCACTTGCCGAGCTTGGAATAGATCGTGTTGTTGTAGAGCACTTCCACTCTGCTTTTGCCAAACTGTCGCCCGAAGAATTTGTTTCAGAAATTATTGTTAAACGACTAAATGCAAAATGGATTTTGATCGGTGATGATTTTTGCTATGGCGCAAAACGTGTAGGTAACTTTGCCAGCCTGAAAGCTGCTGGTGAAAAATATGGCTTTGAAGTATCTAGCATCCAAACCATTCAAGAAAATGGTGAGCGCATTTCTAGTTCTGCACTTCGTACTGCACTAGCTTCTGGTGACATGCAGTTAGCTGAAAAATTATTAGGACGTCCTTACGGAATATCTGGGCACGTGCTTCATGGTCAGAAGCTAGGACGTCAACTTGGGTTCCCCACTTTGAATTTAGCAGTGGCTAATCATCTCCATCATCGCAAACCGGCAACGACTGGAATCTTTACTGCACAAGTTTTAGGCCTAACAGATAAACCCCTTCCCGCAGTAGCCAGCTTGGGTGTCAGACCAACAGTGGAAGATGAAGGCAGAGTATTGCTAGAAACCCACATCTTTGATTACAACGCGGATGTTTACGGAAAAATTATTACCGTAGAGCTATTAGAAAAAATCCGTGATGAGGCGAAGTACCAAGACCTTGAAACCCTTACACAGGCGATTGCAGCAGATGCAACGCATGCCAGAAATTATTTCCTGAAAAAAGCTTATGTCTGAAAAAGAAAATTCTTATCCCGTCAATCTACTAGACACTTCTTTCCCAATGCGAGGAGATCTAGCTAAGCGCGAACCACAATGGGTGGCTGGCTGGCAGAAAAACAAGCTCTACGAAAAGATTCGTACGGCCCATGCTAATCAACCAAAATTCATTCTGCATGATGGCCCTCCATATGCAAATGGCGATATTCATATCGGACACGCAGTAAACAAGATTTTGAAAGACATGATCATCAAATCACGCTGGCTCATGGGTTTTGACTCTGTTTATGTACCTGGCTGGGATTGCCATGGGATGCCAATTGAAATTCAGATTGAAAAAGAATTTGGTAAAAATTTACCGACTGCCGAAGTGCAATCTAAAGCACGCGCCTATGCTCATATTCAAGTTGAGAAACAAAAGAAAGATTTTGAACGCTTAGGCGTTTTAGGCGACTGGAATAACCCTTACCTCACCATGAACTTCCGCAATGAGGCTGATGAAATCCGCGCCCTTGGGAAGATTTGGGAAAAAGGATATGTCTTCCGTGGATTAAAACCAGTGAACTGGTGTTTTGATTGCGGCTCCGCGCTAGCTGAAGCGGAAGTGGAATACCAAGATAAAACTGACCCAACGGTGGACGTTGGCTTTGCCTTTGATGATGCACAGCGCCCACAGCTGGCAAAAGCATTTGGACTTGCCGAGCTACCAAATAAACCAGGTCAAATTGTCATCTGGACGACAACCCCTTGGACTATTCCTGCAAACCAAGCAATGAATGTCCACCCAGAACTTACTTACGCTTTAGTAGATGTTGGTGACAAGTTATTAATTCTGGCAAAGGACCGAGTTGAGATTTGCTTGCAAGACTATGGTCTAGAGGGCGAAGTGATTGCCACTTGCCAAGGCGCTCAATTGGCAAACATTTCTTTCTGGCATCCGCTAGCGCCATTACATGAAGGCTATAAACGACTCTCACCAATATATCCCGCAGAGTACGTTACGCTCGATACAGGTACCGGCATTGTTCACTCAGCACCTGCCTATGGTGAGGAAGACTTTAAATCCTGCAAAGCCAATAAGCTTGCCGATAAAGACATTCTCAATCCAGTGATGGGCAATGGAGTGTACGCATCATGGTTGCCACTCTTCGCCAATGAATACATCTGGAAAGCAAACCCAAAGATCGTTGAAGCAATGCGCGAAGCGGGTAGCTTGTTACGCGATAAAACTTACACTCACTCATACATGCATTGCTGGCGTCACAAGTCGCCGATTATTTATCGTGCTACCTCACAATGGTTTGCAAGCATGGATAAGAAACCATCCGATGGCAAAGCCAGTTTGCGCGAGACTGCTTTAGCAGGAATCGATAGCACTGAGTTCTTCCCAGCATGGGGCAAACAACGCTTAAGTAGCATGATTGCCAATCGCCCTGATTGGACCTTGTCACGTCAGCGCCAATGGGGCGTCCCAATGGCCTTCTTTGTCCACAAAGAAAGTGGTGAGCCACATCCACGAACCGTTGAACTGCTAGAAGAGATTGCCAAACGCGTCGAAAAAGAAGGCATTGAAGCCTGGCAAAAGCTCGAAGTTGCTGAACTGCTGGGCGAAGAAGCTGCGCAATACGAAAAGAACCGTGACACCTTAGATGTTTGGTTTGACTCTGGCACAACTCATTGGCATGTCATTCGTGGATCGCACCGTGATGAGTTATTAACTGCTGACGCAGAAACACCAAATGGTCGCTTAGCTGATTTATATCTCGAGGGTTCAGACCAACATCGCGGCTGGTTCCACTCCTCCTTGCTAACGGGCGCCATGCTCGATGGTAAGCCGCCATACAAAGCCCTTCTGACCCATGGCTTTACTGTCGACGGCCAAGGTCGCAAGATGAGTAAATCTGTAGGCAATGTGATTGCGCCTCAACAGGTGGCAGATAAATTGGGTGCTGAAATTATTCGCTTGTGGGTTGCCTCTACAGACTACTCTGGTGAAATGACGATCTCGGATGAGATTCTCAAACGCGTTACCGAAAGCTATCGTCGTATTCGTAATACTTTGCGCTTCTTGCTAGCCAACCTATCAGATTTTGATCCTAGCAAGCACACGATGCCTGCTGAGCAGTGGCTTGAGATTGATCGCTACGCAGTTGCTCTTGCCAATCAATTACAGAGCGATACTGAAGCTCATTACAAAGCATATGAATTCCAACCAGCAGTAGCTCGCATGCTGTCTTTCTGCTCCGAGGACTTGGGCGGCTTCTATTTGGATATTCTGAAGGACCGCCTCTACACGAGCGCACCCGACTCTCCTGACCGCCGCGCTGCTCAGAACGCCCTATTCCATATCACCCGAAACCTCTTAAAGTGGCTATCGCCATTCCTCTCCTTCACCGCAGAGGAAGCCTGGAAAGACTTCCCCCATGGCTCAGGCAGCAAGCCTGCAGAATCGATCTTTATGGAAGAGTTCGGCAAGTTCCCTAAGATTGCTCATGCTGAGGAATTGCTGGCCAAATGGAATCGTATTCGCGAAATTCGCTCCGAAGTGACTAAGGCAATTGAGCTTGAGCGCGAAGCAGGCAATGTAGGCTCATCGCTGCAAGCTGAACTCACGATTAAAGTTGGTGATGTTGATTTCGCCATCCTACATTCATTAGAAGATGATTTACGCTTTGTAACCATCACCTCTAGCGCCAATATTGAACTCAGTAATGAGGGGTTAGAAGTTTTGGTACGTGGCAGCCAATATAAAAAATGTGGTCGCTGCTGGCATCACACCAAGGATGTAGGAAGTAATGCCGACCATCCAGAATTATGTGGTCGCTGTATTAGCAACTTGTTTGGTGATGGTGATCACCGCCTCTTCGCTTAAGTAACAACCATATGAAAAGTCTTGCTCTCCCTCGTTATCTAGCAATGGCTGTCGTTGTACTATTGCTAGATCAACTTAGCAAGTGGTCGGCGCTTAGTAATTTGCAAATGGGCGTGCCTGAGCCAGTCCTGCCTTTTTTGAACTGGTTGCTTCTCTTTAATCCAGGTGCAGCATTTTCATTTCTGGCGCAAGGCTCTGGTTGGCAGCGCTGGTTCTTCACCATTCTTGGGCTAGCAGCATCCGTTTACATTATTTGGATGCTATATAAAAACCAAAGCGATAAGCTACTCTGCATAGCCTTGAGCCTCATTCTAGGTGGCGCACTGGGCAACGTCTTGGATCGCGTGATGTATGGTGCTGTAGTTGACTTCATTGACTTACATTACGGTATTTGGCATTGGCCTGCCTTTAATGTGGCCGATAGCGCCATCTGCATTGGTGCCGCCCTTATTATTTGGGGTGAATTACGCAAGTCATTTGGCAAATCCGCCCAATCCCATTAAGCTGGCGCCATGCAATCACTTATTAATAAGAAGATCGTTCTCGGAATCTCTGGTGGAATAGCGGCCTATAAAGCCCCTGAGCTTGCACGTCAACTCATGCAAGAAGGCGCATCCGTACAAGTAGTGATGACCGAAGCGGCACAGCAATTTGTAACGCCCGTGACCATGCAAGCCCTAACCGGCAACCCAGTTTATTTAAGTCAATGGGATAGCACCATTCCAAACAATATGGCGCACATTGAGTTATCACGTTCTGCAGATGCCATTCTGATTGCGCCAGCAAGTGCAGATCTCATGGCCAAGCTTTCTCTGGGCCTAGCTGATGATCTATTGACTACGCTTTGCCTCGCAAGAGATTGCCCTCTATTACTCACGCCGGCCATGAACAAGCAGATGTGGGAACATGCGGCTACCCAAAGAAGCGTTAAAAGACTTGCAGATGATGGCATTACCCTTCTTGGGCCTGCCAGCGGCTTCCAAGCTTGTGGCGAAGTAGGCATGGGTAGAATGCTCGAGCCTGCTGAAATCACCGAGCAAGTCACTGCCTTCTTTCAGAAAAAAGTATTGGCCGGTAAAAAAGTATTAATTACTGCAGGCCCCACATTTGAAGCAATTGATCCAGTGCGCGGCATTACCAATCACAGCTCGGGCAAGATGGGTTTTGCAATCGCAAGAGCTGCGGTTGAGGCTGGCGCCCAAGTCCATTTAATTGCTGGGCCTTGCGATCTCAATACTCCGCTTGAAGCTACCGGAAAAATTACCCGCACCAATGTCGTTAGCGCCAAAGAAATGCATGCAGCCACTCTGAACGCAGCTGACTGCGATATTTTCTTTGCAGTCGCCGCCGTCGCTGACTGGGGCATTGCTAAACCTGCCAAAGAAAAGATAAAACGCCAAGGTAACCAAGCACCTCATTTAGAGTTTTCAGCTAACCCAGACATTCTGCTTGATGTTGCTAAGGCAGTGAAAACTAAAGGTGGTAAGCCGCACCCCTATTGCGTAGGCTTTGCAGCAGAGTCAACCGATCTAGAAAAGCATGCCGATGAGAAACGCCAGCGCAAAGGTATCCCAATGATTGTAGGCAACATTGGTCCCGATACATTCGGCAGCGACCTCAATCAATTGCTTGTGATTGACACCAGCGGCAGCAAAAAAATTGCTAAAGCAGAAAAGCTTCAGCTTGCACGTCAACTCATTACGCTAGTTGCCAAGAAAATTTAAATCCCCGTTTTAGGAACATCATGCAATCTCTCCAAGTCAAAATTCTCGATGAACGTATGCGCGATCAGCTGCCAAGCTATGGCACCCCTGGCAGCGCTGGATTAGATCTGCGCGCCTGTATTGACGAAGCGATTGAAATTGCCCCTGGTCAAACGGTGCTCGTGCCTACTGGATTAGCAATCTATGTTGAAGATCCACGCTATGCTGCATTTATTCTGCCGCGCTCTGGCTTGGGCCATAAGCACGGTATCGTGCTCGGTAACTTAGTTGGCTTAATTGATTCAGACTATCAAGGTCAGCTCATGGTGAGCACCTGGAATCGCGGCTCCACTTCATTCAAACTCGAGCCGATGGAGCGTTTAGCTCAATTGGTTGTGATGCCTGTGCAACAAGTAGAGCTCAAGGTGGTTGAGGAGTTCACTGAAAGTAGTCGTGGCGCTGGTGGCTTTGGAAGTACTGGCAGAACCTAAATACACAATAATATTTAGCCATAGAAAAAGCCACCCGTAGGTGGCTTTTCTTTTGATTGCGAATGACTTACTTGCGGATATGCGCTTTGCGAGCAGCATCTTGTGACATGCCAGCACCAGCGCCTTCACGAGACTCTTTTTCAGCAGTAATTTCTTTACGACGCTCTTTGCAAGAACCAGAAATTTCCTGCAAAGCCTTACGAGCGCGCGCCGCAGAAGCTTTAATACCTTTGCCTTGAAACTTTTCATTCTCAGCCTTGTAGTTTTCAAAAGCTTCTAGTAATTTATCGTGATGAGACATATCTTCCTTTTTTGGGTTGTTTTTATTTAAAAATGTTTGTTAATTAAATTTCTTCAGCAGGCATCACATCAGCTTTAGCACGCTTACCTGGCAATACAGGAGCTTCGAAGTTCAATAGAACTTTGCCATCAGCATCAATGTCGACATCCACGTGACCACCTTGAGCTAACTTACCAAACAGAAGCTCATCAGCAAGCGCCTTACGGACAGTGTCTTGAATGATGCGCTGCATCGGACGAGCACCCATCAAAGGGTCGAAGCCATGTTTAGCTAAATGCGCACGCAAAGCAGGACTAAAGGTGGCATCCACTTTCTTCTCATGGAGTTGCTCCTCTAGCTGCATCAAGAACTTATCAACCACGCGCATGATGATCGACTCATCAAGAGCTTTGAAGGAAACAATGGCATCCAAGCGATTGCGGAACTCTGGCGTAAAGAACTTCTTGATATCGGCCATCTCATCGCCAGACTCACGCGCATTGGTAAAGCCAATGGTCGATTTCTGCATTGCCTCAGCACCAGCATTGGTAGTCATGATGATGATCACGTTACGGAAATCAGTCTTACGACCATTGTTATCCGTCAAAGTGCCATGATCCATCACCTGCAAGAGAATATTGAAAATATCCGGGTGGGCTTTTTCAATTTCATCAAGCAAGAGCACGCAATGCGGTTTCTTATTTACGGCCTCAGTGAGTAAACCGCCCTGATCAAATCCTACATAACCTGGAGGCGCACCAATCAAGCGACTCACTGCATGACGCTCCATGTACTCGGACATATCAAAACGGAGCAACTCAATACCCAAAATATAGGCGAGCTGTTTAGCAACTTCAGTCTTACCAACACCAGTTGGTCCGGAGAACAAGAATGAACCGATTGGACGATCGATCTTGCCGAGACCAGCACGAGTCATTTTGATAGCGCTAGCCAAGGCCTCGATCGCAGGATCTTGACCGAAGACCACGCTCTTAATGTCGCGATCCAGAGTTTGCAACTTACTACGGTCATCGACTGTGACTGATTGTGGCGGTATGCGCGCAATCTTTGCCACAATTTCTTCAATCTCTGGGCGACCAATAGTTTTCTTCTGCTTGGACTTGGGCAAAATACGTTGAGCGGCACCGGCTTCATCGATGACGTCAATCGCCTTATCTGGCAAATGACGATCATTGATATAGCGAGCAGAAAGTTCCGCAGCAGCGACTAAAGCGCCAGCCGCATACTTCACACTGTGATGCTCTTCAAAGCGAGACTTTAAGCCACGTAAGATTTGCACTGTTTGATCTACGGTTGGCTCCACAACATCCACCTTCTGGAAACGACGTGATAAAGCTGCATCCTTTTCAAAGATGCCACGGTATTCCGTAAAGGTGGTTGCGCCAATACATTTCAGTTGGCCGTTAGACAAAGCAGGCTTCAATAAATTGCTTGCATCCAATGTGCCACCAGAAGCTGCGCCCGCTCCAATCAGCGTATGAATCTCATCAATAAATAAAACGCCATGAGTGTGATCTTTGAGTGACTTGAGAACACTCTTCAAGCGTTGCTCAAAATCACCGCGGTATTTAGTGCCCGCTAAAAGAGCACCCATGTCTAAAGAGTAAACAGTAGCGTTAGCCAAAATATCTGGCACATCGCCCTTCACAATTCTCCAAGCTAAGCCCTCAGCAATCGCTGTCTTACCTACCCCAGCCTCGCCCACCAATAACGGATTATTTTTGCGACGACGGCAGAGCACTTGAATCACCCGCTCTACCTCGCTCTCGCGCCCAATTAATGGGTCAATCTTGCCTTGACGGGCCATCACATTAAGGTTCTGGGTGTATTGCTCAAGAGGACTTTCTTTACCAGAAGAGGCAGATTCTTCAGCCTCCTGCGAAGGCTCAACGGGCTTTACATGCTCGGACTGATCTTTACGCACACCATGACTGATGAAGTTCACGACATCTAAGCGTGTTACACCCTGCTGTTGCAAGAAATAAACCGCATGCGAATCTTTTTCACCGAAGATGGCGACCAGCACATTTGCGCCTGTCACTTCTTTCTTGCCATTTGATGTTGACTGCACATGCATGATGGCGCGCTGAATCACACGCTGAAATCCCAGCGTGGGCTGCGTATCAACCTCATCATTCCCTGGTACTACAGGTGTGTTGTCGTTAATAAAGTTTTTGAGTTGAGCGCGTAGCTCTGCGATATTGACTGCGCAAGCCTTTAAGACCTCTACCGCAGTAGCGTTGTCTAATAAGGCTGCGAGTAAATGCTCGACCGTAATGAACTCATGTCGCGATGCCCTTGCGTCAACAAACGCCATGTGCAAACTCACTTCTAATTCTTGGGCAATCATGCTTCCTCCATAGTGCACTGTAGTGGGTGACCCGCTTCACGGGAGAGTTCGATAACTTGATGCACTTTCGTAGCGGCAACATCGCGGGTAAATACTCCGCAAACACCCTTGCCAACTAAATGTACTTGCAACATGATGCGTGTAGCTGTTTCATGATCCTTATTAAAATACTCCTGAATCACCATCACCACAAATTCCATTGGCGTGTAATCGTCATTCATTAATAAAACTTTATACATCGAAGGCGCCTTAACTTGCTCGATTTGCTTTTCGAGCAGAAGGGTATCTTCAACGTACGGATTGCTGGGGTTGCCAGTGGTGGGATTTTTGGGAGCGCGACTCATGAGAAACATTCTAAACACAGATATCCAAACTTTAATTTACAGGGGTCATGTTGCGAAAAACACGCAAAAACCCCTCTTAAACCCATATTGGGGCATTTTTCGATAAAAAAAGGGGTAATTACTAGGGGGTAGGGGCATATAACTCCTTGACACCCCTCGAAAAAGGGCAAACAATCGGGGGGTAGGCTTCAAGAGAGGTTCTATTTAGGCGTGTTGTGGATTGAGACTGATTAAAAAGTATTTACCCTCATCACGGTTGTTTTAAGTTTATGTAATGGAGTTCGCATGGCGACCGGAATTGTTAAGTGGTTCAATGATGCAAAAGGTTTTGGCTTTATCAAACCTGATGATGGTGAAGAAGAGTTGTTCGCGCATTTCAGCGCAATTACTATGCCTGGGTTCAAAACCCTCAAGGAAAACCAAAAGGTAACGTTTGACATTACCCAAGGCCCTAAAGGCAAGCAAGCTACCAATATCCAAGCGGCTTAATAGTCCTTAGATCATTATTAAAAACCCAGGATTCGTTCCTGGGTTTTTTTTCGCTTGCAATTTGTCTCACTTAAAATACAAAGCATGTCTATATCAATCTCCAGTACCTCACAATCATTGCGCCAAATATTTTCTACTGCGCTCTTTCTTTACTCCACCCTAACGCTCGCCCAGGTTAACGTCGGTCTACCCACCATTGAATTAAAGACGGGCATCTACCGTATTCAGGCTGAGCTTGCCGATACACCGAAGGCTAGAGAGATTGGTCTCATGAACCGCACCAGCATGCCAAGCAATTCTGGAATGTTATTTATATTCGAACAAAAAGCTGGTCACTGCTTTTGGATGAATAACACTAAGATTCCACTCTCAATTGCGTTCATTGCGGATGATGGCAAGATTGTGAACATTGAAGAGATGCAGGCTGAAACCACCAATAACCACTGCCCTAAAGCAGCCGTGCGTTATGCGTTGGAGATGAATAAGCAGTGGTTCTCAGAGCGTGTGATTGTTCCAGGAACTATATTTACTGGGCTGCCTAGGAAATAAACTTCAAAAAAATATGCTTCTATTGATTGGCCTACAGGCGTCACTAACTGCTCTATATTTTGTAACAGCGCCATTTCAGATGAGCGATAGTTTATGGATCATCCTTTCCCTCAATCTCTTTGCCCTTGCCTATCTATATAAACGGTATCAGGTAACTCATAATCCCCGCTCACGGCACTACCGGTATGCGCGCCTAGCATTCACAGTAACCCTTATTGCCTTAGAGTTTTTCATCTTTTTCTCACCCAACCCAGTTAGTCCTGATGGCGTCCTGGGATTAATCAACGATGCAGAAGTATTGGTTACCGGCATATTGCTTGGAATTCTTTGGCGTCACGAGATTCTGAATCACTCAAAATAAAAAACCGCCTCAAGAGCGGTCTTTTATTTTGAGTGATTCAGAATATTTTATTCAAAGTGGCAAACATAGTGCACTGGTTGCTCAGCGCGAATAATAAAGTAACCACCCTTTTCTACTTCCCAGCTTTGACCGGCTTTGAACTCTTGCTCAGGGGCGCCATTGATGCTGACAAATGCAGTACCGTCAACCACTTCCATGATCTCGCTAGTGCTTAAATCAAAACGCAAGGTGCTTGGTAATACCACACCAACCGACTTGCGAACGCCATTAGGCAATGTCACGGTATGAGAAACACACTTGCCATCAAAAAATACATTGGCTTTTTTACCTACGGAAACTTGATCAAATTGCATGCTGATTCTTTCTAAACTAGTTGGTTTTGATTATTTCTTTGCGCGCTTACGTCTAGCAGTTTCAGCAATACGCATACGCAAGGCATTGAGCTTAATAAAGCCGCCAGCATCTGCCTGGTTATAAGCACCGCCGTCATCATCAAAGGTTGCGATATTTTGATCAAACAAAGTATTGGCAGAATCTCGTGAAATCACAGAGACAGAACCTTTGTAGAGCTTGAGGCGTACAACGCCGTTAACAGCCTGTTGCGTATGGTCAATCAAGGTTTGGAGTGCAAGACGCTCTGGCGCCCACCACAAGCCGTTGTAGATCAAGCTGGCATAACGTGGCATCAAATCATCCTTCAAATGCGCCACTTCACGATCCAAAGTAATACTTTCGATGCCGCGGTGGGCCTTCAGAAGAATTGTGCCGCCAGGAGTTTCATAACAGCCACGGCTCTTCATGCCAACAAAGCGGTTTTCTACTAAATCAAGACGGCCGATGCCATGTTTTCCACCAAGACGATTTAATTCAGCTAACAACTCGTGTGGCGTATAGGCTTTGCCATCAATTGCCACTGGGTCGCCAGCTTTAAATTCGATTTCGATAATTTCTGGGGCATCTGGAGCCTTCTCCGGGGATACCGTCCAACGCCACATTGACTCCTCTGCCTCTGCGTTTGGATTCTCGAGGTGACGACCTTCATAGCTAATGTGCAAGAGGTTCGCATCCATTGAGTACGGTGAACCACCTTGCTTATGCTTCATCTCAACCGGAATGCCATGTTTTTCTGCGTAAGCCATCAACTTTTCACGTGAGAGAAGATCCCATTCACGCCAAGGAGCAATTACTTTAATTCCTGGTTCAAGAGCGTAGTAACCCAACTCAAAGCGAACCTGGTCATTTCCTTTACCGGTAGCGCCGTGCGATACAGAGTCAGCACCAGTTAAGCGAGCAATTTCAATTTGACGCTTAGCGATCAATGGACGGGCAATAGAGGTGCCTAACAAATATTCGCCTTCATAAATCGTATTCGCACGGAACATCGGGAACACAAAGTCACGCACAAACTCTTCGCGCAAGTCATCAATAAAAATGTTTTCAGGCTTGATGCCAAATTGCAAAGCCTTAGCGCGCGCTGGTTCCAGCTCTTCGCCCTGACCTAAGTCAGCGGTAAAGGTCACGATCTCGCAGCCATAAGTATCTTGAAGCCACTTCAAGATCACGCTGGTATCTAGACCGCCAGAATACGCCAAGACTGCTTTTTTAATATCGGACATGTTTTTCTTATTCAATCAAAATTAATGAAAACGAATTGCTTGTTATTTGTTAATTATTTTATTGCTGAAGTTTTATTACTTAATCCAAACGACCACAGAGTAAATATTCCATTAGAGCCTTTTGGACATGCAAACGATTTTCCGCCTCTTCCCAAACAATACTTTGTGGTCCGTCAATCACTTCTGCTGAAACCTCTTCACCACGGTGCGCTGGCAAGCAGTGCATAAACAGCGCATTAGGCTTAGCTAATGCCATCAACTCTTCATCCACCATCCAATCCTGGAAAGCATTCATGCGTAAAGTATTTTCGTCTTCATAACCCATGCTGGTCCAGACGTCGGTGCTCACTAGGTCAGCCCCGTTGCAGGCTTCTTTAGGATCGGCGCAAATGGTTAAATGCTTGGCGGATTTCGGCGACAAACGTGTTGCATCCAACTGATAACCCTCTGGTGCAGAGAAGCGCAACTGAAAATCTAGGCATTCAGCAGCCTGGAGCCAGGTGTAGGCCATATTGTTGGCATCGCCTACCCAGGCTACCGTTTTTCCCTGAATTGGGCCGCGAGCCTCTACAAACGTAAAAATATCGGCCAATACTTGGCAAGGGTGAAATTCGTTAGTCAGGCCATTAATTACCGGCACCCGCGAATTCGATGCAAAACGCTCAATAATGTCTTGGCCAAAGGTGCGAATCATGATGATGTCAGTCATCCTTGAAATCACCTGAGCAGCATCCTCTACAGGCTCCCCACGACCCAATTGGGTATCTCTGGTGTTCAGGTATACCGCATGACCACCAAGCTGATGGATGCCCGCCTCGAAGGACAGACGAGTACGGGTGGAGTGCTTCTCAAAAATCATGGCCAAAGTGCGGTCATGCAGTGGATGCCAAGTTTCATAGCTCTTGAATTTGGCCTTAAGCCACGCCGAACGCTTGAGTAAATAGTCGTACTCTTGACGAGTCAGGTCGGAAAACTGCAGGTAGTGCTTTACCTTACCGGGCACTTGAGGCTTTGCCAGCGATGTCATAGTTGAGCTTTCTACTAAAGTTTTGGCTTGCATTTTTTTCTTCAAACATTCGGCTGCACGAAAATAGACCCTAAAGCCATCTTACGGCCAACTTGGGCTGTTAAGCTAGAGGACTTAGTAATACTATTTCTTACAACCATCATTACGCGAACTTGAACCACAAAAAGCTTTTCATTCAAGGCATTACCACTTCTGGCAAACCATTTCGACCCAGCGATTGGGCGGAGCGTCTGTGCGGGGTGATGGCCACTTTTCGCCCTCCCGGTGATTCCGGGGACCCTCGCTTCACTTATTCGCCCTATGTCAGACCAGTGCTTATTGCAAAAGTGAAATGCGTTGTTATTGATACTCGACTGAGGGATCTAGATCCCCGAGCGCTAGACTTTGTCATGAACTTTGCCAAAGACAATAGCCTACCAATCGAAGAGGCGTGTGAGTTCAACCCAACAACCCCAGCTCAGCCTTAAAAACAAAAACCCGCTCTGATGAGGAGCGGGCTTAGGTCGAAACTACTTCGACCAGCCTAAAACTAAAACTGTATTACGCTGCCATCGCCTTGATAGCTGCAGACAAACGTGACTTCTGACGAGCTGCAGTATTTTTGTGAGCAATCTTTTTGTCAGCAATCTTGTCGATTGTTGCTTGAGTTGCCGCGAAAACTTTCGCTGCCGAAGCTTTATCACCAGTTTCAATCGCTTTACGAACTGCCTTAATGGAAGTGCGGAGCTTTGAACGCAAACTGGAGTTATGTTCGTTTTGTTTTACTGCTTGGCGTGCACGCTTGCGCGCTTGTGCTGTATTGGCCATCTTTAAACCTTGCCTCTATAAAATGCAAAATGCGGTTAGTTAAAAATCTTGCGGACTTGCCAGAATCATAAGCAAGCTCGCCAAAACCCAAGATTTTACCTTAAAGGGGCAAAAAAGCCCAGCCGACCGATAAATAGGTGAAAATCGCCTCATGAATCTGCTTTCTGCCGCTGCCAAGGTCAGCTCCCTGACTATGCTGTCCCGTATTACGGGCCTGCTCCGGGAGACCCTCATTGCCCGTAGTTTCGGGGCTTCCGAGTGGACAGATGCCTTTAATGTGGCTTTTAGACTACCCAATTTGCTGCGTCGGCTATTTGCCGAAGGGGCCTTTTCTCAAGCTTTTGTGCCGATTTTGGGCGAAATTGCCACAAACGAAGATCAAACTAAGGCCAAAATCCTCATAAATGCAGTCGCCACGCTCTTATTTTGGGCTTTGCTGCTCACGGTACTGCTAGGAGTCATTGGCGCCCCAGTGCTCATTCTGGTCATTGCTACAGGGTTTAAAGGTGGTCCAGCCTATGACGCCAGCGTTGTTATGACCCGAATCATGTTCCCTTATATTGGGCTGATTTCTATGGTCTCCCTCTCGGCGGGGATCCTAAACACCTATCACCGCTTTGCAATCCCGGCCTTTACGCCTGTCTTGCTCAATCTTGCCTTAATTGGTAGCGCTATCTTTTTGGCACCCCACTTAGAGCAACCAATTTATGCCTTAAGTATTGGTGTTTTACTTGGCGGAATACTGCAACTTGCCCTGCAAGTTCCAACGCTTGCTCGCCTCGGCCTATTACCTCGAATTGGTTTGTTACCTGGCGCCATCAAGTCAGCCGTCACCAATCCTGAAGCTCGGCGCGTCATGAAATTAATGGGGCCCGCAGTATTTGCGGTCTCGGTTGCGCAAATCTCCCTCATTATCAATACCAACATTGCTTCACGTCTGCAGGCAGGAAGCGTGTCATGGCTATCTTACGCAGATCGCTTAATGGAATTTCCAACTGCATTACTGGGTGTTGCCTTGGGGACCGTTCTTTTGCCAAGCCTTAGCAAAGCCAATGCCAAAAACGATTTAGTACATGCTGGTGAGTTACTCATCTGGGGATTGCAACTCACCTTTTTGCTAGCTGCACCTTGCGCAATTGCACTCTTTATCTTTGGCGAGCCTCTAGCGGCAGTCTTGTATCACTATGGCAAATTCACTGCGCTTGATGTCGTGATGACGCAACGTGCATTGGCGGCTTATGGGGTTGGCCTCATTGGTTTGATTCTGGTAAAAATTTTGGCGCCCGGATTTTATTCACGCCAAGATATTCGCACGCCAGTCAAGATTGGCTTGCTCGTTTTGGTAGCTACCCAATTAGCTAATTTAGTATTTGTTCCTTGGCTTGGGCATGCTGGCCTTGCCCTCTCAGTTGGCACTGGCGCTTGCTTGAATGCCGCATTGCTCTGGGTTGGCCTGCATCGACGCGGAGCTCTACCTAATTCAGGCTGGCTCAAGTACCTCGGTCAGCTATTGCTCGCACTCGCCCCCTTCACAGCCGTACTGATTTATGCCGCCAGTACGCACAATTGGATCGCCCTCCAAGCGGAGCCTTGGCTGCGCATTGGCTTGGTAGGGGCATGGTTAGGTCTTGCTGCCATTGTTTACTTCGCATCACTGGGTTTAGTTGGAATTCGCTGGCAAAAATTCTTGCGTCATGCAAAATAGCCAGTATGCCAACACAACAACTCGACTATTTCACCTCCCTAGTTGCTGAAGACGAACATCTTCCTTTAACGGAGGCAGCAATCGCTGTCGCACAGCACGCTTATCCTGATTTAGATGTTCAAGGGGTTCTAGATCAAATTGATGAGATGGGCAACAAACTCAAAACTCGCATCACGCCGGATACCTCACCCGTTCAGCGCTTACAAATTTTGAAGCATTTCTTTTATACCGAGTTGGGCTTTGGTCCGAACCCAAATGATTTCTATGCTCCTGAAAATTCGTACTTGCATTACATACTTGAAAATCGCAGAGGGATCCCCATCTCATTAGCTATTTTGATGATGGAATTAGGTAATCAAATTGGTTTGAAAATTCGGGGGGTTTCTTTTCCGAATCACTTCATGATGCGTATCTCTTTGCAACAAGGTGAAGTCATCATGGATCCCTTGACTGGTGAATCACTATCAAAGGCTCAGCTACAAGAAATGCTTGACCCCTACTTGGACGCTAAAGGCTATAGAGGTGAGTTGAGCCTGCCGCTCAACATCTTCCTGCGCGCCTCTAGCTCGAGAGAGATTCTGTCGCGCTTTCTGAGAAATCTCAAAATGATTTACTCAGAACATGAGCGCTGGGAGCGCTTATTGGGTATTCAAGAACGTCTCGTCATTCTGCTGCCAGACTCTATTGAAGAGATTCGGGACAGAGGTTTGATCTTTGCGCAACTAGAGTATTTGCGTCCCGCATTGGCGGATATGCATCGCTATCTCAGCGAAGTTCCAGAAGCTGAAGATGCCAGCGATATCCGTGAGCATATCGCCACCCTCGAAAGTCAGACTAAGCTGCACTAAAGCCAAATTGGCTTTAGTGGTGGCACTTTGGTTTTCAAACTTGTATTAGTTTTTCTTGCGTTGAAAAATTTTGTAGATAGCTGCGAATAAAACTGGCACTGCAGCCGCACCAACACCCACCAGGACGATCACATTGAGGTTCTGACGAATGACAGGGATATTGCCAAAGAAATATCCGGCAATTACCAAACCAAAGACCCACAGCGCTGCACCGGTGATGTTGAATAACTGAAAGCGTGAGAAGTTCATCTCGGATACACCCGCAATAAAAGGTGCAAAGGTACGAATAATTGGCAAGAAGCGGGCAAGGATGATCGTTTTGCCACCATGCTTTTCATAAAAAGCGTGGGTCTTCAATAAAGCGCCTTGATCAATCCAGCGCGATTGACTGCTGAACACTCTTTTGCCAATCCAGCGACCAATGAAGTAGTTCACGGTATTACCAGCGACCGCAGCAATCAACAAACCAATACACAAGGTCCAGATATTGAAATGCTCGGTTGCGCAATAGGCACCCGCAATGAATAGCAGCGAATCACCGGGCAAGAAGGGTGCGACCACTAGGCCTGTTTCTGCAAAAACAATAGCAAATAGCAGGCCATAGGCCCAAGGACCGTATTGCTGAATCACCACATCTAGATGTTTATCAATATGCAGCAATAAATCACTGATTTGCAAAAGGGTATCCATCGACTCGCTCTTTAACTTATGGGTTGTTGCGGATATTAACAGGCTCTTATAATCAGGTATGCAAACTGAACCCTACATTCAGCCTATGCATGCTCCAGATGAAGTCTCAACGCTTTGTATTGTTGGGCCCACTGGCGCAGGCAAAACCCATCTCGCCATGTCTTTGGCTGAGTATGCAAAATCCATTGGCCTAACGATTGAACTCATCAGCATGGATTCTGCTTTGGTCTATCGCGGTTTAGATATCGGTAGCGCCAAACCAACTCAGTCAGAACAAGCTGCTGTTATTCATCATCTGATTGACATCATTGATCCCACCGAAGTGTATTCAGCGGCACGTTTTGCTAATGATGCGAAACGTCTTTGCACCGAGATACGTGCGCGAGGAAATATTCCAGTGGTGGTTGGTGGCACGATGTTGTATTGGCGGGCGTGGGCGCATGGTCTCTCCTCGCTGCCTCCAGCAAACCCAGAGATTCGGGCTCGCTTAGATGAAGAAGGTAAAGCCATTGGCTGGCCAGCAATGCACGACAAACTTGCCGAGGTTGACGCCGAAACTGCGGCGCGCTTAAAGCCAAACGATTCTCAACGAGTGCAACGCGCCTTGGAGGTTTATGAAATTACCGGTAAACCCATGTCTGTGTTACTGGCTGACTCACCCAGCGAGGATGGCAGAGAAGGCTCAGCGATTCCATCTTGGATTACGTTAGTTTCACTTGAACCAAGCGATCGCAAGCGATTGCATTTGAACTTAGAAAAGCGTTTTGATGAAATGCTTGCCGCTGGATTTATGGATGAAGTCAAAGCACTGCGTAGTAATAGTGGCTTACATGCGGATCTTCCGGCCGTCCGTTCGGTAGGCTATCGCCAAGCCTGGGAATTTCTCAATGGTGAAATTGATGCTGAGGAAATGCGCTACAAAGCATTGGCGGCCACGCGTCAGCTTGGCAAGCGTCAGCTCACATGGCTACGCGCAATAGATGGAAGAAATATATTTGACCCCTTCAACCCCGAAGATTTAAAGGCCGCTTTAGATTACTGCAAAAGCAATCTAATCAAAAAAACAAGGTAGTTCGTTTAGATGACGATAGTTTGTGGCGCATCTTTTGGACGCTCAACTACTTCGCCAACTGTCCAAGCCTTAAGACCTTGCGCAGTTAATGATTTGATTGCTGCGTCTACTTGATCAGGCGCAATAATCACCACCATACCAATGCCGCAGTTAAATACGCGTACCATTTCCGCATCAGCAACGCCACCCTTCATTTGTAACCAGCGGAACAAGTCTGGCATTTGCCAGCTATCGCGATGCAACACTGCTTGAGTATTTTCTGGAAGTACACGTGGCACGTTATCAACCAAACCCCCGCCAGTGATATGCGCCATTCCTTTTACATTGATTTCAGAAATCAATTTGAGAAGTGGCTTCACATAAATTTCTGTTGGCGCCATCACAACATCACCCAGTGGGCGGCCGCCTAAATCATCAGTAGGCTTTGCACCAGCACGCTCAATAATCTTACGCACTAATGAGTAACCATTTGAATGCGCACCACTTGAGCCGATTGCCAACACCGCATCACCCGGAACAATCGTTGCGCCAGTAATGATTTTTGACTTTTCAACTGCACCCACGGCAAATCCAGCTAAGTCATATTCACCTGGAGGGTACATGCCTGGCATTTCTGCGGTCTCACCACCGATTAATGCACAGCCAGATAATTCGCAACCCTTAGCAATGCCACCAACAACCGTTGCCGCTGTATCTACAGTCAGCTTGCCGCATGCAAAGTAATCCAAGAAGAAAAGAGGCTCTGCACCCTGCACCAGGATGTCATTCACACTCATGGCTACCAAGTCCTGACCAATGGTTTCATGACGATTCCACTCAAAAGCCAGCCTTAGCTTGGTACCAACACCATCCGTGCCGGATACCAATACCGGCTCTTTGTAGCGCTTAGGCACCTCAAAAAGGGCTCCAAAGCCGCCAATTCCAGCCAAAACACCCTCGCGCATGGTTTTCTTGGCAAGCGGCTTAATACGGTCAACCAAGTCGTCCCCAGCATCAATATCGACGCCAGCGTCACGGTAGGAAAGGCCTTTTGAGGAAGAATTAGTAGATGAGGTCATGTCAGCGCTGGAATATTAGTAAAAAATGCTACTAGGTCAGTAGAATCATTGAATTCTAGAGGATTACTCGTCATGGCTGAAATTTTTACCCCTTTTCTGGCTGCATTCATCCTTGCCTACATCCTGAGGCCTGCTTTTCTATGGCTGGAAAGAAGGCGCTTGCCCGCATCTTTGGCTGCAGCTCTCACCGTAGTTTTAGGTCTGGCAGTCGTAATCGCTATTTTGAGCCTATTTATTGGCCTTCTTAAAACAGAAATTCCCCTAATTAAAGACCAGCTCCCAGGATGGATCTCAAATACACAGGCATGGCTGGGACCTAAATTAGCTGAATTACATATTGATGTTGATTGGGGCACTTTAAAAAATACCGCCTCGCAAAAAATTTCAGAGCATATAAGTGACAATGCTGACTCGCTGATGAGCACCACGATAGACACAGTACTCATGTCGGGCAGCTCGGTAATCACTGGCTTTGTAAATTGTGTATTAATTCTATTTGTGATGTTTTATTTACTGATCGATTGGAATCAATTTTTTCAGTACGTTAAAAATTTAGTCCCTAAGCGCGCCCAAGAAACTGTTCACCATCTTGCAATGCACACCGATGGTCTACTCTCTCAGTATCTCAATGGTATGGTGATTGTTGTTTCCATCATGTCTGCTTTTTATAGTATCGGCTTGAGTTTGATTGGCATCAAAGGTGCGGTTGCTTTGGGTATTTTTACCGCCTTAATGATTGTGATTCCCTATATTGGTATTGCACTGGGATTCACACTTGCTATAGTTTCAGCCCTTCTCCAATTTGGCCCAGGCTCAGAAATCATCGGCGTACTAGTTATCTATGGAATTGGGCAATTCTTAGAAGGATTCTTCTTGACACCCCGCCTTGTTGGCGAGCGTATTGGCTTGCATCCCGTTGCCGTCTTGTTTGCCTTGCTTTTCTTTGGCAAGCTATTTGGCTTTTTTGGCGTATTACTTGCCTTACCAATTAGCGCCGTCAGCTTAGTCTTAGTCCAATATTTCTGGTCTATTTATACACAAAGCTCTTGGTATCAAAAATAAATTTGGTAGCAATGAATACACCCTCGCTTCCAAAACAATTTGCGCTAGACATCAGTCACTCACCCATAGCTAGTTTAGAAAACTATCTTCCCGGGAAAGATCTTGCCTTAATTTCTGCTCTGCAAAATATTGAAAAATCTTGGGGCAAGGTCAGCGCTCAAAGCTCTGATAACCCACTCAATCAACGTTGGATTTACTGGTGGGGACCTGAGGGCTCTGGTCGCACTCACCTACTCAATGCCATCGAGAATGCAGCCAAGCATGCTGGCTTGCTACACATTGCCCTCTCCCCCCTCGAGCCTACTGCTTGGGTTCGCCTAGAAGAAAAGATGAATGCAATGACTGAAAGTGATACCCCCTCAGTCATCACCGTTGATGATGTTGACCAGCTAGATGATCGTCTTGTTGGCTCCTTATTTCGAATCCTGAATGGCGTTCAAGCAAGCAAAGCGATTCATATTTTTATGGCCGGAAACGCTGCACCAGCCAATCTCAAGCTTCGAGAAGACCTGCGAACCCGTCTGGGCTGGGGTTTGATCTTTCAAACGCAGCTTTTGGATGATGATGAGAAAATACAAGCACTAGAGGAAGCAGCCAAAGAGCGAGGGCTTGTTTTATCCCCCGATGTGTTGCCCTGGCTGTTAAGTCGCTTTTATCGCGATATGCCCAGCCTGATGGCATTGATTGATGCTTTAGACGCTTACTCCCTAGAAACAAAACGTGCTGTAACCTTACCGCTTGTTCGTGAGCTCCTGCAGCCCAAATAATTTATTAAATACCCAATTCGTGACTCAGCTAGCCCTCTTCGATTTAGACCACACCCTTTTACCTTGCGATAGCGATTACGAATGGGGCCAATTTTTGGCTCGCATTGGCGTTGTGGATAGCGAATACTATGCACGACAAAACGAGCGCTTTTATCAAGACTACAAAGAAGGTAAGCTGGATATTCATGAGTTTTTACGCTTTGCCTTGAAACCACTTTCAGAGCATTCGCGCGCGCAACTCAAAGATTGGCATGACGCCTTTATGAAAGAGGTTATTAATGGCCAACTCCGACAACAAGCCATCGATCTTGTGAAACGCCACCAAGATGCGGGCGACCTTTGCTGCGTGATTACTGCCACTAACAGCTTTGTGACGCGCCCTATCGTTGAAAGCTTTGGTATTGAGCATCTGATTGCTACTGAGCCAGCTACTGCAGATAATCATCCATTGGCTAACTACACTGGCGAAGTCAAAGGCATTCCCAATTTCCGCGAAGGTAAGATTCAAAATCTGCATGACTGGTTAGCATCACAAAAACTATCCTTAGATACTTTGCCTTATAGTTATTTTTATTCTGACTCGATGAATGACCTTCCCTTGCTTGAAAAGGTAAGTCATCCTGTTGCTACCAATCCAGATGATCGCCTTCGCAACGAAGCTAAGCAGCGCAACTGGCCCATTCTTGAATTGTTTGCATGATCACTAAATTTATTAAACGTATTTTGCGGCGTGACCCGATGGTCAAGCATACGCAGGCCAACAACACTGGTGTCCCAAAGCGCATTCCTAAAAAAGCGCATCGGATTGATCCGCATTTACTTTCAAAGAACGCAGTCAAAGTAACGCACACATTGCAGCAAGCAGGATTTGAGGCCTTTATTGTCGGTGGCGCTGTTAGAGATCTTGCTCTCGGTATCAGCCCAAAAGATTTTGACGTTGCAACCAATGCAACGCCAGATCAAGTACAAAGACTCTTTCGCAAAGCGCGTCTGATTGGTCGCCGCTTTCAAATTGTGCATGTGACTTTTTTTGGCAAAGGCCATCCTGAAATCATTGAGGTATCAACCTTCAGGGCCTTATTAGATAATGCCGGAGATCACGTAGCTGAGAGCGGCCGGATTCTGCGCGATAACGTCTGGGGTTCACAAGGTGAAGATGCGGCAAGGCGCGATTTCACAATCAACGCAATGTATTACGACCCTTCGTCCGAAACCGTCCTCGACTATCACGGCGGAATGGCAGACATGCAAAAGAAAACTTTGCGCATGATTGGCGATCCAGCAAAGCGCTATCGCGAAGATCCGGTACGCATGCTCCGCGCAGTTCGCTTCGCAGCCAAGACTGGGTTTGCATTAGATGGTGCTACGCGCGCGCCTATTGCAAAGCTAGGAAAACTATTAAACGACGTCCCCTCTGCGAGACTCTTTGATGAAATTTTGAAGCTCTTGATGTCTGGCTACTCCTGGGCAGCAATCCAAGGCCTAAAAGATGCGGGATTGCATCATGGTCTACTCCCGCTCCTAGACCACATTCTGGATACGGGCGCAGACTCCAAGGGTGCCAATGATTTTGTAAAGCTTGCTTTGGCCAACACTGACGATCGCATTCAATCCGGTAAAAGTGTTTCTGCTGGATTTTTATTTGCTACCCTCCTGTGGCCGGACCTGCTAAAGAATTGGAAAGCCAATTCATCCAAAGGCATGGCTAATATTCCCGCTCTGCATGATGCAATGGACGACACGATTGCCACTCAAAGTAGCGGCATGACGATTCAACGACGCTTCGAAAGCGATATGCGCGAAATTTGGTCTATGCAGCCTCGCTTTGAGAGACGCGTGGGGCGCTACCCCTATCGCCTCATCGAATCCCCACGTTTTAGAGCGGGTTATGACTTTATGTTGCTTCGCTGCGCCACCGGGGAATTAAACCCAGCAATCGGGCAATGGTGGACAGACTTCATTGCAACCGACGTCACAGGGCAAGATGAGCTGATGGCTAGCGTCAAAAATGAATCTGGCAACAGTCCAAGCCCTGCCAAAAGACGGCGCCGCAGAAAGCCAAAAGCGGCAGTGCCCCCAGAGAGTGCAGCAAGCTAAGCAGACTTAGAGAAATTTCAGTAAAGTAGTTTCATCTCTAGTTTGGAAATTTATGGCACGGGCATATATCGGATTTGGTGGCAACATCGGCGACACACGTCAGCTTATTACTGATGCCATCGTTTGCTTAGCATTGCGCTCCGAACTACAAATCTTGGCTAAAAGCTGCTTCTATCAAAGCGCGCCCGTTGAGGCTGCGGGCGGCGACTACATTAATGCCGTCATTGAAGTCGAGACCGAATTAAGCCCATACGGCCTATTGCATGTTTGCCAAACCATTGAACAAGAATTTGGTCGTGAGCGTCCCTATACAAATGCTCCTCGGACTCTTGACCTAGACATCCTTTCTTTTGAAGGGGTTACTCAAAACGAAACAGATTTGATGCTGCCGCATCCCAGAATTATTGAGCGCTCATTTGTTCTCCTCCCCCTTCTGGAAATCGCCCCTGATATCTTTTTACCCAACTGGGGTGAGCTTAAAGCCTACTTGCCCAACGTGGCACACCAAAGAATTGAAAAACTCCCCTGCAGGAACTGTAATTGCGGGGAAAAAGACGTTTATAGCCAAACGGCGCATTAATTCATTAAACTCTCGCCATGGGTTACTTACAAGGCGACAAGCCAATCACAATTACTAAGCTCCTCGCAATGCATGCTGAGGGTGAAAAAATTGCCATGCTCACGGCATACGACTCAACTATGTCAGCGCTTCTCAATCGCTGCGCTGTTGAAACGATCTTGATTGGTGACTCTCTTGGGAATGTGATCCAAGGACACTCCAGCACTACACCAGTGACCATTGAACAAATGGCGTATCACACTGAATGTGTAGCCCGTGCTAATACCCATGCATTTCTCATCGCTGACCTCCCATTTGCAAGCTACGGAGATCCAGTACAGGCCTTAGAGTCCTCTGCTCAATTGATGCGCGCTGGTGCAGACATGGTCAAGCTTGAAGGGGGTGGCGACTGGCAGATTGATGTCATTAGTCATTTAGTTGAGCGCAGTGTTCCTGTTTGCGCTCACTTAGGATTACTACCTCAATCAGTTCATGTCTTGGGCGGCTACAAAGTACAGGGCAAATCTAAAGATGCTGCAAGCGTCATGCTTGAGCAAGCACTTGCCTGCCAAGAAGCTGGAGCCCAAATGGTAGTGCTGGAAGCAATTCCCTCTTCATTGGGCGAAAAGATTACTGCTGAACTTCATATTCCCACTATCGGAATTGGTGCCGGTCCAGATTGCTCTGGTCAAGTATTGGTACTACAGGATATGTTGGGCATCAGCCCAGGCAAACCACCGAAGTTTGTCAAAAACTTTATGGATGGTCATCACTCCGTTGAGGCCGCAGTCAAGGCTTACGTACGCGAAGTGAAGTCCGGGAAATTCCCCGGGCCCGAGCATGGCTTTGCTGGCTAATTGCCAGCTAGCCTGCCCACTAGTTACTAGCTAAAGAAACTCTTTACACCATCAAACCAACCTTTTTGTTGGGGGCTGTGTTTGTCGCCAGCAGATTTCAGACTATCGTCAAACTGCTTCAATAATTTCTTTTGCTCTTCTGTAAGCTTAATCGGAGTTTCTACCAGAACGTGGACAAAGAGATCGCCCACCAAGGTAGATCGCAGACCCTTAATACCCTTGTTTCGTAAGCGGAAAGTCTTACCCGTCTGAGTTCCCTCAGGAATTGGAAACTCCACGCGACCAGAGAGTGTTGGCACTTCGATTTCACCACCGATGGTAGCTGTCGCAAAAGAGATTGGCATTTGAACATGTAAGTCACTGCCATCACGCTCAAAGACTTTATGCGGCTTAACACGCACCTCTACATAAAGATCGCCGGAGGGTCCACCATTGACACCTGGTTCACCGTTACCCACTGAGCGGACACGCATTCCATCATCAATGCCTGCCGGTATTTTGATCTCAAGTGTTTTTTGTTCTTTATGCTTTCCGCTACCGTGGCAAGTCTTGCATGGCTTTGGAATGTACTCGCCAGTGCCGCGGCACTTAGGGCAAGTTTGCTGCATGGAGAAGAAGCCTTGTTGCACACGCACTTGACCATGACCGTTACAGGTTGTGCAAGTCTCAGCCTTAGATCCAGGCTCTGCGCCGGTACCATGACAAGGCTTGCAATTACTCCAGCTAGGTACACGAATTTGGGTTGTATAACCTTCAGCGGCTTGCTCAAGCGTAATGTCCATGTTGTAGCGTAAATCTGCGCCTTTATAGACTTGAGGGCCAGAATGACGGCCGCCGCCTTGACCGAAGATATCCCCAAAGATATCCCCAAACGCATCAGAAAATCCACCACCACCGAAACCGCCGCCGCCAAATCCGCCACCCATAGATGGGTCCACGCCAGCATGACCATATTGATCATAGGCGGCACGTTTATTGGGATCGGTTAAGGTTTCGTAAGCTTCCTTAACTTCTTTAAATTGGGCTTCAGCCGTTTTGCTATCGGGATTGCGATCAGGGTGATGTTTCATCGCCATCTTGCGATAAGCCTTTTTTAGCTCATCGTCACTGGCACCTTTTGCTACACCAAGCACTTCATAAAAATCGCGTTTACTTTTAGGCACGGCCTATTCCTCTCAACAACCTGAATGACACAAGTCGGCACGAGGCCGACTTGTTATTTAAGTACATCAAAACTACGTTAATGAATGTCTAATTGCAGAATTACTTCTTGTCATCAACCTCTTTAAAGTCAGCGTCAACAACATCCGCATCAGGGGCGGCGCCAGGGGCTGCACCACCAGGAGCTGCACCAGGTGCGGCACCGCCAGCTTTAGCTTGTTCAGCAGCCATGACTTTTTCGCCCAGCTTCTGACTTGCTTTACCCAAAGCTTCTGTTTTAGCTTCAATGGCTTCCTTGTCGCTACCTTTAATGGCTTCGTCCAAGTCCTTCAAGGCTGCTTCAATCGCTTCTTTTTCAGAAGCCTCTAAGCTAGCACCATGCTCTTCCAAAGCCTTCTTGGTTGAGTGAGCCAAGGCATCTGCAGTATTGCGAGCAGTTACCAACTCAAGCGCTTTCTTATCTTCAGCAGCATTGGCTTCAGCATCCTTCACCATGCGTTGAATTTCTTCTTCAGTCAAACCAGAGTTTGCCTTGATGGTGATCTTGTTCTCTTTACCGGTGGTCTTGTCTTTTGCTGTTACATGCAAAATACCGTTGGCATCGATGTCAAAAGTCACTTCAATTTGTGGCATACCGCGTTGCGCAGGAGCAATACCTTCGAGGTTAAATTCACCTAGTAACTTGTTTGCAGCAGCCATCTCGCGCTCACCTTGGAAGCACTTAATGGTTACAGCAGGCTGGTTATCTTCCGCAGTGGAGTAAACCTGTGAATGCTTGGTAGGGATTGTCGTGTTCTTAGGAATCATCTTGGTCATGACGCCACCAAGAGTTTCGATACCCAATGACAATGGGGTAACGTCCAAGAGCAATACATCCTTGCGATCGCCAGACAATACAGAACCCTGAATTGCAGCGCCAACAGCAACAGCTTCATCTGGGTTAACGTCTTTGCGTGGCTCTTTACCAAAGATTTCTTTTACTTTGTCTTGAACCGCAGGCATACGAGTTTGTCCGCCGACCAAAATCACGTCGTCGATGTCAGCTACGTTTACACCGGCATCTTTAATAGCAGTTAAACAAGGGCCAGCTGTACGGCTAATCAACTCTTCAACCAAAGACTCCAACTTAGCGCGGGTCAACTTCAAGTTCAAATGCTTAGGACCGCTAGCGTCAGCCGTTACATATGGCAAATTAATTTCAGTTTGTTGTGCAGATGACAATTCGATCTTGGCTTTTTCAGCAGCATCTTTCAAACGCTGCAACGCCAATACGTCTTTGCTCAAGTCAACGCCTTGCTCTTTTTTGAACTCAGCAATGATCCAATCAATGATGCGTTGGTCAAAGTCTTCACCACCTAAGAATGTATCGCCGTTGGTAGAGAGAACTTCAAACTGCTTCTCACCGTCAACGTTAGCAATCTCAATGATGGATACGTCGAATGTACCGCCACCCAAGTCATACACAGCGATCTTGCGATCCACCTTGTCTTGTTTATCCAAGCCAAACGCTAATGCAGCAGCAGTAGGCTCATTGATGATGCGCTTAACATCTAAACCAGCGATACGGCCAGCATCCTTAGTTGCTTGGCGCTGGCTATCGTTAAAGTAAGCAGGAACAGTAATCACGGCCTCTGTCACTTCTTCGCCAAGGTAATCTTCGGCAGTTTTCTTCATCTTGCGCAAGATTTCAGCGGACACTTGCTGTGGCGCCATTTTCTTGTCGCGTGCTGACACCCAAGCATCGCCGTTATCAGCAGCGATGATTGAATATGGCATCAAGCTGATGTCTTTTTGCACTTCAGGATCAGTAAATTTACGACCCATCAAACGCTTCACTGCGTAGATAGTATTTTTAGGATTGGTTACTGACTGACGCTTTGCAGGCGCACCAACCAATACTTCGCCATCTTCAACGTAAGCGATGATGGATGGAGTTGTGCGACCGCCTTCAGCGTTCTCGACAACTTTAGGTGCATTGTTTTCAACGACTGAAACGCATGAATTCGTGGTTCCTAAGTCGATTCCGATAATCTTTCCCATAATTGCTCCAAAAAATTAAATTGTTTGTTGTACTGATAAATATTTCGATACCCAGTAAATGGGGTCTAAAAAGGGGATTTCAAGGGGATAAAGAGCAAAAAAGGCAGAAATCTGCCTTTTTCAACTTTTTTATGCCTTTTTTAGGGTTTTAGTCCCTTTTTAGCTTATTTTGGGGCACTGACCGTCACTAAAGCAGGTCTGAGAACCCTATCGGCTACGGTGTAGCCCCGCTGCAATACAGAAACCACTGTGTTGGACTCTTGCTCAGAAGGTACGGAAGCAATGGCCTGATGGTGGTGCGGGTCAAACTTATCCCCAACCGCAGGGTTAATTTCTGTCATGCGGCCTTTTTCAAAGGCAGACAGTAGCTGCTTAAGGGTAATTTCCAGGCCTTCCTTAAAGGCCTTAGCATCACCAGCATCGGTACTCAATGCAGCATAAAGACTGTCCGTCACGGGCACCAAATGCTCTGCAAAACTTTCAATCGCAAATTTATGCGCCTTCGCAATATCTTCCACAGCACGGCGACGAATATTTTCTCCTTCCGCCTTAGCGCGCAAGAAGTTATCTTGCAGCTCACCAATCTTTTGATTGAGTTCGGCAATTTCCTGTTCAGGCGTTTTCACAGCCGGAGTTTCTGCTGCAGATTCATTGACTGGCTCTGCAGAAGGATTCTCTTGCTCTGGAGATGGGTTTTGGTTTTCTTGTGTCATGGACGCTATTTTACTTTTCTATAAAGATGGCTATTACTTTGCAATATGGGGCTGATTGTTGCAATTTCAAGACTTCATTCTTTCAGCCAGCTCAGCCCTTTCATTGCGCTTCGCTAATTCAGCGTCAGACTCCACGCCTAAAGACCAGCCTTGAAGATGATGATGGGCAATATCGCTCAGAGCCTCTATCCACCTGGGGCTGCTGTTCAGGCAGGGAATGTAGCGATAGTCTTTACCGCCATGCTCTAGGAAGATTTCGCGGGCTTCCATGGCGATCTCTTCTAGTGTTTCCAGGCAATCTGCCGGAAATCCAGGGCAAAAAATATCGATGCGCTGGCAACCTTCTTTGGCTAACTTTTCAATGGTTGGAGCTGTATAGGGCTTTAACCATTCCGCCTTACCAAAACGGGACTGGAAGGTCACAATATATTGTCCAGGCTCTAAACCCAGAGACTCACCCAGCAAGCGACCTGTTTTCAGACACTCGCAATGATAGGGGTCACCCTTCATTAAATTACGCTTTGGCAAACCATGGAAAGACATCACTAAGCGATCGCCTTTTGCAAAATCAGGGCGCCCATCTTTATCCCAGCTCGATAACACCTGATCACGCAATGCGGAAATGTATGCGGCGTTGTCGTGATAGTGTTTGACCAAACGCAACTCTGGTTGGTCGCGCCATGTGCTGAGAACATGAAAGACTTCATCAAAGCTAGATGCCGTGGTTGTGGCGGAGTATTGAGGGTACAAAGGCAATAACAATAAACGCTCCATACCTTGTGCCTTAAGACCCTCCAGGACAACCTGTGTAGAGGGCTGGCCATAGCGCATTGCCAAATCCACCAAAACTGTATGCCCCTCATTGGCAAATTTCTCGCCCAATTCTTTCGCCTGCAAGCGTGAGTAATGCATTAATGGAGAACCTAATTTTGGCAACCAAATAGAGGCATATTTTTTTGCGGATGCACCACTGCGGATAGGCAAAATAATGCCGTTCAAAATGCACCACCAAATAATGCGTGGAATTTCTACTACGCGTGGATCAGAAAGAAATTCTTTTAAATAGGCGCGCACTGCTTTGGATGTTGGAGCCGATGGTGTTCCTAAATTCAATAACAGGACAGCAGTTTTAGATGCGCGTAAATGCGGGTTCTGATTCAAGATGATTTGTCTCTAGTAATGAGTTTGAAATATAAAAAGTTGAGTTTGCGATTAGGAGCTTAAGGCGCCTGACAGTAATTTTGAGGTGATATCAACAATAGGGATGACTCGATCGTATGCCATGCGCGTTGGTCCAATCACGCCCAGCGTGCCTACCACTTGACCGTCTACGCTATATGGGGCGCTGATCACAGCGAGGTCCTCGTAAGGCAATAGATCACTTTCACCGCCAATAAAAATCTGAATACCGTCCGCATGACTTGATACGTCGAGCAATTGCATGAGTACCGATTTTTGCTCCAACATATCAAACATTTTTCGCAACTTGTCCAAGTTGGAACTTAAATCTCCAACATTCAATAAGCGACGCTCACCAGACAAAACCATGTCGCCCCGCCCCATGTCGTAATCAGCAACACCTGTTTGCAAGGCCAAAGCCATTAAGCCAGCAATATCTGTACGTAAATTATCTAAGTCGGATTTCAGATGCATACGCACTTGATCAAAACTTTTTCCAGCAAACTGGGCGTTGATAAAGTTACCCGCCTCAATGAGTTGACTTGGCGTGTAATCCTGAGTGGTTGGTAATATACGATTTTGCACATCACCCTCTGGCGTAACCATGATGAGCAAAATCTTACCTTCGCCTAAGCGCAAGAACTCAATATGTTTAAAAACCTGGGCTCGTTTGGGTGTCATGACAACACCAGCAAAATGGGTCAAGTTGGACAAAATCTGCGCTGCAGAGTTCAGGACCCTTTGTGGAGAGTCCGGCAAAAGGCCTTTTTCAACCTCTCGAGCAGCCATCGCTTCCAAAGGGCGCACCGTCACCATAGTATCTACAAACAGGCGATAACCCCGGGGGGTTGGAATACGGCCAGCTGAAGTATGGGGGCTGGTAACAAGCCCCATCTCCTCTAAATCCGCCATCACGTTACGAATAGTGGCTGCGGAGAGGTCCAAACCCGAGAATCTAGACAGTGTGCGCGAGCCAATAGGCTGACCCTCCTCGATATAGCGCTCGATGAGAGTTTTTAGTAAGGCGCGGGAACGTTCATCCATGGTGGAAGGGATTTTATGCCTATGGTTTAATCGTTATATGTTAAGCCCATCCCCAAATTCCAGCAAAAAGGCATTTAGCCGGGTTGCGCTTGTCGGCAAATTTCATGCTGATGGCATTGAAGAGCACCTCAAAGACCTAGCCAAAGTGGTCTCAGGATTAGGTTGTGAGGTCTTTATTGAGTCTGAGACAGCCAATCACCTTGGTTTGAACACCTACCCCACAAAAACTGCGCAAGACTTTGCTGGAGCAATTGACCTTGTTGTCGTTTTGGGAGGCGATGGCACCATGCTAGGCATTGCACGTCAATTAGCAGGCAGCAATGTTCCGCTCGTTGGAATCAATATGGGTCGTCTTGGTTATATGACTGATATTCCAATTCAGTCGGTTCAGACTACGCTGCCCAAAATTATTTCCGGGGAATACGAAGCCGATACACGCACATTACTCGATGCTGTAGTTCTTCGTAATGGCAAAGAAATTAATCGCGCATTAGCGCTCAATGATGTTGTCGTGAATCGCTCTGGTATTTCAGGAATGGTCGAGTTGGCAGTGCACGTCAATGGCTCATTTATGTATAACCAACGATCTGATGGCTTGATCGTATCGACACCTACTGGCTCAACCGCTTATGCACTCTCAGCTGGCGGACCTATTTTGCATCCACATGTGGCAGGTATATTGCTTGTCCCGATTGCGCCACACTCTCTCTCCAATCGACCTATTGTTTTGCCTCAAGATAGTGTTACTGTGATTGAGGTTGTGAATGGACTTGAAGTCATTGTCAATTTCGACATGCAATCACAAACCAATCTACAGAGCGGCGACAAGGTTGAAGTACGTCAATCCGACAAAACAATCGCCCTATTACACCCCAGCAATCACAGCGACTACAAAACTTTGCGTGAGAAATTGCACTGGAATGAGTATCCATCGACTTTCTGATGTCGAGTTTTTTGCTACGCTAATACATGCTTCAAACCATCTCACTCCGTGACTTTGTCATTGTTGATCAGCTAGAGCTAGATTTCTCAAGCGGGTTTACTGTGCTCACCGGCGAGACCGGTGCAGGCAAATCAATTCTGCTAGACGCCCTTGGCTTAGTGCTGGGTGAGCGTGCTGATAGCAGCCAAATACGTGAAGGTAGTAACCGCGCAGAAATCTCATCCCTCTTTCGGATTGAGCCAGAGTTAGTGCAATCGTTTAGTCGGTGGCTGGATGAGCAAGGATTCCCCCTTGAGGATGAGGGCCAAAGCTTATTACTCAAAAGAACCGTAGAAAGTAATGGCCGCAGTCGTGCCTTTATTAATGGCAGCGTTGCGACGCTAACGCAATTGCGTGAAGCCGGTGATCAGCTAGTGGACATTCACGGGCAACATGCTCACCAACTCTTATTAAAGGGTGGTGCTCAACGCGAACTTCTCGATCGCCACGCTGGCTTGTTGCCACTCTCTGCAGAAGTAGCACAAACCTTCAAAACACTGGCCAATTCTCGTCGCCGTCTTGAGCAAGCAGAAAATGCAGGTCAAGACGTTGAACGTGAGCGTGAGCGCCTTGAGTGGCAACTGGAAGAACTCACCGAGCTCTCCCCACAAGAAGGTGAATGGGTCAATATTCAAAGTGAGCACGCCCGCTTAGCAAATGGTGCAAAGTTAATTGGTGGTTGCCAAGAAGCAATTGAAATATTGAGCGATGCCGATAATTCTCTGGAATCTACCTTGTCGAAGGTATGCGCCAATGTAGGCGCCCTAGCGGAGCATGACCCAGCCTTAGGCGAGATTAATCAAGCACTAGAGTCGGCCAGCATTCAGCTAGATGAAGCCATTCATGGTCTCAATCGTTACCTGCAAAAGATTGACTTAGATCCCGCTCGACTTTCTGAAGTTGAAGAGCGGATGCAAGCATTGCATAGTACGGCTCGCAAATACCGCGCAGAGGTTGATGAACTACCAAAACTTCTTTTGGAGACATCAGAACGCCTGGACGCTTTAACCGCATCCCAAAATATTGAAGCACTCCGAGATCAAGTCAAACAAGAAGAAGTCGTTTACTTAAAGCTGGCAAAACAGCTTTCACAAAAACGCAGCAAGGCCGCCAAAGAGCTAGGCGATTTAGTAACTAATGCCATGCAAGATCTATCCATGGCAGGTGGGCGCCTAGAGATCGCTTTAACACCCCTTAGCGAAGGCGGATCCCAAGGTCTTGAGCAAATTGAATTTTTAGTAGCCGGTCATGCTGGTAGCACTCCCCGCTCACTTGCTAAGGTAGCCTCAGGTGGAGAGCTGGCACGTATTAGCCTTGCAATTAGCGTTATTACAAGCAAAGCCTCATTCACTCCTACACTCATCTTTGATGAAGTGGATGCGGGGATTGGTGGCGCAGTTGCTGAAACAGTAGGCAAACTATTGCATCAATTGGGTCAATCTCACCAGATCTTATGTGTAACCCATTTGCCACAGGTAGCGGCTCAAGGCAATCATCACCTCAAAGTGAGCAAATCTCAAAACGGTGAGAAGACGGTATCGCAAGTACAGATTTTGGGTAGGGCTGAACGGGTGGAAGAAGTGGCCCGCATGCTTGGTGGCGCTAACATTACCGACACCACTCGTCGTCATGCCCGTGAGTTGCTAGAGCAAAACTAAAGCTGCATTACTTCTAGCCAATGCTTGAAGGTGCTTTAAAAATCTCCAGCCAAAGCGCTTGAACTGCGTCTCTTGCCGCAATGAGCTCAAGCTCATTTTCTAGATTAATTTGGGTCTTTTCGACCCCATCCAAACGCAAGCGATGTTGACGAGCCCTCAACAGTCGATACGCGTTGCCAACAGTGAGTGCAGCCTCTTGGGTAATTAAGCCCACATCACCAGCAATTCGCAACAAAGCGATATTGCCAAGATTACCAATGAGTTGAGCGTGTTGATAGGCATAAGCCAAGACCAAGAACTGGACAATAAATTCAATATCGACCATACCGCCAGAATCATGCTTTAAGTCAAAATCGGCCTTGGTATTGGGATGACCTGCATGCACCTTACGGCGCATTTCTAAAATTTCTGTCCTGAGCTGACTAATATTTCGTTTCTGAGTTAAGACCTCGGAACGAACTGAGTCAAAAAATTTGCCCACGCCCGGATTACCGGCCGAGCAACGAGCTCGCGTAAGGGCCTGATGCTCCCAGACCCAAGCCGCATTATCACCTTCTCGAAGTTGGTATTTTTTAAAGGCATCCGCGTTCGTTACCAAGAATCCAGCAGAGCCATTAGGACGAAGACGCGTATCGATTTCAAATAAGCTACCAGTAGAAGTAAATGCAGTTAACCAATTAATCATGCGCTTTGCTAGCAAGGCATAAATTTCTTGAGCCGCATAGTCTGAGTCTTCAGCTTGATACAAAAAAATAATGTCTAAATCAGAGGCATAGCCTAATTCTTTGCCACCCAATTTGCCATAAGAAATAATTGCAAATGGAGGGTTAGCCTCAAGAGGTAAATCAAACTTTTGAGCCACACTAGGCCAAACCCGCTCAAATGTCGTCTGCAAAATTAAATCCGCTAAAGCAGACAGGTGGTCGCTTACCCGCTCCACCGGCAATGCTTGTTGCACGCCAATACCTAGATCCGTCAATAGCGTGATGAAGGTTTCGTTGTGATGGGTGACTCGAAGGATATCCATCGCCTGCTCAGAGCCATCACCATCAGCCATAACATCATCGAGCCGCATATTGAGATTGGCTCGCACCTCGGTCCAATATCTTTCTGGCTCCTCGATTAAGGCCCTCTCGGTTTGAGAGTTTAATAAGTGATCCAGTAAATGTGGATGACGCGTTAGATATTGCGCACCCCATTGCGATGCCTTGAGTAAGTCAAGCACATTAGATAATGCTCTGGGATACTCAGCCAAAATAGAAAGATAGGCACTACGCCTCGCAATTGCCTCAAGCAAATCAAACAAACGCAATAGTGTTTGGTCAGCATGTGCCGAGGTAGCAGCTTCAATCTGCAAACTCTCTGCCGCCTTGCACATCAAGTTATCAAAAATTAAACGACTTTTTTTCGGCAATAATTTTTGTTTTGGGCTATCAACCCACGACTGCCACCGAATATAGGAGTCAGGGAAAAATATTGGATCAGGCGCCCAGTCCCGAGCTAAGGGCGCCATCTCCAGACGCGAGCCATCGTCCAGTAAAAATGCTTTTTCAAAAAGCTGGGCAACCTTATTTTGATGCCGCTCCAGTTCGGCCATAAAAGCGTTTACTTCCGCCCCTTGGCCTTGCATCGAAATCGCCAAACGTGACCGCACTTCAGCATCATCAGGCAGATAGTGGGTTTGCTGGTCGTCCCATACCTGAATACGATGCTCTAAGCGTCTCAAGAAAACATAGGCTGCCTGTAACGCATCCACTTCATCGGCGGGCAAGATGCCACATTGTTTAATGAGATCTAAGACCTCCAAGCTTGGGCGGACTCTAAAGCGAGGATCTGTACCGCCTCGCATGAGTTGAAACATTTGCGCCAAAAACTCAATCTCTCGAATACCGCCCCGCCCTAACTTAATATCGCGTGAACGACCTTGATGACCCGAAGAGCGTTTTTCTGCTTCTGCCTGAATTTGTGCATGCAAATCCCGAATGGAGGCAATCACACCGTAATCTAAATGTCGACGATATACAAAGGGCCGAATCAGTTGGTCAAGCTCTCTTTGGCAGCGAGAAAAATCTGGGGTCCCAGGTAGAGGCGCGATTAATCTACCTTTAATCCAGGCGTAGCGCTCCCACTCTCGCCCCTGAACCAATAGATATTCTTCCAGCATATCCAAACTACATACTAGGGGCCCTGAATCTCCATTGGGACGAAGACGCATATCTACTCTAAAAACAAACCCATTGGCGTCGTGCTCAGCAAGCAATTTAATTAAGCGTTTGCCCATTCTCGTGAACCATTCCTGGTTGGATAAACTCTTAGGCCCACCCGTAGTTTCACCCTCATGCTCATAGAGAAAAATCAAATCGATATCTGATGACAGGTTGAGTTCAAGGCCGCCCAATTTACCCATGCCGACAACCATGAGCGGCATCTCTGATTGCGTTGCGTTGCTCCAAGGCAAGCCGAAGCGAGTTTTGAGGTCTGCCCTAATAAAGGTAATGGATGCGGAAACTGCTAATTCAGCAAAATGGCTCAGCGCCTGAGTCACCTCTTGCAAGGCGGCCATGCCATTTAAGTCTCTAAATGCAACCCAGAGCATCAAACGCTGCCTTGCCAAGCGCAAATTGGTCATCCATAGGGCCTCGTCTTGCGCATCTGCCCGTTCATCGACACCACAGTCTTTTAGCAAGGCCTTAATGCCCTGTATATCGACTTTTTTCTGCCCCTGAATACGGAGCCACTCAAGCCACTCAGGGTGAGCAGTTAGCCAACGTCGCGCATAAGTCGAGTGCTGCTCTAAAAAATCGATTTGCTGGGAAAAATCATCCATTCCCCCATCTTAATCCGACCCCAAGGCACAAGCCAGAAGCTTGTCGATCAGGCTGGGGCTGAAGGATAATGGAGGTCATGCTGCAAAACATCATCCCGCCTCGCCTCAAGAGCGTACTTGCTAAACGTCCTCAAGGTTCGAATGGGGCTTGGCGTAAGCGTGCCCTCATCTTGATGGGCGTTGTTTTGGCTCTTTGTGTGCTGGTGCATGTGGGCGTGCGCTTTGTTCTTTGGCCGCAAATTGAGAAATCTAAAGCCTCGGTTGAGAGACTCATTAGTGCTCGTATTGGTGCCGATGTATCTATGGACTCTCTACAAGTTTCATGGACGGGCATTAGACCTAATTTTGAAATTGAAGGTTTGCGCTTCAACGCGCCCGATAAAGCGAAACCGCTCTTATTCATTCAGAAAATTGATGGGCAACTCAGTTGGGCAACTTTTTATCACCTAGCCCCATTCTTTCATGAGCTCAATATCGAGGGTGCTGAAATTTATGGGCAACGTAATGGCAAAGGCGTCATTACTGTTGCCGGCATCCCCATAGACGGAAAATCCAATGACTACTCCACTGAGAATTGGCTCTTTGCTCAAAATGAGATTCGTGTCAGCAATGTCAAATTATTTTGGGATGATCAACTCAAAAAGAAACCCATTACTTCAATAGATATTCAAAACCTTTCTCTTAGCAATGGCATTCGTAGTCATCAAGGCTCGCTGAGTGTCATTACGCCCTGGACTAAAGGGCCAGTCTCGCTTGATATTGATCTTGTGCACCATATCGGCGGCCAAGCAGGTAATTGGCGTGATTGGATTGGGACCATCTCTTGGAATGTAAATGAACTTCAGCTCACTCAAATAGCAAATGAATTTGCTCTCTCGCTCAATACGCTTGAGGGAGTAGTGAACTCCAATGGAAAATTAAAAATTGACAACGGCAAACCTGATGGCGGAGAAGTTTTTCTTGCTGCCGATCGTTTAACTATTCAACTATCTAAAGGTGAAGATGCCATTGCTCTTGGAAGGCTAGAAACTAACCTGGTTCAAGAAACTGATAATGGACTGATAGCGGTCACTACTAAGACATTTGCATGGCGTGACACTGAGAGTCCAGCATCTACCCCCCTCGAGAATTTAAGCCCAATGACTTTCCGCTGGAGACCGCCAGCGGGAGACGGGGAAATTAAAGAGTTTGGTTTTTCATCGCCAAAGATTTCAGTTGAAGATATTGCCTTATTTGCCCTCAACCTACCGCTATCCAAAAAAGTTCATCAGTGGATTAAAGCCTCGCAAGCCGATGGTGAGTTACAAGATCTCGATATCAATTGGTCTGAAAGTAAATCACCCTTATCTGCCCTCAATATTCCAGGTGGATGGTTCAAGTCGAACAAAGTAGACTTTACTGTGAGCGGAAAACTCATCGACCTCAGCTTTGTTGGCATCAATAAAGCGATGCCTTCAGTATCCAAACTGTCTGGCTTCCTTTCTGCCGACCAAAACAAGGGCAGCTTCTCGATTAAATCAAGCGATCTAGAGCTCGAGGTTAACGATCTATTGGTTGATCCAAAAATCAAGCTTGATCAAGCCAATGGTCAAATTTCTTGGGCAAAACAAAAAGGGAATTGGGTCGTTAATGCAAAGCAGTTAGCGCTCAGTAATTCGGAGATTTCAACCACTCTCAATCTTAATTACATCATTGGCGAAGGTAAAAATCCTGACTTCATGAACCTGGATATGAATTTTGCTCAGGCTGATCTCAAAACCGCTTATCGTTATTTGCCCGTTGGCATGGGCAGTGATGCCAAATCCTATTTAAGTAAAGCCTTTGATGCAGGCATCATTAAAAATGGTAGCTTGCATATTAAAGGTGATCCCAATGAAGTGCCCTTCCCCAAAGTAGGCTCAGGAGAATTCACACTCAAGCTACCGATTAATGGCGCTACCTTCAGCCCAGTACCAAGCTCATCTACCGCACAAGGTGTTTGGCCCGCATTCAATAAAGTAAACGGCATGATCAATATGCAGAATGCTAACTTTACGGTAGATATCGATCAAGCAAGCTACAAACAGGTTGCACTAAGCAAATTTCATGCAGAAATTCCTAGTGTGAGCGCAAAGCAATTACTTCTGACGGTGAATGGTGAGGCTCAAGGAGGCGCGCCACAACTGCTTGAATATCTATTTGCCTCACCTGTTGGTCAAAAGCAGATTGCGCTTGAGCGCAATCTAAAGGTTACAGGACCTACCAATCTCAATTTGGCTCTTAGCATTCCCCTATCTGGTAACGGAGACACTAAAACCGATATTCAATTAAGTTTTCCTGGCAACAGAGTCCAGTGGGATGACTTGCCGCCTCTGGATAACCTCAAAGGAAAGATTCGTATAACCGAGATCAATCCTGAATTCGAAGATATCACCGCTAATTTCCTTGGTGGCGATATCAAGATTTCAAGTGGAACGCCAAATCAAGGCAGCCAGAGCTACAACATCTCAGGTGATATTAGCGCCAGCTTTATTAAAGACTACTTCGCAAAAGATGCATCGGTTCAGGTGGCACCGATTTTGCAAGCAATGAGCGGCGTAGCAAAATATGAGGGTGCCATTCATTTCAATAAAGGCAATAGCGAAACCAATCTCAAGATTGATATGCGTAATTGGGCTAGTTCAGCACCAGCCCCCGCGAAAAAGCAGATGGGGACACCCATGTCAGGCCAATTAACCCTGAAATCCTTTGCGAAATCACCCTCCGTCTCCAGTCGATTTACATGGGATGGAAAAATTGGTGACGCCTACTTTATTCAAGGTGAACTTGGCAGTGATGACACTCTTCGTCATGCAGTAGGAATTGGCACTTCCGCAGTGCCACCGGCTCAAGGATTTCAACTTAATCTTGCAAGTGCAGAGCTCAACATCGATACATGGCAAGATTTTTTAGAAAGCCAAAAGAAAAAAGGCTCCTCTAAACCAGAAGAAAGCAATCCAATCAACATTCAAATTGCTGCCCAAGTAAAAAAAGTAATTTTGTTTGAACGTAATTGGCAGGATCTCAATTTTTCAGCCAGCAATAAAAATGTTGCTTGGCAAATGCGCATTAATTCACCCTCCATCGCCGGTCAACTGCAATATACAGAACCCAATAAGTCACAACCAAGTGGCTTGATTGGTGGTCGCCTAGTGCGACTCAAATTTCCTGAGAAAGTCAGCGCTCCCATTGAGACTAAAAAGCCGGCGCCAAAAAATCTTGCCGGCAAAAATACGATTAAGCCAGACTCTATTCCTAGCATTGACCTAGCTATTGATGACTTCGACTGGGGCAAGGCTCAACTTGGTCAGGTGAAAATTAAAACTAGGACAAATAACAACGTCCTTAATATGGATTCCATTCAATTTAATAACCCCCAAGGCAGCTCTGTTTTGACTGGGCGCTGGGTTGGCGCCACCCAGAATCAAGATGAACACACAACAGTGAATGTTGATTTAGACATTAAGGATGCCGGTCAAATTATTGGACATTGGACCAGCCAAAAATCAGTCGAAGGTGGCCAGGGCAAACTCACAAGTAACGTGGAGTGGGATGGCACTCCTTTCACACCTCAATATGAGACGCTAGCCGGCAAAGTAACTTTGAATCTTGAAAAAGGTCGCCTGTTGGAGGTGAATACCAGCGGCGCCAAGCTACTCGATGTTCTCAGCCTACAAAGTTTATTTAGATTTGCTACTCTGGACCTCCAGGGAAGCTTGGGCAATATTGTGACCAAGGGAACGCCATTTAATTCCATTGATGCTTCTTTTGATATTAGCTCCGGAGTTGCTCAAACAAAGCAATTCACAATGGGTTTAGACCAAGCACGGGTTGCCATGAATGGGCAAATCAATATCCCCAAACAAACGCAAGATTTGCGTGTCACCATATTCCCAACAATTGATGCAACAGCTGGCTCATTAGCTGCATTTGCCATTAATCCTATCGTAGGTCTGGGCGCATTGGTTGGGCAGTACTTAATTACGAGTCAAATCAATCGTAATCTCCAATCAGACTATCTGGTCCAAGGCTCTTGGGATGATCCAGAAGTGATTCCTCTTGATCAAAAAGGTCAGCCAATTGACTCGAAAACTTTAGACACCATTCGCAGTAAAGACTTGTTAAAAGAGCAAAGTAAACCAAACAGCAATAACTCTGGACCACAAAGTAACCCAAGTAATTCAGGCAACTCCAACAAAATTTCTAACTAAATCATCATGAGCCTATCAGCAAGCAGTGCCGATCTCAAGATTGCCTCCATTCAGATGGTCTCTACCCCTGATGTACAGGAGAATCTATCTACAGCAAGCAGACTCATCGCTGCAGCTGCAACTGAAGGCGCACAACTAGCCGTCTTGCCAGAGTATTTTTGCTTAATGGGCCTCAAGGACACCGATAAGGTGCGCGCCCGCGAAAGCCTTGGAAGCGGCCCCATCCAAGAGCAACTTTCGGATATTGCAAAACAAAATAATATTTACCTAGTGGCAGGCACTATTCCACTGGAAGCAAAAGATTCCAATAAAGTACTGAATACAACCCTTGTCTTTAATCCTGCCGGCGAGCAAATTTCTCGTTATGACAAAATTCATTTATTTGGTTTTCAAACAGCAACTGAGCGTTATCAAGAATCGGAAACGATTGAGGCTGGCAATGCGCCGGGCCTCTTAAAAATTTCAATTGGCGGAAATGATTGGACCTTTGGTTTAAGTATTTGCTATGACCTGCGCTTCCCAGAGCTCTATCGCGCCCTTGGACAGGTAGATTGCCATATCATCCCAGCCGCATTTACTTATACAACCGGCAAGGATCACTGGGAGATCCTCTTACGTGCTCGTGCTATCGAAAACCAATGTTACGTATTAGCATCCGCCCAAGGCGGCATTCATCAAAATCAACGTCGCACTTGGGGTAACAGCATGCTGATTGATCCTTGGGGCAGCATCCTAGCCAACCTCCCTGAGGGGGAAGGCTTTATTTCTGGGGTTTTGTGCAAAGATAAATTAAACGAGGTACGCTCTAAGTTACCCGCACTTGCGCATCGCAAGCTTTAAAGAAAGATTTGCTGAATCACATGAATGCACCAGAAGCACTATTCCCCGCCAATTGGACTAAAGCCAAAAAGCAAGCAGACCTCATCAAACTAGCCAAATCTATTTTGCTCGAACCAACCGGCTTATCCGAGCAAGATTTGCACGGCACCTTTGGCAACTTATTTGCCCATCGCCTTGATGATGCAGACCTCTACTTTCAACATACTCGCAGTGAGAGCTGGAGTCTTGAAGAAGGCATTGTTAAGTCCGGCAGCTTTAATATTGATCAAGGCGTTGGTGTGCGCGCTATCTATGGCGATAAGACGGCTTTCGCTTATTCAGATGAGATTAATTTAGAAGCTTTAAATAAAGCAGCCAAAGCTACTCGAGTAATAGGGCCCGAGGGTGGCAAGCAAGCGGTTGCAAGCAAATTATTTAACCCCGTATCCAATAAGCTCTACTCGGATGTCAATCCTTTAGATTCTCTTCAACCCAAAGAAAAAATCGCACTTCTGGAAAGCATAGAACGTCGCGCTAAAGCACGTGACCCACGGATCATCCAGGTTATGGCCAGTCTGGCCGGGGAATTTGATGTCGTATTGGTAGTGCGAGCAGATGGTTTGTTGGCGGCAGATGTACGCCCACTAGTACGCGTTTCAGTACATGTCATTGCAGAACAGAATGGTCGACGTGAATCAGGCTCCTCTGGCGGTGGCGCACGTCATGACTATCTCTACTTCAATACTGATTTGATTAATCGCTATGTTGATGAAGCTGTTGACGGAGCCCTAGTAAATCTGGAATCGCGCCCAGCACCTGCTGGTCCAATGACAGTAGTAATGGGACCAGGCTGGCCAGGCGTTCTATTGCATGAGGCAGTTGGTCATGGTCTCGAGGGCGACTTTAATCGCAAAGGATCCTCTGCTTTTGCTGGTCGCATTGGACAGCGCGTTGCGGCTAAGGGTGTCACCGTTGTGGATGATGGAACTTTATCTGGACGTAGAGGCTCTCTGAATATCGATGACGAAGGTACTCCCACTCAATGCACCACCTTAATTGAAGACGGCATATTGAAAGGTTACATTCAAGATAGTCTAAATGCGCGACTCATGAATATGCCTCTCACCGGTAATGGTCGGCGTGAAAGTTTTGCTTCACTACCAATGCCACGAATGACCAATACCTATATGTTGGCCGGCAAAGATGATCCTCAAGAAATTGTCGCCAGCATCAAGCGCGGTTTATACGCAGTGAACTTTGGTGGTGGTCAGGTTGATATCACTAGTGGCAAATTTGTGTTTTCTGCTTCAGAGGCCTACTGGGTTGAGAACGGCAAAATTCAATATCCCGTCAAAGGCGCGACCATTATTGGTAGCGGGCCAGAATCCCTAAAACAGGTTTCTATGATCGGAAATGACCTGAAATTAGACGGTGGGATTGGGGTTTGTGGCAAGGAAGGGCAAAGTGTTCCAGTCGGGGTTGGGCAGCCTACCCTGAGGATTGATAGCCTGACTGTAGGTGGGACTGCCTAATATTGGCTAATTACGGCTTAAAATAGCCGGATGAGCCAACAAAATACGAATCCCGCTAATTGGTACTCTGCAGTCGACAAGACTTCAGATACTGACGATCAACGCATTGACAACATTTCTGTTCTGCCTCCGCCAGAGCATTTAATTCGCTTCTTTCCGATTTCTGGAACGCCTACTGAAGCGTTGATCAGCAACACTCGCAAAAAAATCCGCGACATTATTCATGGCAAGGATGACCGCTTACTCGTGATCATCGGACCGTGCTCCATTCATGACCCAAAAGCAGCGTTGGAATATTGCCAACGCCTCTTAGCTGAGCGCGAGCGTTTTGCCGGTGAATTAGAAATTGTGATGCGCGTGTATTTTGAAAAGCCACGCACTACTGTTGGCTGGAAGGGTTTGATTAACGACCCGTATCTGGATGAAAGCTATCGCATTGAAGAGGGGCTACGTCTGGCACGCCAAGTATTGATGGAAATTAATCGCCTTGGCATGCCAGCTGGTAGCGAATTCTTGGATGTGATTTCCCCGCAATATATTGCGGATCTGATTTCATGGGGTGCTATTGGTGCACGTACTACTGAGAGCCAAGTTCATCGCGAACTTGCTTCTGGCTTGTCTGCACCTATCGGATTTAAGAACGGCACTGATGGCAACATCAAAATTGCTACTGATGCGATACAAGCTGCAGGTCGTCCACATCATTTCTTATCCGTTCATAAAAATGGTCAAGTATCTGTTGTGGAAACTAAAGGCAATAAAGATTGCCACGTGATTTTGCGTGGTGGCAAAGAGCCAAACTATGAAGCTCAGTTTGTGCAAGCGGCCTGCTCTGAGCTAGAAGCAGCCAAGCTTCCAGCCAGTTTGATGGTTGATTTATCCCACGCCAATTCAAGCAAGAAGCATGAGCGTCAGATTGTGGTTGCTGACGATGTGGCACAGCAAATTGAATCTGGCTCACACCAGATTTTTGGCGTGATGGTTGAGAGTCATTTAAATGATGGAGCTCAGAAATTTACGCCAGGAAAAGATGATCCAAGCAAATTGGAATACGGCAAGAGTATTACCGATGCCTGCATCAACTGGGATGACTCTGTGAAGGTACTGGAGCGTCTAGCTACAGCCGTTAAGAAACGTAGAAGCAAGAAAAAGTAATACTGCAGTATTTTTTAAGTACTACTGATAAAAGAGACTAATTTATTTAGTCTCTTTTTTTTCATGCTTCCACAACACATCCGAACCACCAGCCGCACGATTCAAAATACGTGCAAGCACAAAGAGCAAATCAGATAGGCGGTTGACATATTGACGAGGGGAATCATATAAAGGCTCTTCCCAACCCAAGCGAACAATCGAACGCTCCGCCCTGCGACATACGGTGCGACAAACATGCGCTTGAGCGGCAGCGCGAGTTCCGCCCGGCAAAATGAATTCAGTCAAAGGGGGTAATTGTTTATTGTATTTTTCGAGCCAAACATCTAGCTGCGCTACGTGCTCAGGGTTGAGTAATTTGTAATTGGGAATACAAAGCTCACCACCCAAATCAAATAAATCATGTTGCACCTGCAGAAAAAGCTCCTGTAATTCAGCAGAAATGCTTGCTGGGATCTCCTCGGTCATTAAAACCCCGATTTCTGAGTTCAACTCATCGATATCGCCCATAGCGCAGACCCGTAAGTGATCCTTCTCTACGCGACTTCCGTCACCCAAGCCCGTCATTCCTGCGTCACCGGTTCTAGTGGCGATTTTTGATAGTCGATTTCCCATAAGCTTAATTATAGGTAAATGGCTAAAATGATTCTTATGAATATGGTGACCCCACCCCCCGAATTAGCCGCTATTAGCGCCCTTCAGTCCAAATTGGTTGCAGCCTTGCGCCCAATCCTGCCGGAACATGCCCTTCTATGGGAGCCAGAAGACACCATTCCCTATGAATGTGATGGTCTAGCCGCCTACCGTCGGATGCCTTTGGCAGTAGCTCTGCCAGAAACAGAAGAGCAAGTTGCCCAAATTTTGAAGATTTGCTATGCAATGCAAATCCCCGTAGTGCCTCGCGGATCAGGAACCGGTCTCTCGGGTGGCGCAATGCCTCTTTCTCAGGGATTGGTTCTGTCATTAGCCAAACTCAAGAAAATTATCAGCATTGATCCCTTTACCCGTACTGCAGTCGTTCAACCTGGCGTGCGCAATCTTGCTATTTCTGAAGCAGTTGCCCATCTTGGCTTGTATTACGCTCCGGATCCCTCCTCTCAGATTGCTTGTTCGATTGGTGGCAACGTCAATGAAAACTCGGGTGGCGTGCACTGTCTTAAATACGGACTCACTCTGCATAACGTTCTGCGTGTGCGCGGAATACTCATGAACGGTGAGATTGTTGAATTTGGGGGCTTAGCACCAGATGCGCCTGGACTCGATCTACTCGCCATCATGATGGGTAGTGAAGGCATGCTCGCTGTAGTTACTGAAGTCACGGTCAAGTTAGTAGCGAAACCAAAATTGGCTCGCGTCATCATGGCAAGTTTTGATGACATCGAAAAGGGTGGTAACGCAGTTGCTGCCATCATTGCAGCCGGCATCATTCCTGCTGGCTTGGAGATGATGGACAAAGCTACCACTCGCGCCGTAGAAGAATTTGTGCATGCAGGTTATGACTTAGAAGCTGCAGCTATTTTGCTCTGCGAGTCTGATGGCACTCCAGAAGAAGTTGCCGAAGAAATTGACCGCATGACCAAAGTGCTTGAAGAAGCTGGTGCAAGCGGAATACAGATTTCTAAAGATGAAGGTGAACGCTTACAGTTTTGGAGTGGCCGGAAGAACGCATTCCCAGCCGCAGGCCGCTTGGCCCCAGACTACTATTGCATGGATGGCACCATTCCTCGTCGCCATATTGCTACGCTCCTCAAGCGCATTCAGGGTATGGAAGAAAAGTATGGTCTTGGATGTTTAAACGTATTCCATGCGGGTGACGGCAATATGCATCCTCTGATTTTGTTTAATGGTGCCGACCAAGAAGAATGGCATCGCGCAGAAGAATTCGGCACTGAAATCCTAGAAGCCTGTGTAGAACTCGGTGGCACGATCACTGGTGAGCATGGTGTTGGCATTGAAAAAATTAATTCGATGTGCGTGCAGTTTGGTGAAGGTGAGCGTGAATCTTTCTGGGGTGTGAAGAGTGCTTTTGATCCAGAAAAATTACTCAATCCAGATAAAGCTATTCCGACTTTGAGTCGCTGCGCAGAATATGGTCGTATGCGCATTAGCGGCGGCCAATTGCCTCACCCAGAATTGGAGCGTTTCTGATGATTCACTCCGATCCAAAAATCAATGCATTCCGCGAGCAAATTCTCAATGCAGCTAAGAATAAAACCCCGCTCTCGATTGAGGGCGGCGGTACAAAATCTTGGTACGGCAATCCAAATGGCTATACCAAACTAGACACACGTGGCTACTCAGGAATTTTGGAATACCAACCAGAAGAATTGGTCATCACTGCTTGTGCCGGAACTCCGCTAAAAGAAATTGAATCCGCTCTCAAAGAAAAGAATCAAGTGCTTGCTTTTGAACCCCCGCACTTTGGTGAAAATGCAACCTTTGGCGGGGCAATTGCCGCCGGCCTTGCTGGTCCAGGACGCATCACTGTGGGTAACTTCCGTGACTTTGTATTGGGCGCTCGCATTATTGATGGCAAAGGCCAAGATCTTTCCTTTGGCGGTAAGGTCATGAAGAACGTAGCGGGATATGACGTCTCTCGTTTGTTGCCTGGCTCCTTGGGAACCCTTGCTCTTTTGTTAGAAGCATCAGTCAAGGTGCTACCTAAACCTGCTGCGACCGCAACCTTACGTTGTCAGATCTCTCAAGAGAAAGCCCTCAAGATCTTGAATGAATGGGCGGGACAGCCATTACCTCTATCTGCAAGCTGTTGGATTGGTTCATCTAAAGGTGGAGATGGGGAGTTAACTTTCCGTCTCGCTGGTGCAGCAGCTGCTGTAAAGGCTGCAATTCCCCTGATGAGTTCTGTAGTGATGGCTACTGAGGTCAAAGAAGATATAGCTGAACATTTCTGGAATGATTTGCGTGAGCAAAAACTTTCTGCATTTGCCAATCTAGGTGCTGATCAAACACTTTATCGTTTGGCACTACCTGCAGCCTGCGGGCCAGTTACTATCACTGGCGCCTCAGATGAAATTGTTCTGGAGTGGCATGGTCAACAACGCTGGTTGAAAGCGCCTGGCGATGAGGCCACCTTTAAAGCCATCAAGGCCATTGCTAATTCCCATGGGGGACATGCAACTCGCTTTAGACAGGGTGCAAATGTAGACCCTAGCCACCAGCGTTTTACCTTGCTATCCGAGCAAGCTCACTCCTTTGCCCTTGAGGCAGTGCAAGAACGCCTGAGATCAGCTTTTGATCCTTCAGGTGTATTCGCCACTAAACGTCTTCCATAAGCCTTTCTATGCAAACTCAACTCGCTCCTCAATTTGCCAACACGCCGGAAGGTATCGAGGCAGCCCGCATTCTGGGCAAATGTGTTCACTGTGGTTTTTGTACGGCCACCTGCCCTACCTATCAAATACTAGGCGATGAGTTAGATGGGCCTCGCGGACGCATCTATCTAATTAAGCAGATCGCCGAAGGGCAGGCACCCACTGAAAAGACTCGCTTGCATTTAGATCGCTGTTTAACATGTCGCAATTGCGAGAGTACTTGCCCGAGCGGTGTTCAATACGGCAACTTAATAGACATAGGTCGCAAGTGGGCAGAAGACAATACGCCTGAGCGCCCAATCGGCCAACGCTTGACCCGTTGGGCCCTAAAAGAAGGTTTAACTAAGCCCGCTTTATTTAATACAGCAATGACTCTAGGTCGTTTAGTACGCCCATTGATGCCAAGCGGTATCAAACGCAAGATCCCACTGACTGTAAATAAAGCATTGGCTAATTCCACCGATGCTTATGCAAGACCCACTGCAGCTCATCAGCGCAAAATGGTTTTGCTAGAGGGTTGTGTTCAGCCTGGCATGCTCCCGAATATCAATTCAGCAACAGCGCGTGTGCTTAACGCGTTAAAGATTCAAATGATTAGTGCGCCCAATGCCACTTGCTGCGGAGCACTACGCTATCACCTTAATGATCAAGCTGGCGGTTTAGATAATGCCAAGCAAAATATTGATGCGTGGTGGCCTTTGGTTGAAAGTGGCGTGGAAGCCATTGTCATGACGGCATCTGGTTGTGGTGTGATGGTCAAAGACTACGGCCACCTGTTTGCAAATGATCCCGTCTATGCAGCCAAAGCGAAGAAGATTTCAGAGCTGACCAAAGATATTTCGGAAATACTGCCTTCCTTACAAAATGAGCTGGTGCAGCTGGTAGGTACAGATCCAAAACCAGGCGTCGTATATCACCCACCCTGCACCCTGCAACATGGCCAACAAATTCGCGGCAAGGTTGAGGGATTGCTTTCTAGTATCGGTATTGGCGTGCGTTTATGCGCTGACAGCCATCTTTGCTGCGGATCTGCAGGCACTTACTCCGTTACTCAACCAGAGCTCTCTGAGCAACTTCGTAAAAACAAGTTAACTCACTTAAACGCTGCCTGCGAGGAATCTGGTGCAGAGGTTATTGTTTCTGGAAACATTGGCTGCATCACCCATCTGCAGCAAGAAGATACCCCAGTTGTGCATTGGATTGAAATCGTAGATCAATTACTTAGCAAATCTTCTAAGGCCTCATGAATTCCATTGTTGTTAATCTGATGCAAGTCAGAGCGAGGATTGAACTTGCTGCCCTTGCAGCAAAGCGTGAGCCGGAAGATATTGAACTTTTAGCCGTTAGCAAAACCTTTCCAGCTTCTGCAGTTGAAGAAGCTATGCATGCTGGTCAATCAGCCTTTGGTGAAAACTATGTGCAAGAGGCCGTTGAAAAAATTGAGAAGTTAGCCAAATTGCGCCCTTGGTTGACCTGGCATTTCATTGGCCCTTTGCAGAGCAATAAAACCAGGGAAGTAGCGCAACACTTCGATTGGGTTCATAGTGTGGACCGCCTCAAAATTGCAGAGCGCCTATCCGCTCAACGCGGCGAGTTTCCAGACTTACCGCCATTGATGGTTTGCGTACAAATCAATGTTAGCGAGGAAGAGAGCAAAAGCGGCATTTCCCTGGTTGAAGTTGAAGAGCTCTGTAACGCTATTACCTCCCTGCCAAACGTAGTTCTGCGGGGCTTGATGGCTATTCCCGCACCTAATCCAGACCCCGTCTTGCAACGCCAGGCTTTTGCAGCCGTACAAGATTGTTTCAAGCGCATACAGGCCAGCCATTTCACTGAACTTGGTTACCAGTTCTTTGACACCCTTTCGATGGGTATGTCCGATGATTTAGAGGCCGCTATCGCTGAAGGCAGCACTGTAGTTCGCGTTGGTACAGCCATTTTCGGGAAGCGCGATAAGATTAACAAATGAGCACAAACAAAATCGCACAAAACAATAGCAATGCACACATCACCTTTATTGGTGGTGGCAATATGGGGCGCGCCCTCATTAGCGGCCTTCTTGCTAATGGATTCGAATCCAATCAAATCTCCGTTGTAGAAGCAAATGCTACAACCGCCCTCAAGCTACACGAAGATTTTGGCGTTCAAGGCATTAGCGCTTTAGAACATATCGCTTTTGACTTCTCTAAAAATAATGTGCTTGTCATGGCGATCAAACCCCAAGACTTCAATGTCGTTGCCAAAGGTTTGGCAACTAAACTTAAGCATGCTAGCGCTCCCGGCCCGCTCATTCTGAGCATCGCTGCCGGCATTCGCCTAAAAGATATGAGTCGCTGGCTTGATCACACGCGCTGTGTGCGCGCTATGCCCAATACTCCAGCCTTAATTGGCAAAGGGATTACCGGTCTTTTTGCAGATGCTGCTGTAGATCAATCTGATCGTACCTTAGCTGAAACTATTTGTAATGCGGTAGGCCAAACCGTTTGGGTAAAAGAAGAAAAATTGATGGATGCAGTAACTGCTGTTTCTGGTAGTGGCCCAGCCTATGTCTTTGCATTTTTAGAAGCCATGCAATCTGCTGGAGAGAAGCTCGGTCTTGACTCAGAGACAGCGCGCAAGCTGGCTTATGCCACTCTTGAAGGCGCTACACAGCTCGCCCATAACTCTGATGAGCATGCTGGTGTTCTCCGCGAAAGAGTTACTTCCAAAGGTGGAACCACTGCTGCTGCTCTAGATGTCATGAAACAACAAGGTTGGCATGAAATTTTAGAAAAAGCGATTGATGCAGCCAGTCAGCGTGGCAAGACTATGGGCGATGAACTCGGTCAGAGTTAAGCCATTGCCCATTACGGCCTAGTTAACTGTTAGGCCCAACACAATTCCTAGAAATAAAAATCCGCCTAACCAGTTGTTATGGCGGAATGCTTTAAAGCAATTTTCTCTATTGCGAGTTGAAACCAACTTCAAGTGATAGATCGCACAAGCCAATGCTGCGAACCAACCCACTAAAAAATAATTGCTTAAGTTAGCCAATTGCGCCACCCATAACTGACTCAGAAAAAGCATCCCGTAGCTTATTGCTATAGCGACGACATCGTACTGACCAAAAGTAATGGCCGATGTTCTCAATCCTAGGCGTAGATCATCATCGCGATCAACCATGGCATAGGCGGTGTCATAAGCAATCGCCCAAAAGATGTTCCCAATAAATAAGAACCAAGCCTCTAGGGGAATGAAATCCAAAATAGCCGCATATGCCATCGGAATACCAAAGCCAAAGGCAATGCCTAAGACAGCTTGAGGCATGGCAAAAAAGCGTTTAGTGAAGGGGTAGATAAAGGCCACTAGTAAAGCAAGTACGGACAGCTGCTTTGTAAATACATTCAGAGGCTGAATGAGCAAAAAGGCGAGTAGCGCCAAAACACCAGCTACAGCTACAGCCTCTTTGCCAGAGATTTTTCCACTCGTGATTGGGCGGCCTTGCGTCCGCTTAACATGCCGATCAAAATCTCGATCGGCATAGTCATTAATTGCACAACCCGCACTACGCATCAAAAATGTGCCAACAGTAAAGATCAACAAAATAGATAAATCAGGCAAACCACTGCTTGCCAACCAAAGAGCCCAGAGCGTAGGCCATAAGAGTAATAGCGTGCCAATCGGCTTATCTAGCCTGATTAGGTACCCGTAAGAAATAAAACGATCTTTTAAATTCATAAGGTAATTATCAGGCCTTAAGAAATTCAGCTCGAGATCCGAGCCAGCGTTCTAAATGACGCTCCACCAAATCTGCATGCTCAGCGAGTAAGCGCTCAGCCGCCTGTTGAGCCAACTCAATTAACCAGGCGTCGCGTTGCAAATCAACAAAGCGCAACATCGCATCCCCTGATTGCTTTGCACCCAATAATTCACCTGGACCACGCAGAGATAAATCTCGCTCGGCAATCACAAAACCATCCGAGGTCTCACGTAAAGTTTGTAGGCGCTCTTTGGCCGCCATTGAAAGTGGTTCGGCATACATCAAAATACAAACCGAATCCGCAGACCCCCTACCCACGCGCCCGCGTAATTGATGAATCTGAGCATAACCAAAACGCTCAGCATGCTCAATCACCATTAACGCCGCATTGGGTACATCTACCCCAACCTCAATTACCGTAGTAGCCACTAAAAGCTGAATCTCATTTGCCTTGAAGGCAGCCATGACTGCCGCTTTTTCTTCTGCTTTTAATCTGCCGTGTACCAAGCCAACCTTAAAGTCAGGTAAAGCCTGCGTCAGTTGCTCGAAGCTCTCAACTGCTGTTTGCAATTGCAGCACTTCAGACTCTTCAATGAGAGGGCAAACCCAGTACGCTTGCAACCCCTTAGACAGCCAACTTTGCAAACCACCAATGACCTCATCACGGCGACTGGCCTTAACTACCTTGGTAGCAATCGGTTTTCGGCCAGGAGGTAACTCATCGATGACAGAGACATCTAAGTCGGCATAGTAGGTCATCGCTAAAGTGCGTGGTATTGGTGTTGCTGACATCATCAGTTGATGGCAGTAAAACAATTCTGAGCCAACCCGTTGCTGAATCTCTAAACGCTGCCTCACTCCAAAGCGATGTTGCTCATCAATCACTGCGAGGCCAAGTTTGGCAAAGCTCACATTTTCTTGAATAAGAGCATGCGTACCAATAATGAGTTGGGCTTGCCCATTCTCGATCACTTCTTGCGCCAATCGTTTTTCTTTGGCTTTCAGACTCCCTGACAGCCAAGCGATTTTTACCCCCAAAGGTTCAAACCATTCTTTCATTTTGAGGTAGTGCTGCTCAGCCAAAATCTCCGTAGGCGCCATGATGGCAGCTTGATAGCCATGATCCATTGCCCGCGCTGCAGCCAAGGCGGCTACAACAGTCTTGCCGCTACCCACGTCCCCTTGTAGAAGGCGATTCATTGGGAATGATTTGGAAAGGTCATTACTAATTTCAGACCAAACGCGCTCTTGAGCATTAGTTAACTTAAAAGGCAGTACTTTCAGCAAACCCGCTTCAAGACTTTGTTTCTTTTCCCTCGGAAAGCTTGGTGCATGTCGCTCTCGACGAATGGCATGAGCTCGCTTTAAGGAAATTTGCTGAGCAAGGAGTTCCTCAAACTGCACTCGACGCCAAGCAGGATGAGTGCGCTCTAGCAATGCCTGAGTATTGGCATCAGCAGGCGGTTGATGCAAATAGGTAATCGCCGCTTGCAAGTTTGGCCAATCATGACTTGGTAGCAACTCTGCCATCAGTTTTTTGGGCAAGAACTCAGCCAAACTATCTTGTAGACTTGGTTCACGCAAGGCTTGTATCACTGCCTTACGAATAATTGTTTGCGAAACTCCAACGCTTGCCGGGTAAACCGGAGTCAAGCTAGCAGGCAAAGGCGCATCCAGTGCTACAGCCCTCACAGTAGGATGCACCATCTCTGGACCCTGAAAACCTTCCCGCACTTCACCCCTAACTCGAATATTGACCCCAACAGCCATTTGTTTTTGTTGACTAGGGTAGAAGTTCAGGAAACGGAGGTTTAAGGTTTGAGTTTCATCCTCGATAGTGACCACCATCTGCCTTCTGGGCCTAAATAAGACCTGATTGCGAATAACTACACCCTGGGTCTGGGCTGAGTTAAATCGACCCTGATGTATGGCCTCCTCGATCGTGAGTAGCTCGGTCTCATCCTCATAACGGGATGGCAAGTGCAAAGCAAGGGCCATAGGGCTGTCTAAACCCATCTTTTGGAGTGTGCTTGGCGCTTGTTTAGTAGTCATCGTTAAAATCTAATACCTGATGGTAATGCTATGCAACTCTCCGACTTTAATTACGAACTCCCACCCGAACTAATCGCCCAACATCCCTTGGCGAATAGAACCGATAGCCGCCTCTTAGAGGTCAAGGCTGATGGGCCAAATCACGTCCAATTGGTAGATCGACAGTTTAAGGACATTCTGCGCATTGTTCAGCCCGGGGACTTATTAGTCTTTAATGACACCAAGGTTATTCCTGCGCGCTTACACGGCAAAAAGGAGACTGGCGGGAATGTGGAGCTGCTCATTGAACGCATTAGCGGTGAAAAGCAGGCTTGGGTACAAATTAGAGCGTCCAAGGTACCTAAGACTGGAACCACTGTTCATATTCACAATCAGGCTGGCGAAACCTTTCCTGTAGAGATGATTGGGTATGACGGACGTTTTTACGAGGTGCGCTTTCCGGAGAATGTGTTTTCTTTGCTTGAGCGTTTTGGTGAGCTCCCATTGCCCCCCTATATTGAGCATCAACCGGACGGTGAAGATGCGCAGCGTTATCAAACGGTAGTAGCTAAAAATCCAGGGGCAGTAGCTGCCCCGACAGCAGGCTTACATTTTGATGAATCTATCTTGCAAGAACTTCAGAAATTAGGCATTCAACAAGCAGCCGTCACACTACATGTGGGAGCCGGGACATTCACGCCCGTTCGGGAAGAGGATCTTTCAAAACATAAGATGCATTACGAATGGTTCTCTATTCCCAGTGAGACATTAGAAGCTATTGAGGCCACCAAGAAAAACGGTGGAAGAGTTGTTGCGGTGGGCACTACCAGTCTGCGCGCCCTAGAGAGCCAGGCAGCCAGCGGACAAAGTAGCGGCGAGACCAATCTGTTTATTACCCCAGGCTATCAATTTAAAACGGTAGATTGTTTGTTAACCAACTTTCATCTGCCAAAATCTACCTTATTAATGTTGGTAAGCGCTTTTGCGGGATTGGAAAACATTCGCGCCGCTTATCAACATGCCATTCATCAGAAGTATCGTTTCTTCAGCTATGGAGATGCGATGTTTCTTTGTCGACTCGAGAATCCAAAGTTATGACCAAACCTGTTCACTTCAATATCCTGGCGCGCGACTCGCAAAGCCCAGCTCGTCTTGGTCAGCTTGACCTTCCACATGGCAGCGTGCAAACACCAATCTTCATGCCCGTGGGAACGTATGGCACTGTCAAGGCAATGACACCGCGTGATTTGAATGAAGCCAAGGCACAAATTATTTTGGGCAACACGTTTCATCTCTGGTTAAGACCAGGGTTAGATGTCATTAAAAAACATGGTGGCTTGCATCGTTTTATGGGTTGGGACAAACCGATCCTCACTGACTCTGGCGGCTTTCAGGTATTTAGTTTGGGCGCGCTGCGCAAGATCTCTGAAGAGGGCGTGACCTTTGCATCTCCAATTAATGGCGACAAATTATTTATGTCTCCAGAAGTGTCAATGGAAATTCAGGCGGTGCTCAATAGCGATATCGCGATGCAGTTTGATGAATGCACTCCTTATGAAATCAAAGGTCAACCTACCTCTGAAAAAACAGCGCGTGCATCACTAGAGATGTCTTTGCGCTGGGGCGATCGCTCTCTCAAGCGTTTTCGCGAACTGAATACAGGCAACGGACTCTTTGGCATTGTTCAAGGCGGCATGTTCGAGAATCTGCGTGAATTTTCTTTAGATGCCGTAAGCCAGCAAGGTTTTGATGGGATTGCTATTGGCGGCTTATCAGTTGGAGAGCCTAAACCCGAGTTTGAGCGGATTCTGAATTTCACTGCGCCAAAATTGCCAGAACATATGCCTCATTATTTAATGGGTGTTGGCACTCCAGAAGATCTGATATTGGGCGTTAGCCTAGGTATTGATATGTTCGATTGCGTGATGCCAACCCGTAACGCCCGCAATGGCTGGCTTTTTACCCGCTTTGGCGACCTCAAGCTCCGTAATTCTGGGTACAAGGACGATGATCGACCGGTAGACCCTACCTGTGCCTGCTATACCTGCCAAAACTTCACCAGATCCTACTTAAATCACCTCCAAAAGGCGAATGAGATCCTAGGGTCTCAGCTAAACACCATCCATAACCTGTCCTACTACCTCCAGCTGATGACTGAAGTCCGCGAGGCTCTGAGTAAAGACCGCTTTAGCGCCTATCGTGAGGAATTTCATAGCAATCGCCAGCGTGGTGTTGAGCCTGGACAGGACTAATAGCCCTACAGGGGGCAAAACCCCCTGTAAATCACCTCCAAAGCCCCACACAGTTTAGAATTGCGGGTTACGGCCATCGGTTTAAAGGTCGAAAAATATCGCAGTTTTTAATTGGTAATTAACGGAGGTTTTGTATGTGGATTAGTAACGCTTTTGCCCAAGCTCCTGCAGCGGGCGCAGATTCCAGTGGCTTGATGAGCTTTCTCCCTTTGATTTTGATGTTTGCAGTTTTGTACTTCATCATGATTCGCCCACAAATGAAGCGTCAAAAAGAAACTAAAGCAATGCTCGAGTCATTAGGCGTTGGCGATGAAGTTGTTACTGTTGGCGGCATCATGGGCAAAGTAACAGCATTAAAAGACCAAGTGGTTACCGTTGAAATTTCTGCTGGCACTGAAGTGCACATGCAAAAAGGTGCTATCACTACAGTGTTGCCAAAAGGCACTCTGAAGTCTGCTTAAATTTTTTGATTAAAAGTATCTCTATATGAATCGCTACCCTCTCTGGAAATATCTAGTCATTGCTGTTGCATTACTAATCGGCGGACTATATTCATTACCTAATTTCTATGGTGAGGCTCCAGCGGTTCAAGTCTCGTCTGCCAAACCAACCATCAAGGTTGATTTGGCAACGCAGTCTCGTGTCGAAAAAATTCTGGCAGCAGAAAACATTGGTAATACCGGCATCTTCTTTGAGGCCGCTGGCAATGTAGGCTCTATCAAAGTTCGCTTCAATAACACTGACATTCAGCTGCGTGCTCGCGATCTATTGCAACAAAAATTGAATGTAGATCAAAATGATCCTAACTACACTGTTGCCTTAAATCTACTCTCCAATACACCAGGCTGGTTAAGTGCAATCAACGCATTACCAATGCCACTGGGTCTGGATTTACGTGGCGGCGTTTACTTCCTCCTACAAGTGGATATGAAGGGCGCAGTTCAGAAAAAAGTAACTTCCTTGGCAGGCGATATTCGCAGTCAATTGCGTGACAAGAGCATTCGTCATCAAGGTATCGAGCGTGGCGCTGATTTCATATCAATCAATTTCGCCAATGTCGAAGATGCTGATAAAGCGCGCGCAGTACTGACAACGGGGCAACCTGAGCTCATTTGGTTAATCAAATCCAATGGCTCTTTACCTAAATTAGTGGGTGAATTTAAGCCGACTGCTTTAAAAGAAATTCAAGATAACGCTGTTAAGCAAAACATCATCACCCTGAATAAGCGTGTGAACGAATTAGCGGTTAAAGAGCCAGTGATTCAACAACAAGGTGCTGAGCGCATTGTGGTGCAGTTACCTGGCGTACAGGATACCGCTCGTGCCAAAGACATTATTGGTCGCACAGCAACTCTAGAGTCTCGCTTAGCTGACCCCTTGGTGTCTACCATCGGCTTGGGCGAAACTCCTCCTCCGGGCATGGATACATTCCGCTTTGGTGAAAATCGCTTGGGTGTCTTTAAAAAATCAGTGATCTTCAGTGGCGATCGCATTACCGATGCTAGCGCTGGCTTTGACCAAAACCAACGTCCCGCAGTAAATATCTCCCTAGATGCAGCTGGTGGGCGCGTCATGCAAGAAGTGACTCGCGAAAATATCGGCAAGCCGATGGGCATGATCTTGTTTGAAAAAGGTAAAGGTGAGGTACTCACTATCGCCACTATTCAAAGTGAGTTTGGCTCCAAGTTCCAGATCACTGGTCAGCCAACTACCGAGAGCGCTAATGATTTAGCCCTGCTCTTGCGCGCTGGATCATTAGCAGCGCCAATGGAAATCATTGAAGAACGCACTATCGGACCAAGCCTAGGTGCAGAAAATATTGAGAAGGGCTTTAAATCGCTCTTAATCGGCTTTACTGCGATCGCGATTTTCATGATGGCCTACTACTTATTGTTTGGCACTTTCTCTGTTGTCGCTTTGGCAGTCAACTTGCTCTTGCTCATCTCAGTGCTATCGATGTTGCAAGCCACCCTCACCTTGCCAGGCATCGCAGCGATGGCCTTAGCTTTGGGTATGGCGATTGACTCGAACGTGTTGATTAACGAGCGTATTCGTGAAGAGTTACGTAACGGAGCATCGCCACAAACAGCAATTTCTGTCGGCTTCGACAAAGCCTGGGCAACGATTCTGGACTCTAACGTAACGACTTTGATTGCTGGTCTAGCCTTATTGGCATTTGGATCAGGTCCTATCAAAGGCTTCGCAGTGGTTCACTGTTTAGGTATTCTGACTTCAATGTTCTCGGCTGTCTTCTTCTCACGTGGCCTTGTTAACCTCTGGTACGGCAGACATAAGAAGATTCAAAAACTCGCTATCGGCCAAGTTTGGCGCCCACAGGAGAAATAAGCCATGGAATTTTTCCGGATCAAAAAAGATATTCCTTTTATGCGCCATGCATTGGTGCTCAATGCGATTTCTTTAATTACTTTTTTAGCTGCAGTCTTTTTCCTCTGGCATAACGGCCTCCACCTCTCCATCGAATTTACTGGTGGTACGGTGATGGAAGTCAGCTACCCACAGACTGCGCCACTGGACTCTATTCGCGCTAAGGTTGAGAAGCTTGGCTATGCCGATACTCAGATTCAGAACTTTGGTAGTTCACGTGATGTGATGATTCGTCTGCCATTACAAAAAGATGCTGAAGGTAAGTTGATTTCTTCTGCCGACCAAAGTACAGCAGTCATGCAGGCACTGGAACCAGCAACCACCGGCGTGAAATTGCAACGCGTTGAGTTTGTTGGCCCACAAGTAGGTCAAGAGCTGGCTATTGATGGCTTAAAAGCACTTATCTTTGTGATCATTGGCATCGTGGTGTATCTATCCTTCCGCTTTGAGTGGAAGTTTGCGCTCGCTGGCATCATTGCGAACTTGCATGACGTTGTCATTATCTTGGGCTTCTTTGCCTTCTTCCAGTGGGAGTTTTCCCTTTCAGTGTTGGCAGCCGTTCTCGCAGTTCTAGGGTACTCAGTCAACGAATCCGTGGTGATCTTTGACCGTATTCGCGAGAACTTCCGCAAATACCGCAAGATGAATACCCGTGAAATCATTGATAACGCGATTACCAGCACCATTAGCCGCACGGTAATCACTCACGGCAGTACTGAGATGATGGTCCTAGCGATGCTGGTCTTTGGTGGTCCAACGCTCTTCTACTTTGCTTTAGCGCTGACCATTGGTATATTGTTTGGCATCTACTCTTCAGTCTTCGTGGCTGCAGCATTAGCTATGTGGCTTGGTGTTACACGCGAAGACTTAGTGAAGGGCGATAAAAAGCCTGATGATGATGCCCGCAAAGATGATCCCAACTACGGAGCGCGGGTCTAACTCAGTCTTTTTAGTTCAGCGTAAGTTTTGTTGATCAAGGGCAGCTAAGATTCTGTTAGTTGCACCTTGGTGCTCTGCTGCATAAGACTTAGCAGCTACACTCATCTTTGCCAACTCGGCAGTATTCAGAAGTAATTCTTTCAAAGATTCCATTAAGGCAATTGGCTCCGTTAAAAGCAATTCGCCATGAATGCGTTTAGCCGCACCACTATCAATCGCATCTAAGGCAGCCTGTTGAAAGTTATAGGTATGCTCACCCAAGAGAACAGGGCAGCCAGCTGCACAAGCCTCAATCAAGTTTTGGCCTCCAAAAGGCAGCAAGCTTCCACCCATTAGTACCAAGTCAGAGGCACTGTAATACATGGGCATCTCGCCCATGGAGTCGCCCAAAACAACATCCAACCCAGCACACTCACTCGGAATGTCAGCCCACTCGCTACGACGGCGAAACTTGAAGCTAGCATTGTTAATTTGATCTGCTACTTCTGCGAAGCGCTCGGGATGGCGAGGCACTAAACAAAGCAATGGAGAGGTTGCAAATGCATTGCTTAAGAGCAAATCTTTCCAAGCCTTCAGAATAATGACCTCTTCTCCATCGCGCGTACTCGCCGCACACACCATCAAACGATTTCCGGCATGCAGTTCCCGCTGCCATTCTTTGCCCTTAGCAAGCAATCGAGCATCAAGCGGAACATCAAATTTCAGATTGCCGGTAATGACAACATTTTTAACGCCTAAGCTACGGTAACGCCCTGCATCAAATTCAGTCTGCGCCAGAATCCCCGCAAAGGCTTGAAATAATGCGCGCCCTGCTTTACCAAATCGATCGATGCGACGGGCACTTCGCTCAGATAAACGGGCATTGACTAAAAATAGAGGTAAGCCAATTTCTTTGCAACGAAAGACCACTGTCGGCCAAGCTTCGGTTTCCATAAAGAGGCCAAACTTTGGTTTAAATGTCTTTAAGAAATGCTCTACAGACCAGCAGAGATCGTAGGGTAAATAGACTTGACGAATTTGCCCAGCAGCAATCTCTTTAGCAAATAACTGCTTGCCAGTGCGACGTCCATTCAATGTCATGTGGGTGAGCAAAACGGATTCGCCCTTAGCAAGATAAGCCTCAATCAATGTTTGAGTCGCCCGCGTCTCGCCTACCGATACTGCATGAATCCAAATAGATCCTTGAGCAATAGGCTTGCTGTAGCCAAAGCCTAATCGCTCAGGAATGTGATGAAGGTAGGAGAAGGCATGGCGTGCACGCCAAGCTAGACGAATAAAGGCCAACGGCAATAAAAGATGCCATAGCAATTGGTAAGCAGCAAACCAGATCCGGGGACGCGCCCCGTATTCTGAATTGGTAGTCAAACTCACTTTTTGAGACGTTCGGTCAATTCGACCGCCTTACCTAAGTAAGAAGATGGTGTCATCTCCAACAAACGTGCTTTTGCATCCTCAGGAATCTTCAAACCCCGAATAAAGGTTTGCAGGTCAGCTTGATTAATACCTTTGCCACGAGTCAATTCTTTTAATTGCTCATAAGGATTCTCGATGCCGTAACGACGCATCACCGTTTGCACTGGCTCAGCCAATACTTCCCAGCATGCGTCTAAATCAGCAGCAATGGCAGCATGGTTTACCTCTAATTTACCAAGCCCACGCAAGGCGCTGTCATAAGCCAATACGCTATGGCCAAATGCAGGGCCTAGATTGCGCAATACTGTTGAGTCAGTCAAGTCACGCTGCCAACGAGAGATTGGTAATTTTTCTGCAAGGTGGCGTAGCAATGCATTAGCAACACCCAAGTTACCTTCAGAGTTTTCAAAATCAATCGGGTTCACTTTATGCGGCATCGTCGATGAACCGATCTCGCCTGCTTTAGTGCGCTGCTTAAAGTAACCAACAGAGATGTAGGCCCAGAAGTCGCGATCCATATCCAAAAGAATCGTATTAGCGCGAGCAATCGCATCAAAGAGCTGAGCCATACCATCGTGTGGCTCAATTTGAATGGTGTAAGGATTGAACGTTAAACCTAGACGCCTCTCAACCACACTCTTGGAAAAATTTTCCCAATCAAAATCAGGATAGGCTGACATGTGAGCGTTGTAATTACCTACTGCGCCATTCATCTTGCCTAGCAAAGGGGCTGCAGCAATAGATTCGATCGCACGCTCTAAACGCTTGGCAATATTGGCAATCTCTTTACCCAAAGTGCTTGGGGAAGCTGGCTGGCCATGCGTGCGAGAGAGCAAAGGTACTTTAGCGTTCTTAATCGCGAGATCGGTCAATACTGAAAGTACTTTTCTGAGTTGGGGCAAGAGCACCTCATCGCGGGCACCACGCAACATTAAACCGTGAGAAGTATTGTTAATATCTTCTGATGTGCAGGCAAAGTGAATGAACTCACTTGCTTTCAACAAATCTGGTCGTCCAGCAACTTTTTCTTTTAAGAAGTATTCAACCGCTTTTACGTCGTGATTCGTTACTGCTTCGATATCTTTGATGCGCTGAGCATCTGCATCAGAAAAGTTTTCTGGGAGCGAAAGCAAAAAGGCTTCGTCAGCAGCATTAATTTTTGGGACATCAGGCAAGCCGGCAGCAGCCAAAGCCAAGAGCCAATGAATCTCCACAAAAACACGTTGGCGCATAAAAGCGGCCTCCGAAAGCCAGGGACGTAAAGCATCCAGTTTTCCGGCATAACGGCCATCTAGAGGTGAAAGGGCATTGAGGGTTGAAAGCGGCTGACTCACGAATATTGCCTTTGCATTGAATATGTCAATAAAAGCTGATTTTAATGCGTTCTGGAGTACAGCAAAGCCCAAATAGGATGGCTATACTTGAGCCCATGAAACTTATCGGATCCCTCACCAGCCCCTACGTACGTAAAGTACGCATTGTTTTTAACGAGAAAAAGGTCGATGTCGACCTCGAATTAGAGAATGTTTGGGCTGCAGACACCAAAATAGCCCTTACCAACCCCCTGGGGAAGGTTCCCTGCCTCATGGCTGACGATGGAGAGGCTATTTATGACTCCCGCGTCATTGCCGAATATGCCGATGGCCTCAGCCCAGTAAGCAAGCTCATTCCTGCCGATAACCGTGAGCGTGCCGCAGTAAAAACCTGGGAAGCGCTAGCAGACGGAATTGTCGACGCGAGTATTTTGGCTCGTCTAGAACTTACATGGCGCCCAACTGAACAACAAAGCCAGGCATGGGTAGATCGTCAAATGAGCAAAATTGATGTGGCGCTGCGTCACATGTCCGAGCAACTGGGTGGAAATGCCTGGTGTCATGGCAATCAACTAACTTTGGCAGATATCGCCGTAGGTTGCGCAATCGGATATTTATTATTTCGCTTTCCAGAAGTGAAATGGCAAACTCAATATCCAAATTTGGATCGTCTGTATCAAAAGTTATTGCAGCGACCTTCCTTTATTGAAACCGAACCACCGGCTGCTTAATTAACTTGCCGCTGAATAAAAAATGCCAATCAAAACTGATTGGCATTTTTGTATCGACTACTTGCTAATGAAGATTATGCAGAAATAATTCCACCACCCAAACAAATATCTCCGTCGTACAAGACGGCAGATTGTCCAGGAGTAACAGCCCACTGCGCCTCTGGAAAACTCAAATCAAAACTCAGCGCTTCATCACCAGCACTCAATGTACAAGCAGAGTCTGCCTGTCGATAACGTGTCTTAGCGGAATAATTTCCAGGTGTTGGTGCCGCGCCAGAAACCCAACTGGCATCCATAGCAGCAAGCTTGTGAGCCAATAGCCATGGGTGTTCGTGGCCTTGCGCTACATACAAGGTGTTATTAGGAACGTCCTTGCGCGCCACATACCAAGCGTCACCATTGCCATCTTGACTGCCGCCCAAACCAATACCCTTGCGCTGACCCAAGGTAAAGAAGGCTAAGCCCATATGCTCGCCAACCGTCTTACCTTCGGGAGTTTTAATCGGGCCAGGTACGCGCGGTAAATAGCGATTTAAGAATTCTCTAAAAGGACGTTCACCAATAAAGCAAATCCCGGTGGAGTCTTTCTTTTTAGCATTGTGCAAACCAATTTTCTCTGCAATTTTTCTGACTTCCGTTTTGGGAATCTCACCAAGAGGGAACATTACATTAGCTAATTGCTGCTGCGTTAGACGATGCAAGAAATAACTTTGATCTTTGCTGGCATCGACAGCTTTCAACAACTGCACCCTGCCACCCTCATGACGGACGCGCGCATAGTGACCTGTTGCAATAGCATCCGCACCCAAACTCATGGCGTGATCTAAGAAAGCTTTGAACTTAATTTCGGCGTTACATAAAACATCGGGGTTAGGTGTTCGCCCTGCGGCGTATTCACGCAAGAAATCAGCAAATACACGCTCACGATATTCGGCAGCAAAATTGACTGCTTCGACGTCGATTCCGATCATATCGGCGACTGAAACCACATCGAGCCAGTCCTGACGAGCAGAACAGTACTCATCGTTATCGTCATCTTCCCAATTTTTCATAAAAAGGCCAATAACTTCAAAGCCTTGCTCCTTGAGCATCCAGGCAGCAACCGACGAATCTACCCCTCCAGACATGCCAATAACGACTTTCTTGGGCTGAGAGGACGGGATTAAGGAAGAATTGAGCGGGATCATCAAAAAATGCGAAAATTCAATATAAGCTTACAGTCCATATTGTAGAAGTCTTAGCCTGATTTCACAGAATTTCAGGCAAAAACCAAGCAAGAGGACTTAGGAGTAAGTAAATAGGTGCAATTAGCCCTATTTAACTAAAATAGATTTTTTATAAATTTTGCTTTTGGAGACATGCCATGCGCATAGGAGTGCCACTGGAAACAAGGCCCGGGGAAACTCGAGTAGCCGCCACACCAGAAACCGTTAAAAAATTAATTGGTCAAGGTCATACCGTCGTTATTCAAAAAGACGCCGGAGTAAAAGCCAGTCAACCTGACTCTGCGTTCGAAGCTGTCGGCGCAAGCATTGGTAGCGCTGCAGATGCATTAGGTGCTGAGATTGTGCTCAAAGTACGCGCGCCTGAAGCGGCTGAACTCAAGCAAATTAAATCTGGTGCTGTGCTCTTGGGCATGCTCGATCCGTTTGATAACGACATGATTGCAGCCATGGCTGCGCAAGGCGTTACCGCATTTTCTTTAGAGGCTGCGCCACGCACAACTCGTGCACAAAGCATGGATGTTTTATCTTCACAGGCAAATATTGCTGGTTACAAAGCAGTGTTGGTTGCCGCAAATGAGTATCAACGCTTCATGCCGATGTTGATGACTGCCGCAGGAACTGTGAAAGCAGCTCGCATATTGATCTTGGGTGCTGGTGTTGCAGGCTTGCAAGCAATCGCTACAGCAAAACGCCTTGGCGCTGTAATTGAAGCATCTGATGTGCGTCCAGCCGCTAAAGAACAAATTGAATCATTGGGCGCCAAGTTTGTTGACGTTCCTTATGAAACTGATGAAGAGCGTGAGATCGCCCAAGGAGTTGGTGGCTATGCTCGCCCAATGCCTGAAGCTTGGATGAAGCGTCAAGCAGCCTTGGTTGCAGAGCGCGCTCAACAAGCCGACATCGTAATTACCACTGCATTGATCCCGGGGCGTAAGCCACCTGTTCTTTTGCATAGCGATACTGTTGCCAATATGAAGCCAGGCTCGATCGTAATTGACCTAGCTGCAGGCAAAGGTGATAACGGTTCAGGTAACTGCCCGTTAACGCAAGCAGATAAAGTAATTGATGTGAATGGTGTGAAAATTGTTGGCTACACCAACTTAGCTAGCATGGTTGCAGCAGATGCTTCTGCACTGTACTCACGTAACTTGCTCGATTTCATGAAACTCATTGTGGATAAAGAAGCCAATTTAGTTATCCCAAGTGATGATGACATCGTTACTGCTTGCTTAATGTGTCGTGATGGTCAGGCCATCCGCAAAAACTAATAGTAAAAATACTAAGGAAACACTATGGATCTCGCTGCCTTTCAAAGCATCCTCACCGTTCAAAACATTACTGTGTTTGTATTGGCCATTTTTGTTGGCTATCACGTAGTTTGGAACGTTACGCCAGCATTGCATACGCCTTTAATGGCGGTGACCAATGCCATCTCCGGCATCATCATCGTTGGAGCATTGCTCCAAACTGAAGTTATCGGTGGCGATGAAATCACTCTCACCAGCATTATTGGTGCAGTAGCTGTATTCCTCGCGTCTATCAATATTTTTGGTGGCTTTATGGTCACCCGTCGCATGCTTGAAATGTTCAAGAAAAAAGCTCCTAAAGCTGATGCGGCTGGAACCAAATAAACCTAGAACAAGACCTATATAGAGACCAAAACTATGTCAAACATAACCGCCATTTCTTATCTCATTTCATCGGTGTTGTTCATCCTCGCTTTGCGTGGCTTGTCCTCACCAACTACTTCACGCCAAGGCAATACCTTCGGCATGATTGGCATGTTGTTAGCCGTTGTCACCACTTTCTTCATTCCCGACTTCAAGCCAGTCGTCTCGTTGATTGGTGTTGCGGTTGTGGCTGGCGCCATCATTGGCACGCTCGCTGCTAAGCGCGTGCAAATGACCAAGATGCCTGAGTTGGTTGCTTTGATGCACTCCTTCGTAGGTTTATCGGCCGTATTAATTGCGATTGCTGCTGTATTTAATCCAGCGCATGACCATACTGGCGCACAGAAGATTGAACTTTTCATTGGCGCGTTTATTGGTGCCATTACCTTTACCGCATCTGTCATTGCATTTGGTAAGTTATCCGGCAAAGTCAGTGGTAAGCCAGTTACTTTCGCTGGTCAACATTTGCTGAATTTGATTTTGGCTGTCTCAATGGTTGGTGCTGGTATTGCTTATTACATGGGTGATAGCCACGCAGCTTTCTTGGCAATGTGTGCAGTTGCTTTGGTATTGGGCGTGACATTGATCATCCCTATCGGTGGCGCTGATATGCCAGTGGTTGTATCAATGCTGAACAGTTATTCTGGTTGGGCAGCGGCTGGCATTGGCTTCACCTTAAACAACCCAGTGTTGATTATTGCGGGTGCTTGCGTAGGCTCATCTGGTGCGATTCTGTCTTACATCATGTGTAAGGCGATGAACCGTTCCATTCTGGCTGTTTTGCTCGGCGGCTTTGGCGCCGAAGCTGCTGCCGGCGGTGCTGATGATGGCGGCCCTAAGAATTACAAAACAGGTTCACCAGAAGATGCTGCCTTCCTTATGGAAAATGCTGATACCGTGATCATTGTTCCTGGATATGGCTTAGCAGTGGCTCGCGCTCAACATGCCCTCAAAGAATTGACTGAAAAGTTGACTCATCATGGCGTGACGGTGAAGTACGCGATTCACCCAGTAGCAGGTCGTATGCCTGGTCATATGAACGTACTGTTGGCTGAAGCTGAAGTTCCATACGATCAAGTATTTGAGATGGAAGACATCAACAGCGACTTTGGTCAGGCTGACGTAGTGCTGGTACTTGGCGCTAACGACGTGGTTAACCCAGCGGCACGCACTCCAGGTAGCCCAATTTTTGGTATGCCAATCTTGGAAGCATTTAAAGCCAAAACTATCATCGTGAACAAGCGCTCTATGGCAGCTGGTTATGCCGGCCTAGATAACGAGCTCTTCTATATGGATAAGACCATGATGGTCTTCGGTGATGCGAAGAAGGTGGTTGAAGAGATGGTTAAGGCTGTTGAATAAGCCTGAGTCAAGAATCATCAAATAAAAAACCGCCTTCGGGCGGTTTTTTATTACACTAAACAAACTCCTTAACTTAGCTGCACCACATTACGAGAATTTGCCATGCCAAATTTCATTGGGAATCATCTCAATTTTGTTAAATATGCGCCTTTAATATTTTTTGTCTCTATCCTGACATTCTTATTAATGGGTTGGCTCTTCGGAAAATACCGCCTACGTACCTCAAATCAGGTAATTGTTCGAGATTCTTTGGCAACCGCTATCTTTGGATTATCGGCATTGGTTCTCGGTTTTACATTCTCGGGTGCAAATGATCATTTTGATAAACGCGTCAGCCTCATGCGCGCCCAAGCGGACGCCATTACCCAAATCTACCAATCTAGCAAGTACCTCTCCCTAAAAGATCAAGTTGAAGTACGAAACTCACTTAAAGAAATTCTTGAAGACCGTCTTGAGTTATATCAAGAGGTCAATACATTCACTGACCTGAATGCAAATATAGCTCGTCTAGGCAACAAGTTAAATGAATTTAATGAATTAATGATGTTGAGCATTCCTCGCGCACCAATTGGTAATAGAGAATTAGCGGAAAAAATATTAAGACCTCAAACTGATCGCCTCATGGAAGTTTTACGTGATGGCATGTTAAATGCTAGACATCATCCCCCACCAATTCTTGACCGCTTCTTATTTGCCCTACTATCGATTGGTGCGCTTTTAAGCGGCTATGCCATGGCAGTTAAGAATGAAGAGGATTGGTTTTTAACTGCCCTTTACCTAGGATTGATGGGATTCGCGCTTTATGTGATCTTTGCCCTAGAGTTTCCAAATCAACTATTCCCATACGAATCTTTCAACGCAGACTTATTGCGAACACAAAAACTATTTCAATAATCCGCTGATGAAGGTCTAACGTCTTTGATAGCTATTGGATAAATTGTCTTGCAGTACATAGGCAATACCATTGGCTACCAAAGAAAGATCTTGATCGAGTACCCGGCTTCGGTAAGTCCAGCCAGCAGGCAATTTCAACTGCTCACCCAATACCGGGAGATCTTTCATATTGAGGGCAGGATTGACGATTTGTGAATAAGACTGCATCACATAAACATCACCTCCAGGAGAGGTGAGTTCATATACAGCGCTACCAACTCGATAAATAAAATTAGTAGTACGGGTAATTTCATTGGGGGTGTATTGTTTGCTACCCATCAATTGCTTGAGCAAGCTCAACTGGATAGTTGCCCGTAAATTCATCTCGATGCCACCAAAAGATTCTTTTACGTCATTGACAGTAGTTCCTGCCGCTTGTATTTCATCCATAGTCCAATAGCGAGGGCCATTTAACAAAACAAATGAGGCATCGAAAGTCTTTTCAATAGGCTCTTTGGTTAAAGTCTTCCACTGGGCTTCAGGGCAAAGATTAAGCCCTTGTGTATTAAATACCTTTACTTCCAAATTGAGCCAAGCTCGCTTGCCTACCAGAACTTCGCAATAACGCTGATTACGTAGATTTGAGACGCTTTTCTGAAATACTGGCTGAGAGTCAGCTGATTGAGCGATTGAAGTCCCGCTAAGAAGGGTGGAGCTCAGTAAGAGTAAACCCGCTGAAATGAGGAGAGTTGCTTGATTGCGACCAGTCATCTTGATGCCCGTTCCAGTGGTAATGTTGGGTACAGCTTACTCCTATAAATAAAAAGCGCCTGGTCTTTTGAACCAGGCGCTCTTATTTCTACAGCCAGATGGCTGAGGAAAGTAACGGCTATTACATCATGCCACCCATTCCACCCATACCACCCATGCCGCCCATATCAGGCATACCACCAGCAGATTCATCTTTTGGTGCTTCGGAGATCGCGCAATCGGTTGTCAACAACAAGCCAGCAACAGAAGCAGCATTTACTAATGCAGTTTTTGTTACCTTAGTTGGGTCGATAACACCTTGTGCAACGAGGTCGCCGTATTCACCAGTAGCTGCGTTGTAGCCGTTATTGCCTGTACTTGCTTGTACTGCATTAACAACCACACCAGCGTCTTCACCAGCGTTGCTAACGATCGTACGCAATGGCTCTTGCATAGCGCGCAATACGATGCTGATACCAGCGTCTTGATCGGCGTTATCGCCCTTCAAGCCCTTGATACCTTGCATTGCACGAATCAATGCTACGCCACCACCAGGAACAATGCCTTCTTCAACAGCTGCACGGGTAGCGTGTAATGCGTCGTCAACACGAGCCTTCTTCTCTTTCATCTCTACTTCAGTAGCAGCACCAACACGAATCACTGCAACACCGCCAGCCAGCTTGGCTACACGCTCTTGCAATTTTTCTTTGTCGTAGTCACTAGTCGCTTCTTCGATCTGAACACGAATGTTCTTAACGCGAGCTTCAATCGCTTTAGCATCGCCAGCACCGTCAATAATGATGGTGTTTTCTTTGCCTACTTCGATACGCTTTGCTTGACCTAAGTGCTCAAGAGTTGTTTTCTCGAGTGTGAGGCCGATTTCTTCAGCAATTACTGTGCCGCCAGTCAAGATCGCGATGTCTTCTAACATGGCTTTACGACGGTCACCGAAACCAGGAGCCTTAACAGCGCAAGTCTTGATGATGCCGCGGATGTTGTTCACCACTAAAGTTGCCAAAGCTTCGCCTTCAACATCTTCTGCAATGATCAACAATGGACGACCAGACTTCGCTACTTGCTCAAGAACTGGGAGCAAATCACGGATGTTGGCAATCTTCTTATCAAACAAGAGAACGTATGGGCTTTCCAATACGGCAACTTGTTTTTCTGGTTGATTGATGAAGTATGGAGAGAGGTAACCACGGTCAAACTGCATACCTTCAACTACTTCAAGCTCGTCTTCCAAAGACTTGCCATCTTCAACAGTAATAACACCTTCTTTACCTACTTTTTCCATTGCTTCTGCAATGCGCTGACCAATACTGTGGTCGCTGTTTGCAGAAATAGAACCTACTTGAGCGATTTCTTTAGTAGTGGTGCAAGGCTTGCTGATTTTTGCAAGTTCTTGGATAGCAGCTGCAACAGCTTTGTCGATACCGCGCTTCAAGTCCATTGGGTTGTGGCCTGAAACAACATACTTCATGCCTTCGCGAACGATAGACTGAGCCAATACAGTAGCGGTAGTTGTACCGTCACCAGCGATGTCAGCAGTTTTGGAAGCAACTTCCTTAACCATCTGCGCGCCCATGTTCTGGAGCTTATCTTTGAGTTCGATTTCTTTTGCTACGGATACACCGTCTTTAGTGATAGTTGGTCCACCGAATGAACGCTCAATCACCACATTGCGACCTTTTGGTCCCAAAGTTGTTTTCACTGCATTAGCAAGAATGTTTACGCCTTCGACCATCTTGGTACGGGCGCTATCTCCAAATACAACGTCTTTTGCTGCCATGATTAAATTCCTCTCTTAGATACCGAAATTACTTCTGTACAACAGCCATGATGTCGTCTTCACGCATCACGATGAGTTCTTCGCTGTCAACTTTGACTGTTTGACCTGCATATTTGCCAAACAACACACGGTCGCCTACTTTGACGTCAGGTGCGTTTAATTTGCCGCTGTCATCGCGCTTGCCTGGTCCTACTGCCAATACTTCACCTTGATCAGGCTTTTCTGCAGCAGCGTCAGGAATGATGATTCCGGAAGCAGTTTTTGATTCTTGATCTAAACGCTTGATGATTACGCGATCATGTAAGGGACGCAAATTCATCTCTTCTCCTATGTTAGTAAGTGTTAACTATTTAAATAAACTATATAAATCAATGCTTTATGATCTCTTCACACGGAAGCCAAGGGTTATTTAGGTATAAATCGCCTCTTTAGCACTCGCATGTAGGGAGTGCTGATTATATAGGTCTGATTCCCTGGATTTCAAGGGCGGATCACCATAAATTCTTTAAGGATTTAGCCTATTTTTATAATAGGGACAGGCTGGTAGGTCAATTCCTACAGATAAATCAGCCTAAAGCCCTTACCGCTCCAATCCGTCCTGCCTAGACTGGATAGTCACCGATTGGAGAATGCTGATGAGCCCGAAATCCCGGCTGTACACGCTTGTAAAGGCATGGAAGAACAAACCCTTCCAAGAAGTACGAGACGCCTGTGGCGACCCCTGGCTTGGCCTGAGTAGCCAAGTCCTTGAAGAACACCAATCCTGGTCCAAACGACAAGCGATTAGTCATGAACCCATTTTTAACTGCAAGGGAACCAAACTGACAGGATCTTTATTTAGACCATTGCTAACTGCTTCTGACCTGCAATTGCTTCGCCTTTTTATGGAAGGGCTAGACACCATCGCCTATTGGTATCGCAGTGGTCGCTTTATTCCTGGAGTTTTGCCAATACCAACACATGCCATAGCCTCAAGCGGCTACGTGGATGCCATGAGTGAACTCATTCTGAACTCACGCCTACCAGTGGGCTTAGTCAGTATTGGCATTCAAACCATTCCTGAGCCAGACATCGCCGATGCTTGTAAAGAAGGATTGCTGCGTTTACGACGGCTTGGCATCTTGCTACATTTTCTAAAATTCACCGGCAGCATTGAAGAGTTGCAGTGGATCACGGAGATGCAATTAGAAGGTGTTCATATTGATATGAGCCAGATACGTGAGCGCGAGCTGGCTAGTGATGCACTTTCTCAACTCAGGCAATCGCCCTACTCACCTACACAAATTTATGCCAGCAATATTGGGTTGGTAAAAGATTTAGAAAATGCCTCCACTCTGATTGCCGACCATGCATATGGCGGCCTCATGATGCCCCCTATTAGCCGTCATCAGATGCTTCAGATTAATGATAGCCGTATCGCTAAAGCCATTTTTTCGCTGCACCCTCATCAACACCCAAACCAAAACGGAGACAAGTAATGAGAAAACGCGTGATGTTGGTAGATGACCATCCAGCAATGCTGATGGCTCTTAAAAGTATGTTGCAGGACCAGTTGTTATTTGAAATTGCAGGGCAAGCGCAGAACGGCGAGGAGTGCCTCAGGTCTATGAAAGAGGTGAACCCTAATATGGTGATCCTTGATCTAGATATGCCCAAGACGGATGGCTTTGATGTCATCCGCCGAATTGGGTTGATGTACCCAGATGTGAGGATGCTAGTGCTATCGAGTATGGATGAAGCAGTCTATGGCGGCAGGGTTCGCTCACTTGGTGGGCATGGCTTTGTAAACAAAACTGCCGGTGCGGATGTCATCCTAGCTGCATGCGTTGCCATATCCCAAGGCTATAACTTTTTCACTCATGGCAAGAATGGCAATAGCTCATTAAGTGATAACGATAAGCTCGCACTGATTTCTGATCGTGAGCTACAGGTCATGAAATATTTAGGCAAAGGGAACTCAAACCAACAAATCTCTGAAATGCTGCATATCAGCAATAAGACAGTAGCCACTTATAAGACTAGAGTCTTTGACAAGCTGGGCATTAACAATATTGCAGACTTGATTTTGTTCTGCCGCATGAACAACATCATCGAAAGCTAGAGCGGCATGTATCGATCCATCACCCGTATTGCCCTTTTTATCCTATTGAATGGGATATTAAGCAATAGCTATGCGAACTTACTGAACTCGGCAGAGCAACGGTGGATCGATGCTCATCCTGTAGTGCGTTTTAGTATTCATGAAAAATATGCGCCTTACTTGGATGTTAATGGACAGGGTGAATCTGGAGTTTTCCATAGCTTTCTAAAAAAACTTGGTGAATTTACCCACCAAGAGTTTTTACCGAAGTGGCGTAAGAGCGATCGGGAGGGACTTCAGCAACTAGCCAATGGAGAGGTGGATTTCATCATTGATCCGCCCACCCTGGATGACGAGTATCTGAAATTTGGGTCCTTATCAGAAGCAATCTTTTGGGGGCATGACGCTATTCTGACCAAACGATCAAAAAATGATGCGCCGATTGAGCCAATTAATATCGCCTACTTCGACCGTGGCTTTGAAAACCCACCAATACCCAATCATCCCCAAGCCAGCGTATCCGGCCATGCGGAAAAATTACTATTCGACCTACTCAAAAACGATATTGAAGCGCTTGTCTTACCGCTTCGTCTTGCGCAACAACTCATTCAGAAGTTAAACGCAGACAAGTTACAGATTGACGGGCTTTACAGTAGAGAGCCCTTTGAATATCGCTGGCTTATCTCGAATCAAGATGAAGCTTTGCATGGAGTACTTGGGCAGTTTCTTAATAATCTAGATCCAATCGCTTCACGAGATCTTTTTAACATCAACGTGTCTATTTCTGAAAGAGGCCGCTCATCCCCACCCAACCATTTGCCTTGGCTCTCCACTTTAGCAATCCTACTGATAGGCTCTACCTTACTTTGGCGTATGCATCAGAGACAAACAATTCAAAAACAAGAAGCGAAACACCTTATTTCATCGAAAGAGCAGGCAGAAAATGCAAACGCCGCAAAGTCTGCCTTCCTGGCCACCATGAGCCATGAAATTCGCACGCCCATGAATGCCATTTTGGGCGTGCAAGAGTTATTGCTTAGCAGCTCCCTACCTGCAAATGAAAAAACTTTACTGAAGATCGCACACTCATCAGCAGAATCTCTTCTGGGAATCCTCAACCAGGTTTTAGATCTCTCCAAGATAGAAGCAGGCAAGCTCACGCTCAATATTGAACCCTGCAATCTCAATGCTTTGATTGATGACATCGATTCGGCATTCTCAACGGTTGCCCATAGGCAGAATCTTAAGCTGCATACCTCTAAAGATCCGCGCATTGCAGAAGTCTTGTTGTTGGATTCTTTACGTTTACGCCAAATACTGCAGAACCTGATTAGTAACGCCATTAAGTTCACCGATCATGGTGAAATCTATTTCTCTATCAGCGTGCTCGCAGATGATCATGCGGGACAACTAATTGAATTCAGAGTCATTGATACCGGTGTTGGTATGGGTACAGAAGAAATTACCCTAGCACTGCAAGCTTTTGAGCAAATTCCGGGCAATACCGAACAAGTGAATGGCACTGGTCTTGGCCTTACCATTACTAACCACTTAGTTACCTCCATGAACAGCCAACTTTACTTTGAGAGCGCACCTGGCTTTGGTAGCAATATTCATTTTTGCGCTGCATTCCCACGTACCAGCATTGCTGCAACCAGAGCCTCAAGACCTGAACATAGCAATATATCCAGAAAGCTAGTCTCCAAGCATGCTCAAAATAATGAGCGCCTATTGCAAGCCTTAGTAGTGGAAGATCACCCAGCAAGCCGCCAAATTATCTCGCTTCAACTTCAGGCGCTAGGCATTGAAGTATCAGTTTGCGATAACGCCACCACAGCTCTGGATCTCATCAGTCAACAGCATTTTGATCTTCTGTTAACAGATCAATCTATCCCAGGCATGCAGGGTTCAGAGCTTGCCAAGCACATACGTAATATAGGTAATCAAGACCTCATCATCATCGGAATTACCGCAGATATCTATGCCCTAGATTCACGCCATCAATTCTTGGAGGCTGGTATGAATGGTGTCTTAATCAAGCCTTTAAGTCTCATGACTTTAGAGAATGAGCTTTCTCGCTATTTCCAAGTTGAAAATTCAACCAGTACCTCAACACCCACAACCTATCAGGAGGAATATTCGTTTGTCGCCTTTGGAAATCTCCTCAGAAACAGCCCAGAGTACATTCTGGTGATCTTGGAAGAAATTAAAAAGGTTCATGATGAGACCCTTATCACCCTAAAGAACGAAGAAGTAGATGAAGCTACCTTCAGAAGTATGGTTCATAAAGTCAAAGGGGGAGCTCAACTCCTCCATGCCAAAAACTTTACTAGGGCATGCGAAGCTCTGGAGCAAGAGAAGAATTTAGATGCTCGAATTACCACCTTTATTCAATTACTGGAGGACCAAAATCTAATTATTACTAGGTATCAATCTCAATATGCAAAGCTTTAATCTTTGATGCGGTGGGTTTATCCTATGGGGGATGCGTTTTTCTCCTCTTCGCCCATCCGCTTTTATCGCAATCCTCCTTTGGACGGCTAGTTCTTTAGCCTTTGCCGGCGAGACTGCATCCCCAGTAATTCCACCATCCGTAGCGAGTAGCCTCGAGCGCAATCAAATACCTCTTGATACGGTAAGCATTTCAGTTATCGAGATCGAACCTGGCCACCCCGGAAAGAATGTAGCCAAGAAAGTTTTAGATTGGCGCGGTGGCGATCCAATGAACCCCGCTTCAACGATGAAGTTGTTAACAACGCTTTCTGGTTTAGATATCTTGGGTCCACAGTATCGTTGGCGCACTAATGTCTATACAGATGGAGTGATTCGTCAGGGAATACTGAAGGGTAATCTATATTTGCAGGGAACCGGTGATCCCAAGCTTGTTCCAGAAGAGTTGGCCAAGATGATGAAGGACCTTCAAGGTCTAGGTATCCAGAAGATTGATGGCAATCTGTTCTTTGATCGCAGTGCTTATGCAGCCAGTGTCATGGAGCACAACACTATTGATGGCGAAGCTCTACGTGCATACAACGTTCCGCCAGATCCTTTGCTCTATGCATTTAGAACTTTGTCGTTTCAATTAGGCAAGTCACGCACCGCGGACTTTATTGACATTAGTTACACCCCTCCCCTCTCCCAGCTAAAGGTATCTAACCAAATGCAGTTGGTCGATCGCTCATGCGATAACTGGAAAAGCAATATCCGCTTTAATTTAGATCCCGAAGGTGTCACTAATACCGATCAGCCTTTGACTGCCCAGTTCTCTGGCGCATTCCCAAGCTCCTGCAAGGGGGTGAACTTTAATGTCGTTGCACTTGATGCCAATACCTTTCTAACGCAAGGATTTGCTGCTGCATGGGAATTAGCTGGTGGTAGCTGGGCACAAGCTCCCATCGGCAAAGATGGCTCAGTTCCTTTAGCCGCTCGACTCCTATTGCAATTTGAAGGCAGCAAACTTGCCGATGATGTTGTAGATATCAACAAATACTCCAATAACGTCATGGCTCGCCAAGTTCTTTTGACTATGGCTCTAGATAAAATGGGTAAGCCAGCAACAACTGCCAATGGTGTGTTAGTCATTCAGAGCTGGCTCAAACAAAATAGTCTAGATTTTCAGGGGCTGGTGATTGAAAATGGCTCTGGGCTATCTCGCAACGAAGCAATCTCTGCCAGTCAAATGAATCAACTCTTGCTCACTGCTCGCAATTTACCCGTGGGTGATATTTTTTATAACAGCCTACCGATTGCTGGTACCGATGGCACGATGCGCAATCGCTTGATGGTTCAACTGCGCAAGTTTTTACATCTGAAGAAAAAACCCGAAGCCAGAATTAAAACCGGCTCTCTTGCTGATGTACGAGCGATCTCAGGCTATGTAATGAGTAAATCTGGAAAGATGTATGCGGTAACTTCATTCATCAACCACCCCAATGCTTGGAGAGGTCTAGAGGCGCATGATCAGTTGCTATCGTGGCTACTTGAAGATGGGCCAGAACCAAAGCATGCGCGCTGAAGACGATCTCTAACGCCGTCCCACTCCTCACCTGCTGGCGGCTCAGGGAACAAAATTAAATCCCAACCTTGCTGATCTAGATCTCGTAAGGAACGATATAGGCGACTTGCAAAGGCACCGCTATCGCTTGGCACTTCAACCTCTTCAAAGTGGGCCGAAGGATGCCCATCTTCGCTTAAGGAGGATTCTGAATCCCACACCGCTACAGCAACGCGCGATTTAATATCTGGATATTCAGTCAAGGCATCCAAGACACGACCGGCGGCATATAGGCGCAAAGGCGTAGTTGGTGCGTAATGGGCTTTAAGACTTCCAGATACTCTTGGTAGATCTGCCGTTGCTTCATTGGCCGCTTCATTCCCTTTTACTTCTCCAAGCTGATAAACCTTCACACCTGTCTTAGCAAAGATTTCACTTGGAGTGATTGCACCGGGTCTGAGCAGTACAGCCTTATCGCCAGATGACAAATCAATGATGGTTGACTCGATACCGACTTCACAATCTCCACCATCTAGGACCATTAAATCCAACATACCCTCGAACTCATTACGGACGTCAGCAGCACTCGTCGGCGATACCTTACCAAAGCGATTGGCTGAAGGTGCTACAACTCCGCCTTTAAATTTACGCAACAACTCTTGAGCAATAGGATGGGAAGGAGCCCGAATCGCTACCGTATCTTGGCCGCCAGTCAGTTCATTTAAAACACTTTTATCTTTCTTGAAGACCAGGGTTAATGGCCCTGGCCAAAAAGCATTAATGAGTTTTAAGGCTTCCTCGGACAAGTCTCTTACCCACGACGCCAAGAGCGCAACCCAATCGATTTGAGTTTGATCGAACTTATCTGGCGCAGCTAAGTGAACAATGAGAGGGTGATTTGATGGACGACCCTTAGCAGTAAAGATTTTCTTAATCGCTTCAGGATTTTTAGCATCCGCGCCCAAGCCATAAACGGTCTCCGTGGGGAATGCAACCAAACCACCGTCACGCAAGCTTTGTACTGCCTCATTAATCACTGCAGAAGATTGCAAGTGGGTACTGTCTGCGGACATTTCTAGGGCTCGATCCCTAATTCAGTAGCAACAGCTGCGCAATTTTGGCGCGCTTCATTGAGGGCTTCACCTAAGCAGTTAATGTGGCCCATTTTTCTACCAATACGTGGCGCAGACTTGCCATAGAGATGCAGCTTTGCATCGGGGTGAGTGAGTACTTTATTCCAAGCAGGCTCTTTTGGTTGGTCTTCACTACCCTCAAACCAAAGATCGCCCAATAAGTTCAACATGGATACGGGCGCTAGCTGACGAGTATCACCCAACGGCAGTCTAGCCATGGCTCTCACCTGCTGCTCAAACTGGCTGCTCACACAAGCATCCATGGTGTAGTGCCCAGAGTTGTGTGGACGTGGCGCGATTTCATTAGCGACGATATCGCCGTTCTTCAGTACAAAGAACTCCACACAAAGAACACCCACGTAATCGATCTTCCGAATGAGCGCCTTGGCTGCATCAATGATTTTCTTTTCTTGAGCAGGCTTCAATGAGGGTGCTGGCACAGTAGAGGTATGCAAAATACCATCGCGATGGATGTTTTGGGCTACTGGATAAGCCACTACAGCATCGTCATAACCACGCACTACCAAAGCCGATACTTCAAAATCCAATTCCATGCGCTTTTCTAAAACACAAGGTACGCGCCCGAACTCATTCCACGCAGTAGTCAATTCTTCTGCGCTATAAACAGTGGCCTGACCTTTGCCGTCATAGCCCATGCGTGCAGTCTTTAAGATGCCAGGGAAGAGCTCCTTTGGAGTATGAGCAATATCAGCCTCATGCTCAATTACAAAGTTGGGAGCTGGGCCAATATTGGTTTCTGACTTCCAGGTGGCTAAGAAATTTTTCTCAGCAATACGATTTTGAGCAAGAGAAACGCAGCTACTACGCGGCGCCACAAATACACCCAAGGATTCCAACTCATCTAAGGCTTGTGCTGGAACATTTTCAAATTCAGTGCTCACTGATGAACACAATGCAGCCATCTCTTTTAAAGCAGCGCTGTCAGTGTATTGCGCTTGAATAAATTTTTCGGCAATGGAGCCTGCGGGACTATCAGAACCAGGGTCGAGCACGCAAACCTTGTAGCCCATTGCTTGAGCAGCCTGAGTAAACATCCGACCCAATTGACCGCCACCTAAAATTCCTAAATACGAACCCGGCAAGATGGGCTCCATACGATCTGCCATGTAATTAATATCCCGGCAAATTCATTGAACGTGCGGTATCAGACTGCTTGGCACGGAAATCCTCTAAGCGCTTGGCTAATTCAGCATCATGCAAAGCCAAACCTGCAATCACATGCAAGGCAGCATTCGCTGCACCGGCTTCACCAATCGCAAACGTAGCAACCGGAATACCCTTAGGCATCTGCACAATAGAGAAGAGAGAATCTTCACCACGCAAATATTTACTGGCAACAGGTACGCCATAAACAGGAATAATCGTTTTTGATGCGAGCATGCCTGGTAAATGGGCTGCACCACCTGCTCCAGCAATGATTGCCTGCAAGCCATTGGCTTGGGCTTTTTCTGCATACTGAAACATATCATCTGGCATGCGGTGTGCGGAGAGTACTTTTGCCTCGTGCGCAATGCCAAATAGTTCAAGCATTTGAGCGGCGTGCTGCATGGTGTCCCAATCTGAATTGGATCCCATCACTATTCCGACGATTGGCTTCTTACTCATTTACCTCTCCAAATGCCTTATAACCATTAAGGGCTCTATTATCCCTGACTCAAGAAGTCTCAGTAAGGCGGGTAAGCGCTTCACGATACTTTTGGGCAGTCTTTTCAATCACATCTGCTGGCAATTGCGGTGCAGGGGCTGTTTTAGGCCATAACTTACCATCCACCATAGCGGTTTCAAGCCAATCACGCACAAACTGTTTGTCATAAGAAGGTGGGTTAGAGCCTACATAGTAGGTCTCTGCAGGCCAAAAACGAGAAGAGTCGGCTGTCAGGATCTCATCCATCAACACCAGTTGGTCATTGGCATCTAAGCCAAACTCAAACTTGGTATCAGCAATGATGATTCCGCGAGTAGCTGCGTATTCAGAAGCCTCTTTGTATAAACGAATACTCACTTCACGGATTTGATTGGCTAACTTTTCACCAATGAGTTCAATGACTTTTTCAAATGAGATGTTTTCATCATGCTCGCCGACTTCAGCCTTAGCCGCTGGAGTAAAAATCGGCTCAGGCAATTTCTGGGCGTTTTCTAAACCTTCGGGTAAAGCAATGCCACATACCTTGCCGGTTTCTTTGTAATCTTTCCAACCGCTACCAGCTAAATAGCCACGCACTACCGCTTCAACCAAGATTGGCTTTAAACGCTTAGCGACAACAGCACGACCTTGAACTTGAGCTACCTCATCAGCAGCAACAACAGTAGCCGGATCAATCCCTGTCAAATGATTTGGAATAACAGAAGCCAATTTATCAAACCAAAAATTAGCCATTTGATTAAGGACTACGCCTTTCTCGGGGATAGGCTCGCCCATCACCACATCAAATGCGGAGAGGCGGTCTGTCGTAATCATGAGCAACTTATCGTCATCCAATGCATAGACATCGCGGACCTTACCTTTAGACAATAAAGGCAATGACTTAATGGAGGTAGCGTACAGAGCTGGCATATTTAATTCACTTCACAATTTGAGTTAATTTGCCGCTCTTATAAAGCTCGGCCATCTTCTCTAAAGGAATCGGCTTAATTTTGGAGGCTTGTCCAGCAGAACCAAAAGCCTGGAAACGTGCAATGCAAACCTTCTTAGCAGCTTCACGAGCTGGCTTCAAATAGTCGCGTGGATCAAACTTGGATGGATTTTCAATAAAGTAACGACGGATTGCGCCAGTCATTGCCAAACGGATATCGGTATCGATATTGATCTTACGTACGCCATTCTTGATGCCCTCTTGAATCTCCTCAACCGGAACACCGTATGTCTCTTTCATATCACCGCCGAATTCACGGATCTCAGCAAGCAACTCTTGTGGAACACTAGAAGAACCATGCATTACCAAATGCGTATTAGGTATACGCGCATGAATTTCTTTAATACGATCGATTGCCAAAATATCGCCCGTCGGCTTTTTGGTGAACTTGTATGCCCCATGGCTAGTACCGATCGCAATTGCTAAGGCATCGCACTGAGTAGCCTTTACAAAATCAGCAGCCTGCTCAACGTCAGTCAACAATTGCTCACGAGTCATCTTGCCATCAGCACCATGACCATCTTCTTTATCACCTTGCATGGTCTCTAGTGAGCCCAATACACCTAATTCAGCCTCAACCGTAACCCCAATAGAGTGAGAGAACTTCACTACTTCTTTGGATACGTCTACGTTGTACTCGTAGCTAGCAACACTTTTACCATCGGCCTCTAAGGAGCCATCCATCATCACACTGGTAAAGCCACTCTTAATTGCAGCCATACACACTGCTGGGCTTTGACCGTGGTCTTGGTGCATCACTACCGGAATATGTGGATAAGCCTCAACCGCCGCAGAAATCAGATGGCGCAAGAATGCTTCACCAGCATATTTACGTGCGCCCGCTGAAGCTTGCATGATGACTGGGGAATCAGCCTCATTTGCCGCTTCCATAATCGCCGTTACTTGCTCTAAGTTGTTCACGTTAAATGCTGGCAGGCCGTAACCGTTTTCAGCAGCATGATCCAAGAGTTGTCTTAAAGATACTAAAGCCATGGTGTTCTCTTAATAAATAGTAAGGAGGTTAAAAATAAATCTGTTTTGAATCTTTTTCAATGTGAACTACTTCACATGAATAATTTTGAGCGTATTGGTGCCACCGGGCTCACCCATCGGTTCGCCAGAGGTAAGTACAACGGTATTGCCTGTTTTGACAGCGCCTACTTTTTTCAAGCATGCCTCAACCTCTTGCAGTGCCGTATCACGATCTTTTGTATAGTCCAAGCCGATTGGGGTGACATTACGATAGGTGCTTAATGCCCGCTGCGTAGCGATCTTGGAGGTCAATGCAAAAATCGGGACGTGAATATTATGACGACTCATCCAAATGGCTGTTGAGCCAGAGTCCGTTAAAGCTGCGATAGCATCGGCATTTAAATGATGGGCAGTAAACAAGGCTCCCAGGGCAATCGTTTGATCGATGCGAGTAAAAGTTTGATCTAAGAAGTCGGTGTCGAGTTTCACGCGATCTGACTTTTCTGCTTCAACGCAGATCTCCGCCATCGCTTTAATAGTTTGCACTGGATACATGCCAGCAGCAGACTCAGCAGATAGCATCACTGCATCAGTACCATCCAATACTGCATTAGCAACGTCGCTGACTTCAGCACGTGTTGGCACTGGAGCATTAATCATCGACTCCATCATTTGTGTAGCAGTAATCGTAAATTTATCTGCTTCACGCGCCCAAGCAATCATGCGCTTTTGTAATGCAGGCACTGCTGCATTACCCACTTCAATGGCGAGATCGCCGCGAGCAACCATGATGCCGTCGCTCTCAGCAATAATGCTTTTAAGGGCTTCAGGCTCAATCGCTTCTGCACGCTCTACCTTGGCAATGGTTCTGACCTTGCCAACGCCATACTTAGCGCTAGCAGCATCAGCCAACTGACGGGCATAGGCCATGTCAGCACCATCTTTTGGAAAGCTGATCGCCAAGAAATCTACGCCCATTGAGATTGCAGCGTCTAAGTCAGCAATATCTTTTTCAGTCAGCGCAGGAGCAGTTAAACCACCACCAGCGCGATTAATACCTTTGTTATTGGAGAGTGGTCCTCCCTGCTCAACAATAGTAAATATCTCACCATCCTTAACACTATCAACTGTCAGAACCACTAAACCATCATTTAATAAAAGACGGTCGCCTGGTTTTACATCGCCTGGCAACTCTTTGTAATCAAGACCTACTTTAGTTTGATCACCGAGCTCACAAGCTACGTCCAAGGTAAATTTGTCGCCTTCTTTTAGGAGGATTTTGCTATCAGCAAATTTACCCACACGAATTTTAGGTCCCTGTAAGTCGGCCATGATGCCTACTTCTTTGCCTACTTCAGCGGAGATGGTTCGCAATAAATCATGACGCGCCTTATGGTCGGCAACGGTACCGTGAGAGAAGTTCATGCGCACCACATCTACACCCGCACGAATCATGTCACGCAATACTTCGGGCTTCTCGGAAGCAGGCCCTAAGGTTGCAATGATCTTGGTTGCTCTCAACATATTTAGTCTTTCGCTCTTTCAGCAAGTACCGCAAAGGCTGGCAAAGTTTTGCCTTCTAAGAATTCTAAGAAGGCGCCACCGCCAGTAGAGATGTAATCCACTTGATTCTCAATACCGTACTTCGCAATAGCCGCCAAAGTATCGCCACCACCAGCAATCGAGAATGCAGGTGAGTGCGCAATGGCTGCTGCCAACATCTTGGTGCCGCCACCAAATTGATCAATTTCAAATACGCCCAATGGGCCATTCCAAACAATCGTGCCAGCGTGAGCGAGCATGATGGATAAACGTGCAGCAGTCTTTGGACCAATGTCCAATATCATGTCGTCTTCTGCAACCTGATCCGCAGGTACGCGGTTTGCGCGAGCTAATGGAGACAACTCATTGGCAACCACTACGTCTTCAGGAATCGGCACATGAGCGCCACGCTTTTCCATGATCTCCATGATCTCTCTTGCTTCATCAACTAAATCAGGCTCAGCAAGGGACTTACCAATCGGCAACCCTTTGGCCAGCATGAAAGTATTGGCAATGCCGCCGCCAACGATGAGCTCATCCACTTTCTCAGAGAGCGCTTTCAGAATCGTCAACTTAGAAGAAACTTTAGAGCCAGCAACAATGGCAACCAGAGGACGTTTTGGGCTTGCTAATGCACGACTCAGCGCATCTAATTCAGCAGCCATCAAAGGACCGGCACACGCTACTGGTGCAAACTTCGCTACACCATAGGTAGTGGCTTCAGCGCGATGCGCCGTACCAAATGCATCGTTGACATACACATCACACAATGCAGCAATTTTTTTCGCTAATTCGTCGCTATTCTTTTTCTCACCCACATTAAGACGACAGTTTTCCAGTAAGACTATCTCGCCTGGATTCACTTCAAATCCGCCATCCACCCAATCACTAATTAATGGAACTTTGCGATTCAGCAAAGTGGCAATGCGATCGGCTACAGGAGCCAAACTATCTTCGGGTTTAAATTCCCCTTCGGTTGGACGACCTAAATGCGAAGTCACCATCACTGCTGCCCCAGCATCCAAACACATCTGTACAGCAGGCATCGATGCCCGAATACGAGTGTCTTCTGTAATGTTGCCTGCCTCGTCTTGAGGGACATTCAAATCGGCACGGATAAATACCCGCTTACCCTTTAATTGACCTGATTGGGCTAATTCACTTAAACGCTTAACTTTAAATAAGGATTCCGGCATGAGTTTGGGTAAATAAGTGGTTTATGGGGAATGTTCCATTCTAAAGGCTCTGACCCATCCACTCCCGAGGTTCCGAGCCGACAGACTCCCCTGCCTGCTCTACAATAAGGACTTAAATGCATTCTGGGCCGGAAGACCAAAAACTGCCAGCCTAGTGCCCTGCTTAAACCGCTTTTATAGATACTTAATAGACACAAAAGGTAAAGAAAATGTCGATGTCCGACCGCGATGGCTTTATTTGGACTGATGGGAAGCTAATTCCTTGGCGCGAGGCCAATATTCACGTCTTAACCCATAGTCTCCACTACGGAATGGGCGTATTTGAGGGCATCCGAGCCTATAAAACCCCCCAGGGAACCGCCATTTTCCGCCTCCCAGAGCACGTAAAGCGCCTTTTTAACGGCACTAAGATCTTCCAAATGAATATGCCTTACAGCCCAGAAGAGATCACCAAGGGCATTATTGACGTAGTAAATAGCAATAAGCTCGAAGCCTGCTATATCCGCCCAATTATCTTTATCGGCTCCCAAAAACTGGGAATCTCCCCCAAAGGCAACAGCATTCATACCTCGATTGCCGCTTGGGAATGGGGTGCTTATTTGGGCGAAGATGGCCTAAATAAGGGTATTCGGGTTAAAACCTCCTCATTTACACGTCATTTCGTCAATTCTTCACTCGTTCGTGCCAAGGCATCGGGCTACTACATCAACTCCATTTTGGCTAACCAAGAAGTGACTGCCAATGGATATGACGAAGCTTTACTACTTGATACCGAAGGTTATGTTTCTGAAGGTTCCGGTGAAAACCTCTTTATGGTTCGCAACGGCATTGTGTACACACCAGACTTGGCATCCTGCTTAGATGGCATCACACGTGACTCCGTTATCCAGATCGCCAAAGATCTTGGCTATGAAGTTCGTGAAAAACGTCTGACTCGCGACGAAGTCTATTCCGCTGATGAAGCGTTCTTTACCGGAACTGCTGCTGAAGTAACTCCTATTCGCGAATTAGACGACCGCACTATTGGTGATGGCAAGCGTGGTCCTATCACTGAGAAAATTCAGAAGACATATTTCGATGCGGTGTACGGCAGAAATGACCAATACAAATCTTGGCTCACTTACGTTAAATAATTTCAGCAATTAGGAAACAGCACATGACTCAAGCTCAAGTGGTTATGGTGGATGGCAAAGATTTACCTTTACATTGCCCCACCAATAAAACTCCAGCATGGAACTCACATCCACGTGTTTTTCTAGATATCACTGAGACCGGTGAAGCCAAGTGCCCATACTGTGGCACTGAGTACAAACTCATCCCCGGCACTGAGCCGCACGGTCACTAAGCCTTATCAGCACCTCTTCTTGAGGTGCTGAGTCGGGATACATCAAATGCACGGTATTCTGATCATCGCCCCAAACTGGATTGGGGACGCTGTGATGACTCAGCCATTATTGGCATCCCTCAAAGAGCAATATCCAGAAGCAAACATTGACGTACTCGCCAGCACTTGGGTTGCTCCAATTTATCGTGCATGCTCCGAAGTACATGAAGTCATCGAAGCCAAGTTCGAGCACAAAAAATTGCAGTGGGGCTTACGCAAACAACTTGCAACCAAGCTGGCGACCAAAAAATATCAAGCCTGTTTTGTATTACCCAATAGCCTGAAGTCAGCACTCATTCCTTGGCTCGCTAATATTCCTTTTCGGATTGGCTATCGTGGTGAATTACGCTTTGGCTTAATCAACTTATCACTAGATAACCCTAGCAAGGTGAATCGCCCGCCTATGGTGGAGCACTATCTTGCATTAAGCCAACTTCTGAATGAAGAGCAATCTGCATCAACAGCAAGCAATCTCGTACCCAAGTTAAATGTATCCGCCACCGCTAATCAATCGGTACAGACCAAATTACTCAATGCCAAAGTTGATCCAGCTAACATCTACGTGATGTGCCCTGGCGCCGAGTACGGCCCAACCAAACGTTGGCCCACAAGTCACTTTGCACAATTGGCGCAAAAACTCATTGCCAGCAATCCACATAGTCAGATTATTCTTTTGGGTAGCAAAGGCGACCACGCACTTGCCCAAGAAATTCAATCACAAGCAAAGCAGGATAGTCACATTCATAATTGGTGTGGAGATACTTCACTAGATGAAGCGATTGCCTTGATTGGCATGGGCAAAGCGGTTATCAGCAATGACTCCGGCTTAATGCACATTGCGGCAGCCCTCAGAACCCCTCAAGTTGCCATTTTTGGATCAAGCGACCCAGCCCATACCCCACCTTTATCAGATAAAGCTAAGGTAATTTGGCTCAATCTGCCTTGCAGTCCATGCCATAAAAGAGAATGTCCGCTGGGTCACTTAAAGTGCTTAAACGACATCTTGCCGGAACAAGTATTCGCTACACTCAATACCTTGTAGCCATAACCCAGGAACAGTAAGCCATGACCAAACTTGCCAGACTTTTTCATAGTGCAGATGATGTTGTTGAAGCGTGGCGAGATGCCTTACGTCATCGCGATGTTCAAGGCGCTCTGGATATTTGGCTGGATGATGACTCTATTACCTGCGTTCTGCCCGAAGGTCATCGACTAACAGGTCATGCAGAAATTCGTGAGGGCCTAGAGAGACTGCTCGCCAAGCAACCTTTATTCCTAGAGCCCATTGCCTGTATTAGCCATTCCGTTTTAGGTGCTGCGGTATACGACACTACTGAAGCAGTTCATCTGAGAGCCGATCAAGTTGAAGCAGAATTTTTTCTGAATATCACACTCGTACTTTTACAGGATAGTCAGGGCTGGCGGATTGCCCATTTGCATGCCAGTCACTCCACAGAAGACACCTTCGACGCGCCCTCTACACCGCACGGCTTGCACTAAATATCATGGATGATCAAGTGCTTCGGTCACTCATGAAGTGGCCCAATGTACCTGATTGCTATGGCTGGCTTGCTTTAGATCGCCGCGGCCATTGGCGCATGCGTGACGAGTTCGCACAACAAAATAATCTCCCAGGCCAAGTGATTCAACATGCTGCGCTTAATGATTTCATTGAGCGTAACTATGCTTGCGATGAGAGCGGTAGATACTTTTTCCAGAATGGCCCGCAACGCGTTTTTATTACCTTAGATGCGACCCCTTGGATAGTGCGAATTATTCCAAGTGGCGCCGGAGCGGATCTCACTAATCAATGCCATCAAATCATGGAGCCCACTGCCGCGCTAAGCGATGAAAAAGGCAATATTTATATTGTTGGCACAGTAGATCAAACGATTTATGGCAGCAATAAAAACGACATTACTCAATTTATTAAAAGAGATGGTCAAACAATTGCCCTGTTACATGATCACGATCTTGATCATTTTTCTGAACTAGCCAAACTACGCGAAGAAGCTTGTAGCTTTGGTGGATCCTGGACATGGCACGACAAACAACTACCTCTAGACCCCATTCACTCTGAAGAGCTAGCCTCTCGGTTTAACTATATAGCACAGCCACAGCCTTAGCCAGGCATCTGCTTGCCTTGCTCCTTGAGCTCATCTTGGTATTGACGCTGCATTTCTCGTAAACGGGCATCAATACTTGAGCCTTGATAAAAATCGGCGCCACCTGCTGATCTAGCAATACGGAGTTGCTCAATTGCCGAAGGCCAAGCGCCCTCTAGGGCATATTTTTCACCAAGTGCGTAATGGCGCATAGGGATATTGCCCGCTTGATCATAAGACTTAGATAACAAGTTCCACCACACCACTTCATTAGGCTGCGATCTTGTGCGCGCCTTTAACCAAGCAATCGCATCATTAGTGCGGCCCAGCTTTAAATCCGCGTTGATCATGGCAGCACCAGCAGCATATGACTGAGGATAAGCGCGCAAGGTCGCTTGGGCTATTTGTAATGCCTCCTCTCCCTTGCCTTTTGCTAGAGCAAGTTCAGAGGCGGTGATATCCAGCGATAGGCTCTGTCTTTGAATGGGTGATCCTGGTGCACTTGCCTTCTGAGCTAAATTGCGGGCTTGCTGCAAATCCACCTCTGCTTGGTCTATTTTTCCTTGACGTTGCGCTATCAAGGCTAGTCCATAAAAACCTTCTAACTGTTTACCAATCGGCTGTTGTTTACTCAAACTCTCAAAGGTATTTTTTAAGTCATACATTCCACTAGATGTTCCTGCCTGCTCCATGCGCGCACGAGCCTTAATGAAATAGAACTCGACTGAGGTAGGTACATTACGTGATGCAACAGTGCGCGCCCTATCTTGCATATCTGCAATACGATCAGTTGTTAAAGGATGGGTACGCACGTAAGCAGGTACACCTTTATCCATAATGCCGGTGGCTTTTTGCAAGCGCTGGAAAAATCCTGGCGCACCATTGACGTCATATCCACTGGCGTCCAATATCTGAAAGCCCACACGATCGGCCTCCCGCTCTGCATCTCTCGAATAAGAGAGTTGATTATTTACTGCCACTGCCTGCCCACCCTGCATCAAACCAGCTCCGGCCTGCGGGTTGCGAGACATCGCCAATGCACCGAGCACCATACCGGCAATGGCAATCATCGTATTGGTTGTTTGCTTATCCATCTGACGCGCTAAATGGCGCTGCAATACGTGTCCTGTTTCATGACCCATGACAGAAGCGACTTCAGAATCTGACTCAGCACTCACAATCAAACCCGTATGAAATCCAATAAATCCACCAGGTAACGCAAACGCATTAATACTGCTGTCTTTAACAGCAAATACTTCAAAGTTATACGCACCACTACCCTGCTCATTGGCGCCACCGAGTTGTAGCTTTCTAGCGGCTTGTAATAAGCGGCGTTCCATCTGATTTAAAAAATCGTAGATCGGCAAATCATTTGAATAATCAGGATCCGGACGAATCTGGCGCATGATCATTTCGCCATACTTGCGCTCATCCACTCGACTTAAGGCATCGCCACCTGGATCGCCCATATCCGGCAAAACAATAGTAGGCTGACTTTGCATTGTGTTGCGCGTAGGCGCATTAGCAGGGCGCGCATCAGGCGACTGCATTGCCCTACCGATATTCTGAATAGCGGCTGAATTACCCTCTACCGACACATCACCAGCAGGGGTAGCTGCATATGCAGGAAACCCAGAGCAAGCCATCCCCAACATCAGCTGAACGGCCAAAGCACGGTAAAGAAAAGAGGTTTTTGGAACTGACTTTATGTCTTGCATCTCTATATGGTAAAACTTATCCCATGAACAAACTAACTCATTTTGATGCCAGCGGGCAAGCCCACATGGTAAACGTTGGCGATAAACCCAATACCCATCGTATAGCCATTGCCACCGGTAAGATCACCATGCTTCCTGAAACCTTCAAAATGGTAGAGGCTGGTAGCCACAAAAAGGGTGATGTTTTAGGAATCGCCAGAATTGCAGGTATTCAGGCATCCAAAAGAACATCAGACCTTATTCCTTTATGCCATCCGTTGGCGCTAACCCACGTTAGCCTGGAGTTCCAAACCAATCCAAGTGAAAACAGCATCACCTGCCAAGTCAGAGCAGAAACTACCGGACCAACCGGCGTAGAAATGGAAGCGCTCACCGCAGTCCAAGTTGCCCTCCTCACAATTTATGACATGTGCAAAGCCGTAGACCGTGGCATGGTGATGGGGGATGTCAAACTACTCGAGAAAAGTGGCGGCAAAAGCGGGGAATGGAATGCCGCCTGAATTCTCCAATTCAACAATCAAAAGCCGCTTCTAAAGCGGCTTTTTAATTAGTTCCTTATTTACCGATTCTGCATTCCGAAGGTAGTAACTGAGAAATTAAGTTCGTTTCAGTAGACCTACATGACCAACCACCCGCCCAAGTTGCGCCCTCTGGCTTAGACAAATCAATAGGCTTAGGCGAATTTGCATCAGGCTCGTTAGTTGGCACTAAATGAAGTGTATTTTTACCTTCAGGCGCAACACTGACTTGATAGTCAATCGCAATCGCACCCGAGGGTGCGATCTCAATTAACTTAACGCTGCGTGTTGGCGTAAAAGTAAAAGCACCATTCGTTGCATCATCCATGGGAACAGTGCCACGACTTGCAAAAGCCTCTGTCACCGCGAGCTTAGCGCTTGAGGATAAATTCATACCTTCTACAACCCTGCTTCGAGCAATGTAGTCTTGATACTGAGGAACGGCTACCGCAACCAAAATGCCAATGATGGCCACAACCACCATCACCTCAATCAAGGTAAATCCAACTTCTTCCTTGTTTTCTAGTTTTTGAATATCTTGAATCTGCATATTTTCTAGCTCCCGGGGTCAAATGCCCCATCATCCAGTCTAAACCTTTAATCCTCAAGATATTCAGTTGTAAAAAAAGCCAGCTTTTATCGCTGGCTTTTCTGATTCAGAAGAAGGCTGAAGAAGCTTATGCTTTAGCGCGATTCTTTTTCTTCAAATAGGTGCCTAGCAAAATCACAATAGCGACGCCAATGCCCTCAAAAATCATATGAGCATCTTCCATCGCGCCTTGAATAGAATCTTTGATTGCCGGGTCTTCCACCAACATACCGCCAGCCAATAAGCCCAATAAACCAGCACCCAAAGTAATGATGACTGGGAAGCGATCCATTACTTTAAGAAGCATGGTGCTACCAAAGATGATCAACGGAATAGAAAGACCAAGGCCAATGATTAAAAGGGCTAAACGAGTTTCTTCAGGACCCTTTTGAGCAGCGGCAGCTACAGCAATAACGTTATCCAAACTCATCACTAAGTCCGCTACCAATATTGTGCGTATCGCGCCCCAGATATTGGAGTGGCCATCCATCTCTGCTTCATCATCGCTATCGGCTAATAATTGCACGCCAATGTAGACCAACAAAATAGCCCCAACGATTTTCAGATAAGGAAGGCTGAGAAGTTGTACCGCAGTGATTGTCAAAATCACACGCAAAATAATGGCTGCCGCACTACCCCAAAAGATTGCTTTCTTTTGTTGATTTGCTGGCAGATTGCGCGATGCTAATGCAATCACTACTGCGTTATCACCAGATAACAAGATATTGGCAACAATGATTGACAAAAGTGCAGCCCAAAATGCAGGGCCTGAAAATACTGAAAAATCCATGAGTTGTCTCCCTACCTTATTTTTATGTTTTAACTACCGATACAACAAAAAAGGATGCTGTTTAATCAGCATCCTTTTCCTTATTACTAATTACAACATTGCCTTTAGTAAAGCAGCCATTTCAGAAGGGTTCTTCGTTACTTTGAAGCCACACTCTTCCATTACAGCAAGCTTGGCATCTGCAGTATCCGCACCACCAGAAATCAAGGCACCTGCGTGACCCATACGCTTGCCTGGAGGCGCTGTAACGCCGGCAATAAAGCCAACTACTGGCTTCTTCATATTGTCTTTGCACCAGCGCGCAGCCTCTGCTTCGTCTGGACCGCCGATTTCACCAATCATGATCACTGCATCTGTTTCTGGATCTTCATTGAACATTCTCATGATGTCGATATGCTTCAGGCCATTGATTGGGTCGCCACCAATACCAACCGCTGTGGACTGACCTAAGCCAATAGCTGTCAACTGACCAACTGCTTCATAAGTCAATGTACCGGAACGGCTAACAACACCAATACGGCCTTTCTTATGAATATGGCCAGGCATGATGCCGATTTTCAGTTCATCTGGAGTGATGATGCCTGGGCAGTTAGGGCCAAGCAATAAAGTCTTCTTGCCGCCAGCAGCTTCTTTAGCATGCATCTTATTACGCACTTCAAGCATGTCACGCACTGGAATGCCTTCGGTAATACAGATCACAAAGTCGAGGTCAGCTTCAACAGCTTCCCAAATCGCAGCAGCAGCACCAGGAGGCGGAACATAGATAACGGAAGTCGTTGCACCAGTTTGCTGAGCAGCCTCTTTTACAGTTCCATAAATAGGAATATTGAAAATAGACTCGCCCGCTTTTTTAGGATTCACGCCAGCAACAAAACAGTTTTTACCGTTTGCGTATTCCTGACATTTTTCAGTATGGAACTGACCGGTCTTACCAGTAATACCTTGTGTAATGACTTTGGTGTTTTTATTAATCAAAATAGACATATTGAAATTCCTGGATTATTTGTTTTTGGCAACAGCAGCAACTACCTTGGTAGCAGCTTCAGCCATTGAATCGGCGCTAATGATTGGCAAACCAGAGCCTGCAAGAATCTTCTTGCCTAGCTCTTCGTTTGTACCCTTCATACGCACAACCAAAGGCACTGTGAGATTAACTGCTTTACATGCAGTAACAACGCCGTCAGCAATTACGTCGCAACGCATAATGCCGCCGAAGATGTTTACCAAAATTGCTTCAACACTCTTGTTCTTCAACATGATCTTGAATGCTTCAGTTACTTTTTCTGCTGTAGCACCACCACCAACGTCCAAGAAGTTTGCTGGCTCGCCACCGAACAACTTAATAGTGTCCATAGTAGCCATCGCCAAGCCTGCACCGTTCACTAAACAACCGATATTGCCATCCAATGAGATGTAAGCGAGGTCAAATTTAGAGGCTTCGATTTCAGCAGCATCTTCTTCATCGATATCGCGGTAAGCAACGATTTCTGGATGACGGAACAACGCGTTTGGATCAAAGTTGAACTTCGCGTCCAAAGCCTTGATCTTGCCGTTACCTTCAAGAATCAATGGGTTGATTTCAACCAATGAAGCATCGGTATCCCAGTAAGTCTTGTACAAGTTCTTAAATACATCACGAGCCATTGGGATGGACGCTTCAGGAACGCCAATACCTTTAGCAACGATGTCGCAATCCGCATCTGTCAAACCAACCATTGGATCAACAAATACTTTAATAATTTTTTCTGGGTGAGATTCAGCCACTTCCTCAATATCCATTCCGCCTTCGCTTGAAGCCATGATCACATTCTTCTGCGTTCCGCGGTCTGTAACGATACTGAAGTAGTACTCTTTCTTAATGTCAGCGCCATCTTCAATCAGGAGGCGATTTACTTTTTGACCTTCCGGTCCAGTTTGATGTGTCTTGAGCTGCATGCCCAAAATTTCAGAAGCGTATTTTTTTACTTCATCCATGCTTCTTGCCAACTTCACACCGCCGCCTTTACCGCGACCACCAGCATGAATCTGTGCTTTTACAACCCATACTGGGCCGCCGAGTTTTTCAGCAGCTTTCACCGCCTCATCAACACTGAATGCAGGAATGCCGTTAGGAACTGGCACATTAAATTGGCGAAGAAGTTCTTTGCCTTGGTACTCGTGAATTTTCATAATTACTCCGAAACGGTATCTTTTTTAGCAAGCGATGAGGATTAGTTAAACCGATGTTGCCTTGCTCCCATACTTACTCTAGAAATAGCTAAATTAGCCAAATTTGAATAAATGCGAACGGCTTGACCGACTCCATAAGTCTAGCATGCTGCAATGCCGCAAATAGCCTCTGCGGATCCGTAATTGCCCTAATCCGGGCTTTGACCGCCAATCACTTTCGCCACCACTTCTGAGCCAAAACCCTTCGATGCCAAGAAGCGATACTGTCTAGCTCGCTCCTTTTGGTCCTGAGCGCGTACGCCGTATTTTCTGGTCCAGAGATCAAAGGCACGCTGAAACTCGGTCTCTTTTAAGACCCCAAGGAGTGCGGCTGACTTTTTGGCGTCTACTCCAGCCCTATCGAGCTCATCAGCAATCTTTCTCATCCCGTAGCGCTCACTGCGGCGGCGAATCAGCGCTTCAGCAAAACGCTCATCAGACAACCAACCTCTTGCCTCAAAGTCGTCCAAAACGGCTTCAATCTGAGAATGCCTAGATTCAGGTGTTTGCTCGGCCTGATCACCGCCTAACTTGCCCCATCTCGCTTCTGATTCTGCCAATTTTGCGGCCAAGCCTTTGCGACTGTATTCCCGCTGCGACAAAAGGCGCAAAGCCCGAGCTTTGAGACTCGGGCTTTGTTTAACCTTCTGATTACTACTTAACTCTTGCATCGAATTATTCGACTTCCTCTTCCTCGCTCAGCACGTCGGTTACTACTGCTGAACCAGATTTAACGCCTAATTTCTCGCGAATTCTTGCTTCGATATCTTTGGCAATGGCTGGGTTCTCTTTTAAGAACTCGCGCACATTGTCTTTACCTTGACCAATGCGATCACCGTTATAGCTATACCAAGAACCTGACTTTTCAACGAGGTCAGCTTCAACACCCATATCAATAATTTCGCCTTCTCTAGAAATACCAGCACCGTACATGATGTCAAAAATTGCTTCGCGGAATGGAGGAGAAACTTTGTTCTTCACAACCTTCACACGGGTTTCATTACCAACAACCTCATCGCCTTTTTTAATGCTACCGATACGGCGGATGTCTAAACGCATAGAAGCATAGAACTTCAGCGCATTACCACCAGTAGTGGTTTCTGGAGAACCAAACATCACACCAATCTTCATACGAATTTGGTTAATGAAGATCACGGTAGTGTTAGTACGCTTGATAGCGCCAGTTAACTTACGCAAAGCCTGACTCATCAAACGCGCTTGCAAGCCTGGTAAAGAGTCACCCATATCGCCTTCGATCTCAGCCCTTGGAACCAAAGCGGCAACAGAGTCGATCACGATCAAATCGATAGAACCTGAACGCACCAATGCATCTGCAATTTCTAAAGCTTGCTCACCAGTATCTGGTTGAGAGATCAACAGATTATTTACATCTACACCAAGACGTGATGCGTACTGCACATCTAAAGCGTGCTCTGCGTCAATAAATGCGCAAGTGCCGCCAAGCTTTTGCATTTCTGCAATCGCATGCAATGTCAAAGTCGTTTTGCCAGAAGATTCTGGGCCGTAGATTTCAATCACGCGACCACGTGCAAGACCACCAACTCCAAGAGCGATATCTAATCCGAGTGAACCGCTAGACACCACCTGAATGTCTTGACTAATTTCGGCATCGCCCAATCTCATGATTGAACCTTTGCCAAACTGTTTCTCAATTTGTGCCAGTGCTGCCGTTAATGCTTTTTGCTTGTCTCCGCTCATTCCTTCAAATTCTGAAGAGGCTGATTGCTTTTTGTTATCCAAGGCCATGTTTGATTCCCTTTTCGCTATGTACTGGGCTTTTTCCCGAAGTTTTATCTACTGTGTAACAACTTAGGAGTTACTGTATATAAAAACAGTGGTCTTTGCAAGCGTCTTTTAAACTGAATTTACGGATTTTTGACTAGGCTGCACTTGATTAACTCGGTCCCAATAGAAAAATAGGGGTATAGCGACCGCCCAGACCACTCCTACCAGGATAAATCCAGTGATTTCAGTACCAGGAACCCAGGATCCAGCCCCCATCCGAATACCAGCCTCATAGGACATTGGCCCAGCAATACCTCCTAAAACAGCCCCTAAAACAGGTCTGCCGCGCAACCAAGTCAAGGAGCCATTAATGGTGGTGGCTACCAAAACCCACAAAACCCACATCCAGAGGGGTGACAAATAGGGTGACGGCCAATCATCCCGAAAATCCAGATAGCCCAAATGCATGATGAGGGTATCGGCCGCCAAACCAAAGACAAAGGCTTTCAATAAAAGACTGATTTCTGTTTTGGGAGAAGGTGAACGCCAGGCGTGGAAAGCAATGTAGGCTAGGGTAGCAACCACCGCCCAAAGCACATCCTTATTGGCTGCGCCGAGAACACAGGCAAACCAACCAAGCTGGAAAATAACAAAATTCCAAAATTTAGCCATATACCAAGCAACCTAAGAAAAAGGCCACTGCCGAGGGGCAATGGCCTTTAGATTTGGTGGCGAATCAGGGATTTGAACCCCGGACCTGCGGATTATGATTCCGTCGCTCTAACCAGCTGAGCTAATTCGCCGAACTCGCTATTGTAAATGATCGGAATGCATCTGTCTAAACCAATCCAACCCTATGGCCGCTGGAGGTACTCAAATCCCTATTTAATCTGAAAGGTGCTGACGGCCTCATCTCGGCCATAAAGGACATTAAATTCGATTTTCTTAGCTAAAAAGAGCTTTTTAAGCACTTCATCCTTATTCTCAAACACAATCGCGGTTTGTTCAGGGTAATGCGAAAAAGGGTCGCTATTGACGTCTACCACCACCCCATCAATCTTAATTTGCTTGATTGAGCGCTTATAAAACTTATCGGGACGAATAAAAATCAGGCGCTTTACATATTTATCTAAGACGAGCTTTTGACCCTGCTCATTAGTCTTGAAGTAGTAGACCAACTCCTCTTTGCCATTGGTAGTCATGTCACGCTCTTCATCCCACTTGGCGTATACACCCTGGCTGACCATGGCAGCAAAAACTATTAGAGCCAAGCGACTAAGCGTGGGAATCATTTTCTGTTGAGAGAAATTCATCATGCATTGATATTAGCCCAAGCTGCACACAAAAAGCAGAAGGCGTAATATTCCCAAATGATAAATCCATTCCTCTTGCGTCTTTTCATCTCGCTGGCGCTGAGTCTTGGCATCCCACTTTGTGCCTCGGCAGCGCAGATCTTCGTTACTAATTACCCATCAGAGGCGAATGCCAAAGTCTTTGTCACAAAGTACCAATCAGAAGCAAACTGCATTGTATATGACACCCAATACTCCAGCGATAACGGGCCTGGCGTTTGGTTCTATACGAAATACAAAAGCGATGCCCGTGCGGTGATTTATTACACCCAATATAAGTCTGAAGCTGATCTCATTGTGTATTTCACCAAGTACAAAAGTGACGCACGCTGCCGTTACTAATAAACATCTCTTTAGCCCCCATTCATCTCATGAGACTTCTTTCGATATCCACCGGCAAAGTAGCTCCTTTATTTGGCAATCACCACCCTAACTATAAATCCGTTGCCTCAGCTATTCGCAAGAAGGTAGTCAGTGATTTAGAAAATCCTGCTCCAGTTGAAATTACTATGCTTGGCGTTAAAGGCGATGAGCAAGCTGACCTCTCAGTACACGGCGGGTTAGAAAAAGCAATTTACGTTTATCCAGCAGAGCACTATATTTTCTGGAATGAACTGCTTACTAGAGAAACCAAACAGCCAGTTGATTTACAACACGGTGCCATTGGCGAGAACTTCACAATCGAAGGCCTACTAGAAACAGAAGTATTTGTTGGGGATCGACTACAAATGGGAGGGTTAGAATTCTCTGTCGTCAAACTACGTGAGCCTTGTTTCAAATTCAACGCTGCCGTTGGTTACAAGGGTGCAAGCAAGGCCATGCTGCAGTCCGGCTTTAGTGGTTGGTATTTACGCGTTATCAAAACTGGAGTTCTTGCGGCTGGTGCCGAAATTACTTTAATCCCTGGGGCAAGAGAAACTTCTATCGCCCAGCAAAATCAAAAACTCTTAAACAACCGCAATCAAAAAGATTTGTGGGAATAAAAAAACCCGACCATTTCTGATCGGGTTTCTTATTTGATGCAGACTAAAGAATCTTAGTCAATCCGCTTAGTCACGTGCGTAGATATCTACGTCTTTAGTTTCACGTACAAACAGCGTACCGATTACCAATGTCATCGCAGCGATGATGATTGGGTACCAGAGACCGTAGTAAATGTTACCGTTTTGCGCTACCAAGGCGAAGGAGATCGTTGGCAACAAGCCACCGAACCAACCGTTACCAATGTGGTATGGCAAGGACATAGAGGTGTAGCGAATGCGAGTTGGGAACATCTCAACTAACATCGCAGCAATTGGACCATAAACCATGGTTACCAAGAGTACCAAGTACACCAGCAAGAGCAACACCGCAACATAGTTAATGCCAGCTGGGTCAGCTTTAGCTGGATAGCCAGCAGCATTCAACGCTTCACGAATTTGCTTTTTGAACTCAGCATCTTTAGCTTTTGCATCTGCTGGGTCCATACCTTTTGGTGTGTAACCAGTGATTTCTGTATCGCCAATCTTCACAACAGCCAAACCACCTGCAGGGCCAGGAATGGTGCTGTAGCTAGCAGAGTTAGCAGCCATCACTTGTTTTGCAATATCGCAAGAACTAGTGAACTTAGCAGTACCCGTTGGGTTGAACTGGAATGTACATTCATTCACGTCAGCAGTAATGGTTGCTGGTGAAGTTGCCATTGCCTTTTCCAACGCTGGGTTAGCAAAGTGTGTCAAAGCATTGAACACGGAAACTGGGGTGTTAGGGATGTAAGTAATTACAGCCAATAACAAACCACCCATGATGATCACTTTACGGCCAATCTTGTCAGACAAGCTACCGAAGATCACAAAGAATGGTGTGCCGATTACCAATGAAGCTGCAATCAACAAGTTTGCTGTCTTAGCATCTACTTTCAACACTTGTGTGAGGTAGAACAAAGCGTAGAACTGGCCTGTGTACCAAACCACCGCTTGACCTGCAACCAGACCAAACAATGCCAAGATCACAATCTTCAAGTTCTTCCATTGACCGAATGACTCGGACAAAGGCGCTTTAGACAATTTGCCTTCTTCTTTCATCTTCTTGAAAGCTGGAGATTCATTCATGGACAAACGAATCCATACAGAAACCGCCAACAATGCGATAGAAACGATGAAAGGAACACGCCAGCCCCAAACGTCAAAGTCTGGACCAGTGAATTCACGTGTGAACAAAATCACGAGCAAGGAGAGAAACAAGCCAAGAGTAGCTGTTGTCTGAATCCAAGCTGTGTATGCACCACGACGACCATGAGGAGCATGTTCTGCAACATAAGTAGCAGCTCCACCGTACTCACCGCCCAAAGCCAAACCTTGAAGCATACGCAATGCGATCAAGATGACTGGAGCAGCAACACCGATAGTTGCATAGTTAGGCAGAATACCCACGATGAAAGTTGCGCCGCCCATCAATAAGATGGTTACCAAGAAGGTGTATTTACGGCCAATCAAATCGCCTAGACGACCAAACACCAACGCGCCAAATGGACGCACGATGAAACCAGCAGCAAACGCTAACAAAGCGAAAATGAAGGCAGAGCCAGCATCTAGGCCAGAAAAGAATTGCTTAGCAATAATTGCCGCAAGTGAACCGTAAAGATAAAAGTCGTACCACTCAAAAACCGTACCTAAAGATGATGCAAAAATAACTTTGCGTTCTTCAGCGGTCATTGGGGCTGCTTTAGTTGATGTTGACATCAGTAGCTCCTAACTATTTTTATTAAATAAAAAACAACGAATCGATTATGCTTTGAAAAAATTCAAAGAAATCCACTAGTTAGGGTAATTCCCCATCAAATAAGGTCGGGGTTTTCCCGAGAAATTGGGAAACTGGCGGCAATTAAGCAACATGCACTAGCCCAGCGTCTAATACAAGATCGGCGCACTTATATAGTGAGTCTATAAATCCACGCCATAAAAATAAGGGATTAGCGCGTTTTAGTAATAAACATTTTGGGTACGCGCAGATCCCAATAAATAGCAGCTGCGCGCAGTCCAAAAATTCCAAGCATGCAAATCACGGAACCCTCGACTACATAGTGAGGCAAGAAGTTCAGGACCAGGACATAAGCGCAACAACCCAAAGTCACTGGAATGGCATAAAGCTCATGCGACATGATGAGCGTTTTTCTGCCAGCCAAGACATCGCGCAATAAGCCACCGCCAATGGCAGTAATCACACCCAAGATGACTGGCGCCACAGGCAGACCGTAACCCATGCTCCACGCCTTATCAGCCCCCTGAATAGCAAAGAGAGCTGCACCAAAACCATCGATATACAACATCCACCGATAAATTTGCGGCTGGGTAAAGAAAGATTCTGCAAAGAAGGTGAGGATGCTAGCGCCGAGCGCAAGCCACACATATATTTGATTCTCAGACCAGAAAATAGGGGCTTCCAAAATGATGTCGCGAATCGTGCCGCCGCCAATTGCGGTAATTAAACCCAGCACCAAGACGCCGAAGAGGTCTACACCACGATCTGCAATAGCTAAGACGCCTGTTACCGCAAAGGCCATGGTTGCGATGATGCCAATCCAGAAATTAATGTCTTCCATAACAACCAGTCTAATGCACTTTGTCCGAGCGCAGACTTGAATGACCATCCTCAATATACTGTTAGCTATGAGTGCAAATAAGGTGTTGATATGACCCCCAAGCTGTATAGCTTTTGGCGTAGCTCTGCCGCTTTTCGTGTTCGCATTGCCCTCAATCTCAAGGCCATGGATTACGAAATCATCCCCGTTCATCTCGGTAAAAATGGCGGAGATCAATTGGGCGAGGAATATGGCAAGAAAAATCCTAATCGCTTAGTACCTCTTCTGGAAGATGGCGAAAAAAGTATTCATCAATCCTTGGCCATTATTGAGTACCTCGAAGAGATTCAATCTGAGCCATCACTCCTACCAACACTAGCGATTGATCGCGCATGGGTGCGTGCTATTGCAATGGATATTGCGAGCGATATTCATCCAATCAATAATTTACGGGTATTGCGTTATCTCATCAAAAAACTCGGCATCAATACGGAAGCAAAAGATGAGTGGTATGGACATTGGATCAAGCTGGGACTCGAAAGTGTAGAGAAACAATTAAGTCTCGATCCACGAGTTGGGAGATTTTCCTATGGCGACCAACCCGGCTTGATTGATGTCTGCTTAGTACCTCAGCTATTTAACGCATTAAGCGCAAAAGTAGATGTCACTCCCTACCCCACTCTGATGCGAATCTTTCATGAGTGCATGACATTGCCCGCTTTTATCGACGCCTCTTGGGAAAACCAAATTGATGCTGAAGGATTAAACCCCGTTGCTCCACCACAGAAATAAAGAGAGCGTCAGCAAAGAACTCACGGTAGTAATTAATACCACCCTAGAAATCACGCTACCGTCAGCTTTGTAGTATTGCGCCAACATAAAGGGGCCCGTACCAGTTGGTAGCGCGCTGAGTATGATGATGGCACTCACCCATAATGCCGGCAGCTCCAAGATGGGGCCCGCAATGACCCAAGCAATCAAAGGTTGCAGAAGCAGCTTTGCCAAACTGATACCCCAAGCCTGAGCAGGAGCGGTAGTACTCTTTTGCATCAGAAATAAACCGATGGAAACGAGAGCACAAGGTGTTGATGCGGCAGCTAAGAATGCAATCACTTGTGCGATGGGATCATATAAAGTTAAATCGCTTGAGGCCCACAACAGACCAGCAACTGGAGCTATTAATAAGGGGTTAGTACAAAGTGATTTAATCACGCTCAACCCAATCTCATGCGGCTTCTTATGCGACAAGATGCCAATCTCAATCAAGACCGTTGCTAAAGCAAACATGACAAACACAATAAAGGTAGAAATAATCGCAGGCGCTAAACCATCTTGACCAAGGGCAAGTGCACATAAGGGAATGCCCATATACCCCGTATTTGAATAAGAAGCACTCAGGCCATCAAAGCTAGCTGCCGCTAAATCACGATGACGTAGCCAACTCACCAAGAGCACCAAGACAAAAACAATTAAACAACTGAGAAAAAATGCAGTGATGAAACCAGGCTGCCAAAGTGTTTGCCAGCCACTATTGGCGGCAAAGTTAAAGAGTTGCGCAGGCAATGCCAACCAAACCACAAAACGATTGAGCTCAACTGAAGCGTTGATTCCTAACTTACCAGTACGCCCACCAACATACCCAATCAAGATGAGTAGAAATACTGGGAGAACTACATTAAATACATAGAGCAAAATATTTAACGACTGATAGTTAAGGGATTAAGAAATTTTCTTCAAGGTCTTGACATAACGCTGGGCATTTTTGACATAGCGGCCAGCGATATCGTGGATGCCAGCAATCTGCTCCGGGGTCAACTCTTTTACTGCCTTAGCAGGAGTTCCCAAAATCATAGAGCCATCCGGAAATTCTTTCCCTTCAGTAACGAGTGCACCCGCACCAACGAGACAGTTTTTTCCAATCTTTGCGCCATTCAAAATAACTGCGCCAATGCCAATCAAACTACCGTCTCCGATATTGCAACCATGCAACATCACTTGATGACCAACAGTGACATGCTTGCCAATGATGAGTGGGTAGCCTGGATCGGTATGCAAAACAGAAGCATCTTGCACATTACTGCCTGCGCCGATTTGAATGAGGTCGTTATCGCCACGGATAACGACTTTGGGCCAGATGCTCGCATCTTGATGAAGTTCAACCTTGCCGATCACTTCTGCGCTATCGGCAACCCAAGCACCCTCAGCTAGATGAGGGGCATTTCCGTCTAGTTCAAATATAGCCATGATTCATTATAAGTATGAATCGGGCTATAGATGAACGACTCTGCACTAAAAGAAAATTACCAGTTTGGCTCGCGATCAGGCGTAGAAGAAATGCGGTGCACACTTAAATCCGCACCTTCAAATTCTTCTTCTTGAGACATGCGAATACCCAAGACTGCTTTCAGGGTGCCATAGACAACAAAGCCACCAAGCAATGCAATGCCAACACCCAAGGCGCTACCAATCAGCTGACCAGTAAAAGTCACGCCACCAATTCCGCCTAAAGCTTTGGTTCCGAAGATACCGGCAGCTAATCCGCCCCAAAGACCGCATAAGCCATGCAAAGGCCAAACACCGAGAACATCATCAATCTTCCAGCGGTTTTGAACCAAGGTAAACATATATACAAACAATGCACCGGCAACTAAGCCAACAAATAAAGCGCCGAGAGGATGCATTAAGTCTGACCCTGCGCACACTGCAACCAAACCAGCAAGTGGCCCGTTGTAGGTAAAGCCAGGATCGTTACGACCCACCACCCAAGCAGCCAATGTTCCACCAACCATAGCCATCAATGAGTTCATCGCAACCAAACCGCTGATCTTGTCGATCGTTTGTGCACTCATCACATTAAAACCAAACCAACCAACTGCCAAGATCCACGCACCCAAGGCCAAGAAAGGAATGCTTGATGGTGGATGAGCAGAGATTTGACCTTCTTTTGTATAGCGACCACGACGTGCGCCTAACAAAATGACAGCAGGCAGTGCAATCCAGCCACCTACCGCATGAACCACTACCGATCCAGCAAAATCATGAAACTCTTCACCAGTAAACCCTTTGATCCAAGCCTGAATGCCGTAATGTTGATTCCAAGCAATACCTTCAAAGAAAGGGTAGACAAAACCCACCAATATAAAAGTAGCCACTAGTTGTGGATTAAATTTAGCGCGCTCTGCAATGCCACCAGAAATAATTGCGGGGATCGCAGCAGCAAAAGTTAGTAAAAAGAAAAATTTGACCAACTCGTAGCCATTCTTTTCCGCTAGTAACTCCGCCCCAGAGAAAAAGTTCACGCCATAAGCAATGCTGTAGCCAATAAAGAAATAGGCAATCGTTGAGACTGAAAAGTCCACCAAGATTTTGACTAAGGCATTAACTTGGTTTTTCTTCCGAACCGTTCCCAACTCCAAGAACGCAAAGCCTGCATGCATGGCAAGAACCATGATGGCGCCAAGCAAGATAAATAAAGCATCACTTCCAGATTTCAAAGTTTCCATGCAATTTCCCCCTCTTATTTTTGCATCATTATGGGGACTGAAAAAGCCCAAAAAAGGGCATAGTGCACTTATTTAGTGCACATATAGGAATTTGTATGGTTTATCATCGTTTTTACATACACCCAAGGGAGAACCCATGAAAAAAATCCTCATCGCATTGGCCGCTTTAGCTGCATTTTCAGGTCTTGCTCAAGCACAAGAAACTATCAAGGTATTAAGTACTCAAGAACTCGCGAATGTTTGCAAACTTCCTGCAAGCCCAGAATCCCGTAGTTTCTGTATTGGCTTTACTACCTCTGTTTATGAAACCTATTTAGCAACTCGTCACCCACAACGTGCAAAGCCATTTATTTGCGTTAAGCAACCTGCTCCAGCTCGTGATGAAGTCATTGGTGATTTTGTGAAGTTTGCAAACAGCACTCCACAAGTTGCAGACAAACCAGCGGCAGGCGTTTTCTTGGGCTTCTTAGCCTCACGCTTCCCTTGCGCCAGAAAATAATCTAAGTAACTTAGACAAACTAATACCCATTTAAAGGATCAGTTGAGATGAAAAAAATTATCGCAATTACCGCAGCAACTTTAGCAATCGCTGGTTGCTCAAACATGAGCAATACAGAGCAACGTACACTTTCAGGCGCAGGTATTGGCGCAGCAGCTGGCGCTGTTGGCACTGCAATTTTCCACGGCAATCCTATCTGGGGTGCAGTTGGTGGTGCAGCAGTTGGTGCAGCATCTGGCTATGTCTATGATGCTTACAAGAAAAATGAAGCCGCTAATTACAACTCTGGCTATAACGCTGGTAAAAATAATCAGCCAGCTCAGGCACCTAACTAATAGGCCCACTTAAGCAGAATACCCAGGCCTTTTGAGGCCCGAGTTCAGCAATACCAACCCAGCTCGTATTAATTTACTAGCTGGGTTTTTATTTGAATCTGCCCTGCCAATGCTTTATGAATTGGACATTTATGTGCAATCTCAAGTAAGCGCTCTTTTTCTTCAGCGCTCAAATTGCCTTGTAACTGAATGTCACGGGAGAATGTTTCAACATCATCATGCCTCTCAATATCGACAGTCACAATTGCATTGTCTAATTTGATTTCTTTGCGCCCAGCGTACATCTTTAAAGTCATTGAGGTGCAGGCCGCCAAAGCAGCGCCAAGATATTCGTGAGGACTTGGGCCAGTATCAGAGCCACCTTTAGAAACCTCAGCATCAGACAAAAAATGTAAATCACCAGCAGTTAATTTCTGCTGAAGAGGGCCTTGGCCAAACTGTGAAACTACTTTTCTCATAAAAATCCTAAAAAATTATTAATACACATAAATCATCAAGCCTAAATTTAACCCGAATGGGATTTACTCGTTTTTTCTGCAACAGGTAATTGCGCCTTCCTCCAAGCAGTAAAGCCGCCTTCTAAGTGACATATATTGGGCACACCCATTCTCTGGAGAGTTTGTGTTGCTAAGGCCGAACGCCAAGCTGAGGCGCAATACAATACCAATCTCTTGCCTTCCCCAAAGATTGGCTTGTAATAAGGGCTATCAGGGTCAACCCAAAACTCCAACATTCCCCTGGGGGCATGTAGCGCATTTGGAATCATGCCCTCTCGCTCTAATTCACGAATATCCCGTATATCTACAAACACCACATTTGTGTCCGCCAATAAATCCGATGCTTTTTCTACGGAAAGAGTCTCAATTTCAGCCATTGCCTCTTGAATGAGCTCTTGATACCCAATCTTTAATTTCACCAAAATCTCCTAAATTAACAATGTCTTAGTTTCATCAAGCACCTGCTACCATTCTGCTATGAACTTTACCCCCACAGAACTTGGTGCGAGCATTATTTTTGCAATCGCTGTTTTACACACCTTTTGCACAGGCTATTTTGAATCGATTGCTAAAAAATCTCCTCGGCATGCTGGCCTTTGGCATCTTCTTGGCGAAGTAGAAATTGTCTTTGGCTTTTGGGCTGCCATATTAGTTATTTTCATTTCCTTCTATGACGACTTAGAGACTGCAAAGCACTTTCTCAATAAACGCAATTTCACAGAACCACTCTTTGTCTTTGCCATCATGATTGTTGCCGGCACAAAACCTATTCTGTATTTTTCTACTCAAATTTTGCATGCTTTAGCTAACGGCCTGCAATACCTATTTCGCATCAGAAGTGCTCCTGCCTTATATTTTTTAACCCTAGGGGCCACACCACTCCTTGGCTCCCTGATTACTGAGCCCGCAGCGATGACTCTGGCTGCTTTTTTATTGCGCGATTTAGTTTATCGTCACCAATGCTCTAAAGCGCTTCTGTTTGGCACTCTTGGCGTACTCTTTGTGAACATTTCCATTGGGGGCACTCTCACTAACTTTGCTGCTCCACCCGTTCTGATGGTGGCCTCCACTTGGGGATGGAGTTCAGCATTCATGTTTAGTAACTTTGGTCTAGAGTCTTGCATAGTAATCTTCATCAACGCTCTGGCAGCAACTCTTTTATTTCATCGCCAATTAATTGAACCTAATGCTGACAAAAAGGAAGCCAAAATTCCTTTAGCAGTCATTTTGACGCACCTGATTTTTTTATTTGGAGTGGTTTTCTTTGCGCATGATCCAATTATTTTCACGTGGATTCTGCTCTTCTTTATTGGTTACACCACGGCATACCCAAAACATCAAAGCCCTCTCATTCTGAAAGAAGCCCTCTTGGTGGGATTCTTCTTGGGCGGTTTAGTAGTATTGGGTGCATTACAAGGATGGTGGCTGCAACCTATTCTCGAAATGATGAGCCCTACTGCAGTCTTTTATGGCAGTCTTGTTCTGACTGCTTTCACCGACAATGCGGCACTCACCTATTTAGGATCATTAGTAACCGGCACCTCACCGGAGTTCAAACTGGCATTAGTGGGTGGAGCGGTTGCTGGTGGTGGCCTCACCGTTATTGCCAATGCCCCTAACCCAGCAGGTATTGCGATCTTGCGTGGCCACTTTCCTGGACATACTGTTTCAGCACTGTATTTATTGATTGCAGCCATTCCACCCACCATCGTGGCAATTTTGGCCTACAGGCTCATATAAGAACAACTTGGGTCTTAGGCGGTAAAATCTGAGCTTCGCCCCCAGCTATAAACCTGAGAACGGCCCATGAAAAAGCTCTATATCAAAACCTTTGGCTGTCAAATGAACGAGTACGACTCGGGAAAAATGGCAGACCTCCTGCATGCCGACGAAGGCATGGTCATGACGGATCGCCCCGAAGATGCCGACGTGGTTCTTCTCAACACCTGCTCCATTCGCGAAAAAGCGGAAGACAAAGTCTTCTCAGATTTGGGACGGCTACGTGAACTCAAAAAAACGAAGCCCGACTTACTCATTGGTGTTGGCGGCTGCGTAGCAAGTCAAGAAGGCCAACAAATTGTTAGCCGCGCTCCTTACGTTGATGTTGTGTTTGGACCTCAAACACTCCATCGCTTATCTGATCTCATTGCACAGCGTCGCAAAACTGGCATCTCTCAAGTAGATATTTCTTTTCCTGAGATTGAAAAGTTTGATCATCTTCCTGCGTCTCGCCAAACTCGTGGTTCTGCCTATGTCTCCATCATGGAAGGCTGCTCTAAGTATTGCAGCTACTGTGTTGTGCCCTATACCCGAGGCGAAGAAGTCTCAAGACCATTTGATGATGTACTGACAGAAGTCGCTGGCCTTGCTAGCAAAGGCGTCAAAGAAATTGTTCTGCTTGGTCAAAACGTAAACGCTTATCTTGGCAGGATGGGTGACACTGAAGAGATCGCTGACTTTGCTCTATTGATTGAATACATCGCTGAAATTCCTGGAGTTGAGCGAATTCGCTTTACTACTAGCCATCCTAAAGAATTTACACAACGACTCATCGACGTCTACGCCAAAGTACCTAAGCTTGTTAGCCACCTGCATCTGCCTGTACAACATGGTTCGGATTCCATGCTCTCAGCGATGAAGCGCGGCTATACAGCCCTAGAGTTCAAGAGCATTATTCGCAAGATGCGCGCTGTTCGCCCCGACTTGACACTGTCGAGTGATTTCATTGTGGGCTTCCCTGGAGAAACTGAAGCCGACTTTGAGAAGTTGCTCAAAATGGTTAAGGAACTGAACTTTGATAACAGCTTTTGTTTTATCTTTAGCCCACGCCCAGGAACTCCTGCGGCAAATCTTCACGATGACACACCTTACGAAGTAAAACTCAAGCGCCTCCAAACTTTATTGGCATTAGTTGAAGGACAGGCAAACCAAATTAGCCAAAAAATGTTGGGCAATACTGAAAGAGTATTGATTGAGGGTCTTGCTAAGGATGGCGTCAACTTACAGGGTCGTGCTGAAAATAATCGCATCATTCATTTCACAGCACCCGATCAAGATATTGAAAGTCTCATTGGTCAATTCGTAGACATTCGCATTACGGAAGTCCTTAACTACACCCTTAGAGGTGAGTTAGTAGAAGCCCATGTTAACTAATAGCAAAAGCAATTCCCCCAAGCTAACAATTGATCTGCAATACGCCAGCCCGGCGATTGAGTCTGCTGTAAAACAAGCAGCTTCCTCAAGCCTAATTAAGAAATGGGTGAAAAGTGCCACAGCTCTTAGTGGCTTGATCACCCTTCGCTTTGTCAATGCTGCGGAAGGTAAAAAGCTGAACTTGGCTTTTCGTCAAAAAGACTACGCGACCAATGTTTTAACTTTTCCTTATGAGCTTTCAAAAAATAACTTAGTGGCAGATATTATTTTTTGCCTCCCAGTACTTCAAAGAGAGGCTAAAGAGCAAGGTAAATTACTAAAAGCCCATTTGGCCCATTTAATTGTGCACGGCTGCCTTCATGCTCAAGGCCACGATCACGAGGTAAGCCGCGATGCTAAAAAAATGGAGCTCCTGGAAATCCACATTCTCCAAAAATTGGGCTTTGCCAACCCCTATTCTTAATTTGCCATATTTCTACGCTATTCTTGCTATATGCCTGACCCCAATAAATCCCTTTTAGATCGCTTGGCTGATTTTTTAACTCCGCAGCCAACGGAACCCAGTGAACGCCGTCAAGAACTGATTGATACTCTTCGAGAAGCTCAAGCTGAGGGATTAATTGATGCGGATGCCCTCTCGATGATTGAGGGTGTTTTTCAAGTAGGGCAGTTATGTGCCCGCGACATCCTTGTACCCCGCGCCCAAATTGACTGGATCGATATTGGTCAACCTCTCCCTGAAATCATTAAGAGCGTTATTGAAGCGGCTCACTCACGCTTTCCTGTGTTCGAAGGCGGCCGAGATAACGTTATTGGTATTTTGTTAGCGAAAGACTTATTGCGTCACGCTACAGAAAAAGATTTTCAGGTGCGGGATTGGTTGCGCCCAGCGGTCTTTATTCCAGAATCCAAACGTCTCAGCGTCTTATTGCGAGACTTCAAAGACAACCGCAATCATTTGGCCATCGTAGTTGATGAATATAGTGGCGTTGCCGGCATCATTACCATTGAAGATGTGCTCGAGCAGATCGTTGGCGACATTGAGGATGAACATGACGTCGATGAAGAGGCCGACAACCTTATCGCCTTAGATAATGGCGACATTCGTGTTAAAGGCATTACCGAGCTTGAACAATTCAATGAGAGACTTGGTACTCACTTTGAAGTGGAAGATATTGAGACGGTAGCAGGCCTGGTGATTCAGCATTTAGGCCGCGTCCCCAAAATGGGTGAGCTTATCGAAATTGGTAGTATTGAATTTGAAGTGCAGCGCGCCGACCCAAGACAAATTCATATTCTGCTTGCACGACAATCCAATAAAAAATCAGACTGAGATTCACATTGTTTGATCAGTACTCCAATCATTCACGCATGAGCAGCAAAATCTTTTCTGTTTGTATTTTGTTTGTATTGGGGGCGACACTTGCCGCTATTGCTGAACTACCTTATGGCGGTTGGCTTCAGATCCCCGTTCTCAGTCTTCTCTGGTGGCGCCTTGATGATCAGCGGTCTACCTCCTTCAAAAAACAATTTCTCTTAGGCCTCTCATTTGGCATTGCTTATTTTGTAGTGGGTCTATGGTGGCTTTATATCAGTCTCCATGATGTTGGTGGAATGAGTGCACCACTTGCTTGCATGGGCGTATTTTTACTTTCGGCTTATGTAGCACTGTATTTCTCATTGGCAACACTGGCTATTCCACTGTTTAAAAAGAATCGCTTATTTGGTCTGCTGTTGGCAGCGAGTTGGGTTCTTGCGGAATTTCTACGGGGCTATATCTTTACTGGATTTCCTTGGATGGGCTTTGCTGAAACCCAGTTCAATGGACCTTTCGCACCTGTCGCCCCCTTCTTTGGCGGACTAGCGTGTACCTTTTTAGCAATCTGGACTTCCTGGGAAATTTACCAAGCTCGCAAGCATGTCGTTTCCAGCATGCTACTTATCTTGACGGTTATTGGGATTTCTCAATGCGCTGGTTTTTTTACCTTTACGAAGCCAGTTGGAGAACCGATTAGCGTTCGCTTAATTCAGGGTAACTTTGAACAAAGTCTGAAATTTAATCCACAGGCTATTAGCAAGCAAATTGATTTCTATGCCGGAGAAATTACTAAAGAGGCGGCTAACCTCATCATCATTCCTGAGACTGCGTTTCCATGGCCGCTGCCTAACTTACCGATTGGTCTATTGAATTACTTACAAGATTTTTCCAATAAAAGTAGTAGCAACATTCTGCTTGGATTAATCGGCGAAGTGCCAGGGGAAGACGGCATGCAGTACTCGAATCGCGCCACTGGACTGTCACCGAATGCATTGCCCTATCAATACGATAAAGCCCACCTCGTCCCATTTGGAGAATTTATTCCCCCAGGCTTTCAGTGGTTCGTCAAAGCCTTTCATGTACCCATGAGTGACTTTGCAAGAGGAAAACTAGACCAATCTCCTTTTACGATTGTGCGCAAGGATCAAGAAGACATTCATGCGGCAATCACGATTTGCTATGAAGATGTCTTTGGCAGTGAGCTTGCCTCTCGTATTCAACACAGCGATAAGCCAGTAAACCTACTCATCAATATGACCAATCTGGCCTGGTTTGGTGAATCCCAAGCATCCACTCAACAACTTAGGCTTTCACAGCTGCGCTCACTAGAAACTGGGCTTCCTGCCTTGCGTGCCACCAACACAGGGATTACTGCGGTTCTTGGTCCTGATGGCAAAGTACTCAAAGCACTCCCGGAGTTTGCCCAAACAACCCTTAGCACCCAGGTCCAGGCCTATTCTGGAAAAACGCCTTATGTCATTTGGGGTAATTTGCCGATTTTGGGTATTTCTTGCCTACTGCTGCTCTGGGGTCTGATTCAGCGTAGACGTTTTTAAGCATTTTTAACTCTCGAGTGCTCTAGCCATGTAAAATCAAAGGCTTAGCCAGGTTAATCATGCTTACTTTTCAGCAAATCATTCTCAAACTTCAAGATTATTGGGACCAACAAGGTTGTGCCCTATTGCAACCTATCGACCTCGAGGTTGGTGCCGGTACATCGCACACTGCGACCTTCTTGCGCGCCATTGGTCCAGAGCCTTGGAAAGCAGCTTACGTTCAGCCATCCCGCCGACCTAAAGATGGTCGTTATGGCGAGAACCCAAATCGCTTGCAACACTACTATCAATATCAAGTAGTCCTCAAACCAGCGCCTGAAAACATTCTCGACCTTTACTTGGGATCTCTTGCCGCTTTAGGTTTAGACCTTAAAGAGAATGATGTTCGCTTTGTAGAAGACGATTGGGAAAACCCAACACTAGGAGCATGGGGTCTTGGCTGGGAGGTTTGGCTCAATGGTATGGAAGTAACGCAGTTCACTTACTTCCAGCAAGTAGGTGGTCTAGATTGCAAACCAGTTCTTGGTGAAATCACTTACGGCATCGAACGTTTAGCAATGTATATCCAGAACTGCTCTAACGTCTACGACTTAGTGTGGGCTGATGGCATCTCTTATGGTGATGTGTATCACCAGAATGAAGTGGAGCAGTCTTGTTACAACTTTGAACACTCTAATGCAGATTTACTCTTTGCTAACTTTACAAACTACGAGAGTGAAGCCAAGCGTTTAATGGAAGTACCACTAGCGCTACCTGCTTACGAAATGGTTCTGAAAGCTGCGCACACATTTAACTTACTGGATGCTCGTGGCGCCATCTCGGTCACCGAACGCGCAGCCTATATAGGACGTATTCGCAATCTTTCTCGCGCAGTGGCTCAAGCCTACTTTGAGTCTAGAGAAAAACTGGGTTTCCCAATGTGTCAACGTCAAGCTAAAGCTCAGGCTTAAGCACATCGAGATTTTTGCCTTCCATTTATGAGCACACCTAATTCAAAACCTCAATCAGCGACTTTATTGATCGAGGTATTTACCGAAGAACTGCCACCTAAAACTCTGCGTCGCTTGGGCGATGCGTTTAGCGAAGGCATCTTTGCAGCACTCAAAACAGCCGGTCTAGCATCTGATGCATCTAAAGCAACTGGCTTCGCCACACCACGCCGTTTAGCTGTTCAAGTCACCAATGTTCTTGATCAAGCTCCCGACTACCCTGTGCGGGAAAAATTATTACCTACCAGCATTGCATTTGACGCTGAAGGTAAAGCAACCCCACCACTACTCAAAAAATTAGGTGCTCTTGGGTACGGAGACATTGATCTCGCCACTTTAGAAAAAGCAGGTGAGGGTAAGAATGAAGCGCTGTACCTCAATGTCATTGCTAAAGGTGCTGCACTTGAGCAAACTGCGCAAGCCGCGCTTGAGCAAACATTAAGCAAGCTGCCCATTGCAAAAATGATGCACTACCAAGTACTGCGGAAAGATGGTCGATTGGCCGACGTGCAATTTGCTCGCCCCGCCCACCGCATCATTGCGCTACATGGTGCTACTACTTTAAACATCAGTGCTTTAGGTATTGATGCGGCGAATCAAACCGAAGGACATCGTTTCCTAGCGCCTGGTCTCATCACTATTTCGAATGCAGACCAATACGAGACTGAGCTCCAATCAAAAGCCAAGATTATTCCCAGCTTTAATCAGCGTCGCTCACAAATCGAGACCGCCCTATTAAAAGCAGCTGGCGATGACTTGGTATTGATGCCAGATAGCCTTCTAGATGAAGTAACAGCCCTTGTTGAGTGGCCGGCCATCTATGAATGCCATTTTGATCAAGAGTTCTTAGAAGTGCCTCAAGAATGCTTAATTCTGACAATGCAAACCAATCAAAAGTACTTTGCGTTAACAGATAAGCAGGGCAAATTACGTAATCGCTTCTTGATTGCTTCTAATATCGAAACAAACAAGCCAGAGGCCATCATCTCAGGCAATGAGCGTGTTGTACGTCCACGCTTATCCGATGCTCGCTTCTTCTTCCAGCAAGATCAAAAGCGCCCATTAGCCTCTCGCGTGGCAGATCTTGGTAAGGTGGTTTATCACAATCAACTAGGCAATCAACTGGATCGCACCAAGCGCGTTCAAGGATTGGCTATAGGTATCGCTAAAAAATTAGGTGCCGATGAAAAGCTGGCTTCCCGTGCCGCAGAAATTGCTAAAACAGATTTACTGACTGATATGGTTGGTGAGTTTCCGGAGTTGCAAGGAATCATGGGGCGTTATTACGCCAACCATGATGGTGAGAATGCGGATGTTGCTAGCGCTTGCAGCGAACACTATATGCCGCGCTTTGCAGGCGATACTTTGCCGCAAACCCAAACTGGCACGATCTTAGCCATCGCCGACAAATTAGAGACACTGGTTGGCATTTGGGGTGTTGGACTTGCCCCTACTGGTGATAAAGACCCGTATGCCCTACGTCGTCATGCCTTAGGTATTTGCCGTTTACTCTTAGAAAAGAATCTTTCGCTCAATTTGCCTGAATTAATTGAATTAGCTCGTGCTCAGTTTCCCCAAGCGGATGTACAAGAAAAAGCAAAAGCTGCCGATATCTACGCCTTCATTATTGATCGCTTACGCGCCTATTTACGCGACCAATCGGTTGCCGGCAAAGCATTTACTAGCGCAGAAATTGATGCTGTCCTGAGTCAAGACCCAGCACAAATTAATGATTTGATCGAGCGCTTGACTGCCTTGCGTGAATTTAATGCTCTGGCAGAAGCCGCTCAACTCGCGGCCGCCAATAAGCGTATCAGCAATATTCTGAAGAAAACTACTACCGCTATTCCTACCGCCTGCTCAGAAAAATTACTGCAAATTCCAGCAGAGGCAATACTACACAAAGCATTGGAAGCAGTGACTCCCGCCATCAATGCTGCTTATGAAAAACGCCAATTTGTTGAACTCTTAAGAGCGCTTGTTGCTTTGAGCGAGCCAATTGATCAATTCTTTGCCGATGTGATGGTCATGGACCCCAATCCTGAGCTACGCGATAACCGCCTTGCTCTCCTGCAACAACTTCACCAGAAAATGAATCTCGTTGCCGATCTCGGCAAATTAGCATGAGCACCAGCTCTACTAAATTAGTCATTCTTGATCGCGATGGCGTGATCAATGAAGATCGCGATGATTATGTGAAGTCAGTAGATGAATGGATTCCCCTTCCAGGAAGCTTAGAAGCGATAGCCTTACTCAATCAAGCGGGCTATCAAATTGCCTTAGCAACGAATCAGTCAGGCCTTTCCAGGGGCTGCTTCACAATCAATGAGTTACATGCCATGCATAGCAAAATGGAGACTCTGCTAAAGCCATTGGGCGGCCATATTGACAGCATCTTCTTTTGCCCTCATCAAGATTCACATCAATGCGATTGCCGTAAACCGGCACCAGGCATGATGAAAGAAATTGCATTGCGCTACAAGAGAATAGATAGCATCAAACCACTGACAGGCGTTCCTATAGTGGGGGACTCTTTACGTGACCTCCAAGCTGGAGTAGCCTTAGGAGCCTCACCTCACTTAGTGCTCACTGGCAAGGGTGAAAAAACGCTTGCAAAAGGTGGCTTACCTGAGGACACACAAATTCATGCTGATCTACTGGCTTTTGCAAGCACCCTTTTAGAAAATAAGGCTTAGACCTATCGTGAAATTGATTCGCTCCATCCTTTTTGCCTTATTTTTAGTAATATTCACGCCCATTTGGTCAGTGCTGTGCATGCTAGCCTTTCCATTCCTAAGTCCAGAAAACCGTTACACATTTATTGGGCTCTGGAACAAAATCGTTATCACCCTATTAAAGCCATTGTGCGGCATTCATTATGAAATCCGCGGTATGGAAAACATGCGGGCTGTACTCAATGAGCGGGTCATCATCTTAAGTAAGCACCAGTCCGCTTACGAAACTATTGCGTACATCGCACTACTGCCAAAACAACTTTGCTTTGTCTTTAAGCGTGAACTTCTCTGGATTCCTTTTTTTGGTTGGGCTTTGGCGTTACTGAAGATGATCCACATTAATCGCTCTAATAAGCAGACTGCAGCTCATTCTGTAGCGACCCAAGGCCGCAAACGCTTGGGCGAAGGCAAATGGATCATGCTCTTCCCGGAAGGCACTAGAACCCCTATTGGCTCAACTAAACCTTACCGTAAGGGTGGAGCACGCCTTGCAAGTGCTACGGATGCACTAGTGATTCCAATTGCGCACAACGCCGGTCGTTGCTGGCCGAAAAATAGCTTTATCAAGGAACCGGGCACAGTCATCTTTTCAATTGGGCCTGCGATTAGCTCAACCAATAAGTCAGCCGAAGAACTTCAACGAGAAGTAGAAGGTTGGATTGAAGCTGAGATGCGCGTGATTGACCCCAGCGCTTATAAATAATTCACAAGAAAGTAGTAATTCAGTGCTGAGTCAGGACTGAATATTGATTTATGAGGCGAGAACTTTAGCCCACTCGATATAGCGGTCAACAGAAATGTCCTGGGCTCTTGCCTTAAGCTCTATCTCCGTCAGACTCAATCTGTCTGAAAAAGCACTCAAGTTAGTCCGCAACATTTTTCTTCTTTGGGAGAAGGCAGCGGCAACTACTTTTTCCAATAAATTCCATTGCGCATCTGTCAATGTGAAATCCCTTCTGGGGATCATCCGTACTACAGCCGAATTCACCTTAGGCTGAGGGTCAAAAGCTTCTGGGGGAACTTCTAACACTAACTCCATATCGTAACGAGCTTGCAGCATGACCGACAGACGACTGAAATCAGAGCTTCCAGCTTTTGCAACCATTCTTTCTACTACTTCTGCTTGCAACATAAATACCTGCTCATCAATTGAGGCTGCGGCAGAAACTAAATGGAACAATAAAGGTGAAGAAATGTTGTAAGGCAGATTGCCAACCACCTTACATAAGCCCTGCTTAGCTGATCTATTCTGAGCCCATGTCAAAAAGTCAAACTTGAGCGCATCACCCTCAATCACCGTAAGACCTTTGAGATTCTTCTCATTCCAAAAAGCCACTAAATCACGGTCAATTTCCAGAAGATCCAAGTGATCAAGATTACTCAGCAAAGGAAGTGTTAGCGCGCCCAGGCCAGGGCCAATCTCAATGACATGCATATCCGCACTAGGATTGATAAGCGCAACAATGGAATAAATAATTCCGTTATCTTGCAAAAAGTTTTGGCCAAATCGTTTGCGAGCGCGATGCATGTTTTAACCTTGCTTTCGTTGGTTCAGCGCTAACTTATAAGCTAAGTGCAAAGCCTCAAGCATGCTCCCCGAGTCAGCCAACCCTTTGCCAGCAATATCCAAAGCGGTTCCGTGATCCACTGAAGTTCGAATGATCGGCAATCCTAAAGTGACATTAACGCCATTACCAAAGGTAACAAATTTGAACGGTGCGAGCCCTTGATCGTGATACATCGCAATGAAAGCATCCACTTGCGCAACAGATTCTGAATCAAACATCGTATCGCCGGGATAAGGGCCGGAAACATGGATGCCCATCCTCTTGGCTGCTTCAATTGCCGGTGAGATGATTTCAATTTCCTCTCGGCCCAAATAACCAGACTCTCCTGCATGTGGATTTAAACCTGCCATCCGGATGATGGGTTTAGCAATTCCGAATTTCTTCTGCAAATCTTGATTCACGATTTGGATCGTTTCTAATATCAAGTCATAACTCAGAGCTTGCGGAACATTCTTTAAGGGAAGATGGGTTGTGACGAGGGCAACACGCAAGTCTCTGGGTGCCTTGAGCCCCAAAAATCCGATGGGCAAATGCGCGCACAACATCATCACCACACGAGAAACCTGACAACGCTGCGCCAAGTACTCTGTATGCCCTGTAAATGGTGTCCCAGCATCATTAATAATGCTTTTTTGAAGTGGCGCAGTCACCATGGCATCAAAGCGCCCCTGCTGACAACCATCAATCGCCTGATCTAAAAGACTCACCACATACTGAGCGTTTTGCGAATTCAAGCTCCCTGAAATGACAGGCGCCCCCAGTGAGATTGATTCAATTTGTAATCGACTAGATAGGTCTGGGCTAAGACCCTTAGGCAATACTAATAGCCGATCATTGCCTAACAAAGTGATTTGAGCATCTGCATGCGCACGTAGAAATTCAAGCGAAGCAGCTAAAGAAACTTCAGGTCCGACACCGGCTGGTTCACCGGTACTTACAACGAGATTAACGGGGTGCGCTACTTGCTTCATCTTCCACGTTCAGAATTTTTACAGTTGCGTTATCACGCAGCTCACGCATCCATTCTTGATAAGCTTGATCAAACTTTTTCTCGCGAATTGCTGCTCGCGCAAATTGACGTTGCTTCTCAACGGTGAGCTGACCTTCGCGACGCTCTAATACCTGAATTAGGTGCCAACCAAATTCTGATTTAACAGGGTTACTAACCTCACCAATTTGCAAGCGATTCATAGCTTGCTCAAATTCAGGAACCAAATCTCCAGGACTCATCCAACCTAGCTCACCTCCGTTTGGCGCCGACCCATCTTCAGAGTATTTTTTTGCAAGTTCTGCAAAATCTGCGGTCTTTGCCCGTATCTGATCACGGTACCCTTGCAAGCGTCTCTCCGCATCTTGATCACTTAAACCGGCACGACTGCGCAATAAAATATGACGCGGGAGGGTTTGTGTAATCGGAATATTTTTCGGAGTAGGTGAACCAGCATCGGGTGCTGCAGCCTGCTGTGGAGGCGCACTTACTCCAGCTGCACGACGATCTAAAACTTTAAGCACATGGTATCCAGCCGGACTTTTTACAACCGAATTGGCAACCTGCCCGCCACCAGTGTTACGAATAGCCTCATAAAATAATTGCGGCAAACGATCAGGAGTGCGATAGCCTAACTCTTGAAACTTAATCTTTGGATTATCTTTTGCAGCCATTGTGCCTAGTTGCAAGAAATCAATATCTCCACGAGCATCCTTCAACAAGTCATCTGCCTTCTTTTTTGCGTCAGCTTGAGCACCCGCTCCTGCGCCAGCATCAACAGGAATAAAAATTTGCGCTACATCTATTTCTTCTAATTCGCCTTTTGCTGCTGGAGCCGATCGTTGCGCCCCACCTGATGTCATGGCTCGAGTACGCTCAGCAATGAAGTTATCTATCTCAGCATCAGATATTTTGAGCTTACCCTCAACCTCTCGCTCTCTATAACGAGTAACGATGACATCATCACGCAACGTCTCCTTATAACGTTCAAATGCACTCCCAGAAGCGATTACCTTGGCTTTAAATTCCGCATAGCTAAGCTTATTTTTGGCAGCAATGTCGCTGATAATTTTATCTAGCTCTTTATTCGTAACCCTGACCCCTTCTTGGTCAGCATTTTGCAATTGAATTTTTTCTAAAATGAGGCGCTCCAGAATTATTTTGCGGACTGATCCATCTTCCGGCAATTTCACACCCTGTTTTTTGAGTGCCGCAATTCGGTCATCAATTTCTTTGCGGGTTACATAACCCGTGTTGACGACTGCAGCTACTCCATCGATATTACGAATTTTGCTTTCTGCCATAGCATTTGCCTTTGCCGAATCCTGAGCAAATGCAACATTTGCGAATAATCCAATGCCAATGAAAATGGCATGAACACTCATTTGTTTAAAACGTTTCATACAAAGCATTATTGATAGTTCTCGTATGTTGAAGGTGGTATAGGCTTAGAGGTAGGCATATATCCAGGAACATTTAACTTCATGATATCAACTGGATTGCTTCCAGCGCTACCAAAGCCCCTAAATTCGACCTGAAAGAGCACCTGGGTGGTGGTTATTTGAGAAGTATTCAAAACTTGAGAATAGGCGCCACGGAAAGTCCAGCAGTCCCTGCTCCACTCCAAAGCCACCAAACTGTTCAAAGTCTTGGTGGTTAAGGCATCATATCCCCAGCGCCCTAAAACAGAAACTTCCCGAGTAATTGGCCACTGCCCAGAAATATTGTATTGATCCGTTGTGGTGGAGGAAGGCACGAATGCTTGGTTATTTTGAACCGATGCCTGCACTGGTGGCGACCAAACATTACGGTAGCCGAAATTTAAACTTCTGCCCGGAGTCGGACGCCAACTTCCGCCAATCGTAGTTTGAACAAATTTATTTAACTGCGTGTTGTATTGGCCAAATACATCTGCACTGAAATTGCCAAGTAAGCGTACCGAACCAGAACCCAGGGTATCTGAATAAGTAGTGGGGTTCACAATCGTGCCATTCAAACCAACTCGCTGCCCAGTGAACTGCTGCTTTTGCGCAAGAGTGGCCGTGGCACGCTCTGCACCAGTACTAGCTTCAATCATGCGACTAGTTAAGCCAAGCGTGGCTGCATTGTTATCTGCAACACGGTCATTACCAATAAAGGTATTTTCACTAAAGATCTGCGAAACACCGAAGCCCGCATCCGCAGTATCAAATAAAGGCGTTTGTGATTGATTTTGATAAGGTGTATAAACATAAAAAGCGCGAGGCTCCATAGTTAACAACATATCACGACCGTAGAAGCCCTTCAATTCGGCAGCGTCTCTTTCAAATGCTAATCCAGAATCTAGACTGAAAGTAGGGATGGTGAAGCCTTGTGCTATAGGCGCGCCACTAGCTACAAAGGGAGTGGCGTTATACGTGTTCGACTGAAAGCTCATCTTTGGGGTGATGTAATAGCCAGGTGTTACCTGAGGCAAAGCCATCGAGCCCTTAACGACTGTTCTGTCTGCCTGACTGTAAACACCTGGCGCAGTAGCAGCTAAGTTGCCGCCAATGTTGTATGAGAATCTTGTGTAATCTGTAGAGAACGTGGTTGCTGGTCCGGTAGGCAAAGTAACGTACTTACCGCTGGTATCAGCTACTGCAGGAGTCAGGCGGTTGTTATAGGCGGCGGTAATGTTTGGCAATACGTTGTAAGGAGCTTGAACTAAAGCGGTTGGATCCGGCTGCAAAGTTTGAAACGTTAATGCTCTAGCTGACACTACCCAGTTACTCAAGCTCCCTGTCAGCCCTTTAGTAGTTCCAACCTCTTGACGGAACTGACTAGTAACAGCCCCCGCAATACTCTGCGAGAAATCCGTTGGATATAAATTATCTGAAACACGTGACATATTTGCATAGCCCGACCATGAGCCTGGCATTGGAATTCCACCAGGCGCCACCCCTCCGCTAAATACCTCTCGCTGCTGCCAGTCATAGCGCCAACGGTTGGTTCCTGTCTTATTGTCATGTGCGAGGTAGTCACCGCCTAGAGTGCCGCTGTACTTGCTGTCCAGAAAGCGGTAGTTTGCGCCCATCTGCAAACCGCGATCACTCATGTAACGTGGAAGAATTAATAAGTCCCTATTGGGAGCTATGTTGACGTAATAAGGCTGAGTAATGTCAAGGCCATTATTGGAGTTGTATCCAGCCACCGGCGCCAAGATACCCGAACGACGCTCACTAGAAGTAGGAGCAGTGAAGTAAGGGGCGTATGCAATAGGCACATCGAAGAAGCGCATCACGCCATGCGTTCCAACCATTTCTTTTTGCTCATTATCAATTTCTAAAGTACTGGCCGAAAAATACCAGTCCATATTCTGCGGTGTACATGTTGTATATGTTGCTTTATCAAAGACAAAAATATCTGAGTTTTCAATGGTAAGTTTTTTTGCAGACCCATTGCCCCGAGTATCGAGAAACTCGTATGTAGGTGTTTCCATTGCACCTTCACGCGCATCTACTTTAAATTTGGCAGTTGGCCCCTTAAAAGTAGTATTGCCTTTGTTCAACTCAGCATTGCCTACGAGCTCAGCAATATCAGTATCGGGGTCATAAACAATCTCATCCGCTTTAATCACTGCGCCATTGCGTCGCATTTGTGCGCGACCTTTAAGCTTCATTTTTCGATTCACTACACCATCAATAGAATCACTTGAAGTAAAAGTAAGTGCCTTACTATCATCAAGGGGAAGTCCAACTCGCAGTTGATCGTCCAACTTTAAAACGCTAACATTGCCTCGATCAGGCAATAAAACGGTATTGGCATTAGCCTGTGCATTTGGGGGTAATGGAGCAGGCGCTTGAGCACGTCCACAGAGGGCAAATTGAAGCAATGCCACCCCCATCAAAAGGCGCAGGGTTACATGCAAAAAAAGAGGGGCGCAAAGGCCGGCGCGACGGCGATAATGACTCATAGATCCAGACCCGCCTTATTATACGAATCGACCATGACTGACTCACGCTTAAACACTATACGTAACTGGCTAAAAGCCCTAGAAGCTAGGTGGCAACTAGATCTCGACTCTTTGGCACCTGCCTCGGCTGATGCCAGCTTTCGGCGCTATTTCCGAATTGAGTCCAAAAAGCCCAATTTTGGGACTTTGATCGTAATGGATGCCCCACCCCAACATGAACCTTTGGATGCCTTCATAAAGGTCGATTTATTACTCTCAGAGGCAGGTTTAAATGTGCCAAAAATCCTAGAGCAAAATCTTGCTGAAGGTTTCTTGCTCTTAAACGATTTAGGCACCAAAACCTACTTAGCTGAACTCAACAATAAGACGGCTGATCATCTTTATAAAGATGCGACCCATGCCCTAGTACTCATGCAATTGGCGAGTAAACCAGATGTATTACCCAATTACGATGAAGCTCTTTTGCAAAGAGAGTTAGATTTACTACCTGAGTGGTATTTAAGGAAGCATCTCAATATTGCACTTAATGAGCAGCAAACAGAACAACTCAAAAAATCTTTTGAACTCATTATTGAAAACAATTTAGCTCAAGCTAAAGTGTATGTTCACCGTGATTATCATTCTCGCAACTTGATGGTGACTGAACAAAATAATCCAGGGGTGATTGACTTTCAGGATGCGGTTTACGGGCCTATTACTTATGATGCCTCTTCACTGTGGCGTGATGCTTACATTGCATGGCCAGAAGAGCGGGTGATTGATTGGGTTATTAAATTTTGGGAAGATGGTCGTAAAGCAGGGCTGCCAATGCCAAGTGATTTTGGACAGTTCTATCGTGATTTTGAATGGATGGGTTTACAACGCCACCTTAAAATCTTGGGCATTTTTGCAAGACTCTTTCATCGTGATGGTAAGGATGGCTACCTCAAGGATATTCCGCTCGTACTGGAGTACGCCATTGCGACAGCGAACCGTTACATTGAACTGAAGCCATTGGCCCGAATTCTGGAATCTACTCGCATAAATCAAGCGTAATTCATAACCCATGAGTCAGCTCAAACCCATACCCTGTTTTTTACTAGCGGCTGGACGCGGTGAGCGCATGCGGCCCCTTACGGATGATTTACCCAAGCCTTTGCTAAGTATTCAAAAAAAATCCTTACTGGAGTGGCATTTGGAAGCGCTGGCAAAGGCAAAAATTCAGGATGTCGTGATTAACCACGCTTGGTTAGGCGAAAAAATTGAGGCCGTTCTAGGTAATGGCCAGCAATTTGGCCTTCACATTCAATACTCCCCGGAAAGCAGCCCCCTGGAAACTGCCGGGGGCATTTGCAAGGCACTGCCCATCATCGAGCCAGAAGACTACTTCTTGGTAATTAATGGGGACGTATTTAGCCCAAACCTACCAATTACCCAGCTTGTGGATACAGCCTCCAAAATGCGCATGGATGCCAACAAGCCTTTGGCCCACTTATTGATGGTCCCAAACCCAGTCCAGCACCCCGAGGGTGACTTTTACCTCCAAGGTACGTCCGTCAGCGATACCAGGCCTGTCGACGCTGAAAAGCTCACCTTTTCGGGAATAGGGATTTATCACAAAGATTTATTTAAAGACCTAGTGTTCGGTGCTCCAGTTAAGCTCGCGCCCCTATTGAGAACTGCAATGGAGCAAAATAAAGTGTCTGGTGAAAAATATCTCGGTCCATGGCACGATGTAGGCACACCACAACGCTTACAAGAGCTTAATGCAGCATATGAATAAAACGAATATTTATCAGCTTCGTAGAAACCAATTAGCAGCACAAATCTTTGCCAAGACTGGCGGAGGCATTGCTGTTATCTCAACAGCCCCTGAGCTTGCTCGCAACCGTGACAGTGAGTTTCCTTATCGTCACGACAGCGACTTTTATTACTTGACGGGTTTCGAAGAGCCGGGCGCAACACTGGTCATGAAGGTTAGTGGCAATGGAAAAAACCTCGAGCTGCAATCCCACTTATTTTGTAGGCCTAAAGATTCTGAACGAGAAATTTGGGATGGCATTCGCCTTGGGCCTGAAGCAGCACCAGACACTTTGGGTATTGACTACGCACACAGTAATCAAGACTTAGATCAAAAACTTGGTGACTTACTGGCCGATCAAGATGCGGTATACATTCGCCTGGCTGAGAGTGCCGAAGCCGATAGACGCCTACGTCACTGGATGAAACAGGTGCGTGGACAAGCGCGTTCTGGAATAAACCCACCGTCAGAATTTCATGATGTTGAAACACTGATTCATGAAATGCGTTTATTTAAAGATGTGCATGAAATTGACATCATGCGTCGCGCTGCGGCCATCTCTGCTCGTGCTCATATCCGCGCCATGCAAATCTGCAAGCCTGGCATGCGTGAATACCAACTCGAAGCTGAGTTACTACATGAATTCCGTAATAGTGGTTCGCAAAGCGTTGCCTATAACAGTATTGTTGCTAGTGGCGCAAACTCTTGCATTCTTCACTATCGCGCAGGCTCAACTGAATTACGTAGCGGCGAACTTTGCCTGATTGATGCGGGATGTGAACTTGATGGCTATGCATCAGATATCACACGCACCTTCCCGGTCAATGGAAAATTTACAGGGCCTCAACGCGCCTTATATGACATCACATTAGCTGCACAAGAAGCTGCGATTGCTCTGACTAAACCTGGCACTAAATTTATGCAGCCACATGAAGCTGCACTTAAAGTGCTTACCCAAGGCCTGCTGGATGAAAAGCTTTTGAAGCTTTCAGAGGTAGGATCACTTGATAGCGCAATTGAAACGGGCGCCTATCGTCGCTTTTATATGCACCGCACCTCTCACTGGTTAGGCATGGATGTTCATGATGTGGGCTCCTACCGTGAAGCCACCCAAATTCCATCAAATGAAGAAAAGCCTTGGCGCATTCTGAAGAGTGGCATGGTGATTACGGTGGAACCAGGCCTATACGTCAGACCAGCGGATGATATTGATGAGGCATTTTGGAATATTGGCATTCGCATTGAAGATGACGCTGTCATCAATGATTCAGGATGTGAGTTAATTTCTCGTGGCGTACCTGTTAATGCCGATGAAATTGAAGCACTCATGAAAAATGCTTAAGGTCGCTCCAATAAAAATGAATCCATCTAGTTGCGATATCTTGATTCAGGGTGGCGGTCCCGTTGGACTCGCCTGTGCCGCATGGACCTTGCAGAAATTCCCTGAAGCAAAGATTATTTTGCTTGATCGCAATCCAGAAAACGATGAGGATCTTGCGAGCGCTGACAGTAGAGGCATTGCCCTCTCCCACGGTAGCAAACTCTTACTAGATACGATTAATGCATGGCCAAAAGAGTTCTCAGAAATTCATCGAGTACATGTTTCACAAACAGGCCGATTTGGCCGCGCACTCATGACGCGTGAAGAGCTCAAGCAAGATGCGTTAGGACACATCATTCGCTATCGCGATATTCATATGACGCTACGCCAAGCCTTGCGCACCATTCAAGCAAAGAGCCCTAACTTCATTTGGCAACACATCAATAAACACGCTGAAGAACATCACATCCACACTAAATGCGTAGTGCATGCTGAAGGTGGTTTATTTAAGACCCAAGACTGGGTGGAGTCAGGTCGTGACTATGGTCAATCTGCCCTTGTAGGCTTGGTTGAAGTTGAAAATGCAGCACCGCATCAAGCATGGGAGCGCTTTACTGCCGAAGGCCCTTTAGCAGTTTTGCCAAGTCACTATGGATCTAATATTTTGAATCTGATTTGGTGCGGCTCACCAGAATCGTCGCAGCATCGTTTGCAACTGAGTGATGCCAACTTCTTAGTGGAACTACAAAAAGAATTTGGTTCACGCATAGGCCGCTTTCTGAAAATTCAAGATCGTCGTTTATATGAGCTTGGTTTGAACTATCGCAAAGAAATTACAAAAGACAATGAAGTTTGGATTGGTAATGCCGCTCAAACTTTGCACCCTGTAGCAGGCCAAGGTTTGAACTTAGGATTGCGAGACGCTTTTCTGCTGGCAGAAAAATTAGTTGGCGTATTTTCTGGTTCAGCAAAGGAGCAATCTCCAGCGGATCTCCAAAATGCACTTCAGAGTTACGCCCAAAGTCGCAAAGTCGATAGAAAAACCACAATTGGCCTGACGGACTTTATGGCCAGAGTATTTACATCCAATTTGGCTCCAGTTATTGCAGCCCGTGGGTTGGCTTTAAGCGCCCTGCAGTGGCTTCCGCCAATCAAGACAGCCTTAGCTCGCCAGATGATGTTTGGTAGGCGCTAAAGCCCTTAAATTACCCTCAAAATTTAAGCATTCTCCATTTGATCTGTAACAAGCAATCTGCCTAAAAAATAGGCAGATTTGGGTCTGACTGTGCTAAAGTGTCATGCTTTCCGCACACGCCCTTTTAGATGAACATTGGTCCTCACCTCCTCGCAAATAAGTTATTTGTGGCCCCTATGGCTGGGGTAACGGATCGCCCATTTAGACAGCTTTGTAAGAAGTTGGGTGCCGGATATGCGGTTTCTGAAATGGTGGCCTCAAATGCCCTACTCTGGAAAAGTGAAAAAACGCAGCGCCGCGCCAATCATGTTGGTGAATTCAAACCGATTGCCGTCCAAATTGCAGGGGCTGACCCCGCGATGATGGCGGCAGCGGCAAAAATTAATGTTGATCATGGCGCTCAAATTATTGATATCAATATGGGTTGCCCAGCAAAAAAAGTATGTAATGTTGCAGCAGGTTCTGCCCTATTGCGTGACGAACCTTTGGTACAGCAAATTCTAGAAGCAGTTATAAATGCTGTTGGTGTCGGACCAGATGCAGTACCAGTGACTTTGAAAATTCGTACGGGCTGGGATCGCGAACATAAGAATGCTATTGAGATAGCGCGTCTTGCGGAAAAATCTGGCATCTCCATGCTGACCGTCCATGGTCGCACGAGAGCAGATCTATATCACGGTGAAGCAGAGTACGAAACGATTACTGCAGTCAAAAATAGTGTGGGCATTCCAGTAGTGGCTAATGGCGATATCACTAGCCCAGAAAAGGCAGAGCAAGTCTTAAAGCTCACCGGCGCTGATGCCATCATGATTGGACGAGCCGCTCAAGGTCGCCCTTGGATCTTCCGTGAAATCAACCACTATCTTGAAACTGGCGGCAAGCTTCCGACTCCTGAGATCAATGAAATTCAGGGCATCATGAATGCACACCTCTTAGACCACTACGAATTTTATGGTGAGCATATTGGCCTACGCACTGCTCGTAAGCATATTAGCTGGTACTGCAAAGGGCTGCGTGACTCTCATGCATTTCGCCAACGCATGAATACTGCCGACGACTGCAAAACCCAACTCCAAATGGTCAATGATTATTTTGACGAGATGAAATCCCATTCTGACCGCTTGTTATTTTTGGAAGCGGCATAGCTCTAACTGAGTTTAGTTTCTTTATTTATTTTTATTTTTTTGTTTTTGCATTGATAGATTGTTATGACCAATAAGCACCCGATTACCGAATGTATTGAAACCCAATTGCAGGGTTACCTGAATGACCTCAAAGGAACTGCACCGACTGATATCTATGACATGGTATTGGCTGTTGTTGAAAAACCAATGTTGGAATTAGTAATGCAGCATGCCAAGCAAAATCAATCACTGGCAGCGCAGTATCTGGGCATTAATCGCAACACCCTGCACAAGAAGTTGGTTGAACATCAACTTCTGAAGTAACAGCAAACTTTAATAATAACAAAGCCATTTTTTAAATTAAGCTCCGAAAACCATGATCCGTACAGCCCTACTCTCCGTCTCCGATAAAAATGGCATTGTGCCTTTTGCTAAAGCCCTCCATGAGCAAGGCATTAAGCTCATTTCTACAGGTGGCACCGCAAAACTCTTGGCAGAAAACAATCTACCTGTTGTTGAGGTTTCCTCTTTAACAAAGTTTCCAGAGATGCTGGATGGTCGCGTAAAAACACTCCATCCGATGGTGCATGGTGGCTTATTAGCTCGCAGAGATTTTCCAGAGCATATGGCGGCCTTGAAAGAGTATGGCATTGACACAATCGATATGCTTGTCATTAATCTTTACCCCTTCAATGAGACTGTTGCTAAAGAAAGCTGCTCATTCGAAGATGCAGTTGAGAACATTGATATTGGCGGCCCAGCAATGCTTCGTGCAGCAGCAAAAAATCACCAAGACGTTACCGTATTGATCTCACCTGAAGATTACGCTCCTGTCTTAGCTGAAATGAAAGCCAATCAGAATGCCGTGTCTTACAAGACCAATTTGGCATTGGCTAAAAAAGTTTTTGCTCATACCGCCCAATATGATGGTGCGATTGCCAACTATCTCTCAGCATTAGGCGATGATCTCGATCACAAAGCACGTTCCGCCTACCCAAAAACTTTGCACCTTGCCTTTGAAAAAGTACAAGAGATGCGTTACGGTGAGAATCCACACCAATCTGCAGCGTTTTACAAAGATATTTACCCTGTCGATGGCGCACTAGCCAATTACAAGCAGTTGCAAGGGAAAGAGCTTTCTTATAACAATATTGCCGATGCAGATTCTGCCTGGGAATGCGTCAAGAGCTTTACTGGCAATGCCGGTGGCGCTGCAGCTTGCGTCATCATCAAGCATGCCAACCCTTGTGGCGTAGCTGTTGGTGCTTCAGCCCTTGAAGCCTATCAAAAAGCCTTCAAAACCGATCCAAGCTCTGCCTTTGGCGGCATTATTGCCTTTAACGTGCCTTGCGATGGCACTGCAGCTGAAGCCATCTCCAAGCAATTCGTGGAAGTATTGATTGCGCCTAGCTTTAGTGATGAAGCTAAAGCGATCTTTGCTGCGAAACAAAATGTACGCCTTCTAGAAATTCCACTGGGCACTGCATTTAATACCTTTGATTTCAAACGCGTTGGTGGTGGCTTGCTCGTGCAGTCTCCTGATGCCAAGAACGTTCTCGAAAGTGAAATGCGCGTTGTCAGCAAACGTCTACCAACCCCCAGCGAGATGCACGACATGATGTTTGCATGGCGTGTCGCTAAGTTTGTGAAGTCTAATGCGATTGTGTATTGCGCCAACGGCATGACCCTGGGTATTGGCGCAGGCCAAATGAGCCGCGTAGACTCTGCGCGCATGGCAAGCATTAAGGCTGAGAACGCTGGCTTAAGTCTTAAAGGTTCTGCGGTAGCAAGCGATGCCTTCTTCCCATTCCGTGACGGCTTAGATGTCGTTGTGAATGGTGGCGCCAGCTGCGCAATTCAGCCTGGTGGCAGCATGCGTGATGATGAAATCATTGCGGCAGCAAATGAGCATGGTATTGCCATGATCTTTACTGGCACACGTCACTTCCGTCACTAAGAAAACAAGAAGTCATAAACAAACTCATGCGCTGGATTGGAATCGACCCAGGTTTACGGACTACCGGTTTTGGAGTCATCGATGTCGATGGCCAAAAACTGACCTACGTAGCCTCGGGGACGATTGAAAGTGGCGATCCAGCCAAAGGCCTGCCTGAACGCTTAGGCACCCTCTATGCCGGTGTTAAGGAAGTTCTGGAGACCTATCGGCCAGAGTCTGCTGCGATCGAAGAAGTCTTCTTAAACGTCAATCCTCGTTCCACACTCATGTTGGGTCAGGCACGGGGCGCTGTTATTGCCGCTCTCGTTTCTGAAAAACTCCCGGTAGCTGAGTACAGCGCCTTAAGAGTCAAGCAGTCCATTGTTGGCACTGGCAGAGCAACTAAGCCTCAGGTCCAAGAAATGGTGAAGCGCCTCCTGAAACTCAATCGCGCCCCAGGTACTGATGCTTCTGATGCGCTGGGTGTTGCCATTTGCGCCGCCCATCATGCGCAGATGCCAAAAGCAATTACTGCAGCTTTAGCACCTAAGCTAACGCCAAAGAAACGCAGCAAGTAAAAATACACATCACAGGTTAAGATCTCCACATGATTGGTCGCATTCAAGGTACCCTCGTTTCAGTTCACCCTCCTCGCCTTTTGGTCGATTGCCAAGGCATTGGTTATGAGGTTGATGTACCTATGAGCACTTTGTATCAGCTACCTCAGGCTGGTCAAAAAATTACCCTACTGACGCACTTCCAGGTTCGCGAAGATGCGCAGCAACTTTTTGGCTTTGCGACTGAAACTGAGCGTGAAGCATTTAGACAGCTCATCAAAATTAGTGGCGTCGGTTCGCGCACAGCACTAGCAGTCCTCTCCGGCATGAGTGTTAACGAACTGGCGCAAGCGATTGCGCTTCAAGAAGCTGGGCGCCTCACTCAGGTACCTGGCATTGGCAAGAAAACTGCTGAGCGTCTCTGCCTAGAGCTCAAAGGCAAGCTAGCTCCAGACTTAGGCATTACAGGCGACAAACCCCAGGCGATTGAGGCTAGCAGCGAAGTGTTGCAAGCCCTCCTTGCTTTGGGCTATTCAGAAAAAGAAGCACTTTTGGCACTCAAGCAAATCCCACCCGATACCAGTGTTTCCGATGGCATTCGAATGGGCTTGAAGTATCTATCTAAAGCCTAATAGCTAAACAGCACTAAACTCTCAGCATGGCAATACATACAGACGACCTCAGCTCTATTCCTGAAGATTTACCGGAAGGTAATGCCCGCATTGTGAGCGGTGCAGCAGGCAATACTGAAGCCGTCTTTGAAAGAGCGCTGCGTCCCAAACAACTCGATGAGTATGTTGGCCAAACTAAGGCCAGAGCGCAATTAGAGATTTTTATCAGCGCTACGAGAGCACGCCAAGAAGCTTTAGATCACGTTCTTTTATTTGGGCCTCCTGGACTTGGTAAAACTACTCTTGCTCACATCATTGCAAGAGAGCTTGGTGTGAACTTACGTCAGACCAGCGGTCCTGTTCTAGATAGACCGGGCGATCTTGCTGCCTTACTCACTAATCTAGAAGAAAACGATGTGCTCTTTATTGATGAGATTCATCGCTTATCTCCAGTTGTGGAAGAAATTCTGTACCCCGCACTAGAGGATTACAGTCTAGACATCATGATCGGCGAAGGCCCTGCAGCGCGCAGCGTGAAGATTGATCTCAAACCGTTTACCTTGATCGGTGCAACTACTCGTGCCGGCATGCTCACCAATCCTTTGCGTGATCGTTTTGGTATTGTGGCCAGACTCGAGTTCTACACGACTGAAGAACTCACCAAAATCATTAATCGTTCAGCCAGCTTACTTAAGGCTGACATTGACCCAGAAGGCTCCGTTGAAATTGCACAGCGGGCTCGTGGCACACCACGTATCGCTAACCGCTTACTGCGAAGAGTGCGCGATTATGCAGAAGTTAAAGGCACTGGTACGATTACCAAGGCCATGGCTGATGCAGCACTCAAGATGCTGGATGTAGATCCAAGCGGATTTGATGTGATGGACAGAAAGCTACTGGAAGCCATCTTGCACAAGTTCGATGGTGGCCCAGTGGGCATTGATAACTTAGCAGCAGCGATTGGTGAAGAGCGCGATACGATTGAAGATGTTCTTGAGCCCTATTTGATTCAACAAGGATACTTACAAAGAACTTCAAGAGGCAGAGTAGCAACCCGTCAAGCCTATGAACACTTTGGGTTAACGCCGCCTAGTGGTAGCGCTAGCTTAGAAATTTAGACTAACGTCACTTTCGCAAACTTACGCTTACCAACCTGCACTACGTAAGTTCCAGCTTCAACCTTTAATTGCTTATCAGCAACGGTTACTCCATCAATCTTTACGCCGTTTTGCTCAATATTGCGCATCGCTTCAGATGTAGATGGAGCAAGAGCTGCAGCCTTCAAAAGATTGGCGATTGCCATAGGCGCACCAGAGAGATTTACTTCTGGAATGTCATCAGGCACACCGCCTTTAGCGCGGTGATTAAAGTCTTCTAATGCTTTTTCTGCTGCGGCTTGCGAGTGGAAGCGTGCCACGATTTCTTGGGCGAGCAGTACTTTGCAATCCTTTGGATTTCTGCCAGCAGCGACTTCTTGCTTCATGAGATCAATTTCAGCCATTGGTCTAAATGACAGCAATGTGAAGTAATCCCACATCAAATCATCTGAGATGCTTAAGAGCTTGCCAAACATATCGCCAGCTGGCTCACTGATGCCAATGTAATTACCTTTGGACTTACTCATCTTTTCAACGCCATCCAGACCAACGAGAAGTGGCATTGTCAAAATACATTGAGGCTCTTGGCCATACTCACGCTGGAGCTCACGTCCAACTAGAAGATTGAACTTCTGATCTGTACCCCCCAACTCTAAATCACTCTTCAGTGCAACAGAGTCATAGCCTTGCATCAGTGGATATAAAAACTCATGAATCGAAATGGGCACACCATTGCGATAGCGCTTAGTAAAGTCATCACGCTCTAACATGCGAGCAACAGTATGTTTAGCAGCCAACTGAATCATGCCGCGCGCGCCCAATGGATCACACCACTCGCTGTTGTAACGCACTTCGGTTTTAGAAGGATCGAGCACCATGCTCGCTTGGCGATAATAAGTTTCCGCATTGACGGCTATTTCTTCTGCGGTCAATGGGGGACGTGTAGCGTTACGACCCGATGGATCACCAATCATGCTGGTGAAATCGCCAATCAAGAAAATAACGGTATGACCCAAATCCTGTAACTGGCGCAACTTATTCAATACAACGGTATGACCCAGATGAATATCTGGAGCTGTTGGATCTAAACCCAATTTAATCCGCAATGGCGTCTTAGTAGCTTGGCTACGAGCCAGTTTCTGAACCCAGTCCGCCTCAACCAATAGCTCATCGCAACCACGTTTGGTGACTTCGAGCGCTGCAAAGACTTCGGGGGTCAAAGGATATTTTTGTTCTGGTTTAGCCATCATGCTGATTCGGATTGCTGATTCAGTTAAATTAGTAGTTAAATTGCTAAAGCATAATTGTCGCATTCCTGAGAGCTACATGAACAAACACCATTCCCTCTATATCGGCCTGATGTCTGGCACCAGCCTGGATGGGATAGATGCCGTTCTGGCCAAGATAGGATCCAATGGGGAAGCCAGTGCGCTAGACGCCATTAGCACCCCTTTCTCACCAGAGCTCCGCAAGACCCTATCCGAGCTTCAAAGTCCTGGCCCAAATGAGCTCCATCGCGAAAAACAGGCAGGTAATGCCCTGGCCCTGGCCTATGCAGAAGCTGTTAGCCAGTTACTCAGAAAAGCAAATCTACAGCCCTCTGAAATCACCGCCATCGGCGCACATGGACAAACGATTCGCCACCAACCACATCTTGGGGACATGGCTTATACACATCAAACGCTCAACCCAGCCCTCTTGGTAGAAAAAACGGGCATTGATGTCATCGCCGACTTTAGAAGTCGGGATTTGGCTGCGGGCGGGCATGGTGCGCCTTTAGTGCCCGCGTTTCATGCGCAGCAATTTGTAGAAGATAAACATTTAGCCATTCTCAATATTGGTGGCATTGCTAATCTCACACTGCTTCCAAGGAATGGTGAAGTTACGGGTTTTGATTGCGGTCCAGGAAATATGCTGATGGATGCCTGGATACACGAGCACCAGGGCAATGCCTTTGATGAAAATGGTAATTGGGCATTGCAGGGCAAAGTCAATGAGGCGCTACTTAAGAAAATGTTGTCTGATTCTTTCTTTGCAAAAGCCCCTCCTAAGAGCACTGGTAGAGACGACTTTCATCTTGCTTGGTTACATGAAAAAATAGGTGCAGATAATTATCTATCCGAAGATGTGCAGGCTACATTGCTGCAACTCACTGCCCACTCAGCCCTCAAAGCTTTGGTACGCCATGCCCCGCAAACCCAGAAGCTAATTATCTGTGGAGGCGGCGCCAGAAATAATGCCTTGATGAATCTCTTCAAATTACAGTCGCAGCAATTCTTCAAAAAGCCATTAGAAATTACTACAAGCGAGTCGGCAGGAATTGATCCACAGCTTGTGGAAGGCCTTGCTTTTGCATGGCTTGCGTGGGCCCATAAAGAAAAACGGCCAGCAAATTTGCCGGCCGTTACGGGAGCGAAGGGGCCTAGAATTCTAGGTGCTTGCTATCCTGCTTAAATAATTAAATTCTTTTTTAATTAAGCAGAGAAAGAAGATCCGCAACCACAAGTAGTTTGCGCATTTGGATTCTTGATTACAAACTGTGATCCATTGATGTCTTCTTTGTAATCAATCTCAGCACCAACTAAATATTGGAAGCTCATTGAATCTACCAACAAAGTAACACCATTCTTTTCAAAGAGAGTGTCATCTTCATTCACAGCATCATCAAACGTGAAGCCATACTGAAATCCTGAGCAACCGCCACCTTGAACGAATACGCGCAGCTTCAATTCTGGATTGCCTTCTTCAGCAATCAAGTCCGCCACTTTCGCAGCAGCGCTATCCGTGAACACCAATGGGGTTGGCGGCTCGGCTAAATCTTGTGCAGGTTGTGTAGCTAATTCGGTCATGATTTACTCCCAATTCAAAAGGCAATATCTTATTTTAGGCTTTTAATGCCCAGTTTGCTGAAGGGTCATTATGGGGAAACGGCGATCTGGGTAAGACCCATAGTCTCTGGCAACCCAAACATCAGGTTCATGCACTGCACGCCCTGCCCTGAAGCACCTTTCACCAAATTGTCCTCAACCACCAAAATAACTAAAGTATCACCGCCGCCTGGACGATGGATCGCAATCCGAATGCCATTGCTACCCCGAACAGAACGCGTCTCTGGATGACTGCCTGCTGGCATGACATCGACAAACGGCTCATCCTGATAGAAATTCTCATACAGCTTTTGGTAATCAACGTCTTTACCAGCCTCAGTCAAGCGAACATACAAAGTCGAATGGATACCTCTAATCATCGGCGTTAAATGCGGTACGAAGGTCAAACCGATCTGATCATGGCCAGCGATTGCCTTTAAGCCCTGTTCGATTTCCGGTAAATGACGATGTCCCTTCACGCTGTAAGCCTTGAAGTTATCACTTGCTTCAGACAATAGTGTGCCGATCTCTGCTTTCCGGCCAGCGCCAGAAGTGCCTGACTTCGAATCAGAAATAATATGGGTACCATCGATGAAGTGTTTACCACCAGTCGATTTAGGCGACAGCAAAGGCGCGAGACCTAACTGCACTGATGTTGGATAACAACCTGCCAAACCCACTACGCGCGCTTTCTTAATAGCCTCACGATTAATCTCCGCCAAACCATAGACCGCTTCAGCCAAAATTTCTGGGCAGATGTGCTCCATGCCATACCACTTGGCAAATTCTTTGACATCCTTCAAACGAAAGTCTGCGGCAAGATCCAAAATCTTCACATTGTTAGCGAGCAATTCTTTTGCTTGTGCCATTGCAACGCCATGTGGGGTTGCGAAGAACACCACATCACATTCATTCAGCTTGGCTTCATCTGGTGTCGTAAATTTGAGAGCAACACGACCACGTAAAGATGGGAACATCTCAGCCACTGGCATGCCAGCTTCTGTACGAGAAGTAATTGCAGTGAGCTCTACCTCAGGATGCTGCGCCAATAAACGCAACAACTCCACTCCGGTATATCCAGTGCCACCTACGATGCCAACTTTAATCATGCCATTCTCCAAAATACCGATCATGAGAAGTTTCTTTTAAAACTTCTGAATACCTCAATTGTAGAAACAAAAAGGGCCGCTTGCGCGACCCTTTCGATAAAACTTGAGCGACTGAAAGAATTAGCGCTTGCTGAACTGCTTACGACGACGCGCGCCGTGCAGACCAACTTTTTTACGCTCAACTTCACGAGCATCGCGAGTTACCAAACCTGCTTTAGACAGGGCTGGCTTCAAGGCGTTGTCGTAGTCGATCAATGCACGAGTAACACCGTGACGAACTGCACCAGCTTGGCCAGTTTCACCGCCACCAGAAACGTTTACTTTGATATCAAAGGTCGTTAAGTGGGCTGTGAGAGCCAAAGGCTGACGAGCGATCATGCGCGATGTTTCACGAGCAAAATAGGCATCGATAGGCTTACCATTAACAATGATTTCGCCTTTGCCAGATTTAATGAATACACGCGCCACAGAACTCTTGCGACGACCAGTACCGTAATTCCAATTTCCGTAATTAATAGCCATTTGGGTTCCTTAAATCTCTAACGCTTTAGGCTGTTGAGCCGTGTGCGGATGATTAGCGTCGCCATAAACTTTCAATTTCTTGATCATGGCATAGCCTAGTGGGCCTTTTGGCAACATACCCTTCACAGCCTTCTCCAAAGCGCGACCTGGGAAACGGTCTTGCATTTTGTCGAAGTTAGTCGAGCTAATACCGCCTGGGTATCCGCTGTGACGGTAATAAATTTTGTTCAAGCCTTTTGTGCCTGTGACACGGAGCTTAGATGAATTGATGACAACGATAAAGTCGCCAGTATCAACGTGTGGGGTGTATTCAGGCTTGTGCTTGCCGCGTAGACGGAGTGCCACTTCACTGGCGACACGACCGAGGACTTTGTCCGTAGCGTCAATCACGAACCATTCATGCACTACCTCATGGGATTTTGCAGAAAAAGTTTTCATGATTTCTCAAATTGTTATAGTCAAAAAAATTACCCCAACCAAACTACGTCCACCTTGGCCCTGCTTATATTTGCAAGCTCGCAGATTCTGCAATTCAACTGGTACAACAAATTACCGCTGACCGGCTCGGTAATTCAGTAAAGCCTTGAATTGTAACCTAAAAAAAACCCAGGAACGAGTCCTGGGTTGGAATCCACCTATGTTTGGGTGGAGGAGACACTGGGAGGTAAGTCGCAGTCTTATACAAGACTGACTACCAATATGGTTATTGTATCCATATGCATGGTGCGACGCAAGAATATTGACCAAAATCAATATTTTTATGTTGCTATGCAGCAACTTGATTTCCCATAAAATAGGTAAACTATTGATAATATTGATTAATTTAGTAAGTTAGGAATCACTAATAATGGAATGTCGAGTAAGTTGGTTGGGTAATGGCGGCATGGCTTTTTCTGCAGAAACTGGCAGTGGCCACCTCGTAAACATGGATGGTGCCCCTGAAGCTGGTGGCAAAAACCTCGCTCCAAGGCCAATGGAGCTTCTTTTAGCGGGTGCAGGCGGATGCTCTGCATTTGATGTGGTTTTAATCCTACAGAGGGCCCGTCAAGCCATTAGCGGCTGTGAAGTGGCCCTCCAGGCTGAGCGGGCTTCAGAAGACCCGAAAGTCTTTACTAAGATCAATTTGCACTTTACGGTCAAAGGAAAAGACCTAGATCAGGCAAAGGTAGATCGCGCCGTAAAGCTCTCACATGAAAAATATTGCTCGGCTACGACCATGTTGGCTAAAACTGCAGAACTGACTTACAGCGTCGAAATCATTGCGGAATAAGTGCAGAGTCAATCGATAAGCCGGATTCTGTCGCCTAGATTTGCATCTAGGGGCAATCATTCCTCTAGGCCGGCAGTTACCTGACGGCTCAAGCTCCCTACCCGCAGACTCAGCGGGACGCCTCATCGCCTGCTTACTTGGGATTGCTCCAGGTGGAGGTTACCGCGTTTCACCGTAACTAAATACGCTCGTCTCTGTGGCCCTATTCCTCACGTCGCCGTGGATGGCCGTTAGCCATCACCCTTCCCTATGGAGTCCGGACTTTCCTCCCCCTCAATAAAGAGGCGGCGATTGCCCAATTGACTCTGCGCCTGCAGTCTAACGCAGTCGGGCCAATTTGGCTAAGAAAGTAATGATTCGTGTTTTTTAAACGAGTGACCAGGCGATGGTTTCGCCAGCACGCAGCGGAACGATAGTGGCATCACCCAATGGCAATTCAGCAGGGATACTTTGCGCTTGTTTTACCAGAGTAATTTTTCTGCTATTGCGTGACAGAGAATAAAAATCAGGGCCAAAGAAACTAGCAAAGCCTTCTAACTTATCCAGCTTGCCAACACTCTCAAATGCCTCGGCATATAAACCTAAAGCATTAAAAGCGCTATAGCAACCCGCACAGCCACAAGCCGCCTCTTTGGCACCCTTAGCATGAGGCGCACTATCAGTGCCTAAGAAGAAACGAGAGTTTCCGCTAGTAGCGGCTTCTAGAAGAGCAACGCGGTGATCTTCACGCTTAAGCACAGGTAAGCAATAATTGTGTGGACGAATGCCGCCAGCAAAAATAGCATTGCGATTCATGAGCAAATGCTGCGGAGTAATCGTGGCGGCAATCGTATTCCTTCCATCCGTCGCTGCATCACGCACATAATGGGCCGCCTGCTTAGTAGTGATGTGTTCAAAAACAATTTTGAGCTCAGGAAATTTTTTGCGTAGAGGCTCTAACACCTCATCAATAAAGACCGCCTCACGATCAAAGATATCAATTTCAGAGCTGGTTACTTCACCATGCACTAAAAGCGGCACACCAACAGCCTGCATCGCTTCTAATGCCGAATGGCAATGTTGAAGATCACTAACACCAGCATCACTGTTCGTCGTAGCGCCAGCGGGGTACAGTTTGAATGCTGCAATACCTTCAGCCTTAGCCTTACGAACTTCATCTGCAGAAGTATTGTCAGTCAGATATAAAGTCATCAAAGGCGTGAAGTCACTGACACCTAGAGACTTTAAATTCGATTCAATGCGAGATTGATAGGCCTTAGCCAAATCCACAGTAGTCACTGGTGGCTTGAGATTAGGCATGATGATAGCGCGCGCAAATTGACGCGCAGTATCTGCCAACACATCCTTCATCACTTCACCATCACGAATGTGTAAATGCCAATCGTCTGGCTGAATCAGTTGAATTTGCGTAGGGCTATTAGACATATTATTTATCGAGCAAGATGATGCGGAAATCATTCACATTGGTAAGTGTAGGGCCAGTTTCCACTAAAGCGCCCAATTCTGCAAAGAAGCCATAGCAATCATGTGCTGATAAGAATTTCTCTGGCGCCAGGCCTGCAGTATGGCCAGCTTGGCGCACGGCGCTATCAAACCAGGCACCAGCGTTCTTTTCGCTGCCGTCTATTCCATCGGTATCCGCAGCCAAGGCAGCCATTCTTGGCAGATCAGAGCTAGCAGCCAAAAGTGAGAGTAGATATTCACTGCAACGACCACCACGGCCTTTAACGCCTGCTGGAATAGTAACGGTACATTCACCACCTGAAATGAAGGCAAGCGGCTTAGTAATTCCCTTGGCCATGTATTCACGAGCTAACGCAGCCTGCTCCACACCCACTTCTTGCGCCTCACCAGTAATAGTGTCCCCCAAAACAATGGGTTCATAACCCTGCGTGCGCACATAGTCAGCGGCAGCCTCTAAACTTTTATAAGCAGTTGCAATCACATGATTGGCCACTTGGGCGGAGATTAAATCAGAATCTTTTAGAGTCTCTGGCTTTTCACCAGCCAAACCTTGTTTGAGATGTTTCAATACTGATGCGGGAATAACCGAATCATCCAATTCATATTTTTGCAAAATATTGAGCGCATCTAAATACGTTGAATAGTCTGCAGCACACGGGCCGCTAGCAATATCCGCTGGCGAGTCACCTGTAACATCAGAAATTAATAAAGCCTCTACTCGTGCGCCATGGGCAATAGCTACTCTAGCTAAATTGCCACCCAAGATTGCAGATAAATGTTTACGCACCACATTCATTTCTTCAATAGGCGCACCACTACGCAAGAGCGCTTCAGTGGTCTTGCGCATGTCATCAATCGAGATACCCTCTTGCGGCAAGGTAAGAAGGCTTGATCCACCACCAGAGACTAAGGCGATCAATACGTCGCCTTTTTCCAATTGATTGGCTAAGGCAAAAACTTCTTTAGCCCCATCCATGCCAGCCTGATCGGGCACAGGATGGCCCGCCTCAATAATTTTGATATGGGTGGTTGGTGAACTATGACCATAACGAGTGAGAACAACACCTTCCAATTTCGCGTGCGGCCAATGTACTCCTGCATGAGCCTCTAATGCACTAGCCATCGAAGCGCTAGCCTTGCCCGCACCCACCACCAAACATTTACCCTTAGGCTCTTGCTCGACTGGAAATATTTTTGCTAAATACTGGGGAACAATGACCTGTGGATCAGCAACTGCCACTGCAGCAGAAAAAGTGTTTTTAAGAATTACTTCTTTACTTGCTGCCATAGAGGGAGAAGAAATTTTTTGAATCATCCAGCTATTTTAATCAACAGTCGCACGCTCTTGCATCTGCCACATCTCCGCGTATCTTCCTTGAGCTGCAAGCAACTCTTCGTGAGTTCCTCGCTCCACAATCTGACCACGGTCCATTACTAAAATTTGATCCGCATGAATAATGGTAGATAGTCGATGAGCAATGATGAGCGTCGTACGGTTCTTGGCCAAACTGAGTAGCTCTTCCTGAAAAGCGCGTTCTGTTTTGGAGTCTAGAGCTGAAGTTGCTTCATCAAAAATCAACATGGCTGGTTTCTTGAGAAGGGTTCTCGCAATCGCCACGCGTTGCTTCTCGCCCCCAGATAGCTTTAAACCCCTCTCGCCGACCTGAGTGTCATAACCGTCTGGCAAGCGCTTAATAAAGCTATCGATTTGAGCTGCCCTAGCCGCCTCTTGCACCTCTTCAATCGTTGCCGAAGGATCGCCATAGGCAATGTTGTAACCAATCGTGTCATTGAATAAAACGGTATCTTGCGGAACGATGCCGATTGCCTTACGCAAGCTAGACTGCGTCACATCTTGAATATTCTGTCCAGCGATCAGAATTTCTCCTGACTGCACATCATAAAAACGGAATAGCAATCTGGCGAGAGTACTTTTACCTGCGCCACTTTGACCCACTACCGCCGTAATGGTTCCAGCAGGAATATTGAAGCTGACATCACGCAGAATTTCACGCTTGGCATCATAGTGAAACGATACATGTTCAAACTTTACATCCGGGCCATGTCCTTGGTCATGAACTTGCAGCGGCCTTGCTTCTGGAGAATCAGCAATCTCTTTATCGGTATTCAACAGAGAAAACATCCGATCCATATCAGTCAATGACTGCTTAATTTCACGATATATGACCCCCAAGAAGTTCAGCGGAATATAGAGCTGAATCATTAAGGTATTTACCAGGACCAGATCGCCCAAAGTCATCGTGCCATTGACAACGCCGACAGTAGCGCGCCACAGAATCAACATTAAGCCAGTAGCAATAATGATCTGCTGACCAAGATTTAAAACGGCTAAGGTCTTTTGTGACTTCACTGCCGCAGATTGATAACGCAGCAGGTTTTCATCGTAACGTCTGGCCTCAAAGGCCTCGTTACCAAAATATTTCACAGTTTCAAAATTCAAGAGGGAGTCAATGGCCTTTTGATTGGCTTTTGAATCCATATCATTCATGGTGCGGCGGTAATGGGTACGCCACTCAGTAACCATCACCGTAAAAACAATATAGAGGACTAAGGCTGTAAATGTAATTGCAGCAAACCAAATATCGTATGAATAGGCAAGGTAGCCCAACACCAAACAAAACTCAATTACTGTTGGCAAGATGCTATAGAGCGAGTAAGAAATCAGTGACTGAATACCGCGTGTACCGCGCTCGATATCTCGACTCACGCCACCCGTCTGACGGGCTAGATGAAAGCTCAGCGCAAGTGAATGCAAGTGCTCAAATACCTGAAGCGCTACTTTACGAACTGCATTCTGGGTAACCTTAGCAAATAAAGCTTCACGCAACTCTGTAAACAAGGATGCGGAAACTCTTAATAAGCCATAGGCCAGAATAATTCCCAAGGGAACAACTAAAAGGGCCTGGGGAGAACTTGCTTTGATGTCCAAAGAGTCAATTAACTCTTTCATCACAATTGGAATGCCCAGATTAACTACCTTAGCAGCAATCAGGCAGCTCAGGGCAATGATTACCCGAAAGCGGTACTCCAAAAGATAGGGAAGAAGATCGCGAATGACGCGCCAATCACCGCGCCCTGGTGTTTTTAAATCTGCGTTACCGTGATGATGTCCTGATGAATGTCTCATCGCTCTATCTTATTCCTAATTCACTATTTGACTAGGCTTAGTTCGCAGCAAACAATTTCAGAATAGCCTCGCCATTGCTGCGAGAAAAACATTTCTTAGCGGCCTCTTCATAAGGTAGCCACTCAAACGCAACATGCTCTCTAGGGGCAAGTGTAACTGGGGTGCTCTCTGGAACTTCTAGCGCAAACCAGTGCTCGATATTCCGGGTAACACCTGGGGCATAGCGAAAGCGCCACTCAGGATAGATTTCATACTCGATTTGATGATGCAGGTTTTGTAATGCATTTTTTGGTAGGCGATCCACCGCAATGCCCGTCTCTTCAAATACTTCTCGGATAGCTGCAAAGGCCAGATCCTCATCGAGAGCATCAAGACTTCCAGTAACGGATTGCCAAAAGTCAGAGCGGTCAGCGCGCTCTATTAATAAAACATCCCTATTCGATTTGTAGATAACGACTAAAACCGAAATAGGGATTTTCAAAGTGGGAACTAATTAAATTACTTTAAGCGGCAGGAGTCGCTTGACGCAAACGAATATGCAACTCACGCAACTGACGCTCGTCCACTGGGCTTGGAGCCTGAGTTAACAAGCATTGAGCACGTTGTGTTTTAGGGAAGGCAATCACATCACGAATGGATTCTGCACCAGTCATCATAGTTACGATGCGATCCAGACCGAATGCGATACCACCGTGAGGAGGCGCGCCATACTGAAGTGCATCCAACAAGAAACCAAACTTTGCTTGTGCTTCTTCCGCATCAATTTTTAATGCACGGAATACCTGGCTTTGAACCGCCTCTTGGTGAATACGGACTGATCCGCCACCAATTTCACTACCGTTCAATACCATGTCATACGCTTTTGCCAAGCACTTACCTGGATCAGACTCCAGATACTTCATGTGTTCATCTTTAGGACTGGTAAACGGATGATGGCAGGCAACCCAACGGGCTTCACCTTCATCGTAGTCAAACATTGGGAAATCCACTACCCACAATGGTTTCCAACCTTCTGTAAAGAGACCATGGGCTTTACCCCAAGCAGACTGACCAATGCGTAAACGTAAATTACCAATCGCATCGTTTACTACTTTTTCTTTATCGGCACCAAAGAAAATAATGTCGCCATCTTTTGCACCGGTGCGCTTCAAGATGCCCTCGATCGCTGTATCATGCAAATTCTTCACGATTGGTGACTGCAAACCATTGCGGCCTTCAGCAACAGAATTCACCTTAATCCAAGCCAAGCCTTTAGCGCCATAAATACTGACGAACTGAGTGTAGTCATCGATTTCACTGCGGCTAATTTCAGCGCCGCCAGGAACGCACAAGCCCACAACACGGCCACCAACCTGATTCGCAGCACCCGAGAACACCTTGAAATCAACGTCTTTCATTAAATCGGTCAATTCGGTGAATTCAAAGTTCACACGTAAATCTGGCTTATCAGAGCCAAAACGCGCCATACCTTCTGAGTAAGGCATGGTTGGGAATGGATTAGGCAACTCAACATTCATCGTCTTCTTGAAAATATGACGAATCATGTTTTCAAACAAATCACGAATTTCTAACTCACTTAAGAAAGCAGTTTCACAGTCGATCTGGGTAAATTCAGGTTGACGATCTGCGCGCAAATCTTCGTCACGGAAACACTTAGTGATTTGGTAGTAACGATCAAAGCCAGCGACCATTAACAATTGTTTAAACAGTTGTGGAGATTGTGGCAATGCAAAGAACTGACCGTCATGTACACGGGATGGTACTAAATAATCGCGCGCGCCTTCTGGGGTACTCTTAGTGAGCATCGGTGTTTCGATATCGATAAAGCCAGCATCATCCAAATAGCGACGACACTCCATTGCCACGTTGTAACGCAAACGTAAATTCTTTTGCATTTGTGGGCGACGCAAATCTAATACACGATGAGTCAATCGAGTAGTCTCTGACAAATTCTCATCATCAATCTGGAATGGCGGAGTTACAGAAGCATTCAGAATCACCAAGCTATGGCAGAGGATCTCTACTTTTCCACTAACCAAATCCGTGTTCTCAGTGCCGGCAGGACGTGCACGTACAAGGCCTTTAATTTGAATACAGAACTCGCTACGAACTTGCTCAGCAAGAGCAAACATCTCTGGGCGATCAGGATCGCAAACAACCTGCACAAAACCTTCGCGGTCACGCAAGTCAATAAAGATCACGCCTCCGTGGTCACGACGGCGATTAACCCATCCAGCAAGAGTGACTTCTTGACCAATCAGTGAATCAGTTACCTGGCCGCAGGTATGGCTTCGCATTGACATAACAATTTCCTATAAATCAAAAATGGCGTGGCAACTGGGATGCAGTTAAGCCACTAGAACTATTGGGAGGAACAGAGCCCATTGAAACAATATGTTTCAGAGCCTCTTCCACACTCATCTCTAATTCAATCGTTTGTGCTCGTGGCACGATCATGAAAAAACCAGAGGTTGGATTTGGGGTTGTAGGCAAAAATACGTTAACGTAGTCTTCACCCAATTTGGCAGTCACTTCTTTTGCTGGGATACCAGTTTGAAAAGCGATTACCCAAGAATCCGCATGGGGATAGCGAATCAACAAGGCTTTGCTAAAAGCCTGTCCACTTCCAGAAAATAAAGTCGATGAGACTTGCTGAACGCTGGAATAAATGGAACGAACAATCGGTATGCGATTAACAAATTTATCCCAGACCTTTAACCACCACTGTCCTGCAAAATTAATCGCAGTCAATCCAGTGAGTAGGATGACCACAATCACAATCAATATTCCAACGCCTGGGAGATCGCGGAAATGCTGCAAATCTCTCGCAGCATCTTCAGGGAGAACCACAATAATGGCGTGCATTACAGAGCCAAAAACACCGTCGAGCAGACCCAAGCCCCAAGCAATCACCCAAATGGTGATCGACAATGGTGCCCAAACGAGGATGCCAGCAATAAAGTATTTTTTCATGTGTTCTGCCTAACCCGCTATTTTAGCGGGTTAGGAGCCAATCAGCGAGAGACTAATAAATACCTAGGCTGATGATCAAAATTCCAGCCAAAAACCCACCGGCAAAGAGTAAAGCACCCGCCAACAGGCGGTGTGTACGTCTTTCTTGTAATAAAAGCGCCTTTAAGACCTCTAATTCCCCATTTTGGTCTTTGATGGGGGAACGGGCCTTCGCTAGGCTATCCGCAATCAAACGGGGCAATGTTGGCAGAATTTTGGCCCAAGTAGGCGCCTCTTCTTTAATGCCATCAATGAGACCACGCCACCCCAACTGCTTGCTTACCCATTTTTCCAGAATCGGCTTAGCCGTTTTCCAAAGGTCTAGATCAGGATCCAACTGACGGGCCAGACCTTCAACATTCAAGAGGGTTTTTTGTAGCAAAGTGAGCTGCGGCTGGATTTCCACCTTAAAACGACGGGAGGTCTGGAACAAACGCATCAGCACGATGCCCAAGGAAATTTCTTTCAGAGGACGATCGAAATACGGTTCGCAAACTGAACGTACCGCACCCTCTAATTCTTCAACGCGGGTATTCGCTGGAACCCAACCTGATTCGATGTGTAACTCAGCAACGCGACGGTAATCGCGATTAAAGAATGCCAAGAAATTCAAGGCTAAATAATTTTTATCAGATTCACTTAACGCGCCGACGATTCCAAAATCTAGAGAAATGAAACGGCCAAATGTTTCTGGCTCTAAGCTAATCATGATGTTACCGGGATGCATATCCGCATGGAAGAAGCCATACTCAAATACTTGAGTAAAGAATATTTCTACGCCATCTGAAGCCAACTTCTTAAAGTCAACTCCTGCCTCCCTGAGTGCCGCCGTCTTACCAATCGAGATGCCATACATCCTCTCCATGACAATCACATTGGTGTGACATAAATCCCAGCACATCTCCGGAATCATTAACTTATTCGAATCCGCAAACTGCCTACGTAGCTGACTCGCATTAGCGGCTTCGCGCATGAGATCAAGCTCATCATGCAAATAAGTATCAAACTCCGAAACGTTCTCACGCGGCTTTAAACGACGGCCATCTTCGGAGCTTTTTTCAATCACTTTGGCTAAGTCGTACATCAAAGCCAAATCACCCTCAATCACTGGCAGAATCCCGGGGCGCAAGACTTTAATGGCTACTGAACGACCCTCCCATTCAGGATGCTTATCTGTGCCACGCAAGACTCCGAAGTGCACCTGCGCCACTGAAGCGCTAGCAATAGGCGTTGCATCAAAACTAATAAACACTTCTTCAATTGGTTGACCTAGATCTGCTTCAATCAAGCGACGAGATTCTTCGTTTGAGAATGGTGGCACCTGATCTTGTAATTTAGCCAACTCATTGGCAATATCTTCTGGCAATAAATCGCGACGCGTAGAGAGCACCTGACCAAACTTCACAAAAATAGGACCTAGTGCCTCGAGCGTTAATCGAATACGCTCACCTCTAGGCAGATGACTGCCCGGAGACACCCAACAAAGCATTGTTAAAAATCCGCGACGAATGCCCGGCTTTAGAAGATCGCGAAGAAGTGGCAATAAACCATAACGCCATGCGGTAAAGAAAATGAAAAAGAGACGAGCAATTCGACGCACGATTTATTTAGCCTTTTGCTCTAGAAGTTGAATACGTTTTTCCATACGATCTACAGACTCGCGCAAATCACTTAATTCGGATTTACGCACCATAAAGTCTCGCTTATTTAAAAGTACTTTCTTTTCTTCGCTGACATACTCCACTACATTGTCCAGCAAATCCATTGCAGCAGAGCGCGTGGCGGACACAAACTGTTTACCCTGCCTTACTGCAAAGTTTGCAGGCGCATCTCCTACTAGGCGAGCTAAATCTTCCTCGTATTCCCAGCGCAGCTGACCAGCAAGACGACCCAATAATTGGGCTAAGTCTGCATCACCAGTAATTTTGACTGCTTTGAAAGCTTGCTCTCGCAAAGAACCAGTACTGCCTGCCAAGTCGCTCAATGCCTTGGCAGAAACCTCTAAAGTGAGCGAAGGCGCCTCAATCTCTTTTAAGCTAGCCAATAAACCATCTGGCTTGATCTCAAAACACAGATTACCTAGCGGAAGTTGTAACAATATTGTTTTGTTGGCATGGCGAGCCAATTCAGCAGACGCCCAAGGCTCGCTACCCAACACGTGATTAATCCCCCGGCAGGCTGCGCCAGAAGCAATCGTATGGGTAGTCGAAAAATGTCTGTTCATGAGTGTAAAAAACCCGCACTAGTGCGGGTTTTCCGACGGAAAGTACCTAAAGCTTAAACCAACTGGGAGATACCCGCCAGTACCCAGCCGCCAGGACCTTCCACAGGCTTACTTAAATTCCAGATTTCGGAGAAGTCGCTAGCTGGAGCGCCCTGCTGCTCACGAATCATGCCGCTGAACTGAACGCTACAGAAATAGTGGGCATCTGCTGTCTCAACCCCCAAGAGCTGAGCATTAATGGTCACAACATCGGTTTGATTGCTGCCATCAGTTCTACCCGCCAAATCTTGCTGAATCGTGGCAAACATGTCGGGGGTTGTAAATTCACGTAAGGACGCGAGATCGCCTTGATCCCAAGCTTTTTGCAAAGTTACAAAATATTGTTTTGCATTTTCCAAAAATGTTTGCTGATCGAAACCAGGGGGCAAAGTTGACTGAAATACCTCAGGCTCTGCACTCACCCCACCGAATGCATTTGCAGCAGGAGTGAAGGCAGGTTCTTGTCTTGGCATCTCAACGCTATTGCGCTGCATGCCTTGTGATGGCGCATTTGAGTTTTGACCAGCACCAGACATCGCTGGCAATAATCTACGAATCACAAACATAATGACAAAGCCGGCCAACATTGCAATCAGCAAACCAGTAATCAATGAAGAAGCTGCTTCACCTAAACCAAAATGCGATAAGAGGTAACCAATTCCGAGGCCCGCAGCTAAGCCACCCAAAATACCACCCATGCCACCAAAACGACTAGGCGCAGGTGCTTGAGGAGCTGGGGCTGGAGTAGTCGGTTGCGCTTGCTGAACCGGCTTTTGCACAGGTGCAGCCTGACGTTGCATTGGCGCACTTGGGGCTCGACCAAGACTTCTTCCGCCGCCTAAGCGAGCAGCATCAACCTGACCAACCATTGCAATAATCAAAGTAAAACTCAAGAGAACTGCTTTAAAAAAATGTTTATTCATTTTTATGTCTACCCCTTCAGATAACTACTCAACTTCTTTAGTTTTTAAGACTTTAAAAACTATACGACTGTTAGTATTTAATACCAATATGTAAGGCAACGATACCCCCAGTCATCCTGTGGGTTTCCACTTCATCAAAACCAACCCCCAGCATCATTTCTTTGAGGGTTTCTGCATCAGGATGCATACGAATAGATTCTGCTAGATAGCGATAGCTTTCCGAGTCTTGCGCAATCTTTTCGCCCAACCAAGGCAAAACCTTAAATGAATAAGCGTCATAAACGGGTTGCAAAAAGGCATCAGGCTTGGAGAATTCCAACACCAAAACGCGGCCACCGGGTTTGATCACGCGACACATTTCACCTAAAGCGATCTCTTTATGCGTCATGTTACGCAAGCCAAAAGCAACAGTCACCACGTCAAAATGATTATTCGGAAAAGGAATTTTTTCGGCATCAAACTGCACACAAGGCAAAGCCATACCGCGATCCAATAGACGATCACGCCCAACGCCCAACATAGAAGCGTTGATATCACTTAACCAAACTTGAGCATCTGGGTTGCGCCCCCAATCAGCAGCTTTTGCAAAAGCTGCGGCGAGATCGCCAGTACCGCCCGCAATATCCAAGATCTTTTGACCAGGACGAACATTTGCGCGAGCAATCGTCACTTTTTTCCAAACACGATGCAGCCCGAATGACATCAAGTCATTCATCACATCGTACTTGCTAGCTACCGAATGAAATACCTCAGCAACCTTGCCGGCTTTTTCAGCCTCATCAACACTTTGATACCCGAAGTGCGTTTTACTCATTAGTGACTTCCACAAGAATGGCCAGATGCACTACCTGCTTGCGTCATCGGTGTATCGCGGTCTAAGCCAGCAGCGGCCAATTTATCTAAATGTTCTTTCCATAACTGCTCCTGGTTCTCGCACAGAAACAATAAATAATCCCATGTAAACAAGCCAGAGTCGTGCCCATCAGAAAAGCTGGGTTTGAGTGCATAGTGCCCAACAGGTTCAATGTTGGCAATCAAAACATCACGCTTGCCCGTCTGCAATGTTTCCTGCCCAGGACCGTGGCCTTGGACTTCAGCGGAAGGAGATAAAACCCTTAACAACTCAAAAGGCAAACGATAGGTATTGCTGTTCTCATATGAGAGCTCCAATACCTTGGACTGTTGATGCACAACGATATTGCTTGGAATCATTAAACGAGGACCCTCTCAATGCCACCTTGGTTAGCCTTAGCTACATAGTCCTGCATCCAGTCTTTACCAAGCAGCTTCTGAGCCATTTCAACAACGATGTAATCGGCTGTAGTGTCGCTATCTGCATCAAAACGTGTCAGGCCTTGTAAGCATGATGGGCAGCTGGTTAATACTTTGACTTCGCCAGTGAAATCATCTTTGCGCAATTCAGTCGCAGCTTTTTCCATCTCAATCTGTTTACGGAAACGCACTTGAGTAGAAATGTCAGGGCGCGTGACAGCCAATGTGCCAGACTCACCGCAGCAACGATCATTCTTTGCAATTGCTTTACCGTCTTCGAGTTGAATTAACTCATTCACAGTCTTCAAAGGGTCCTGTAACTTCATTGGGGAGTGGCAAGGATCGTGATACATATACTTCACGCCCGTTACGCCAGAAAGCTTAACGCCCTTCTCTGCCAAGAATTCATGGATATCAATAATGCGACAGCCAGGGAAAATCTGTTCGAACTGGTAGCCCGCTAACTGGTCATAACAAGTGCCACAAGAAACAACAACCGTCTTGATATCTAAGTAATTCAGAGTATTGGCGACTCGATGGAATAACACACGGTTATCCGTGATCATCTTCTCTGCTTTATCAAAGTCGCCATTACCACGCTGTGGGTAGCCGCAACAGAGATAGCCTGGTGGCAGAACAGTTTGAACGCCAACATTCCACAACATCGCTTGAGTAGCTAGACCAACTTGAGAGAACAAACGCTCAGATCCACAGCCTGGGAAGTAAAACACTGCCTCAGTGTCTGCAGAAGTTGTCTTAGGATCACGAATAATTGGAACGTAGTTCGCATCCTCAATATCCAACAAAGCACGCGCTGTTTTCTTAGGAAGATTGCCAGGCATCTTCTTATTTACAAAGAAAATCACCTGCTCCTTGACGCTTGGCTTTCCTACTGTTGCAGGCGGATGGGCAGTTTGTTGTTTTGCAAACTTACGCAAGACATCATTGCCCAAGCGTTGCAACTTATAACCCCAACCAATCATCGTCTTGCGAGCGAGATTAATCGATTCTGGGCTAGTGGCATTCAAGAAGAACATGGATGCTGCTGTGCCAGGATTAAAGCGCTGCTGCCCCATCTTGCGCAAGAGATTACGCATGTTCATGGTCACATCACCAAAGTCGATATTGACCGGGCATGGAGTTAAGCACTTATGGCAAACCGTGCAATGCGCTGCGACATCATCAAACATTTCCCAATGACGAATCGAAACACCACGTCGAGTTTGCTCTTCATATAGGAAGGCCTCAATCAATAACGAGGTTGCGAGGATTTTATCGCGCGGGCTGTAAAGCAAGTTGGCACGCGGCACATGGGTTGAGCAAACAGGCTTGCATTTACCGCAACGTAAACAATCTTTTACGCTATCGGCAATCGCACCAATATCGCTTTGCTGCATGATGATCGACTCATGGCCCATCAGACCAAAGCTTGGCGTGTATGCCATGCTCAGGTCAGCATATGGCATCAACTTGCCTTTATTAAAGCGGCCCTCTGGGTCAACGCGATTCTTATAGCTGCGGAAATCTTTGAGCTCAGCTTCAGTTAAATACTCTAATTTAGTAATACCAATACCATGCTCACCAGAAATCACACCGTCTAGTGAGCGGGCTAATTTCATGATTCGATCTACGGCGCGATGCGCATCTTGCAACATCTCGTAGTCATCCGAATTCACCGGGATATTGGTATGAACGTTGCCATCTCCAGCATGCATGTGTAAGGCGACGAATACACGCTTACGCAACACGTTTTTGTGAATTGCTTCTAGCTCCGCCAGAATCGGCTCAAACGCTAAACCGCCAAAGATGATGCGCAATTCAGAGCGCACCTCCTCTTTCCAAGAGGCGCGCAGACTGTAATCCTGTAGGCGCGGGAAATAAGAGTCCATTTCAATGAGCCATTCAGCCCAACGTCCACGCACCTTGGCAATCAGCTCTAAAGCTTGCTGAACACGATCACCCAAGATTTCTGCTGTCGGAATTTCATACTCAGCGTCACTCTTATCTAGCGGTAATGCACTCTTTTTCAAGAAAGTCTCAAGACCATCAAGTACTTGCAACTTATTCTTGAGAGAGAGCTCAATATTGATGCGATCAATACCGTCGGTGTACTCGCCCATACGCGGCAAAGGAATCACGACGTCTTCATTGATCTTAAAAGCATTGGTATGACGGGCAATCGCCGCTGTGCGGGCACGATCGAGCCAGAATTTCTTACGGGCTTCAGCGCTGACTGCAACAAAGCCTTCGCCAACGCGTAAGTTCGCCATTCGCACTACTTCACTAGTAGCTGCAGCAACAGCCTCTTCATCATCGCCAGCAATGTCGCCAATCAACACCATCTTTGGTAGGCTATTGCGCTTCGATTTAGTTGAATAACCCACTGCTCTTAAATAGCGATCGTCCAAGTGCTCAAGACCGGCCAAGATTGGGCCGCCTTGTTTACTTAAGCCGTCTAAGTAAGCTTTGATCTCAACAATACTTGGAATAGCTTCACGCGCTTGACCAAAGAACTCTAAGCAAACTGTGCGCATGAATTTAGGCATGCGATGCAATACCCAAGTTGCGCTAGTAATCAAACCATCGCAACCTTCTTTTTGCACGCCAGGCAAACCTGATAAAAATTTATCAGTAACATCCTTACCTAAACCTTCTTTGCGGAAACGTCTGCCTTCAACCTCTAATATTTCTGTTTTCAGAATGCGCTGACCAGGCTCACTATTTCCATCAGACCAAGTCAGCTGAAAACGGACAGTTGCCACATCATGGATCTTGCCCATATTGTGTTCAAGACGCTCGACATCCAGCCAATTGCCTTGCGGATCAACCATACGCCAGCTCGCAAGGTTGTCTAAAGCAGTTCCCCAAAGAACCGCCTTCTTACCACCAGCATTCATGGCAATGTTGCCGCCAATACAGCTTGCATCGGCAGAAGTAGGATCAACAGCAAACACAAGCCCAGCATGCTCTGCAGCATCTGATACGCGACGGGTCACAACACCTGCGCCAGTAAAGATGGTAGATGCTTCGCGATCTAACCCTGGTAGTTTTTTAGCTTTTACGCCCCCAATATCTTGCAACTTCTCAGTGTTAATCACTGCAGACATTGCATACAGCGGAATAGCGCCACCGGTATAACCAGTACCACCTCCACGAGGAATGATGGTCAGACCTAATTCAATACAAGCTTTAACTAAACCAGGAATTTCAGATTCGTAATCCGGCTTGAGAACAACGAGTGGAAACTCAACACGCCAGTCTGTTGCATCAGTAACGTGAGCAGCACGAGAAACACCATCAAAACAAATATTGTCTGCAGCGGTGTGGCGGCCTAACTCTTTACGAGCACGCTTACGAATCACTTCAACTTCTTTAAATCCGTTTTCGAAATTTTCGATTGCGCGATAAGCGGCACTTAATAGAATTTCTACTTGGTCAGCAGAATCGCCACTATTGCGCTTCTTCACTTCGCCCAAGCGATGCCAGAGTGCATCGATTAATTGTTTACGGCGATTGGGACTATCCAACAAATCATCTTGTAAGAAAGGGTTGCGCTGAACTACCCAAATATCACCCAGAATTTCAAACAGCATGCGAGCGGAACGACCTGTACGGCGAACGCCACGCAAGTTGTTGAGAACACGCCATGACTCCTCGCCCAATAGGCGAATCACAATCTCTCGATCAGAAAAGGAGGTGTAGTTGTAGGGAATTTCGCGAAGACGGGGGGAGACCGCCTCAGCATCCAACAACTGGTTCAAAGCTAATGGTGCGTTCATAGCGACATATTTGATAAATAAGCATTTTAATTGAGTGAACCTGATAGTGGCAGGATTCCGAGAAAGTTGCTCCCCAAAGTAATAAACCCTTGCAAATCTAAGGGCTTAGGAGCCATCCGTGGTACGCTCATTGGATGGCAACGAACTATTTAAAGAAAATTTTATCGGCTCGCGTCTATGACGTAGCCAGAGAAACCGAACTTCAGCTCGCCCCAGAACTGACTAAGCGTTTGGGCAACCAGGTCTTACTTAAAAGAGAAGATAACCAGCCGGTTTTCTCCTTCAAACTCCGTGGCGCCTATAACAAAATGGCCCATTTACCCCTTGAAGCCTTAAAACGCGGGGTTATTGCGGCTTCCGCAGGCAATCATGCCCAGGGTGTAGCCCTTTCGGCAGCCAAAATGAAGTGCAAAGCGGTCATCGTGATGCCGGTCACGACCCCTAGCGTCAAAATTGACGCAGTCAAGGCCAGAGGCGGATCTTGGGTAGAGGTCATTCTTCATGGTGAATCCTACAGCGACGCCTTTAAACATTCTGAGATTCTCGGCAAAAAACGGGGTTTAACTTTTGTTCATCCTTTTGATGATCCGGACGTTATCGCAGGTCAGGGAACGATCGCTCACGAAATTTTTACTCAATATGAAAAACCGATCGATGCGGTATTTGTTGCTATTGGCGGCGGCGGTTTAATTTCTGGCATTGGTGAGTACATCAAAGCCGTTAGCCCCAAAACAAAAGTGATCGGCGTTCAAGCTTCTGACTCCGATGCCATGAATCAGTCGCTCAAAGCAAATAAACGCATTGAAATGAAAGACGTCGGCTTGTTTTCTGATGGCACTGCTGTGAAATTGGTTGGCAAAGAAACATTTCGTATTTGCAAAAAAGTAGTAGACGAAATCGTAACCGTCGACACAGATGAAATCTGTGCAGCCATTAACGATGTATTTACCGATACGCGTAGCATTCTTGAGCCTGCTGGCGCACTTGCCATTGCGGGCATGAAGAAGTATGTCGAGAAAAAACGTATCAAGAAGAAAACCCTAGTGGCTGTGGCTTGCGGGGCGAATATGAACTTTAGCCGTCTCCGCTTTGTCGCTGAACGAGCAGACGTTGGTGAGTTCCGCGAAGCCGTGTTTGCAGTCACTATTCCGGAAGAACGTGGCTCCTTTAAACGCTTCTGCGAATTACTCGGCAAACGTAATGTCACTGAATTTAACTATCGTATTGGCGATCAAAGTGAAGCACATATTTTTGTTGGCATCAGCACACAAAAAGCAGGTGACAGTGAGGCTATTGCAAAGCATTTCCGCAAAGCAAAGTTCGCAACGATTGATCTCACGCATGATGAGTTAGCAAAATCGCATTTACGTCATATGGTTGGCGGGCATTCTGCACTGGCTAAAGATGAATTGCTTTACCGTTTTGAGTTCCCAGAGCGTCCAGGCGCTTTGATGAAGTTTTTAACCAGCATGGCCCCTAACTGGAATATCAGTTTGTTCCACTATCGTAATCATGGTGCTGACTATGGCCGTATTCTGATTGGTATTCAGGTGCCTCAGAATGAGCAGAAGAAATTCCAAAGCTTCTTGGCAACCTTAGGTTATCCACACTGGGATGAGACCAATAATCCTGCCTATCGCCTATTCCTAAAATAAGCCCAATCTCAAATGTCATACACACTCACCGGAAAACTCGTCGTCGCGATCTCTTCGCGCGCCCTGTTTGATTTCGAGGAAGAAAATCGCATCTTCGAATCAACCGATGACAGCGCCTATATGAAATTACAGTTGGAGCGCCTGAGTGAGGCCGCTCAAAAAGGGGTGGCATTCCCTTTGGTAAAGAAACTCCTCGCTTTTAATGATGAGGGTGAGCAGCGTGTCGAAGTAGTCATTCTTTCTCGCAACGATCCAGTCAGCGGTTTGCGCGTATTTCGCTCTGCCGAACATCATGGCTTGCATCTTGAGCGTGGCGTATTTACAAGGGGTAGACCTCCGTACCATTACTTGCGCTCTCTACATGCCAATCTCTTCTTATCTGCAAATGAAGATGATGTGCGAGCAACCATTGATGCAGGCTTTCCTGCCGCTCGCGTATATCCAGAGTCCAGCAAAACCGCTGAGTCTCACCCTAATGAAATCCGCATCGCATTTGACGGAGACGCAGTTCTTTTCTCCGATGAAGCCGAACAAGTCTTTCAAAAAAAAGGTCTTGAAGCTTTTGTGGATCACGAAAGCAAGAAGGTTGATATTCCCTTGCCTCCTGGCCCATTCAAGCCCTTGCTAGAGGCCTTACATAGGCTACAACGCTCCACCAGTGAAAACGGTATGCGCATTCGGACGGCATTAGTGACAGCACGCTCTGCACCCGCTCATGAACGTGCTATTCGCACGCTGATGGCATGGGGTATTGATGTGGATGAAGCAATGTTCTTAGGCGGCCTCTCTAAGAGCGAATTTTTACGAGAATTTGAACCAGATTTTTTCTTTGATGATCAAACCGGTCATTGCCAATCAGCAGCTTCTGTAGCCCCAACTGGACATGTTGTATCCGGCGTATCGAATAAGCCAAAAAACTAAAAACATAACGAGTCAAAACGAAAAGAAACAAAGTCATTCATGGCAACAATCCCACTCGGACAATCAACTCAATACCCAGATCAATATGATCCGAGTGTGTTGTTTCCCATCCCAAGATCTGAGAACAGAAAAAAGCTTGGCCTCAAAAAAGATCAGGCATTGCCATTTGTAGGTGTTGATATTTGGAATGCTTTTGAACTAAGCTGGCTTAATCCAAAAGGTAAACCGCAGATTGCCTTAGCTGAGTTTCAGATTCCCGCAGACTCACCAAACATGATTGAGTCCAAGTCATTCAAGCTGTATCTCAACAGTCTTAACAGCGCACGCTTTGAGGATGAAAATGAAGTTAAAGAGCGGCTTATTGCAGATCTCTCAGTAGTTGCTGGCAGCAAGGTCACCACCCGCATCAACCCAACAGAAGCAGTCTCCAAAAAAGGGATGCAAGAAATGGGTGGCATTTTGATGGATAGATTAGATATTGAAGTAGATCCAAACCTACCCGCAGACCCAGGCCTACTTGGCGTCAATGAATCCTTTGGCCCAATAGAGCAGTGTCTTGTCTCGCACCTTCTTAAGTCTAATTGCCCAGTGACCGGTCAACCAGACTGGGCGAGCGTGCAAATTCGTTACCAAGGCAGGCCGATCCTTGAAGAGGGTTTATTACGCTACCTCATTGGCTTTAGACAGTTAGGCGAATTCCATGAGCATTGCGTGGAAACCATCTTTACCGATATCAAACGTCAGTGCAAACCGGAGAAGCTATCCGTATATGCACGCTACACACGACGCGGCGGCTTAGATATCAACCCTTTCCGCACAGATCACAATTCACCCTGGCCAGATAACATTCGGCACGCAAGACAGTAGATTTATTGAAATGCAGGCAAATAAAAACCCCTTGTAGGAAATCCTAGAAGGGGTTTTTGCTATTTAACTCACCAGCTTATGACTAGGGAGTTTTTAGTAATACTTAAAACGGAATATCGTCGTCCATTGCACCTAATGATGCAGCGTTTGATGCTGCTGGAGCAGACTGCTCAGCCGGCTTTGAGCGGCTATAGCTCTCGCCACCATCACCACTTCCACCTACTGGCTTGCCACCAAGCATTTGCATTGTTTCTGCAACAATCTCTGTGGAATACTTTTCTTGGCCACTAGCGTCAGTCCATTTGCGTGTTCGCAAACGACCCTCAACATAAACCTGTGAACCTTTTTTGAGGTACTGACCAGCGATTTCTGCAAGTTTGCCAAAGAATGCAACACGGTGCCATTCTGTGGTTTCTTTCATTTCGTTAGTTTGTTTGTCTTTGTAGCGATCAGATGTTGCTACTGAGATGTTTGTAACTGCGTCGCCACTTGGCATATAACGCGTCTCTGGATCACGTCCTACGTTACCTACGATGATGACCTTATTTACCGAAGCCATGTTGTCTCCCGAAGAAAAATACTACTGTTATTACTGCTAAAAAATAAACTGCTCGCTTTAATTGAATCAATAAAGCTGCGGTTATGTCGTTGTGCTTACATCCTTGGAGCCTGTTGCTCTCGTTGGCATTTCACCCATCGACCAAGCAATTATAAGCCAGCAAACGAGGAGTGCTGCACCCATGGCAAAGACCGATAAATCACCGTGGCTATCCATCAAATAGCCCCCAATGACCGCCCCTGAAAACAAGCCAATGGATTGCGTAGTGTTGTAAACACCTAATGCGGTCCCTTTAGATTCTTTAGCAAAACGAGACACCAAAGAAGGTTGTAAGGCTTCGAGCAGATTAAAGCCTACAAAATAAACCAGTAATGCAGCTGCAATCGTCATGACTGAATTGGCTTGCGTAAAAATCAATTCTGCAACCAGCAATAAAACAATCGCGACTAACAAAATGGTTCTTAACTTCTGCTTCTTTTCACCGTAAATAATTGCGGGTGCCATGAAGACAAAAGACAGCAGCACGACAGGAAGATAAATTTCCCAGTGTGCAGAAAGTGGTAATCCCGCTTGCACTAACAATCTAGGAACCACCAAGAACATCGCGACTTGAGTTGCATGCAATACAAACACACCAAGATTCAAACGCATCAACTCTGGACGAAAGAAAACTTCTTTCAATGAAGCCTGCTGAACTTTCGCTTCAGACTTACTCGTTGGCAAAACATAATAAGTAACGAACATGGCAATCACGCCCAATGCCGCCAGAACGATAAAAATTCCACTAAGACTAATTGCGCGATAAATCGGTGCAGCAATGACTAAGGACAGCGCAAATGAAAGGGCAATACTGCCGCCCACCAATGCCATTGCTCTAGTGCGAACTTGCTCGCGAGTCAAATCAGCTACCCAGGCAGAAATCGCTGCTGAGACGGCGCCGGCGCCCATGACTCCCCTGCCAATCGCAATCCAAAGCAAATCATCTTTGGCAGCACAAATTAAAGCTCCAGCCACAAACAGGGATAGACCCCATAAAACAACGGGTTTACGGCCAATTCGGTCCGATAAACGACCTAAAGGGATGTAAAAACAGGCCTGCACAATATTGAAGATTCCAAGAGTCAAACCGACCCAGAGGGCATGCTCACCACCCGGCAATCCCCGTGCATGAATGCTAAAGATCGGCAATAGCAAGAAAAGGCCCAGCATACGGAGACCAAAGATGCCTGCTAAGGCCAGAGTGGAGCGGAGTTCAGAAGGATTCATGGGAAAGAGCTATATTAACAAGTTACGCTAAAAAATCATGAATAACGAAATCAAGATCCGCGGTGCCCGCACCCACAACCTCAAAAACATCAATCTAGACATCCCTAGAGAGAAACTCGTCGTCCTTACTGGCCTATCTGGCTCAGGCAAAAGCTCATTGGCTTTTGACACGCTGTATGCAGAAGGCCAACGCCGCTACGTAGAATCTCTCTCAGCTTATGCCCGTCAGTTTTTGCAACTCATGGAAAAGCCAGATGTCGATACGATTGAAGGGCTTTCTCCAGCGATCTCGATTGAACAAAAAGCAACTAGCCATAATCCGCGATCAACCGTGGGTACCGTTACTGAAATTCATGATTACTTGCGGTTGTTATTTGCACGCGCAGGCACGCCCCATTGCCCAGACCATGATCTGCCTTTAGAAGCGCAGAGCGTTTCTCAAATGGTAGACACCGTACTCTCGATGCCAGAGGATACGAAGTTGATGATTTTGGCTCCCGTCGTGAGCGAACGTAAAGGTGAATTCGTTGATCTCTTTCAAGACCTGCAAGCACAAGGCTTTGTTCGATTCCGTGTACGCTCTGGTGGTGGCACAGCAAACGTAGCAAAAGCCGAGATTTTTGAAGTGGATCAATTACCAACTCTCAAAAAGAACGATAAGCACTCTATTGAAGTAGTAGTAGATCGCATTAAAGTGCGCCCCGATATTCAGCAACGTCTTGCAGAATCTTTTGAGACAGCCTTACGTTTGGCGGATGGCAAAGCCATGATCGTCGATATGGATACCGGCAAGGAAATGATTTTCTCAAGCAAGTTTGCTTGCCCAGTTTGCTCATACTCTTTGCAAGAATTAGAGCCTCGCCTCTTCTCATTTAATAACCCAATGGGCGCCTGTCCATCATGTGACGGCCTGGGTCACCAGTCTTTCTTTGATCCTAAGCGCATCGTTGCTCATCCTGATTTGTCACTCGCTTCTGGCGCTATTAAAGGCTGGGATCGTCGTAATCAGTTCTACTTCAAACTCCTTCAGACCCTGGCCAAACATGGTGGCTTTGATGTAGAGAAACCATTTGAGACGCTGAATAAGAAGCAACAAGATTTGATTCTTTTGGGCTCTGGTGATGTCACCATTCCTTTTGAGTACATCAACGAGCGCGGGAAGAACAGTATTCGTGAACATGCCTTCGAAGGCATTGTTGCCAACTTTGAAAGACGCTATCGCGAAACCGATTCCATGACAGTTCGCGAAGAACTATCGCGTTATCAGAATGTACAAACCTGCCCAGAATGTAACGGCAGCCGTTTACGTAAAGAAGCGCGCTTTGTCAAAGTGGGTGAGAAGAAACAATCTCGTGCGATATACGAGATCAGCGCCCTCCCTCTCAAAGAAGCCAAAGAATATTTTGAAACACTGGAACTCAAAGGCGCAAAACGAGAAATCGCTGACAAGATCGTCAAAGAGATTGGCGCACGTTTACGCTTCTTAAATGACGTAGGCCTAGACTACCTTTCACTAGAGCGTAGTGCCGACACTCTTTCTGGTGGAGAAGCCCAGCGTATTCGCCTGGCAAGTCAGATTGGCTCTGGCTTAACGGGGGTGATGTATGTGTTGGATGAACCTTCAATTGGCCTGCATCAACGCGATAACGATCGCCTGATTGGCACCCTGAAGCACCTGCGTGATTTAGGTAACAGTGTTTTAGTTGTTGAACATGATGAGGATATGATTCGCGCCTCTGACTGGGTGATTGATATCGGCCCTGGTGCTGGCGTTCATGGTGGTGAGGTGGTAGCACAAGGCACACCAGCAGAAGTTGAAGCAAACCCGAATTCCTTAACCGGTGCTTACCTTGCCGGCCGTGAAGCAATTGCGGTTCCAGAAAATCGTATTCCTGTAAATGATCGCTTTTTAGAAATCATTGGCGCGCGCGGCAATAACTTGCAATCTGTTCATGCAAAAATCCCCGTTGGTTTGTTAACTTGCGTTACTGGTGTATCAGGCTCCGGCAAATCCACCTTAATTAATGACACCCTGCATCATGCTGTTGCTCAACACCTCTATGGTTCTAATGCAGAGCCTGCTGCGCACGATGCGATAAAGGGTTTAGAGCATTTCGATAAAGTCATTAGCGTTGACCAATCCCCGATTGGTAGAACACCGCGCTCTAACCCAGCTACCTACACAGGACTATTTACCCCGATTAGAGAGCTCTTTGCTGGTGTTCCTGCCTCACGCGAGCGTGGCTATGAAGCGGGTCGCTTCTCCTTTAACGTTAAGGGTGGTCGCTGTGATTCTTGTGAAGGCGATGGCGTACTCAAGGTAGAGATGCACTTCCTGCCAGATGTCTATGTTCCTTGTGACGTTTGTCATGGGAAGCGTTACAACCGTGAAACTTTAGACATTCGCTACAAGGGTAAGAATATTCATGAAGTACTGTCGATGACTATCGAACAGGCCCATGAGTTCTTTGAAGCGGTGCCCGTTGTTAAGCGCAAACTCAAAACATTACTGGACGTAGGCCTTGGCTACGTGAAGCTTGGGCAAAGCGCAACCACCTTATCCGGCGGCGAAGCGCAACGCGTAAAACTCTCTCTTGAACTCTCTAAGCGTGACACCGGTAGAACCCTATATATTTTGGATGAGCCAACTACTGGTTTGCATTTCCATGACATTCAGCTTCTGCTAACGGTAATTCAGACACTCAAGAAACAAGGTAATACGATTGTCATCATTGAGCACAACCTTGATGTCATTAAGACTGCGGATTGGATTATTGACTTAGGGCCTAAAGGTGGCGCTGGGGGCGGACAAATCATTGCTACTGGCACACCAGAAGATGTAGCTAAAAATGAATTGAGTTTTACTGGTCACTACTTAGCGCCATTATTAACTCGCAAAGCGCCTACCCCTGTAGCCAGCAAAAAGAAAAAGTAATGCGCCAAAAGATCTCAGAGTAATTTAGCTTCAGCCAAATCGGTTGCTTCCGAATTGCCTGAGATCACCAAAATATCGTTGGCCTCAAGCTTGAGATCCGGAATGGGGTCCAACTTTACATAATCTGCGTTTCGGCCCTTACGACGCACTGCCTGAACATTGACGCCTTCCTTCTCTAACTCGAGCTCGCCTAGCGTTTTACCAATTGCTTTTGAATGGGGCAGCAGCGTAATGGCATGTAAACGCCAAGACTCATTGGAACCAAAGTCATCGTCCGCAGATCCACGGAAGTAGCCCCTCAGCAAGCTATAACGCTCTTCCCTTGCTGTTGTGATGCGTCGTACTACCTTACGCATTGGCACACCCATGATCAATAGAACATGGGAGGCGATCATTAAGCTGCCTTCAATTAACTCAGGGACAACTTCGGTAGCACCCGCTGCCTGCAACTTGGCGATATCTGCATCATCTCTGGTGCGCACCAATACCGTCATCCCTGGGCGCAAGTGTTCGACTTGACGCAACACTCGCATACTTGCTGCGGTATCGGCATAAGTAATCACAACTGCCTTTGCCCTTGAAAGGCCAGCGGCTACTAAATAGTTTTCACGACTAGCGTCGCCATAAACCACATTATCTCCAGCAGCCGCAGCCTCTTTAACGCGATCAGGATCTAAATCCAAGGCAATATATGGAATTTTTTCTTGATCAAGCATGCGGGCCAAACTTTGGCCTGAACGACCAAAGCCGCAAATGACCACATGGTTTTCATTACGAACACTCTTGGCGGCAACACGAGTTAATGCAAGCGATTGCAACAACCATTCATTGCTGGAGAAACGCATCGCAATGCGATCGCTATATTCAATGAGGAATGGTGCGCAGAACATGGAGATCAACATCGCTGCTAATACTGCTTGACTTAAGGTGGGGTCAATTAAATCTAGGCCATCAATTTGATTCAACAACACAAAGCCGAATTCACCCGCCTGAGCCAAGCACAGTCCGGTTCTAATCGAGATGCCAGGACTAGAGCCAAAGCCTCGTGATAGCAAAGCAATAAGGCCAAACTTGAAGATGAGTGGCCCAACCAGTAAAACCAAAACTAATAACCACTGCTCACGAATGACGTTGAAATCCAGCAACATGCCAATCGTCACAAAGAAGAGGCCAAGTAAAACGTCGCGAAACGGCTTGATATCCTCTTCCACTTGATGGCGATAAGGCGTCTCAGAAATCAACATGCCAGCTAAGAATGCGCCAAGTGCTAATGACAAACCAAAGTGCTCAGTAAGCGCTGCCATTCCCAAAACAATCAACAATAGATTGAGCATGAACAACTCTTGTGAGCGCAACTTGGCAACCAGCCTAAACCAATGACTCATCACACTTTGGCCAATGAAGAAAATCAATACCAAGGCAACAATAATTTTGATAGACGCTGCAGTTAACGCAACGAACAAATCGGAAGGATTTTTTCCAAGGGACGGCAAAAGGATTAATAGGAAAACAACCGCCAAATCCTGGAATAGCAAAATACCCACGACATTACGACCATGCTCTGTCTCTAATTCCGCGCGATCAGAAATCAGCTTAGTCACAATTGCGGTTGATGACATTGCCAGCGCACCACCTAAAGCGATCGCAGCATGCCAAGAGATGGGATAAATCCAATTCATTAGCAAACTGGCAGGGATTGCTAAAAGCATTGTCAGAATGACTTGACTGCCACCAAGGCCAAATACGATCGATCGCATTGCCCTTAATTTATGCAGGTTAAATTCCAAGCCAATCGAGAACATCAAGAAAACCACGCCAAATTCAGCCAAATACTTCACTGTGGCTGAATCATTCGCCAAGCCCAGGGCATTAGGCCCAATCAGCACGCCAATGGCCAAATAGCCCAAAATGGGGGGTAAGCCAAAATAGCGGAAAATAACCACTCCGGCCACACCCGAGGCCAGGAGAATGAGAGTTAATTGAAGGACTGACGGCATATACTTACTCGATGATAGCTAAGACTCGTGAACGTACCCTAAAGCTTGCGCGCGACACCCTCACCATTGAGGCTGCTGCACTGCAAACCATGCGTGATCGCCTTGAAGGCGCGAATGCAGATGCCCTCGTCCTGGCGGTTGAGCTTTTACACGGCTGCAAAGGCAGAATCGTCGTTTCTGGAATCGGCAAATCGGGTCATATTGCCCGCAAAATTGCCGCTACTTTTGCTTCCACAGGTTCCCCTGCATTTTTTGTTCATCCCGCTGAAGCCAGCCACGGTGACTTAGGCATGGTTACTAGAGATGATGTTTTTGTTGCACTTTCTAATTCCGGCGAGACCGATGAGCTTTTGACTATCGTGCCAATCGTGAAACGCACTGGCGCAAAACTTATTGCCCTCACTGGCGCTCCAAATTCTTCTCTTGCCAAATTGGCAGATGCGCATCTTGATACCAGCGTTGAAAAAGAGGCTTGTCCTTTAAATCTGGCGCCCACAACCAGCACTACTGCTGCACTAGCTATGGGCGATGCACTAGCTGTTGCCTTACTAGATGCACGCGGCTTTGAAGCCGAAGACTTTATTCGCTCTCATCCTGGTGGCAGACTAGGTCGCAAGCAATTGATGCATGTCAGCGAAGTGATGCGCAGCCTTGCAGACACACCTAAGATCTCCATTGATGCATCGCTACAAGATGCCTTATTAGAGATGACCTCAAAACGCATGGGTATGGTGGTGATCCTAGATGCCAACAAAAAAGTATTTGGCATATTGACCGACGGTGACTTGCGTCGCCTTCTGGAAAAAACTACCGACCTTGGCGGCATCAAGCTCGAGAGCGCAACCACTGCTGATCCTCGCACTATTCCAGCGGAGCTTCTGGCTGAAGAGGCCATTGAGATGATGGAAAAACATCGCATCAATCATCTAGTGGTCACGGACAACCAAGGTCATTTATTGGGCGCATTAAATCTGCATGATTTATTTGCAGCCAAAGTCATTTAACTTCCATTAGCAATCGAGTTTCCCTTTCATGCCTAGCGCTTTCAATACTCACAAGACCAACCCTCTAACCCAATATCCACAAGCTTGGGAGCGCGCAGGCAGAGTGAAGCTTTTGGTTTTGGATGTTGATGGCGTGTTAACAAATGGACAAGTTTGGATTGGCTCTGACGGCAAAGAATCTTTAAAAGCCTTCGATATTCAAGATGGCTTAGGTATCAAATTATTAGAGCAATGCGGCATTCCGACTGCCATCATCACCGGTAGAAATTCCAAAATGGTTTTGGCGCGCTGCGAAGAGCTTGGCATTAAACATGTTCACATGGGTGTTGAAAATAAAGCCATTGCTTTGGAGGAAGTTATTAAATCCTTAGGACTGACTTCAGCCGATTGCGCTGTTATGGGTGACGATTGGCCAGACATGCAAATGATGAAAAATGCAGGCTTTCGAATTTGTCCGGCACAAGGTCACGAAGCTGTCCAAGAATTTTCCCACTTGGTGACGACACGCAATGGCGGTAATAGTGCGGTACGTGAAGTATGTGACCTGATTCTCAAAGCACAGAATCGCTATGAAGAATTACTCAACAAAGCTCTTAGCTAAGCAATGCAGTTAAAGCCTCAGCAAATTAAAGCTGGTATCGGTCGCACCCTGTTGCGCCTACTGCCCTTGATTTTGATGGGGGCACTCACGCTGGCCACTTTTTGGCTCGTCCAAAAAAACACCCCCCCAGAAAAGTCTCCCTTAGAGCGGGTGCGCCTACATGAGCCTGACTACACCATCAAAGATGGTGCACTGTCGGCCTTAAATGAATTGGGCAATACTAAATACCGAGTGTTGGGGGTCAAAGTCACTCACTATGATGACGATGCCTCTATTGATATCCTCACGCCGCGCATGCGCCTGTTCCAAGCTGAAAAAGCACCTGTAACAGTGAAATCGGATACCGGACATCTCGACGGCGATCTCACCATCCTCGATTTATACGATAACGCTAGCATCTTTCGCCCGGCTCAAGAGGCGACTGCATCACAGCCAGCTACTTTAAGAATGTTGGCCAGCTCAAGCTATTTTAAAGTGCTCATTAACGATGACATTATTGAAACCGATCGGCCAATTACCCTTGAGCAGGGCATGTCGATTATGAATTCCACTGAAGGTGGTGTATTTAACAACGTCGAACAAAGTATGGTGCTCAGCGGCCAAGTTAAAGGACGTATTGAACGCGCCCCACGGAGTCACCAATAAAATGGTGTCGATGAAAATCGTATCGGTTCGCCTTGCATTCCTGACCTTGGGGCTCTCCCTTGCATCCCTGTCGTTCGCGGAAAAAGCAGATCAAGATAAACCCGTCATTCTGGAAGCGGAAAAAGTTTCTGTAAACGACGTTAAGCAAATCTATGACCTCAATGGTCAGGTGCTATTGATCAAAGGCAGCATTATTGTGACTGGTGAGGATGGCCACATTGAAGTGGATCCTCAAGGTTATGAGTTTGTCGATGTCGTGGGCACTCCGGAAGCGGTTGCAAGCTTTAGACAACGTCGCGAGGGCCTTGCAGATGAGTTCATGCAAGGCCGTGGTGCCCAGGTTACCTATGATGCCAAGACTGAGTTTCTGACGTTGACAGGCGATGCCAGCTTGAAGCGCTTGCTCAATATGCAAATGCTCGATCAATTAAAGGGCTGGAAAATTGAGTACGATGATGTAAAGCAGTACTATCATGTCACGCCCCCTAAAGATGCAAAACCAGATGATCTGCCCTTAGCAAGAGCAATCCTTTCACCAAGACGAAAAGCAACCCTAGAGAAATGACAGCGGATTTAGCCCACATAGATAATGCGCCCACACTAAGCGCCCATAACCTACAAAAACGGTATGGCTCAAGAACCGTAGTTCGTGATGTATCCGTGCAAGTTAGATGCGGTGAAGTGGTAGGTCTACTCGGCCCAAATGGAGCAGGCAAAACAACTTCGTTCTACATGATTGTTGGACTAGTCCCACTCGATGGTGGAAATATCGTTTTAGATGGCGCAGATATTACGCATTTACCGATTCATGAACGCGCAAGAATGGGTCTCTCCTATTTGCCGCAAGAAGCCTCTGTATTTAGAAAGCTCAATGTCGCCGAAAATATTCAGGCAGTCTTAGAACTTCAGGCTCAAGGTGGTAAACCCCTTACTAAGGCTGAAATTGCCAACCGCCTAGATGAGCTCTTGGGCGAACTCCAAATCAGTCATCTGCGCAATAATCCAGCCCTTTCCCTGTCGGGTGGTGAACGTAGACGGGTGGAAATTGCGAGAGCGCTAGCTTCCCAGCCAAAATTCATCTTGCTAGATGAGCCCTTTGCTGGTGTTGACCCTATTGCCGTTGGGGAAATCCAGCGTATTGTGCGCTTCCTGCGGGACCGCCAAATTGGGGTGCTTATTACCGACCATAACGTCCGCGAAACCCTAGGTATCTGTGATCACGCTTACATCATCAGTGAAGGTAGCGTATTGGCCGAAGGCAAGCCTGATCAGATTATTCAGAACGATGCCGTGCGCAGAGTCTATCTGGGCGAAAACTTCAGGATGTAAGCCAGACAAGGCTTCCCGCTTTTAAAGTAATAAAAATTGCACTTCCCTCTTGGTTTTCGGCAAATTCGCTGATACGCTGGAGGCTCATGGTTTATTTTCCAAAAAAAACAGCACAAAAAATTTCAGGGGCTTGCTGCGTACCCCAGGCATGACTATGCGCACGCATCTATAAAAGGAGTCGCTAATGAATTTGAAAATTAATAGCCGTCACGTGGAAGTTACCCCTGCCATGCGCTCTCATCTTGAGGCGGGACTAGCCAAAATTCGTAAGCACTTCGATCACGTCATTGATGCGTCTGCCTTCCTGGTAGTAGATAAAGCCAAGGAGAAGGACCTACGTCAAAGCGCCGAGATCACCATTCACCTTAAGGGGAAAGATCTGTTCGCTGAAGCACACAATGCTGACCTCTATCACGCTATGGATGCAGTGGTTGATAAGTTAGAGCGTCAAGTTGTTAAACACAAAGAAAAGATCCAGGATCATCATCACGAAAAGCATTTTGAGTGATGAAGTTTGTCAGGACACCTATAATCAATTCACATGAATGCCCTGACCAATCTTTTTATTCCCGACTGCATTGCATTAGACGTCCCCGCCACAAGCAGGGCTGATGCATTTGCAGCCGCCGGAGAACTGTTTTCTAAACAAACAGGAATAACAGCTAACTCCGTTATAGAGTTCCTCAATGCTCGTGAAGATTTAGGCTCCACCGCCCTCGGTGCTGGCGTGGCCATCCCTCACGGTCGCGTGAAAGGCTTAAAGCAGCCGAGCGCAGCTTTTATGAGACTGCAAAATCCCATTGAGTTTGCAGCTCCGGATGGTGAAGCGGTGTCCATCTTGATCTTCTTGCTGGTACCTGAAAAAGCTACGCAACAACATTTAGAAATTTTGTCTTCGATTGCACAGTTACTGTCTGATGCCGATGTGCGCCAGACTTTATCGTCTACTGCAGACCCCTTAAAGGTTTGCGAACTCTTACAACACTGGGGTACAGCAAAATGACTCAGCCATTACTCCTAGAGGGAGTAACTGCTCAGCAGATTTTTGATGACAACGTTTCAGAATTAAAGCTGTCTTGGATTGGCGGTCTTGAGGGTGCCGACCGCACCTTCCCACCAGAAGCCGTAAAAATAGCTGCGGCCAGCTCCGACTTAGTAGGTCACTTAAACCTTATTCACCCAAGCCGTATTCAAATCTTCGGCGAGCAAGAGGTTGAATACCACGCAGATCTAGAGCCAAAACAAAGGCAAGAGCAAATTGCCAGCTTGATCTCCAAGATGCCTCCTTGTGTCATTGTGGCTGATGGTAAGAGCGCAGATCCAGACTTACAACTATTCTGCCAACGCTCCTCAACACCGCTATTCACCACCGCTATTTCTGCCGCGGAAGTCATTGATCATTTACGTACTTACTTAACCAAAATTGGTGCGCCTCAAATCACAATGCATGGTGTCTTCATGGACATTCTAGGCTTGGGTGTGCTCCTTACTGGCGAATCCGGCCTAGGTAAAAGTGAATTAGGTCTCGAGCTCATTTCTCGTGGACATGGATTAGTAGCCGATGATGCGGTTGACTTTGCACGTCTTGGGCCTGATTACATTGAGGGTCGATGCCCAGTCATCTTGCGCAACCTCCTTGAAGTACGCGGACTGGGATTGCTCGATATTCGGACAATCTTTGGTGAAACCGCAGTACGTCGTAAATTAAAACTACGCCTGATTGTTCAGCTTGTTCGCAGAACCGATGGCGAATTTGAGCGTTTACCCCTTGAAGCCCAGCATATCGACGTACTAGGCATCCCCATTCGTACGGTCAAAATTCAGGTAGCTGCAGGTCGCAACTTAGCCGTACTAGTTGAAGCTGCTGTACGAAATACCATTTTGCAATTGCGCGGCATAGATACCTTAAAAGAATTTATCGAGCGTCAACGCATTCAGATGAATGCGGAGTCAGAATCCTCAAAGTCCCAAGGACGCCTACTCTAAGCCATGCAGATTAATCTGATTACCGGAATCTCAGGCTCAGGTAAATCAGTAGCCCTGAGGGCTTTTGAAGATGCAGGCTATGACTGCGTTGACAATCTTCCTGTCTCACTTCTCGAAAACCTCATCTCCACACTTGAAAAAGAAAAGTGCGAGCAAGTTGCAGTCGCTATAGATGCTCGTCGCGGTCAATCTATTGCAAACTTGCCGTCCATTCTCGAGAATCTACGCAAAAATCATCAGGTCAGAGTGGTATTTCTAAATGCCGATACCAATACCTTGGTGCAACGCTTCTCAGAAACCCGTCGTCGTCACCCCTTATCTACTAATGGCAAACAATCTCAATCGGCAACTCTGATTGAGGCAATTGATAAAGAGCGTAATTTGCTCGAGCCCTTGCGTGCCCAAGCGCACAGCATCGATACGAGCAACCTACCCGCCCATGCATTGCGTTCCTGGATTCAGGATCTCCTCAAAGACAAGCCAGTAGGCCTTACGGTAGTGTTTGAATCATTTGGCTTTAAAAAGGGCGTGCCCAGCGAAGCGGACTTAGTTTTTGATGTGCGTTGTCTACCAAACCCCCACTATGACAAAGCGCTCAGACCACTTACCGGCAATGACAAGCCCGTTAAGGAATTTCTTGAAAAAATTCCAGAAGTCATGAGCATGGAATCAGATATCACCCAATTCATTAACAAGTGGTTGCCCCATTACATTGCTGATGGTCGCAGTTATTTAACGGTTGCTATTGGTTGTACTGGCGGCCAACATCGTTCTGTCTATCTCGTAGGCCGCCTGAGCGAACACTTCCGCGCCCAAAAAGACCTGATGGACTTGCAGCTTAATTTTTTAGATCGTCACCGCGAACTAGATTCAATCCCTGCAGCAAAAGCTTAATCGGCTGCGGCAGGCCATGGCGCCCTAGCTGAGCCAAGGGGACCCACTTCAGATCTGGATTTAAAAAGGCTAACTCCTTTGGAGCGCTTACCTGCCATATTTGCATCCACAAGCGTCTGTGCGTAAAGACATGCTTAATTTCTTCGGCTCGCTTTAATGATTTACAAGCTTTTGTAAGGGCTGCCAATTTTTCTTCGGGCAATGTAGCTGCAAACAATTCCTGTGGGCTTATCTCAACAACTTTTGCACGAGCTACCCTAGGGCTCCACGGCCCTTCAGGCAAAGACCACAGACCGCCCCAGATAGCTTTACTTGGGCGCTTTTGCAAGAGGATGGAGTTACCCGAACGCATCAACAACATATTGCAATCAAATTCTGGGGATTTGGTCTTCTTGGTTTTTTGTGGAAGCAAAAGGACTTGATCGCTTAAATTGGCTTGGCAGTCTTTTGCGAATGGGCATTTTTTTTCAGACCCCAAACACACTGGTTTGCGTGATGTGCACCAAGTGGCGCCAAAATCCATCAGCGCCTGGGTATATACCGGCATATCTGTAGACTTAATTGGTAGCAAATCGATTGCTAAATCCCATAAGCGATCGTTGATCCTCTTATCTTGTATCGCACCATCAATCGCAAATAGACGCGCCAGAACACGTTTCACATTGGCGTCCAAAATAGGAGCGCGCTCATGAAAAGCAAAAGCAGCAATCGCACCTGCAGTAGAGCGGCCGATACCTTTCAACTGCTCAAGTAAGGTAGGATCACTTGGAAACTTGCCGCCAAACTCTGTCATGACCTGCTTTGCACACGCGTGTAGATTTCTAGCGCGCGAGTAATACCCTAATCCCGCCCACTCGGCCAATACTTCATCGATATCAGCGGAAGCTAATTTTTTGACCGTAGGAAAGCGTTTCATAAAACGTGGGTAGCGCTCAAGGACTGTAGCAACTTGAGTTTGTTGCAACATGATTTCTGAAAGCCACACTGCATAAGGATCTCGATTGCCTTGCCAAGGCAAGCCTGAGCGCCCACTGATCGCATGCCAAGCAACAAGCTTTGATGCAAATGTGTTGATCAGCGTTTTTGACATTGAGTACAAAAATAAGTGGAGCGTTGACCCTGCACTATCTGACTAATAGGCGACTTACACACCTTACACGGCAAGCCTTTGCGATCATAGACCTTGGTTTGGACCATAAAGTGCCCAGGATCACCATCGCTATTTACAAAATCTTTCAAACTACTGCCGCCAGCTGCAATGGCTTTTTTCAGAATCAATCTCACCGCTTCAGCCAGGCGAGAGCATTGTGGACGTGTGAGTTTTCCTGCAGCTTTAGCTGGATGAATGCCAGCCTCAAACAAACTTTCAGAACAATAAATATTGCCAACACCGACAACCGCTTGCCCTGCCAAAAGAAACTGCTTCACAGCGACACTGCGCTTGCGGGATTTTTGATACAGAATGTCTGCTCCCAACTCACCCGCAAACTCCGGAGAAAATGGCTCAACGCCTAACTTTTGCAAAAGCGCAAATGTTTCAATGGGACCTTTTGATTTGGGATGCCATAAGACGGCGCCGAATTTTCGTGGGTCATGCAGACGCAAACTCAACTTACCAAACTCCAGCGTTACTCGATCATGAATCTTGAGAGGGTCTGAGCTTGGAAGGACACGCAAAGTTCCCGTCATCCCCAAATGAACCAGCAAATAGCCCGTATCCATTTCCAATAGAAGATACTTCCCACGCCTCTCAATGGCATGCACTGTTTGCCCAGGCAAGCTTTTAGAGAGGTTGGCGGGCACTGGCCAACGCAAGCGTCCATCAATAATCTTGACGGCGCTGACCTTGCGCCCCTTAAGATGGGGAGCGATTCCTAATCGGGTGACTTCTACTTCTGGAAGTTCTGGCATAAATGGATTGTAGATTCGCGGATTAGAATGTGCTTATGAGTAAATTCACAATGAAACCCCTATTAAAGGGTTTATTCTTGGCGGCCTTAGCTGGTGGAGTCATTTCATCAGCCCATGCCCAAACCCAGGCAAATGGATTGCAAACTGGCGAAGCGGTCTTTGAGGTACTCGCCTCCGAAATCGCCCTTCAACGGGGTGAGGCTGGCTTGGCTTACAACACCTATCTGGAGATGGCGCGCCAATACCAGGACCCCAGGCTTGCCCAAAGAGCGATGGAAATTGCGATTGCAGGCGGCTCCCCAGATTTAGCCATGCAAGCAGCGAAAACTTGGGATGAACTCTCTCCAGCCTCAGATACCAAACCTAAAGAAGTCCTGGTAACACTATTGATCTTAAGCAATCGTTGGTCTGATGCTATCAAGCCAGCAATTACTTTATTGCGCCAACAAACTCCCGCCCAACAAGAAAACACTCTTTTGCAATTGCAAGCATTGCTTGCTAAAGCGAAAGATGAGTCAGATGCTTTGCGCGCTTTTTATGAAATCGCATCTACTGTCAAGATTCCACCCAAAGATCCGGGCCTTCTTTATACCTATGCCATGTCTGCTGAAAAAGTAGGTCGCATGGATGTGATGGAAAAAACTTTGCGCGATATTTTGCGGAAGAACCCTAACGATGTAAATTCCCTGAATGCTCTTGGCTATTCTTTAGCCGACCGCAATATGAAGTTACCTGAGGCATATGCGCTCATCAGTAAAGCGCATCAACTATCTCCAAAAGATAGTTTTATTTTGGACAGCTTGGGCTGGGTGAATTTTCGTCTTGGTAAAAACGCCCTTGCGTTAGAGCAATTACAACAAGCCTTCGCTATGAAACCAGAAGCTGATATTGCTGGTCATACTGGTGAAGTATTGTGGGTCATGAATCGTCGCGCTGAAGCCGAAGATATATGGCGTCAGGGACAAAAATTAGACGCTAATAATCCAACCCTGAAAGAAACCTTACAACGCTTAAAGCCAGACTGGACAAGAGATGATCAATCCTCTAAGGGCTCATGGGATGGACGTTTTGCCGTCAAAGTCATTGGCCTAACCGAGTCACAAAACCAAGGCGGATCCGGTGGCTTCACCTTAACCCAAGAAGCTTTAAAAGATGTTTTAGAGATACGCAATCCTATGGGTGGATCGATTGCAAAAATTACGATTACGCCCGGTGAAGCCACTCTCGAAAGTGATGGCAAAGTAGTTACTGCAATTGATGCAGACACCTTGATGCAAAACACATTGGGCCTACCACTTCCTGCGCGCGGATTATCAAACTGGTTAAGAGGTGAAGTACGCCCAGGAAGTGAAGCAAGCGTTGATAGAAACGCGAAGGGCCAAGTGAACAAAATTAGCCAGGATGGCTGGGACTTGGTATACACATGGAGCAACGCCAATCGCCTCGAAAAACTCACCATGACACGCAGCTCGAATATCGGCTCGATTGATATTCGCCTCGTGTTTGACCGACCGAATGACTAAGCAAAATATCAATGGCGAAACTCGATTCTTTATCTCTTCGTTCGCCCGCTAAGCTCAATCTTTTTTTGCACATCGTCGGACGTAGAGCAGATGGCTATCACCTACTCCAATCCGTCTTTCAACTGATTGATTGGTGCGACACAATCCACTTAAAAAGAATTTCTGAAAATGAAGTGCGCCGCATTAATCCCATTCCCGGAGTTCCGCCCGAACAAGACTTAGTGGTTCGCGCAGCAAACTTACTTAAGGATTTTTGCAAGATTGAGGCTGGTGTTGAAATCCATCTTCACAAAGAAATTCCGATGGGTGCAGGCATGGGGGGTGGATCCTCTGACGCAGCAACTACATTGATTGGTCTAAACACCCTTTGGGATCTCAATCTCCCCAAAGAAACGCTTAGCACCCTAGGGCTTCAGCTCGGGGCCGACGTCCCCTTCTTCATTTTTGGTCAAAATGCCTTTGTTGAAGGCATCGGGGAGAAAATTCAAGGAATTCCCCTCCAAACCCCTGACTTTTTGGTGATATTTCCCAATCAGGGCATCGCAACCGTAAGCATTTTTCAAGACCCGGAATTGACCCGAGATCACGCTCAGATTACAATTGATGGCTTTCTTGCATCGCCATTGTTATATCAATCGAATGATTGTCAGGCTGTAGCGATGCGGATTTGCCCAGAAGTGAAGCAAGCTTTGGATTGGATTACCCAGGCAGTACCGGGCTCTCAGCCCCGAATGTCTGGTTCTGGAAGTAGCGTTTTTGCAGCCTTAGACTCTAAGACTGATACCGCAAAACTAGAAAATCTTCTGCAAAATCTTCCTGAAGGGTGGGTAGGTCGGGTTGTTCGGGGGCTAAATAAAAATCCCGCTTACAATTTGATTTCTTCAGATTGACCTGTAGGGGAATCGCCAAGCTGGTTAAGGCACTGGATTTTGATTCCAGCATGCGAAGGTTCGAATCCTTCTTCCCCTGCCAAGTACTGTAGAAACGATAAAGATAACCTTTTGACCCCACAAAACCCATAAGACTATGTCCTCCACAAACGCAGATTTATTGACTCTTTTCACAGGCAACGCAAATCCCGTTTTGGCTGAGGCTGTAGCCAAAGAACTCAAACTCCCAATGGGAAAAGCCTTTGTTGGCCGATTCTCTGATGGTGAGATTCAAGTAGAAATTCAAGAGAACGTCCGCGGCAAAAATGTCGTGGTGATCCAATCAACCTGCGCACCTACAAATGACAGCTTGATGGAACTCATGATCATGATTGATGCTCTGAAACGAGCATCTGCAAGCCGCATAACCGCAGTGATTCCTTACTTCGGTTATGCCCGTCAAGACCGCCGCCCTCGCTCTGCTCGCGTAGCTATTTCCGCTCGCATTGTGGCCAACATGCTTCAGTCAGTAGCTGGCATTGAGCGTGTTTTGACCATGGATCTGCATGCCGACCAAATTCAGGGTTTCTTCGATATCCCGGTAGACAACATTTATGCTTCCCCAGTCCTTTTGGCTGACTTAGAAGCGCAGAAAACTAAAAAAGATCTGATCATCGTGTCTCCAGACATTGGTGGTGTGGTTCGAGCCCGTGCAATGGCTAAGCAATTGGGCACTGATTTGGCGATTATTGATAAACGCCGTCCTAAAGCAAACGTATCCGAAGTAATGCACCTTATTGGCGAGGTAGAAGGTCGCCATTGCGTCATCATGGATGACATCATCGATACCGGCGGAACCCTCTGTAAAGCCGCTGAAGCGCTTAAAGAGCGTGGTGCTAAGGGCGTTACCGCCTACTGTACTCACGCCGTGCTCTCAGGCGGCGCTGTAGCTCGTATTGCTGCTTCTGAATTGGATGAGCTAGTTGTCACCGATACCATCCCCCTAACCGCAGAGGCAATGAAAGTATCCAAAATTCGCCAATTGACCGTAGCCCCGCTACTAGCTGAAACCCTTTCCCGCATTAGTAAAGGTGATTCAGTAATGTCTATGTTTGCTGAATAAGCCAAAAATCACCGCTTTACCCCGGTTTTTGGCAGTTTTAAGCCTTTTGTAGGCAAAAATATCCTTTCCCACGATATAATTGAAGGCTTTTCTGTTTGGTCGCGAACGGAAATTAACCTTAACTAGGAAATTCATCATGAAAGTAGTTGCCTTTGAAAGAAGCGTACAGGGAACGGGTGCGAGCCGCCGTCTGCGCAATTCCGGAAAAACTCCGGGAATCGTTTACGGCAGTAAAGATCCAGCCTTGGTCATCGAGTTAGACCACAACGCGTTGTTCCATGCTCTCCGCAAGGAAGCATTCCACTCATCCATTTTGGATTTGGAAATTAGCGGCAAGACACAAAAAGTGTTGTTGCGCGATTACCAAATGCATCCATTCAAGCCATTGGTATTGCACATTGACTTCCAGCGCGTATCTGCGACTGAGAAAGTTCATATGCGCGTTCCATTGCACTTCACTAATGCTGACACTTCAGCTGCTGTGAAATTGCAAGGTGCAGTAGTTAGCCACATCATGACTGAACTCGAAGTTTCTTGCTTACCAGCAGACTTGCCAGAGTTCATTGAAGTGGACTTGGCGAAGATTGAAGTTGGTCACGGTATTCACGCTAAAGACATCGCATTACCAAAAGGCGTTACTTTGGTATTGCATGTTGAGCAAGAAAACCCAGTGCTTGCAAACGCACGTGTCCCTGCAGCTAAATCTGCTGAGCCTACTGATGCGCCTGCTGCACCAGCAGCGGCAGCTCCTGCAGCTGAAGCACCAAAGGATAAAGCTTAATTATTTAGCTCAATCGCTTGTACAAGAAGGCCTGCGCAAGCGGGCCTTTTTTATTGCCCCAAGTTTTCATTCTTTTTTGGCGAAATGCTTTTATATCTTTAAACTCTCAGCATGACTAAATTAATTGTTGGCCTAGGCAATCCTGGAGATGAGCACGTAGAAGATCGGCACAATGCTGGCTTCTGGTTTGTTGACGCCCTGGCAAAAAAACTCAGCACTCGTTTTGAATCCGAAAAACGCTTTCATGGCAAAGTGGCTAAAGCTAAATGGGAAGGTGAAGATCTTTACTTACTAAAGCCCAGCACTTATATGAATCTCAGCGGTCAATCTGTAGGCGCGCTGTGCCGCTTTCACAAAATCACCCCTGCAGATATTTTGGTAGTCCAAGATGAGCTGGATTTAAAGCCTGGTACTGCACGACTGAAGTTAGGTGGTGGCACTGGCGGTCACAATGGCTTAAAAGATATCCAAGCGCATTTAAGTACCCCAGATTATTGGCGCTTACGCTTAGGTATTGGCCACCCCAGAGATGTGGCTGGTGATGGACGCCCTATGGATGTTGCAGATTATGTATTACGTAGACCTCAATTAGCCGAGCAAAAACTCATTGATGCCAGCATTGAAAATGGCCTACAAATTTTGCCACTCTTTTTGAAAGGCGATGCTCAAAACGCCATGATGGAGCTGCACTCCAAGGGTTAAGCTGTATTGGCTTTTTTGGCAGCAGTTAAAAGCGTGAACTTCATCATTAACTGTTCTTGAGTTTCGGTGTGCTCAGGATTAAATGGAATGCAGTCGACTGGACAGACCTGGCGACATTGGGGGGCATCATAGTGACCTACGCATTCAGTACATTTATCAGGATTGATTTCATAAATCTCCAGGCCCATGTAAATGGCATCATTCGGACACTCTGGCTCGCAGACATCGCAGTTGATGCATTCGTCCGTGATCATTAATGCCATGATTTACTCGCCAAATTTCATTTGGTCACTCTTTATTCTGAGTACCTGAAGCAATTTTCCTGACGAGCCATTTTTCCACTGATGGAAAAACAAACTTACTCACATCACCACCCATTGAAGCAATCTCACGTACGAAAGTGCCTGAGATAAATTGATACTGATCGGATGGGGTTAAGAACAGCGTTTCGACATCAGGAAGCAGGTAACGATTCATACCTGCCATTTGGAACTCGTATTCAAAATCGGATACGGCGCGCAAACCCCGTACGATCACGCGCGCTTGATGCTCGCGTGCAAAATCTTTTAATAAGCCAGTAAAGCCAACGACTTTTACATTCGGATAGTGGCCAAGCACTTCCTTAGCGATAGCAATGCGCTCTTCTAAATTGAAGAATGGACGTTTGCTGCGACTGTCGGCAACACCCACAATCAACTCCGTAAAAATGCTCGATGCGCGGCGAACCAAGTCCTCGTGACCACGAGTAAATGGATCAAATGTTCCAGGGTATACGGCAACTGTCATAACGTTCCTAAGGCTTTATCGGCTACAGGCAAGAGTTTAGCCTCTTCCACTCCGAAATAGACAAGCTTTTACCTGTCCAGCCTCTAAGTATTTTCCACAATGCCAGTCCGGTAGTAGGGCCTCTACCTCCTCGCGTGGACGACTAGAGGGAAATTCCACATAAATACCACCGCCTGCAGAGTCATCACACACCCTAGCTGCCTGGATAACGGCGCGATCTAATAAGCCCGAATCTTGGAATGGTGGATCAATAAAAATTAAGTTGCTGGAACGATCTGCCTGCTGCTTCAGAAACTCAAGACTATCTCGTTGCAAAATTTCTACCAGGCCAGCGGCTGGTGAAGACTGCAATAAGGCAAAATTGGCCGTTAAATTTGCGCAAGCTTTTTTTTCTTTCTCAAGCAATACTACCAATACAGCACCTCTTGATGCAGCCTCAAAACCCAAGGCACCGGTACCCGCAAAAAGGTCTAGGCATCGCAAACCTGTTAAATCTTGTCCCAGCCAATTAAATAGCGTTTCCCGAATACGATCAGTTGTAGGGCGTAGGCCGGGAAGATCCAAAACCGTTAGCAAACGGCTTCTCCAGTTGCCCCCAATAATCCGCACCTTCTTCGGCGGCTCAGTCTTTAGAGGCTTGTTTGCTTTATTGGACTTATTTATTTTTTGCTCCCAATACAACAATCTTCATACGATCCATTGCAAGATATTTTTGGAATGCGGTCTTGACCTGCTCCAAAGTAACTGCCTCAACTTGCTTGGTCCACACATCCATCGTATCAAGCGGTAAGTCATTCCATGCAATTGAAGAGACGTTATCCAACAACTTACGATTGTTATCAATCCGCAGCGGGTAACCATTCACTAAGTTTGCCTTAGCAGCCACAAGCTCAGATGGAGTTGGGCCATCAGCGATAAATTGAGCAGTGGTAGAACTCATCACCTCTAAAGCCAGCGCAGCCTGATCATTCTTAGTTTGTAGGCCCGCTTGAAAAATGCCATTCTCTTTTCCGGGGATAAAGTAACTAAACACGCTGTATGCCAAACCGCGCTTCTCGCGCACCTCAGCCATCAAGCGAGAGACGAAACCGCCGCCGCCTAAAACATAGTTACCAACCAGTAAGGGGAAGTAATCAGGGTTGTTACGAGCAACCGCCGTCATCCCCATAGCAATGTGGGCCTGCTGAGAGTCAAAAGGAATTTGAATTTCTCTTTGTGCCAGAGGCTCCACAGGAGAGCGCTCGAGTTCAGGCAACTTCGCAATAGGCTGACCTGAAGCAGGAATCTGCTTTAACAAAGCTTTGACAATTTCCTCCGCTTGAGCACGGTCAACATCGCCAACAATACTCACAATCATGCGATCACCGCGATAAAACAGCTTATGAAATTGAACCAAGTCATTCACGCTTACAGCTGCAACTGATTTCACTGTTGGCGAATCAGCTAGGGGATAGTTTCCATAAACTGATTTTTTAAAACGACGCTCGAGAACAAACTCGGGTTTTGTTTCCGCCTCAAGCAAACTTGTTATCGTTCTTTGTTTCTCACGCTCAACAATTTTTGAATCGTAAGTCGGCGCGCTCAACATAGCAGCAGCTAGTTGTACTGCTCTATCGCGCAAGTCTTTTCGACTCAAACTGCGAATGCGCAAGATTGCTCGCTCGCCGCTCACAGATAAGCCAATATTTGCTCCAAGATCAGCGATTTCATCAGCTATTTGAGCTTCAGTGAGAACCCCTTTTTCGCTCTTAACCCCATAATTCATCAGGCCTGCAACCATATCGGCTAGGCCACTTTTGCCAGCAGGGTCATAGCGATCGCCTGCATCAATGCTCACTTCAATGTCTACCATCGGCAACGCTTTGGTTTGTACTAAATATGCCTTGGCGCCCTTATAAGAATCTAACTTCTCGATCGGCAAGATGGCGTGCGCATTACCAAGCAAGCCAAAAGTAAAGAGGCAAACTGATATACCTTTAATGAAGAGATTCATCATTTGCCCTCCTTACCGGCAGCTTGACGCACCTGAGGATCTAATACCGCAATCGTGAGACCTTCATCAACTAGGTATTTCTTAGCAACAGCTTGAACTTGTGCGGGAGTAATGGATTGCATTTTTTCTAACATGTAATCGATGTCCTTCCAAGAAAATCCTGCCATCTCTGTGCTGCCAATTTCCATTGCTTGGCCAAAGATAGAATCCCGTTTATAGATTTGCTCAGACAGAATGCGCACCTTAATTCTCTTGAGCTCAGACTCCAGAATCCCTTTTTGCTTTAATTCGGCAAGCGCCTTCCGGATGCTTACCTGAGCCTGATCGACTGTTTTTCCTTTAGCCATCGTGGCGCTAATTAAGAATAGTTCTGGCCCACGAGAAATCATGTCGTAGCCAACACCCACATCATTCACTACTTTTTCCTGCTTAACGAGAGTGCGATTTAAGCGGGCATTGTCATAGCCATCCAGCACTGCTGTCAGAAGCTCTAAGGCATATGGCTCGGGGTCATCCAGCTTGCCAGACTCGAGACGGGGCACCTTCCAAGCCATGGTTAGTTGAGCGCTATCAGCTGGCGCCCTTACCTGAACCTGCTTAATACCTTTTTGAGGTGGCTCAATTTGTGGCTTACGCACTGGCAACTCATGAGCAACGGCAGCGCCGTAATACTTCTCCGCCATATTCAATACTTTTTTAGCATCCACATCACCGCTGATGACTACGGTTGCATTGTTTGGCTTATACCAACTGCGATACCAATCTCGCGCATCGGATGCCTTCATATTCTCTAAGTCATTCATCCAACCAATAACGGGGTGGCGATATGGAGAACTCATATAAGCAGTTGCCATTAATGATTCGTTGAGCAAACTACTTGGATTGTCTTCTGTTCGTAAGCGACGCTCTTCCATGATGACCTGAATTTCTTTTAAGAATTCTGCATCATCAAAATTGAGGTTAGACATCCGATCTGCTTCAAGCTTGATTACGTCTTCTAATTTTGATTTTTCAACTTGCTGAAAATAAGCGGTGTAATCGCGCGAGGTAAATGCATTTTCGCGCCCACCGACCGCGGCTACCAAGCGAGAAAATTCGCCTGCCTTTACTTTGTCAGTACCTTTAAACATCATGTGCTCAAGCACATGAGCCACTCCAGTCTTACCATTGACCTCATCCATGGAGCCAGCACGATACCAAGCCATATGAGCTACTGTTGGCGCACGATGATCTTCCCTGACAATCAATTTGAGGCCATTGCTCAACCGATACTCATGCGTATCCCCTGAATCAGGACCAGCAGCCCAAGTCAGCTGGCTAAATACGAAGAATAAAAAGGAAATTCGGAGTAAATTGGAAAGCATCTGCTAAATCACCATATCCCTAGAATTAAATTGATAAGATGCAAGGTTTAAATTGTATCGATTATGTTCGGCTTACGTAAAACCCTCGGATCCCTTTTCAAATCAAGCAAGATTGATGAATCTTGGTTTGAAACTTTGGAAGAATCACTCATTCAAAGTGATGTGGGTCTGCCTACGACCGAACAACTCATCACCAAACTACGTAAAGCAGCCAAATCCGAAAAGGCTTCTAGTCCAGAGGAGTTGCAGGCTCTTCTAATTCAAGAAGTCAGCGCCCTATTGACTGCTATTGAATCTTCACCAAACCCACTATTTACAAGTGATAAGCCTAACATCCCAGAGGTGTGGTTGGTTGTAGGGGTAAATGGAGCGGGCAAGACTACGACCATTGGCAAACTCTGCCGACTCTTTCAGTCTCAAGGTAAGTCAGTTCTTTTGGCTGCAGGCGATACCTTTAGAGCTGCGGCACGCAATCAGCTTCAGGAATGGGGTGGGCGCAATCAGGTTGACGTTATTACTCAAGAAGGTGGTGATGCAGCCGCCGTTGCTCACGACGCTATTCATGCTGCCATCTCTCGCAAGAACGATATTCTCATCATTGACACTGCGGGCCGTCTTGCCACCCAGGACAACCTCATGGAAGAGCTCAAGAAAGTAAAACGTGTCATTGGCAAAGCGCTTCCTGGGGCGCCTCACCACACCCTGCTTGTTTTGGATGGCAATACCGGGCAGAACGGCTTGAGCCAGGTAAAGGCATTCCATGCCGCTCTTGGCCTCACCGGAATCATCGTTACCAAGCTTGATGGCACCGCCAAGGGCGGCGTGATCTGCGCCTTAGCCCACACCCTACAAGACGACCCAAAACCCGCTGTTTTAGCCCTAGGCAAGGGTGAAGGGATTGAAGATTTAGCCCCCTTCACAGCGGGACAATATTCTTCCGAATTATTCAATTAAATCAATAGCTTATAGCGCATTAAAAGAACGTCAAAACCATTAGCACTCTCTTGACAAGAGTGCTAAAATAGACTTCTATTAACACCTCATATTTATAAGAAAAAATGGTTCAAAAGAAATCCGACAAACCGAATTTGCAAACGCTGCCAGTCGCGCAGACTGCGTCGGCGTCTGCATTTCCAATGCTGCCAACTCTTGGGGTTGGCACTCTCGACTCATACATTTCGTACGTTAATCGCGTACCAATGCTTAGTGCTGCAGAAGAATTACATCTTGCGCAGGAATTTCGTCGTACTGAAAATGTCGATGCCGCTAAAACTTTAGTACTCTCTCATTTACGCTTAGTAGTTTCTGTTGCTCGCCAATATCTTGGCTATGGAATCCCGCATGCCGACTTAATTCAAGAAGGCAATATTGGCTTGATGAAAGCCGTTAAACGCTATGACCCAAACAATGGTGCACGTTTAGTGTCGTATGCAATCCATTGGATCAAAGCAGAGATTCATGAGTACATTCTCAAGAATTGGCGCTTAGTAAAAACTGCAACTACTAAAGCACAACGCAAACTATTCTTTAACTTACGCAGCAATAAACCTACATTAAGTGCCCTTACTCCGAGCGAAGTTGAAGCCTTGGCCAAAGCACTTGATGTCAAAGGTTCTGATGTTAAAGAAATGGAAATGCGCCTTGCTGGTGGTGATGTCGCTCTAGAGGGCGATGACAGCGATGATGAATCTGCTTACGCCCCTATTCAATGGCTAGCGGATAACTCACAAGAGCCTACTGCTCGCATTGCCAGCGCTGAAGCAGATGCCTTGCAAGGCCCCAAACTAGATCAGGCACTCATGGCTTTAGATGAGCGTAGTCGCAATATTGTGCAATCTCGTTGGCTGGCTATGGATGCCGAAGGCAATGGCACTAAAACGTTACATGATCTTGCTAACGAATATGGCATCTCAGCAGAGCGTGTTCGCCAAATTGAAACGGCCGCTCTCAAAAAGATGCGTGGCCTGTTGCAAGCAGCTTAATCAATCAAGAAGTTTGCTGTCTGCAAATTTCTTTCATTCCCCTACTTCAGCAGTTCCTTCAAATCATGCGCCAAGGTCTCTGGACCTTGAGCGTGCTTGATATACAAACGTAGATGACCCTCAGGATCAAATGCATAGCTACCCGCTGTGTGATCCATGGTGTAAGAGCCTGGCTTAGATCCTGGAACCTTCTTGTAATAAATCTTGAAGTCTTTTGTCACTTTCTCCAAAGCCGCCTCATCTGCCGGACGCAAACCCAAGAAACGAGGATCAAACGCAGGGACGTACTGCTTGAGAATCTCTGCAGTATCGCGCTCAGGATCTACGGTGACAAAAAGTACCTGTACCTTATCGGACTGAGGCCCCAAGAGCGTCATGACTTGCTGCATTTCAGTTAAGGTTGTTGGGCAAATATCAGGGCACTGGGTATAACCAAAAAACATCACTACTACTTTGCCCTTAAAGTCTGCCAAGGTTCTGACCTTGCCATCAGGATCCACCAAACTAAAGTCTTTGCCAAAAGCAGTGCTGCCAGTGATATCAATATTTTTAAACTCTGGTTTTGGGCTGCAAGCAGTCAATAGGAAACAAAGAATTGCTAAAAAGCAAATGCGCAAAAAATTCATATGACTCTCAGAGGAAATAATGGTCTATCAAAAGCGCCGCAAAGAGTAGCGAAAGATAGGTAATAGAAAAACGGAAGGTCTTTTTGGCTAAAGCATCGCTATAGGAAATAAATAAGGCAATGACATAGGCCAGGAACATTAATCCCAGGATGATTGCCGATACTAAATACACCATACCGCTCATGCCATAGATATAAGGCAGCATCGTAGCTGCAATCAATATGAGGGTATAGAGAACGATATTCAGAAGTGTGAAACGCTCGCCATGGGTCACTGGCAGCATTGGTAAACCCGATTGAACATAGTCATCGCGACGATACAAAGCGAGTGCCCAGAAATGTGGAGGGGTCCACACAAAAATAATCAGAACCAAAAGCCAAGCTTCTGCAGAAAGGGTGTTAGTCACTGCAGCCCAGCCCAAAGCCGGCGGCATCGCACCGGATAAACCGCCAATCACAATATTCTGCGGCGTGGCAGGCTTTAGTAGCCAGGTATAGATCACTGCATAACCAACGAAGGTAGCAAGGGTAAGCCACATCGTTAATGGGTTACAAAAATTCCACAAAATAATCATTCCGAGTGAACCCAGAACAATTGAGAAAATAATGATGTGAAAAGGTGCGACTTCGCCGGTGGCTGATGGACGCCAAGCAGTACGCTTCATCTTGGCATCAACAGCTTGCTCAATCAAACAGTTCACTGCAAATGCAGCGCCAGCTAAAAGCCAGATACCAACAATGCCGCCAAAGAGCACTGGATACGGAACCATGCCAGGCGTCGCTAAGAACATGCCAATTACTGCACAAAAAACGGCGAGCTGAGTCACTCTGGGTTTAGTTAAAACCCAATATTGACGCCAACGTGGCATAGCCACTGGTGCGCTTGTTTTAGAGTCGCTCATATTTATGCCATCTTCTTTTGAATGAAAGGCTTCCAAGAAGCCCAATAACTCATTCTGACCAAACAGAATACCAAAGCCGCAGAGCCGGCAGTGTGTAATAAAGCCGCCAATAACGGCCACTGAAACACTACATTAGAAATACCAGTGATGACTTGCAATAAAAGCACTCCTAGCAATAGCTTGGCCACTTGACTAAGGCCTGATAGAACTGGGGTTGCCAGCGCAAGAGCACTCCAGCCCAGAGTACCAAGCACGACCAATACCAGCATGGCAAAAAGGCGATGCGCCCAGTGGATTGTTTGCAAGGCCGCAGGAGAGATAAATTCTCCTTGCGCATTAAGGCCTAACTGACGCCAAAGAGTAAAGCCCTCACTCCAATTGGTCTCAGGCCAAGCACCTCCCAAACACATCGGGAAATCAGGACAGGCTAGTACTGCGTAATTAGTACTCACCCATGCGCCCAGGAAAACCTGGATGAATAAAACTATAAAAGAAAGGGTGAGAAGTTGCGCAGAAAGCGGCCGTACCCGAATAGTACGAATAGCAGAGGACTTGCTCTCCCATGACTGCTGCGCATACGCCGTTAAGCAAGCCAACAAGACTAAGGCCAACATCAGGTGTGTTGTAACAATGATTGGCTGCAATTTCAGGGTGACAGTCCAAGCACCAAAGGCGCCTTGAATGCAGACCAATAAGAGCAAGCCCAAGCTGCCGAGCAAAGGATTTTTTCCTAAGGACTTCAGTTTAGAAAATGCAATAGCCACTTGTACCAAAATCAATGTACCTACTGTCATGGCTAAGTAGCGATGAATCATTTCGATCCAAGCCTTAATGACCGTCACAGGCCCAGTAGGCAGGGCGCTCTCGGCCTGTTGAATATCACCAAGCGCATGAAAAGGATTGGAGGTACCGTAACATCCAGGCCAATCTGGACAACCCAGCCCAGAGTCAGTGAGGCGTGTAAATGCGCCAAATACAATTAGATCAAAAGTCATGAAGACCAAGACCCAATTGAGTTTTTGCAACAAGCTATAGCCAGGCTTTTTCCAAATGAAGAAGAGCGGTAGGCCAGCAAAAATAATAGCGATGGCTGCCAGCTCCAGAAATAAAACGAAACTGGGCATTACAAATTCTCGCCCTTGTGATTTAACTTCAGAAGCTTTTCCAAGTCTTTCTTCATGCTAGAAAATTCTTTAGGAGAATTTGTCACTGGGAAATACATCATCTTGGCAGGACTTGGATCAATCAACTGAATTTCCTGTCCTACACCTTCTTTATTTAACCAAGTCTCAAAGTCAGCCCTTTGCTTTGGGTCGGAGGGTAATGTAAGCACCTTAAGTCCCGCCGTCTTTTCGTCATAAATCTTGAGGACTTCAGGGTCAACAGGTTTGCCATCGGTATTCACCCAGATCAACTGCAAGCGTTCGCTTTCTCTACCCATGGCAACTTTGGTTTGGCGCATCAGAAATAAAGCCTCAATGCATTGCTTATCTTGGATGTGACATTCGCCAGCTGGGCGAGCGACTAAGAGAGTCCACTTACCCTGGAGAGGAGTATCAAGCCACGTCGCATTGAACTCTTGCGCTGGATATACAAGCGTTCCAAAATTGGTTTTTCCACCCTCAGGCTTGATAACGTAATAAGCAAAGTAAGAGGCAAGAACTGGGGAGGCGCAGGCTAGCAATAGCAACAACATCTGAATGCGGCCACGACGCGTACGCGCATTAATAGCAGATGCATCTATCTGTGAAGCCGGAATTAATAACTCTTTATCACTCACTCTTGATCCCCATTCGCTAATTCCTGTCGTTTATATTGCCGCAGGCCATTTAGTAACCAAAATAAAAATCCAGCAAGAGCCAAGGCAAACCACTGGAATGCATAAGCATAATGGCGATCGACTCCGCTTGTCAGGGGTGCCCAATCGCGGATTAAGCCATCCACCGCACCAACCTCAAGCTCACGCAAGATAAAGGGCGCTTGGCTCCAACCATGCAGCTTGCCTTCAGCCGTTAAATCAAAATTTTGCTCAATTCTTGGCTTGTTGATATCAGTAGAAATCTTGCTACTACCCAGCTCATAGACTTTCCCCGGATGAGCAAATACGATACCTTCAATATTGACTACCTTGTTTGGAGTTTGCACTGGCGGCAGCGTTTCACGATTTTCATTGTTACGCGGTGCCCAACCTCGATTGACCCAAAGGACCTCATGCCTCCCCTCAAGCATCAAAGGCATCATCAGGTAAAAGCCGGACTGTGCAGTAGCGCTACCAACAGAAGGAATGGGTCTTGGCCTGTTATCCAGCCAAACTGCTGCCTCAGGAACATATCGCCCACGAGCAATCATACGGCGCTCACTAGCCTCTTCCAAAGTCCATGGTGTTGCATTGGCACTTAAGATGGGCATTTGTTGGCGGGCCTGTAAATTCGCTGCCAAGGCAATTTTGGTATTAGCCCTGCTCAGTTGCCAGACCCCAGCACCACAGCCGATCGCAATCACCAGCAAGGCTGATAAAGTAGCGACTATGCGCTTGGCAACGAGGGCAAAAAACAGCTTATTCAATTGAGGGATTTGAGATGAAGTGGATTATTCCTATTGTCCTACTAATGATTGTTTTTAGCTTAGGATCGGCTTTGTATTACATGATGAAAGATAGGGGAAATAGTTCCCGAATGGTTCATTCGTTGATGCTGCGCATTGGATTATCGGTCGCACTATTTTTAGGCATCCTCCTGGCCCATTACTTTGGCCTCATTGAGGCTACCGGCATCAAGGTTGGAACTAATTAATCGTTAACGCACAAAACAAGAGCACTAAAACAAATCGGGGCTTTTAAGCCCCGATTTTTATTCAACTTACATCCAGTAAACAGCGATGTACAGGCCAAGCCAGACTACGTCAACGAAGTGCCAGTACCAAGCAGCACCTTCAAAAGCGAAGTGATGTTTAGCAGTAAAGTCGCCACGAATCATACGGCGCAATACGATCGCCAGCATGGTGCCGCCAAGGAAAACGTGGAAACCATGGAAACCAGTCAACATAAAGAATGTGGAACCGTAGATACCTGATGTGAGCTTCAAATTGAGCTCATGGTAAGCATGGTAGTACTCAAAAACCTGGAAGCACAAGAAGATGAAACCCAGACCAACAGTTGCAGCCAAGCCAATAATGGCCTTCTTCATGTGGTTCGCTACCAATGCATGGTGAGCAATAGTAATCGTCACGCCAGAGCTCAACAACAACAATGTATTGATGGTTGGAATCGGCCATGGACCCATAGTGGTGAATTTCTCAACCAATCCAGCAGGACCATCGTTTGGCCAGACAGCCTGGAAATTAGGCCAAAGTAATTTGCTTGTAACATCACCCATCCAAGGCATTGCAATATTGCGTGCGTAAAAGAGGGCTGCAAAGAATGCTCCGAAGAACATAATTTCTGAGAAGATGAACCAAGCCATTGACCAGCGATAAGAAATGTCAACGTTGACACCATTCTTGCCAGCATTAGATTCAGCAATCGTATCGCCAAACCAGTGGTAGAGCACAAACAGAACCCATGCCACACCAACTAAGCTCAGAGCACCGCCCCAAGAAGTGTGATTTACCCAGCCAGACATACCAGCGCCAAATGCAATTAAGCCGGCAGCAGCCATGGCAGGATGCCTAGATAGTCCAGGGACGAAATAGTATGGGGTTGAATTGGATGACATCTTATTCTCTCTATTCAATCAAAAAATAATCAATGGGACACAACTGCTTTCACTATCAACAGGAGGACACCCATAAAAATCAAGGCGCCAACAACACCTGCAATGATAATGTGAACAAAACTGAGTGAAGCTACATCTTCCTGCAAACCTGATTGTTTACGCACGCCCAAGAAGCCCCACATCACGGCCTTCATAGACTGCATAAAACTACTTTTTTTCTTCACGACACCACCTTTGACTTTGGAGCAGGTGGTGTACCACCCATACCCAACTCAAAGAAGGTATACGACAAAGTAATGGTTTTCACATCGTCCGGTAAACCCGCATCGATCACAAAAACTACCGGCATCTTTTTAGTTTCATTTGCCGCTAGTGTCTGCTCCTGAAAACAAAAACACTCTAACTTTGTAAAAAATTCTGTTGCGCTTTTAGGCGCATAACTTGGTATTGCCTGTGCTCGCACTTGGCGATTCTGATTATTAGTGACCTCATAAACAATCTCAGTCATTTCACCAGGATGCACTTCTAAAAAATTCTTTACCGGCTTAAAAGTAAACGGGCCTCGGCTATTAGAGTCAAACTCAATCGTCACCGTACGTGCATAGTTAACTTGGGTATTGCCAACCCTATTTGGGCTGAAAGCTCTGACACCATAGTCATTTTTGCTTGTTACAACATTAATCCCGGTAACCTCACACAAGGCTTTATACATTGGGACTAGTGCGTAACCAAATCCAAACATCATTACCGCTGCAATTAAGAGCTTTAATAAAATTTGGCGATTCAGTGATTGAGTTGAAACCATTGTCATCGCGGGATTAACCCAACATACTCCGTTTAATCACAATTCCAATAAAAAATACCAATACAACACTCAAAAGAATGAAGCCCATCCTGCGATTATTCGCAGCAAGGGCTTGCTTCTCTGAAGACTTAAATTCCGGCTTCACGCATTTGCTCTGCACTAGGCGGAGTTTCAAAAGTGTGATGTGGCGCTGGAGAAGGAATGGTCCACTCCAAACCTTTGGCTCCATCCCATGGCTTCATCGGTGCTTTTTCACCTTGGCCACGGTATGCAGGAAGCACAACAAAGAACAAGAAATAGACTTGCGACAAGCCAAAGCCCAATGCGCCGATTGAAGCAACCATATTGAAATCAGCGAACTGCGTTGGGTAGTCAGCGTAACGACGTGGCATACCCGCCAAGCCTAAGAAATGCATTGGGAAGAAGGTCACATTAAAGAAAATCATGGAAGTCCAGAAATGGATCTTGCCGCGAGTTTCATTGGCCATGCGACCAGTCCACTTAGGACACCAGTAGTAGAAGCCGGCGAACATGGCAAACAATGAGCCCGCTACCAATACATAGTGGAAGTGAGCAACAACGTAGTAAGTGTCCTGAACACCAATATCAATTGGTGCCATTGCCAAGATCAAACCAGTAAAGCCGCCCATGGTGAAAACGAAGATAAAGCCGATAGCCCACAACATTGGAGTTTCGAAAGTCATCGAACCTTTCCACATTGTTGCAACCCAGTTAAAAATCTTCACGCCAGTTGGCACAGCGATCAACATTGTTGCGTACATGAAGAACAGCTGGCCTGTTACAGGCATACCAGTTGCAAACATGTGGTGAGCCCAAACGATGAATGACAAGATCGCAATAGATGCGGTTGCATAAACCATTGAGCTGTAGCCAAACAATGTTTTTCTGGAGAATGTTGGAATGATTTCACTGACGATTCCGAATGCAGGAAGAATCATGATGTAAACCTCTGGGTGACCAAAGAACCAGAAAATATGCTGGAACATGATTGGGTCGCCACCGCCAACTGCGGAGAAGAATGAGGTACCGAAATGACGGTCAGTCAGAACCATAGTGATTGCGCCAGCCAATACAGGCATCACAGCAATCAGCAAATAAGCAGTAATCAACCAAGTCCAGCAGAACATTGGCATTTTCATCAAAGTCATGCCAGGGGCGCGCATATTCAAGATGGTTACGATGATGTTGATCGAACCCATGATGGAAGACGCACCCAATAAATGGAGGGCAAAAATAGCCATGTCCATACCAGGACCCATTTGCGATGTCAGCGGAGCATAGATAGTCCAGCCGCCTGATGGAGCGCCGCCAGGAACTAAGAATGAGCTGAATAACAATGTTGCAGCTACTGGAAGAATCCAGAAGCTAAAGTTATTCATACGAGCAAACGCCATATCGGATGCGCCAATTTGCAAAGGCACCATCCAGTTCGCGAAGCCTACGAATGCCGGCATGATCGCACCGAACACCATTACCAAACCATGCATGGTGGTTAGCTGATTAAAGAACTCAGGGCGGAAGAATTGCAATCCAGGCTGGAACAATTCCAGACGAATTCCCAATGCCATCACACCGCCAGCTAACAAGCTAACAAATGAGAAGATCAAATACATCGTGCCGATGTCTTTGTGGTTAGTTGCAAACAACCAACGACGCCATCCGTGTGGCGTGTGATCATCATGCGCGTGATCGTGTGCGTGGTCGTGGGTAGTAGAGACTGTGCTCATGGATTACTCCGGTTTCGTTTTATCTGTATTAGTTAATCTGATTTACTGGCCGCGTGCGGTAATAATTTCTTGGGTCTGAATCACTTCACCCGTTTTATTACCCCATGAATTACGGGTATAGGTAATAACGGCTGCGATATCTCCATCGGAAAGCACGCCTGCCCACTTCGGCATTGCATTTTTACCGTTCAGCAAAATATTAAATTGGCCTGCTTTAGGTCCGTTGACCACTTTGCTGCCATCCAATGCTGGGAATGCGCCAGCACCTTTGCCATTTGGCTGGTGACAAGCTGCACAGTTCGCTGCATAGACTTTTGCGCCGCGCTCTTTCTGTTCGTCCAAGGTATAAACCTTCGATGGATCATCGCCGCCTGCACCCATTGCTTTTTTCTTCTCAGCAACCCAAGCGGTGTAGTCCTCTGGTGAAACTACTTTGACAACAATAGGCATGAAAGCGTGCTCTGCACCACAAAGCTCAGAGCACTGACCGCGGAATGTGCCAATCTTGTCAGCTCTAAACCAGGTATCACGAACGAAGCCTGGGATGGCATCTTGCTTTACGCCAAACGCCGGAATAGTCCAAGCATGAATAACGTCGTTAGCAGTAGTGATCAAGCGAATTTTTTTACCTACTGGCACAACCATTTCATTGTCTACTTCCATCAAATAGGTATTTGATTTAGGTGCCAAGTTGTTAATTGCTTCGCGTGATGTTGATAAGGTAGATAAGAAGCTGATGCCTTCGCCTTCACCCTTGATGTAGTCGTAACCCCACTTCCACTGATAACCAGTGGTCTTAATAGTGATATCAGAGTTAGTGGTGTCTTTCATTGCCACAACAGTTTTTGTTGCTGGCAATGCCATGCCGATAACGATCAACAGTGGAATGACTGTCCAAATGATTTCAACAGTCGTGCTCTCGTGGAAAGATGCTGATTTGTGACCCAATGATTTACGGTGCTTCAAGATGGAATAAAACATCACTCCAAAAACACCAATGAAAATCAATGCACAAATTACCAACATCATCCAATGCAACCAATGGATCTCTTGCATGATTTTGGTAGCAGGAGGCGCAAAATTCAGCTGATTAACAGCTGGGCCACCAGGCATATTCTCTGCTGCATGAGCAAAAGCAGTGCCAAAAGCTACTGCGAAATAGAGCGAAGCCCTAGTGACTTTTCCAAATAAATTCATCTTATTCTCTGTTTATTGTCGTGAGCAAAGCAGCAAAAATGCCACAAAATGCCCAAAAAACGGTCTCAAGCCAATACATCCAGCCGTGATTATAGGGTTAATTAGGCGCAACAACAAACAGGGTTAACCCAGCTTGAACCAATCTTGGTCGAGGTTTAAATGATAGTAAGCACTTACACTTAGGCAGAATCTGACCTAGTCTTGTGCCCAATTTGATTTAGATCAATGTAGGCGACGTTGTCCTTTGCCTTTGCGAGGTGCTTTCCGAGTGCCCATGCATGCCCATAAACCACCTCTAAGGTGATTTTTTGCGGCAAAACCTCTTTTTCAGCGACTTCAGGAGGGGTGGAATGCATCAATTTCAGCGCACTAATGTCTGCTAGCAATAAGACTGGCTTCTCATAGTCCAAAGTGAGGCACTCCATATCCATTACGGGATCAGAAAACCGCTCGCCAAGCAAAGCATCTCCCATATCGTGCATATCCCAGGGATTCAATAAATTCTTCAGCTTTAGATCTGGAAGCTCCAAGGCGCGCAACTCTTTTCCGGTATCGGGCCCTAAATAGCTAAATGTGATTAAGCCGCCCTCGCGCAGAACGCGCCAACACTCCTGCAAAAAATGCTTCGGATCAGGTAAATCGTGCAGCAAAAGATCGCTGAACACTAAATCAACAGAATTGTCGGGAATATCAAATCTTCCAGACGAGATATAACTTGCGAAGGGGCTAGTGTTGCTGGCAAATAAGGATCGCCAATTACTCAGCGCTTTAGCGCGCCACATTTGAAATCCTGAAACACCGTGTTCGGCGATGCTAAAAATGCGCGCCTTTGGATAGCGTTTAGCAAGTACATCCAGATGCTTACCAGCAAAATCAGGCACCACCAAGATGTCTTTTACATCAAGCTTAACGATGTCTAATTTCTGCAGCATCCGATCTGCAATTTCATCTTGTAACCATCTAAGGGGCTGGGTCATTGGCTCAGTATACTCAGCGCCCCATGCGATTTCCAGAGAACATTTTTCAAACCATTTGTGAGCAGCTTTTGCCAACAGCCTGCATTGCTTGTCAGGAGTTTCAAAAATCATCCTTATGCGATCGCTGTCTCAATCAATTGCGAGATGATGGCTTAATGAACTACCAATGCTGCTATCAATGTGGCATAGCACTTCAGGCACCAGAAATTGCAGAGCAACGTTGTGTGCAATGCCAAATCTCTCGACCATACTTTGATGCAACCCATTGCTTGGATCGCTATGATGGATTGCTACAAACTCCACTGCATGAATTGAAGTATCAAAAACGCATTGCGTTTGCTAATGCCCTTGGCAGAACCTGGAACTTACTTCTCAGTAAGGAGCTTGAAGATATCTCTGCCGATTTTCTACTACCGGTCCCACTTAGTAATGAAAAGTTAGCACAGCGCGGCTTCAATCAAAGCTGGGAAATTGCTAAACGGATTCAGTGTGGGGTGCATATTCAAAAATCGCCTTATGTGCTGCAGCGCCATCACCATGTAGAGAAACAAGCGGGAAGCACTTTGAGCAAACGCCAACTAGCTATCCAGGGAATGTTTTACGTTGAAGAGCGCTACATTCAGCGGCTAGCTCACAAGACTGTAATTGTGTTTGACGATGTGATGACAAGCGGCGCAACTCTTAATGAAATTGCGCGCGTTCTGAAGGACAATGGTGTATCTCGCGTCATTAATTGGGTAGTACTGAGAGCTGCGCGACCAATTTAAAGAGTGCTACATGTTTAATATCGTTTTATTTGAACCAGAAATCCCGCCCAACACGGGCAACATTATTCGTTTGTGTGCCAATACCGGAGCAAAGCTACATTTAATTGAGCCGCTTGGGTTTCCGATGGAAGACGCTAAGTTGCGTAGAGCAGGCTTGGACTATCACGAGTTTGCACGAGTCAAAGTCCACAAAAATTGGTCACAGTTTTTAAAAGATGAGCAACCCGATCCTCAGCATCTCTTTGCATTGACCACTAAGGGCTCGGGAAAGTTTCATGAAGGCAAATACGCGCCAGATGATTACTTTGTATTTGGCTCTGAAACTAAAGGCATTACAGATGAAGTCAGGGACTCCATTCCGATTGAGAATCGTATGCGCCTAGCGATGCAAGATAGCAGTCGCAGTCTGAATTTATCAAATACTGTTGCAATCGTAGTGTATGAAGCTTGGCGCCAGAATGGCCTTGCAGGCGGTCAGTAAAAACCGATTCAGCTGCTGTACTTACGATTCGATTTTAGGATCGCGCCCCATAAGCTTTTTAACGGCATCATGCGGCTTCAACTTTCCAGAGAGCACTTCACCCATCATCGAAGTAATCGGCATCTCAACCCCTAGGCGTTTTGCCAAATCGCCAACCGCCTCCGCACAAAGCACACCCTCGGCAACGTGACCAAGATTTGCAAGAACCTCAGGTAGCGACTTGCCAGCAGCAAGCTCAAGACCAACGCGACGATTGCGAGAAAGGTCACCAGTGGCAGTCAAGATTAAATCTCCAACACCAGTTAAACCCATACAAGTTTCAGATTTGCCACCGGCAGCCTTCACAATGCGCATCATCTCAGCTAAACCGCGTGTGAGAACTGCAGCGCGTGCGTTCAAACCCAAATCTAAGCCATCACCAATACCTGCAGCAATCGCCAAGACATTCTTAATAGCGCCGCCTAACTCCACACCAATCAAATCATCACTTGAATACACACGCATATTGCCGTGATGGAAAGCGGTTTGCACTGCTTCACATAACTTAGGAGATTTGCTAGCAACAGTTAAAGCGCAAGGCATACCCGCACCAACCTCACGTGCAAAGCTCGGGCCGGATAAGGCACCATACGAATGCGTTATTCCATGAGAATGCATCTTGCTCTCACGCTCTACTACCTGGTGGGGCAATAAGGCGGTATTCGGCTCAAGCCCTTTGCAGAGCCAAATAATATTGAGTGGGTGCTCAGCAATTTTTAATGCTTTGGCGATTGTTTCTGAAAGCCCTGACATTGGTGTTGCAATAACCAATAAATCATCGCTAGATAGTCTTTTGATAGCAGTAGAAAAGTCACTCTCAAACTTGAGCCCCTCAGGCAATTGAATACCTGAAAGATAAGCGCGATTTTCCGCGCTCTCTTCAATTTCTTTTAACTGCTGCTTGCTACGAGACCATAAAACAACATCACCCTCTTGGAGATAGCGAGCGGCTTGTGCAGCCATCGCCGTTCCCCAGGCACCAGCACCAAGCAGCGTCACTTTCATGATCTGTGGGCTCGCTCGTTGAGCTTAGTGAGGCTTACTCTCAGCGGCTGCGCCGTCCTTAGCGGCAGCTTCTTGTTGAGCTTGCATCAAACGATGCTCATACATGCCATGGAAATTAATTTCATTCAAATGAATTGGCTGGAAGCCTGCGCGACTAATAATATCGGCAATATTTGAACGCAAATACGGATACAAAATCGTTGGGCAAGCAATGCCAAGCATTGGATCAATTTGCTCAACCGGAATGTTGCTAAATTCAAAGATGCCGGCTTGTTTTGCTTCCACCAGGAACAGAACTTTGGTGTCGACTTTCGCAGTCACGGTAGAACTTAAAGCTACCTCGAAGATTCCTTCGCTTAATGGCGCAACAGAGATATCAATCTCAACCTGAACTTGTGGCTCAGAAGCCACCAACAAAATCTGCGGAGCATTTGGTTGCTCAAGAGATACATCTTTTAAGTAAATTCGCTGAATACGAAATCCAGGTTCTTTAGCTTGATCGGCGCTTGCCTGAGGTGCTGAGGATTGTTCAGTCATTGCTAACTTTCTTTGTATGTTTAATCTATTGAGCCAATAAGGGATCAAGCTTTCCAGCACGATCCAATGCCACTAAGTCGTCATAACCACCAACATGCGTGTCACCAATATAGATTTGTGGAACAGTGCGGCGGCCAGTACGTGTCATCATTACTTCGCGCTGGGCCGGATCACGATCAATCAAAATCTTTTCTAGATTAGCAACGCCTTTTTTAGTCAGTAACTTTTCTGCCATGACGCAGTAAGGGCAAACTTGGGTGCTATACATTGTTACTGGAGGCATCGATTTTTCCTTATTTCACTAAAGGCAGGGCTGCCGCTTTCCAAGCCTGCACACCACCATCTAAGGCGCCTACTTCAGCAAAGCCCAGCTTTTGAGCTTCGGCCACGAGTTTGCGTGACTGGGAGCCAGTTTCACAAACCAAGACCACCGGGTGCTTGCGATCGAGCTTGAGCTTTTCAATGGCTGCCGTTAAACCAGCAGCATTAGCGAATTTGGCGCCAGGTAAATGGCCCGATTTAAAGGCCTCCTCCGTGCGCAAGTCCAAGACATAGGCTTTGCGACGATTAATCCAAATCGTCGCTTCGGTAGGCGATAAGCCTTTTCCGCCAATAAGCGTAGATAATGAGGGTAGGAAAAGTGCTATGCCTGAAACCAACAGTAGGGCAATAAGCGCTAAATTATCAATTTGCGTGAGAAAGTTCATCACCGGATTATAGAATGGCTCTATGAAACAACTTGTCCTTATTCGTCATGGCGAATCCGCTTGGAACCTTGAAAACCGCTTTACCGGCTGGGCGGACGTCGACTTAACCCCTAAAGGCGCAGAACAGGCCATCACAGCGGGTGAAAGCCTGAAAAAAGCAGGCTATGAATTTGATGTTGCGTATACCTCTGTTTTGAGACGTGCCATTCGCACCCTCTGGCACGTTCAAGATGCCATGGATTTGATGTGGCTTCCTGTAGTGCATAGTTGGCGCTTAAATGAACGTCACTATGGCGCACTCACGGGATTGAATAAAGCTGAAACAGCCACTAAATATGGTGATGAACAAGTTCATATTTGGCGTCGCTCCTATGATGTACGTCCACCGCTACTGGAGCATGATGATGAGCGTCATCCTAAAAATGATCTCCGTTACGCAAAGCTCAATCCTTCCGATATTCCTTTAGGCGAATGCCTGAAAGATAACGTTGAACGAGTATTACCCTTGTGGAATGAATCTATTGCACCCGCACTAAAGGCTGGTAAACGCGTATTACTAGTGGCACACGGCAATAGCATTCGCTCGCTCATTAAGTACTTAGATCAAATGTCTGATGAAGCGATCATGGAAGTGAACGTACCTAATGGTGTGCCACTTGTTTATGAGTTAGATGACAACCTCAAACCTATTCAACACTTTTATTTGGATTAAAGCAAAAGAGATATGCGCCAATTTCTAAAGAATTTCGCCCTAATAGCCGTTGGCCTTATTGCCGGCGTAGCAGCCACGATCCAGCTCTCCGCAACCGCCCAGCAAGGCGCCCAGCTGCCACTGGATGAACTTCGCACACTCTCTAATGTCTTTGCCCAAATTAAGCGTGAATACGTTGAGCCCATTGAAGATAAGCAACTGCTAACAGATGCTGTTAAAGGAATGGTGAGTAGTCTTGATCCACATTCCACTTTCTTAGATAAAAAAGATTTTGCAGAGATGCAAGAGATGACTTCTGGAAAGTTTGCTGGACTCGGCATTGAAATCACCTCTGAAGATGGTGTAGTTAAAGTACTCAATCCAATTGAAGACAGTCCTGCTGCACGTGCAGGCCTGCAAGCTGGAGACCTCATCACCCGTCTTGATGACAAACCCGTACGCGGCATGTCTTTAGATAAAGCGGTACGCACTATGCGCGGCACCCCTGGAACCAAAATTACTTTAACGGTATTTCGTAAGAGTGAAGAGCGTAGCTTTCCAGTAACGATCACTCGCGCAGAAATTAAAGTTCAATCAGTCAAAACAAAAATTCTGGATAACGATATTGCCTGGGTACGCATCACCAGCTTTCAAGAGCGTACCGTTCCTGATCTCGCCAGGAAATTGACTGATATTGCCAATCAAGATCCCAAGCTCAAAGGCATCATTCTTGATCTGCGCAACAATGGCGGCGGCCTATTACAAGGAGCCGTAGGGGTGGCTGCAGCATTCTTGCCTGCAGACGCAGTCATTGTCTCCACCAAAGGCCAGTCTCCAGATTCAAAACAGATCTTTAATGCAACACCAGCGATGTACCGCCTAAATGAGTCCGGTGATCCTTTGGCGGGCGTTCCAGCGATTTTTAAGAAATTGCCTATGGTGGTATTGGTGAATGCGTACTCTGCCTCAGCCTCTGAAATTGTTGCTGGCGCACTGCAAGATTACAAACGCGCAACCATTATTGGAAAAACGACCTTTGGTAAAGGCTCCGTCCAAACCGTTCGCCCCCTGACCAATGATTCTGCATTGAAGATTACTACTGCTTATTACTACACTCCAAGCGGCAAGTCGATTCAGGCTTTTGGCGTGAAGCCAGATATTCCAGTTGATCAAAATAAAGATGGCGATCCAGATGATGTACTAATCACTCGCGAGATCGATAGCGAGAAACACTTACGTAATAAGCAATCTGCTGAAGATAAGCTGATTAAAGATCGCGAACAACGTCGCCTCGAAGAGTTACAGCGCATTGAAGAGAAAAATGCCAAGAAGACTCCTGAAGAAAAAGAGAAGGATAAAAATAAGAAACCGCCTGAACTAGGTAGTGCAGATGACTTCATGCTTTCTCAGGCAGTAGCCTTTATTAATGGCCAGCCTGTGAAGCGCTCATCATCCAAGCTCGAATAATCTTTTAATCTCTGCGGCTGGCACATGAATGACGAGCAGTTACTTCGATACTCAAGGCACTTGCTGCTTGACGAGATTGATGTTGCTGGCCAAGAAAAGCTTCTCCAATCACATGCATTAGTCATCGGCACCGGCGGCTTAGGAAGTGCTGCCGCCCCCTATTTAGCCGCTGCCGGAGTGGGACACATCACCCTAGTAGATCATGATGATGTTGAACTCACCAATTTGCAGCGCCAAATCATGCATACCGAAAGTAGCGTTGGCAAAAGCAAAGCCGCATCAGGAAAAGAATTTTTACAACGCCTAAACTCCAGCATTCAGATTGAGACCATTCAGGCCAAAGCTACAGCTTCGCTATTAGATGAAATACTGCCGAGTGTTGATGTTGTTTTGGATTGCACGGATAATTTTTCAACTCGGCACCTAATTAATGCTGCCTGCGTTAAACATCAAATTCCATTGGTTTCAGGTTCAGCCCTCAAGTTTGATGGTCAAGTGAGTGTCTTTGATCTGCGAAATCCAAGCTCACCATGCTATGCCTGCATCTTTTCTCCCGATGAAGTATTTGAAGAGGTCAGTTGCTCCAGCATGGGCATCTTCTCGCCTCTAGTAGGGATCATTGGAGCCATGCAAGCCGCTCAAGCCCTGCAGGTATTAATTGGTTTTGGAGAGCCCTTGGTGGGCCGCATGTTGCTTTGGAATGGGCGTACGACCCAAATTGATGAAATCCGCATTAGCCGTAATGCTGATTGCTCGGTATGCGGCTCAGCCCACTAGGCAACGCACAAAATCATTAAGACAGTAGTCGCTCTAAAGCCTTTGCCTGCTCTTCGGGCTCATACGCCTTCAAGACCCTAGCAACGCGGGCTTTTAATAAACCTACATTAGCCTGAAGAATTTCCCGCTTAACCAGCAATAACTGGCTGAAGTGCATTGAGAAGTCGGTTAAACCCAAGGCAAGCAGTAACTTGGTTAATGCAGGATCACCGGCCATCTCACCACAAACAGCCACAGGCACATTTGCACGTTTAGCCTGCTCAATGATATTTGCCAATAAATTCAATATTGCTGGATGCAGGGGGTCATACAAATGCGCAACAGCATGATCCGCGCGATCAATTGCTAAGGTGTACTGAATTAAATCATTTGTTCCAATAGAAAGAAAATCGAATCGCTTAATAAACAAAGGCAGCACTAAAGCAGCAGCCGGAATCTCAATCATCGCGCCAACTTGGATATTCGGATTAAATGCTTTGCCCCGCTGATGCAATTGCTGTTTCGCTTTTTCAATCAACCTAAATGTTTCATCGATCTCTTTAGCATGTGCCAACATCGGAATCATGATGCGCGCTTGGCCATGTGCTGATGCACGCAAGATTGCTCTGAGCTGTGTTAAAAAGATTTCAGGCTCGGTAAGTGACCAGCGGATCGCCCGCAATCCCAGCGGTGATGTACCTGTTTGTGAAATATCGCCACCGCCACCCAATGCCTTATCTGCTCCAACGTCGATGGTTCTAATGTTGATAGGCAAACCATGCATTAAATCCACTACGCGTCGATATTCTTGATATTGCTGCTCTTCATCTGGTAAAGCCTGTTTACGGTCCATGAATAAAAATTCAGAGCGGAATAAACCAACCCCTACCGCACCCAACTTCACCGCCTGAATAGCATCTTCTGGCAATTCAATATTGGCAAACAACTCAATCTCAACACGGTCGGCTGTTTCTGTTTTTGCATGCTTTAACTGTTGGAGCTTACGAGCTTCTTTGAGCACCTGAGTTTGTAGTTTGCGATATTCGGCTAGCAGCTGCTCATCTGGGGCAACTACTACAACTCCTCGATCGCCATCTAGCACCAACCAATCGCCATGGCGAATCATTTCGCTCGCGTGGCGAACACCAACTACCGCAGGTATTTCCATGCTGCGGGCCACGATCGCCGTATGAGAAGTCTTGCCGCCAAGATCAGTTACAAATCCGGTAAAGGCATGCTCTTTAAAACGCAGCATGTCATGCGGAGCAATGTCATGCGCGACGATGATTGATTCAATACCGATATCGCTTGTTGGCAAAAAATCGGAATCGTTTAATGGATCTTTTTTCTGGGCATTTAAAGCCTTAATAACACGTTCAGCAACCTGGCGAATATCGTTGGCACGCTCCTTTAAATACGCGTCCTCAATATCTGCAAATTGCTCCAGAAGATCATTGAGCTCAGTAGTTAAAGCCCACGCTGCATTTAATCGTTGCGTACGAATTAATTTAATCGGCTTCTCAGCCAAAGCTGGGTCAGCCAATATCATGCCGTGCACATCCAAGAATGCCGCCATCTCTTGCGGCGCATCTTTTGGCAATCCTTGGCGCAATTGATCAAGCTCTAGGCGAACCTGATTAAATGCATCCAATAGCTTTTGTGCTTCGGCCTCTTCTTTGCCAGCTTCAATCAAGTGATGACTGACTTCTAATGCTGCGCGAGAAATCAGTACCGCCTTGCCTATGGCAATGCCTTTCGATACTGGAATTCCATGCAATGCAAAAGTCATGCTATTTACTCACCCTCACCAAATCGGTCATTAATTAAGGTAGTGAGTGCCTGCAGGGCTTCATCTGCCTTTTCGCCCACAGTCTCAAGGGTCACAGTACTGCCGATACCAGCCGCCAACATCATCACACCCATAATGCTCTTCGCATTAATTTGACGCCCATTACGTGACAGAAATATTTCACAAGGAAACTGAGCAGCTAATTGAGATAGCTTGGCAGATGCGCGAGCATGCAAGCCTAATTTATTGATAATTTCGATTTCTGCTGAAGGCATAGTGTGCTGGCCCTTATTTAATCTTGATTTACTTTTGCACCTAAGCGCAAGATGCCATTCTGTCCGCCAGCAAGGGCTTTTTGCGCCAACTCCTCCAGATTTTCTCCGCGATGAGAAATGCAACGCATCAGCATAGGTAGGTTTAATCCCGCCAACACGATGACAGGCGCATTTAAGCCTGATAAAGGGCCCAAGGCCTCTAGCTTAGAGGCCACATTAGCAGGGGTTGCACCCATAACATCTGTCAGGATCAGGACGCCGTTGCCTGTGTTCACACCATAAGCCGCCTTCATCACGCGATCAAAGCTTGCCTTGGTATCTTCATGAGGAGGAATATCCACTGCTCGAACGCGCTCAGGCAATACACCAAAAGTATGCTCAGCAAACCCCAGCATTGCACTGGCAACCGGTGTGTGAGCAACGATGACAATTCCAACCATATTTATGCCAATGCTTTCTCTAGTGCTGCCAACCAAAATTGCGCAACATTAAAGTTGCTTTGGTCAGTAATTTCTACAAAACAAGTCGGGCTCGTCACATTAATTTCAGTGAGATAACCACCAATTAAATCCAACCCAACTAAGAATAATCCACGCTGATTTAAAACAGGAGCTAATTTTTCAGCGATTCTTTTTTCGGCCTCGGTTAAAGGCATCGCCACGCCTTTACCGCCCGCAGCTAAATTACCCCGAATTTCGCTACCCTGCGGAATGCGAGCTAGTGCAAACGGCACCACCTCTCCACCAATTAAGAGCACCCGTTTATCACCCTGAGCAATTTCTGGCAGAAAACGCTGCACCATTAGGGTTCTTGCGCCATTCTCACCAAGCGTTTCTACGATACTCGCCAGGTTAAGGCCATCAGCCCCAACCCTAAATACACCCATGCCGCCCATGCCATCCAAGGGTTTAATCACGATATCGTGATATTCCTGATGAAAACGCTCTACCGCAGCTAGTTCACGCGTGACTAAGGTTGGCGGAATCAGCTCTGGAAATTCTGTAATAGATAGCTTTTCTGAATGATCTCGAACAGCGCTCGGTTCGTTAAATACTTTCGCGCCCTGACGTACTGCAGCTGACAACAACCAAGTGGTATTGAGGTATTCAATATCAAAAGGAGGATCTGTGCGCATGAGCACAGCAGAAAAAGATTGGAGTGTTCGAGACTCAAGATCATCCAACTCAAACCAGTTGGTGGAGCTAGGCTTAATCACCAAAGACTGGCAATCAGCCACTACGAAATTATCTCTCCACAAAACATTGCGACTTTGACAAAACCACAAGTGGTGCCCCGCTTCTTGCGCAGCACGCATCATTGCGAGCGTGGAATCTTTTTGAATCTTGAAAGATTCAAGAGGGTCTGCAATAAAAAGAAGGTTCATTATTTCTATTGAGAGGTTAGTATTTTATTTATGCAGCTTCAGCATTAGGATCAGTTCGCTCTAGCTCCAATGATGCAGCAAGCAGCGCCAAGCGAGCAACCACGCCATACAGGTAGAAGCGATTTGGAGCAGCACTGCCTGGCTTAGCTCCTAGATCAGGCATTGAGTTTTGCTCGAAGGCCAAAGGTACAAAATGCATACCTGGTGCATTGAGATTCTCATCAGGGCCGCGGTCAGTATGAACTCGATAGAAGCCACCAATGACATAGCGATCAATCATGTACACCACCGGTTCAGCAACCGCTTCATTGACCTTCTCGAAAGTATAAACACCCTCCTGAATCAATACATCACTGACCTCAAGGCCTTCCTTGACCACACTCATCTTATTGCGGTCTTTACGATTTAAGCCCTTTAACTGCACGGGATCATTGACCACCATCACGCCCATACCGTAAGTACCGGCATCAGCTTTTACTACGACATAAGGCTTCTCTTTAATACCGTATTCACGGTACTTCTTGGCAGTCTTTTTCAAGACTTGCTCTACAGCAGCTTGAAGTTCGTCTTCACCCTTACGCTCGTGGAAATTAATATTGGAGCAACTGGTAAAGTAAGGATTAATCATCCATGGATCGATATCAACTACTTTGGCAAATTTCTTCGCTACTTCTTCATATGCGGCAAAGTGCTTTGATTTACGACGCACATGCCAGCCAGCATGCAAGCCTGGCAGCAAGTACTGCTCATAGATATTCTCCAGAATCGGAGGAATGCCTGCGGATAAGTCGTTATTCAATAGGATCGAGCAAGGATCAAAATCTTTTAAACCTAGGCGTTGTTTCTTGAGGCCAAGTCGAGCAAGGGGCTCCATCAACAAGCGATTGCCATCAGGCAAATCAATCCAGGTTGGCTTCTTAATTTCTTCGGAGAAAGTACCCAGCCGAACATTCAATCCGGCTTGACGCAAAATCGAAGACAAGCGCGCAATATTTTGCAAATAGAAAGTATTGCGTGTATGTCGTTCTGGTATCAGCAATAAGTTTTTGGCCTCAGGGCAAATCTTCTCAATGGCAGCCATGGCAGCTTGAACAGCAAGCGGCAACATCTGCGGCGAAAGGTTATTAAACCCTCCAGGGAAAAGATTGGTATCAACTGGAGCTAACTTAAAACCAGAATTGCGTAAATCGACAGAACAGTAGAAAGGCGGGGTATGTTCTTGCCACTCCAGCCTGAACCAACGCTCAATGGTTGGGGTCGCTTCTAGAACCTTTGACTCTAATTCGAGCAAAGGGCCGGTGAGTGCAGTGATGAGATGTGGAACCATTCCACCATTGTAAGATTATTAAAAGAAAGACGCGGGATCCGAGGATCCCGCGCTTAAAACTAGGCAGCCAACCAGAGCCGCCCAGTGAGGGGTAAATCTACTGATTAAGACTCGTAAGCAGTCTCACCGTGTGAGCTGATATCCAAGCCTTCGCGCTCTTCTTCTTCCTTAACGCGCAAACCAATCACGATATCGATCAATTTGAAGGCTACAAAAGAAACTACGCCAGACCAAATTACAGTGGTAATTACGCCTTGAGCTTGGATCCACAATTGGCTAGCAATTGAGTAATCAGGAGCAACAGCGTTAGCCACATAATCCCAAATACCAGAGCCGCCTAATGCTGGGTCAGCAAATACACCGGTCAACAATGCACCAGTAATACCGCCTACGCCATGAACACCAAACACGTCCAAGCTGTCATCTGAGCCCAAAATCTTCTTGAGGCCAGTAACACCCCAAAGGCAAACTACACCAGCAACTAAGCCAATAATGATTGAACCCATTGGGCCAGCAAATCCAGCGGCAGGAGTAATTGCAACTAAACCTGCTACGCAACCAGATGCAGCGCCCAACATAGATGGCTTACCTTTGAGAACCCACTCAGCAACTGACCAGCCCAATACAGCGGCAGCAGTAGCTAAATAAGTATTCACGAATGCCAAGGCAGCACTACCGTTTGCTTCAAGAGCTGAACCAGCATTGAAACCAAACCAGCCGAACCACAAGAGAGCAGCGCCAGCCATTACATAAACTAAGTTATGTGGCTTCATTGCTTCTTTGCCGTAGCCCAAACGCTTGCCGATTACAAAGGAACCAACCAAACCAGCGATCGCAGCATTGATATGCACAACGGTACCACCAGCAAAGTCGAGAACACCTTTTTGCCACAACCAACCAGCACGAGCAGTAATTGCTTCGAGTGATGCAGCATCTTTGATGTCATCTGGACCAGGCCAGAACCAAACCATGTGAGCGATTGGCAGGTAGCTCAAAGTGAACCAAATCACCATGAATACCAAGATTGCAGAGAACTTAGCGCGCTCAGCAAAAGAACCAATGATCAAGCAGCAAGTAATAGTTGCGAACACTGCTTGGAAAGCCATAAATACATACTCAGGAATCACAACACCCTTACTAAAGGTTGCTGCTACTGAGTCTGGATTCATACCGCCCAAGAAGAGACGATCTAATCCACCGATGAATGCTCCGCCTTCCGTGAATGCAAAGCTATAGCCATAAATCGCCCATAGCACTGAAATCAAAGAAAAGACCATGAAACATTGCATACAAATAGACAAGATGTTCTTGCTACGTGTCAAGCCGCCGTAAAACAAAGCCAAACCAGGAAGCGTCATTAACAGCACTAATGCTGTACAGACCATCATCCAAGCAGTATCTGCTTTATTGCACTTTTCAGAGCAAAGAACTGGAGCAGGTTCTGCAGCTGCAGCAGCAGGAGCTGTTACAGCTGGTTTTTTTACTTCATCAGCATGCGCTGGCGAAGTAACCATTACACCAGTAGCGCCAATAGCCAAAGCCATAGCACCACCAGCAACGAGTCGTTTCATCCAAGTTAACATTTTGAACCTCTCTTTAAAGTGCTGAAGCGCCGGTTTCACCGGTACGAATACGAATGACGTGCTCAACTGGAGAGACAAAAATCTTGCCATCACCAATCTTGCCAGTACGTGCTGATTTTTCGATTGCTTCAATCGCACGCTCCAAGATGCCATCTTCAACAGCAGCTTCAATTTTTACTTTAGGTAAAAAGTCGACAACATACTCAGCACCACGATACAACTCGGTGTGGCCTTTTTGACGACCAAAGCCTTTAACTTCAGTGACGGTAATGCCCGAAACTCCCACTTCCGAGAGAGCTTCGCGCACTTCGTCAAGCTTGAAGGGCTTGATGATTGCGGTAATTAATTTCATGTGTTTCTCCGTTCAGAGTGGAAATTAGAAAGTTTTTGTCAAAGCTACAACTGCGTTAGCACGACCAGCGTTACCGCCGTTAGGGGTTGTGTACATATAGTTACCACCTGTCTTGGCAACAGATGTGCCTGTGTAGTAAGCAGTACCAGACAAGCCACCACCGAAGTCTTTAGTTAAACCAAATTTCCAGTCGGCATAGCTCAAGTTGTATGTACCAGCCATGCTAGCAGGATTACCAGCAGCAGCAAGCTGAGCAGTGCTAGAAACAATATTGTTTGGAACATACTGGTAGCCAACGTGGCCATTCAAAGTGATGCCGTAAAAACCAGTGTCATAGTTCGCTGTCAAGTCTGGGTAAAAAGCACCCTTAGAGTTGTAGATGCCAAACAAGTTGCTTAAAGCATATGAAACCTTAACAAAACCAACTACAGGGCCTGCAGTAAAGTTTTGTGCTGCATAAATTTCTGTTGTGCTTGGAGAAGCGCCTGAAGATTGGCGGTATGTTGGGTTGCCTTGCAGTTGAGCTGCGGTAGGTGCATTAGCCATCATTCCTGAAACTGGGTAGTAGTACTGCAATACACCGAAGTCAGAGGCAAAGCCTTCGCCAATCAACTCTTTCTTGAAACCAGCGTAAAAGTCCATTTCGATTGGCGCTGTTACTGCGCCTGTCCCGCTTCCAGGTTTGCCGTTACCGCCGCCGTAGCTGTCGCTGATCCAGCTAATGTTTGAGTTCCAGTTACCTACATAGAAACCGCTCTCATGAGCGTAGTCAAAGCCGCCTTGAATTGCTGGCTTGTTATTGGTTTGTGTCAAACCACGATAGATATAGTTGCTTGCAACAGTTACGTTGGCTGTGATTGGGCTAACTTCAGCCGCTGCTGGCTCATCAGCCGCGAATGCTACAGTTGAAAGGCCTGCCAACAAAGCTACTGCTGCTGCAGAGATTGCTGTCTTTTGCAAAGTTTTCATGAACTACTCCTTACTGGTTGTAATAAAAAAATGGGTTGAATGCTTAATGCATGGGGTGATATTGAATCCCCGGGGGTTCATGGCTTTGTCACAAATCCCCCAAATAAGGCAAATGCCCATTTTTGGTGCTAAATATTGCACCGAATGAGTGAATATGGGGCATTTTTCGGGTTTTAACCCCTTTTTGGGCAGTTTTACGCATACAACTTAAAATACGAATGTGTATCTTTTCTGCAACTCTCAATAGAACTGCGAACCCTCATCATGCAAAAACCAGGCGAAATTCTCGAGCAAATCCAACGTATCGCAAACGATATGCAAAACAAAGTTGGTGATGCGATCCGCAATTCGCCAGCTCAAGAAATTGAAAAGAATGTACGCGCCATGATGAATCAAGGATTTCAGAAAATGGATTTAGTAACGCGCGAAGAGTTTGATCTTCAAAGCAAAGTGCTTGCTAAGACACGTGAAAAGCTAGAAGCGCTTGAAGCTAAAGTTGCCGCGCTAGAAAAACAATAATTAAATGATCTTCTCTTCAGACTACTCTGGAGAAAAATCACTAAAGAAGTTTTCGTACTCTTCTGCGGATAAAAAAGTTTTCGCATTCTCATTTCCTGCATTGGCATGCAGGACAGAAATCTGATAAATCCAAGTATCTCCAGTTGGGCCTACTCGATTAATCCAACGAACGCGCATCAATTGCTGCGGATTACTATTCACCTTCAAATCCAAAAAATAATCTTTAATCGGTAAACGCTGTCGATCTGCTGTTTTATAAAAAGCATCCTCAACAGTGACGTCACCACCAGATCCTTTTGCCCTATCGATTAAGTTAGCCTGTAATTGCGAAAGTAACTTACTTAGTGAGGCACTTTGACTGGCCGGCAACTGGATAGTGCTGACCGAGTAAATATCATCATCAATTTTTACCGCTTCAAGCGTCTGTAAAAGTTCTTGATCAATATAAGGAATGCGGCGCTCTAATTTGTCTGGTTTGCCAGGAAATAAAGCGGTATATCTTTCTTGCGGGGATTGAACTGTACGCCAATCCAACCTAGGGCTACATGCAATAAGAAGGGCTAAAGCCGCTAGCAAAGTAGCGACTTTAGAAGCCCCTCTAAACAACCCCAGCTCCGAGTGCCTGTTGATCTGCGTGATAGCTTGAGCGCACCATGGCACCTACTGCCGCATGGGAGAAGCCCATTTCATATGCCTTTTCCTCAAACATCTTAAAGACGTCGGGATGAACATAACGCGTAACGGGTAAATGATGTCCTGACGGGGCGAGATACTGACCAATAGTGAGCATGTCGATATTGTGCTCACGCATGTCTCGCATGACTTCCAAAATCTCTTCATCCGTTTCACCCAGACCTACCATTAAGCCGCTTTTAGTAGGGACATGAGGAAAGCGCTCTTTAAAGTCTTTCAAGAGCTTTAAGGAATGTAAGTAATCTGCGCCCGGTCTAGCCTGCTTATATAAACGTGGCACTGTTTCAAGGTTGTGATTCATCACATCAGGCAAACCACTGGGCGCATGCTCAGCAAAAATATCTAACGCTTTATCTAGACGACCACGGAAATCTGGCACCAATACTTCAATACGGGTATTCGGGGAGAGTCCGCGTGATTGAGAAATGCAATCGACATAGTGCATTGCGCCACCATCGCGCAGATCATCGCGATCCACACTAGTAATAACTACATAATTTAATTTGAGCGCAGCGATAGTGCGCGCTAGATTAGCTGGCTCTTTTTCATCAAGAGGATCTGGTCTACCGTGACCAACGTCACAGAAAGGGCAACGACGGGTGCACTTATCACCCATGATCATGAACGTGGCTGTTCCTTTGCCAAAACACTCACCAATATTGGGGCAACTAGCTTCTTCACAAACAGTGACTAACTCGTTTTCACGCAAAATCTTTTTGATTTCAGAAAAGCGAGAATTATTAGATGCGGCCTTCACCCGAATCCAGTCAGGCTTTTTCAATACCTCTGTTAAAGGAATAATTTTGATCGGAATGCGCGCAGTCTTCTCGCTCGATTTTTGTTTACGTGACGCGTCGTAATTGAGGTCTTGGCGCGCCTCGATAGGTGTCTTGGTGTCAGGCTTATTTGTGGTCATGATGGCATCAGTTGCTTTTGTAAGTGCTGCAAAAGCCTTTGGCTAATAGTGTCTATATTGTCCTTGATCCCAAGGGTTTGCATGTCGACCGTCTTTAAACCCTCATACCCACAGGGGTGGATGCGCTTGAATGCCTCTAAATCGGTGGCCACATTCAAGGCTAGGCCATGATAGGAGCAGCTTTTGGAGACTTTGAGGCCCAAGGCAGCCACCTTGGCACCAACCCATTCTGAGGGCACTCCTGGCTGCTGAGAGACGTAAATTCCCGGAGCTCCCGGATGCCTTTCAGCTTTAATCCCGAAATCTGCCAACGTATCTATCAGCGCCTGCTCAATGCGAGAGACCAATTCTTTTACGAAGATCCCAAGACGCCTGAGATCCAGCAGAAGATAAACCACGATTTGGCCTGGCCCGTGATAAGTAATCTCTCCGCCCCGATCTACTTGAACGAGTGGAATTTGATTGCTGGGTGCATGCAAGTTACCTGCATCGCCCGCTAGACCTAAAGTGAAAACAGGTGAATGCTCTAGGACCCAAATCTCATCATTCGTTTCATTAGTGCGCTCTTTAGTAAAGAGCTTCATCGCCTCATACGTAGAGGCGTAATCTGCTAAACCCAGTTGCTTTACTAAAGCCGACATGAATTCAATTACAGGACAACACTGACCAATGGATGGGTGGATAAGGTTCTATACAACTCATCTAACTGTTCGCGGCTAGTCGCAGTAATTGGCAAAGTAATGCCTAAATAATTTCCATCTTTAGAAGGACGTTGCTCGATCTTGGTCTCGTCAAACGTAGGGTCAAATTGTTTGGCAATATGCACTATCGCAGGAAGATATTCTGGGTTTGCTTTACCCATGACCTTGATAGGAAATAATGATGGGTATTCGATTAATGATTTTTCTTCGGCCATATAGTCTCTCTATTCCTAATTACTTACGATGATCTGGCATACCCAACCACGTACCAGTAATAATGTTACGAATGCAGTGCAGTCGACGATGGAAAAAATGATCGGCACCAGGAACCACTTGTACAGTCAACTCTTGCGGGCGCGCCCAATCTAAAACATCAATTAAGGGAATGGTTTCATCCAATTCCCCGTGAATCAAAATCGTATCTGCGGGCACTGGAGCCAGAGTCCATTTGCCCGCGGCGCTACCCACCATCACTAAGCGCTCAGCTGGACGGCCCAATTCTGAAAGCCTTTGCACCAGGTGACTGCCAACAAAGCTTCCAAAAGAAAAACCGGAGACGACTAGCGGCAGGGTATTCGCATCTCCAACCCAGGAGTGATTCGCAGTTGCTTCAAATTGGCTCCAGCTTGATGGCGTACGCATCCAATCGGTTACATGGAGTAAGTCCTCTAACTCACCAACACCGTCGTCATGAACGCCTTCTGTTCCGCCTACACCGCGAAAGTTTGGGCGCACACTAACGTAACCTAACTGGTTAAAAGCACGCGCCATGGTTTGGGCCACTTTGTTGTCCATCGTTCCGCCCATCAAAGGATGGGGGTGTGCAACGAGAGCCAAGCCACGCACAGCAAATGCAGGATCATTCTTCAATTCTTCTGGTAGATCAATAGACATTTCTATTGATCCAACAATGCCTTCAATATGAATTACTTTTGTACGGCTATTCATAAAAAACTTTCAACTCTCTGAAATGACTACGCTAATTGCAAGCGCTCGACTGGGCGCCCTGCGATTAAATGAGACTGGATGATTTCTTCAACATCATCTACGTCAACCATGGTGTACCAAACACCCTCTGGGTAGACAACCATGACAGGACCGTCAACACAGCGATCTAGGCATCCCGCCTTATTCACCCGAATTTTTCCTGGGCCCGCAAGACCAAGCTCTTTCACTCTTTTCTTGGCATAGTCAAACAAGGCAAAAGCATTGTGCTGATCACAACAATCCTCACCATTGGCGCGCTGATTGAGGCAAAAAAATAGGTGGTGTGAAAAGCTCATAAAAAAATTATATTCATCAATGTTTCGGTTTAAATTCCACGGCACCTCGAACCATCCAAATCAGTGCCAGAGGTAACCATACTACGGAAACCCACTGCATCAGTTCATTAAAGTGCAATAGACGCCCTTGATACCAGTGTCTGAGCGTCAGAATAAAGTACGGATTGTCAGGCAAAACATTGACCGCTATTGTGGTGCCGAGCAAGCAAATCAAAGCTAACCAAAACTTTGTCATTTGCTTTAGCTTTAAGGTCCATCTTAATAAAATGCTGCCTATGACCATCCCCCAGAGAGCTCCATCTGTAAGCCAGATCAAACTAAACTCGGCGCCAAATTGAAGTGCGGTAAATAAAGTCTTCACCATCACCGTTAGACCAAGCAGTCCATTGAGAATACGCCACTGGGGGGCTTTCGCGCGTAACCCCAGAGAGAGCAGCAAGGCCACCCCAAGCCAGCACAAGGAGGTAATAACCGTTTCTTGAATGAGCTGATTAATCACCACAGTACCCCAATCAACTGAGCCAAATATGGCATGCCCCCATACTCCCGTGCCAAGCCAAGAGCTTTGTGGATAAATTTGTGACCAAGGAAATAATAAGAACAAGGCGCAAGCCGCCCAGTTGAGGCCAAACCATTGATCAAAACGCCGACGAATTGCACTTCCAGAGAGCCATTGCGGCCCCAAAGGAATCGCTAATAAGCCCCCTAACAATCCTCCTAATATATTGGCCCACCAATCCATCTGACTCGGTATGCGTGTAGGTAACCAAGATTGCAAAGTTTCTACACCTAGCGCCAGGGCAGCACTCAAGCTAAGGGCAATTCCAAGGGCTACATAGTTACGCCAACGCGGGTAGGCAGCAAACATCACCAAAAACCCAAATGGAATGTAAGCCAAGATATTGACTGATACATCAAATAAGGTCATAAATCGAGGCAAAGGAGCATCCAACCAAGCCCAAGCAGAGATCCCATTCTGAAAATCAAAGTCAAAGGGGTTCAAGCTTACATAGATGATCAAAAGCGCGTAGCTTAAGCTCATAGCCCTCGCTAAGGGCATAGCCTGTAGTGGCCATACCAGCTTCCGAGGTCGTTGATCTTTTTGATCCATCCCACAATTCTAGGTCAGACCTTTCTACAATGGCGGAATGACTGCAAATTGCATCCTTGAGCGCGTTACCGAGACTGGATCCACCAATGACGATCTTATGAGTCGCTGGCGTGCAGGGGAACTCATTGATCCAGTGGCTCGGATTGCCCACAAACAAACTGCGGGCAAAGGCAGGGCAGGCCGAGCATGGCTGGCCAACCCCGAAGACTCTCTTTGCTTCTCTCTCGCCTTTCCATTTAAAAGAACTCCAGCCAAACTCAGCGGACTCAGCTTATTAGTTGGCCTCGCAGTGATAGAAGGTATTGCACAAGCTTGCAACCTGAGCGAGGAAGCGCTTCAAGAGGCCGGCCTGCAACTGAAATGGCCCAATGACTTATTGCTGAACAAGCGCAAACTCGGCGGCATCCTCATTGAAGGCGGCCAAGCAAAAGCGGGTGATCTTACTTGGATGATTATTGGGGTTGGTATTAACTTGTGCAATCCAGAAGCCATTGAAGCAAACCTAGATACCGACCTGAAAGTGGGTTCACTTACTCAACTGACGCAATCACTTCCTGATACAGAGTATCTCTGGCTCAAACTGATCGCCTCACTCGAACACAGTCTTGCCGAATTTGACCTAAATGGATTTAAGCCCTGCAAAGAACGTTGGATGAACTGGGATGCCTATCGAGATCAAGCCGTGTACATTTCTGGCGCTGGTGAAGATCCTCTTCATGGCATCGCTAAAGGTGTGGATGAAACAGGGGCATTACTATTGGAACAAGAAAATAAAACCATCGCCATTCATGCAGGTGATGTTTCATTGCGGATTCAATCATGAGCCTTTATTTATTTTTTGATGTTGGTAATACGCGCCTGAAGTGGGCGGCTGTGGAGTCAACACAAAATCCCAGTGCTCAACAAAAAAAGTTATGGGCATACTCAGGCTCTATTAGCAGTAAGTCTTTGCAATCAGCAGAACATCGAGCTGAGTTGGCGGAATATATTTCTAAAACCTTACCGAAGCCTGCAGCCATTGGTTTTGCCTGCGTTGCTGGCCATGAGGCAATGACTAATCTTAAATCACTATTTCCACAATGGAGTGATTTGGATTGGAAGCAACTCAAAGGGGATAGCACTTATGCAGGGATGCGTAGCCTGTATCAAGATCCCAGCAAGCTCGGCGCAGACCGCTGGGCCGCACTAATTGGGGCGCGAGTTTTATCGAATAAAAACACCCTGCTTGTGAATGCCGGTACTGCGACTACCATCGACTTACTAGGTTCTAACGGCTTACATTACGGCGGATGGATTTTGCCTGGCCTTGGATTAATGCAAGAAAGTCTGGCAAACAATACTGCGCAGCTAAGCCTAGCTAAGCGTGGGGAGCATCATGGATTTGGATGCTCCACCAATGACGCAATTATCGGCGGTTGTGATGCAGCGCAAATTGGTGCAATTCTGTACGGAATACAGCAGGCAAAAGAATTAAATTTTCCCATTGAAAAAATTTGGCTTGATGGCGGAAATGCTAAAGTCCTAGCGCAGGAAATTACAAAAACCAATTTGTCAATCAAGCAAGCTGTGGAAGTAACTGAAGGGTTAGTACTTCGCGGTACCTGGGCGTGGTTACTACAAAACCTTTAAGAGCGAATCTTACCTAAGAGGCTTGTAGTTGAGCGCTCGTATAGGAAAGGTATCGCAACTGCTTTACCACTCCAACTTTTTACCAGATGGGTTTCTGCCAAAGTGTCGATTTCGTAATCACCACCCTTAACGTAAATATCAGGACGAATTTTTTCAATCAAATTGACTGGTGTTTGTTCGGTAAACAACACAGTCATATCCACACTTTCCAATGCAGCCAATAAAGCCTGACGATCAGCCTCTGAATTAATAGGTCTGTCATCGCCCTTACCCAACATCTTCACTGAGGCATCAGAATTCACGCCCACGACCAAGCTAGCCCCCAAGGCGCGGGCCTGGGCCAAATAGCTGGCATGGCCACGGTGCAGGATATCGAAGACTCCATTAGTAAATACCAATGGTCTAGGAAGATTTTCCAGGCGAGCAGCAAGCTGTTCTGGTGAGCAGACTTTTGCTTCAAAAGAGGGGGGTGGCAAATGACTCATAACCCAATATTAATGGCATTCTTGCGAGGCCAGCGATATTACCCAGAATGTCTTAGACTTGGCTTCTCACTCGTGAATAAAAAAGGTGCAATATGCCCCGTTTTGTAATGAACTGCCTATTTGGGCTATTTGCATTCTTGTCTGGATTTCAGCTAGCCAATGCTGCGCCCACTTGCAGCCCCCTGCTCTCCCATACTTTTCCTCGCTTGCAGGATGAAGCGCCGCAAAACCTTTGCCAATATCAAGGGAAGGTCTTATTGGTAGTCAATACGGCCAGCTTTTGCGGCTTTACGAGCCAATATGAGGGTCTTGAGAAGATTTACGCCAAATACAAGGATCAGGGCTTTGTCATTCTAGGCTTTCCCTCTAATGACTTCGGACAACAAGAGCCTGGTAGCAATAAAGAGATTGCCGATTTTTGTAAGAACACCTATGACGTGAAATTTCCGATGTTTGCTAAGAGCACGGTTTCTGGCAACAACCCAAACCCCCTATTTAAGATGTTGATTGCTAAAACTGGCACAACTCCAAAATGGAATTTTTATAAATATTTAATCGATCGAAATGGTAATGTGGTTGATTCGTTTGGAAGCGTCACCAAACCTACTAGCAGCGGCATTACAAATGAAATTGAAAAGCTTTTAGGAGAAAAAGCTCAGTGAGTAAAAAAAGAATTGCCATTATTGGCGCAGGCATCTCTGGATTAGGCTGCGCCTACGCCCTAAGACAACATCCTGAATTTGAAATTACCGTATATGAAGCTGGCGATCACATTGGCGGTCACAGCAATACAGTCGATATCACTTGCAACATCGGTGGCAAAGACATCACACACGGTGTAGACACTGGTTTTCTGGTATTTAACCGCAAGACTTATCCACGTCTTGTGCGTTTATTCGAAGAAATTCAGGCGCCAGTAGCTCCATCAGAAATGTCCTTTTCAGTATCGATTGATACGGCCGCCAAATCTGGGGCAGGAAAAAAGATTGAGTGGGCTGGTAATGACATTAATTCTTTTTTTGGACAAAGATCCAATCTTCTCTCACCATCATTTTGGAGAATGGCCTATGACATCATGCGTTTTAATCGATTGGCTACTCAGCTAGCGCATGACCAAATTGAGGCCGGCCATCAATATAAAGAGCCTGATGAAAAAATTGCGGATTTTTTAAAGCGCCATCGCTTTAGTCAAAGCTTTAAAGAGAATTACTTTCTACCGATGATCGGCGCCATCTGGTCTTGTTCAGTCGAGCAGATGCTCGGGTTTCCTATTCAAACCATGGTGCGCTTCTGCCATAACCACGGCCTTTTGCAAATCCAAAATCGTCCGCAATGGTTGACCATCAAGGGCGGTTCACGAGAATATGTAAAGCGCCTTGTGACAGCACTAGAAAAGTATGGGGTTGCCATTAAAAGGGAATGTGTCCTGAGAGTAAATACAGGTCATGATGGCGGGCCAGTTGAGGTTATCAGTCAGGCTGGCTCGGCTCACTTCGATGAAGTCATCATGGCCTGTCATAGCGACCAAACATTAGATTTAGTCCATGGCATTGATCAGCAATCAAGAAATATCCTAGCATCAGTTCCATACCAAAAGAATCGAGCAATATTACATACCGATATTCGTTTTTTGCCAGACGCAAAACGTTGCTGGGCTGCCTGGAATTACACCGCTAAATCCGGTGCTAAACCAAATACAAAACAACATGTCAGCGTTAACTACTTAATTAATCGCCTGCAACCATTACCAGACCAACTTAAAGATACGCAAATTATTGTGAGCTTAAATCCCTCGAAAGAGCCGGATCCAAAACTTGTACATCAAGAGATTCACTACTCACACCCTGTCTTTGATATGAATGCGATACAGGCGCAGAAAGAGCTTCCCTTAATTCAGGGCACATCATCTATTTGGTATTGCGGTGCCTGGACAGGATTTGGGTTTCATGAGGATGGCTTGCGTTCCGGCGAATTAGTTGCAGAAGCTTTAATTGAAAGCATTCATCAACCAGTCAAAACCAAACAAGATGTGTAGTTGATGTCAAATGCCAAGATTAACTTTGGAGTAGTAAAACACCAGCGCTTGCGGCCGGCTAAGAATGCTTTTGGTTATGGAGTATTTACCGTCTCCATACCTATGCGTGCTCGTAGCACTAATCCAAATTTACTGAGTCAAAACGGCTTAAGTGATAACCGTTGGGGTCTTTGTGCATTTTTTGATAAGGACCATGGCCAAGGAGAATCGAATAGCCTTGCTTGGATCGAAAAGATTCTGACTGACAATCATGTACAAGATGTCGATGGAGAAATTTGGCTACAGACTTTTCCTAGGGTGCTAGGTTACGTCTTTAATCCGGTGAGCTTTTGGATCTGCACGCGCACTGATGGCAAAGTACAAGCGGTACTAGCTGAAGTTAACAATACTTTTGGTGAGCGTCATTGCTATTTACTGCACAAAGATTCGGGCGAAGAATTGCACTCGGGCGAAACACTTAGTAGTAAAAAGGTATTTCACGTTTCACCATTTTGTGCAGTACGTGGTGATTACCATTTCCGCTTTTTATTTCCGCAAGATAGTAGTAGCGGCAAGAATAATGTCTGTCGCATTGAGCTTCATGAGGACGGCCAACCCCTCATTAACACCAGCATTAGCGGCACCAGCCGCCCACTCAGTCGCACCAATATCATGCTGGCGCTACTACGCTACCCATTAATGAGCTTGGGTGTCATTTTCCGAATACATTGGCAAGCATTGAAATTGTGGGTAAAAGGTGTACCCTTTCACTCAAAGCCTAAACCACCAGAACTTGAAGTTAGCAGATGAATCGCCCAGGACAATCCCTTCTCTCCAGACTCAATTTTTCTCGTCCACAAGGACGAGATATCGCTTCGCCGCAACACCAAATTAAGGCTAAGGCACTCCTAACCCTCCTGACAAAGCTAAGCAGTGGTCATTTAAAACTCACCCTTCCCAATGGCGAGAAGCGGGAGTTTGGTATTCAAAGCGATCAATTACATGCAGAAATTCATATCTTGGAGTGGTCTGTATTTAAAGAGATCATGTCCCATGGAGATATTGGTTTTGCCGAGAGCTATATTCAAGGCAAATGGAATACTCCCGACCTCAAAGCACTGCTTGAGTTAGCCATACGCAACCGAACCATTTTAGAAAAAGCCATTTACGGCAATTGGTACGGATCCATTTTTTACCGCCTGAAACACTGGCTGCGAGATAACAGCAAAGCAGGTAGTCGTAAGAATATTCATGCGCACTATGACCTAGGCAATGCTTTTTATACGCTGTGGCTTGATCCCACAATGAGTTACTCGAGCGCTTGGTTTTCTGAAGGTAATAAGCAAGCTTTAGCTGATGCACAGCGTGCAAAGATTCGACGCATTCTAGAATCCTTGAAGACTGCACCAGGAGATCACATACTAGAAATTGGCTGTGGCTGGGGTGGCGTCATGGAGGAATCTCTTCGTAACAATAGAGCTATTACTGGCCTAACTCTTTCTACAGAGCAAAAAGTGTTTGCAGAGAAACGTTTGCTAGAAGTGCAAGCTCAAGTTGCCAACCCCCCTGGATTTGAAGTCCGCCTTCAAGACTATCGTGATTGCCAAGAAAAATTTGATGGTATTGCTTCCGTCGAAATGTTTGAAGCAGTCGGAGAAAAGCATTGGCCAGAGTATTTTGAAACGATTGCTGATTGTCTTACAGCAGGTGGCAAAGCTTGTATCCAGACGATTGTGATTGCAGAAGATCTTTTTGATCGCTACAGGCGCAATACTGACTTTATTCAGCAGTATGTATTTCCTGGAGGCATGCTACCTTCAAGGGCAAGCTTTAAAGCAAGCGCGGCTAAAGCCGGATTACAGATTGATGATGAATTCGCCTTTGGCTGTGATTACGCAAGAACACTTTGCTTGTGGCGTGATAGCTTTAATCAAAAACTGCAAGAAGTTCGTCAACTTGGCTTTGATGAAACATTCATACGCCTTTGGAACTTCTATCTCATGTATTGTGCCGCCGGCTTTACTGAGCGTAATATCGATGTAGTGCAATTCACATTAAGCCATCAACCATCACCAGCATCTTCTGATGCATTAAGCGCATGAAACAAAGCGGAATAGATCGTTTTTCAGGCAAAAGAGTCTGGGTCATTGGCGCATCGAGCGGCATTGGCGAAGCTTGTGCGAAGGCCCTTCTTCTTAAAGGCGCTAAGGTAGCACTTTCTAGCCGCAGAGCCGAACGATTAAATCAAATTGCCAGCACTGCAGGGGTTGATCAATGCCTCGTTATTCCATTGGACGTCACAGATGATGCCCAACTGCACGATGGCTATAAAACTATTGTGAGCGCTTGGGGTGGAATTGATCTCCTTCTTTTTGTATCCGGTATGTACATACCGCTACGCGTAGACAATTTTGATTTCAAAATTGCAGAGCAAACCATTGATGCAAACCTTCTAGGTCCAATGAGAGCTGTAGCATTAGTGATGCCGGAAATGCTCAAAGCTCACTCAGGACATATTGCTATTGTTGGGAGCGTTGCAGGTTACAGCGGCCTACCGAAGGCCTTGGCGTATGGCCCCAGTAAGGCCGCCATCATCAATTTTTGTGAGAATTTATATTACGACTTGCTGCCAACTGGAGTCAGTGTACATATGATTTCCCCGGGCTTTGTAGCCACTGAGGCTACTGCACAAAATGATTTTGAAATGCCAGCGCTCATTAGCGCAGAAGAAGCGGCTAGCGAGATATTGGCCGGCATTCAGAATGGGGAGTTTGATATTCACTTCCCCAAGAGATTCACAAGATTCTTAAAGTTTTTGAGAATCTTGCCTTATCCAATCTACTTTTGGATTGTGCGCCACCTTGTCAAAATTTAAGCGGCACTAAAGCATTACGCAGCAACCTGTTTCGAAGTTACTACTTGTACTTATCTTTACGAATTTTCTCTTCTAGATAATCCATTACTGCAATTGCTTTAGCTTTAGATCCAGCAATAGACGGTGAAGTAACGTACTTACCTTGCATCACAATAGTCGGTACGCCATCAATACGATAGGCTTCGGTCAATTGCTTGGCGGCACGCGCTTTAGAAACTACGGCAAAAGAGCGATAAGTTGCCAAGAAGGTATTGCGATCAACACCCTGGGACGCAACCCAATCCGCAATCTCTGTCTCAGTCAAAAGGCGCTTATTTTCTTTGTGCATCGCGTACATGACTTTTTCATTTAAGGCATCAGCCTTACCCATCGATTCAAGTGCGTAATACATTTGGCTATGGGGTAAGAAATCGTCACGGAAAGCTACGGGAACTCTTTTAAAGACAACGTCTTTAGGCTGGCGCTTTACCCAGGCACTTAGCTCTGGCTCAAAGTCGTAGCAATGCGGGCAACCGTACCAAAAGAATTCAATAACTTCTACTTTTCCCTTGGTTTCTACAGGCTGCGCAACAGGCAATATGCGGTAATCAAAACCTTCTTCGATTTTTTGAGCTTGCGCACTAGCAAAACCACTTAAAGAAAGTAGTGCTAATAAAGTAATGAATCTTTTGCTGAATGAAATCATGATTTACTGGATTTGATTAGGGTTGGTTTAATGCCAATGCCACTCAATTTGTCTCGCACTGAGTTACTCTCATCAACACTGTTATAGGGGCCTACACGCACGCGCCAAAGGGTATTGCCGTCACTCGTGACTTCACTTAACTGGGCCTGAATTCCCTGGATTGCTAAATTCGCTTTTTGTGCATCCGCATCGGCACGTTTAGTAAACGCGCCCACTTGCAAGAAATAAATGGAGTCTGATTTACTTGCAGGAGCTACATCTGCTGGCTTGTCAGCAGTTTTCTTACCATTTACCAAATCACCTATCGGGTCTGATGAGGCTGGGGCGGGTGATTTACCCTGGAGCGGCTTATTTAAATCAACTGGCTCAGCAGGGGCACCTGCTTCACCTTCAGCAGGTGCTGTAGAAGGTTTAATGATCAAAGGCAGACTTGGGGCACGCATCCCCGGTCTTTCTTGAGGGGTATTTTTAGAAAGGTAAAAGGCAATGACAAAGGCGATTCCAAGACCGGCGCCCAAACCCAAAATAAAGCCGAGAATAGTGCCGCCGTATTGGGAGTTTTGTTGATTCGGTGTTTTCATCATTTCCTCATCTTACATCTTCACTTCATACCTCGCCATTACATCTTTATTGGCGCAGATACCCCGAGTACTTTTAAGCCATTTTGCAGAACCTGACGGGTTGCCAGTAGCAATGCAAGGCGCGCTTGCTTTAAGTTTTGATCATCAACCAAGACGCGATCTGCGTTATAGAAGGTATGGAAATCACCTGCTAAGTCACGCAGATAAAAAGCCAATGCATGCGGTGCCAACTCTTCGGCAGCAGCGGTCAGAACTTCTGGGTATTCAGCCAAACGACGCAGTAAATGATCCGATGCCTTGCTTTGTAAGAGCGATAAATCGGCCGCAGCCAAATCCGATATTTGACCACCCCACTGCTGCAAGATTGAATTAATTCTTGCATGCGCATATTGAACATAGAACACTGGGTTCTCATCGTTTTGCTGCAAGGCTAAATCAATATCAAAAACGAACTCGGTATCTGCTTTACGTGAGATCAAGAAAAAGCGCACAGCATCGCGACCACGTTGCAAAGCTAACTCCCGCTCTTCAGGCGTCATCTCTGGAGTAACGCCACCAGACCATTCAACCAAATCACGCACAGTGACATATGAGCCCGCACGCTTAGAAATTTTGACCTCTTCACCATGGCGCATAACCGTAACCATCTTATGCAGCACATACTCTGGATACGTTTTAGGAATATCCCAGCCGCGCTTTTGTGCCACGCCCTGCAAGCCTGAACGCACGCGGGCAATCGTGCCATGGTGATCACTACCCTGCACATTAATCACTTTCTGAAAGCCACGATTCCACTTGCTGGTGTGATACGCCACATCAGGCACAAAGTAGGTAAAGCTACCATCAGACTTACGCATTACGCGATCTTTATCGTCACCATCATCCGTACTCTTCAACCAGAGCGCACCTTCGGATTCATAGGTCTTACCAATGCTCTGTAAATCGCCAACGATTTGAGCAACGCTACCATCGGTATATAAAGAGGACTCTAAGTAATAGCAATCAAATTTCACACCAAAGGTTTTTAAATCAATGTCTTGTTCATTACGCAAATAAGCAACCGCAAATTGACGAATGGCTTCAAGATCATCTTTAAATTCTGGAGAGGCTTTAAATGCGCCCGCAATCTCCGCAATATATTCGCCGTTATATGCCTGCTCAGGCCAGTTGGCATCACCAGGCTTCAAACCCTGTAAGCGTGCTTGAACAGACAAGGCTAAATTCGCGATCTGCACACCGGCATCGTTGTAATAAAACTCACGATGAACTTTGATTCCCTGGGTAGCTAATAGATTAGCTAAGGCATCGCCCAGCGCTGCTTGTCTACCGTGACCTACATGTAATGGGCCGGTTGGATTGGCGGAGACAAACTCAATCATGGCGCTTGGCGCAGACCGACCGTCCTGCACAGACTCGCCAAAATGAGCTCCCGCAGAAAGGATCTCCTGAACTACAGCAGTCTTAGCAGCATTGCTAAGGCGGAAATTAATGAAGCCAGGGCCAGCGATGTCACAGGATGCAATCAGCTCATTAAAGCCTACTTGCTGCTGCAAGCGCTCTACCAAAGCCTGTGCCAGCTCACGCGGGTTCAGCTTCCAAGCCTTTGCTAGCTGAAGGGCGATATTACAAGCGACATCACCATGGTCAACAGCCTTGGGACGCTCCAAACGGGGGGTAGGAGCCTCCCCTAGGTCGCGCTCCTGAGCCAAGCCTGCAAGTGCAGCACTCAGCATTTCAATTAAACGATTTTTATTGGTTAACAACATAGATAAGTGAGTTTATCAGGTGGTAAGCTATCGAAATGATCTATCAATTTCGCTCAAAGGCTGGTCCAGATGTCATCATGCTGGCGGATCTGACTAAACGAATTTTTGATATTTTGGGGCGCCCCCTGGAGCCTCGCGGAATTTTGACCGTTGAGCAACTGCCAGACCTCATCACTGCTCTAGAAACTGCCATCCTCAAAGATCTTGAGGAGCGGACTAAAGCAAATGACGAGTCCGAGAAGGGCGCTGAGAAGCCTAAGCTGGCCGATCGCCTTGGACAGCGAGCCTACCCGTTCCTGGAGCTCATGAAGCAGTCCAAAGCCAAAGACGAGCCCGTCATGTGGGGCGTTTAATCTAGCAAGCTCGCTAGCTGACGACGGGTGTCCTCAATACTTTGCCCACGGCGCTTAGCCAAGTCTTCAACCTGGTCATCCGATAGCTTGCCCACATTGAAGTAGCGCGCATCCGGATGAGCCAGATAGAAACCGCTCACGCTTGAAGCTGGATTCATGGCCATTGACTCGGTCAGAGTCATGCCAATATCTTCAGAGCCAATGACTCGTAATAAATCCTCTTTAACTTCATGTGCAGGGCAGGCTGGGTAACCAGGTGCCGGACGAATACCGCGGTACTCTTCATTGATCATTTGATCGTTTGTCAAAATCTCATCTGTTGCATAGCCCCATAAGTCTGTACGCACCCGATGGTGCATCAGCTCAGCAAATGCTTCTGCCAATCGGTCAGCCAAGGCCTTCAACATAATGGCGCTGTAATCATCGTGCTTTGCCTGAAACTCAGCCACTTTCTTTTCAACACCATGACCAGTAGTCACTGCAAAACAGCCAAGGTAATCAGCTATACCAGAATCTTTTGGCGCTACGTAATCTGCTAAACAACGATTAGGTCTGCGTACCCCCTCTACTACCGGACGTTCAGACTGCTGTCGCAAGTTATGCCATACAAACAAAGGATGCTCGCGTGCTTCATCACTATACAAAATGATATCGTCACCAACGGTATTGGCTGGATAGAAAGCCACCACCGCATCGGCTTGCAACCATTGCCCCTTAATCAACTTATCAAGCAAGTCTTGGGCGTCTGCAAAGACTTTGCGCGCCTCAACACCAACCACCTCATCATCCAAGATCGCCGGAAACTTGCCAGCCAAATCCCAAGTCTGAAAGAAAGGTGTCCAGTCAATATATTTAGCAATATCGCTCAGCGCAAAGTTTTTAAATATACGACGACCAATAAACTTTGGCTTCTCTGGAACATATGCAGACCAGTCAATCATCTCGCGATTTTTACGGGCTGCAGATAAAGAAATTGTTGGCGCTGCTTTCTTGTTTGCATGTTGCTCACGAATACGCACATAGTCATCGCGTAAATCTTGAATAAATTTCTTGGCACTTTCATCGGACAGCAAGCTGGAAGCTACTGAAACCGAACGAGATGCGTCAGGCACATACACCACGGGGCCATCGTAGTGTGGGGCAATCTTCACTGCTGTATGAACACGTGAAGTCGTTGCGCCGCCAATCATCAGCGGAATTTGACGTTCGCGGAACCAATCATCGCGTTGCATCTCTTGCGCAACATAAGTCATTTCTTCTAGCGAAGGTGTAATCAATCCAGATAAACCAACAATATCTGCATTCTCTTCTTTGGCACGCTTGAGAATCTCTGCACAAGGAACCATTACACCCATATTGGCTACTTCAAAGTTATTGCACTGCAGAACAACGGTCACAATATTTTTACCAATATCGTGCACGTCGCCCTTCACAGTAGCCATGACGATCTTGCCCTTAGCCTTAGCTTCGCCACCTGCTGCAATATGTTGACGCTTCTCTTCTTCGATGTACGGAATCAATATGGCAACTGCTTGCTTCATCACACGCGCACTTTTAACTACTTGAGGTAAGAACATCTTGCCCGCACCAAACAAGTCGCCCACGACATTCATACCATCCATCAGAGGACCTTCAATGACCTCAATAGGTCTACCGCCAGCGCCCATAATTTCTGCGCGCAACTCTTCGGTGTCTTCTTCAATAAAGGTAGTGATGCCATGCACTAGGGCATGCGTTAGACGCTCACGTACAGGGGCTTCACGCCACACTAGGTTCTCGACCTGCTTAGCGCCACCACCCTTAAATTGGTCAGCAATATCGAGCAATCGCTCGGTAGGTGTTTTGCCATCCTTTTCTTTAAAGCGATTAAGGACAACATCCTCAACACGCTCACGCAACTCAGGATCCAAATCAGCGTAGACGCCCAACTGACCAGCATTCACAATGCCCATGTCCATGCCGGCCTGAATGGCGTGATACAGGAACACCGTATGAATTGCTTCACGCACACGGTCATTACCGCGGAATGAGAAGCTCACATTAGAAACGCCGCCGCTTACCTTAGCGCCAGGGAGGTTTTCTTTAATCCAACGAGTAGCGTTAATGAAATCAACCGCATAGTTGTCATGCTCTTCAATGCCCGTTGCAATTGCAAAAATATTTGGATCAAAAATAATGTCTTCAGCTGGAAAGCCAATTTCATTCACTAAGATCTCATAGCAGCGCTGACAGATTTCTGTCTTACGCTTAAAGGTATCGGCTTGCCCTACCTCATCAAAAGCCATCACTACAGAAGCAGCACCATAACGACGAATTAAACGCGCTTGTTTTCTGAAAGACTCTTCACCCTCTTTTAAGGAGATCGAGTTCACAATTGGCTTACCTTGAATGCACTTCAAACCTGCTTCAATCACACTCCACTTGGAGGAATCGATCATGATAGGAACACGTGCAATATCAGGCTCAGAGGCGATCAAATTAAGGAAGCGTGTCATCGCCGCCTCAGAATCTAACATCGCTTCATCCATATTAATGTCGATGACTTGTGCGCCATTCTCAACCTGCTGACGCGCCACAACGAGCGCCTCATCAAATTGATTATTCAAAATCATTCTGGAAAATGCTTTTGAGCCTGTGACGTTCGTACGCTCACCGATGTTGACGAAGCCAACATCAGAGGTCACGTTAAATGGCTCAAGGCCAGAAAGCTTCATCGCTGGCATTACTTTTTTCTCTATCTTGCTCATGCTGATATCTCCGCATTTTCGCGATAGAAGGCACGTGGCTTACGCTTAGCAACGGCATTCGCAATTGCACGAATATGATCAGGTGTCGTACCGCAGCAGCCACCTACCAAATTTACTAAGCCATCTTTAGCAAAACCATCTACTAGGCTAGAAGTGATTTCTGGGGTCTCATCAAAGCCCGTATCACTCATCGGATTAGGCAAACCCGCATTGGGGTAACAAGACACTGCCGCATCGCAAATTCTTGCTAGCTCTGCAATATAAGGGCGCATTAAAGCGGCACCTAATGCACAGTTCAAGCCAAAAGTGAGTGGCTTAATGTGACGCAAACTATTCCAGAATGCCTCAACTGTTTGGCCTGACAAAATACGTCCAGATGCATCAGTCACTGTTCCAGAAATCATTACCGGTAAACGCTCACCAGTCTCTTCAAAAAATTCGTCGAGGGCAAACAATGCTGCTTTGGCATTGAGCGTATCGAAAATGGTTTCAACCAAAAATAAATCGACGCCACCCGCAAATAAACCTTCAATCTGCTCGCGATACGAGGCGCGTAATACATCAAAGCTTACATTGCGTGCACCAGGATCATTAACATCTGGTGAAATGCTCGCAGTCTTTGGTGTAGGTCCAATTGCACCGGCAGCAAAACGCGGTTTATCAGGTGTACTGTATTTCTCACAAGCTGCGCGCGCTAATCTGGCGGAGACTTCATTCATCTCGCGTGCCAAGCCGGCCATTTTGTAATCTTCTTGAGCGACTGAAGTTGCACCAAAAGTATTGGTCTCAATAATGTCAGCGCCCGCATCCAAATATTGCTCATGGATCTTGCTAATAATTTGCGGCTGGGTCAAAACCAGGAGCTCATTGTTGCCTTTGATATCTCCAGGATGATCCGCAAAACGAGTATTCCCCGGTAAACCACGATAGTCAACCTCGGTTAACTTGTATTGTTGAATCATGGTGCCCATGGCGCCATCCAAAATGAGGATGCGCTGCTTTAATAGCTCGGGAAGCTTTTGACCGCGGGTATAGGGCTGGGACAAACCATTAGATTGCATTGTTAAACCGGGATTAATCTCTAGAATCCCTTATTCTATTGGAAAAGCCACTTTTCATTTACCCCGGAGCCCCTATGTTTGGAACCATTCCAGAATTCAATCAAAGCTTAGATATGTTTAAAACCATGTGGGGGCAAGGTGCCGCAGGTCAGGCCGGGCAGTTCCCCTTCACGGCAGATGCCTCTAAGGCTGCAGGTGGCTTTGCTTCAGCCTTTCCTGGCTTGGATGTAGATGAGCTAGAAAAGCGCATTAAGGACCTGAAAAGCGTTGAAAACTGGCTCAATTTGAACCTCAACATCCTCAAATCAACGATTCAGGGGCTAGAAGTTCAGCATGCCACCATGATGGCTCTCAAGTCCTTTGGCGATGCTGTCTCTGCAGCTAGCTCAGCAGCCAGCTCAACAAGCGCCCCAAAGGAAGAATCTAAGACCAAAACGACTAGCGCTAAACCACGGAAAACCGCAACACGCCGTCCTCGCAAAGCTGGCGATGCAACTTTCCTCGACGAAGTAGGTAATTCAGATGAGCAATAGCCTCACCCATTGCAAATGTGAGTTGATGAATATCTAATTCACGCTTAAACAAGACCGGCACAATCTCCCTAGCATGTGCCGGTTTTTTACATGCGGCCAAAGTATCCGCCAAGCGATCTTCATGATGCGCTTTGAGTTGCGCAACACGCGGCCTAATTCCAGTAAATGGTTTGCCGTGTGAAGGAAGTACCAATGCATCCTCAGGCAATACTAAATATTTTTCAATAGAGTCAAGATATAAGCCTAGCGGATCTGCATCTGGATCAGCATCATAAACACTCACATTAGTAGAGATGCGAGGCAACAACATATCTCCAGAGATTAATACTCCAAGCTCTTTACAGAAGAGAGAAGCATGCTCTGGGGCGTGTCCATAACCCATGATGACTTGCCACGCACGACCACCAATCAAAATAGACTCGCCATCAATAATGCGACGATATTGACGCGGCACTCCAGGAACCATATTGCTGTAGTAATTGGAGCGCCCGCGAATTTTTTCTAAATCTTCTGAGCCCGTTAAACCATGTCTTTGAAAGTGATCTGCAGAACCACCACTGCCAGCGCGTGAACCAACTGCAGCACCACCCTCTTTGCAACTTAACCATTGAGCAGTTAAGTAATCTGTCATGGAAATCCACATGGGGACATGCCATTTTTCACAGAGCCATTGTGATAGACCCACATGGTCAGGATGCATATGCGTCACTATCACGCGCAAGACTGGTAAGCCTTCAAGCTGAGTAGCAAACACTTGCTCCCAAGAGTTTCTTGTCTCTTCATTAGCAATGCCACAGTCCACAATCGTCCAACCCGCAACGCCATCAATTTCATCGCGCAGCAGCCAAAGATTGATGTGATCTAAAGCAAAAGGCAGACGCATTCTGATCCAGCGAACACCTGGCGCAACCTCTATGCTGCTACCCACTTCCGGAAGAGCGTCTCCTAAGGGATAATGAATTGCAGCTTCAGAACTTGCTTTGTTTTGAGTATTCATGGCGTAGTGTTATTGATTGATTTTTTACTTCTAGGTTTGCTTTGACAACAGTTCCATCGCCTTGCATTAATTGGTGTGACATTAATCCTGAAAATGGTTACTGTCGTGGCTGCTATCGTACCTTGACTGAAATTGCTGATTGGTCAGATCTCACGAATCCTGAGAAGCTTGAGGTTTGGACGCAACTTCCAAGTCGCAAACCCCAAGCACCGCAGTAATACCAATCTTTATTTCTTTTTCATTTATTGACGTCGACAATCAATCGTCCACGTACATTGCCCGCCATTAATTCTTGCGCGTATTTGATCGACTCCTCAAGCGTGATCTCATGAGAGATTTCATCTAAGGTTTTCAGATCCACCAACTTACTCAACTGCTCATAGGCGGCAATGCGTTTTGCACGTGGCACAGTCACACTATTAATGCCATACAAAGTCACTCCGCGCAAAATAAATGGTGCAACACTAGAAGGAAAATCCATGCCCTGCGCCAAGCCACAAGCAGCTACTGCACCATCGCTCTTGGTCTGTGCACACGCATTAGCCAAGGTATGACTACCAACACTATCAACCACTGCAGCCCATCGCTCTTTTGCCAATGGCTTACCAGGAGCAGATAAAGTAGCGCGATCAATTACTTCAGTTGCACCCAATTTCTTCAGGTAATCCGCTTCAGCCATACGACCGGTACTCGCGAAAACAGTAAAGCCCAGCTTGCTAAGAAGGGTGATGGCAAAGCTGCCAACGCCGCCTGCAGCACCGGTGACTAGAACCTCACCATCACTTGGCTTAAGCCCATGCTTTTGTAGTGCCATAACGCAGAGCATGGCGGTATAACCGGCAGTGCCAATGGCTAATGCTTGTTTAGCAGTAAACCCCTTGGGCAGTGGAATCAACCAATCGGCTTTCACACGGGCCTGCTGTCCTAGGCCGCCCCAATGCCCTTCCCCAACTCCCCAGCCGTTGAGAAGCACCATGTCGCCAGTCTTGAAGTCGGAACTGGTGCTCTCCATCACTTCACCAGCAAAATCGATGCCTGGCACCATTGGGAAGCTGCGAACTACCGGGCCTTTACCCGTGATAGCCAGGCCATCCTTGTAATTGAGGGTGGAATATAGGACCTTTACGCGAACATCACCTTCTGGGAGCTTCGCCTCATCGACTTGGGCTAACTCTGCGCGATACCCTTGATCATCCTTGTTTACCAATATTGCTTTAAACATGTCTCTTCCTTTTAGAACGAGGTATTTCCCCGCAACAATTGCTTAATAGGTTTATCCTAACGAGCATTGCTGATTATGGAGGTTTCCATGAAAAAAATTCTACTATTAACTACGATTTCTGGCTTGGCGCTATCTGGCTGCTATTCCACCCAAATTAATATGTCCATGGGCAATATGCGCCTGATCACCTCTAGCGCTGCGCCGCAGGATGTTATGGATTTTGCCACTAAGACCTGTAAAGATGATTTCTATGAAGGCGCCAGCTTTCTATCCAAGGCAGGCAAGGAATATCGCTTCAAGTGCGTAAAAGCTGAAGAGAATGAAGTGTTAAATCCCATTCCCGGTACAACACTGACCGCTACAGCAAAAGCTGAAGCTAAATAAGCAAAGACTAATGACCCCGTTTACTTCACAAGAGCTACGCAAAGGTTTTGCATCATTTGCAACTGGGGTCACTGTTATCACTTGCCTGGATGAGGAAAATAATTCTCACGGCATTACGATTAGCTCCTTCAACACCGTCTCACTCGAGCCGCCACTTATTCTTTGGAGCCTCAAGAAACATTCACGTCTGATGCCTTGGGTTGAGCTTGGCAAGAAACATTTGATTCATGTTTTAGAACGCTCGCAAGAGAATTTGGCAATGCATTTCGCTAATGTGAAGACCGATCAATTCAAGGGAATTGATCACAAGCTAGCTGCTAGCGGACTTACGCAGATTGATCATTGTGTAGCTTATTACGAGTGTGAAACTGTTTGTGTTCATATTGGCGGCGATCACAATATCATTGTTGCCAAAGTAATTAACTTAAAAAATCATCCTGAACGAGAGCCCCTCATTTTTGCGCGCAGCCAATTTGTTGGTCTCGATTTCACAGAAACTAAAGCTAGCTAATACCACTTCATCTTTGTAAGGAAATGCCATGATGCGTTTATGGGGTCGCAAAAGTTCTATTAACGTTCAAAAAGTATTGTGGTGCCTTGCTGAGCTTGGACTTAAGGAAGGCAAAGACTTTGAGCGCCTCGATGCTGGCCTACAATTTGGTATCAATAACACTCCAGAGTTTTTAAATCTCAACCCAAATGGCTTAGTACCTACACTGGAAGATAGTCAAGTGGTGCTTTGGGAATCCAATACCATCATGCGCTACTTAGCCCGTCAGCATGATCAGACTGGGCGCTTTGCAGCAGATATTAAGACTCAGTACGAATCCGAGAAATGGATGGATTGGCAATTGGGCACGATGTGGCCAGCACTACGGATTGCATTTCTGGGTCTCACCAGAACACCAGAGGCAGAACGTAAATACGAATCCATTCTCAAGGGGTATCAAGAAACTAATCGGTTGCTTGGATTACTTGATCAAACATTGTCTAAGCAAAGCTATTGCGCGGGCAATCAATTTCAGATTGGAGATATTGCTCTAGCTCTGTGTGTCAGTCGTTGGATTCTTCTAAATCAGACCTTCCCACAACACACTGGCGAGCGTGCAGCACTTAAGAATGTTGACGCTTGGATGAAGCGCTTAGAGTCAGAAACTTGCTTTAACGATATTGTTGAAAAAGAACTCAATATCGTTAAATAGTTTTTCTGTCTTTCATTTTTACTGCTGCTTAAATTTCTTGGCGTGGTGATCGGCACCAATAAATAAGTACATTGCTGGCACTACAAAGAGTGTGAACAGCGTACCAATTGACAGGCCAGTGAAAATTACAATACCCATCGATTTACGTCCTGCGGCACCCGCCCCAGAAGCAATCACCAAAGGCAGTACACCTAAAACCATTGCTGCAGTTGTCATCAAAATCGGGCGCAAACGAACGCTACTTGCTTCGACGATGGCGTCGAGCTTACTGCGCCCCGCCTCCTGAAGTTCATTCGCAAACTCCACGATCAAAATACCGTGCTTACTAATTAAGCCCATGAGTGTGACTAGGCCAACTTGGGTATAGACGTTTAAGGTTGTGAATCCCAAATTAATAAAGATCAGGGCACCAAATAAAGCTAGCGGCACAGAAACCAAAATCACAATCGGATCCCGGAAACTTTCAAACTGAGCTGCAAGCACCAAGAACACAATCAGAATCGCAAAGAACATGGTGACCAAGAATCCACCGGATTCAGCCATAAATTGGCGTGACGGGCCTGCGTAGTCCATGGTGTAACCATTCGGCGCAACCTCTTTCAGAGTCTGACGCATAAACTCCAATAAATCCGCTTGCGAAATAAATGGCGTGCTCACTCCCGAAATCGTTGCTGAATTCAATTGCTGGAAGTGATTAATAGACTGCGGCACCACTCTTTGTTTAATCGTTGCAATAGTGCGCGCTTGAACCATCGCGCCACTAGGCGTGCGAATGTAGTAATCCAATATTTGATCAGGATTTAGACGATCCACTTGCTTCACTTGTGGGATCACGCGATAAGAACGTCCAGCTACAGAGAAGTAGTTAACGTAGCCACCACCTAAAGCAGCAGATAAGGCTGAGCCGACTTGTTGCTGAGTCATGCCTAAGGCAGCGACTTTTTCTCGATCAATCTCTAAAACATCTTGTGGCTTATCAATCTTAAGATCAGAATCCACGAAGAAGAAATTGCCACTGCGGCGTGCTTTATCAAGCACTGCTTGTGAGACTTCATTTAACGCCGCATAAGATTCTGTTGTATTAATAACAACCTGCACGGGTAAGCCTTGTGCTCCCGGTAAGGCCGGAAACTGGAAGGCGGCAACGCGTGCGCCGGCAATGGAGTTCCACTTTTGCTGCATATCTTCTTGGAACTGAGTTGCATTACGACCGCGCTCACCCCAATCTTTCAGCAAGATACCGCCAAAGCTCGAAGTTGGACTCGTGATCTGAAAAGCCTGTTCGTATTCTGGTTCTGCAGCAGCAATTGCGTAGATTTGATCTGCATAAGTCTGCATTTGCGTCACCGTACTATTGGGAGGTCCTGATGCTTGCATCAAAACAATACCCTGGTCTTCGGTTGGCGCCAATTCAGCACGCGCAGTTGAATACAAATAAGCTACGCCACCTAGCAAGATGACTCCCATCACGATGATGACCTGCCAAGTGCTTAGCAAATCACGCAAAGTGGTTTGATAGCTGTGATGTACCTTCTCAAAAATACGATCAATCTTTTGTACAAAAGGTGAAGCCTCTTGCTCTTCTGTAAAGATACGAGAACACATCATGGGTGAGAGAGTTAAAGCAATTAAACCTGAAACCGCTACTGCACTAGCCAAAGTAAAGGCAAACTCAGTAAACAGCGCACCCGTCAAACCGCCCTGAAAGCCAATCGGGATATACACCGCAATCAGCACCACTGTCATTGCCAAAATAGGTCCGCCTAATTCGCGGGCAGCAATTAAAGATGCCTCTAGTGGTGACTTACCTTCCTTCATGTGACGGTCAACGTTTTCCACCACGATGATGGCGTCGTCCACCACCAATCCAATTGCCAAGACCAGAGCGAGAAGGGTAAGCAAGTTAATCGAATAACCCAGCACTTGCATGAGGAAGAAAGTACCAATGAGCGATAAAGGCATTGCAATCACTGGAACAGCAACCGCACGAGCACTGCCCAAGAAGAGATAGATCACCACAGTCACAATCACCAAGGCCTCTATTAAAGTAGACACCACTTCATCAATAGAGCTAGTAATAAATTTGGTAGAGTCATAAACAATCTTGCCCGTCATGCCAATGGGTAATTGCTTCTGAATATCTGGCACCACATCCCGAACACGTTGCGCTACTTCCAATAGGTTGGCCTGTGGCGCAACCTTAATGGCAATAAATACTGACCTCTTACCGCTAAAGGCAACGTTCGTGTTGTAGTCCTCAGACCCCATGGTGACATTAGCCACCTGGTCTAAATACACAATATTCACGCCATCTTTTTTAATGACTAACTTGCGAAACTCATCCAGAGTATGTAAGTCGGTACCGGCAACCAAATCAACCGAGACCATCTCGCCTTTAGTACTTCCAACTGCTGATAAATAATTATTGGCTGACATGGCGTTATAAACATCATCGGCGCCCACGCCAAGACCGGCCATCTTCTCTCGATCCAACCAGGCGCGTAAGGCAAATTTGCGACCACCAGTGATCTCTGCATTCTGAACTCCCTCAACAGAATCCAGTTTTGGCTTTACAACACGCAATAGATAGTCAGTGATGGCATTGTTGGGGATGTCATCGCTATAGAAACCCATATACATTGCAGCAGTAGATTGCCCTACCTGCACCGTCAAAATAGGTTGCTGTGCCTGCGGTGGCAACTGATTTTTTACCGCACTAATTTGAGTTTGTATCTGCGTTAATGCCGCGTTTGAGTCATAGTTCAACTTCAGAGTTGCAGTAATAGTGGAGACCCCACTCACGCTGGCAGAAGATAAGTAATCAATCCCTTGTGCCTGAGCTATAGATGCCTCAAGAGGTTGAGTAATAAACCCAGCAATCGTTTCAGGGTCGGCACCATAGTAGGCCGTAGTGATGGTCACAATCGCATTTTGCGTTTGCGGATATTGATTTACAGGCAAAGAACCAATTGCCTTCAGACCAAAAATCAACACAAGAGCGCTCACCACCATGGAGAGCACTGGTCTGCGGATGAATATGTCAGTCCAATTCATCTGCTATTTATTCCTGCGGCTTTGGATCAGGTGAGTTAGCTGGCTGCACCTTGTTATTAATAATTAGTGGCGTGCCATTCTTGAGCTTAAGCTGACCGCTAGTCACCACCGTTGCGCCTTCATCAACACCCTTCAAAATGGCCACCTGATCACCACGAGTTAATCCAGTCGTTACAAATACCTGTTGTGCCTCAAGGGCTGGATTGCCTTGCTTATCTTTCTTGCCGGTAGGTTTAGCGATAAAGATGGTCGAGCCATATGGGTTATAAGTAACTGCTGTCTGAGGCAGGGTCAGGTATTTCACTTGATCACCCAACTTGATATTCACATTGGCAAACATGCCCGGCAAAATTTTCTTATCCGGATTAGCGAGTTGCGCTTCGACTTGAATATTGCGGGTATTGCTATCGACCTTTGGACTAACAGCAGTAATCTTGCCCGTGAAGCTTGAATCCTTAAATGCATCAGTAGTCACCTCAACCTCTTGGCCAACCTGAATGAGTTCAGCATTGTTTTGCGGTAAGTTGAAATCTACAAAAATAGGATCCAAGGTTTGTAGCGTTAGTAACTTATCGCCAGGGTTTACATACTGTCCTGGATTGATAGAAACAATACCTACACGACCACTAAATGGCGCCTTGAGGTTTTTCTTGGCTACTAAAGCAGTTTGCTGCTCAACCTGCGCTTGTTTTGATTTGGAATCAGCAGCACTCGTATCAAATACGTTCTTACTAATTGCCTGAATTGCTAACTGCTGTCTATCTCGCTCATTAATGACTTTAGCTAGATCAGACATTGCTTTTAAAGAATTCAATTGAGCTACATCAGATGCATCGTTTAATTTAATGAGGAGTTCGCCCTCTTTAACGTCTTGACCTGACTTAATGGGCACAGTCTGCACTAAGCCACCAATCTCCGTGCTGAGCTCAACACCCCTAAATGCACGCACATTACCAACGCTAGTTAACTTAGGCTGCCATTCTGCATTCGCAATAACCAAGGTGGATACCGTTGCAGGAGGCAATCCCATGCCCGCGATGAAATGCTTAATCATGAAAGTCTTCAGCTGATTGAAAGCGAAGATCAGGCCCAATAATAAAAATACACCGCAAAGCATGATGGTCATACGGCGCTGCAAGGGCTCCATTGCCATAAGCTTTTCATGAGCCTTGGTACCACGCCATTTTTGACCCATGCGAGCCCAAAAGGCTTTGGTCTTTTCCCAAAGAGCAATTGCTCTCTCACGCAATTTCCATTCAATTGCTTTACGTTGCATCCATGCCCACAAGGCAAGAATCAAAGCAACGAGCTTGTTCTTAATTTGTTCCAGAAGTTTCATTTTGATCTTTGTTCGCTATGTCTTTTGGTTTAAAAGCAGGGCCTTCACGATTCCACCAGCCGCCACCTAATGCTGCAAATAAAGCTGCGGTATCTGAGAAGCGAGTTGCTTGTGCTGCAACTGATTTCACTTTTGCTTGCTGATACTGATTTTGGTAATAGAGCACTGCTAAATAACTGGCTGTACCGAGTTTGTATTGTTGCTGCACTAAGTCCAGAGTTTCATAGGCATAACGCTCTGCGTCTGATGCTGCTTTGAGTGCTTGCGCACCAGTCTCTAGTGCACGTAATGCATTGGCTACTTCTTGGAATGCATTTAAGACAGTTGCCTGATATTGAAATGCTGCTAGCTCATAGTTAGCAATGGCTCCACGACGCTGCGCCAACAGCTGACCACCCTGGAACAATGGCTGCAAGATGCCTCCGCCAAGTGACCATAAGGCAGAGTTCGGCCCAAACAATCCATTGGAAGTTAATGAGGCTGCACCAATAGATCCTGTGATATTAAATTGCGGCAATAAGTTCGCCGTTGCAACGCCCACGAAGGCATTTTGAGCCTTTAACTGGGCCTCAGCCGCCCGCACATCGGGACGTTGCCGCACTAGGCTGGAAGGCACCGATAGAGGTAGCTTCTCTGGCAAATGCAAATTGGCCAAATCAAACTTGGCAATATTAGCGTTGCTCGGAATTTCTCCCACTAGCACTGCTAATTGATTGCGCGCAAATGCAAGATTTCGTTCGTAATTAAAGAGATCCACTTGAGAGTTTGATACCAAGGTTCGCTGGGATGTGACGTCTACCTTAGAAACCGTACCAATGACTAACTGCTTCTCAGTTACTTCGGCAAGATTCGTTTGAGCCTTCAAAATTTCTTCTGTAGCTTGCATCTGCGCGCGCAGTGCGGCCTCTTTAACAGCGCTCGTCACTACGTTAGCTGTTAAAGAAAGATAGGCGCCCTCTAATTGAAACTGTGCCACCTCTGCTTGCGCGCGCGCACCTTCAACCGCTCTACGAGCACCGCCAAATACATCTAACTTATAAGTCACATTGACTGTCGTGTTGTAAAGGCTATAAATGTTAGAGCCGGAGTTCATGCCATACACGGCTGCAGGTTGTTTCTGTCTTATTGCATTTGCACCAACACCAATTGATGGAAAGTATTGGCCGCCAATCTGTGCGTTCACATTTTCCTGAGCGGCGCGCAATGCTGCATCGGCTGCACCTAAATTCGGATTCTGCTCAAGCGCTCTTTTAATAAGAGCATCGAGCTCGGGAGATTTATAGAGCCCCCACCATTGCGCCTCTATATCTGCGCCTTCAACAAACTCTTGCTCACTACCGCCTGGAACGCCGGGTGCAGTTGTCAATTTCTTGGATAGCGTTGTTTCTGTATAAGAAGAGGTCTTAGGTGCTTCGGGTTGCTTGAAGTCTGGGCCGACGGCGCATGCCGAGAGAGCTAGCGCCCAAATTAGCGGAAGCAATTTCAAACCTGAAAGACGGGGCATCGACAGAAACATGGGTTTTAACAAATATCCTCTTCTACATGAGTTATTTGAACACAGAAATACAATCACGGCTTCGTAACGCCCTGATTTAACTACTGAAATTTGTTCACAACTCTAGGTGAATGTCAAACAAGTGGAAAATTATTCGACTGTCACGCTCTTTGCAAGGTTTCTAGGTTTATCGACATCGGTGCCGCGTGCGCAGGCTGTGTGATAAGCCAATAGCTGTAGAGGAACTACGTGCAATATTGGCGAGAGGTTGCCATAGTGCTCAGGCAACTTGATGACATTGATGCCTTCGCTACTGGAGATATGAGTATCCTGATCAGCAAATACATATAGCTTGCCGCCACGTGCTTTGACTTCTTGCATATTAGATTTAAGTTTCTCCAATAAGACGTCATTTGGCGCAACGGTAACAACCGGCATCTTGTCTGTAACTAAAGCAAGCGGTCCATGCTTTAACTCGCCAGCTGGATAAGCTTCAGCATGGATATAAGAAATTTCTTTGAGCTTTAATGCACCCTCAAGTGCAATTGGGTAATGCATTCCACGGCCTAGGAATAGGGCATTTTCACATTTAGCAAAAGCATCGCTCCAGGCTATGATTTGTGGCTCAAGCGCTAGTACTGCATGTAGCGCTTTTGGTAAATGGCGCAAGTCACGCAGGAGCTCCTTCTCTTTTTCTGGAGAAATTCTGCCATCACGCTTAGCAATCGAAACCGCCAAGAGATAGAGCGCTAAAAGCTGCGTAGTAAATGCCTTTGTTGAAGCAACACCAATTTCAGCGCCAGCCTTAGTCAAAAAATGCCAATCAGTTTCACGAACCATGGCGCTACTAGCCACGTTGCATATGGCTAATGTAAAGCGGTGGCCCAAACTCTTGGCATGACGCAATGCTGCTAAGGTATCTGCTGTCTCGCCAGATTGTGAAACCACCACAATGAGTGTTTTTGGATTTGGCACGGTGGTGCGATAGCGATACTCACTCGCAATTTCCACTTGAGTCGGAATGCCCGCAATATCTTCTAGCCAATATTTAGCAACACATGCGGAGTAATAACTTGTGCCACATGCCAATATTAAAATCTGCTCAAAAGCTTTCCAGTCTTCTGGCTTTGCTTCAAATAGCTCAGGACCAAAGTCAGCGATATTGGCAAGCGTGTCGCCAATTGCTCTAGGCTGCTCAAAGATTTCTTTTTGCATGTAATGCTGATATGGGCCAAGATCAACCGAGTCAGCCTGTGCTGGCATAGGCTTCAGCTCTCTTTGAGCGACCTTACCAGCCTGATCAACCACATCAACAGAATCAGCCTTGAGAACAGCAACATCACCTTCTTCCAAATACATCATGGAATGAGCGCGTCCTGCCAATGCCAAAGCATCAGAAGCTAAGAAGTGCTCATGATCGCCTATGGCAACCACCAGAGGAGATCCAACGCGGGCGCCTACTAAAGTGCTTGGATTATCTTGTGCGATCACGCCAATAGCGTATGCACCATGCAACTGAGGAAGTACTGCTCTTACCGATGCCGCAATATCTTTTTGACCACTAGCCACATATTGCTGGTGAATTAAATGGGCGATAACTTCAGTATCTGTTTCAGAGGTAAACACATATCCAGCAGCTTTTAAATCTGCACGAAGAACTTCATAGTTCTCAATAATGCCGTTGTGTACAACCGCAATTAAGTCGTTGGAAGTATGGGGGTGGGCATTTTGGGTATCTGGCTTACCGTGGGTAGCCCAACGTGTGTGCGCAATACCCAAGGTGCCGAAAAAATCTTTACCTTGCTCACCTAATTCAGAAACACGTGCAGTAGTTCGAGCTCTTTCGATGGGGTGCTTGGCATCCTCGCCATTAATGACCGCAAAACCACAAGAGTCATAACCACGGTACTCTAGGCGGCGTAAACCTTCAACCAAAACATCAACAATATTTTTATGGGAGGCCGCGCCAACAATACCGCACATTATTTTTTACCCTTTGCAGATTTCTTAACCGTCTTCTTGACGGCCTTCTTCACAGCCGTCTTTGCTGCTGCTTTTTTCACTGGTTTCTTTTCTTGCTTGATAGGGCGCTGCCACTGCAAGGAAATTTGTTTTGCTCTGGATACTGTGAGCTGATTGGCAGGCGCATCTTTAGTCAAGGTTGTTCCTGCGCCCAATGTGGCACCACGGCCAACACGCACAGGCGCAACCAACTGAGTATCAGAACCAATGAAGACATCATCTTCAATAATGGTCTGGTGTTTGTTAACGCCATCGTAGTTACAGGTAATGGTGCCAGCACCAATATTGACTCGTGAACCAACAATGGAGTCTCCGACATAAGCTAAATGATTTGCTTTGCTATTAGCGGCAATTTTGCTGTTCTTCACTTCCACAAAATTACCAATATGCACATCATTTGATAAATCTGCGCCAGGACGCAAACGAGCATAGGGGCCAATTAATGATTGATTACCTACTTTGGCGCCATCTACATGACTATATGCATGAATGGCTACGCCTTTACCGATCACGCTATTGCGAATCACGCAATATGGTCCAACCTTTGTGCCAGCATCTAAAGTGACGCAACCTTCAAATACGCACCCCACATCAATTGATACATCAGTGCCGCACTCTAAGGTGCCGCGCACATCAATACGTGCAGGGTCAGCAAGCGATACGCCTGCATCCATTAATTGATTGGCAATATTAATTTGGTGTACACGCTCTAATGCAGCGAGTTGATCACGACTATTAACGCCAATCGTCTCAAACTCATCATCAGCTTGTGTTGTACGAATCGGCACACCGTCTTTAACAGCCATGGCAATCACATCAGTCAAGTAGTACTCGCCTTGTGCATTGCTGGCACGTAAAGACTTAAGCCATTTCTTCAATGAGTTCGTTGGCAATACCATGATGCCGGTATTGATTTCTTGAATTGCTTTTTGTGCAGGCGTCGCATCCTTTTCTTCAACGATCTCTTTTACAGAGCCGTCAGCATCGCGCACGATGCGGCCGTAGCCAGTAGGGTTGCCAAGGTTCTGTGTCAGCAAAGCTAATGCAGAATCTTGTCCTCTGAAGCCATCAGCCAACTTCGCTAATTTAGCCAGCGTCTTTTTTGTAGTGAGCGGAACATCGCCATATAAAACTAAAGTGGGCTCTTGAACATCTAATTTAGGCAAGGCTTGCAATAGTGCGTGACCCGTTCCTTTTTGTTCAGCTTGCAGCGCAGTGCTTACTTTGCCAAAGCTTGGATCTTCCTTGCTTGTGTTTAGCAAGAATGTTTTTACATCTGCTGCACCATGACCAACCACTACAACGGGGCCAGATTTAGACTTTTTGTCTTGTAGTGAAAGCGCAGTACTGAGAACGTGTTGGAGCAGGGGTTTGCCTGCGAGAGTTTGCAGGACCTTGGGCAGAGCGGATTTCATCCGCTTTCCTTGCCCAGCAGCCAAAATGACGATATTCATAAAGGGGGATTATAAGTCCCCTGAATCATGGTTCCACAGGCTAATTCATCCAATTCAGCCTCATCAATTGCCCTGTCGCCAGAAGATCTAGCGGCAATACCCGCTAACTCGGTGGAAATCTCCAGATTTTTGAAATCAAAGGCTTCACCATCCATCAAATGGGATGGGACGATGTGATGCATAGAGCGGAACAAGTTCTCCACTCGACCTGGATGCTTCTTTTCCCAATCGCGCAGCATTTCTTTCATGACCTGGCGCTGCAAATTGGGCTGACTTCCACATAAATCGCACGGAATAATCGGGAAGTTCATATCTGCCGCATAACGTTCAAGCAGTTTCTCAGGGACATAAGCTAAGGGGCGAATCACTATATGTTTGCCATCATCTGAGCGCAACTTGGGTGGCATGCCTTTTAGCTTGCCCGCATAAAACATATTGAGCATCAAGGTTTCTAGAATGTCATCACGATGATGACCTAAAGCAATCTTTGTTGCGCCCAACTCATCTGCAACACGATACAAAATACCTCGGCGCAAGCGTGAGCATAATCCACAAGTGGTTTTACCCTCAGGAATCACACGCTTCACAATGCTGTAAGTATCTTGTTCTTCAATGTGATACTGAACACCTAAACTCTTCAAATAATTGGGCAAGATTTCAGCAGGGAAATTAGGCTGCTTCTGATCTAAGTTCACTGCAACAATTTCAAAATTGATTGGCGCGCGCTCACGCAGCTTCATCAGAATATCGAGCATGGCGTAACTATCTTTACCACCCGAAACACATACCATGACCTTATCGCTCTCTTCGATCATGCCAAAGTCTCCAATGGCCTGACCTACCAAGCGGCAGAGTTTCTTCTCTAGCTTGTTTTCTTCAAAGACAACTTTACGAATATCGCCCATAAGAGTTCTTTTCTAAATTCTATTTAAGAATTCTTGATACGGAATACTTCAACACCCACCGAATGACAGTCTGGATAGACATCTGGCTTAGCCGTGCTTACACGCGCAGCCAATACCTTTGAGTGCAACAACATTGCCGTCACGATGTCATCGCAAAAGGTTTCCTGTAAATGAATATGTCCCTGAGAGGCCCGAGCCTTAATGGTTTCACGCATGAAGTCGTAATCCACTACTTCATCCAACTGATCGTTAGTTGGCGTATTCATATCAAGGGGAATATATAAGTCCACATTGAGGATGACGCGCTGCTCTGCTTTTTTCTCAAAGTCATGAACTCCGATGTTGATATAAATCTCATAGTCCCGGAGAAATAAACGGCGACAGTCAACAAGAGCGGGATGAGAAAGAATGGCGTGCATGTATATTTGCTTTTTAAAAATACTTAATTGGTTTTGAACATCACATCACGTGATGATGGTAATAAATGTTGCCCACCGTCCACATATAAGGTGGTTCCGGTGATGGCGCTAGAGTCCGCCAAAAATACGGCTGCCTTTGCAATATCTGCAGGCGATGAGGATCTACCTAGCGGCGTCATTTGATGGGCCTTGGAAAAACCATCCATTGTTTGATCGCCTGATGGCAAAGAGATTCCGGGTGCTAATCCGACTACGCGCAGATGAGGCGCAAAATCCATTGCCAATAATTCAACTGAAGAAAGTAGCGCTGCTTTAGACAATGTGTAAGACAAATAATCTGGATTAGGGTTAATCAACTTTTGATCTAGCAGTTGAATTACTACTGGAATGACGCCGAGTGTATTTGGCTTACTTTTTTGAAACTCAAACATCAGCTGAGAAAGCAAAATTGGCGCAGTTAAATTGACTTGCATATGGTCTAGCAAACTTTTTCCACTTAACGGGGTGCTCGAATTCGCACGGTCATATTCAAAGATAGACGCGCTATTCACTAAACAAGCCAAATTAGGGAATGCCTTGCTGACAGCCAGGAAAAGGTCTTTAGTGGCAGCCTCATCAGCCAAGTCTGCCTGGAAAGCTTGGACTTTCACACCCATCATTTTGATTTCTCTGATGGTTTCTTGGGCCTCTTGCTCAGATCGCCCATAATGAACGGCAACATCCCAGCCCTGACGGGCAAACTGCAAGGCAATTTCTCGACCCAGGCGCTTGGCGGCGCCGGTCACTAAAACTGCTTTTCCTTGCTGGGATGGGGGCGTTGAACTAGGGTTCAATTAAATTCTCTTAGACTAGCGAGCTATGGATATTACCTTGACCAGCCTTGAAACGGAGCATAGTGCGCTTCTAAAGGCCAAAATAGCCTCTCAAATCGCCTTAAAGGGCGGCTGGCTGCCATTCTCTCGCTATATGGAGATGGCTTTATATGAGCCCGGCATGGGTTATTACAGTGCTGGCGCTCACAAACTAGGTGCCGGCGGCGATTTCACTACTGCCCCTGAACTAAGCCCTCTCTTTGGAGCAGCCATTTGCTCCACTCTCCTGGCTGTACTTGAGGGGCTCAAGGAAAAAGGTCTGCCCACTCAAATCTTGGAGTTTGGCGCTGGAACAGGAAAGCTTGCTACTTCAATACTTACCCGCCTGAATGACCTTGGCTTTCATTTGGATCGTTACGACATTATCGAAATTTCACCAGACTTAGCACAGCGCCAACAAGAAAGAATTAGAAATACTGTTGGACAACTCAATCTTAAGACCCAATGTAATTGGTTAACGGGTTTACCTGAAAATTTCAAAGGCATCATTCTGGCCAACGAAGTGATTGATGCGATTCCTTGTGATGCCATCATTTATCAAAATGGATTTTGGTATTGGTACGGTGTTGCATTTCAGAATGACAAGCTGATCTGGAAAGTAGGTTCACCGGTCGAGCAACAACTACTTCCTGAAAGCCTTCTCAGCGGCAACTTCTCTGAAGCTTATGTCACCGAACTACACGCGCCAGCAAATGCCTGGATGCAACAGGTTGCAAAACATTTAGATGCCGGCTTATTCCTCACGTTTGACTATGGATTTCCTGAAAGCGAGTACTACCACCCACAAAGGCTTGAGGGCACCCTCATGGCACATCATCGCCATCATGCAATTCAAGATCCATTTCATCTACCTGGTCTTTGCGATTTAACAACGCACGTTGAATGGTCCCAAATTGCTCGTAGCGCGTTGGCTGAAAATGTGGATGATGTATACCTTACCAACCAGGCTGCGTATCTATTAGATGCTGGCATTGGTGACATTGCTTTAGAAATTGGCGATCCAAGCGATCCAGAAACCTTCCTGCCAATCTCCAATTCTTTACAAAAGTTATTGTCTGAAGCGGAGATGGGCGAACTCTTTAAGGTCTTTGCATTTTCTAAGAAATTAGAGAGCCTACTACCGGGACATGTACTTGAAGATCTGCCAGGTCTACGCGGCAGAAATAGACTGTAGAAGTTTTTTAAGCCGCTAGAGCTGCAGTAATTGCAGACAACCGAGCAGACTCAAATGCACTGCCAATGCGCTCACCATTAGACCGATCTTCTGCAGCAACGCCAGCAATTATTTCGGCAGTATTGATGGCTTGAGTGGTGCGCATTGCATTGATCAAAGGGGAAACATGCATTCCCAATTTATCCGCAAGATTCAAAAGTGCTTGTGCTCGATCCGGCTTACGCCAAACATCTGCACGGTTGAACCAAGCTAAAACATCTACTGCCTGATAAGAATTCTCGGGATGCTTATTTACCAAGATTCTAAGATCACTAAATATTTCACTGAAATCTCGCACATCAATTGGCATGCGTACACACTCAGCCCATGAACGAATTTCATTTGCGGACAAATTTATTAAGGCAATTGCGCAGCGCTCTTCAATACTATGTCCAGCTAAGGAAAAATACGCGATGAGCTCTTCACGGAACGACTCTTCAGACAGTTGGGTGGTCAATGAAGGCGCCAATATCGTTCTGGCAGCACCGGTATCCAATAAAACCTGAAACAAGCGCATCGGCTTAGAAGCAATTAAGCCCCTGGCTAATTCCTGCCATATACGCTCTGCCGATAAAGCATTTAACTCGCCTGATTGAGTAATGGCCTTAAGAGCGCTGAGCGTTTCAGGAGCAACACTAAATTCAGGAAAGCGTGCAGCAAAGCGAGCAATGCGTAAGAGACGCAATGGATCTTCTGCAAATGCATCTGAAACATGACGAAATACTTTGGCAGCCAAATCTTCTTGACCGTTATAAGGATCAATAATGGGGCCGAATTGCTTTCCATCAGCGCCCACTTCTTGCGCCATTGCATTGATTGTTAAATCACGACGCCCCAAGTCTTGCTCCAGAGTGACAGAAGGGTCGGCATAGAAGTTAAAGCCTTTATAGCCTTTACCAGTCTTGCGCTCAGTGCGCGCCAGTGCATATTCAGCCTGCGTCACTGGATGCAAAAACACTGGGAAATCTTTGCCCACCGGACGAAAGCCCTTAGCAACCATCTCTTCTACGCTGGAACCCACCACAACATAATCAATGTCGTGCACAGGTAAACCCATAAGGGTGTCCCTAATGGCTCCGCCTACTGCGTAGATTTTCATTACTGCATACCCTCTAGGCTGCGACGACTCATTTTGAATACTTCCGGCAACGCATCAACACTATTCACTGGCAAAGTATTGGGCACTTGCATAGATGCAATATTGTCACGAGACATCAATGTAGGACCGGGCAAGAATTCAAATGCCAATGCCTGTAGATAGCCCACAAAAGCAGGCACAGGAATGATGAGGCACGAGGTTTTAGCCTTACGTGCAGCAAACTCAACAATCTCTTTCATGGTGTAGGCCGCTGGGCCAACCAAGTCATAGGACTGACGAATGGTTTGAGGCATCGATAAGGATTTAACAAATGCACTCGCAACATCATCTACGCTCACCGGCTGAAACTGCGCCTCGGAATTCGCTAAAGGCATGGCTGGAAATAACTTAGTCAATTTCGAAAACAAATTAATAAACTGATCTTGGGCACCAAAGATGACTGAAGGCCTAAAGATGGTCCAATTCAAATCGCTGGCCTTCACTGCAGCCTCACCATCACCCTTGCTACGCTGATACATCGATGGGCCATGAGAGTCAGCGCCCAATGCACTCATATGTAAATAACGCCTTAATCCATGCAACTGCATTGCCGTAATAATGTTTTTCGGAAGCTCCACATGGGCAGCCTTAAATACTTTTCCATAAGGTTTGGCAGGCTTATCGTGTAGCGCGCCGACCAAATTGATCACAGCGCCATTCGGCTTAATGCGCCCACAGAGGCTCTGCAGCTCATCAAACTCATGAACATCAGCCTCTTCGACATGTACCTTAGGCAACATGCGCAATTCACGTGCAGCGCCTAAATGGCTCGTTGGGACTAATACGGAGTAACCCGCTAACTGAAGTTGCGCAGCAATCACCCGGCCCACAAATCCATTGCCCCCGATTAGAAGGATGTCATATTTCATAAGAAGCTTTCTTTACCAAGGAATAAATCATTTAAGGAAGCTCGGATTGAGTTGCAGCCTTAGGTGTAATTACACCCAAGCGTTGTTTTAAAGATTGTGGCTGACCATTTATCACCGACGAATAGTAATTCGCATTGGAAAGCACATTCTTCACATAAACACGCGTCTCTGTAAACGGAATAGTTTCAGCAAAAATAGCGCCCTCTGTTGGGCCAGATAATTTTTCCCGCCAAGCCTTTGAGCGTGAAGGGCCTGCGTTATAGGCTGCGGAAGCCAAAACCCATGATCCATCCAGATCGATCAAAACCATATTTAGATAATTACTGCCTAAAGTTAAATTGGTATTCGTATCACTCAATTTGTCATTGGTGTAATTCGCCATTCCGATCTTTTTTGCAACGTACTTTGCAGTATTCGGCATCACCTGCATTAATCCAGAAGCCCCCACAGAAGAGGCTGCGTTCATAATGAAGCGTGACTCTTGACGAATTAAGCCGTAAGCCCAAGCAAGATTGAGGTCTATTTGACGCGCAATAGGAGATAGCTCTTCTTTGTACGGAGTTGGGTAGCGCAAGCTAAAGTCATGCTCTTGCTTGGTACGATCAGCAGTGTTAACGACACGGTCATATAAATTGATTCGTTTTGCATATTCGGCAGCTGCTAACAACTGCTTGTCGGTCATATTGCGTAATTCCCAATTCCACTCACGATTACCTTCGAAGCGAAGATTCATGGAATACAAGCGCTCACCACGAATAAAGCCCTTGCGGCTGGCCATTGCATCTATCTCCTGCTCAGTCACCTTCGTTTTAGCAGGCGCATTATTAGATTTGCCTAATTCTTCGCGCGCAAGCTGGCCATAAAAGTTGTATTGATCAGCAATCATTTCAAAACTGTCTTTGGCCTTTGTGTCCTGCCCTTCAGCTTTGAGCGCACGACCATACCAATAGGTCCATGCAGGATCTTTAGCCCGCACCGCTGGGTTCATGCCATCAATCGCATTTTTAACTAGAGTCCAATCTTTAGCGCGCAAGCCTGCGCGCACCTTCCATTCTTGTGACTCGACTGAAAGAAGCTCGTTATAGCCTAGCTCTTGTTGCAAGCGGAAGGCATCATCTGCATTAGGGTCTAATTTTTTGGCCAAAAATTGCCCGATCACACCCCAAGCAACAGCTTGGTTTTCTTTGCTATAGCGTGAAGCGTTTTGAGAAAAGTCGCGATAGGCCTTTGCTGGATCAGCCTTTGCAGCCTTAACAATATCTGTGATCGGATCTTCACCGCCAAGGCGACGCGCCATCGTGTCATAGCCCCTCTCACTAGCCGCACGCCCAATAGCTTTAGCCTCACTCGGGGACATGCCGCCTGCAGCAACTAAAGATGGAACCAATTCTTGGCAAGCTTGTCCAAAATAACTTGGATCAAGCAACACTGCTCGAGAATCAATCGCTAATTTTGTTGGATTTTCACCTTGAGATAATTTAGACAACAAGGAATAGCATTTCACTTGCGTATCGTCGTCTAATACAAACTTAGCGTACTCCACATCAAAGCGTGCCCAGTCCCTACGCTTACCCAAAACCAATAACCAATCATTGCGCATACGGTCAGCCAATGCTGTGCCTTGATATTGATTTAAGAATGCAACCACTTGAGCATCTGCACCATAGTCATTACGTGCACCGCCAGCACTATCAAATAATTGCGGCTTGATCCGGAAATAAGCTACGTAGTCATCAAATGGATAATTAACCAGATTGGATGAAAGTTGCTGAGTACGAAATACATCATTCTTTTTTGCAGCTTCGCGCAAATCAATGAACATCCGATCGGTATCGGTAATTTCAGCTGGGGCAGCCTTGCTTTCATACGACTTAGGTAGGCTTGGCTTCTTCAGCTTTTCAGCATAGGAATTGGACGCGCCTAGCGCTAGACCCAAAACCAGAATTTTGGCCCACTGAAGGTATTTGCTGTTTACTGTTACAAACTTCATTCTTACGATCCAACCCTATCTCTATTTGCAAGGCTGGGGGCCCTGCAGTACTTGATTACTATATCCTTTAATTTTCGCCTGATAATGGTCGGTATGCACGGTAATTCACTAAAAACTCTTCGCCAAGATTTATTAAAACAACGCAAAGAATTTACTTCTGGGAATAGCTACGCTTCCGCAAAAGCGGGCCTGATTGCAGGTCTTAATCATTTTTTAGTCAATGAGGGCAAATCCGTTCGCTCAATAGCGCTTTATTGGCCTATTCAGGATGAAATTGATTTACGGCCCACTTTATTAAGCTGGATGAAGAATGCCGCTGAGCGTCGCTTAGCGCTGCCCTATGCGCGACCTGATAAACACCTTGATTTTTTTGAGTGGCAAGAAGGGGATGCATTAATTCCAAGCGCGCACGGCGTTCCTGAGCCCAGCCCAGAAAACACTGCCAGGCCACAACTCATTCCTGACTGTATCCTGATTCCCTGCGTTGGCTGGTCTAGCTCTGTTGTGAGCGGTAAAGCACACTACTGGCGACTAGGCTATGGCGGCGGGTATTTTGATCGAACCCTAGCGCAGTTGCGAAAAGACAATCCAAACCTCATTTGCATGGGGGTTGGATTTGATTGGCAAAAATTAGATGATTCTCAATGGGCTGCTCAAACACATGACGAGCCCCTGGATATGCTGTTGACGGAGTCTGGCTTACTTATTTGATTTACTTCGTTAAATCCAAATTGTCTGCAATCGCTAAAACTGCATCTGCCTGATTTAGCGAGTAGAAATGGATTCCAGGTGCGCCAGCAGTTAACAACTGATCACACAAGTCAGTCACCACTTCTTCACCAAATGCACGAATAGAAGCGATGTCATCACCGTAGGATTGAAGACGTAAACGAATCCAACGCGGTATCTCGGCACCACAGGCGTCAGAGAAGCGGAGCAATTGGCTGCTATTGGTAATCGGCATAATGCCGGCAATTATTGGCTGTGTAACGCCTAATTCATAAGCCTCGTCTACGAAGCGGAAGTAAGCATCGCTGTTGTAAAAATATTGAGTAACAGCTGAATTTGCGCCCGCCTTCATTTTTTGCACAAAGAAATCGATATCACTAGCAGGCGACTTTGCCTGTGGATGCGTTTCTGGATAAGCGGCTACATCGATATGAAACCAATCGCCTGTTTCTGCACGAATAAATTCTACCAATTCATTGGCATGATGAAACTCGCCATACTGGCCCATGCCAGAAGGCAAGTCGCCGCGCAAAGCCACAATGCGCTTCACGCCTAAGGCTTGATATTGCTTGAGCATCTCGCGCACGCTCTCACGTGAGCTACCTACACAAGATAAGTGGGGGGCAACAGCTGCACCAGCAGCATGAATGTCGCTCACCACTTTTAATGTGCCAGACTGAGTAGAACCGCCAGCACCAAAGGTCACGGAATAAAAAGCGGGCTTGAGCGTTTCAGAAAAACGCTCACGTACCAGATGCAACTTACTCTCACCTTCAGGTGTTTTTGGAGGAAAGAATTCGACGCTTAATTCCATGATTTTGGGCCTAGGTATCTATTGAACAGTGATTGGATTAATAACGATAGTGGTCAGCCTTGTAAGGGCCTTGCTTCGTTACACCAATATAGGAAGCTTGCTGATCTGACAACACAGTTAACTCTGCATTCAGAGTCTTGAGCTGTAAGCGAGCAACCTTCTCATCCAAATGCTTAGGCAATGTGTAAACACCGACTGGATATTTATCAGTTCCTACTGCATTCCACAATTCAATCTGGGCAATCACTTGGTTTGCAAATGAAGAGCTCATGACGTATGAAGGATGTCCTGTACCGCAACCCAGGTTAACCAAACGACCCTTAGCTAAGATAATGATGCGCTTTTCAGGCTTGCCATTGGCGGCCGGGAAAATCACATGATCAACTTGTGGCTTGATCTCTTCCCACTTGTATTTCTCAATACCAGCAACATCGATCTCGTTATCAAAGTGACCAATGTTACAAACGATGGCTTGATTCTTCATCTTCGCCATGTGGTCATGTGTAATCACATGGTAGTTACCAGTTGCAGAAACAAAGATGTCGGCTTTATCAGCAGCGTAATCCATGGTCACAACGCGGTAGCCTTCCATCGCAGCTTGTAGTGCGCAGATTGGATCAACCTCAGTTACCCAAACTTGAGCGGACAAAGCGCGCAATGCTTGAGCTGAACCTTTACCCACATCGCCGTAACCACAAACGACTGCAACCTTACCAGCAACCATCACGTCAGTGGCACGCTTGATCGCATCTACTAAAGACTCACGGCAACCATAGAGGTTGTCGAATTTGCTCTTAGTAACAGAGTCATTTACGTTAATAGCTGGGAACTTCAACTCGCCCTTGGCGAACATTTGATACAGGCGATGTACACCGGTAGTCGTTTCTTCTGTAACGCCTTTAACTTTTTCTAAGCGTGTTGAATACCAAGTTGGATCTTGTGCCAATTTTTTCTTGATAGCAGCAAACAAAATAGTTTCTTCTTCGCTGGTTGGATTATTCAAGCAAGCTTGATCTTTCTCAGCGCGTGCTCCAAGGTGCAACAACAAAGTAGCATCGCCACCGTCGTCCAAAATCATATTGGTGTAACCGCCGTCAGCCCACTCAAAAATGCGGTGAGTAAAGTCCCAGTACTGCTCAAGGGTTTCGCCTTTAATAGCAAATACTGGCGTGCCGTTAGCAGCAATGGCTGCAGCAGCATGGTCTTGTGTAGAGAAAATATTGCAAGATGCCCATTGAACTTCAGCACCGAGTGCCTCTAGCGTCTCGATCAATACTGCAGTTTGAATGGTCATGTGCAATGAACCAGTAATGCGTGCGCCACGCAATGGCTGTTGTGCAGCAAATTCATCACGAATGGCGATTAAGCCTGGCATCTCGGTTTCAGCAATGGCGATTTCTTTGCGGCCGAAGTCAGCCAAAGAGATATCAGCGATTGCGCAACGAGTTGCAACAAAGTTATTTAAATCAGAAACGGTATTCATTAATGCTCCAGCTAAATACGATCCAATGCTGGAGTAGAAACTCGCTAGCCATTGAATCATGGGTTAGCGAGCGCGGTTGCAATTAGCAAACTCCGGGGGTTACCTTAGAGCCCACTCCCTTCAAGCCTGGGGAAGTGCTGGGTCTCAGCATTCCTTGCAACGCTCCTTGAAGGTATGCCGTAATTGTAAACAATTACGGCATATTTCGCCTCAATACATCTACAAACTGCGTATTTCCTGCTTACAGACCTGCTGCAGCACGTAATGCTGCCGCTTTATCTGTTTGCTCCCAAGTAAATTCTGGCTCTTCACGACCAAAGTGGCCATAAGCAGCTGTCTTCTTGTAAATTGGGCGCAAGAGATTCAACATCTTCACGATACCCTTTGGACGCAAGTCAAAGTGCTCAGAAACCAATTGAGCAATCTTCTCGTCCGAAATCTTGCCAGTACCAAAAGTGCTCACCATGACTGAGGTTGGTTTAGCAACACCAATCGCATAGGAGATCTGAATCAAGCACTTGCTTGCCAAACCAGCAGCAACCACGTTCTTCGCAACATAACGTCCAGCGTATGCAGCAGAACGGTCAACCTTAGATGGATCTTTACCAGAGAAAGCGCCGCCGCCGTGAGGAGCTGCACCACCGTAGGTGTCCACAATAATTTTGCGACCAGTTAAACCACAATCGCCCTGTGGGCCGCCGATAACAAAACGTCCAGTTGGGTTTACCAAGAAATTAATAGCGCCTTTGATCAAATGCTTAGGCAATACTGGTTTGATGATTTCTTCGATGACTGCTTCACGTAATTTTTCGAGAGAAATTTCTTCATCGTGTTGAGTAGACAACACAACAGTATCAATAGAATCAGGCTTGCCATCCACATAACGCAATGTCACTTGTGACTTCGCATCAGGACGCAACCAGTTCAAACGACCATCGCGACGCAACTGTGATTGACGCTCAACCAAGCGATGTGACAAGTGAATTGGCAAAGGCATGAGCTCTGCAGTTTCATCACAAGCGTAACCAAACATGAGGCCTTGGTCGCCAGCACCTTGATCTAAGCCGTCATCATGGGCTTTATCAACACCTTGAGCGATATCAGGACTTTGCTTGTCGTAAGCAACCAATACTGCACAACCTTTGTAGTCGATACCGTAGTCAGTGTTGTCGTAACCAATTTCACGCAAGGTATTACGCGCAACTTGGATGTAGTCAACGTTGGCGTTAGTAGTAATTTCACCAGCCAAAACAACTAAGCCGGTGTTGCACAAAGTTTCTGCAGCAACGCGTGCTGTTGGATCTTGAGCCAAGATGGCGTCGAGAATCGAATCAGAGATTTGGTCTGCTACTTTATCGGGGTGACCTTCAGAAACGGATTCTGAGGTAAAGAAGTAATCATTTGCCATTGCATATTCCTTTAATAATTAACACGATCATTGGGACAACTCGACGTGCCAGGAACTACAACGGCGACGCTTTAGCAGAATTTATGAATCGCCCTGCAAGTTGCCTTAACTCAGCGATGGGTGGATTCTATCCGAAAAATGCCTAATTCAGCAAGGCATGCTGAAATCCACACACTCAGAGCGGCATTGAATATCATTAGGGGGTGCGAAAACTCCTTCTTAAGCTCTGCCTTAATACGATTGCCGTCCTTCCCCTTGCGCTTGTACAGGCGATTGGAGCCTTTTTAGGCATGCTTGCCTACGTAGGGTCCAAGCAATACCGCTCACTCTTTAGGCCCCAATACAAAGCGGTAGTTGACGCACGGAGCCTGCCATTCAAGCTTTGGGATGCAGTAAGAGCCTCTGGAATGCTGTTTTCAGACAGCTTATGGATTTGGCGCAACCCTGCAAGAGCACTGAAATTAGTTGAAGTGCAAAACTGGGATGTAGTTGCAGCAGCGATTGGCGAAGGGCACGGCTTAGTGATGCTGACCCCTCACCTCGGTGGTTTTGAGATCATTCCACGCGTTCTCGCACAGCATTTTCCAGCAACCATTCTCTACAGACCATCACGCCAAGAATGGCTCAATGAAGTGGTAGAAGAAGGCCGCGCCTATCCAAATATGCATTTCGTGCCGACCAACCTCAATGGCGTGCGCCAAATGACTAGAGCACTCACTCGAGGTGAGGCGATTGGCATTCTTCCAGATCAAGTGCCCAGTGGTGGCGAAGGCGTTTGGGTTCCATTCTTTGGGCGTCCTGCATACACAACGCCATTACCAGCGCGCCTTGCCAATCGGAATAACACGCCAGTAGTCATGTTTACCGCTAAGCGCAAAGGTATTGGCCAAGGATGGCTCATGCAGGCTACTCGTCTTGCGCCTTTATCTGAAGATGCCAATCTTGCCGCCGCAGAACTCAACGTTGCAATTGAAAATGCAGTGCTGGTCGCACCAGAACAATTTATTTGGTCATACAACCGCTATAAGCATCCTGCCGGTGCAGAATTGCCCCCAAGCAATTAAATAAATTCGTTATCATTTTTGAAATGACCTGGTTACAAAACCTCTTCAATTTCTTGGCGCTCAGTCTTTTGCGTCTCTTTGCCTTCCTGCCTTATACGATTACCGTCCACGTGGGCTATGGTCTGGGCTGGCTTGCCGCCCATATTCCAAACAGCCGGACCCATGTAGTAAAGACTAATTTACGTTTGTGTTTTCCCAGCCTCAGCGAAAAAGAACTTGATGACCTGGCGATTGAGCATTGGAAATTATTTGGCCGCAGCGTATTAGAGAGAAGTCGCATCTGGCTTGGCAGTGGCAAACAAATTACCGACATCGTCACCATCAAATCAGCGATTACCTTGGGAGATCGCAAGCCGCGCCTACTGATTAATCCACACTTTGTTGGGCTTGAAGGCGGCTTTATGGCACTGTCAGTATTAGCTAATGAATATGACTGGCCCCGTGGCGCAGGGCTTTATCAAAATATGAAGAATCCTTTCTTCAATCAAAAAATGATTGAGTGGAGGAATCGTTTTGGCGGCAAGTCCATCGAAAGACAAAGCCGCCTGCGAGATCTCATAAGAGAAATTCAAACCGGTAACTTTATTTTCATTGCCCCCGATATTGACTTGGGCCCACGTGACTCCGTCTTTGTACCCTTCTTTGGTATCCAGACCAACACCATTACCTCAGTCTCGCGCCTGGCAAGACTCAGTGGCGCTGAAGTATGTTTAATGACAACTACCTTAAACAAAGACCGCAAGGGCTATACCTGCCATATTAGCGAGCCATTGCCAAACTTTCCTAGTGATGATGTTGAAAAAGATACTGCTCGCCTAAATCAATATATCGAGGAACTTGTTCGAGAAAGACCAGCAGAGTACTATTGGGTTCATAAGCGTTTTAAACACAGGCCTGAAGGCGAACCCAGTCTTTACGATTAAACGGAAATATTTTGAGTACCAATACCAACAATCCAGTACGCAAGCTACGCTTCACCAAAATGCATGGTGCTGGCAATGACTTCATTGTGCTCAACGGTATCGACCAAGACTTGAGTGACATTACCAAAGATCAATGGCAAGCCTTAGCCCATCGTCAATTTGGCATTGGTGCCGATCAAATTCTCCTAGTTGAAAAAGCCACACGCCCTGATGCTGATTTTAGATACCGCATTTTTAATTCAGATGGCGGTGAAGTTGAGCAATGCGGTAATGGGTCGCGCTGCTTTGTGCGCTTTGTATTAGATCAGGGCCTATCCAATAAGAACCCTTTGCGCGTGGAAGTGGCGCACACTGTTCTGACCCTCAAGTCCCATCCGGATGGCCAGGTGGAGGTGGATATGGGTGCACCAATTTTTGAACATAGCCATATTCCATTTAATGCGAATGGCTTAGCAAGCGTTCAAGAGTTTCAAGAGGCTCTCTATGCGCTCCCTTTGAATTACCCCGCGACTCACGATAGTTTGGTTGGCGTCCTGTCTATGGGCAATCCACATGCCGTGCAAGTAGTTGGTGATGTTGATAGCGCACCCGTATTAGAAGAAGGACCGGAAATTGAAAAGTTTGCCGCGTTTCCGAAAAAAGTAAACGTGGGTTACATGCAAGCAATCAATCGCAATGAAATCAAATTGCGTGTCTTTGAACGCGGTGCTGGAGAAACGCTAGCCTGTGGTACTGGTGCTTGCGCAGCAGTGGTTTCAGGGATTCGCAGAGGCTTGCTAGACTCGCCTGTAAAAGTGCATACCCGCGGTGGAGATTTGCAGATTGCTTGGGGTGGAACTATTAATAACGTTGCTCAGCCAGTTATCATGACCGGCCCAGCAGTTACTGTCTTTGAAGGCGAAACAACAATCTAAAAGCGACTGCCCTTAGATTCCATATTTATCGCGGTAGGCTTTAACAGCGGGCAAGTAATGAGTGAGCTGAGCATCACTAGAAGTAGTTAGGAAAGACATTAAGCCGGCTAAGTTAGCAATCGTAACAACTGGCAAACCAAACTCTTGCTCTACGGCTTGCACTGCAGACTTATCCCCAATCTCAACAGCATTGCCTGAACGCTCCATTCGATCTAAAGCAATTAACACTGCCGCTGGCTCTGCACCAGCTTTACGAATGAGATCTACCGACTCCCTAACTGAGGTGCCAGCAGAAATCACATCATCAATGATGACAACCCTGCCTTTTACTGGTGCACCAACCAGCATGCCACCCTCACCATGATCCTTAGCTTCCTTGCGGTTGTAAGCATATGGAACGTTAATGCCATCATCTGCCAGCGCAATGGCTGTTGCCGCTGCAAGTGTGATTCCCTTATATGCAGGTCCATAAAGCATATCGAACTGAATGCCCGATTCTTGCAAGGCTTTGGCGTAATAACGACCCAAAGCGCTTAGACGAGCTCCATCATTAAATTCACCAGCATTAAAGAAATAAGGTGAGAGTCTTCCCGCTTTGGTTTTAAACTCCCCGAAGGACAAAACCTTTGCCTCCAAGGCAAAACGAATAAAGTTATCTTGATTTGAATTATTTGAGCTCATAGGCCTACATGTTACGCATCATTTCCGCGAACCTCAACGGTATCCGTTCCGCAGTCAAAAAAGGCTTTCTGCCATGGGCTGTGAAGCAAAAAGCTGACTTCATTTGTATGCAGGAGCTCAAGGCTCAGCGCGATGATCTAGAGGATGCCATTCTCAATCCAGACGGCATGCATGGCTTTTTCCATCATGCCGAGAAAAAGGGTTACAGCGGTTGCGGCATTTATACGCCCCACAAACCAGACGAAGTCTTATACGGCTATGGCAATGAAGAGTTTGATGCTGAGGGGCGCTATGTCGAGGTGCGCTTTAAAGGGCTTTCTGTTATTTCTGTCTACATGCCCTCCGGCTCGAGCTCTCCTGAGCGCCAAGAGGCTAAATACCGCTATCTCGATAGCTTTCTGCCGCATCTCGTTTCTCTCAAAAATTCTGGGCGTGAAATCGTCCTATGCGGCGACGTCAACATTGCCCATCAAGAAATTGACCTAAAGAACTGGAAAGGGAATCTTAAAAATTCAGGCTTCTTACCGGAAGAGCGCGCGTGGCTTACCAACCTCTTTAGCAAAATAGGTTACGTCGATGTCTATCGACACCTTGAACCAGAGGCAACAGAAACTTGTTACACCTGGTGGAGCAATCGCGGCCAAGCTTACGCAAAGAATGTTGGCTGGCGTATTGACTATCACATCACCACTCCCGGCATTGCCGCTACAGCTAAGAAAACTGCTGTGTACAAAGAAGAGAAATTTTCAGATCACGCGCCACTTACAGTGGATTACGACTGGAAGATTTAATCAGTAGCGAGGGGAGCTTACCCCCCCCTACTCACCTTCTTTTTTGATCTGAACAATGTTGAAATGCATCGTTGCCCAAATGAGAAGTAGGACTGGGGCGCCAATGATGGCAGTTCCGTAGAAGAATGCTGGATATCCGAAGTTGTCGACAAACACCCCCGAGAAGCCCGCCAACCATTTAGGCAAGAGGAGCATCATCGAGCTAAACAAAGCGTACTGGGTAGCTGAGTAACGGATATTGGTCAGCGAGGATAAGAAAGCAATAAAGGCGGCGCTGGCAATACCAGAACTGAGATTATCTGCGGAGATCACCCAAATCAAACCATGCAGGTCATGACCTTGTGTAGCTAGCCAAGCAAATAGCAAGTTACTGACAGCCGAAAGAATGGCACCTACAAACAGAATTCGCAACACGCCAAAACGAAGTGTGAGTACCCCACCGACAAAGGCGCCAACCAAAGTCATCACAACCCCAAACACTTTGCTTACAGCGGCAACCTCATCCTTGGTGTAGCCCATATCAACATAAAACGGATTAGCCATGATGCCCATCACGACATCACTAATACGGTAGATGGCAATTAATGACAAGATCAAAATAGCATGCCAGCGATAGCGTGTAATAAATTCTGCAAATGGCTCAACCAGGGTTTGATATAGCCAGGCTTTAGCAGTTCGTACTTTAGCCAATTCGTATCTTGCTGGCTCTTTACTTAAAAGAGTAGTGATCACGCCCACCCCGATAGAAGCTGCCATGCAAAGATAGGCAAATTGCCATGCACTGGCGTCATAGCCACTGCCTATTTCAGCCCGAGCAGCAAGCCAAAGCACGCCTGCGCCAGCCCAAATTAGGGCAAGACGATATCCAGTTTGATATGTAGCAGCAAGAGCTGCTTGATGGTCACTATTGGCTGACTCAATACGAAAAGCATCTAATGCGATATCTTGAGTGGCAGATCCAAATGCCACCAATAACGCACACCAAACAATGGAATTGAGCGCCAGCTTGGGATCTAAAGTCGACATACCGACCAGACCCAAAATGATGAGTGCTTGGGCAAAGAGTAACCAGCTGCGGCGGCGTCCAAACAATTTAGTTAAGAGCGGGATTTGTAGGCGATCCACGAGAGGCGCCCAAACCCATTTAAAGGCATAGATCAAACCAACCCAGGTTAAATAACCAATGGTGCTGCGATCAATTCCGGCTTCACGCAACCAAAAGCTGAGTGTTCCCAGAATAAGCAATAGAGGGAGGCCTGCGGAAAAGCCCAGAAATAGCATACGCAAACAAGGCCATTCGAGATAAACCCGAAAGTCTTTTAACCAAGATTGGACTGCAGTTAACACCTTTGAATTTTTATCCTAGGCACGACGAATGCGGAATAAAGCGAGGCTACCAAATAAATTTGGCATCAAGGTAACCTGACGGCCTTCATGCAAGATACATTGATCAAGAACCTTCAGGCCAAGACTTGAGGCCAACTTCTCAAAGTCAGCAACCGTAAGCACGCGCACGTTAGGCGTGTTGTACCACTGGTAAGGCAAGCTCTTAGAAACCGGCATGCGGCCCAGACCAACAGCCAATCGATGAGACCAATGACCGAAGTTTGGAAAAGAGATTACCGACTCTTTGCCGACGCGAACTACCTCACGCAAAATCTTTTCAGTTTGATGAATGGTTTGCAGAGTTTGTGACAGCACAACCGTGTCAAAACTGCTGTCTTCAAAGAGTGCTAAGCCGCCCTCTAAATCTTGCTGAATGACATTTAAGCCCTTTTGTACGCAAGAGAGCACCCGTGAATCATCAATCTCAACGCCATAAGCGTGAACCGGTTTTTGTTTCTGCAAAAACTCTAAGAAACTACCATCGCCACAACCGAGGTCGAGCACTTGAGTGTTTGGTGCAATCCAATTGGCTATGGCAGCAAAGTCGGTACGCTTATTGAAATTACTCATGCCTGAACCTCGCGCATTTGCTTAAAGTAAGCCCTAACGAGATTGTGATAACGCTCATCATCTAGCAGGAAAGCATCATGTCCATGTGGCGCATCAATCTCTGCATATGTCACTTCACTCTTATTGCTCAGCAACGATTGCACAATCTCGCGACTGCGATTAGGCGGGAAGCGCCAGTCAGTTGAAAAGCTGACAACCAAAAACTTAGCTTGTACTTCCGCTAGGGCGCGATTCAGACTGCCATCGTAACGACGCGCAGGATCAAAATAATCTAGTGCACGTGTAATCAGTAAATAGGTATTGGCATCAAAGTAGGTTGAAAACTTATCTCCTTGATGACGCAAATAACTTTCAACCTCAAACTCAACATCAAAGCTAAAACGGTATTCATTGGACTCGCCATTGGGGCGCTGCAATTCTCGTCCAAATTTTTCTGCCATGTCATCGTCAGATAAATACGTGATGTGGCCAACCATGCGGGCTAAACGCAAGCCGCGCTTAGGAACTACGCCATGCTCGTAATAATTGCCCCCATGAAAATCAGGGTCAGACAGAATGGCATTACGTGCTACTTCATTAAAAGCAATGTTTTGTGCGCTCAGCCTTGGGGTGGATGCCACAACAACGCAATGGTCTATCCGCTTGGGAAACTGAATGGCCCAAGCCATAGCCTGCATGCCGCCCAAGCTTCCACCCATTACGGCAGCAAACTTCCGAATACCCAATTTATCCGCCAAGCGGGCCTGAGTATTCACCCAATCTTCAACTGTAACGACTGGAAAATCAGCGCCATATGGCTTGCCATTTGCTGGATTAATGCTCATAGGTCCAGTTGAACCAAAACAAGAGCCTAAATTATTTACGCCTATAACAAAAAAGTGATTGGTGTCTACCGGCTTCCCCGGGCCAATCATGTTGTCCCACCAACCAATATCTTTTGGATCTTCTGGACTTGGGCCAGCTACGTGATGAGATGCATTGAGTGCATGGCAAACAAGAACGGCATTACTTTTATCGGCATTGAGCTTGCCATAAGTTTCAATCACTAAATCATAGCCAGACAAGATGGCGCCACTCTGCAAAGGCAGGGGCTCGGCAAAATGAATAGTATTTCTAGAGAGGTGTAGCTCGCTCATTCTGACAGGAGAAGGCGCAGACTAACATCAGAGGCTTCAGTTGGCAGTTTCTTAAATCCGCTACGGGCAAAGCGATGCCAACGACCCAAAATAAAACTCATCAACATGGCCGCACGGATGCTGACCTCTTCCTGACCCAGCTGCGCCCAATTACCACCTTGGGTTTGGGCAATACGCAGAGCTTGCTTAAGAGATGCCTCGACACGATCGAGCACTTGAGTAATGCGCTCTTGAAGACGATCATCTTCTTGCAATAAAGCATCACCCAATAAAACACGAGTCATGCCAGGATTCTTTTCGGCAAAGAATAAAAGCATTTGCAAGATACCGCGCGCCTGAGCAAGACCAGACTCTTCTTTTTGATTAATTTGATTAATCAGCCCAAAGACGGTTTGCTCAATAAAAGAAATTAGGCCCTCGAACATTTGCGCCTTGCTGGCGAAGTGACGATATAGAGCCGCTTCTGATACTTCAATCTTGGCTGCTAAAGCCGCCGTAGTGACACGCTCACCCTTCGGGTTTTGTAACATCTCAGCAAGCACTTGCAGAATCTGTAAGCGGCGTTCGCCTGGGCGAGGGCGCTTACGAGCTACACCAGCATCAGCGTTGCTGTCGTTGATGTTTGCTGGCTCTAAGGACTCGCGCATGTTTATCTACTTATCTAGAGCGGATCATCGTACCGAACGCTTGCTCGGTCAGAATTTCTAACAATAAAGAATGCTCAATGCGGCCATCAATGATGTGCACTGAATTCACGCCGCTCTTAGCCGCATCCAATGCAGAAGAAATCTTCGGCAACATGCCGCCAGAAATAGTGCCATCAGCAAAGAGTGCATCAATTTCTCGCGCAGTTAAATCTGTCAGCAACTTACCGTCTTTATCCATCACGCCCGGAATGTTAGTCATCATGACCAACTTCTCTGCATGAAGAATTTCGGCCATCTTGCCAGCCACCAAGTCAGCGTTAATGTTGTAAGCCTGACCTTCTGCACTAAAGCCGATAGGAGAAATCACCGGAATAAACGCGTCATCTTGCAGAGCTTTGACCACCGCAGGATTAATTGCCTCGATCTCACCAACAAAACCGATATCAACCATCTTGCCCGGCTCTGTATCGCTAGGAATCTTCATTTTCTTAGCATGAATCAATCCACCGTCTTTACCAGTTAAGCCAACAGCCTGGCCGCCAAAGTGGTTGATCAACATCACAATGTCCTGCTGAACCTCGCCACCTAGAACCCATTCCACTACTTCCATGGTTTCTTCATCAGTTACGCGCATACCTTGAATAAAAGTACCGGTCTTACCAATCTTCTTTAAGGCCTCATCAATTTGTGGGCCTCCGCCATGTACCACCACTGGGTTCATGCCGACCAGTTTTAACAAGATGACGTCGCGCGCAAAACTTTCTTTTAGGCGCTCTTCCACCATCGCGTTTCCGCCGTACTTAATCACAATAGTCTTGCCGTGATAAGCACGAATGTAAGGCAGCGCTTCAGCAAGAATCTCCGCCTTTAATAAAGGAGAGATATCACTAATAGTTGGTAAATGCTTAGTCATCGCTACTTAAAATTTATTCGCCAAATAATTTTTGACGGAGTTCACGACGCTCTTGAGCCTCAAGAGATAGATTGGCTGTAGGCCTTGCAATTAAACGGTTCAAGCCGATTGGCTCACCAGTTTCTTCGCACCATCCATAGTCGCCAGACTCAATGCGCGCCAATGCTTGCTCTACTTTTTTGAGCAGCTTGCGCTCACGATCACGCGTGCGCAATTCCAATGCATGCTCCTCTTCGATCGTTGCACGATCGGCAGGATCAGGAACCAAAATATTTTCACGCAGATGCTCTGTTGTCTCGGAGGCATTCTTCAAAATGTCGTTTTTTAGAGTGAGCAGTTTTTGACGGAAAAAATCTAACTGCGCAGCACTCATGTAGTCCTTGTCGGACATCTTGAGCAATTCCGCCTCAGTTAATGGAGCACCTTTTGCAACCTTAGCGCTCGCAGCTTTACTGCTAGCTTTTGTAGCAGTCGCTGGTTTTGTTGCTGTTTTTACCGTCATCTCATTCTTTCCTGGTTTAAAGCATTATTGCCTCATTCTGCCAAACTTTTACGGCCCTTTTATTAATATTCATCAATATCGGCCGTGGCGGCGGATTGTACCCGAATCTTGCTAGGCCAAACAGCCCTCAAGCCCAGCCAATAGGGTGTCCTTGGGCAAATCGATGCCTATGAAGACCATCCGGGTTTGCTTGGGTTCTGCGCCCCACGGACCGGCTAAATCACTGCCCATCATCTGGTGAACGCCCTGGAACACCACTTTTCGACTACTTCCCTTCACATAGAGTACGCCTTTATAGCGCAACATCTTCTCTCCAAAGACCTCCAAAATGCCTCCCAGGAAGTCTTCCAACTTTTTGTGATTAAAGGGTTTATCACTACGAAAAACAAAGGATTGGATGCGATCTGTGTGTCCTGCATGGTCATGATGCTGATGGTCATGACTATGGTCGTGGCCACAGGTACTGTGATCGTGGTCATGGTCGTGTCCATGATCGTGCCCACAATGCTCATGGTCGTGATCATCCTGCTCCAAGAAATGGGGGTCGATATCCAGCTTGGCATTGAGATTGAAGCCCTTGAGGTCTAAGACAGCATTTAAAGGCACCACGCCCTTAGAAATGCCTGCAATAGGCGCTCTTGGATTCATATGCATTAAGCGATTACGTAAGGCATCTACTTCGGCAGGCGTCACTAAATCGGTCTTAGTAATAAAGATTTGGTCGGCAAAGCCAACTTGGCGCTGAGCCTCTTCATGCTCATTGAGTTGTTGCTGACCGTGCTTGGCATCCACCAGGGTCACCACGGCATCCAAAACATAATGGTCCGCTACATCATCATCCATAAAGAATGTCTGGGCAACGGGGCCAGGATTGGCAACACCCGTGGTTTCAATGACAACGCGATCAAAGCTAATCTTCTTATCTTTGCGTTGCTCCCAAAGCTCATTTAAAGCATCCACGAGATCACCACGAATGGTGCAGCAAATACAACCATTACTCATTTGCACAATGTTCTCTTGGTTGTCTTGCACCAAGATATCGTTATCAATATTCTCTTCGCCGAATTCATTCTCAATCACGGCAATTTTTTTGCCGTGCTCTTCAGTCAAGATGTGTTTAAGTAAAGTGGTTTTGCCGCTTCCCAAGAAGCCCGTCAAAATCGTTACTGGAATTAATGCCATGGATGATCCAATCAAAATCTAAAAGCCAACAGTTCCCAAAGCGGGAAACCTTCTATCTTACCGAGTTCCTCAGCCTTTGCCAGCCTTTGCGCGGGGATGCGCTTTATCGTATGCCTGAGCTAGGTGCTGAAAATCTAAAGACGTATAAATCTGGGTACTAGCAATGCTGGCATGCCCCAGCATCTCCTGTACTGCACGTAAATCCTGTGAGGATTGCAGCACGTGGCTTGCAAAGCTATGGCGCATCATATGAGGGTGCACATGGGTGGGTAAACCAGCACGCATAGCTAAAGTGCGCAATCTCGCTTGCACCGTACGCGGCGATAAACGCTTACCTGTTGCCGACAAAAACAAGGCGATGGATTCTTCTGGATAAGTTCCAGCATCGCGCAGCTCTCGCCACGCAGCAAGTGATTTCATCGCAGGCACACCAACAGGCACTGAACGTCGTTTGCCGCCCTTACCTAAAACTGTTACTTCAGCAGCATCCCAATCTAACCAGCCAGCAGATTCCTGTTGGCGATCTTTGCTTTGCATTACATCAATCCCCAAGAGCTCTGAAAGGCGCAAGCCAGAGGAATATAGCAAATCAATAATGGCAGCATCGCGGATGGATTCCAAATCCTTTTTTTCTTCAGCCTCTTTGACGGCTTGATTTACCAAGGAAAGAGCCTGCTCGACCGATAAGGCCTTGGGTAGAGACTTCAGACGTTTGGGTGCCTTGACGTCGTCAACCGGATTGGCGATTAAATTGCTGGTTACCTTGCCGGCACGGGCATCGCGCCTGGCATCTTTTTCAGTAAGCCAGTCATACCATCCTCGCCATGCTGAAAGGGCTCTCGCAATACTTCTTGAAGATTTACCTTTGGAATGTAAGCGGCCGGCCCAACGACGTACATGGCCGTTACTCACTCTTAACAACTCAATATTGTCTTCAAGTGCAAAGTTTTGCAGGTCACTCAGGTCCATGCCGTACGCTTTAAGCGTATGCGGCGAAAGTTGACGCAACACATGTAACTCATGCAAATACTCTTGCATGAGAGGATGTAGTTCAGTCGACTTTAATTTCATAAGCCTGGATACGATCCAAAGCTGCAGCAGTTAATTCGGCAATTTGACGCAAATAGAAAGCGCCCATATCCGCCGTAAAGCGGGATTCATCCTTGCTGGCTAACAGCAATACTGCGGGCGATTGAGCGGCACCAATACTCTTGCCTAATGGCAACCCAATGGCCACCATGCTTTGCCATTCAGAATCAATGCTTGTCTGGCTTGCTAACAAATCTACGCTGGCTGCCGCCAACTCCTTAGCAGAGCCGCATAACGGGGTGTCTACCCAAGGGCCAAAAGCAGAGTTAGGCGACAGTAATTGTGCAGCCTCTACTTCGAATACTTCGGCTAAGCCCGAAGTTATCGCCGCCTCCACATCAGCCTTATTGTTGGACTTCATCAAACGCAATAACCAAGCAACCAAACTTTGTTGGGTTTTGTCATTACGACTTCCAAAGTGCAACATCTCACTTAAGCGACGATTGAGCTCTTGATTTTGTGTACGCAATACCGTCATCTGACGCTCTTGCAAAGAGATCGCACGATCCTCATGTGGATGCTTAATCCGAATCTCATTAAAGAGATCAGCGTAACGCTCAAAGAAGCCTGGGGTTACACGCAACCACTCTGCAACCAATTCTTCTTGCTCGGCTTGTTTTGGATCGATTGCGCTCATGTATTTCTTTCTAATGATGTTCTTTTGTTAACCAAGTTTTTTACGCAAGAGCTCATTGACCTGACCAGGGTTTGCTTTGCCTTGCGAGGCTTTCATGATCTGGCCAACGAGAGCGTTAAACGCCTTCTCTTTACCCGAGCGGAACTCTTCAACCGATTTCTGGTTAGCCGCTAACACCTGATCAATGATGGCCTCAATGGCTCCACTATCACTAATTTGTTTCAGCCCTTTGGCGTCAATCACCTGATCAACGGTACTGATAGCTTTACCTGCAATCGCTTCTTCCCAAAGAATGGCAAAGATATCTTTAGCGATCTTGTTGGAGATAGTGCCATCAGCCACACGCGTTAGTAATGGCGCTAAATGCTCCGCTTTTAATGGCGCGTCAGCAGTAGCAATACCTGCACGATTTAAAGAGGAAGCAAATTCACCAGCAATTAAATTGGCCGCGGCTTTTGCCAATGGCTTACCTACGATTACTAATAGCTCTTCAAATACTTTTGCGGTATCACGATCTTGCGTGAGCAACTGCGCATCGTAAGCACTTAAACCAAACTCGGTTTGCCACTGCTCGCGTAATTGGGCTGGTAGCGCAGGCATTTTGCTACGGACATCTGCAATCCATGCATCATCAATCACAACGGGCAATAAGTCAGGATCGGGGAAGTAGCGATAGTCGTTAGCATCTTCTTTACTACGCATACTGCGGGTTTCTTGCCGATCAGGATCGTAAAGTCGAGTTTCTTGAACAACGGTACCGCCATCCTCAATCAATTCGATTTGACGACGCACTTCGTGCTGAATGGCCTCTTCCAAAAAGCGGAAGGAGTTCAAGTTTTTAATTTCGCAACGAGTACCAAATTCAGTCTGGCCTTTGGGGCGAACCGAAACGTTCGCATCGCAACGGAAAGAGCCTTCTTGCATATTGCCGTCACAAACCCCAAGCCATACCACCAAGCCATGCAAAGCCTTGGCATAAGCAACGGCTTCAGCAGCGCTGCGCATGACTGGCTCTGTCACGATCTCGAGGAGTGGTGTACCTGCGCGGTTCAGATCAATCCCGCTAGAAGGTTCGCCATGAGGGCCTGTAAAGCCCTCTTCATGGACGGATTTACCAGCATCCTCTTCCATGTGGGCGCGCGTCAATTCAACTACTTTAATTTCATCCCCGACCAAGATCTCAAGATGACCGCCAACAACAACCGGGATATCCATCTGGCTGATTTGATAGCCCTTAGGTAAATCAGGATAGAAATAGTTTTTGCGAGCAAAAATACTTGCTGGAGAAATCTTCGCATTCACTGCCAAACCAAAACGAATGGCATGCTCAACAGCCTGACGATTAAGCACGGGCAAAACACCAGGTAGCGCTAAATCCACTGCGCATGCTTGCGTGTTTGGGGCTGCGCCAAAGCGCGTACTTGCACCGCTAAAAATCTTGGATTGAGTTTGTAGCTGAGCGTGGGTCTCTAGACCAATGACGACTTCCCATTGCATCATGCCACCTCACTTGCTGGACGCAAATGCCAATCGCTGGCTTGCTGATATTGATGGGCCACTTGCAACAAGCGCGCTTCAGAAAAATAATTACCAATGAGCTGCATGCCAATTGGCAAGTTGTTTATATTAAATCCACAAGGAACACTCATCGCCGGCAAACCTGCCAAGTTTGTAGAAAGCGTATAAATATCTTCTAGATACATTTGCACTGGATCTTTAGATTTCTCGCCCAAACGCCAAGCTACATCAGGGGCTACAGGCCCCAGGATGACGTCACATTGATTGAATGCAGCTTGAAAGTCTGCAGCAATAATGCGACGAATTTTTTGTGCCTGCAGGTAATAAGCATCATAGTAACCATGACAAAGAACATAGGTACCAATCATGATGCGGCGCTTTACTTCAGCTCCAAAACCTTCGGTACGTGACTTAGCATACATATCATTGAGATCGCGATACTCATTGGCACGATACCCATAACGCACACCATCAAAGCGACTCAAGTTACTCGATGCTTCTGCAGGCGCTAAAACGTAATACACCGGAATAGAGAGTTTGGTTTTTGGCAGACTCACATCAATCAATGTAGCGCCTAAATTTTCTAAAAGCTTGGCTGCTTCATTAACGGATTTCGCTACATCGCTTGCCAAACCTTCAGCAAAGAATTCTTTTGGCAAACCAACACGCAAACCTTCCAATGGTTTTGCGGGATTGGTATTACCTTCTTTCCAATGTTGATTGAGGTAACGACCGTAATCTTCACCAGAATCAGCCAAGGAGGTGGAGTCACGCGGATCATGCGAAGACATTGCAGACAGCAACAAGGCGCAATCTTCTGCAGTTTTGCCCATCGGCCCAGCTTGATCGAGCGAGGAAGCGTAAGCAATCATGCCGTAGCGCGACACGCGCCCATAACTCGGTTTAATACCGGTTAATCCACAAAAAGCTGCTGGCTGACGGATTGAGCCGCCAGTATCTGTACCGGTAGCGATCGGAGCCAAACCAGCGGCTACAGCTGCAGCCGAGCCGCCCGATGAACCGCCAGCCACGTGGGCAGAATTCCATGGGTTTAGTACAGGGCCATAGGCAGAGTTCTCATTAGACGAGCCCATCGCGAACTCGTCCATATTGGTTTTACCCAAACAAACCATTCCAGCGCCATGGGGATTGTTTTCATCAGGAATTCCCAGATTGGCAACCACAGTGGCATCAAAAGGACTCTGATACCCAGCCAAGATTTTGGAGGCAGCAGTCGACTTCCAGCCACGGGTTACGAAGACATCTTTGTGGGCAACAGGGATGCCCGTCAACTTACCAGCTTTTCCTGAAGAAATGAGCTTGTCTGCTTTATTTGATTGTTCTAAGCTTAAGTGAGCGCTCACATCAAGATATGCATTCCACTGTTTTCCAGCTTCAATACGGTCTAAAAAGTACTGGGTTAGCTCTGTGCTGGAGACCTCTTTTGCAGCCAGTGCTTTTGACATCAAAGCGATGGGGGTGTTGTGCCAACTCATTCGATCACCTTTGGCACCAAGAAATAGCCGTCATGCTGAGCAGGGGAAGATTGCATGTTTTCGGCACGATGGTCTGATTCGGTAACCTGGTCAACACGCATGGGTTGGGCCAAATCACGCAAAAAGAGGATTGGGTGAGCCAAAGGCTCAAGACCACTTGTATCAACGGCCTGCATTTCCTCAACCAAGGAAAAAATGGCCTGTAATTGAGGCAAAACTGCCTCGGCTTCTGCCTGGTTTAACTCAAGCCTAGATAGGTGCGCAATGCGCTGGACATCATCAAGTTTCATGGGACGAGAGTATCATTCCTATATATTTTCATTAACACTTTCTATTTTCCCACTACATCATGTTTGGTTTTTTCCGCAGCTACTTTTCCAATGACCTAGCCATCGACCTAGGAACCGCTAACACCTTAATTTATATGCGTGAGCGGGGTATTGTCCTCGATGAACCTTCTGTTGTGGCAATTCGCCAAGAAGGTGGGCCAAACGGCAAAAAGACCATTTTGGCCGTCGGCAAAGAGGCAAAAGCGATGCTGGGTCGTGTTCCAGGGAATATTGAGGCCATTCGCCCAATGAAAGACGGCGTGATTGCCGACTTCACCATCACCGAACAAATGCTCAAGCAATTTATCAAGCTTGTGCATGAAAGCAAATTATTAAAGCCAAGTCCACGCATCATCATTTGCGTTCCTTGCGGATCTACCCAAGTTGAGCGTCGTGCGATTCGCGAATCCGCATTAGGTGCTGGCGCATCACAAGTATTCCTCATTGAAGAACCAATGGCAGCTGCAATTGGTTCTGGCTTGCCTGTCTCAGAAGCTGCGGGTTCGATGGTTGTCGACATCGGCGGCGGCACAACTGAAGTTGGCGTCATGTCATTAGGTGGCATGGTTTACAAAGGCTCTGTTCGTGTTGGTGGCGATAAGTTTGATGAAGCGATTACCAATTACATTCGTCGTAACTACGGGATGTTGATTGGTGAACAAACTGCTGAACTGATTAAGAAAACGATTGGCTCAGCTTTCCCTGGCGCTGAAGTGCGCGAGATGGAAGTAAAAGGTCGCAATCTTTCTGAAGGTATTCCACGTAGCTTCACTGTTACTAGCAACGAAATTCTGGAAGCATTAACTGATCCATTGAATCAAATCGTGACTGCGGTAAAAGCAGCTCTCGAGCAGATTCCACCTGAGTTGGCATCCGATATTGCTGAACGCGGCATGATGCTTACTGGCGGCGGAGCCTTATTGCGCGACCTCGATCGCCTCTTGCTCGAAGAAACTGGTTTGCCAATTCATGTGGCAGAAGATCCCTTAACTTGCGTGGCTCGTGGTTGCGGTATCGCACTCGAGCGCATGGATAAGTTAGGCGGAGTGTTCTCGCACGAGTAAGCGACATACACGTCGACCAGGGAATTGCAACATAGCGCTCCACCACTTTTCAGACAGGGCATTCCGGCCTTACTTAAACTGATTGTCTGTCTGTCGATCAGCATCGCTCTGATGCTGATCGATTTTCGTTTCAAAGCACTCGACCCCATTCGCAACAACGTCAATTGGATTTTGCGTCCACTTGAATATGTCATGATGGCGCCGCGCAATGCCTTTGAAGCAACGTCTGAGTATTTCACAACCAGATCGACTCTTGATCAAGAAAACCAAGTAATGAAAGTGCGTCAAGCAGAGCTTTCTTTGCTGGCAAATCAATCTGAATTTTTGATGGTGGAAAACCAAAACCTGCGCGAGCTTATGACCTTGCAAAAACAGGTTCCATTCAAAACATTGCCGGTAGAAATTCTATTTAACCCACCCAATCCCATTTCACAACGCATCGTAATCAATCGCGGCAGTAATGACGGCCTAAAGCTTGGAAACCCGATTGCCAATGATTCCGGGATTTTGGGCCAAGTGGTCCGTCTCTATGAGCGCTCTGCTGAGGTTTCCCTGTTGGAAGACCGTGATTTTGCGGTTCCAGTCCAAGTGGCCCGCAATGGCCTTCGTGCAGCCGTATTTGGCGCAGGGCGCGGCAATCCACTAGAGCTTCGCTACCTCCCGGTAGCCAGCGATTTGGAAGTTGGCGATATTTTGCTGACCTCGGGCATTGATGGCGTTTACCCTCCAGGGTTTGCAGTAGCAGTGATTAGCAAGATTGAGCGCAATGTCGATAAGAACTCTTCTAACGTCTTTTGTGTTCCCGTTGCGGCAGTAAATCGCTATCGTCAAGCGCTTGCACTGTTGTACGATCCGCAACTCGATGCCAAAGCAGCTACTGTGAATAACAAATCCACTTCTGGTGCACCACTAAGCAATACACCCGGCAGACGCCAAACTCGCGCGCGAGGTATGCAATGATCGATTTCCAGAGCGGCTATATTCTGCGCCCGGTAAATCCGGTCTTCATTTATTTCAGCTTATTTTGTGCACTGCTATTAAACCTATTGCCCATTGGTAATTACGGTTGGGTGCCAGATTGGTTAATCCTGTGTATTGTGTTTTGGAACATTCATCAACATCGCTATGTCAGCGTCATCACCGCCTTCATTTTGGGCTTGATGATCGATGTACATAATTCCGATTTATTAGGATTGCACGCCTTTAGTTACTCTTTGGTCGCCTACCTTGCTATTTCATGGCACAGGCGCATTGTGGCCCTGACCGTTCTTTCACAAGCATTGCACCTACTTCCTATTTTCTTATTGGTATCGCTATTTCCTGTGTTGGCACACTGGCTACTCAGCGGTGAACTCTATTGGTGGGCTTTAACAGGCGCGATCCAGGCTTTGATTGAAGCAATGCTTTGGCCACTAGCTACCCGCATCTTGCTTGCGCCCCAACGTCGCCCTATAGATGTTGATCACAATCGACCCCTTTAAGAAGCGGAATGGTTTCTTTTAAAAAACCGAATCTCGACTCTTTTCAAGAGCGCATTCATATTGCGACTCTATTTGTCACGTTTTGCTTTTTACTACTCATCACGCGTCTTGTGTGGCTGCAGCTAGTAAGCCACGGAAAATACGCACTGCTAGCTGAAAGTAATCGCATTGCCTTGGTTCCGGCCCCGGCAAATCGCGGACTCATCATTGATCGTAATGGCATTGTCATTGGCCGAAATTATTCTGCCCTCACGCTAGATGTGAATGCTGAAGAAGTCAAAGGGAATGTAGATCAGCTCATCAACGATCTTTCTGAAATCGTTGCCATTTCACCTCGGGATCGTCGGAATTTCAAGCGTTCGCTAGAGGATTCTCGAAATATGGGCACTTTTCCCCTGCGCTCCATGCTCAATGAGACCGAAACTGCCCGTTTTATGGCCAATCGCTATCGCTTTCCTGGGGTAGAAATCCGGGCTAGAAGCTTTCGGGAGTATCCGTACAACGAATTAGCCTCGCACCTGATTGGCTATATTGGTCGCGTTTCGCAGCGCGACAAAGAGCGGATGCAGACTGAAATTGAGGGTGCTAAAGCAGATGATCCTGATGCATTGCAGGCTTCATTTTTGCCGGGCATTCAGTACGTTGGCAAGATTGGTTTAGAGCAAAGTTATGAAACTGTATTGCGTGGCGTGCCTGGTTACGATCAAGTAGAAATTACTGCGGGCGGCAAACCGGTGCGTACACTTTCAAGCTCCCCTTCAGTTCCCGGCAAAAATGTAGTTCTCTCCGTTGATATCAAGCTCCAATATTTAGTTGAGCAACTATATGGAAATTTCCGCGGTGCATTTGTGGCCATTGAACCAGCGACAGGTGATGTATTGGCTTTTGTCTCTAAGCCCAACTTCAATCCGAATGATTTTGTTGAGGGCATTGATTCAGTGACCTGGAAAGAGCTCAATGACTCACCACAGAAGCCACTCTATAACCGCCCACTAAAAGGGATCTATCCACCTGGATCCACTTACAAACCTTTCATGGCATTGGCGGCCTTAGAAAATAAAAAGCGCACACCATCACAAACAATTTCGGATCCTGGTTACTTTGACTTTGGTAACCATACCTTCCGGGATGATAAAAAAGGTGGTCACGGAATTGTCGACATGCAAAAGTCGATTGTTGAATCTTGTGACACGTATTACTACATGCTTGCCCGAGACATGGGCGTCAACATGATTGCCGATTTTATGAGGCCATTAGGCTTTGGTCAAATTACTGGCATCGATTTACAAGGCGAAGCAAGAGGTGTTTTGCCATCCACCGAGTGGAAGAAAAATACTTTCAAAAAACCTGAGCAGCAAAAGTGGTACGAGGGTGAAACTATTTCCTTAGGCATTGGGCAGGGTTACAACGCTTTCACAATTTTGCAATTAGCTCATGCCATGGCAAACGTAGCTAATAACGGTATTGTGATGAAGCCTCACTTAGTCAAAGCTATTGAAGATCCATTTACTCGCAACAGAGTGCTGACAACCCCAAAAGAAAGTTATCGCATCGATCTCAATGCTGAGAATATTGAAGTGATCAAGAAGGCTATGGTCGAGGTTAATAACTCTGGCACATCTGCCGCAGCATTTAAGGGCACTGGATATCAAGTGGGCGGAAAAACCGGAACTGCGCAGGTATTTAGTTTGAACTCCAAAGATTACAAACATGGATCCACAGCAGAATTTTTGCGCGACCATGCCTTGTATATCGCATTTGCTCCAGCGGATAAACCAACCATTGTGATTGCGATGGTTGTAGAGAACGCAGGCTTCGGCGCGCAGTATGCCGCTCCGATTGCACGTCAAGCATTGGACTACTACATTGAGGGCAAGTGGCCCAAGGAGGTTCCTGAATGGAAAAGAGCCCCTTAATCAAAGTTAAAGGATTTTTCTCAAGCATCTTTGCGGGACTAGATCGCCAGCTAGGCTTTATTCTGCTTGGCTTAGCTGCCGTTGGCTTTTTTACTTTTTTATCTGCAAGTCAAAATACACCCGTACAAATTGCAGATGAATTGCGCAACCTCGCACTCTCGTTTTTAGTGATGTGGATCGTTTCACGTATTCCACCTAAGTGGTTAGAGATGGGTGCAGTTTGGATTTATGGATTTGGTGTTGCCCTCTTAATCGCAGTAGCCGCATTCGGACTCATTAAAAAAGGTGCTCGTCGCTGGCTCAATATTGGAGTTGTCATTCAGCCATCCGAGATCATGAAGATTGCAATGCCACTCATGCTTGCCTGGTACTTTCAAAAGCGGGAAGGCATTCAAAAATCCTGGGACTATGGTGTTGCTGCAGTGATCTTAGCTATACCGGTTTTTTTAATTGCACGCCAACCAGACTTGGGAACGGCGTTACTCGTTTTTGCAGCAGGGCTATACGTCATCATCTTGGCGGGCCTACCGTGGAAATGGATACTGCCATTTATTGGTTTGGGTGTTATTGGCATTTTGTTAATTATTATTTTTGGCGGCACTATTTGTGCGCACGATGTAGTGTGGCCATTTGTGCACGACTATCAAAAGCATCGCATATGTACTTTGCTAGATCCAACTAGCGACCCGCTTGGTAAAGGCTTTCATACCATTCAATCTATGATTGCTATTGGCTCTGGTGGATTCTTTGGCAAAGGTTGGTTCCAAGGAACGCAAGCACATCTAGAATTTATTCCAGAAAAACATACTGACTTTGTCTTTGCAGTGTTCTCTGAGGAATTTGGTTTGTTGGGCAACCTGATATTGATTGCCTTGTTCTTTGCGCTCATTAAAAGAGGTTTAGCGATCTCGGCGAGTGGGCCAAACTTATTTACGCGTCTGTTAGGTGCGTCAGTGACTTTAATTTTCTTTACCTATGCATTTGTCAACATTGGCATGGTGAGCGGCCTCTTGCCGGTAGTTGGTGTGCCACTTCCATTTATTAGCTATGGAGGCACTGCATTAGTGACGCTCGGATTTGGCGCAGGAATGTTAATGAGCATCCATCGTCACCGTCGTTTAGTGCAAAGCTAACTCAGTGCAGTGATGCATTTGATTGATTGAAATTTTTGCAGGAATAAAAAAGCCCGGCATGCCGGGCTTTTTTATCAACAAAGGAAGAATTACTTCTTACGCTTGTTAACTGAATCTTTAAATGCTTTACCAGCAGAAAACTTAACAGTCTTTGCAGCAGCAATTTTGAGTGGCTCGCCAGTTTTTGGGTTACGACCCATACGTGCAGCACGTTTGCCAGAAGCAAAAGTACCAAAGCCGATCAGTTGTACTGAGTCACCTTTAGTAACAGCTTTGATAATTGTGTCGATTGCAGAATTCAATGCGAATTCAGCTTTGGCTTTAGAAATCTCCGCGTCGTCAGCAATCGCTGCGATTAGTTCGGCTTTGTTCAAGTGAAGCTCCTTATAGATATTGATGTCAGCGCACATTACGCTTACATGATTTTAACCACAAAAAATTACAAAAATAAAGTTGCGTTACAGCAATTTTTTACTACGACTACAAATTACTCATCCAAAACGGTGATATCAGAAACAAAATACTCGGTATCGCCAAAACAGGTTGTTGGCAAACCAATGTGTTGCTCATACTTTAGGGCAACCTTTTTACCTAAATTAGCATTTATTTTTTGCGCCACAGCATCTTCTCGCACCGTAAAGAGGAATTTTTCTGACATTGTGCCTGGCATAGAAACCATGGCCAATTCACCTTCCCAGGTTTTACATATATAACCGCGATTAGAGAATTTCTGGACATACCCTGCGCGTTCACCGCTGCCATAGCTCCAAGTTAGCATTCCCCACGTATAGACCGAAATACCCACTAACCCAATTAAAACAAGGCTTAAGAGCCACTTTATAAAGCTATTCATAAGATCATCCTTAGCAAAACTCCACATAAACCCTAAGCCGGTTTTCAAACCCTCTGCTTGAAGTATATGAGTATCCGAGCATAAGAAATAGTCAATTTAGGGCTGGCATACAAATTAAAATACTAACAATTACCTCACTTAGACAAAGCTCATGGAAATTCGCCACATCATCTTTTTTATTTTTATAGCATCGGCTGTTTATGTCTATTTCAGAGGAAAGGTTCGTTTTGGGGTTGTTAGATCTCTTACCGACTACCAAGTGCTTCTAGCCCCCGTAAATGCACTTTTGTATTTATTTTCAAAAGTAAAACCTGGCGCTTTTATTCCAGTAAGCCAATTTCCTGAAATGCAGCCCGTCCAAGATAACTGGGAAATGATTCGGCAAGAGGCGCTTTCTCTGCAAGAAGGTGGCTCCATTGCGGCCGCAACGGGATACAACGATATCGGCTTTAACTCCTTCTTTCGGACTGGTTGGAAGCGTTTTCACCTCTGCTGGTATGGAAAAGAGGTACCCTCAGCTCAAGCGGGTTGCCCCAAAACAGTTGCACTGCTTAAATCAATCCCCTCAGTCAAGGCTGCCATGTTCGCATCTCTGCCCCCTGGAGCAACGCTGGTGCGCCACCGTGACCCCTATGCGGGCTCCTTGCGGTATCACATTGGCCTAACGACTCCCAACGACCCCAAATGCTTTATTGATGTAGATGGGGAGCGTTATTTCTGGAAAGATGGCGAAGCGGTCATGTTTGATGAAACTTACATTCATTTCGCTGCTAATGAAACAGATCAACAAAGAATCATCTTATTTTGCGATGTCGAGCGCCCAGTTCATACAAAGGCAGTTGCTCTATTCAATCGCTGGTTTGGACGCTATGTCATGAGCGCCGCATCATCCCAAAATGTTGAAGGTGAAAAAATAGGTTTCGTAAATATTTTGTTCACCTATTTCTACCATCTCCGTGCACAAGCTAAAAAACTCAAAGCAAAACATCGCTCCGTTTATTACGTGGGCAAATGGGTGCTCATTTTGGGAATATTGTGGGCAATATTTTGGTAAGGGCCGACCTTTAAATCAAGGGCTCAACAACTGCACAATTTGCTCGGGACTGATAGGCCCCCAAATTTCCACTCGTTTCTTGCGGCTATTTTGACCAGAAACAAACTGAATTTGTTTTTGAGGCACCCTTAATTGCTTAGAAAGCCAAGCCAATAAGAGCTCGTTCGCTTTATTTTCAAGGGCAGGTGCCTGTAAAGAAATTTTTAAACAGCCGTCATGCAGGCCAACGACCTTAGTCACCTTGGCTCCTGGCTGACAATGTAAATTTAAGGTAATTCCGGCGGGGGTTTGTTTTAACCAAATAGGCGTCATTAAAGTACTTTAAACTGAAAGCATGACGATGAAGAATTCTCAAGCTCTAGAACAGCTATTTGCCAATAATCGCACCTGGGCGGAAAGCATGGTGGCAGAGGATGCCAATTTCTTTAAACGCCTCGTTTCTCAACAAGCCCCTGAATATCTGTGGATTGGTTGCTCTGATAGCCGAGTACCAGCGAATGACATCGTGAACTTGCTGCCTGGTGAATTATTCGTTCACCGAAATGTTGCAAACGTAGTGGTTCATACTGATTTGAATTGCTTGTCTGTTATTCAATTTGCGATTGATTTGCTTAAGGTAAAACACATATTAGTAGTAGGTCACTATGGCTGCTCTGGTGTCCATGCGGCACTAACTGATAAAAGAGTTGGCTTAGCTGACAACTGGTTGCGTCACGTTAAGGATGTACATCAAAAACATGAGCGTTATTTGGGCGATGCTATTCCAACCCCTAAACGACAAGATCGACTTTGCGAACTCAACGTCATTGAGCAGGTTGTTAACGTTTGCGAAACCACCATCGTGCAAGATGCTTGGGCGCGCGGACAAGACCTCACTGTTCATGGCTGGGCATATCGCCTTGAAACTGGCCTAGTGAATGATTTAGGAATGTCGAGCAGCTCCATTGAAGAAATGGCTGAGCGCTATGCCAAATCCGTAAAGCGTTACGAATCAGAGCAAAACTAATTTGCTGAAGTCTTTTTCCAACCAAACAGTTGTTGTTCTACTCAAGCTTCTTGCCCTTCTGCCTTATAGGCTGCTGGTTGAGTTGGGTTACGGGCTTGGATATATTGCGGCGCGCGTTCCAAGCGATAGAAATCGAGTAGTAAAAACAAATCTCCATTTGTGCTTTCCAAACTTAAGTCCATCTGAAGTCGATAGTCTTGCCAAAGAGCATTGGCGATTGCTTGGGCGCAGTCTGGTAGAGAAAAGTATTATCTGGTGCGGCAGCTCTAAACAACTCAGCAATATGATTGAGGTGAAATCAGCAGTTGACCTCTCTAGTAGAAAACCACGCATCTTAGTAAACATGCATTTCACAGGAATTGAGGGCAGCATTATTTTGAGCGCCCTCTCCAAGGAAAAACGTTGGCCGCGCACCTCGGGCTTTTTTCAGAGAATGAAGAATCCTTTTTTTAATAAAAGAATTGTGGAATGGCGCAATCGCTTTGGTGGGAACTCAATTGATCGCCAAGGTAATGCAAAGGCGATCATCCGAGAAATTCGCAATGGAGATTTCATCATCATCGCACCTGATATTGATCTCGGTCTTAAGGATTCTGAGTTTGTGCCATTTTTTGGAATTCAAACAAATACCATCACCACTATCTCGCGTTTGGCAAAAATTACTGGTGCCGACGTTTGCTTAATGACCACCACATTAAAAGCAGATGAGTCGGGTTACCTTTGCGAAATTGGGAAGCCTTTAGAGAATTTTCCTGGGGCAGACCCCAAGTCTGACACCGCACGCCTTAATCAATACTTTGAAGAAGAAATTCGACTTCGGCCGGCCGAATACTACTGGGTTCATAAGCGCTTTAAAAATCGCCCAGATAATGGTCCGAGCCCCTATAACCCTTCTATCTAGGGGCCTTTTGTCCTATCATTAAGGGATGACTGAACGTATTGGGCTATTTGCCGATCTCCACAGCAATTTAGAAGCTTTTGATGCCTGCATGGCTCGTGCCGAGGAACTTGGCGTTACTCGCATGGTGTTTCTGGGTGACCTCGTGGGCTATAACGCTGATCCTGTTGCGCTGCTTGAGCGCATTGCCACGCTCGTAGAAAATAAAAAAGCGATTGCCCTTCTTGGCAACCATGATGAGGCTGTTTTTAAAGATAGCCGTAATCAAATGAATGCCAGCGCCAATGCCGCCATTGAGTGGACTAAATCTCAACTCAACAATGACCATGTAGATTTCCTTAAAAATCTTCCTCTGATGGTTCAAGAAGATCAGATTTGTTTTGTGCATGCCTCTGCCTACAATCCAGCAGAGTGGAATTACATTACCGACAGCATGAGTGCATGGCGTTGTGTACAAAGCTCTGGTAAAAACTACACTTTTGTTGGTCATGCCCATGAGCAAGCGCTTTTTTATCAAAGCGCTGTTGGGAAACTCATTCGATTTGCACCACACCCTGGTGATGAAATTCCGGTACTACCTCATCGCCAATGGGTAGGTGTTGTTGGCTCTCTTGGTCAACCTAGAGATGGCAATCCAGAGGCCTGCTTTGCTGTTTTTGAGCCCGCTTCAGAAGCGCTGACATTTCATCGTACGCCCTACGATCACTACACTGCCGCAGAGAAAGTACGTCGCGCTGGCCTGCCAGAAGACCTGGCAAACCGCCTCATCACCGGCAAATAAACAATGCCCATCAACACCGACATTCAAGCAGTAGACGATATATTTCAAGAAGGCAAAGTAGTAGATGGATTTGTTTTAGGCAAGGAAGTTCACCGCGGCGGAATGGCTAGCCTTTTTTCTGCAACTAAAGAGGGAATAGATGTCCCTATCTTGCTGAAAATCCCGCGTGTTGGCAGAGATCAACCGGTTGAAAGTTTGATCGGCTTTGAAACCGAACTCACTATCTTGCGCTCCCTAAAAAGTCCTTACGTTCCTCAATATTTAGGTTCAGGCAATATGGCCACGCGCCCGTATATTGCAATGGAAAGAGTTGAGGGCCGCCCATTAGAGGATTACATCAAGGAAGGCAAAGTATTTACGATTGATGAGGTAGTTCGCATTGGGGCAGATTTAGCGCAAGCTGTTCAATCACTGCACTCACAAGATGCCATTCACCTAGATGTCAAGCCTGAAAATATTTTGATTGATGAGAAGGGGAAGTTAACACTCATTGATTTTGGATTGTCGCACCACGCTCGATACCCGGACTTGCTTGCAGAAGAGATGCGCAAAGGTATCGGCTCTGCACCTTATATTTCTCCCGAACAAGTAGCCGGCATTCGCTCTGATTCGCGCAGTGATATTTTTTCCATTGGCGTGATCATGTACGAGCTGCTAACTGGCGAACTGCCATTTGGCAACCCTCAAACGATGGGTGGTCTGCGTAAGAGAATGTGGGCTGAGCCCTTTCCACCACGAGCTATTCGTAGGGAAATTCCGCGCTGGTTACAAGAGGTAGTGCTGAGATGCCTGGAGCCACGCGCTGCAGATCGCTATCAAAGTGCTGCGCGTTTACGTCAAGTATTACGAGATCCCGAAGGCGTTACGCTCACAGAACGCGCCGACCGCGTTGAACCGCCTAGCTTTTGGGAAAACCTCAAAGGGATGTTCAAAGCCGCTGGTTACGAGCCCTCCCCAAGCCCACGGCCGAGTATGGGCAGCCTTGATGCACCCCTTATGATTGCCGCGATAGATACCCGTCAATCCGATGAAGATTTGCGTGAGCGCATGCAAACCACAGCAAAAAATTTATTGCAGGCCTATCCTGAAAGTCGCTTAATTTGCTTGAGCACGATTGCCAGTACGCCAACCTACGAAGGCAATCATGAAAGCCAAACCGCTAGCGGTATTGTGCGTGGGCACCTAGTGCAACTGATGGATTGGGCAAAACCACTTAAATTACCACCTGAAAGAATTTCTTATCACGTACTTGAGGCGCTTGATCCTGCCTCTCGAATCGTTGAATTTGCCAAAGACAATGATGCATCCCTTATTTTGATTGGGGCATCACATAAGTTGCCTAATAAGGTAACGCCTTGGAGAACCTCGATGACCAAAATCGTCGAGGAGGCCCCTTGTAGCGTTCACATTGTTCGCACTTAAAGATTATTCGGGCAAACGGGGCAAGCGCTCAGCGCCCGCTGGTATCTGATGCTTGGCCATATTCATCTCCATGGCCAGGAAGGTGTAATACCCTGCAATCCCCGCTAAATCGATTGCCCCCTTTTTACCAAAACGCTTCTCTATTTTGGCAAATGTAGCATCTGAAACCTGCTTATATCGTTGCAGCTCAATAGTGAAATCGTAGACCATCGACTCATCCTCACTCATGCCTTCGGGTCTTCTACCCTCTTTTAATGCCTGAGCGATTGCTGGCTTTAATCCAGCTTTGATGGCAATCGGATAATGAACATACCACTCATAGTCTTGCGTCCACTCACGTGCGGTAATCAGAATCGCAAACTCACTTAAGAGACTATCGAATGCAGAGTTATAGCGCAGATAGTCGCCCATAGCACGGGCATTATTCATCAGCTTCGGGCTGTACATCAGCATGGCAAAAGGCCCCCATGGGGCCTTTTTACGTGTCACCTCAAATTCCTTGGCAGCCTTTTGCTGGTCTGGGGTATATTGCTCAACTGGAATTTCTGGAAGGCGTGTTTGAGCAAGCGCTACTTCACTAAATGCCAGCATTGCTATGAATAACGAACAAATTTGCTTTCTTTTCACAGCGCCTCCAGATTAAAGAATCACTTCATCTTCTCTTGTCGCTGATCCAAAATAATTTCAGGCTCCTGTGCCTCAATCCAATTGTCGCGATTGAGCACACTAGTGAGCCGCTTTTGATCAAGCTCGCCAGTCCATTTCGCAACCACAATCGTAGCCACGCCATTACCAACCAGGTTTGTTAGCGCACGCGCCTCTGACATAAAGCGATCGATGCCGAGAATAATGGCTAGGCCCGCAACCGGAACATCTCCGACAGCAGAAAGGGTGGCTGCCAAAACAATAAAGCCGCTACCAGTAACGCCTGCTGCACCCTTAGATGTGAGCAACAGCACTAGCAAGAGCGTGACCTCCTGCATGAGTGTCATCGGCGTATTGGTTGCTTGCGCAATAAATACTGCGGCCATTGTTAAATAAATAGAGGTGCCATCTAAGTTGAATGAATAACCTGTTGGAATAACAAGACCAACACAAGTCTTCTTGGCGCCCAATAGCTCCATTTTCTCCATCATGCGTGGCAAGACGGATTCGGATGATGAAGTACCCAAAACAATTAACAACTCTTCTTTGATGTAGCGCACGAATTTAAAAATATTGAACCCATTAATTCGTGCAATGATTCCTAAAACAATAAATACAAAGAGCAAGCAAGTTAAATAAAACGAGCCCATGAGTTTGCCCAATGAGAACAAAGAACCAATGCCGTATTTGCCAATGGTGAATGACATTGCGCCAAATGCGCCAATAGGCGCAAACTTCATAATCACACCAATCATGTCAAAGAGAACATGGGATGTTTTTTCAATTAAGTCGAACACCATCGTTCCGCGACCACCGAACTTATGTAAGGCAAATCCAAACAAGATTGCAATGAAAAGGACCTGCAAAATTTCACCCTTAGCAAATGCATCAACTGCACTGCTCGGAATAATATTCATTAAGAAATCCGTAGTGGTGCCCATTTTTCCGGGCCCGGTATATGCAGCAATTCCTTTGGTGTCTAAGCTTGAAGGGTCGATATTCATGCCTGCGCCAGGCTGAAGTACATTCACAATGACCAGACCAACCACCAAAGCAATCGTGCTCACGATCTCAAAATACAACAGGGCTAGTCCGCCAGTTTTGCCAACCTTCTTCATGTCCTCCATGCCGGCAATACCCAGAACTACCGTGCAGAAAATAACGGGGGCAATTAACATCTTGATGCCTTTAATGAAGGCATCCCCAAATGGCTTCATTTCTGTACCCAAGCTTGGGTAAAAATGGCCTAGCAAAACACCAATTACAACCGCTGTAAGTACTTGAAAATAAAGGATTTTATAGATTGGTGGTTTTTTTAATGTAACGGTCATTTGGTCATCCTTTATTGAATTATGAGCAGGCTTTTTTATTTCATCTGCCCCCATATTAACTCCAGGCCAATAATTAGCCCCAATACCGGATAATGCAGGCATGGAAGAAAAAGTACGCGTCTCAAAATTACTCTCTGAGCTTGGTCTTTGCTCGCGTCGTGAGGCAGACTCGTATATTGAGCAAGGTCTGGTAACGGTAGATGGTGAAGTGGTGAACGAATTGGGCGTGCGCGCCTATCGTCATCAAAAAATTGAGCTGCAGTCTGGCGCTAAAGCCCAGCAAGCCTCTCGCATTACTGTCATTCTGAATAAACCCGTTGGTTACATTTCTCACTATGATGATGAGCAGGAATATCAACCAGCGGCCTCTTTGATTACCCCTGAAAATTACTTTGCCAGTGCGCTTGATAAAGGTAGAAGCCCTCGCTTTAACACCAAAGGGCTGGCGCCAGCAGGTAGACTAGATATTGACTCTACGGGCATGCTAGTTCTGACTCAAGATGGTCGCATTGCCAAATTATTGATTGGTGAAAATAGCCCCGTTGAAAAAGAATACTTAGTACGCGTAGAGGGGGCCCTCTCTTTCGAAGATTTAGATCGCCTAAAACATGGCCTCTCTCTTGATGGGGTAGAACTCAAACCTGCACAGGTTAGCTGGCAGAATGAAGATCAACTACGCTTTGTGTTGCGTGAAGGGCGTAAGCGCCAAATTCGTCGGATGTGTGAGATGGTGGGCCTCAAAGTGATAGGCCTCAAACGCGTCAGAATGGGTCGCATCTCATTGGGACCGCTTCCTCCCGGGCAATGGCGCTACGTAGGGGCTCATGAGCAGTTCTGAAGCACCTTGGCACGCTTATAATTGCCTCCGAACTTAGATACTCAACGCAGAATTACCATCGAAACTCTTACCTCCAGCACTCCAGGCGCAGAAGTACTTAGACGTCGCAGCTTTGCGATCATCTCTCACCCAGATGCGGGTAAAACTACGCTTACAGAAAAGTTACTGCTGTATGCGGGAGCTATTCAGATTGCGGGAAGTGTTAAGGCTCGCAAAGCTAGCCGTCATGCAACATCTGACTGGATGGAAATTGAAAAGCAGCGCGGCATCTCTGTAGCAAGTTCGGTGATGCAAATGGAATACCGCGATTGCATCATTAACCTATTAGATACACCGGGCCACCAAGACTTTTCAGAGGACACTTATCGTGTGTTGACTGCGGTTGACTCCGCTCTGATGGTGATTGATGCTGCTAATGGTGTTGAATCTCAAACATTGCGCTTGCTTGAAGTTTGCCGTGCGCGTAATACGCCTATCGTGACATTCATTAATAAGATGGACCGCGAAGTTAAGCCCCCAATGGAATTAATGGATGAGATTGAAACTGCGCTTGGCATAGAAGTGGTGCCCTTCACTTGGCCAGTTGGCATGGGTAAATCCTTTGCTGGAGTGATTGATATCGCCAATGCTCGTATGCGCATGTTCAAAGCAGGTGAAGATCGCGTGACCGAAGACTCACATGCAGTAGTTGCTATAAATGATCCAGCCCTTAAAGAGCGTCTGGGCACAGACTTAGAAAATGCCCTTGCTGAAGTGGAGCTGATCAAAGAAGCAATGCCAGCCTTTGATCTCGAAGCCTTTCTGGCTGGCCGCCAGTCACCGGTCTTTTTTGGTTCAGCTATCAACAACTTTGGTGTACGCGAGATTCTCAATACATTGGTTGAGCTCGCACCATCGCCAGGCTCACGTAAAGCCTTGCAACGTGAGGTCAGCCCTGCCGAGAACAAGTTCTCAGCAGTTGTATTCAAGATTCAGGCCAACATGGATCCAGCACATCGTGACCGTGTAGCTTTTTTACGCATCTGTTCTGGCCATTTTCAGCGCGGCATGAAACTCAAGATTTGTCGCAACGGTAAAGAAGTACGAACCAACAATGCGCTATCTTTCTTATCGCAAAGACGGGATATTTTGGATGAGGCTTTTCCAGGCGACATCATTGGCTTACCAAATCATGGCTTGCTGCGATTGGGTGACACCTTAACCGAAGGTGAGCAATTGCAATTTACGGGGCTCCCATTCTTTGCACCAGAAATTTTCCGTATGGTTGAATCTGCCGATCCTTTGCGCTCTAAGCAATTACGCACTGGACTGATGCAATTGGGTGAAGAGGGCGCTATTCAGGTCTTTAGGCCAATGGCTGGGGGCACCATGCTACTTGGCGCCTTTGGTCAACTTCAATTTGAAGTGGTAAGTCATCGCCTCCAAACTGAATATGGTGCAGAAGTGCGTCTTTTGCCGGCCCGATATAGCTTGGCTCGTTGGGTTAGCTCAGACGATCCTGTTGCGCTGAAGAAATTTACTCAAGAAAATATCCACCGTATGGCAGAAGACGTAGTGGGCGCATCTGTTTTCTTGGCATCACATAAATCAGAGCTGGATGTTGCCCAACAACGCTGGGAGTCCATTCAATTCCATGCCCTCAGAGAGCATGCCGGATTAATTTATCAATCCGATTTAGCAGGCTAATTCGCCCAGCGGTTGCATTAAATTAGCGTGTGGTTTTGCAATCAAAGACCGCAAACAACTGCGTATCACTACTTCTAAACGAGGCCACTTTGCCGTACTGTGCGCAATAAGCACCGGCTTTCTGAGTTAATTGCTCAATTGATTCACCACTACTATTTAGAAAAGTAACGTGATTAGAATCTGATGCATCGGTATATACCGCAGCACAAGCGCTCAAAATAGATGCGCAACATATAGTCAAAATAGAAGACTTCATCAATACATTCATTTAATCATTCCTCATCTGTAAGCTAGGGCTTATTGAGCTCCAGCACCTTCATAATCTTTGCAGTGATTTTGCTAGCAAATGGCCTGTAAATCAGAATACAAACAATGGCTACTGGGTAAGCTACTGACCAAACTTCAAACCATACCCAGAAGAAATTTTCTGCACGGCCAATACGAATAAATGTAGTAGCAAGCGTAATGCTTGAGGACATTAAGAATCCCATAACCAGGGCAAAAATGAGATTGGGTAGGCTGATCATGGCTACATCATAGCTTCTATACTTGTTAACTGTTATTCTGGACTGTGATCACTATTGTGCGCCCTAGACAGGGGAATCTCTTGCGAAAGTCATTGAGATTCATCATTCCATTACTCTAGGAAAACTCCATGGCTGTAGGCCAAAATCAAAGAACCAGAAAAAATGACTCTATGCTCACCAAAACGGGAAAAGCGCGCTTAGGCCCCCTGAATACCGCTCAACTTACTAAGTTACTAGAATCGAGCACCAAACCCAAAGAGAAAAGCAAAATCTTGCGCGCACTCAGCAAACACAAAGTTGTTGCCGCATAATTAAAAAGCCCCGTTTAATCGGGGCTTTTTAATTTCATGGTTACAAATAAAACTACGCTCTTTTTACCAACATTCTTTTCCCAAGGATGACGGTAGACACAACCAATATGGCAAAGATTAAATTCATCGCCGTGAGTGAATCGCCCAACAAAATACTTGCTGCTACTAAAGTGCAAAACGGCTGAATTAACTGCACTTGACTGACGCGTGCAATGCCACCAATCGCAAGTCCCTCATACCAAAAAAAGAAGCCAAGAAACATGGGGAATAAACTTAGATAGACAAAGCTAGTCCATGCCACGGCATCCGCATGAATATATTCTGGGCTATAAGTGAACCAAGTCATCACAATATTCAGCGGCAAGGAAATGATCAAGGCCCAAGAAATGACCGCGCGTGGATTCATTTTTCTGGAAAGTTCACCGCCCTCTACATAGCCAATGCAGGCACTAGTGCCACCAAGCACTAAAAGGCCATCAATATACGTAAAGCTACCGGAGCTTTTCAATAGAGCGTACAGAATGACCAGCCCCGCACCCAATAAAGATACCAGCCAAAACCCCAGGGAAGGCCGCTCTTTAAAGCGCAGCACTCCAATAACGGTAGTAGCAAGCGGCATCATCCCTAAAATCACTGCCCCATGTGACGATGAGCCTTGAGTCATAGCGACGGTGGTAAATATGGGAAAACCAAATACGACGCCCAAAGCTATGACAACAAATTTGACAAAATCTACTTTAGTTGGTGTGCGCTCTTTTTTGTACGCAAGATAGACTAGTGCAACCAACCCCGCTAAGGTTGCTCTGCCAAAAGCAATGAAATACGGGTTAAAGCTTAAAACAGCAATCTTACTTACTGGTAGCGTTAAGCTAAAAATTAGAATGCCAATAAAGCCAATTAGCATTCCCTTACTTTCTTTATTCACCGTTACCCTTTGTCTTGTGTTGTATTTATTGTATTAACAATCATCAAAGCATGAGTTGTAATATGTAAACACTCCTTATGAAATTCAATGCCTATATTCAAGCCATCTATCTAGCAGCGTCTGCTGGCAAGCAGATGCGATCCGTCAGCACTGCCAAAGTCATAGTTGGCAGTGGCCTTGAAGGTGACCGTTATGCACTAGGTACGGGCGCCTATTCAGCCATCGAGCCAACTAAAGTGCGTCACGTCAGTATCATCGCCCTATCTGCTATCGATACAGCAAATGATTGGTTAACAGCTGGAGATGAACCGACTTTTGATGGCTCTGAAACACGCCGTAATATTGCACTTGCAGGAATTACGGCATCTGAACTCAATGCGCTCGTGGGCCAACGATTTCAGCTAGGTGACATTCAACTACTTGGCACAGAACTATGCACCCCCTGTGAAAGACCGGCGCAATTACTCGGCAAACCAAGTTTCATGGAGGCATTCGAAGGGCGCGGCGGCATTCGGGCCGAAGTTTTAAATTCTGGAGCTCTTGCTGTGGGTGATAAGCTCTTCGCATGAGAAGAGGAATGACATGATTCAATATCGCGACAACGCCACGATTACTGTGGAGCAAGCCATCGATCTTTACAAGCGCTCCACCCTTGGGGAGCGACGCCCTATTCATAATGTTCAAACATTTGAGGACATGCTCAAGAATGCCAACCTCACCATTACTGCATGGGACGGCGAAGCTTTGGTGGGCATTTCGCGTTCGCTAACCGACTTTTCTTATGTGGCTTACCTTGCGGATTTAGCCGTTGATGAAAAATATCAACGCTCTGGAATTGGCAAGCAACTCATTGAGGAAACCAAAGCACGTCTTGGTCCTGAATGCATGATCGTGCTGTTAGCGGCGCCCAAGGCGAATGAATATTACGAAAATATTGGCTTTGAACACAATCCGCGCGCCTGGACTCTCAAAAAGTAATTCAGTCTTTATCATTGCCATATGACTATTACTCGATTTTGCTTAGTTCGCCATGGTGAAACTGACTGGAATGCCGCGCGACGCCTTCAAGGCCATGCTGATATTGGCCTGAATGCCAGAGGCTTAGCTCAAGCAGGACAAATGGCGCGCGCCCTCAAAAACATTAAGCTTCAATTTGATGTTTTGTATACCAGTGATCTCCAGCGCGCAGCAAAGACTGCACAAGCTATTGAAGAATTATTTGAAACCTCTGCGATACCGAATGCCGCCCTTAGAGAACGTCATCTTGGCGCGCTACAGGGCCTCACCACTGATGAAGCCCCGATGCGTGAGCCAGATCTTTGGAAATCTCATCTCAGCAGAAATATTGAGGAGAACTTACGTGATGGCGAAAGCATTCAACAATTTGCAGATCGAATTAAAACTGCGCTTGTGGAAATCTGCGAAGAACATTCAGGTAAAACTATTTTGCTGGTCAGCCATGGGGGTGCCTTGGATATGATGTACAGAATTGCGAGCAATCAAGCCCTGGATGCAGAAAAGGCCGTTACCGTACCTAACGCCTCTCTCAATTGGATAAGTCATGATGGACTTGCCTGGAAGGTGAATAGCTGGGCAGATACGAGCCACCTTCAGGATTTGGCCCTAGATAATCTAGACCTCTAGTGGCCCGTAAGGGCTTATGATGCATACATGAAATCGATTTTTCGCATAACGGTTCTTTTAATTGCCACTGCAATCCATATTCCCGCCTACGCGTTGGATGATATTCCGGATGCGCTTCCGGATCGCATCGTTGGCGATATCGGTGCGGCCGTTTACACCTCTAATTTACATATTGGTACCGAAGGGACTCAATCCTTAGTCCTGCCCTATGCCTTTTTTGACTATCAGCGTTTTTTCGCTCGCATTGATGAGGTGGGCATTAAGACTTTCAAGATGGGTTACGGCTATTTTGAAGTAATCGGAAAAATTAATTTAGACACCTACAAAGTAAAGTCGTCAATCAATAGCAACTCTATCAACCGAAGCGACCCAATACCCCTTGGCCTAGGAACTTTTCAAGAGACGCCGATCGGAGGATTTTTTGTTAATGCCTATCATGACTTTGGTAAATCAAAAGGGGCACTCTATGAATTTTTATACTTCGCTGAGATTGAAACCTATAAAAAAGTAATCATCTATCCGCAAATTGGTATAGAACGACAGTCAAGTCAATATGCTAATTACTACTATGGCATCAGCTCTGGGGAGTCGACAGCTACTGGTTATGCGGCTTATAGCGCCCCTGCAACAAACAATCTTTTAGCGGGACTCATGGTGGAGATTCCAGTGGTGGATAACTGGTACATCAACGTGTATGGCAAACGCAAATGGATGGGTGGTGGAATTAATAACAGCCCAGTCATAAATCGCTCATTCCAAGATAATATCTTTATGGCACTTGCGTATCGCTTTAAATAAGTAGGAATAATAAATTGCCCACAGCCGGCTCAATCCTCTTTGAGTAATTAAAGGACGATTTTGTAAACCAGGGCTATCTAAGCCTAGGTATCTCCAGCCTTAATTAGCCAGATAGCGTAAAGACCAACCTAAATTCAAAGCAGCCAATGCAATGAGCGTGAAAAAAGTAAATTTCATTCCAAGCACGCGCTTGCTGAAATCTGGCGGCGGAGTGTTCATGCCTTTTGCGTGAATCAAACGTCCAACAATGAGTGCGATACCTGGAATAGCCACCAACCACCAAGGGGCGCCATTTAACTCAAGACAAGCAATTAGGATGATTCCAATGGGAACGTATTCGGCAAAGTTGCCTTGGGTACGAATGGCCCTCTCAAGATCTTCGTGACCACCACTTCCTAGGCCAACCTTATTTTTTCTTCTTAAGCCAATGACAGCAAAAGAGAGTTTGATGAAAATAATGGTTAAGGCAACGGCAATAATTGAGGTGACTAATAGCATTCATATCTCCTTAGATAACTTCTAATACCTTGCTTAAAGAATTGCCTTCATAGTTTGGTTTTTCACCAATCTCCTCAAAGGGGTGACCAAGACGATTGACCCAAAACACATCAAAGCCATACCACTTTGCAGCTAGAGCATCCCAAGCATTGCTCGATACAAAGAGAATTTCTTCTTTCTTGACAGGAAATGCCTTTAATAGCAATTCATAGGCCTGTGGGGCCGTTTTAAATAAGCGCACATCCTCGATAGTGACAACTTTATCCAGGTAAGGCTTCAAGCTATTACTCTCAACTACGGTTGCCAACATTTCTCTGCTGCCGTTAGACAAAATCGCAGTAGATATTCCTTTCTGTTTTATTGTTTTGAGGACATTAAGACTATCCTCAAAGCCAGCGAGCTTGGCATACTGGTCCATCAACCGCCCCTCATAATCAGGGGTGAGATTTAGGTTCATACGCTTACAGACATACCGCAATGAGCGAATGGTTAGCTCCCAAAATGGGAGATAGTGCGAACTGCCATTGGGATTGGGATCACTCATCGTCACCAAGCGGGTGTATTCAATTTGGCGATCGCGCCACATTAAAGCAAAGGCCTGCCCATGGCCTGGAAATAATTCTTCTGCCAACTGCCCCATGGAATACACATCAAATAACGTGCCATAGGCATCAAAAGCGATTAGCTTATACATGTGTTTCTTACTTTCTAGTATGAATTTCTATTGTCATTTAATCAGAAAATTTAGCCAACGCATGCCACCCAAAACTGAGAAGGGGAAGCATATCTTTAGCAAAACCAGTGACTTCTTTAATTAACTCTTTAGAGCAAATAGTTGATCTGGGCAACTGCTTTCTAATAATCCAGCCTTTGAGTTTGATTGCTAGCTCAACCTCTGGCGGGACATCATTAAAGCCCCTCGGAATTCGGGCCAATGTGTTGGAATAGTCCAGCTCATAGCCTTTTCTTTTTAGAGACTTCTCAAGAGATAGCCAGGCCTTAGGGTTATCTAAAATCCCCTGCCTGAGTTTTTTTAGATTATGGGCTTCTGGCTGTAAATAACCTGCGGCGCATCTACTGCCCAGGGGGTCTAAACGAAAATACAGAACACCCGGGGAGTGCTTGTCGCCTGTTCGCGTAAAGAGCCCGCTGGCATGCATGTTGTAAGGATGTTTTGCCTTTGAAAACCGAGCGTCTCGATTAATTCTAAAGAGGGATTTTTTGGGGTCGCCCCACAGCGGTATATCTTTATTGGCGAGACTCTCAGACAGGGCGTTGGTAAAGCACTTCATCGGTTCGCGCACAAACTCTTCATATTCCGAGCGATGCTCAGAAAACCAAACTCTAGTTTGATTATCGGCAAGCTCTTCAAGAAATTTGAAAGCCTTAGGACTAAATCCAATAAATTCGCTCATTAAAGTAGGGGCGAGAATACCAAGTCTAGCCTGGTTGCTTGAACCACTTCTGCTTTTCTTCAGGGCTCATATTTTCCCATTTGGCTCTTCGGGCCTTCATTTCTGCCTGCTCTTCTGGTGTTAAACCATCAAAGAAAGCTTTTCTCTCGGCTTTCATTTTTTCTTTTTGTTCAGGAGTGGTGGATTGCCATTGCGATTTCATTTTTTCCTGAACCAGCTTGCGATCTTCAGGGCTTAAGGTCTTCATTTGATCGCGCCTCTGATGCCAATACACTTTGCGCTCTTCTGGTGTTGCTTTCAGCAATGCAGCATCTATTTGCTTCATCTGCTCAAAGCGCTGATCAAAGGTGAGATTGATATTAGCCAAAGGATTTGGTGGCTCAGGGATAGCGGCACCAGCGAAGGAAATCACAGAAGCACTAAATAGCGCTCCAACCACCCATTTTTTAGAACTCATCGCCTCATCTCCTGCTGGTTATGAACCATTCTAATCCCGGTCAGGACAGAGTCAACCGGCCCTATCTAGTAAGTTAGACCCGCAATATAAGCGTAAAGCGGAATCCCCAAAATGATATTGAAGGGGAAAGTAATTCCCAACGACATTCCCATATATAAAGCGGGGTTTACTTCCGGAAGTGCGTGTCTTAATACGGCTGGTACAGCAATATAAGAAGCGCTGGCAGCAAGCACCATCAATAGGATGGTATCGCCCAATGGCAAGCCCAATAACTTGCAAAGTGCCAATGCAATAGAGGCATGAACCAAAGGAGCGCCGATTGCATAAAGCAAAGTAATGGGTGGCTTACCCTTTAATCCCTCAAAATTCTTAGCCGCCATCAAACCCATGTCGAGCAAGAAGAAGGCCAGCATTCCCTTGAATAAATCGATTGAAAATGGGGCCATTATTTTTTGCCCACTATCGCCACTGACTAAGCCAACCATCATCGAGCCCAAAAGCAGTAGTTGTGCTCCATCAGTAAATGATTCATGAAAAATCTTGGACATGCTTGTCGACTGTGTTGAATTCGTAGCTGATGTCCTGGCTTTATTCGCTAACAAGATTGCCAGAATGATTGCGGGCGACTCCATCAATGCCATTGCGGCCGCCATGTGTCCACCAAACGCAATGCCATATTGATCAAGTGCTTGTGTCGCAGTAATAAACGTTACTGCGCTAACAGAACCATAAGTAGCTGCAATGGCAGCTGCATCATAGTTATTGAGCTTGCTTCTTAAAACAATATATCCCATGAGAGGAATGATGATTGCCAAAAATACTGCGAGCCCAAGCGCCAAACCAATCTCAAGAGTAAATCCTGATTTATGAAGGGCAAAGCCGCCCTTCAAACCCAACGCCATCAATAGATAGAGCGATAAAAACCTAGCAATCGGCTGAGGAATTTCTAGATTAGATTTAACGGCACCAGCAAATGCACCAAAGACAAAAAAGAGAATTGCTGGATCCAAAAAATTATTCATACCAACATCTTAGGTAATTTTAGAAGTCCTTGTATTAGCCCCACAATGTCTGAGGGCTAAACAGGGTCAATATGTGTCATGACATTGAGCACCGGCAATTGCTTCTTTATTTCATTACCCGCGTTTAAGGCAATGTCGTGCCCAACCTTGACAGTGGCATTGGCATCCACATCGATATGGACATCCACCAAAATCATGTCGCCCATCTTGCGAGTGCGCAGATCATGGAAGCCTCTAACGCCATCAGTAGATTTAATAATGTCCTCTATCTGACGATGCTCCTCTTCTGATACCGCCCTATCCATTAAGTCATGCAGGGCATCCCAACCAAACTTCCAACCCATTTTGGCCACCATTAGGCCAACTACTAGAGCACCAATAGCATCAAAGATTGGGTGCCCAAATAAAGCGCCAACAATACCAATAGAAACGACCAATGAAGAAGCTGCGTCAGATCTGGCATGCCAAGCATTGGCTACCAACATCGAAGATCGCACACGCTGAGCTACTGCCAGCATGTATCTAAAAAGCAGCTCCTTTGCAACCAAAGAGGCCAACGCAACATACAAAGCTAGGATTTGAATTTGTCCGGCCGCCACTGGACTGATAATCTTTTCCCCGGCCTTAAAAAGCATACCCGCACCAACAGCCAATAAAGAGATTCCTAAAAATAGAGAAGCGGCAGTTTCATATCGTTGATGGCCATAGCGGTGATCTTCATCCGCATCTTTAGCACTATGGTGATTGGCAAAAAGCACTACAAAGTCTGCAACTAAATCTGTCGCGGAGTGAATACCATCCGCAATCAAGCCCTGAGAGCCAGACACAATACCCGCAAATACTTGAGAAACTGTCAGGCCGATATTAACCAGGACGCTGACCAATGTGCTCTTCTTCGCAGCCTGTTGCTTGGCAGGCGTTTGTGATTCGTGATCTTCTATTTCTTTATCCATTACTTGATACTAGCAAAGAAGGAGGTGTTAGTGTCTCTTGGCGGCCCAGGACGGAGCCAAACCAGAAGTTCAGAATGATCGATCCTTCATTACAACTCTAATATCTTGATAAATTTGCAAGCCAGCAATCAAAATAAGGGAAAGGGATAAGGGCACCACTGAAATATAGCCAACCCTTTTAAAGCTCACCGCACCAATAATTCCGCCCACCAAAAACATTCCAAAAATAAATAGGTGGGTTTTGAGTTTCTCCCTATTGGCTTTGACATAACCATTTACATTGGCTTCTGGTGACTTATTCCAATAGATCAACTTACCTAGCTCAATACCGATATCAGTAATTACTCCCGTCATATGCGTAGTTCTTATCTCTGCTCTAGAGGCTTTTGTTACGATGGCGTTTTGTAGGCCCATCACAAAACATAAAAGGAGTGCAATCGCTGGGACAGTTAGCGGCAAGTAGACATTCAAGTTGGCCCCCACCAAACCAAACACCAAGAGCAAGATAGCCTCGACTAATAAGGGCAAAGCAAACTCACTATTGATTTTTCTTCTATGCCCCCAGTTCACAAGGATGGCAGTAGTTGCCGCCCCAAATAGAAACGAGAGCAAAAGTGAGATGCCGCCCAAAACAGAAATAAAATTATTGAGAGCTAGGTCATCGCCAATTGCAGAAATGATGCCGCTCATATGAGAAGTGTAGCGAGCAATCGCCAGAAACCCGCCCGCATTCACCGCACCTGCCACAAATGCCATATAGGCGCCTAACTGAATATTAGTCTTATGGGAGCGTTGAGCACTAGTTAAAAGCTGAATGAACTTTATTGGCATTGAAGCTACATTCTACGGCCCACACTGATTTATCAGTTGGTGAAGCGCCCCTCTAGGGGGCGCTCAAACTATTACTTTAGTAATAACTCAGTGGCTCGGTTTTGCCCCAAAAGATTTTGTAGGAATAAATGGTATATCCAATGATGGTTGGCAGCACAACTATAGCCCCCCAAAATATGACCCACAATGACTCCGTAGCTGAAGCTGCCTCCCAAATCGTCATTTTGTCTACAACGATGTAAGGGAACATGCTGTAGGCGATTCCTAGAAATGCTAAGACAAAGATGGCTACGCTTAGAGCAAAAGGAATCCAAACAGGGGCAGGCTTATTCTTCTGCATTTTTAATAAGCTCAAATCGATAAAGATAAAACAAGCTAAGGTCAGAACTGGAAACGGCAATAAGAAAAAGACATTGGGGAAGGTAAACCATTTAGCCGCAATCTCCGAACTAAAGAACGGCGTCGCTACAGAAATGATTCCAACGCCTAGGGCCGTAAATAAGAGGCATTTCCTTGCCCAGCCAACAGCCTTTAGCTGTAGATCGCCAGACGTCTTCATAATCAGCCAGCCAGCGCCCAATAGGGCATATCCAGCCGGCAGGCAAAGCGCCACGATAAAAGAAAATATCCAGCCCAAATATCCGGAGTCAAAACCAATCACCTCTCTACCAACCATGACCCCTTGAGATGCAGCAGCTAAAAAGCTGCCAAAAAAGAATAGAAAGTTCCAGACTGCCTTCTGACTCAAATGGGCTTTTGCACGAAAGTCAAAAGATACGCCTCGTAAAATTAAACCAGCCAACATGATGCCTACAGGCAAATAGAGTTCAGTCAAAATAATTCCATGCGCCATTGGAAAGGCAATTAAGAGAACTCCAACTCCGAGTACTAACCAAGTTTCATTGGCATCCCAAAAAGGACCGATTGATGAAATCATGATGTCTTTTTCTGATTCACTTGCCTGATTCAATAAGATGCCAACGCCCAAGTCGTATCCATCTAAGACAACATAAGCAACCATAGCAATACCCATTGCAACCAAAAAGAAAAGGGGCAACCAACCAGATGGTTCGTATAAATTAGGAATCATTCTGATGCTCCTGCAATGTTGTTAGTGAGGCCTGATTTTTGCTCATCAATAATATGTGCAGGATTAGCTTGTCTTGCCAAGTAAAAAACAACCCAAATATAAGAAACAATAAGTCCTAAATACAGCGCAAGGTACATCACGAGCGTACCCAAAACCATATTGGTAGGCACTTTAGTAACTGCATCAGCAGTTTTTAGCACTCCACTAACAAGGTAAGGCTGTCTGCCTATCTCGGTCACATACCAGCCGGCAACTACCCCAACCCAACCAGAAAATGTCATCACACTGAGTCCCTTTAAAAGCCAGGTTGGTAGCTCTTTATTTTTTCTTGTGAGATAAAACCCAACGAATGCAGTTAAGAGCATCAACATGCCGATGCCGACCATGATGCGAAAGGCAAAGAAGATGGGGGCGACTGGTGGGGTTGCCCCAGGGAAAGCATCCAAACCTTTCACCTCACCGGCAAATGAGTGTGTCAAATATAAAGATGCGAGTTTTGGAATAGCTATTTCGTATTTATTGGCTTTTGTCGTTTCATCAGGTATGGCAAACAAAACAGCAGGGGCGCCTTTGGTGGTTTCCCAAATTCCCTCCATTGCCGCTACCTTTGCAGGCTGATACTCCAACGTATTTAGCCCATGTGAATCACCAAGGACAATCTGTAATGGGGCCAACACTACCGCCATAGTCATTGCCAACTTGATCAGCGCTCGGTTGCCAGAAAGATTGATGCCCTTTAAATATCGATAAGAAGAAATGCCTGCAATTAAGAACGTTACAGTCAAAAATGATGCCGTCATCATATGCAGGAGGCGATACGGCATGGAGGGATTAAAGACAATCTCAATCCAATTGGTTGCATGCGCTTGACCATTGATCATCTCAAACCCTTGTGGGGTTTGCATCCAAGAATCTAAAGCAATGATCCAAAATGCCGATAGTGATGTACCGAAGGCAACTAAAAATGTGGCGATAGTGTGAGCTCTTTGAGAGACTCTTTTAGAGCCAAATAACATAATTCCTAAAAAAGTTGCCTCGAGGAAGAATGCCGATAAAACTTCGTAGCCAAGCAAAGGCCCTGCGATATTACCTACCGTTTGCATATATCCAGGCCAGTTGGTTCCAAACTGAAAGCTCATCGTGATGCCGCTAACAACGCCCAGAGCAAAGGTTAGGGCGAATATCTTGACCCAGAATTGATAGGCCTCACTCCATACTGAGTCACCTGTTTTATTAAATTTAACCTTGAAATAGAAAAGCACCCACCCCAAAGCAATAGATATTGTTGGGAAAAGAATATGAAAAGTCATATTTGACGCAAATTGAATTCTGCTCAAAATAAGCGTATCAAGCATTTTGTTACCTCTTATTTTTAATGTGCTTTTATTATGCTCTTTACCTTCTTGACCTGCTGAGGCTGATTTAATTGGCTTACCTCAGAATCGCATGTTGTTTTAACGATATTGCTAAGAAAACCTAAATCAAGCCTTCAAGGGTTTTCATTCAGGATCTTCACCATGGATTCTGCTACTATTTTTTGGCAACATCATTTAATAAAAATATTAGGGACACAATCAAATGAAGTGCTTGCTCATAGCCATTTTGGCGACTATATCTCTCTGCTCTATAGCGGAGACTGACATCGTGTATCCACCACGCTCAGAAATCTATTCCATTCCAAGCCTAACGATTTCCGATAAACAGTTTTTGCTGGGGGACAAGAATGGTAAAGAGGTAACTGTCAACGGCATTCTTCGCTTTCCACCAAAGCCCGTTAGTCAAAAAATTCCAGTTATCTTCTTGGTGCACGGCTCAAGCGGTATGGGAGCAAACATAGACTATTGGTCCAATCACTTCTTAGGGCAGGGCTATGCCACATTTAGTATGGATGGCTTTACAGGAAGAGGCCTAACCGTTGTGGGCCCCAATCAAGCTCTGCTAGGCAGATTGAATCTTGCTCTTGATAGCTATAAGGCAATGGAAATTTTGGCCAAGCATCCACGCCTAGATTCCAATAAGTTTGTCATGATGGGCTTTTCCAGGGGTGGTCAAGCAACTCTATTTGCCAGTGTAGAGCGATTTAATAAGATGTGGAATAAGAGTGGAACTGTATTTGCTGCACACATTCCGTTTTATGCTGATTGTGTGACAAGCTACATCAGCGACACAAAGACCACTGGCAAACCTATTCAGCTTCATCACGGTGTCACGGATGACTACAACCCTATAACCGCTTGTAGGGAGTATGTCGGTAAATTAAAAGCGGCCTACCAAAATGTAGAAATGTTTGAATATGATTTTGGCCCACACGCATTTGATTCTCCGCTTGGAGCAGTGCCACCAGTAGCTTCAAAAGACGCACAAACTGTTAGGTCTTGTAGGATTGTTGAAAAGACGCCAGGCAATTTAATTAACACCCAAACAAATCAAGAGTTCAAGTACTCTGATGCTTGTGTTGAGTTAAACCCTCACGTGGGCAAAGATGATGATGCCACCCAAAAGGCAACCCGTGAAATTAATACTTTCTTAGTAAATCTATTTAAGAACTAGACTTGTCAAAATAAGGGGGCGGAAGCTGCCTCCTTGTTTTTTATCGTTTGTAACGACATCACAGAAACCTGGAAATGAAAAACCACCAGAAGGTGGTTTTGGTATTTCATGATGGTCCAGGGCGGAATCGACCAGGGCCAAGAATGCCTTACTCTGTGGGAGCCAATTCTGCTCCAGCCGGCCTTTTGTAGCGGTTGTAAGACCACAAATATTGATATGGCTTTGAAAGTATCATCTCTTCAAAATAGTGATTCATTTCTGTACAGGCATCAACCAGGCAATCAGGGAATGCCTCATTCATCAATTGGCTCTTAATTAGCCAGCCCTTTCCTAATGCTAGCCTTTCTGCGCTAACAAAAAGAATTGCTACATTTGCTTGGCGAGCCAATTTAATTGGGAATGATGTTGTGTAAGCATATTGCTTAAAGAATTTAGCCCATACTCCATCGCCAACGCTAGGTACCTGATCTGCCAATAGGCCAACTACCTCGCCCTTTACTAAAGCTCGTTTAATCTGACGAACCCCGCTAATATTTGCCTCAACAAAATCAATTTCGGAGTGATGACGTGATTTAAGCATGAGCTCATTCACCCATCTTTTTCGAGCCGGTCTATACATCACTGTTGCTCTTGTATGCTCGGCAAAAATACGAGGCACTATTTCAAAGCCTCCTAAATGTGAAGCAAGAACAATTAGGCCTTTTCCATTTTTGGATAGCTCAACAACTTGATCCAAGTTTTCAATGGTGACTTTATTAATAGAGGATTTTGGATGCCTCCAAATCCATAATGTGTCGGCAAACATCATTCCAGATTCAGCGGCCACCTTCCAGGGGGTTGATTTGAAACCCGAATAATGGGCTGCGCTCTGATGATTTTTATACAGGCGTCGTCTGTACCTAGAAGAAAACAGGTAAACCAATGCACCTATACCGGCCCCAATAATTTGAATGGCCGCCAATGGAAGCGAGCTAAAGAGTCTCAGTATGAAATACCTCATTGGCCATTCTAGACGCTAACAAATAAAAAACCACCCGAAGGTGGTTTTAGTGTTTCTTGGTGGCCTGGGGCGAAATCGAACCAGGGCCAGGATTTCTTCCTATTGGCTTAACTTATGGGGTTTTCCAAAATGATCTTCCTTGGGATAAACCCAGACTGTCTTCACTGGTCCCATACCAATAATTTGCACTTGGGTATCAGCCGCCATGGCGCCATCAAAATGTACGCCGTTAGCCGGATGAAACATCAGACTACCTGCTGGCATTGGAATATTCTTTTTTGGATCCCACTCAGGGCCCATACCTGCATACCAGACCCCACTGATTACCGTAACAAATCGATCTTGATCGTGAGAATGGGGTGCACTCATTACTCCTGCAGGAAAAATATTGCGGACCACATAAATTCCTGGCTTGCTAGGGTCTCCGTATAGTGTGGTTTGCTTGACACCATTTTCATTGGTCTTCCAAACAATCTGATCTTCTTTAACTGTAATAAATCCGCCGGGTAAATTCTCTGCATAAACTGTCGCGGAGAATAAAAATGTAAACAGCGTAGCCAACAATATTTTCATAACGAACTCCCTGTCTTTACCTTAAATGAAAAGTCACCCAAAAGGTGGTTAATGTCTCCTCCAATCGATAACTATCTTGAATTGGCTTTTTATATGACAATTCAAGATAGTGCTAAGTGCGATGGGATTCAGCTAGGACTAACCCTTGAGCATAATAAGAATTGTCGTTTTAAACACTATCGCAAGTGCCGACCTTGGATGGACGTCGCTTAAGTCGACGCTTGACTGACGCGGGGATGGCAAATCTCCAGCTCATAAAGGGTTCTTTAAAAAGACAGCTCTCGATGGGGATACCCTCAACTAATGGCGTCTAGCCTGCCAAGCCACAAAAGAAAATAGCACAACAAGTGGGCTATTCAGATTCTTGGTGGCCCCGGGTAGAATCGACCAGGGCCGAGGGGAGACAATTTTGCACCTAAGAGCATCGCCTCAGGTGGCGCCGCTGATTTAGTCAATGCGTGCAAAAAAAGTGATAGCTATTTACAGGCCACTGCTTCAATAGACTTGTGTTGGATAGCTCTTTGCGCCATAGATTCAAATCGCCCCCGCATACTATTTTTTAAAAAGTATTCAATGATGGCTGAGGGGATAATTGAGTTAGGCTCAATTTGAGCATCATACTTAAAAACTGTTTTATCTTTTTCCTCTAGCAATTTCCAGGTTCCCTTGTAAGACCTATTATCGCCGCTGATCTGCTCAAAAGTTAGAGACCTATTTGGTAGCTCTGTATATTCCACCGTTGATTTCATCTCTATAGAGAAAAATAGAATTTGCTCTTCAATCACTCTGTATACGCGCACCTTATTTCCCACTCTTGAAATAACCCTTGCTTCAATTATTCCCGGGATATTCTTTGAGCCCTCATAATCTGTAATGAATACATGGGCACTACAAATATTAATTGGCACGGAATAACTTGCTTGAGCATGAAAACGGCCATCAACCTGTGTCACGCTAACCCGAACATCAAAGGGATTGGGATTCTCTTGAGCAAAGCTCTGAGTGATAAAGAAGGCTAAGGCAAGTGTTGAAAACCATTTCATTGATAGATTTTAGGATCTTATGCATTTTGCTGTTTTAAACGGCACATTGGATAGATCAATGTGTCCTACAGAATACTTCTTCTGTAGTAAATCTGATAAAGCAATCCAAGAGATCATCATGCAGACACCAGAGGATGCGATAAGTAAGAAGTTTTTCTGCTTTCCAGCTTATAGCTAGTAATCGCCAAATCTCCACTTCTCATAGCTTTACATTTGCTCTTGCTGAACGACCACATGAAAAAACCACCCGAAGGTGGTTTTGAGGTCTACTCCAGCCAATAAAAATCTGGGCGTAGAATTTAAGGTCCAGATAAGGAATCCTATTTAATAAGCTTGTTGTTGCTCATGGGCCCGATCTATGGAAGAGGAAACCCTCTCATTCGCCTTCGAATCAGCCAATACAGACGCGCTAACAGCTCCCGCAAAGAAGGCAATTGCTACTGCCATCAAAAATCCTAATTTATGCATGACTAATCTCCAATATGAATGTGCGCCTTTAGATTAAAGTGATCAATCACTTTTGGAAATACAACTTTAGCTCTAGTCACAAAGATGCAATAAAAAACCACCCGAAGGTGATTTTGGTATTTCTTGGTGGCCCAGGGCGGAATCAACCAGGGCCGGGGATGTTTAATTCTATTTCCTGTTTGCCCCATAAGTTTTATTAAGGTAGTCGACTATGACTGGAACCTCCTCATCAGTAATGGGCGCCTTAAATACATTTTTCATCCTTAAAACTTGAGCATTCCAATAGCCAACTCCCGTATTGGGCGGTTGATATTCTGCATAGTGGGCAGAGTGGCAGGTAGAACATTTCTGTAAAGTCAGCTGATAGCCGGGCAAATCTGATGGTCGCCATAAAACAGTATCGGCTGGTAACTCAATCGTTTTAGCTAGTGCCATTTGTGTCAAAGCTAGAGCAGATAGAAGGATGATAGTTTTTTTCATATTTTCTCCTTAAACCGCTGTGACTTTTACAGTCTCAACAATATTTCGCATATAGCCAGCCGGCATCCAGCTTGCAGTCATGGGCTGAATTTGGCCGGCATGATTAAATGCTCTGACCCTTAAGTCCAATATCCCTTTTTGTTTTGGCGTAAATTCAATGCGCCACTCTCTAAATGAGAAACGTCCAAGGTCTTGGCCCAATCTCGCCTCTGTCCAATTTTGTCCATTGTCCTGCGAGAACAAAACCTTCTTTATTCCATAGCCAGCATCAAAGGCAATGCCTCGAGCTTGAACGGGCTTACCAACAGTGACAACGCTATTGTCTGTAAAGTTAGTAATGAAAGAGCGAATCGTAAATTGATTAATGGGGATGGTTTTTGAGGGTGCCGTTCCTGGCGCGACACAGTTACAGTCATTATCAGGAATACGATAAGCAGGATTCATCCAATAGCCGTTGTATACATCATCGACCACTTTAATTTCACTAAGGTGCTTAACCCAATACGTTCCGTAGTAGCCAGGAACAATTAACTTGATTGGATAGCCATTTAAGAAAGGAATATCTGTTCCATTCATTTGATAGGCAACCATCACATTGCCATCCATGGCGTGATCAATATCTAGACCTTTTACAAAATCTGAATCGCTTGGGAGAATTGGCTGATCCAAGCCATTGAAAGTTACTTGCTTGGCTCCACTACCGGGATTGGCCGCCTTCAAAATATCTTTTAAGGCAACGCCAACCCAAGCGGCATTACCCATCGCACCATTACCGAGTTGCCCACCATTAACTCTAGGCTCAAATAAGCCGCGGCTATTACCAGAGCATTGATTAACAGCAACAATGCGTTGAGATGGAAAATTTTTCTTTAATGCCTCTAGAGAAATCTCTAAAGGCTTTTCTACATTACCGCCAACTTTTAATCTATAAGTGTTGGGATCTATCGATGTTGGAATGCCGGCCATGTGATAGCGTACAAAGAATTCATCATTTGGCGTAATGACATGATTGTCGTAATACTTAAATGGTGTTTCTAATTGCGGCGGCCTGGAAGTAAGCACAATCATGGGCTTCTTCTCAGGAAAAGCCATGAGTTCGCGCTCACCATAGGCTATAGGTAAATTTGTTTTCTCTGCGCCTATCGCCCAAGATGGCAATAATGAACTGGCTCCACCAGCCAGTGCGGCTGTAATGACTTTACGTCTATTGGTAAAGTTATCTGAATTCATGGATGTCTCCTCCATAGTATTTTTGGTTGAAGTAAGAATAGCTACTTTTGAAGAGACATGCGTTGGTGATTACCCTCATCACACATTAAAAATGTCGTTTTAAACGACATTCCTATAATGGGGCAAGCAATCACTATAAAGGCTTTTATGGCTTGGATCATTACAAAGTATCTATTAACAGCAGGAATGGTTGTATTCATCTCTGAGGTTGCCAAACGCAGCAATAGGTTGGGTAGTTTTATTGCGGCATTGCCACTAATGACATTCTTAACCTTGGTATGGCTCTATGTAGAAAATCAACCTGATGAAAAAATTGCTAATCACGCCTATTACACATTTTGGTATGTGATTCCAACGCTACCAATGTTTCTATTGTTTCCTTACCTGCTACCAAGGCTAGGATTCTGGGTGACCATGGGTGCGTGTGTAGTGGCAACAGCCATCTGCTTTGGCTTATTTGCCTTGGTGATAAAAAGCTTTGGAATTAATCTGTTGTAAATAAAAAAACCACCCAAAGGTGGTTTTAGTGTTTCTTGGTGGCCCGGGGCGGAATCGAACCGGAGCCTCAGGAAATTCTCATCCCACCCCTAGACTACTTCCAGCTAAGGTTCAATTTCTTATGCGAAGCGGCACAATCTCTCAAATAGAGATTAATGAGGCTTTGATAAGGAATTCCAACTTCTTCTGATACAGATTTGAAGTAACTCACTGAATCCTCATCCAATCTAATCGTAATGGGCTTCTTGAGCATAGAAGCATATGGATTTTTACGAGCTTTTGAGAAATCATACTCTTTACGCATCTTCATCACCTTTAATAAGCTTTTGACTCTTTAGGGGTTGCCTTACGAGCCGAAATAATACGAACGACATTACCCTCGCTTCGATAACAATGGCAAACCAAAATCACACGAAGAGAATGGCTTACTCCCAGCAAGATAAATCTGTCTTCGTCCTCCGAATGATCGGGGTCGGAAATTAACTTAGCACTTTCATCATAAAACACAGATTTCGCCTCTTCAAATGAAATACCGTGTTTCTTCAGATTGGCTGAAGCTTTTCTAGGTTCCCATTCAAATCGTAACGAAGTCATATGTACATTGTACATACATCAGCTGGGATAAGCAACCAGGGTTAAAAATCCTGAATCACGCAGCCTTTCCGAAAGACCAAATGAAAAAACCACCCAAAGGTGGTTTTAGTGTTTCTTGGTGGCCCGGGGCGGAATCGAACCACCGACACAAGGATTTTCAATCCTTCATCGATATTAGTAAAGCGCACATACTGGCAAGAGAATATTGACAGCCACAAATCCGCCTCCGATGAACCAGAGAGAAACCCTATCAAGCTTCCGAGAAAAATCTTCCTCTTTTTTGCGGAGATAGTAATAGACTGAAATCAATGAAGCTATTACGCAAAAAGTAATCGTAAACAAACCAATTGCGGTTACTAAGTCTGCCAAACCAAAGTGCCCCGAAGATGGCAACATAGAGTGCGTCATATAAGCGTTAGCAACCACGCCAAAATAAGATGCCGAAGGAAAGCCATAACGAGGAGCGGTTTCGGAAGGGCGTATGAAGAAGCTACAAAAAGTCAGCAGAACCCCCGCGTATAAACCAATGAACAGCTTTAAGTAAACGCCGATACCATGGCGCTTTAAAGTAACTCCATAGTTGTACTCGCTAAAGGTGGTGCGATGATTCTCGCTGACCCTAGGGTCGCCATATGAAGTCTTATAGGTGTGTGGCTTAACTACGGTGGCAAAACCTTTGATGTCATATCCAGAAACTTTTGCCCGCGAACTCAGGCCAGAAGCTGAATCAGCTACGTAGCGCATTTTCACTACATCATTGGCAGAATCCTCAATATAGATATTGAGCATGTGGTCATCGAGTGGGACGCGAGTTGTATTAAAAAACTTATTTACTCTTGCTACCACTCTATAAACCTCGTAGTTAGAGCCATCAGTCCCGCGGTAACTGTTTTGAAGTTCTTTCTTTTCTATTTTTCCATCAACAAGTCTAAAATTTTTCCCTGGATTAATAGAGGCATCACCCTTCCATCGAAACCAAATATAGAAAGTGGGAGACCAGTAAGAGTCTTTGATAGAAAAATGTTCTATGCCATCCAAATAAATGCCAATGTTGACTGGGACAAAGTTTGTATTAGCGGGGAGCGGATCGGGCGCAGTTTTTCCGGGCTCTACCGCATCCGCGCTCATGCGAAGGACATGATTTCTACTGGCAATATCCTTCTCGCCTTTAACAATCCAAATAACCAATATGGCGATCAATAAGTAGACTATTGAAATACCAATAGCCCAATACCTAAGAAACGCTTTTTTTTCTGGGGTAAGTTCAACCGACATATCTGCCATTCTCCAAGTGGGCTCAGTTTGTTTTCTGTAGTTTAACTATTTCGAGTAATCGTCTAAGCACGTTGGGGTTACAATAACGAAAAAACCACCCGAAGGTGGTTTTGGTGTTTCTTGGTGGCCCGGGGCGGAATCGAACCACCGACACAAGGATTTTCAATCCTCTGCTCTACCGACTGAGCTACCAGGCCAAGAATTGGGATTATAACGAATTGGCTTGGATCATCTTCAAATTTGCTTAGTAGCCCATGATTTCTGGGTTTTGTGGTATTTGCCCTTATTGGGTGGTCGCCTAGCTCTCGCCTTTATTGCGCGAGGTATCTATTCCCAAGGCCTTCAGTTTGCGATACAAATGGGTTCGCTCTAGACCTGTGTACTCTGAAATCTTGGTCATACTGCCGCCCATGATTTGCATTTGATGTTCAAAATACGCCTTCTCAAACAAATCTCTTGCCTCCCTCAAAGGAAGATCAAAGTATGTTTTTGCAATCCCACTAATGTATTCGCCCTCAACAGCTGGGGCAGCCGATTCGGAAACCACCTGCTTTGGCGTGACAACGGAATTGGCGCTCGACTGAACGGCTCTCACCCGTTCTGGCTCAACATATTTAGGAGAACTCTCCAGGGCCTTGCTAACCGTCTTTAAAAGCTTTTGTAGAGCAATCGGTTTTTCTAAAAAATTGAGTGCGCCAATACGAGTGGCCTCAACTGCAGTGTCAATCGTTGCGTGCCCAGACATCATTACTACTGGCATCGTGAGCTGGCCAGTATTGGACCACTCCTTTAACAATGTAATGCCATCGGTATCGGGCATCCAAATGTCTAACAAGACTAAGTCAGGGCGCATTTGTTCGCGAATAGTGCGCGCCTGTACCGCGCTTTCTGCAGCGTACACAGTATGGCCTTCATCAGTGAGAATCTCATTGAGAAGCTCACGAATTCCCATCTCGTCATCAACAACCAAAATACTAGCCATGCTTATGCTGCCTCTTTTGCTAGATTCATAAACAATATTGACACTTTCGCACCAACCACTTCTTCACCTTGCATGCGGTTCCGAATTTCAATTTTGGCCGAGTGATCATCAATGAGTTTCTTAACTACTGCCAAACCCAGACCCGTGCCTTTGCTCTTTGTTGTTACGTAAGGCTCAAAGGCTCTTGCCAATATCTTAGCTGGAAATCCAACCCCACTATCACTTATTGTTAATCGCACAGCATTTTGAGCTACGCCATTGTGTTCGCCATAAGGGACTAATTCTGTCTTAACCTCTACCGGACTACTGGGGCGAGGCCCCTCAAGAGTGGCATCTTGAGCATTTTGTAGCAAGTTATGGATTACCTGCCTTAGTTGCGTGGGATCCCCCATGATCTCTGGGCAATGAGGATCTAACTGAGTGCGTAATGGACTGCCCTCGTACAGACCCAAAATTTCTGAAGTAAGTGTGTTGATGGAAACTGACTTGAGTTGTGGGGTTGGCGTCTTCGCAAAATCCCTAAAGTCATTCACCATTTCTTTCATGGCTTGTACCTGACCAATGATGGTTTCGGTGCTGCGATTAATCATTTCTTCTTGCTCTGGGCTCAGCTTACCTGCAAGCTTATGCTGCAATCTTTCCGCGGAGAGCTGAATGGGCGTTAGAGGGTTTTTAATTTCATGAGCAAGACGTCTAGCAACTTCACTCCAAGCGATAGATCTTTGTGCGCTCACCACATCAGTAATGTCATCAAAAACAACCATACGTAAATCGCCAGTCAGCTCTGTACCGCGCACAAATAGAGTTACCCCCAATTCATTTTCAAATTCATTTGTAGTGTGTAGTTGAATTTGTTTTTGCCACACCGGCGCATTAGTCGGCGTGGTCTTTTGTTCTGCATCTCCCTCGCCCAGCACTGCGAGCTTCATAGTAGAAAAGCCTTCTTTGATGACCCCCTCAAACTCCAACAGAGCCGGTCTGCTGCCGAGGGGCTTTCCATCAAGGAGAGTAAGGTCCTGACCAAAAATACGATCTGCGCCCTCATTGCTAGAAACAACGTTGTAGTTTTTATCAAAAATGCATACGCCTGCCGTGAGACTTCCCAACACGCGCTCTAAGAATGCTTTGGATTCTTGCAAAGAAGTTCGGGTGTCAGCCAACTGCCTAGTCATGACATTAAATTGCCGTGTAAGCATGCCAAGCTCATCGCCAGTATCGAGCTCTGGCTTGGGAGACAAATCTCCCTGTGCAACTGCCTGGGTGCCTCTCAGAAGCATTAGAAGGGGGCGCGCAAGCTGCCTACCCAACATCAAAGCCAAAGTAATGGCCACGAACACCGCGAAGAAAAGAGTCAGGGTTAAGGTACCCACAAACATCTTGCGTAGACCAGTGCGCCCCAAGGCCTTCTCTTGATATTCGCTATACGCTGACTCCACCGCAAAAATATTCTTGGCCAAGGGCGTTGGAATATAGCGTACTAGCTGTAAAAAATATTTGTCTTCCACATCTTTGCCTAAATCTGCTTTGCTATAGATCGTTTTTTTACGAACAATCGGGACAATTGCTCTAACTCGATAGCCCCGCTGCCCACCCTCTACCTCAATTTGATCTAGAAAGGTAATGCCCTTCTTTTTAAATGCCTCCGCAACCACGTCTGCACTGGGCGCAGGAAAGTATTTTTTAGGTTTTATCTCGCTGGTGAAGATCAGATTGCGCTGCATATTAAAAAGACTAAGCTCTTGAATGCCAAATTGATTGCGAATCTTCATTACTGAGGTGGCCACCTGCTCAGCGCTAGTGCCTGAGGGTATCTGCACAATCTGTTCGGCAATAAAATTGCCCTCGCCCAAAATTTCTTCTTGGGCTACTCGCAACGTTACGCGCCCCAACTCTAAACCCGAGTTCAGCGCTGTCTCTACTTTGACGTCAAACCAGGTCTCAATACTGCGCGACACAAACTGCAATGACACGCCGTACAAAATTAAGCCCGGAACGATTCCGACTAAAGCAAAAATCATGGCTAACTTTGCAATCAAACGCGTACCAAAGTGCCCGCGATACCATCGTACGGCGATAACAGCCACCAAAATCAAAATGACTAGAGTCAAGCAAATTCCGATTACTACATTGGCGGCGTAGAGCCAAATAAAGTAGTTATCAAAAAATTCTGTGTTGGAAGAGGCAATCGCCAATAAAACTAAAAGCAATAAAGCAAAAGCGCCGATCACACCGATCGTGACCGGAATGATTTTTTTACTCCAAGCCTTGGATGTAAAAAAACCCGGGTCTAGCATGGCTGCTATCGATCTCATCGCTTAATTAAATTAGGGCCAGTAGGAGAAAATGGAAAGCGGTACCAATCGCTTGATACATTCCAATCGCGATTGTTTAGTGCGTTTACTTGAAAAGGTTTTGGTAGCTTACTAAGATCCAAACTCATGCGCATACTGGCTGTATAAGATTTGCTAGGATCTAGTTGAGAGCCCTCAATAACTCGCCATCCGCCAATACTACCCACTGCTTGCAATGCCTCAGACATGGTTCTGGCAGAAAAAGTAAAGCCCTCTGATGCTATTCGGTACTGCTGTGTGAGTGGCTGATAAGAAAGGCGGGCCTGCCTTTGCACAAGCGCAGACTTTTCATCAAACCAATACCAACGTGATCGAACTAAATCAAACTCTGTTTGGAAATAGAGAACGACGCCTTTTTGCACGGCATCTTCTAGTCCAGGAGATAGCTCAATCTGGAAAGTTGCGTTGAGAAGCCAGTCGTTATCCGCCTTCTCCAACTCAAAGGATTTGATCTTGATTCCTTCGGCGCTAACGGTGGTTGAAAAAACACCCAACACCATCAAGAACAAAATGAGGAATTGTTTAATTCTTCGGCTCATGGCCCATTTTTCTTAAACAAAGCATAGTAAAAACCGTCGTTTAGTTCGCCCGGCAAAATCTGGCCTGAAGCGCCTAATCGTACCGCATTGGAGTGTTGCTCAGCAAACCAAACAGCCTGCTCCTCGCCCTCCTCGGGAAATATCGAGCAAGTGACGTACAAAAGGGTCCCTCCTACCTGGAGCATCATCCACGCCTGATTCAAAATGGCTCGTTGTCTTTCTTGTAGCGCCCTAATGTCTGCTTCGCGCCTTAAAAATGGAATATCAGGATGTCGCGACACTATTCCAGAGGCCGAGCAAGGGGCATCAAGCAGAATCTTGTCAAAAAGAACGCCATCCCACCAGGCCGCCTTGGAAGCGTCGCCGCGTAACACGCGCACTTTGTCGGACTGCAAACGCAGGCGATCTAAGTTGCCACCAATTTTTCCAATACGCTCGCCGTCTAACTCTAGAGCCCGCATTGAACAATCTGCAAGCTCCAATAGATGTGCCGTTTTTCCACCGGGAGCAGCACAGGCATCCAACACCAACTCTCCCACCTGAGGACTTAGTAAGACTGCAGCCAGTTGTGCGCCTGCATCTTGTACAGACACAGCGCCAGTATAAAAACCAGGTAGATCGGATACGGGAACCGCTTCAGGCAACAGGAGAGCGGAAGGCAATTGAACGCCCGCCAATTCTTCTATTGGCATTGAAGAAATTCCGGACTCAGACAATAAGGCTTGATATTGCTCGCGCGTATATTGTCTTTGGTTCACACGCAAAATTAATGGTGCACGCTTGGCCTGTTGAAACAAAATCGATTGCCATGCTTTGGAATAATTGCGTTTCAGATTAGCACGCCACCAAGCAGGTACATACATTGGAATTGGATCGGGCGGAAAACGCTTCTCGCCCTCTGGTGGTTGCACCACGAGACTTACCTTGCGCAGGACCGCATTCACTAAACCTTTGGCATACATGGTTTCGTCATATTCACCACAAGCCTTCACCGCCTGATCCACAATCGTGTGAGCTGGATAGCCCTTGCTCTCGGCTGGATCTTGCAAAAATAAGGCAATCGCAACGCTAAGCAAATGATCTACTTCAGGGGGTGGAGTCTTTGGAATGAATTGCTTAATGAATTCGTGAGAGCGCACCCATTTGCGAAGTGCATCAAAGCTCAAGCTCTGAACGATCGGGCGTTCGTGGGCCTCTAGCTGATCGAGAAGCTCAGTAAGCGATCTTCCGCTCATGACCTCGCTTACCGCTTGTGCAGCAATCGTGATTGCTTCAGAGAGCGGGAGACTGCGTGGTGTTTTTTGATCAGTCAAATTAATTTGCTCCGGGATAAACCCCGTTTTTAGCCATACTCATTAAGCGTGCCACCCGCTCTTCAGTAGGCGGATGGGTTGAAAAAAGTTGTGCGAGGCCGCCGGTACTCAAAGGGTTGAGAATCATCATCTGCGCTGTTTCAGGATGCTGTTCAACTGCTTGAAATGGGATGCCTTGTGCATAGTTGTGAATTTTTTCTAATGCCTGTGCTAGCGCCTCAGGATCAGCGCTTATTTCGGCACCGCCGCGATCTGCCTCATATTCTCTTGCGCGAGAAATACTCATTTGAATCAAGCTTGCTGCGATCGGAGCCAAAATTGCCACCATCAAGCTGGCTATTGGATTATTGGGTCTACCCTCAGAATCGCGGCCACCAAAGAACATGGCAAAGTTAGCCAATGCTGAAATGGCCCCAGCCATAGTGGCGGCGATAGTCGAAATCAAAATATCACGATGGCGAACGTGGGCAAGCTCATGCGCCATCACGCCACGTAATTCACGATTCGAGAGAATTTTCAGAATGCCGGTGGTTGCAGCAACTGAGGCATTGTCTGGATTGCGCCCCGTTGCAAAAGCATTAGGAGCATCCTCATTAATTAAAAATACTTTAGGCATCGGTAAGCCAGCCTTCTCCGACAACTCTTTAACGAGCCCATAAAACTGGGGGGCAGATCTTTCGTCAACCTGCTGTGCATTAGTCATCTTCAGCACCATGGTGTCAGAAAACCAATAGCTGAAAAAATTCATGCCAACAGCCAGCAGTAAAGCCATCAACATACCCTGCTCACCACCCAACATACCACCAACCACAATAAAGAGTGCAGTAATTGCTGCCATCAAAACAGCAGTCTTTGCAAAATTAAACATTTCTACTCCTTTGTTTGAAAGCGCAACAATTTTTTACTATCACCAATCGACTGCAAACACGTTTTGGCATCTATTTTTTTGCCGCCTGGTTTTTGCATCTCCAAGACCTCAAGCACTCCTTCACCACACTGAATATATGTGCCCTTATTACTTAACCCAAGCACCTCGCCTACAGTACCGCTGGAGCTTACAGCTTTAGGGTCTGCAAGCCTTGAATTCCAAAACTTCACCGCCAGTCCATTCAAATTGCTACTTGCCCCCGGGAAAGGATTAAAAGCCCGAATACGATGATCGATTTCTTTGGCACTTAGAGCCCAATCGATCCCTGCCTCATTCTTCAGTATTTTTTCAGCGTAGATAATGCCGTCTTTCGCTTGCGGTACCCGAGATAAATCTTTGGCTTGGTCTAAGGAATTTAAAACATCCACAATGGATTTCGAGCCAAGCTGCGCCAACCGATCATGCAAGCTGGCACTCGTTTCATCGCGAGCAATTTCAAGGTCCGCAACTAAAACAGTATCTCCGGTATCCAAGCCAACATCCATTTGCATAATGCAAACGCCTGTTTTGGAATCGCCCGCTTCAATTGCTCGCTGAATTGGTGCTGCACCACGCCAACGGGGCAACAGAGAAGCGTGAATATTAAAGCTGCCATGTCTTCCTGCTCTCTCGCTAATATCCAAGATCTCTTGGGGCAAGATCAGGCCATAGGCAACCACCACCATGACGTCAAAGTCCGCTGAAGATAGGCGCTCGTATGCAGCTTGTGCCTGCGCCTGCTTCTGCGAATCGGTGCTTGTGCGTCTTAATGTTTCCGGTTGCAGCACAGGAATATTTTTTTGCAAAGCAAACTCTTTTACTGGGCTTGCCTGAAGGTGCATGCCCCTGCCAGCGCGGCGATCGGGCTGCGTTAAAGCCAAAACAATTTCATGACCAGCATCGTAAATTGCGCGCATCGCTTGCGCAGCAAACTCAGGAGTTCCAGCAAAAACGATTTTCATTAGTGCGCTTAGCGCTGACCCACTAATTCTTTAGCGCGCTTTTTCATTTTTTGTGAGATACGAGTTCTTTTAAGTATTGATAAATACTCAACAAACACTTTTCCTTGCAAATGATCTAACTCGTGCTGCAAACAAACTGCCAACAAACCATCAGCCTCTATTTCGAATTCTTTACCGTCAACGTTTAAAGCCTTTACTCGAATTTCAGATGGTCTCTCAACCTCGTCATAAAACTCTGGAACAGATAAACAACCTTCGCGCCAAGATTTTGTTTCAGAGCTGGACCAAATAATTTCTGGGTTGATAAAAACCATCAATTCGTTTTGTTCATCAGACACATCAATTACCACGATGCGCTCATGAATATCTACCTGCGTTGCTGCCAAGCCAACACCGGGGGCGTCATACATGGTGTCCGCCATATCGGCGACAATTTTTTTAATGCGCGCATCCACTTGCGCAACAGGTTTGGCAACCTTGTGCAAGCGGGGGTCTGGATAACAAAGGACGGGTAATAAAGCCATATAAGAATTATCCAACAGAGCTATCAGTCTGTCCTGATTGTCGCAATTCCCCCAAAGAACAAAATTGATTTATGCAAACATCCTCCACGCCTAATGCCATTCTCCAAATCGATCGCAAGAGCCCTTATTACCCAATTCGCCTCCATGATTTATATGATCCCCCGGGATGTCTTTATATATATGGGGACATTCATCTTCTGAAGAGGCCCGTGATTGCGATCGTAGGCTCTAGAAACGCCAGCCCTGAAGGCTTAAAAAATGCAGGCCTGTTTGCCCAAGCATTATCGAAAGCGGGCGCCTTGATCGTTTCTGGCCTAGCAAAGGGGGTCGACAGCGCCGCCCATCAGGCGGTCATTGAGCTTGGACCCAATCACTGCACTGCGGCAATATTGGGAACAGGCATAGATGTCGTCTATCCCCGTCAAAATATCGAACTATCTCGTGCCATCAGCCAACAGGGGCTATTGGTATCTGAGCTTCCCCTAGGCTCGGGGCCTAAAGCATGGCACTTTCCAAGAAGAAATCGCATTATTGCCGCCCTAGCTATTGGTGTCGTTGTTATAGAGGCGGCTGAAAAGTCGGGCTCTCTCATTACAGCCCGCCTGGCCGCAGACCTTGGAAGGGAGGTTTTCGCCCTTCCCGGGCCCATCCACAACACCAATTCTGCCGGCTGCCATCTACTTATTCAGCAAGGTGCAAAACTAGCCTTTAAACCAGATGATGTTCTTGAAGAGTTTTCTTTTTTAAGCAAAAACAGCATTTAAATGGCCTAGAAAGGGATTTTTATCTGAAAACTGGGAACTTCTGCCCGCCCAAAACTGGCCAAAAATAGGCGTTTTTGGACTTTTCCTAATTTATCGGTTAATAATAAAAAAGGGGTATGCAATTGGCCAAGCCCGATTTTGGTTTAAATTGGCCATCCGTTTTATCCCAAAAACCATCATTTCTAGCTCAAATTTAGGCAAAACGCGTGGCAACTAAAGCAACTACCAAAAAAAGCAGCTCAAAGACTACCGCCGGGGACCACCCTAAGGCGCTCATCATTGCGGAGAAGCCTTCTGTTGCCAATGACATTGCCAAAGCCTTGGGCGGCTTTACGAAGTACGAAGATTATTTTGAGAGCGATGAATTCCTAATCTCTTCCGCGGTTGGCCATTTATTGGAAATTGCCGCCCCTGAAGAATTTGATGTGAAACGTGGCAAATGGTCGTTTGCCAATTTACCGGTGGTGCCTCCTTATTTTGATTTGCGTCCGATTGTAAAAACAGAATCACGCCTCAAAGTTTTACAAAAACTCATTAAGCGCAAAGATGTAACTGCCCTCATTAATGCTTGTGACGCGGGGCGTGAGGGTGAATTAATTTTCCGCTTGATTGCGCAACACGCAAAAGCATCGCAATCTATTAAGCGCTTATGGCTCCAATCGATGACCCCCGCCGCCATTCGCGAAGGCTTTACCAATTTACGCAGCGATGAAGACATGAAGCCTCTTGCTGATGCGGCTCGTTGTCGCTCGGAGGCTGACTGGTTGGTCGGCATCAATGGCACGCGCGCAATGACAGCCTTTAATAGCAAGAGCGGCGGCTTCTTCTTAACGACTGTAGGTCGTGTGCAGACTCCAACACTTTCTATTGTGGTGGAGCGCGAAGAGCTCATTCGCAAGTTCATCTCTAAAGATTACTGGGAAGTGAAGGCTGAATTTATCGCTGCTGCTGGCGTGTATGAAGGCCGCTGGTTTGACCCTAAATTCAAAAAGGATGCTGCCGAGCCCGACGCGCGCGAGAACCGCCTATGGAGTGAGGCTGCAGCTCAAAGTATTGTGGCTGCATGCCGCGGCAAAAAAGCAAGCGTGACTGAAGAAGCCAAGCCTGCTACACAGCTTGCTCCTCAGCTATTTGATTTAACGAGCTTACAACGTGAAGCGAACGCGCGTTTTGGATTCTCTGCAAAAAATACATTAGGTCTTGCACAGGCTCTATATGAGCGCCACAAAGTATTAACCTATCCACGTACCGACGCAAAAGCGCTTCCTGAGGACTACCTCGATACCGTTAAACAAACCATGGAGAACCTTGCTGAGCATTCACAAGACTATCGTGCTTTTGCTAAACAAATTTTGAAGGGTGACCCAAAGGATCCTAAGGCCAAAGCGGGCTATGGTTGGGTAAAGCCAAACAAACGAATTTTTGATAACTCTAAAATTTCTGATCACTTTGCGATCATCCCAACATTAGAAACGCCTAAAACTTTAAGCGAGCCCGAAGCCAAGCTCTACGACTTGGTTGTGCGCCGCTTCTTAGCCGTGTTTTATCCTGCCGCAGAGTTCCGTGTGACCACACGCATTTCCGAGGCGTCCGGACACCACTTTAAAACCGAAGGTCGTGTGCTTGTAAACCCTGGTTGGCTAACGGTTTACGGCAAATCCAATCAAGCAGACGATGAACTCGTTCCCGTCCAAGAGGGTGAGGCTGTACAAACTGAGTCTATTGCAGCAGTGCCATTGAAAACCAAGCCGCCAGCACGCTATACAGAAGCAACCTTACTCTCCGCAATGGAAAGTGCGGGTAAGTGGGTTGATGATGATGACATGCGCGAAGCGATGGCTGAAAAGGGATTGGGTACACCAGCAACTCGAGCCGCCATCATCGAAGGCCTGCTTGCTGAAAAATACATGGTGCGCGAAGCTCGTGAACTGATTCCAACTGCAAAAGCATTCCAACTGATGACTTTGTTGCGCGGCTTAGATGTTGAAGAGTTAACTCGCCCCGATCTCACTGGTAGCTGGGAGAACAAACTTTCTCTCATAGAGCAAGGCAAGATGAATCGCGATACTTTCATGCAAGAGATCGCGCAAATGACTCAGCGCATCGTCAAGCGTGCCAAAGAATATGACAGCGATACCATTCCAGGCGACTACGCCACCATGACCACGCCATGCCCACACTGTAAGGGTCCGGTAAAGGAAAACTATCGACGTTTTGCCTGTGAAAAGTGCGGCTTTACGATCAGCAAAACACCTGGTGGGCGCGCATTTGAATATCCTGAAGTTGAAGAGTTGTTGCGTGAAAAAACCATCGGTCCACTACAAGGTTTCCGCAGCAAAATGGGACGCCCATTTGCAGCCATTATTAAATTAAGCGAAATTCCAGAGGATGACAAAGATTATCCAAATGCGGGCTTCAAACTTGAGTTTGATTTTGGCAACACGCAAGATGATGAGACTGAAGCCGTCGATTTCACGGGCCGTCTAGCGCTAGGCGTTTGTCCAAAGTGTTCGGGCGCAGTATATGAAGATGGCATGCGTTATGTTTGTGAAAACAATACTGGCCCCAATAAATCATGTGATTTCAAAACCGGAAAAGTAGTTCTACAACAAGAGGTCTCGCCAGAACAGGTTCAAAAGTTACTGAAAGAGGGCAAAACAGATCTTCTAACTAACTTTAAGTCGAACCGCACTGGGCGTGGCTTTAAGGCCTATTTAGCGCTAGATTCTGCTGGCAAAATTGGCTTTGAATTTGAGGCTAAAGCACCTAAGGCTGAAGGCGCTGCTCCCGCAAAGAAACGAGCGGGCGCAAGTGCAGCGACTAAGTCTGCAGCAAAACCTAAGCGTGCAAGCAAAGCAAAGTCATCATCTAGTAGCTGAGCCGTAATCAGCTTAGCCGCTAGGGCGGACCACAAAATTCCTCTCGATCCCAAGGCAGTAGCTAAAAATATTCCTGGGCGCTGAGGAAGTGCGCCGATGATTGGTAAACGATCTCCAGCAACACAACGCACACCAACAAAATCTCCAGACTTTATCAACGACGAAAGATTTCCTTCTTCGTAATCCACTAAGCGCTTAGCTTGCTCACGATTGAAGTCATCACTGATTTCTCTTGGTGAGAGGTCATCCTCACCCTCATCAAAACTAGAGCCAACAATCCATTGATAGCTACCATCATCAAGTTGCTTGGCAGGCAAACAATATCCATCTCCAGAGATGCCAACCTGGGGTAATTTTTTGATCCAAGGGTCATTTTGCCGAACCGTGAAAATGCTCAACTGACCGCGCACCGGCCTTAAGGGCAAACGAATACCGATACTATTCATAAGATCTTTTGCTTCAATGGCGCAGGCCACTACAACTTGATTTGCAGTCATAATCAGATTGTTTGAGGCATCAAATAAATGCCACTGATCGCTGAGCTCCTCTAAGCGCGCGATGCGCGTGCTCCACACACAAGTTAATCGCTGTTGTTCGTGTAACAACCCCTTGCTTGTTTCATGCAAATTTAAACCAGCGCCACGCGGCAACCAAACGCCGCTTTGTTCAATTCCACAAAACCGTTTAGCCTCTTGAGCATCCATGGCAATAGCCATATCTTCATCAAGATTCAGTGAACGCAAATGCTCTTCTGTTGCAGCTCGATCAAAGGTTTTATCTTTTTTGGTCGGCTGAAATATCCCGTATTGCTGCCACATATTTTTCCAGCGTGCCTCGGCCAGAAGAAATGCAAGGCGCGTTAGACGCAATAAACGGGGGGCGCCCTTGCCAATATGCGGATGTGCAATGGCATAAGCATGGCTTGAACAGGCGGTGGCCGGAGATGGAGCGGCGTCAATAATACAAACAGCTTTGCCACGCTCGAGCAACTCATTTGCAATGGTTGCCCCACAAATGCCTGCCCCAATCACCACTATTTCATGGTGTTGGGGTTTGGTCATTGATTAAGTATTGATAAAACGATTGATACTGCTATCAGCTTATGAAGCTTAAGCATTCAGGCGTTGTTCGATCTTGGAGCGAGTTTCTTTCATCTCTTTTGGCAAGCGATCGCCAAGGTGCTCGAACAATTCTGTGTGCAGCTTAAGCTCATTCTTCCAATCATCAATTCCAACGGTGATTGCTTTAGTAAACTTTTCTGCGGAATAGTCGAGACCACCCCAATGCATATCTGTGTACTCTGGAGTAATACCAAATGGGGTTTCTTTGCCGCTTGCCTTACCTTCTGCGCGGCCCAAAATCCAAGAAAGAACACGCATGTTTTCACCGAAGCCTGGCCATACAAACTTGCCATTCTCATCTTTGCGGAACCAGTTCACGCAATAGATCTTTGGCAATACTGCGCCTTCAGATTCGAGCTTCTTACCAATATTGAGCCAATGTTGGAAGTAGTCGCTCATGTTGTAACCAGCAAATGCAATCATTGCAAATGGGTCGCGACGTACAACGCCGATTTGACCTGTAATGGCTGCGGTGGTTTCAGAGCCCAATGTTGCAGCCATGTAAACGCCCTCAACCCAATCACGTGCCTCGCTAACCAAAGGTACGGTATTTGAACGGCGGCCGCCAAACAAGAATGCATCAATAGGAACGCCTGCGGGATCATCCCAATTTGGATCAACCGCTGGGTTGTTAGTCGCCGCAACAGTAAAGCGTGAGTTTGGATGCGCGGCTTTACGGCCAGCAGCCCCATCGGCTGGAGTCCAGTCTTTGCCTTGCCAGTCAATCAAATGTGCTGGTGGAGTTTCTGTCAAACCTTCCCACCAAACATCACCGTCATCAGTCAAACCAACGTTTGTAAAGATCACATCTTGATTGAGAGAGTCGATACAGTTTTGATTTGTTTGGCGGTTAGTTCCAGGAGCTACGCCGAAGTAGCCAGACTCTGGGTTAATTGCAAACAAACGAGTTTTGCCAGTAACGGCATCTTTGCGTGGCTTGATCCAAGCAATGTCATCACCAATAGTGGTAACTTTCCAACCCTCGAATCCCTTTGGAGGAATCATCATGGAGAAGTTGGTTTTGCCACACGCAGATGGGAATGCGGCTGCGATGTGATATTTTTTACCTTCGGGTGAAGTTACGCCCAAGATCAGCATATGCTCAGCCAGCCAACCCTGATCGCGACCCATATTGGAGGCGATGCGTAATGCAAAACATTTTTTACCTAACAATGCATTGCCGCCGTAGCCTGAACCGAAAGACCAAATCTCACGTGTTTCTGGGTAGTGAACAATGTATTTGTTTTTGTTGTTTGGCCATGCGACGTCTTTTTCACCAGCAGCCAAAGGCTTGCCCACAGTGTGAATACAAGGAACAAACTCGCCGTCAGCGCCAAGCTGATCGATTACCGCTTTACCCATGCGAGTCATCAACTTCATATTGATCGCCACATAAGGGCTATCAGACAACTCGACACCAATGTGTGCGATTGGCGAACCAATTGGGCCCATAGAGAAGGGCACTACATACATGGTTCTACCGCGCATACAACCATCAAACAATGGATTCAATGTTGCGCGCATTTCGCTTGGCTCTACCCAATTGTTAGTTGGACCAGCATCTTCTTTCTTTGCTGAGCAGATGAAGGTGCGATCTTCGACACGCGCCACATCCTCAGGATCAGACAAAGCTAAAAATGAGTTTTTACGCTTAGCAGGGTTAAGGCGCTTAAATACACCAGCACTCACCAACAACTCGCACAATTCGTCGTATTCAGCTTGTGAGCCATCACACCAACGAATGGCGTCAGGCTTGGTAAGAGCTGCCACTTCGCCAACCCACTCAATTAGACGCTTGTTTTTTACGTAAGCTGGCGCATTCACATTAATTTGGCCGCTGGTAGTTGAAGTCATATGTTTCCCTATGAAGATTAAATTTTTTAATCCGACGATTTTAACATTTCGGTCACATTTGCTGTGTGGGCCAGACACAGCACAAACCCTTTACTTACCAATGCAGAATTGGCTGAAGATTTTCCCCAAAAGGTCGTCTGGAAGCAGTTTTCCGGTAATTTCCCCCAAGTGTCTTTGGGCTAAAGAGAGCTCTTCTGCAAATAATTCGAGAGAATTGTTGCCATTTGCAGCGAATTCTTCTGATTTTTCAATATGTTCAGCCGCGCGCTCTATGCAGTCTAAATGTCTTCTACGAGCCAAAATAGCGCCCTCCTGGGGTCCAGCCCAACCCACAAGCTCCAGAATCTTCTGTTTTAACCCCTCAATTCCCTCTCCAGTTTTGGCGGAAATCAGCAAAACTTCACTGGGCGCAGTTTTTGATGGTTCTTGGAGCAAATCAACCTTATTCACAAGCTCAAGCACGGCGCATTTAGGCGGTAATTCCCTCAAAATCTGAGTTTTTAGGTCGTCCTGTTGGGCGGCCGACTGAGCATCAGTCAAAAAAATCACTATGTCTGCCAAACGAATGGCATCCCACGATCTTTCAATGCCTTTTGCCTCTACAACATCCGTTGTTTCGCGCAGACCAGCTGTATCAATAATATGCATGGGCACACCGTCAATGGTGATGCTTTCTTTAACCCGGTCTCGAGTTGTCCCGGCAATAGGGGTAACAATGGCGACCTCTTCACCGGCCAAGCGATTAAGCAAAGAGCTTTTCCCCACATTGGGCGCTCCGGCTAATACCAGCTGAATTCCATCGCGCAAAATTTTTCCCTGCTTAGCGCCCGCACGTAAAGCTTGTAACTTTTCTTTAACCGCGGTCAAGCGCTGACGTGCCTGAGCATTTTCTAGAAACTCAATTTCTTCCTCTGGAAAATCTAAGGTCGACTCAACCAAAATCCTGAGTTGGGTAATTTCTTCAATGAGATTATTGATGTCGTCAGAAAAAGCACCCTGCAAAGAACGAGCTGCGCCGCGAACAGCCGCCTCGCTTTGCGCGTCAATTAAATCTGCAATAGCCTCAGCCTGGGTTAAATCAATTTTGTTGTTGAGATAGGCACGCAGGGTAAATTCGCCCGGCTCTGCAATGACAAGTCCCTCGGATTTGCCCAACTCTAAACAGCGTTTCATCACCAACTCAAGAAGTTGTGGGCCACCGTGACACTGAAGCTCTAAAACATCTTCACCCGTAAAAGAAGCTGGTCCAACGAAATGAATTGCAATGAGCTGATCAATGGCTTGGCCACTCTCATCACAGAGCGTTAATAGATTTACTTGTCTTGGAGGAAGGTTTTTTTGAAATAATGCGCTCGACAAAGCGCTCAAATTTTTTCCACTGATGCGAATAACCCCGACGCCCGCCTTGCCGGGCGCGGTTGCAATAGCAATGATGGGCAATTTTCTTGTCATCATTGCTGTCTATTTATTGCAAGCGAGTTATGCCGCGCTCAAATTACTTAGCGGGCTTTTTTCCAAACATCTGATTAATCTGCCACTGTTGAGCAATCGATAGAAGGTTATTAGTAACCCAATATAAAACCAAGCCCGCAGGGAAGAAAAAGAACATGATTGAAAAGACGATCGGCATGTACATCATCACCTTCGCCTGAATTGGATCTGGAGGCGTTGGGTTCAACTTCGTTTGCACAAACATAGAGACAGCCATAATGACCGGCAGAATGTAATACGGGTCAGGCACCGAGAGATCATGAATCCACAAAACCCATGGTGCGCCACGCATCTCAACCGATGACAACAATACCCAATACAACGAGATAAACACAGGGATCTGAATCACAACCGGCAGGCATCCACCCAACGGGTTAATTTTTTCCTTGCGGTACATCTCCATCATGGCTTGATTGAGTTTTTGTGGCTCGCCCTTGTACTGCTCCTTCATGGCCGCCAAGCGCGGCTGCACTTCCTTCATGCGGGCCATTGACTTATAACTTGCAGCAGATAGGGGGAAGAACACCAGCTTAATTAAGATGGTCAACAGGATGATGGACCAACCCCAGTTGCCAACATAACCATGAATTTTTTCAAGCAACCAGAAAATGGGTTTAGCAATAATAGTCAGATAACCGTAGTCCTTGAGCAATTCAAAGCCTGGAGCAATCGTCTCCAAAACCTTTTCTTCTTGAGGTCCCACAAATAATCTGGCTTTTTCTACAACAGTTGCTCCTGGGGCAACAACACCTAGGGGTGTTTGCATACCAATTCGATACAAGCCGTTGTCTATTCTTCCAGCATAAATATCCCGTGCATCTTTGTCGCCCGGAATCCAGGCGCTCGCAAAGTAGTGCTGAACCATGGCGATCCAAGCTGGCTCACCAGCAGCAACTTGCGTTGGGATGGTGATCTTGTTTTTATCTATCGCTGAGAACTCCAGCTTATTAAATTTTTCTTTATCTGTGTAGGCGGCCGGTCCAGTAAATGTGCTGGCTGAGAAGGCGCCGCCAAATGGGCCGATTTTTTGCTCTTGTGAAGCGTCGCGCACAATTTCTGTGTACAAAACAAGAGGGTTTGGGTTGTTTGTTGTTTGTGTGACGCGATGGCCAACATCTACTACATAGCTACCAGGATTTAGGATGAATGTTTTTTCAAGTTTGACGCCGTTACGTTCGCTGGCAAATACTGCAAACGGTCTACCTGAACCATCTTTTCCTGACTGTACTAATTTAAAGGTGCTTGTGTGATTTGGAAGGTCGTTATTGTTTAAAGAAATTAAACCAGACCGTGCAAAATATTTGTGTGTTGGCGTGTATTGAAAAAGCTCTACTGGATTTTTCTCAGCAGTTAATTCTTTTAATAACTTAGCATCAATTACATTTGCTCCGCTGGCACTAATTTCCAATACCAACACATCATTTTGGAGTGTAAACTTTTCTGCACCTTCTATGGTGCCACCACTAACCACTGGCGTTACGGCAACTGCCGGCGCACCTGCGGCTTGCATAGGGACATCAACTTTGCCTCCCGTTGTGGCCTTGTCAGCAACAGCCGGGGAGTTCGCTGGGGCGCCACCAAACAAGGATGGCTTGCCTTCATGAACCTGCCAATTGTTGTAGAGCATGAGACCCGACATCGAGAATACTGCCCAAAGAATTGTTTTTTTAAAGTCCATTTACATTCACTTAAGTTGGTGTTTTGTATCTTTTACAGCAGGATCATAACCGCCGTGTGACAACGGGTTGCAGCGCAAAATACGCCACGCCGTTAGGCCAAAGCTTTTAATAAATCCGTAATGACTAAAGCAGTCACATGCATATTGCGAACAGCTGGGCACATACTTGCAGTGCATACCTAAATAAGGGCTTAAAGCTAGTTGATATATTTTTACCAACTTAATTGCCGCATTATTTAAGGCGCGCACCTAAAGCAGCCCCGAAATTTGAGAGCGCAAAATTTCTTTTTCTTTTTTTCTGAGTCTGCCCCGAGTTTCGCGACCGATTGGTTTTTTGAGCTTGACCACAACATCTTTATTTAATGTTTTGGCTTGAGCCGTCCAAACCAATTCGCGAATCATCCGCTTTAGGCGGTTTCGATCAACCGCTCTTTTGGCCAACTTCTTTGCTACCGCAACCCCCAAGTCAGGCTTGACGCCCTCTTGAGTGGATGCAACATACATGCCCCAATACAAACTTGTCTTGGGGCGTGCTTTAAGTAATTCAGAAATCCTTGCGCTATTCAATGGCTAAATTACACAGCCAAACGCTTGCGGCCTTTTGCACGACGAGCATTTAAAACTGCGCGTCCGCTTTTGGTTTTCATGCGAATACGGAAGCCGTGTGTACGCTTGCGACGAGTTACTGAGGGTTGGTAAGTTCTTTTCATGTTCTATCCCTGGAAAACCAAGTATTTTCCTTGTTGCAGAGCAAAAGGTCAATCGATCTTGATGAATATGTAGGTGTTTTTCTCTATTTTTAGTGAAATTTCTCTTAAATCATTAATTTAAATAGAGATTTTTCTATTATTCACAAGTTATCCACAGCTTTTCCACGTTTTTGTTGCTTGTGGATAACTTTGGAGCATCGCTACAATGGATCCTCCAAAAATATGAGCAACCTACACAATCCCCCCGCCTTGAATTCAATTAGCCCACTGGGGTTCTGGGATGATGCTATCGGCATTTTATCCCGCGAACTGTCGCCCCAACAGTTTAAAACGTGGATTCAACCCCTTACCCTATTGTCTTTTGTTGAAAGTGATGACTCACTAACAATTGGAGCCCCCAACCGATTTAAGTTGGATTGGACCAAAAAGACGTTTGCCGACCGATTCCAAGAGTTGGCCTCCCAGTATTTTGGGCGTCCCATTAATGTCGGCTTTACACTCGCTGTTGAGGGTGGTGCAACCAATACCGCACCCTCCGTAACGCTGGAAGAGCCCATAGAGAAAAATGTTTCTGTGGAGATCTCGGAGCCAAGCATATCGGTAGAAGAGAGTGCTTTTGAGATTGAAGATCACTCAAAACTCAACCCGAACCTTACTTTTGAAACGTTTGTTACTGGTAAAGCCAATCAACTTGCTAGGGCTGCGTCGATTCAGGTGGCGCACAACCCTGGAACCTCTTACAACCCCATGTTCTTATATGGTGGGGTAGGTCTGGGTAAGACCCATTTAATTCACGCGATTGGCAATCACCTCTTAAAAGAGAAGCCAAACGCCCGTATTCGCTATATCCACGCCGAACAGTATGTTTCAGATGTGGTCCGCGCATACCAACAAAAGGCGTTTGACCGCTTTAAGCGCTACTACCACTCCTTAGACCTTTTACTTATTGATGACATTCAGTTTTTTAGCGGCAAATCCAGGACCCAGGAAGAGTTTTTCTATGCTTTTGAGGCCTTATTAAGCAACAAGGCCCAAGTCATCATTACTAGTGACACCTATCCCAAGGAAATGGCGGGTATTGATGATCGCCTTATTTCCCGCTTTGATTCTGGGCTAACGGTTGCCATTGAGCCACCAGAGCTAGAAATGCGTGTCGCTATTTTGATGAAAAAAGCTATTAGTGAAGGCATCCCCATGAGTGAGGACGTTGCATTTTTTGTGGCCAAACACTTACGCTCAAACGTCCGTGAGTTAGAAGGGGCTTTGAGAAAGATTTTGGCGTTTGTTCGCTTCCACGGTCGTGAGGTCACGATTGAGGTTGCCAGAACAGCACTAAAAGACCTACTTTCTATCCAAAATCGTCAAATTTCTGTCGAAAATATTCAAAAAGCAGTTGCTGATTTCTATAGCATCAAGGTTGCAGACATGTACTCCAAAAGGCGCCCGGCTAATATTGCGCGGCCCCGTCAAATTGCAATGTTTATGGCCAAAGAGTTGACACAAAAAAGCTTGCCGGAGATTGGTGAATTATTTGGCGGTAGGGACCACACAACCGTCCTTCACGCTGTTCGCAAGATTGCAGATGAGCGAGCACATGATGGGCAGCTAAACCATGAGATTCACGTTATTGAGCAAACCTTAAAGGCGTAGTTTTTTGCTTGTTGATAAGGTTGTGGACAACCCCAGGGATAAGTTTGTGGATTAGATGTGGATAAATTGTGGAAAGGTTCAGCTTCATGCAAAAATAGGGTGTTGATAAAAAGTTATCCCCTTTTTATGCAGCGCTTATACAAGAGTTTTCCACAGGTTTTTTTGTCTCTAATGTGTTGTTTTATAAGGGTTTTTTGACTTATCCACGGAATTTCGAACCCTTATTACTATTACTACTAAGATATATACAAGGATTTAAAAGCAATGCAACTCGTTAACACTTCTCGCGATAGCCTACTAAAACCACTTCAGGTTGTTAGTGGAATTGTTGAACGCAGACACACGCTGCCAATTTTGGCTAATCTCTTATTTAAAAAAGTTGGAGAAAAAGTTTCATTCATCTCCACTGATATTGAAATTCAAATTACAACAAACGCTAATTTTGGTGTTGGTACAGAAGATGTAACAACAACTGTTGCCGCTAGAAAACTTTTAGACATTTTGCGTGCATTGCCAGAGGGTCCAGTATCTTTAAATCTTAAAGATAACAAGATGGTTGTACAGAGCGGCAAAAGCCGTTTCTCTTTGCAAACGCTTTCTGCAACTGAGTTTCCGGTGATGCAAAGCGTGGGCGAGGTAACTGCTGCTTGGAAGATGTCGCAAAAGAGTTTCCGTCAACTCATTAGCCAAGTACATTTTTCAATGGCTCAACAAGATATTCGCTATTACTTAAATGGGATGTTGTTGGTAATTGAGGGTAAAGAGGTGGTTGCGGTGGCAACAGATGGTCACCGCCTTGCTTACTCTCAGGTTGAGCTGGCAGAGGCCCCATCAGGCTCTGGTCAAAAACAAGAAATCATTATTCCTCGCAAAACAATTTTGGAGTGCCAGCACTTACTCGAGGATTCTGATGAATCCTTGGAAATTAGTTTGACAGCTAATCAAGTGAAGTTTGCATTTGGTGATATTGAATTAATTTCAAAATTAGTTGAAGGTAAGTTTCCAGATTTCCAGAGAGTGATTCCGAAGGGCCATAAAAACTCACTCGTAGTTGGTCGTGATGCTCTTCAATCAGCACTTCAACGCGCCGCTATTTTGACAACAGACAAATTTAAAGGGGTTCGTTTTTCCCTATCCCCAAACCGCATCACAATTCAATCAACCAATGCTGAGCAAGAAGAAGCTCAAGAGGAGATTGAGACTGAGTATGCTGGTGATGCAGTAGAAATTGGATTTAACGTTAGCTACTTGTTGGATGTTTTATCAAACCTAAAGAATGAAAAGATTCAAATTAGTTTAGGTGATGCAAATAGCAGTGCTGTGATTACTCTGCCTGGCTCAGAGAGCTTTAAGTATGTTGTGATGCCAATGCGTATTTAACTTAGAAAAAAATGACTGAAGAAAAAAAAGTAGTAGAGCAGTACGGCGCTGCATCGATTCAAATCCTAGAGGGTCTTGAGGCTGTTCGTAAACGTCCTGGTATGTATATCGGAGACACATCCGATGGTACGGGTTTGCACCACCTTGTATTTGAGGTTTTGGATAACTCCATTGACGAAGCTTTGGCTGGTTATTGTTCTGAAATCACAGTAGTTATTCAAACTGATAACTCTATTTCTATTGTCGATAATGGTCGTGGTGTCCCAACAGGGATTAAATATGACGATAAGCATGAGCCGAAACGTAGTGCTGCTGAAATTGTCATGACTGAGCTCCATGCTGGTGGTAAGTTCGATCAAAATAGTTATAAAGTTTCAGGTGGTCTTCATGGTGTGGGCGTTAGTTGCGTAAATGCGCTATCCAAATGGTTAAAGTTAACTATTCGTCGCGATGGCAAAGCTCACCACATGGAGTTTGCGCGTGGCGTTATTCAAAATCGCAATGTTGTTGATGAGAACGGGGTTTTAGTTTCTCCAATTACTGTTACTGGTGATACTGAGCTTTCAGGAACCGAAGTTCACTTTTTGGCTGACGAAACAATTTTTGGAAACGTCGAGTTCCATTATGAAATTCTAGTTAAGCGTATTCGCGAACTCTCTTTCTTAAACAATGGTGTTCACATTAAGTTGATTGATCAACGTACGGGTCAAGAAGAAGACTTTGCTTTCTCTGGTGGTGTAAAAGGCTTTGTTGAGTACATCAACCAAACTAAAAACGTACTGCACCCCAATATTTTTTATGCTGAGGGCAATCGCCCCTCAGACCTAGGCGGTCAAATTACTGCTGAAGTATCTATGCAGTGGAATGACAGCTTTAGTGAGCAAGTACTTTGTTTTACTAACAACATTCCACAGCGGGATGGTGGAACACACTTAACCGGCTTGCGCGCTGCAATGACGCGCGTCATTAATAAATACATTGATGAGCATGAAGTTGCCAAGAAAGCAAAAGTAGAAATTTCTGGTGATGACATGCGCGAGGGCTTGGCCTGCGTTTTATCAGTGAAGGTTCCAGAACCAAAATTCTCCAGCCAAACAAAAGATAAATTGGTTTCTAGTGAGGTGCGTGGCCCGGTTGAAGAAATTGTTGCCGAAGCATTGAGCGCATATCTCCAAGAACGTCCAGCTGACGCGAAGATTCTGTGCGGCAAGATTGTTGATGCGGCCCGTGCTCGCGAAGCCGCACGCAAAGCGCGTGACATGACGAGACGTAAGGGTGTATTGGATGGGCTTGGCTTGCCTGGAAAGTTGGCCGATTGCCAAGAAAAAGATCCAACCAAATCCGAACTCTTTATTGTCGAGGGAGACTCCGCAGGGGGCTCTGCCAAACAAGGACGTGATCGTCGCTTCCAAGCAATTCTTCCGTTAAAAGGAAAAATCCTTAACGTTGAAAAAGCACGTTTTGACAAAATGCTTGCCAGCCAAGAAGTGGTTACTTTAATTACCGTTTTGGGCACCGGCATCGGGATCGAAGAATATAAGGCAGATAAATTGCGTTATCACCGCATCATTATCATGACCGACGCGGACGTTGACGGTAGTCATATCCGCACGCTGTTGTTAACTTTCTTCTATAGGCAGATGCCTGAGTTGATCGAGCGTGGCCATATCTATATTGCTCAACCACCTCTTTACAAAGTAAAGTTTGGCAAGAATGAGCAGTACATTAAAGACGACAACGAGCTAAATCAGTTGTTGTTAAAAATTGCACTTGAAACAGCATCCCTACAAACGCCATCAGGTGAAATTATTGAGGGTGAGGCGCTCAATGAGTTGGCAAAACACTATCAAGTGATTCAGTCGATTGTTGACCGCTTGTCTCGCACCATTGACGAAGATGCTCTGCGAGCAATTGCTTCAGGAACACCATTAAATCTGGATACCGAAAAATCAGCTAACGAATCTGCTGATCGCTTAAGGCAAGCGCTTGCGGATTCTTTGAATCCTTTAGCTTTGCCACCAGAAATTATTGTTCAAAAAGAAGACCGTACTGAGCGCTTCCGCTTGTTGTTATCGCGCCGTATTCATGGAAACCTGAAGCTCTCTTCCATTAACTCTGACTTTGTTCATGGTGATGATTACCAAAGCCTTGCAAATGCCGCAGCTGTTTTATCGGGCAAGGTTGTAGCGGGCTCCAAGGTTCGTCGCGGCGACCCTGATAAAAACCAAAAAGAGCAAACTATTGGCGACTTTAGGGCCGCCTTTGCTTGGTTGTTGTCTGAGGCAGAGCGCGTATTGAGTCGTCAGCGCTATAAAGGCCTTGGTGAGATGAATCCATCACAGCTGTGGGAAACCACTATGGATGCAAGCTCTAGAACACTCTTGCAGGTAAAGATTGAAGATGCCATTGCTGCGGACCAGGTCTTTACTACGCTTATGGGGGATGAGGTTGAGCCTCGTCGCGCATTTATTGAAAAAAATGCCCTTATTGCCCGCAACCTAGACGTTTAACTTATGACAGCCAAAAAATTAAAACCACCCAAGGTGGACCGATCCTCTATTGTTGTGAAGTCTTCGCCGATTCATGGAAAGGGCGTATTTGTTGCCAAACCCATTAAAAAGGGCCAGGCAATTATTGAATACAAAGGCGAGCGCATCAGTTGGAAGCTTGCAGAGAAGCGCCACCCCCACGACCCCAAAGATCCTAATCATACTTTTTACTTTTCATTAGAAGATGGTCGTGTGATTGATGCGAAATATGGTGGGAATGCTGCGCGCTGGATCAACCATTCATGTAAGCCAATTTGCGAAACCCGGGAAGACAGTTTTGATGGTGAGCCCCGCGTGTTTATTTATGCAAAGCGCGCCCTGAAGGTTGGTGAAGAGTTGTTTTATGACTACTCACTCGATATTGAGGGAAAGATTACCAAGCAAATGAAAAAAGATTACGAGTGCCGTTGCGGTGCAAAAAAGTGCCGTGGCACTATGCTTGCAACTAAAGATAAGTAAAAATAATTTTCATGTTGTTTGTAACAATCCAAGAGCTAGAGGCTGCCATCAACTACTGGCGCAGTCAGTCCCCATCGGAGGGTGATGAGTTGCGACTCTGTCCCGAGGCGTCGGCCCTGGCCAAACCTTATGCATTAATGATTGTCCAGGGCGCCCAAAGGGTGCCGGTGGATGTCTTGGATGAATTGGCTCGTTCAGCGATTCAGGAATTTCAAAAACTTCCCTAAAATTTTTTTAGCGTTGCCACTTTAATTGTTTAGGGTTATTGCTATATAAAGCCACGCTATCTTGGGGTATTCTCATATTCTTGCTCCCAAGTAGGGGGTAGAGGGCATGAGATTGCAAGAAACAATATTAAAAACAATTGGACTGGGAAAATCCTTTAAGGGATTTTCTGCGGTCACTGATGTGAACCTAGATGTCGCTCGGGGAACCATTCACGCTTTGATTGGGCCTAATGGAGCCGGCAAGACGACTTGCTTCAATTTGTTGACCAAGTTTTTAGAGCCCAGCAGCGGCCAAATCTTATTCAATGGTTTTGACATCACCAAAGAGGCCCCCGCACAAATTGCGAGACGGGGCATTATTCGCTCCTTTCAGATTTCTGCTGTTTTTCCACATTTAACGGTTATTGAAAATGTTCGTGTTGCACTGCAGCGAGGATTGGGGACCGAGTTTCACTTCTGGAAGTCTGGAAACTCCTTAAATGTGCTTAATGAGCGCGCACTAGAGCTTCTCCATGAGGTTGGCTTGGAGGACTTTGCCGACGAAGAAACGCTCAATCTAGCTTATGGCCGTAAAAGGGCGCTTGAAATTGCAACAACTTTAGCTATGGAGCCGGAGTTAATGCTTTTGGATGAGCCCACCCAGGGAATGGGTCACGAAGATGTTGAGCGTGTAACAGAGTTGATTGATCGTGTGGCCAAGGGCCGCACTATTCTCATGGTCGAACACAATATGAAGGTGGTTTCTTCAATTGCAGATCGTATTACCGTTTTACAGCGTGGCTCAGTGTTGGCTGAGGGTTCATATCATGAGGTTTCAAACAACCCACTGGTTGTTGAGGCTTATATGGGTAGCCATGGGGGAGACAACCTATGAGCACCATGGCGCTAGAGGTTAAAAATTTAGAGTCTTGGTATGGCGAATCTCACATTTTGCATGGCGTGAATTTTGCTGTGCGTGATGGCGAGGTTGTTACTTTACTTGGAAGAAATGGCGCCGGTCGAAGCACCATTCTGAAAACCATCTTAGGATTAACTAGTAAAAGAACTGGTTCTGTAGAGGTGTATGGGGCGGAAACTATCTCCATGCCCACTTATAAGATTGCTCGTTTGGGGGTTGGTTTTTGCCCGGAGGAAAGAGGAATTTTTGCTAGCTTGAGTACAGAGGAAAACCTTTTGCTTTTGCCAGAGATTGCGCCTGGCGGCATGGGTTTGGACGAGATTTATGAGATGTTTCCAAATCTCTATGAGAGAAGAAACAGCCCCGGCACCCGCTTATCTGGTGGCGAGCAGCAAATGCTGGCAATGGCGCGAATTCTGAGAACCGGCGCAAAGTTATTGTTATTGGATGAGATTACTGAGGGGTTGGCACCCGTGATTGTGCAAAAGCTTGGAGAAGTTGTTACCAGCTTGCGCAACAAAGGCTTCACGATTGTGTTGGTTGAGCAAAACTTCCGCTTTGCTGCACCCTTGGCTGATCGTCATTATGTAGTTGAGCACGGAAATGTGGTTGAGGTGGTGCAACAAAGCGAGCTTGCCGAAAAAGCAACTTTATTAAATGAGTATCTTGGTGTTTAGTGGATTTCTATAGGAGACGGTAATGAAGTTAAAGCAAATAACCGCATGTCTGGTTGCGGCGACCATGTTTGGTTCAAACCCAGCATTTGCACAAAGTGGATCTAAAGTAAGTGGCGACGTTGTAAAGATTGGTGTATTAACCGACCTTTCATCAACCTATTCTGATTTGGCTGGCCCTGGTGCGGTGATTGCTGCAAAAATGGCAATTGCTGATTTTTCCAAAGACGGCACTGTAATTGGCAAGAAGATTGAGCTTGTTAGTGCTGATCACCAAAACAAGGCTGATATTGCTGCAAACAAAGCGCGCGAATGGTACGACAAAGACGGCGTAGATGTGATTGTTGAGTTAGTTTCAACCAACGTTGCCTTGGCTGTAATGGAAGTAGCAGAGCAAAAGAACAAGATTACTTTGGTTTCTGGCGCAGCTTCTTTACCAATCACCAATGAAAAATGTACAGCGAACAACGTACATTGGACCTACGATACCTACGCACTTTCTAACGGCACAGCTAAGGCTGTAGTAAAGCAGGGTAAAAAGAACTGGTACTTTATTACTGCTGACTATGCTTTCGGCGCTGCCTTAGAGAAGGACTCAACCAACGTTGTGACTGCAAACGGCGGCAAGGTATTGGGTACTAGTAAGCATCCATTCCCCAATAGCGATTTTTCTTCCTACCTCCTGAAAGCCCAAGCTAGCGGAGCAGATGTGGTTGCTTTGGCAAACGCTGGTCAAGACACTATCAACAGCGTAAAGCAAGCCTCTGAGTTTGGCATTAACAAAAAGCAGACGGTTGTTCCATTGTTGATGTTTATCTCTGATGTGCACTCTTTGGGCCTTCCTGCCGCACAAGGCATGTATCTCACAGAAGGCTTCTATTGGGACAAGGATGACAAGACCCGTGCGTTCGCTAAACGCTTTATCTTGCAACACAAGCGTATGCCAACCAGTGTTCAGGCTGGTGTTTATTCATCCGTTCTTGCTTATTTAAATGCTGTGCAAAAAGCCGGTACCGATGACACTCAGGCTGTAATGAAGGCTTTGAAGTCAACCAACATTGATGATGGTCTTTTCAAGGGCAAGATTCGTGCTGACGGTAAATTTGAGCATGACATGTATTTGCTAGAGGTGAAGAAGCCGTCTGACTCTAAGAGCCCATGGGACTATTACAACGTCAAAGCGGTGATTCCTGCTGCCGAAGCAACACAACCACTTTCATTGTCACGATGCAAGCTGGTTACTAACAAGTAATTGATCCCCACCTAGTATGTTTGAACTTCTCGGAATTACCCCTCAAGGGCTGGTAGCCCAGCTCTTGGTGGGGCTGATTAATGGCTCGTTCTATGCCATATTGAGTTTGGGATTGGCCATTATTTTTGGCCTTCTCAACATCATTAATTTTGCACATGGCGCCCAATACACCATGGGTGCTTTTGTGGCCTGGATAGGTTTAACCCAGATTAGCCAATGGCTTGGCTTCCCTGACTTATCTATTAATTATTGGTTTGCTCTTATTGTTGTTCCGTTGGTTCTGGCTGGTTTCGGCTTAATTCTGGAGCGCACAATGTTGCGCCGCCTGTACCACCTTGATCACCTATATGGTTTGTTGCTGACTTTTGGTTTGGCTCTCATTATTGAGGGCATGTTCCGTCACTGGTACGGCATCTCTGGTGAGAGCTATCCAGCCCCAGAGATATTGCAGGGAGCAATCCCGCTGGAGTCGCTTGGCATCATCCTGCCAAAATATCGTGTTTGGGTAGTTGTTATCTCTTTGGTAGTTTGTTTCTCAACCTGGTATGTGATTGAGAGAACAAAGTTGGGCGCCTATTTGCGCGCCGGAACCGAAAACCCTAAATTACTACAAGCCTTTGGTATCAATGTCCCGCTGATGATTTCTTTGGCCTACGCCTATGGCGTTGGTCTAGCGGGCTTCGCTGGTGTATTGGCAGCCCCTATTTTCCAAGTGAACCCGTTGATGGGCTCCAACCTCATTATTGTTGTGTTTGCGGTGGTAGTGATTGGTGGCATGGGCTCGATCATGGGTGCCATCCTTACTGGTTTGGGCTTGGGTCTAGTTGAGGGCCTGACTAAGGTCTTTTATCCAGAGGCCTCCGGCGTTGTGATTTTTGTGATCATGGCAATTGTTCTTTTGATTCGTCCTGCTGGACTGTTTGGGCGGGAGAAATAAGCATGAATCCAAAAACAAAATTGCTATACGGCATCTTGGTTTTAATTGCCCTGTTATTGCCATTCCAAGATTTTATTTATCTCGTATTTGCAATGAAGGTGCTGTGCTTTGCCCTTTTTGCATGCGCATTTAATTTGCTTTTGGGTTTTACTGGGCTTCTATCTTTTGGTCACGCAGCATTTTTTGGAACTGCCGCTTACATTACCGCTTACTTCTGCAAAGAGGCGGGCCTCTCCCCTGAGTTAGGAGTTGTGTTGGGCGTTGTTGGTTCTGGGGTTCTGGGATTCTTAATTGGATCGTTGGCTATTCGCAGACAAGGTATTTACTTTGCGATGGTGACTTTGGCCCTTTCGCAAATGGTTTACTTTTTAGCTGTTCAGCTTCCGTTTACAGGCGGTGAAGATGGAATACAGGGTGTCCCGCGCGGCATGTTATTTGGCTTGATTGACCTAAAAGATGACGTTGCAATGTATTACTTTGTTTTAGCGGTTTTTTTATTTGGTTTTGCCGTCATCATGCGCGCAGTGCACTCTCCGTTTGGTCAGGTTCTTAAGGCAATTCGTGAGAATGAGCCTCGTGCAATTTCCTTGGGTTATGACGTTGATCGTTTTAAGTTGATGTCTTTTGTGCTTTCGGCTGCATTATCTGGTTTGGCAGGATCCATGAAATCTTTGGTGTTCCAGTTGGCAACACTGACCGATGTTCACTGGCACATGTCCGGTGAGGTTGTGTTGATGACTTTGCTTGGTGGCATGGGAACCATTCTGGGCCCAGTGGTTGGCGCAGGAATTGTGGTTGGTTTGCAAAACTACCTCGCCAACATTGGCTCATGGAGCACAATTGCAACCGGCTTCATTTTTGTCATTTGTGTTTTAGCATTTCGTCGTGGCGTTGTTGGCGAAATTGCCGCGTACTATAAAAACAAAAACTGAGTTTTTATTTTTCCTTTTATTATTTGGCTTTAGTGCGGCGCTCTCGCCGCACTCATTTAATTAAAAGAGACTCTCATCGAATTTTCAATTTTCATATGGCCGCTGCTTTTGGCAATGGCCTTCTTTGCTGGGCTGGTTGATGCTGTAGCTGGAGGTGGAGGCTTGATTCAGGTGCCCGCCCTGTTTGCTGCTTACCCCAATGTTCCGCCTGCAACTTTGCTAGCGACGAATAAGGTTGCCGCGGTTGGTGGGACCTTTAATGCTGCGCGTAAATTTTTGCGCCACGTTTCTTTACCTTGGGCAATTGTTTTGCCAGCCATCATCGCAGGTTTTGTTGGCTCTCTTTTGGGTGCTAATGCAGTGAGCAATTTTCCAGCCGAGCCTTTGCGCAAAGCGTTGCCATTTGTTTTGTTATTTTTGCTTCTGTACACCTGGTTTCAGCCTTCACTTGGAGAGGCGCACGCACCGAAAATTCTTGGGCGCTTGCAACAAGTCAAGGGCGTCATTCTTGGTTTAACAATTGGTTTTTATGACGGCTTTTTTGGTCCCGGCACCGGCAGCTTTTTGTTGTTTGGTTTTGTGCGCTTTTTTGGTTTTGATTTTCTCCATGCGTCTGCGGCAACAAAATTGGTAAACGTAGCAACAAACCTAGCTGCTATTTTGATGTTAGCCAGCCTTGGTCAAATTAATTGGCCTCTTGGGTTTGCGATGATGATTGCTAATATCGCCGGCAGTCAGTTTGGTAGTCGATTAGCAATTAAGCATGGCAGCGCCTTTGTCAGAAAGGCTTTTCTGCTTATTGTTAGCGTGTTGATATTGAAGTCAGCCTGGAATGCTTATTTCATCAATTAAATCAAATACTTAGAGATATATTCATTGTTTTTCTAAGATTTTTTGATCTTTTGTTTCACGTGAAACAAACAAAATGCTATGATCATCGCCCTATCTGAGGCAAATCATGCGTTATTCCAAAAGTTTCGATGTCATTGTGGTTGGCGGCGGTCACGCTGGGACTGAGGCCGCGCTTGCGTCGGCACGCATGGGTTGCGACACCCTATTAATTACTCATAGCATTGAAAACTTGGGCGCTATGAGTTGCAACCCCTCCATTGGCGGGATTGGTAAGGGACATTTAGTCAAAGAAATTGACGCCATGGGTGGCGCAATGGCTGCCGCGACAGATGAGGCTGGTATTCAGTTCCGCATCCTCAATTCTAGTAAAGGCCCCGCTGTTCGAGCTACTCGCGCTCAGGGTGACCGAGTTTTATATAAGGCCGCCATTCGCCGCCGCCTAGAAAATCAACCTAATTTAAGCATCTTCCAGGCCGCAGTGGACGACTTATTGGTCAAGGGTGATCAGGTCCAGGGCGTTGTTACCCAAATGGGCCTGGAGTTCGAGGCAAAAAAAGTGGTCCTGACGGCGGGCACCTTCTTGGATGGAAAAATCCATGTTGGCTTAAATAATTATGCCGGTGGGCGTGCCGGTGATCCTGCCGCAGTTTCTTTGTCGGCTAGACTAAAAGAGTTGAAGCTCCCCCAGGGGAGGCTGAAGACTGGCACCCCGCCTCGTATTGATGGTCGAACAATCGACTTCTCAGTCATGCTTGAGCAGCCTGGGGACTTGGATCCAGTGCCGGTGTTTTCTTATTTGGGGCGTCCAGAGCAGCATCCTAAGCAGGTTCCTTGCTGGATTTCTCATACAAATGAAAAGACTCACGATATTATTCGAGGCGGTTTAGATCGTTCACCAATGTATACCGGTGTGATTGAGGGGGTTGGCCCCCGCTACTGCCCTTCTATTGAGGACAAAATTCATCGTTTTGCCTCGAGAAATAGCCACCAGATCTTTTTGGAGCCAGAGGGCCTAACAACTAACGAGTTTTACCCCAATGGGATTTCTACCAGCCTACCTTTTGATGTTCAGTGGGACTTAGTCCGCAGCATTCGGGGTATGGAGTCTGCGGTGATTGTTCGCCCTGGTTATGCAATTGAGTACGACTTCTTTGACCCACGCCAATTGCGCCATAGCCTTGAGACAAGGGCTATTGGCGGACTTTACTTCGCTGGTCAAATTAATGGCACTACGGGCTACGAAGAGGCTGCAGCGCAGGGTATGCTGGCCGGAATCAATGCTGGCTTGGCAGCGCAAGGTAAAGATCCTTGGCTTCCAAAACGCAGCGAGTCCTATATTGGTGTTTTAGTTGACGATCTAATTACTCGCGGGGTTCAGGAGCCGTACCGCATGTTTACAAGCCGAGCAGAATATCGCCTGAGCTTACGCGAAGACAATGCAGATATGCGCCTAACCACAATTGGGCGCGAGCTTGGATTGGTGGACGACTATCGTTGGGAGGTGTTTTGCAGAAAACAGGAAGCTGTTTCACGTGAAACATCTCGCTTGCAAGATATTTGGGTTGGGCCAAAACATGAGGCTGCCCCCCTAGTTTCTAGGTTGCTGGGTCAAGACCTGTCCCATGAATGTAGCTTAACCGAGTTATTGAGGCGCCCAGGGGTTACTTATGAAGCAATTACTGCTTTGGGTGACGGAATGTGGGCTCCTGAAACTTTAGATGAGGATCTTGGCTTGGCGTCTCAAATTAGCGACCAGGTAGAAATTTCAGTTAAATACCAGGGTTATATTGATCGTCAGGCGACAGAAATCGCTCGTCAAGAGCACAATGAATCTTTCCCACTTTCAGAGTTGTTAGATTACTCTCAGGTTGTTGGCTTATCTAAAGAGGTCCAGCAAAAGCTGAATTTGCATAAACCAGAAACATTGGGTCAGGCTGGCCGTATTTCAGGGGTAACGCCTGCTGCCCTTTCGCTTTTATTGGTGCACCTTAAAAAGGGCTTGGGCCGCACTCAAGAAACTCATGAGTGAGGGTTTGCTTGCCTTAGGGATTGAGGACCTTGGGTTGGAATTAAGCCCAAGCAATATCGCCGATTTAGAGTTGTTTTTGCAAGAAATGGGACGCTGGAACCAAGTTCATAATCTGACGGCAATCGAGGGTGAGAAAGACTCTATTCGACTGCATCTTATTGATTCTATTGCAGTTTTGCCAGTATTGAAACGCTTCTTAAAGGGCTCGTCTCCTAAGATTGCTGACCTTGGTTCAGGAGGTGGGTTGCCGGCCATTCCTATTGCCATTGTTCAGCCGGAGTGGCAGCTTTCACTGATTGAAGCCATCCGCAAGAAGACGGCATTTCTGCAGCATGTGCGCGGAAAACTGAAACTGAAAAACATTGAGGTGCTCTGCGAGAGAGTGGAAGATGCTGCAATGCAACAACCAGCACAATTTGATGCAGTCATTTCTCGGGCATTTACAAATCTCGCGCGTTTTTTGGATCTGTCATTGCCCTTCTTAAAGCCCGATGGCCTGGTATTCGCAATGAAGGCCAAGCGCGCAGACGACGAAATGAAAGATGTTTCCATGGACGATTGGCGCTTAGTTGCCGATGAGCCCCTTCATATCCCTAATTTAGCGGTGGAGCGACGCCTTTTGGTGTTGGCCCCCGTGAGAAAATCCACCCTCACCTCTTAAGTAAACCCAAAAGTAGCCATGGCAAAAATTTTCTGTATTGCAAATCAAAAAGGTGGTGTTGGTAAGACCACTACCGCCGTTAATTTGGCAGCGGGTTTAGCAGGACTACAACAGCGCGTTTTGTTGGTGGACCTTGATCCTCAAGGTAATGCCACTATGGGCTCGGGGGTAGAGAAAGCAGACTTAAACGCAAGCGTATATCAGGTACTAATTGGTATGACGTCAGTTAAAGAGTGTGTGCAGCGTTGCGAAAGCTCCGGGTACGACGTATTGCCGGCTAATCGTGATTTAGCGGGCGCTGAAATTGAATTGGTAGATCTAGATTTCCGCGAAGCACGTTTGAAAGATGCGCTTGCTCAAGTGGCAAACGATTACGACTTTATTTTGATTGATTGTCCGCCTGCTTTGTCCTTACTTACGCTCAACGGATTGTGCGCAGCAAATGGTGTGATTGTGCCAATGCAATGTGAATACTTTGCATTGGAGGGTTTGTCCGATTTGGTAAACACTATCAAACAAGTGCATGCAAATTTGAATCCCGACTTAGTCATCATTGGTTTATTGCGCGTCATGTTTGATGCGCGCATGACTTTGCAACAACAAGTTTCCGATCAGTTGCTTGAGCACTTCGGCGATAAAGTATTTAAGACCATTATTCCGCGCAATGTGCGTCTTGCTGAAGCCCCCTCTTATGGGCTTCCTGGGGTGGCTTTCGATAAATCATCACGTGGCGCAAAAGCCTATTTAGAGTTTGGTGCTGAGATGGTTGAGCGCATCAAACACATGTAATTTTTAGAAAGAATAATAAAGATCATGGTTGCCATTAAGAAAAAAGGTTTAGGTAGAGGTCTTGAAGCTTTGCTTGGAGAGAAGACGCAGCAAGCGAATCCCTCCACCGAAATCAATCGTTTGCCATTAACTGCTTTGCAGGCAGGCAAATATCAGCCGCGTCAAAAAATGGAAGCTGGTGCTTTGCAAGAGTTGGCAGAAAGTATTCGCGAGCAAGGCGTCATGCAGCCCTTATTGGTTCGCCTGGTGGCGCCTGGCAAATACGAAATTATTGCGGGCGAAAGACGTTTTCGTGCGGCAACTATTGCGGGGTTAAAAGAGGTTCCGGTTTTAGTTTCTGGCGCCGATGATCAGGCTGCAGCAGCAATGGCCCTGGTAGAAAACATGCAGCGAGAGGATTTAAATCCTCTCGAAGAATCACAGGGTTTAGCTAGGTTGATCGAGGAGTTTGGATTTACGCACGAACAGGCAGCAAAGGCTGTAGGCAAGTCGCGCAGTGCAATTACCAATTTATTGCGCCTCGCCCAGCTAGCAAAGCCGGTGCAGGCCATGTTGTTGGCCGGAGATATCGATATGGGGCATGCTCGTGCGCTATTGCCCCTTCCTGGGTCTAGCCAGGTGGCTTTAGCCCAGAGAATCTCAGCACAGGGTCTGTCTGTCCGTGAGGCGGAGCGAATGACTGCTGCTTTGGTGATTGCGGGCGGTCAAATTGGAGACAAAAAGGCTAAAAGTAAGTCAAACACTTCTTCGCCCAGTAGTGATCCAGATATGCAGCGTTTGACGCAGGAAATTGCAGATTTGATTGGCTTAAGCACCGAATTCAAGCTTAAAGGCAAGGGCGGAGAGCTCAGGCTTCGGTTCAGCCAATTCGACGAACTAGATTCTTTATTAAAAAAATTGGGTATTGAGTCTTAAATTAGGTAGAAAAATGTCCCCAAATCCTTTGACATATTGCACTGCACACATTAAACTTTCGGGGCTAAATTGATTCCTCAAAAAAATCAATTTTCCGAGGTAGATGAGTGGGATGAACCCGAAGAAGTTATCCGGGTTTACAGCAAAGAGGAAATTGTTGCGATGCAGCAAAGCGATGCAACAAAGCACCGAGCTCTTTCACCGTGGAAAATTATTTTGGCCCAAGTGTTGATTACGGCTATCAGCATGGTGTTTTGGTCAATTTTTGGGGAGCCGGTAGGGGTAAGCCTTTATACTCAGTCGGCCTTTTTAGGTGGTTTAATTAGCGTCTTGCCTACAACCCTGTTTTTAGTCAGGTTGGAGTTGGCAAAAAAATCGCAAAGATTGAATCCAGGAAGATTTTTGGCGGCATTGGTTTCAGGTGAATTGATCAAAATCGCCGTGACGCTGATGCTGTTTATAGGGATTGCGTATTACGTCCCTGGCGTGCTTTGGGTCCCCTTGTTGGTGACTTACCTGCTTGCCTTGAAGTGTGTATGGCTGGCGTGGTTGTGGCGCTAAGTAGTGACAATTGAGATTGAAACAAAGGACCAGTTAAGAGATGTCTAGCGAAGTACACCAAGCCCACGAGGCAGCCGAGCAAATGACGCCAACCGCGTACATTTCTGAGCATTTACAAAATCTCACCAGCACTGGTGAGCATCAATCCTCCATCGTTGATTTCAGCGTCATCAATTTAGATACCATTTTTTGGGCTTCATTGATGGGCTTCATAGCAGTATTTATATTATTGATTGCAGCACGTCGTGCAACTCCTGGCGTTCCTGGTCGGTTCCAGTCTTTGATAGAAATGATTGTGGAGATGGTCGATACACAAGCCAAGAGCATTGTTCATGGTGATCGCACTTTCATTGCGCCTCTCGCGCTCTTCGTATTTTTCTGGATCATTCTTTTAAACACCCTCGACTTAATTCCTGTGGATTGGGTGTTGGGCGTAAATCATTTCATCGGTAACTTTGGCGGACATGTGCCGCACAACCGCATGGTTCCCACAACTGATTTAAATGCAACGATGGGCATGTCCCTGTCAGTGTTGGTTTTGGTGTTCTTTTACAGCTTCAAGGTAAAAGGTTTCGGCGGCTTCTTGCACGAACTCATTTCTGCCCCTTTTGGTGCGAAATGGTATTTAGCCCCATTCAACCTCGCACTGAACATCATTGAGTATTTGGCGAAAGGCGTTTCTTTGGGAATGCGACTTTTCGGCAATATGTACGCTGGCGAATTGGTCTTCTTATTGATTGCCTTGCTTGGTAGCGTATGGACCTTTAATTTAGATTTATCCCTGTTCGGATTGGTGGGCCACGTTATTGCTGGATCAGCTTGGGCCATCTTCCACATTTTGGTTATTTTGTTGCAAGCCTTTATTTTCATGATGTTGACTTTGGTTTACATCGGGCAAGCGCATAGCCATCACTAAGATTTTATTTTTAACTTACCTCTTTTAACTTCAGGAGTCAGCAACATGCAAGCATTTTTAGCAACTATTCAAGGTTCAACAGCTATTTGTATCGGCATCATCATCGGCCTCGGCGCGATCGGTGCATGTTTGGGTATCGCATTGATGGGCGGCAAGTACATCGAAGCTTGTGCACGTCAACCAGAATTGATGGAGCCACTCCAAACTAAGATGTTCCTTTTGGCTGGTTTGATCGACGCTGCGTTCTTGATCGGCGTTGGTGTTGCAATGTTGTTTGCTTTCGCAAACCCACTGCTCGCAGTTATTAAGTAATTGTTTTGGCGTGGATGACCAACGGGTCATCCAACTGTTCTCAACAATACTGAAAGGAATATCGTGAATCTGAACGCGACCCTATTCGCGCAAATGATCGTTTTCTTCGTCTTATGGTGGGTTGTTGCACGCTTTGTGTGGCCACCGCTAGTTAAGGCGTTAGATGAGCGTTCAAGCAAAATTGCTGATGGTTTAGCTGCTGCAGAGCGTGGTAAAGAAGCTCTCGCACTGGCCAGCAATGAAGCTGAGCAAGAATTAAATAAAGCACGCCAAGAAGGTGTTCAACGCGTTGCCGAAGCTGAGAAACGTGCACAAATGTCGGCCGAAGAAATTCGCGCTAACGCACAAGCTGAAGCCGCTCGAATCATTTCTCAAGCGCAACAAGACGCAGCCCAGCAAGTTACTCGTGCCCGCGAAGTTCTGCGTGCTGAAGTGGCTGTTCTCGCTGTCAAAGGCGCCGAGCAAATTTTGCGTCGCGAAGTTGATGCAAAAGCGCATGGCCAATTACTTGATCAATTAAAGGCAGAACTTTGATATGGCTGAATTAGCCACCATTGCACGTCCTTACGCGGAAGCGCTTTTTCAAAGCGCCAAGCCGGCTGAGCTCGCTGGATGTTTGGAGCAATTAAATGAATTGGCTCAGCTTGCTGCTTTGCCAGAAGTTGCTGCATTGTCAAACAACCCAAAAGTCTCAGCTGATGATTTAAGCAAGTTACTTTCTGGCATGGTGAAGACCAAGTTAGATGGCAAGGTTGCCAGCTTTTTGAATCTTGTGAATCAAAACCACCGCTTAGCAGCCGTTCCTGAAATTGCTCATCAATTTGAAGCAATGAAGAACAAAAGCGAAGGCGCTGCAGAAGTAAATATTACTAGCGCATTCCCTTTAGAGGGTTCTGCGTTAAATGATTTGTTGTCAAGTTTGAAGAAGCGCTTTGGGGGTAAAGAATTGCGCCCAACGATCCAAATTGATCCAACATTGATTGGCGGAGTTCGCATTCAAGTTGGCGATGAAGTAATGGATAGTTCAGTTAAGGCCCAGTTAGCTCAAATGCAAGCAAGTCTTGGCGCATAAGTGATCCCTATTAAGAACATACGAAATAAGACCCAGGAGTAAGTAATGCAACTCAACCCTTCCGAGATCAGCGAGCTGATCAAAAGCCGAATTAGCGAATTGGGCGTTGACTCCCAAGTTCGCAACGAAGGCACTGTAATTTCAGTGACCGACGGTATTTGCCGCGTACATGGCTTGTCAGGTGTTATGCAGGGCGAAATGTTGGAGTTTCCAAACAACACTATCGGCCTCGCATTAAACCTTGAGCGTGATTCTGTTGGTGCCGTAGTGTTGGGCGAATACACCCACATTAAAGAAGGCGACCCAGTAAAATGTACTGGCCGCATTTTGGAAGTTCCAGTTGGTCCAGAGTTGCTCGGTCGCGTAGTAAACGCGCTCGGTCAGCCGATTGATGGCAAAGGCCCAATCAACACCAAGTTAACTGACTTTATTGAAAAGGTGGCGCCTGGCGTTATCGCACGTCAATCCGTAAGCCAGCCAGTACAAACTGGTTTGAAGGCGATTGATGCGATGGTTCCAATTGGCCGTGGTCAGCGTGAGTTGATCATTGGCGACCGTCAAACTGGTAAGACAGCAGTTGCGGTTGACGCGATCATTAACCAAAAAGGTAAAGGCGTTTATTGCGTTTACGTGGCGATCGGTCAAAAAGCTTCCACTATTGCTAACGTTGTTCGCAAGCTCACAGAATTGGGCGCAATGGAGTACACCGTTGTTGTTGCAGCGAGTGCTTCTGAGTCTGCAGCGATGCAGTACCTATCTGCTTACGCAGGTTGTACCATGGGTGAATACTTCCGCGATCGCGGCGAAGATGCTTTGATTGTTTATGATGACTTGACCAAGCAAGCGGTTGCTTATCGTCAAATCTCCTTGTTGCTCCGCCGCCCACCAGGCCGTGAAGCTTATCCTGGCGACGTGTTCTACCTCCACTCACGCTTGCTCGAGCGCGCTGCCCGTGTAAATGCTGAGTACGTTGAAAAGTTCACTAACGGCGCAGTAAAAGGCAAAACCGGTTCTTTAACTGCATTGCCAATTATTGAAACTCAAGCTGGTGACGTTTCTGCATTCGTTCCAACCAACGTAATTTCGATTACTGACGGTCAGATCTTCTTGGAAACTGACTTGTTCAACGCTGGTGTGCGTCCTGCGATTAACGCCGGTATTTCTGTCTCCCGCGTTGGTGGTGCCGCACAAACTAAAGTAATTAAGAAATTGTCTGGCGGTATTCGTACCGACTTGGCGCAGTATCGTGAATTGGCAGCGTTTGCTCAGTTCGCATCTGACCTTGACGAAGCAACCCGCAAGCAACTTGAGCGCGGTCGTCGCGTTACTGAATTGTGTAAGCAAGCTCAATACAAGCCACTCCAAGTTTGGGAAATGGCCGCTTCACTTTATGCTGTTAATAACGGCTACTTCGATGACCTCGAAGTGAAGAACGTATTGCCATTCGAAAAAGGTTTGCAAGATCATTTGAAATCTAAATTCGCTGACTTAGTTGCGCGTATTGAAGAAACCAAAGATTTGAGCAAAGATGACGAAGCTGCATTGCGCGCTGCCATTGAGGATTACAAGCGTTCTGCCTCTTTCTAAGAGGGCTCGCATAAATCATGGCAAGCACAAAAGAGATACGATCTAAGATCAAGAGCGTGCAAAACACGCGCAAGATCACGAAGGCAATGGAAATGGTCGCCGCATCCAAGATGCGTCGCGCCCAAGAGCGCATGCGTAATGCGCGTCCATATGCTGAAAAAATTCGTGAGATTGTTGCCAACCTTTCTAAAGCTAATCCTGAGTTCCGCCCTGCTTACATGGCAACTCGTGAAGTGAAGAAAGTTGGTACGATTTTGGTTACTACAGACAAAGGCTTGTGCGGCGGTTTAAATACCAACGTCTTGCGTTTGATTGCTAACCAAGTGCGCGATTTGCAAGAAAAAAATATTGAGATTGCGTACACCGCAATTGGTTCAAAAGGTTTGCAATTTTTGAATCGCTCAAAAGCAAAATTGATTTCTCAAACAATCCAAATTGGTGACACACCACATATGGATGTTTTGATTGGTGCAATTGTTGCCCAATTAGAAGCGTTTGAGCGTGGCGAGATTGATGCTGTTTATTTGGCATATACCCGCTTTGTAAATGCAATGAAACAAGAGCCTGTTTTAGAAAAACTCTTGCCTTTGGAGCCAGAAGCTTTGACTCCACAAGAGAAAACAGGCAATTCTTGGGATTACATCTACGAACCTGATGCAGAGTCTATTTTGAATGGCCTGCTTAAGCGTTACGTTGAAGCAATGATTTATCAGGCGGTTGCTGAAAACATGGCTTCTGAGCAGTCTGCACGTATGGTCTCTATGAAGGCCGCTTCAGATAATGCGAAGAACGTAATCGGCGAATTGCAATTGGAATACAACAAAACACGACAGGCTGCTATTACTAAAGAGTTGTCAGAAATTGTTGGCGGAGCGGCTGCGGTTTAAGCGGTCGGCGATTAGGAATACGAAAGAATTCAGGAATTAAAAGCGGAGAAATGCGATGAGTAACGGAAATATCGTGCAATGTATCGGTCCAGTGGTGGACATTCAGTTCCCACGCGACAAAATGCCAAACATTTATGATGCGTTGACATTAGTTGATAGCGGTGAAAAATCATTTGCTGAAAAAGGTTTGACCTTTGAAGTTCAGCAACAAATTGGTGACGGCGTAGTTCGCGCTATTGCCATGGGTGCAAGCGATGGTTTGCGTCGTGGTATGGAGGTTAAATCTACTGGCGGCCCAATTTCTGTGCCTGTTGGCCCAGCTACACTCGGCCGCATTATGGACGTTTTAGGTCGTCCAATTGATGACGCAGGTCCGATTGCCACTGAAGAGCGTCGTGCTATTCACCAGCCAGCACCTAAGTTTGATGAGCTATCACCTTCTGTGGATTTGTTAGAAACCGGTATTAAGGTTATTGACTTAGTTTGCCCGTTTGCTAAAGGCGGTAAGGTTGGCTTGTTCGGTGGTGCGGGTGTTGGTAAGACCGTGAACATGATGGAATTGATTAACAACATCGCTAAGCAACACTCAGGTTTATCAGTGTTTGCGGGTGTTGGTGAGCGTACTCGTGAAGGTAATGACTTCTACCACGAGATGAAAGAATCTAACGTTATCGATAAGGTGGCGATGGTGTTTGGTCAGATGAACGAGCCTCCTGGCAACCGTTTGCGCGTTGCGTTAACTGGTTTGACAATGGCTGAAGCTTTCCGTGACGAAGGCCGTGACATTTTGTTCTTCGTTGACAATATTTATCGTTACACATTGGCCGGTACCGAAGTTTCTGCATTGCTCGGTCGTATGCCTTCCGCCGTGGGTTACCAACCTACATTGGCTGAAGAGATGGGTAAATTGCAAGAGCGTATTACTTCTACCAAGACTGGTTCCGTTACCTCTATCCAGGCCGTTTACGTTCCTGCGGATGACTTGACCGACCCATCACCAGCTACAACCTTCTTGCACCTAGACTCCACAGTTGTGTTGTCACGTGATATCGCTGCATTGGGTATTTACCCAGCGGTTGATCCATTGGATTCAACTAGCCGTCAGCTCGACCCACAAGTGGTTGGTCAAGAGCACTATGAAGTAGCTCGCGAAGTGCAGATGACATTGCAGCGTTATAAAGAGTTGCGCGACATTATTGCAATTTTGGGTATGGACGAGTTGTCACCAGAAGATAAGTTGTCTGTATCACGTGCTCGTAAGATTCAGCGTTTCTTGTCCCAGCCTTTCCACGTTGCTGAAGTGTTTACTGGTTCACCAGGCAAATACGTTCCATTAAAAGAAACCATCCGTGGTTTCAAAATGATCTGCAGCGGCGAATTGGATCACTTGCCTGAGCAAGCGTTCTATATGGTGGGTTCAATTGATGAAGCCATCGAGAAAGCCAAGAAGCTTTAATCTAGGGAAATTATGTCAACCATACGCGTAGATGTAGTGAGTGCTGAGCAGTCTATTTTCAGCGGGGAAGCCAAGTTTGTTGCGCTTCCTGGCGAAAGTGGTGAGCTCGGCATTTTGCGCGGCCACACTCCTTTGATTACACGTATTCGTCCAGGCTCAGTTCGTATTGAAAAAGCTGATGGTGATGAAGAGTTTGTTTTCGTAGCAGGTGGCTATTTAGAAGTTCAGCCAGATCGCGTTACTGTTTTAGCGGATACCGCTATTCGCGGACACGATCTTGATGAAGCTAAAGCGATTGAAGCTAAGAAACGTGCTGAAGAAGCGATGCAAAACCGTGGCACTGACTTTGATTTGGCTTTGGCCCAATCTGAGTTTGCAATGGCGGCTGCACAGCTGGCTGCAATTGCACGTTTCCGTCGTAAAAAGTAATAGCCGGTCATCTCCTTGCTGTTAAATGATCGGTTTTTAAAGGCCTGCCTGGGCGAAGCGGTTGATCAAACACCGCTTTGGCTCATGCGTCAAGCCGGCCGATACCTCCCCGAATACAACGCTACTCGCGCTAGAGCCGGAAGTTTTCTCGGGCTCGCAAAAAATCCTGCTTATGCTACTGAAGTAACACTTCAGCCTTTGGATCGCTATCCATTGGATGCTGCAATTTTGTTTTCTGATATTTTGACCATTCCTGATGCAATGGGATTGGGTCTGAAATTTACTGCTGGCGAAGGCCCTAGTTTTGACCATCCCCTGCGTACTGAAGAGGCGGTTAAGAAATTACGTGTTGCTGATATGGATCAGCTCAAGTATGTTTTTGATGCTGTTTCAGAAATTCGTAAAGCACTCATTCAAGACGGCAAACAACGCGTTCCATTGATCGGCTTCTCGGGAAGTCCATGGACATTGGCGTGCTACATGGTTGATGGATCCAGTGCCGATGATTTTCGTCATGCCAAAACCATGATGTTTAGTCGTCCTGATTTGATGCAGCATATCCTTGATATTAATGCTCAGTCAGTGGCAGCCTATTTGATAGAGCAAGTTAAAGCAGGCGCACAGGCCCTGATGATTTTTGATACTTGGGGCGGAATGCTTCCAGACGGTTGGTATCAAAAGATGTCTTTAGCATCGATGCAAAAAGTAATTGCCTTATTGCCGCGCGAGCATGAAGGTAGAAAAATTCCAGTCATCATGTTTACTAAAGGTGGCGCAATTTGGCTCAATGACATGGCGCAAGTTGGTGCTGATGTGATTGCTATCGACTGGACAATGTCGCTGAGTCGTGCAAGAAAACAGTTGCTCGCTCTGAACAAGCCGTTGGCATTACAAGGCAACCTAGATCCGCTAATCTTGTTCGCAGAGCCAAAACAAATTGCAGAGCAAGCCAACCTTCTCCTCGAGGATTTGGCGAGTGCGCCATCCCTCAAACCTGGTTTACATCCTTTGGATGGCCATGTTTTTAATCTAGGCCACGGCATTTCTCAATTCACCCCTCCAGAGAGCGTGACCGCTCTCGCCGAGGCTGTCATAAATCGCTCCAGGTCTCTCAGGACAAAGTCATAATACTGAGTGAATGCTAACTTGCTGCTGAGAATTTTTAACGAAAGTTATACACAGTTAGCGACGAAATTCAAAATTCAGTGAGATTGCGAATAAAGATGAAAATTCACTTTCGAATATCTTTGTAAGTTACTGATTTATATAAATAATTACTAAAAAGCTTTAAAAGAGTGCAGAATCTGAAAGCTGATAAATTAGCTTATAAATCAGAATCCTCGGATGATATCCACAGACTTATCCACAAGCAAAATAGAGATTTGAAGTAAATCATGCCCCCTCCAATCGTTGTCCAAGTTGTTGTTGATAAGCCCCTTGCCCAGGGCTTTGACTACTTGTGGGATGAAGAGGCATTAGGGTGCGCCCCACAAGTAGGGGCAATAGTTGGGGTTCCCTTTGGGCGAAGTTCACTGGTGGGGTTGGTAATTAAAGTAAGCGCTTACTCAGACTATGATCTTGATAAATTAAAAGGGGTAAGCAAAATTGCGCCCCTTCCCCCCTTGGACCCAGCAGTATTGAAGTTAATGAACTTTGCCAGCCAGTATTACATTCATGCGCTAGGCGAGACCATCATTCCCACCATTCCACAGATGTGGAAAAAGCCAGATGATTGGGAAAAGATCCCCAAGAAATTAGCTGCAGATGAAGAAAAGCAAAAGAAAAAAAACAAGCTAGAGGCCGTTGAGGGATTTGTTGATGAGGCCCAGCTGAACGATGGTCAAAAACTCGCCTTAGAAAAATTACGCACTATTCCTTCGGGAGAATTCAAAGCAATACTGTTGCAAGGACAAACTGGTAGTGGAAAGACTGCTGTATTTTTAAATTGGTTGAGTGGTATTTTGGAGGATGCGAGTGCACAAGTATTGCTCTTGGTCCCTGAAATTAATTTAACGCCACAGTTGGAGCGCAGAGTGCGCGCTTATTTTCCAGATAAAAAAATGGTGGTGCTTCATAGCGGTGTCAGTGAGAAAGTAAGAGGCATTGCTTGGTATGAGGCGATGACTGGTCAAGCCCAAATTATTTTGGGAACAAGATTGGCTGCATTAACTCCCCTTCCTAATCTACGCGCCATTGTTGTGGATGAAGAGCATGATCCATCCTATAAACAGCAAGATGGTATTCGTTACTCTGCAAGGGATCTTGCGATATGGCGTGCCCACGATCTCAAGCGCCCGATCCTATTGGCCTCGGCTACGCCATCGCTTGAGACTTGGATGGCTGCCAGGGCTGGTCGTTATGAATATATTCGCCTAGATCAGCGCGCTCAAGGCGCAAGTTTGCCAAAAGTGCATTTGATCAATACGCGCGATCCACAAACGCAATTTAGTCCGGGTGATATAGAGAAGCCAAAATCCAAAAGCCTGATTACTAAAACCCTTGCGAATGCGGTTAGTCAGAATCTAGAAAATAAGCAGCAAAGCTTAATACTGATCAACCGACGAGGTTATGCTCCAGTGCTTAGCTGTGGCGCTTGCTCATGGCTCTCAAGATGCGAGCAATGCAGCTCCTATATGGTGCTGCATAAAGCTGGAGCATTAGGCAGGAAATCAGTTTTAAGTTGCCACCATTGCGGCTTGGTTAAATCGATTCCAAGCCATTGTCCTGATTGTGGCAATGCCGACTTGAAGACCTTGGGACAGGGAACTCAAAAGATTGAAGATGCTATTGAGGAGATGTGGCAGGCTGCAAGAGTGCTGCGAGTCGATACAGACTCCAGCAGAAAGAGTAAGGGTGCCGAAGCGCTCTTTCAGGAAATTCACGAAGGCAATATCGATATCGTGGTTGGGACCCAGATGATTGCCAAGGGGCACGATTACCAAAATATTGGCTTAGTTGCTGTGCTGGATGCGGATAGTAGATTGTTCTCTCAAGACTTTAGGGCTGCAGAGCGATTATTTGCCCAATTAGTTCAGGTTGCAGGGCGGGCTGGGCGATCCAATAAGGATGGTGAAGCAGGTGGTGCTATTTATATTGAAACGCAGTTTCCGGAGTCTGCAGTTTTTCAGTTTTTACTGCGCCATGACGTAGATGGGTTTTTAAGCTTTACGGCCAATGAAAGAAAAGAAGCGGGCTTGCCGCCATTTGCTTACCAGGCCCTTATCCATGCTGAGGCTAAAAGTTTAGATAAAGCAATTCAGTTTTTGAGTAGCTTGAAGGGATATTTAAAGTCTCGGGGCCACATAAATAAAGGCCTCAGAGTCTATGATCCGGTCCCCAAGGCAATGATGCGCGTAGCTGGCTCGGAACGCGCCCAACTTCTGGTGGAGTCTGACGATCGTAAAAACCTGCAAGAAATCTTAGAGGCGATAGATCTTTATTTGCGAGAGAACTCTCAGGGGCGCATTAGTAAAGAAGGGCGTATTCGTTGGTTAATTGAGCGCGACCCCATTTCAATCTGATTGATTTCAGATATCAGGCGCCAGGGCCCGCGTTATATATTTCTGGGGTCAAGAGTTGATTGAGCTCTTCAGCAAGAATTTCATCGGAGGCGGGTTTGATTTTGAATAACCAAACACCGTATGGATTTTCATTGACGATCTCAGGCGATGTATCTACCTCTTCATTGAGCGCAACAATCTCCCCGCTTATGGGTGCATGAATATCGCTAGCTGCCTTCACTGACTCAATCACAGCAATAGCCTCACCCTGCTTTACTTGTTGTCCAAGTTTTGGGGCTTGAAAGAACATCACATCACCTAGCGCTTCTTGCGCATGATTGCTAATGCCAACCCACACTAAACCGTCATTTTCCTGATCGGCCCATTCGTGAGTTTCTGCAAATTTAAATGTATCTTGGCTATTCATTGTTTTATCCTTTAGGTGCATTTTATGCTGACTCCCCTAAACTAGCTTTCCCCAATGATTCACTTAACTACTTGTACGTATGCCAATTAAATTAGGAATTGTTCCTGTTACACCGTATGAGCAAAATTGCTCTATTTTGGTTTGCCAGGAGACTGGCGATGCCGCTGTGATTGATCCTGGCGGGGATATTGAAAAGATTCTTGAGGGCGTTAAGCAGATGGGCGGCAAGGTTAAAAAGATATTGTTGACGCATGGACATTTAGATCACTGCGCTGCCGCCAAAGACTTGGCTGATCAGCTTGGTGTGCCTATTGAGGGGCCACAAGAAGAGGAGCGTTTTTGGATTGATCAGCTGCCAGAACAAACAGTGCGCTTTGGTTTTGGGCATGCCAAAGTTTTCGAGCCTGATCGTTGGTTAAATAATGGTGATCATGTGCAGGTTGGCAATATTGATCTTGAGGTATTTCATTGCCCAGGGCATACGCCTGGCCACGTTGTATTTTTTGACAAAGAAGATCGTCTTGCAATTGTGGGCGATGTTTTATTCGCGGGATCAATTGGCAGAACTGATTTTCCGCGTGGTAATCATGCAGATTTAATTAATGCGATTAAAACCAAATTGTGGCCCTTGGGAGATGATGTACAGTTTGTTCCTGGTCATGGACCAATGTCGACGTTTGGTCAAGAGCGCAAAACGAACCCCTATGTGGGAGATGGCGCGTAGCTAATGAATCTAGCGATTTGAACTACCAGTGGGTATTAGGTTTTAGCTGAACCGGTACGATGCGTACGGTTGTATAAACAGCTAGCGCAGATCCAGCGCTGCTTGCGATTGCTTGTCGGAATCCATGTGCCACCCTCAAGTCGTTTTTCACGGCTGCAAGAAGAGCAAAATTTCAGGCTCTGGGAGGTTTCTTGGGTAGCTGCTGGAGTCGATGTAGTCATGGGCAATCCGGGTAAGGCAAATCTTATACAGAGATCTATTTTACCCGTTTTGTCCCGCTGGGGCTGGGGTTAGCACAACCCGGACTGAATCGGCCGTTTTGTTGCCGTCAAAATCTAACCAGGCCTTGTTTTCAAAGTCATAGAGCTTGCACTTGCGCGCAGTATCGAAATACCAGCCCCAAGAGAACTTTTGGACAAAAATACGGTCTGGAAGGATCGTTTCTAGGGTCTGTTGGGCCTCTGGCAGGCGATAAAGCGGTACGCTCATATCCACATGGTGCGCAGTGTGCTCCATGATGTGGTGCATCAATTTGCCCCAAATCCAGTTAAAAGTCAGGTGAACGGTTGTGGATACAAAAGGCTGGGCGCGTAACCACTCCGATTTCTTGTCATACCAAGAGACTTTTGGATGGGTATGGTGCACGTAAACCACAAATCCAATCATGCCGTTCCAGAACAAGAATGGCACTGCGAAGCCAGTGATCAAGCCAATCCAAATAGATTGCCCAGTAGCAATGGCCCCAGCAATTAAGCAGCCAATCCAAACGATTGCAAATGCGGTAACAAGCAAATTGTCTTTTAAGAAAATAGGACGATCACCAGGTTTGTTTTTTGCATTTGGGAAGTACTCACGTCTCCACCAGATTTCAATGAGGTAATAAAAAACAGGGCCCCAGCCGCTACGGTAAAGGCGCTCTAGAGCCTTACGCAATGGGGGAAGCGCGTCGTATTCTGATTTTGATAGGGGCGCCCATACAAAGTCAAAACCTTTTAGATTGGTTTGGCCGTGATGCACAACGTTATGACCAACATCCCACAAGCTATATGGTGTGAGAGATGGCAAGAACGCAATACGACCTAACACTTTGTTCAGTTCGCGATTGGGTGTGTAACTTTGATGGCAAGCATCGTGACCCAATATAAAGATGCGACCTGTTACAAAACCGGCAATCAAACCAAAAACAATTTTGAGCAACACGCTCTCTACGAAGATTGTTCCTGCGATACAGCCTAGCCATAGGAGGGCATCGATTACTAGGAGCATAATTGCGCGCCCAGTTTCTCCTTGTGCCATCGGGATTAGCCAGCTTCGAATGATTTTTCGATGCGGTAATGGCGCCTCTGGGTGCAAAGGATTAGTTAAGGAAGGCTCTGAAAGGGCGGTATTTAGATGTGTAGACACGATAAGAATCAATAAGTTAGGTGCAAATGATAGCGGTTTTCGCAATTTCACGCATGATGTAGGTCAAAAACCCCTTGATTTTTGGCGCGCCCGGCAGGAATCGAACCTGCGACCCTTGGCTTCGGAGGCCAATACTCTATCCACTGAGCTACGGGCGCTAGTGGAAAAACTGGTTACCTCTCTATTGTAAGTGTCTATAACCCTTCTCTCTAGTTATAATCTCGACAAAACAACCCTAAAACCCGTCAAACGATAAATTCTTATGAGCAACGAGCACGGAAGTCTAATTAAGTCCCCAAAACAACTCATCATCATGGTGTTCGCAAGCTTTTTCGTGCCACTCATCATCATTTTGTTGTTAATGGTGTTTGTGAACAATGGCAAGCGCGCAGATTCATCTGCATCTGCTGATCAAATTATTAAGCCAGTAGGGCAACTCAATTTTAAAGATGCTAGCGAGCCTGCGGCTCCTGCAACTAGCGCCAAATAATTCTTTAGCGCATATTTAAAAGCTGGCCTTGTGCCAGCTTTTTTATTTTCATTTATTCACTCTTTGCATCTAAGGCAACTTGGTAGGCTTCTTTTTTTGTGAGGCCTAAAGTTTGCGAAAGAACGGCAGCAATTTCTTTGCTCCCCATATAGGGGCTCAGTGCATTAGCCCACAACAAGAGAGCTGAATGCTCCGGAGTCTCATCGCTATTGGCTGACCGCCCTGCAACCACGATGACAAATTCACCCTTAAGGCTCTCCGCTGCCTCTAGCCAGTGAGTAACGTCTTGCGCTTGAAGTGGCACCAGCTGCTCAAATTTTTTGGTTAACTCACGGCAGACTAAAAGCTGACGATCAGCCTCTAAATTTTTTGCAAGCAATGCAAGAGTTTCTTTAATGTGGTGCGGAGACTCAAAAAAGATGCTTGCCTTTTTGCTGCTGGAGATATCCTGCAGCAGAGCATCACGCTCTTTAGTTTTATTGGGCCAAAAACCTAAAAACTGAAAGCGCCCTTCTGAATGATGCATCACTGAGCCGGCCGCCGAGATAGCGCTTGATACAGCGCTTGCGCCCGGAATGGGAATTACTCTGAGCCCTGCTTTTTGAACCTCATTTACCAGCTTTGCCCCTGGGTCCGAGACTCCTGGGGTGCCAGCATCTGAAATATAAGCCCAGCGCTCATTGTTCAAGAGGTGTTGTATGACTGTTTGAGCACCGCCAATTTCATTGTGTTCGTGCAACGCTAAACATTTTTTATGAATGCCAAATTGTTGGAGTAATGCCGCACTATGTCTAGTATCTTCACAAGCAATCCCATCGACTGAATTGAGAACATGTAGGGCGCGCAAAGTAATGTCACCTAAATTGCCGATCGGTGTTGCAACCATGTATAGGGCCCCAGCAGGTAAATCCTGCTGCTTTAAGAAATCGAAAGAGCTTAATTCCATGGGGGCTTGCCTGCGAAAAGTTAAATAATTAGTAAGAGGATACGTTGCTTTTGGGATAAGCCGATTGCTACTGAAATTAGGACATCTTTGGCGCATAATATTGTTATGGAAAAAGATATCAATGAACGTTTGCGTCAGCGTGCCTCCCAGCATTTTCTGGACAGCATTGCGGTAAAGCAAGAGGCCGAAAAACTGCTTCCCGAATCTGTTGCTAGAGGCGTTCTAGCAATGGTGGACTGTTTGCGTGCCGGCGGCAAGGTGATGGCTTGTGGCAATGGCGGTTCTGCAGCTGATGCACAGCACTTTGCAGCAGAGCTCGTTGGTCGATTCGAGAGAGAGCGCCAAGAGTTGGCGGCGATCGCTTTGACGACAGATACTTCAATTCTTACAGCTATTGGAAATGACTATAGTTACGATGAGATTTTTAGTAAACAAGTTCGTGGGCTAGGGAAAAAGGGTGACATTCTGCTGGGGATTTCAACCTCGGGGAATTCAAAGAATGTTGTTAAAGCTATTGAAGCTGCCAAAAAGCTTGGCATGAAAGTTATTGCATTCACTGGTAATGGTGGCGGGAAGATCGCTCAATTATTGGATGGAGATGACGTCCACTTGTGCGCACCCTCAACACGAACCGCACGCATTCAAGAAACACATTTAGTTTTACTTCATGCTTTATGCGATGGCGTAGATCACGTATTACTCGACTAGAAATCATTATTACTTCAATACAGAAATTACCTAAATGAAAATCTCACTCTTTAGAAGACTGTTTCTTGCCACCCTCATTGCCTCACAACTTTCAGCATGCGCGGTAGTTGCTGTTGGTGGGGTAGCGGCCGGGGTAACAGTGCTCGCAGACCGTCGCACGCCAGGCGTGCAAGCTGTTGATAAAGGCATTGAGTTAGAGGCAGAGAATGCGCTAGCAAAACGATTTGGTGATAACGCGCATATTAACGTGACTTCGTTTAATCAAAAAGTATTGATCACTGGCGAAGCGAAGGATGTTGACATTAAGGGTGAGGCAGGTGCTTATGTAAAAGCGATGAAGAATGCCCGTTCTGTCTTTAATGAGCTGGTCATTGGGCCAAACAGTAGCTACACATCACGCGCAAACGATTCTTACCTCGAGTCTAAGATCAAAACCCAAATGATCTTTACTGATAAATTGCCATCAAACTCTATGGCCATTGTGGCTGAAGGTAGCAACGTATATCTCATGGGTATTTTGACGCAAAACGAAGCCGATATTGCAAAGAAAGTTGCGAGCAATATCAATGGCGTTAAAGAAGTTTTTGTTTACTTTGACATTATTTCTGAAGAAGAAAAAATGCGCCTAGAAGCTATAGGCAAAGCAGATCAAACTCAAGCTAGCAGTCCTCCAAAATTTCAATAATTTTTTCGTAGGTTGGTGATGTTAAAAAAGCGAGCGATTGTAAAAATAGTTTTTTTATTTACAGTGCTCGCTTATTTCTTGCCTACTGCGCAGGCGAATATTCAAGACGAGAATGCATTCGCACTTGCAAAACAAAATGCTTGCTTAGGCTGTCATGCAATCAATAAAAAAATTGTTGGCCCTAGTTTTCAAGCGGTGGCAGAAAGATATAAGAGTGACCCCAATGCCCAAGCATTTTTAAAAAATAAAATTGCTAAAGGAGGGTCTGGTTCATGGGGCGTTGTACCTATGCCGGCCAACTCAAAATTAAGTAATGCAGATTTATCTACATTAAGCGGCTGGATCTTGCGTGGAGCGCCCTACAAAAACTAGAGCTGTAAATTAGCGCGCTAAGCCTGGTCTGCCTAGAAACCACCACCAGGCTTCATTAGAGCGCTTGAGGTTTTCTTTTAGGGCGTAGTCCATGCCAGCCCACTGCTCATTGGCGGCCTCTTCCACAATAGTTGCGGTATTTGCTGGGGGCAGCTTAAGGCAAGCATCAGCATCGCCATAGGCGTATTCAACGGTCATCCCTGCCTTTTGCGCCAGATGCATCATGGCTTTGTTATTGGCAAGGCAATGAACGTAAAGGGTTTCAATGTTGGTATTGCGTGAGTGAACGGCTGAGCGTTGCAACAAGGCTGTTCCCAGCCCTTGGGAGCGCCCTTCTGGTAGGACAGACACACCAAATTCAGCAGCTCGTGCCTCTCCCTTGCGCTCAGGCAAGTAGGCTAAATGGGCCATGCCAACTAGCTCCAGGTCCAAATTGAAAACACCAAAAATGACGTCCCGATTGAAATCAAGGCCTTCTACATAGTGACGAATCACCTCATCAGGGGTCTGAGTACCAAACCGTAGACGTCTATCTTCATCATTTAGTTGCAATAAATGATTCAGTATTTCCTGTTTATATCCAGCGTGAAGTTCGCGAACAGGCACGGCTCTCCCGGCCCAATGGGGGCTTGAGGGTGAGTGGCTATTCGCTAATTTATTGTGCATAGCAATATCTTAGCAGGGATAAGGGAAAATTTCAGGGTTTTCCCTAGGTTTGTTGGAAATATGCGAAATAAGCATGAAAAAACAGCGTAATTTTTGGGTTGACTAGGTCTAAACCCTAAAAAATAGGATTTTTTTTAAAAAAGTTGAAATTTTTTTTAAAATCTAAACCATTGTTTTAATTGACTATATTTTTAAAGTAAGAAAAAACTTAGCCTTTTTTAAGCAAAAGAGTACGAAAGGTGTTGACGACCCTAAAAATGTGGGATATAGTCTCACCTCTCTGCTGAATGTTTTACGAAATACGAAAAACAAGTCAGCCCTCTTTAAAAATTAGTCAACCGATAATTGTGGGTACTAAGTGAAAGCATCCAGTCCTTCGGGACAGATGTAAATAAATAGTACTCATAGACAGTAAAAAGATTTGGTTTTATTACCAAGTCAATTTCTTGAATGAGTGCGACGATCCGCAAGGATCACAGGAATTGAACTGAAGAGTTTGATCCTGGCTCAGATTGAACGCTGGCGGCATGCCTTACACATGCAAGTCGAACGGCAGCACGGGTGCTTGCACCTGGTGGCGAGTGGCGAACGGGTGAGTAATACATCGGAACGTACCTTATCGTGGGGGATAACGCAGCGAAAGCTGTGCTAATACCGCATACGCCCTGAGGGGGAAAGCGGGGGATCGAAAGACCTCGCGCGATTAGAGCGGCCGATGCCTGATTAGCTTGTTGGTGGGGTAAAAGCCCACCAAGGCGACGATCAGTAGCTGGTCTGAGAGGACGATCAGCCACACTGGGACTGAGACACGGCCCAGACTCCTACGGGAGGCAGCAGTGGGGAATTTTGGACAATGGGGGAAACCCTGATCCAGCAATGCCGCGTGAGTGAAGAAGGCCTTCGGGTTGTAAAGCTCTTTTGTCAGGGAAGAAACACCGGCTCTAACACAGTCCGGGAATGACGGTACCTGAAGAATAAGCACCGGCTAACTACGTGCCAGCAGCCGCGGTAATACGTAGGGTGCGAGCGTTAATCGGAATTACTGGGCGTAAAGCGTGCGCAGGCGGTTATACAAGACAGGCGTGAAATCCCCGGGCTTAACCTGGGAATGGCGCCTGTGACTGTATAGCTAGAGTGTGTCAGAGGGGGGTAGAATTCCACGTGTAGCAGTGAAATGCGTAGATATGTGGAGGAATACCAATGGCGAAGGCAGCCCCCTGGGATAACACTGACGCTCATGCACGAAAGCGTGGGGAGCAAACAGGATTAGATACCCTGGTAGTCCACGCCCTAAACGATGCTGACTAGTTGTTCGGGATTTACATCCTGAGTAACGTAGCTAACGCGTGAAGTCAGCCGCCTGGGGAGTACGGTCGCAAGATTAAAACTCAAAGGAATTGACGGGGACCCGCACAAGCGGTGGATGATGTGGATTAATTCGATGCAACGCGAAAAACCTTACCTACCCTTGACATGTCACTAACGAAGTAGAGATACATTAGGTGCTCGTAAGAGAAAGTGAACACAGGTGCTGCATGGCTGTCGTCAGCTCGTGTCGTGAGATGTTGGGTTAAGTCCCGCAACGAGCGCAACCCTTGTCTTTAGTTGCTACGCAAGAGCACTCTAAAGAGACTGCCGGTGACAAACCGGAGGAAGGTGGGGATGACGTCAAGTCCTCATGGCCCTTATGGGTAGGGCTTCACACGTCATACAATGGTGCATACAGAGGGTTGCCAACCCGCGAGGGGGAGCTAATCTCAGAAAATGCATCGTAGTCCGGATCGTAGTCTGCAACTCGACTACGTGAAGCTGGAATCGCTAGTAATCGCGGATCAGAATGTCGCGGTGAATACGTTCCCGGGTCTTGTACACACCGCCCGTCATACCATGGGAGTGGGTTTTGCCAGAAGCCGTTAGCCTAACCGCAAGGAGGGCGACTGCCACGGCAGGGTTCATGACTGGGGTAAAGTCGTAACAAGGTAGCCGTATCGGAAGGTGCGGCTGGATCACCTCCTTTCTAGAGAAAAGATGCTGAATCCTAGTGCCCACACTTATCGGTTGACAATAAAAGCCACGGGTCTGTAGCTCAGCTGGTTAGAGCACTGTGTTGATAACGCAGGGGTCGTAGGTTCAAGTCCTACCAGACCCACCACCAGCCAGAAACAAGACTTAGTGGGACGTTGGGGGATTAGCTCAGCTGGGAGAGCACCTGCTTTGCAAGCAGGGGGTCGTCGGTTCGATCCCGTCATCCTCCACCATCATCTAAATGTCAAAACTAAGCGATCTAACGATTGTTTAGTTTTGCCATTTATGGCTGTTCTTTAAAAATTTGAGTAAGCAAAGTGTCAAATGTTTCTTTGAGAGGACATTTGACAATGTAATAAGGGTAAAGATTGAATCATCAATCAGTAATACAAACGAGTTTTACCAAGTTCTTAACAAAGTACTTACAGTTTGGATTACGGCAAACATGTCAGAAGTAGAAGTAAACCTGTAACAGGTACTAGCAATGGTGCTCGTTATAGGATCAAGTGAATAAGTGCACATGATGGATGCCTTGGCGATTACAGGCGACGAAAGACGTTATAACCTGCGATAAGCCCCGGGGAGCTGGTAAATAAGCTTTGATCCGGGGATTTCTGAATGGGGAAACCCACCACTTTTGTGGTATCCATACCTGAATACATAGGGTATGAGAAGCGAACCTTGTGAACTGAAACATCTAAGTAGCAAGAGGAAAAGACATCAACCGAGATTCCCAGAGTAGTGGCGAGCGAAATGGGAAGAGCCTTCTAGTGATATCTCAGTAATTAACAGAATGGAATGGAAAGTCCAACAATAAAGGGTGATAGTCCCGTATGTGAAAATTATTGAGTGGTACTAGGCTAGAGACAAGTAGGGCGGGACACGTGAAATCCTGTCTGAATATGGGGGGACCATCCTCCAAGGCTAAATACTCGTAATCGACCGATAGTGAACAAGTACCGTGAGGGAAAGGCGAAAAGAACCCCGGGAGGGGAGTGAAATAGATCCTGAAATTGTGTGCATACAAACAGTAGGAGCCTCGTAAGGGGTGACTGCGTACCTTTTGTATAATGGGTCAGCGACTTACATTCAGTAGCAAGCTTAACCGAATAGGGAAGGCGTAGCGAAAGCGAGTCCGAATAGGGCGCTAGTTGCTGGGTGTAGACCCGAAACCAGTTGATCTATCCATGGCCAGGTTGAAGGTGCGGTAACACGTACTGGAGGACCGAACCCACTAACGTTGAAAAGTTAGGGGATGAGCTGTGGATAGGGGTGAAAGGCTAAACAAAACTGGAAATAGCTGGTTCTCTCCGAAAACTATTTAGGTAGTGCCTCGTGTATCACTGTAGGGGGTAGAGCACTGTCATGGTAGTGGGGTCCATTGCGGATTACTGCGCCATAGCAAACTCCGAATACCTACAAGTGCAAGCACGGGAGACAGACATCGGGTGCTAACGTCCGGTGTCAAGAGGGAAACAACCCAGACCGCCAGCTAAGGTCCCTAATATATGCTAAGTGGGAAACGAAGTGGGAAGGCTAAAACAGTCAGGAGGTTGGCTTAGAAGCAGCCATCCTTTAAAGAAAGCGTAATAGCTCACTGATCGAGTCGTCCTGCGCGGAAGATGTAACGGGGCTAAGCATATAACCGAAGCTGCGGATCACAGTAATGTGATGGTAGGAGAGCGTTCTGTAAGCCTGTGAAGGTGTCTTGTAAAGGATGCTGGAGGTATCAGAAGTGCGAATGCTGACATGAGTAGCGATAAAGGGGGTGAAAAGCCCCCTCGCCGTAAGCCCAAGGTTTCCTGTTCAACGTTCATCGGAACAGGGTGAGTCGGCCCCTAAGGCGAGGCAGAGATGCGTAGCTGATGGGAACAAGGTTAATATTCCTTGACCATTGTTAGATGCGATGGGGGGACGGATCGCGGAAAGTTGTCCGGGTGTTGGAAGTCCCGGTTCTTGCGTTGGAGATGGCTATTAGGTAAATCCGGTAGCGTAATTCAAGGGCGTGAGACGAGCGAATTTATTCGCGAAGCAATTGGAAGTGGTTCCAAGAAAAGCCTCTAAGCTTCAGTCTAACAAGACCGTACCGCAAACCGACACAGGTGGGCGAGATGAGTATTCTAAGGCGCTTGAGAGAACTCAGGAGAAGGAACTCGGCAAATTTGTACCGTAACTTCGGGATAAGGTACGCCCTGGTAGTTTGACCCTGTACAAGGGGAGGACGAAAGGGTTGCAATAAAAAGGTGGCTGCGACTGTTTAATAAAAACACAGCACTCTGCAAACACGAAAGTGGACGTATAGGGTGTGACGCCTGCCCGGTGCTGGAAGATTAAATGATGGGGTGCAAGCTCTTGATTGAAGTCCCAGTAAACGGCGGCCGTAACTATAACGGTCCTAAGGTAGCGAAATTCCTTGTCGGGTAAGTTCCGACCTGCACGAATGGCGTAACGATGGCCACACTGTCTCCTCCTGAGACTCAGCGAAGTTGAAATGTTTGTGATGATGCAATCTACCCGTGGCTAGACGGAAAGACCCCATGAACCTTTACTGTAGCTTTGCATTGGACTTTGAATCGGTCTGTGTAGGATAGGTGGGAGGCGTTGATAACAGGATGCTAGTTCTGTTGGAGCCAACCTTGAAATACCACCCTGATTTATTTGAGGTTCTAACCTTGGCCCGTTATCCGGGTCGGGAACAGTGCATGGTAGGCAGTTTGACTGGGGCGGTCTCCTCCCAAAGTGTAACGGAGGAGTACGAAGGTACGCTTGGTACGGTCGGACATCGTACCTAAAGTGCAATGGCAAAAGCGTGCTTAACTGCGAGACCGACAAGTCGAGCAGGTGCGAAAGCAGGTCATAGTGATCCGGTGGTTCTGTATGGAAGGGCCATCGCTCAACGGATAAAAGGTACTCTGGGGATAACAGGCTGATACCGCCCAAGAGTTCATATCGACGGCGGTGTTTGGCACCTCGATGTCGGCTCATCTCATCCTGGGGCTGTAGCCGGTCCCAAGGGTATGGCTGTTCGCCATTTAAAGAGGTACGTGAGCTGGGTTTAAAACGTCGTGAGACAGTTTGGTCCCTATCTGCCATGGGCGTTGGAGATTTGACGGGGGCTGCTCCTAGTACGAGAGGACCGGAGTGGACATTCCGCTGGTGTACCTGTTGTTTCGCCAGAAGCATCGCAGGGTAGCTATGAATGGAAGAGATAACCGCTGAAAGCATCTAAGCGGGAAACTTGCCTGAAGATGAGATCTCCCGTAGGTTTAACCTACATAAAGGGTCGTTGAAGACCACAACGTTGATAGGTCGGGTGTGGAAGTGCAGTAATGCATTAAGCTAACCGATACTAATTGCCCGTTAGGCTTGATCCTATAACCAGCACTATTGTGTTGGATGTTTGCCAGATTTAATCTGCATCCTTATTACATGCTTACTCAAATAGAGTTGTTGATTTAATCAGCAACTCGACCCTCTACGCCCGGTGACCATAGCAAGTTGGAACCACTCCTTCCCATCCCGAACAGGACAGTGAAACGACTTTACGCCGATGATAGTGCGGATTACCCGTGTGAAAGTAGGTAACTGCCGGGCACCAATGCGACGCCCAGACCCTCTTAGGTCTGGGCGTTTTTACTTGTGCAAAGCGTTTAGAGATATTGACAGAAACTCCATTTGGAGTCAGAATATTGGGTTCGCGGAGGGGTGTCCGAGCGGCTAAAGGAGGCAGACTGTAAATCTGTTGGCTATGCCTACGTAGGTTCGAATCCTACCCCCTCCACCAGATGTGCGGGATTAGTTTAATGGTAAAACAGCAGATTTCCAATCTTCGGTCAAGAGTTCGATTCTCTTATCCCGCTCCAGAATTTGTTGCATTAGATTTCGCCCATGTGGCTCAGTGGTAGAGCACTCCCTTGGTAAGGGAGAGGTCGGCAGTTCGATCCTGCCCATGGGCACCATGTTTGATTTTATTAATTGTGTATTTCGTGTTTGGTTTAAGAGTTAACTAAAGGCAGATTAAAAATGGCAAAAGAAAAATTCGAGCGGACAAAACCGCACGTAAACGTAGGCACCATCGGTCACGTTGACCACGGTAAAACCACATTGACAGCAGCAATTGCAACCGTGCTTTCTAAAGCATTTGGTGGTGAAGCTAAAGCATACGATCAGATCGATGCTGCTCCTGAAGAAAAAGCACGCGGTATTACGATTAATACAGCGCACGTTGAGTACGAGACTGCAAATCGTCACTACGCTCACGTTGATTGCCCAGGACATGCTGACTACGTTAAGAACATGATTACTGGTGCTGCTCAGATGGACGGCGCTATTTTGGTTTGTTCTGCTGCTGACGGCCCAATGCCACAAACTCGTGAGCACATCCTCTTGGCACGCCAAGTTGGTGTTCCTTACATCGTGGTGTTCTTGAACAAGTGCGACATGGTTGATGACGCTGAATTGTTAGAACTCGTTGAAATGGAAGTTCGTGAGCTTTTATCTAAGTACAACTTCCCTGGCGATGACACACCAATCATTCAAGGTTCTGCTAAGTTAGCTCTTGAAGGCGACGAAGGCCCATTGGGTAAAGAAGCCATCATGAAATTGGCTGAAGCACTTGACTCATACATCCCAACTCCAGAGCGTGCTGTTGACGGCGCGTTCTTGATGCCAGTAGAAGACGTGTTCTCTATCTCCGGTCGCGGTACTGTAGTTACAGGTCGTATCGAGCGCGGTATCGTTAAAGTTGGTGAAGAGATCGAAATCATCGGTATCAAGCCAACACTCAAGACAACATGTACTGGTGTTGAAATGTTCCGCAAATTGCTCGACCAAGGTCAAGCAGGCGATAACGTTGGTATCTTGTTACGCGGTACAAAACGTGAAGAAGTTGAGCGCGGCCAAGTATTGGCTAAGCCAGGTTCAATCACCCCACATACTCACTTTACAGCCGAGGTTTATATCTTGGGTAAAGATGAAGGTGGTCGTCATACTCCATTCTTTAACAACTATCGTCCACAGTTCTACTTCCGTACAACGGACGTAACTGGTTCAATCGAGTTGCCAAAAGACAAAGAAATGGTAATGCCTGGTGATAACGTAACTATTACCGTAAAACTCATCGCTCCAATCGCGATGGAAGAAGGTTTACGTTTTGCGATCCGTGAAGGTGGCCGTACTGTTGGCGCCGGCGTGGTTGCAAAGATTTTGGCTTAAGTAGTAAGTTTTAATTAGTTTTTATAAAGGGGTGTAGCTCAATTGGCAGAGCGTTGGTCTCCAAAACCAAAGGTTGGGGGTTCGATGCCCTCCGCCCCTGCCACGATTTGAACTGAAAGCAAAATGTCTCATCAAACAGCAAGTCATACTGAAGAAAAAAGCGGCTGGGTCTCTGGACTCGCTGCTTTAGTCGTCGTTGCAGCGCTAGTCTTGTACTACACGCTGGTAGATCAATCTATGTTGATTCGTCTCGCTGTTTTGTTTGGCGGTATTGCTGCTGCAGTTTTGATTGTGGCGATTTCACCAGATGGGCGCCGCTTTATCGCCTACGCAAAAGATTCTTGGTATGAAGTAAAAAAGGTTGTTTGGCCAACTCGTAAAGAGACTACCCAAATGACTCTAGTCGTATTTGGCTTTGTTCTGATCATGTCCTTATTTTTGTGGATTGCAGACAAATTGATTGAATGGCTAGTTTTTTCAGTCTTTTTGGGCTGGAAGTGAGTAAAAAATGATTGATTCTGAAGTAGCTACTAATCCACAAGCTACCGGCAATATGCGCTGGTACGTCATTCATGCTTATTCCGGGATGGAAAAAAGCGTGAAAAGAGGTCTTGAAGAGCGCATTGCTCGTTCTGGAATGCCTGAGAAATTTGGCCGTATTTTGGTCCCCTCCGAAGAGGTTGTGGAAATCAAGTCCGGTACCAAGTCAGTTTCTGAGCGTCGCTTCTTCCCAGGATATGTCCTGATTGAGATGGAAATGACCGATGAGAGCTGGCATTTGGTGAAAAATACACCAAAAGTAACTGGTTTCGTAGGCGGCGTTCGTAATCGTCCGAGCCCAATTTCTACGGCTGAAGTAGCCAAAATCATGGATCAAATGCAGGCTGGGGTGGATAAACCTAAGCCTAAGACCCTATTTGAGGTTGGCGAGATCGTGCGAGTTAAAGAAGGCCCATTTGTTGATTTCAACGGAAATATCGAAGAAGTCAATTATGAGAAGTCAAGATTGCGCGTTTCTGTTACAATTTTTGGCCGCGGTACCCCAGTTGAACTGGAGTTCGGCCAGGTAGAAAAGATGTAAAAACAAGGACTTAGTCCTGTTTTGCAGTCCAGCAGTAAAAGTAGTTTTAGATGGTTATTTAGTTTTTGTATTTAACCGAGGAGCGGAGCTAGAAAGCCAAAAACTAGCGAAGCGTTTACTCAACAGCGGTCTTTCCTAATGAGGTTAGGCGCGCTTTAAGGAGCACACATGGCAAAGAAGATTATTGGCTTTATTAAGCTGCAGATCCCTGCAGGTAAAGCAAATCCATCACCACCCGTAGGTCCAGCATTGGGTCAACGCGGTCTTAACATTATGGAATTCTGTAAGGCGTTCAATGCTCAAACTCAGAGCATGGAACCTGGCCTGCCAATTCCAGTCGTGATTACAGCGTTCGCTGATAAGAGCTTCACATTCATCATGAAGACTCCTCCAGCAACCATCATGATTAAGAAGGCTGCGAAGATTGAAAAAGGATCACCACGTCCTCATACCGATAAAGTGGGTTCAATTACTCGTGCTCAAGCGGAAGAAATCGCTAAAGCAAAAATGCCAGATTTGACAGCAGCCGATATGGACGCAGCTGTTAGAACAATCGCTGGTAGCGCCCGTTCCATGGGCATCACTGTGGAAGGTCTCTAATCATGACTAAATTATCTAAACGCGTTAAAGCAATTCAATCTAAAGTTGATCGCAACAAGTTCTATTCATTAGACGATGCATTGAACCTCGTTAAAGAGTGTGCAACTGCTAAGTTTGATGAGTCTATCGACGTTGCAGTTCAGTTGGGTATTGATGCTAAGAAATCTGACCAAGTTGTGCGTGGCGCAGTAGTGCTCCCAGCTGGTACAGGTAAGCATGTTCGTGTAGCTGTTTTTGCACAAGGCGAGAAGGCTGAGCAAGCTAAAGCTGCTGGTGCAGAAATCGTTGGCATGGAAGATCTTGCTGAACAAATCAAAGGCGGCAAAATCGATTTCGATATTTTGATCGCATCTCCAGACACAATGAAAATTGTTGGTACTTTAGGTCAAGTATTGGGCCCACGTGGTTTGATGCCGAATCCAAAAGTTGGAACAGTTACTCCTGACGTTGCTACTGCAGTTAAGAATGCAAAAGCTGGTCAAGTTCAGTTCCGTGTGGACAAAGCCGGTATCGTGCACGCAAGCATTGGCCGTCGTTCATTCGAACCAACTGCATTGAAATCGAACTTACTCGCATTGCTCGAGGCTTTGAATAAAGCGAAGCCACCTGCATCAAAGGGTATTTATTTAAAGAAGGTTGCCGTAAGCAGCACCATGGGTGCAGGCGTACGCGTAGACCAAGCATCGTTACAGGCTGCAGCTTAATTAGCTTGTAACAAAAAAGAACTTTGGGTCGACTCCCGCTCTTGTAGCGAGAGTCGAACATCAAAGACCGTTGGTGAATTAGTTGCTAATACAGAGTTAATTCTTAATCGTTACGAAAGTAATAGCCAGCGCAGATGGCGACCCTGAAAAGATTTTCACAAGAACTTTGTGAACAAATGATCAGACGCTGGTGTGTAACCCCAACTGGAAACAGTTGGTTTTTATGGAGTTAAACCGTGCCTTTGAATGTACAAGACAAAAAAGCGATTGTTGCTGATGTCGGCGCTCAATTGGCTGGAGCCCAAACCGTCGTGCTCGCTGAATACCGTGGTATTCCAGTAGAGCAGTTGACAAAGCTACGTGCTAGCGCACGTGACCAAGGTGTATATCTTCGCGTTTTGAAGAACACATTGGCACGCCGTGCTGCACAAGGCACACAGTTTGAGCCTCTTGCTGATTCGATGGTTGGCCCCTTGATCTACGGCATTTCTGCTGATCCGATTGCTTCGGCAAAAGTATTGCAGAACTTTGCTAAGACTCAAGACAAGCTAGTCATTACTGCTGGCTTATATAACGGCAAGTTGTTAGACGTTGCAGGCGTAAAAGCCCTCGCAACAATTCCAAGCCGCGACGAGTTGTTATCTCAGTTGTTAGGTGTGATGTTGGCACCGGTATCTGCGATGGCTCGCGTATTGGGCGCAGTAGCAGCACAAAAGGCAGCTGGAGCACCTGCTCCGGTAGCAGCACCTGCAGCTGAAGTTGTAGAAGCGGCAGCAGCCCCAGCAGAAGTAGTTGCTGAAGCCGCCGCTCCAGAAGCAGCCGCTGAGCCTGCAGCCGCAGCCCCAGAAGCTGGAACAGAAACACCTGAAACCCCTGCCGCTGAATAAGCGACAGATTAACTATTTAAGTATTAGGAGCTAAAAATGGCGATTACTAAAGAAGAAATCATTGATGCAGTAGGTAGCATGTCCGTTATGGATTTGAACGACTTGGTTAAAGCGTTCGAAGAGAAGTTTGGCGTATCAGCTGCGGCGATGGCTGTTGCTGGTCCTGCTGGTGCAGCTGGCGGCGCTGCTGCTGAAGAGCAAACAGAATTCACTGTTAACTTGCTCGAAGCTGGCGCAAACAAGGTTTCAGTAATTAAGGCAGTTCGCGAAATTACTGGTCTTGGCTTGAAAGAAGCTAAGGACTTGGTTGACGGTGCACCGAAGCCAATCAAAGAAGGCGTTGACAAGAAAACTGCTGAAGAAGCTAAGAAGAAGCTTGAAGAAGCTGGCGCTAAAGCAGAACTCAAGTAATACACACAATGCTGGCGCCTCTCACAAAGGGGCGTTAGCCATGTTGGGTTTGACCATTAGTGGTCAAACCCGATTTCATTTCTGATTGAAATCGGGTTTGCCTTCTGATACGACTGCAGAATGCAAGTTTGGTCGGACACTAGATCTATCGGTTTAGTGTTGTCCGCCAGTGATTGGTAGTGGCCAATCGCCAAATCTTTGTACAGTCGCTGAATTCGGAGATGAAATGAACTATAGCTTCACCGAACGCAAGCGAGTCCGTAAAAGCTTTGCTAAGCGAGTAAATAACCACCAGGTTCCGTACCTGATCGCAACGCAGCTGGAATCCTACGCTAAATTTTTACAGGCTGATAAGCCGGCAATGTCTCGTCTTACTGAGGGACTTCAAGCTGCCTTTACATCAGCATTCCCAATTGTGTCTAACAACGGCTACGCACGTATGGAATACGTGTCATACCAGTTATCACAGCCACCATTTGACGTTAAAGAATGTCAACAACGTGGTTACACATACCACTCAGCCTTACGCGCAAAAGTTCGCTTGATTATTTATGATCGCGAAGCGCCTACTAAGGTTAAAGAGGTAAAAGAGAGCGAAGTCTATATGGGTGAAATTCCACTCATGACTGAAAACGGCTCTTTTGTGATTAACGGTACTGAGCGCGTAATCGTTTCTCAGTTACACCGTTCCCCAGGCGTGTTCTTCGAACACGATAAGGGCAAGACACACAGCTCAGGTAAGTTGCTGTTCTCAGCACGCATCATTCCTTACCGTGGTTCATGGCTCGATTTCGAGTTTGATCCAAAAGATATTCTGTATTTCCGCGTTGACCGTCGTCGTAAGATGCCCGTCACCATTTTGCTCAAAGCAATTGGCTTAAACAACGAACAGATTCTTGCTAACTTCTTTAACTTTGACCATTTCTCATTGACTGCCAATGGCGGCTCAATGGAATTTGTACCAGAGCGTTTGCGTGGTCAGTTGGCTAGCTTTGATGTGCTCGACAAGAATGGCGTTGTTGTCATTCAAAAAGACAAGCGTATCAATGCAAAGCATATCCGCGAACTCGAAGCTGCTAAGACAAAAACTATCGCTGTACCAGATGACTATTTAATTGGTCGTGTAGTTGCACGCAATATTGTTGATCCAGATTCTGGTGAAATCTTGGCTTACGCTAATGATGAAATCACTGAAGAGTTGTTGGCTACATTGCGCGATGCAGGCATCAAACAATTGGAAACCATCTACACGAATGATTTGGATTCTGGTGCGTATATTTCACAGACATTGCGTACTGATGAAACGGCGGATCAAATGGCTGCTCGTATCGCCATCTACCGCATGATGCGTCCTGGCGAGCCTCCAACAGAAGATGCTGTTGAGGCCTTGTTCCAGCGCTTGTTCTACAACGAAGATACTTATGATTTGTCACGCGTTGGCCGTATGAAGGTCAACAGCCGTTTGAACCGTCCAGAAATGGAAGGTCCAATGGTTCTGTCGAACGAAGATATTCTCGACACTATTAAGTCCCTCGTAGATTTGCGTAACGGCAAAGGCGAAGTAGACGATATCGATCACTTAGGTAATCGTCGTGTACGTTGCGTTGGTGAGTTGGCTGAAAACCAATTCCGTGCTGGTTTGTCACGTGTCGAGCGTGCGGTTAAAGAACGTCTCGGCCAAGCCGAAACAGAAAACCTCATGCCGCATGACTTGATTAACAGCAAGCCAATCTCTTCTGCGATTCGTGAGTTCTTCGGCTCTTCACAGTTATCCCAGTTTATGGACCAAACCAACCCACTCTCAGAGATCACGCACAAGCGTCGTATTTCTGCATTGGGACCTGGTGGTTTGACACGCGAGCGCGCAGGCTTTGAAGTGCGCGACGTGCATCCAACCCACTACGGACGTGTTTGCCCAATCGAAACTCCAGAAGGACCAAACATTGGTTTGATCAACTCACTCGCGTTATTTGCGCGCTTGAATGAGCACGGTTTCTTAGAAACTCCATACCGTAAGGTTTCCAATAGCAAGGTAAGCGATGAAGTGGTTTACCTCTCTGCGATTGAGGAAGCAAAGTATGTGATTGCTCAGGCAAACGCAACAATCGACAAGAGCGGTAAGTTGGCCGACGAATTAGTTTCTGCTCGTCAAGCTGGTGAAACCATGATGGTTAGCCCAGAGCGCATCGATTTCATCGACGTTGCTCCTAGCCAGATCGTTTCTGCTGCTGCTTCACTCGTTCCATTCTTAGAGCACGATGATGCAAACCGTGCGCTGATGGGTGCGAACATGCAGCGTCAAGCAGTTCCTTGCTTGCGTCCAGACAAGCCATTGGTTGGTACAGGTTTAGAGCGCATTGTTGCGGTTGACTCCGGCACTGTTATTTTGGCGTCCCGCGGCGGTATCGTTGATTATGTTGACGCTAACCGTGTTGTTATTCGTGTAAACGATGATGAGACAGCTGCTGGTGAAGTTGGTGTGGATATTTATAACCTCATCAAGTACACCCGTTCAAATCAAAATACCAACATTAACCAACGTCCTATCGTTCAAGCTGGTGATCGTGTTGTCCGCGGCGACGTAGTTGCTGATGGCGCATCTACCGATTTGGGCGAATTGGCTTTGGGTCAAAACATGACTGTGGCATTTATGCCATGGAACGGTTACAACTTCGAAGATTCAATCTTGATCTCTGAAAAAGTTGTTGCTGACGACCGCTACACCTCTATTCATATTGAAGAGTTGTCAGTGGTTGCACGTGATACCAAGCTGGGTTCAGAAGAAATTACTCGCGATATCTCCAATTTGGCAGAGTCACAACTCTCCCGCTTGGATGAAAGCGGTATTGTTTACATCGGTGCTGAAGTTGAAGCTGGTGACGTATTGGTTGGTAAAGTAACTCCAAAGGGTGAGACTACTCTCACTCCGGAAGAGAAGCTCCTCCGTGCGATCTTCGGTGAAAAAGCATCTGATGTTAAAGATACTTCTTTGCGCGTTCCATCAGGAATGATCGGTACCGTTATTGATGTTCAAGTCTTTACCCGCGAAGGTATTGAGCGCGATGCACGTGCACAGTCAATTATTCAAGAAGAATTACAACGCTATCGTTTGGACTTAAACGACCAGCTGCGTATTGTTGAGGGCGATGCCTTCATGCGTCTAGAAAAGCTGTTGATTGGCAAAGTTGCCAACGGCGGCCCTAAGAAATTAGCTAAAGGCACCAAGATCGACAAGGAATACCTTGCTGATTTGGATAAATACCATTGGTTTGATGTTCGTCCAGCGGATGATGAAATTGCCTCACAAGTTGAAGCGATTAAATCTTCTATCGAAGCGAAGCGTAAACAGTTTGATGAAGCTTTTGAAGAGAAGCGCACCAAGCTTACCCAGGGCGATGATTTGCAGCCTGGCGTAACGAAGATGGTTAAGGTTTACTTGGCTGTTAAGCGTCGCTTGCAGCCTGGTGACAAGATGGCCGGTCGTCACGGTAACAAGGGTGTGGTTTCTAAAATCGCTCCAGCAGAAGACATGCCATTTATGGCTGACGGACGCCCTGTTGACATCGTCTTGAACCCATTGGGTGTTCCTTCCCGTATGAACGTTGGCCAGATCTTGGAAACCCACTTAGGTTGGGCTGCCCAAGGTATTGGTAAGCGTATCGACGAGATGGTTCGTGAGCACGCTAAGCAAACTGAATTACGTAAGTTCTTCAAGCAGCTTTATAACGAAACAGGTCGTGTTGAAGACATCGACAATTTCACTGATGAGCAGATCAATGTTTTGGCTGAGAATCTCCGCCAAGGCTTGCCATTTGCTACCCCAGTGTTTGACGGTGCTACTGAAGCTGAAATCGGACGCATGCTCGAGTTGGCTTATCCAGAAGAAGTGGCTACTTCTTTGAAGATGACTCCATCACGTCAGCAAATGATTTTGTGCGACGGCCGTACTGGCGATCAGTTTGAGCGTCCAGTAACTGTTGGCGTAATGCACGTCTTGAAACTCCACCATTTGGTCGATGACAAGATGCATGCTCGTTCAACCGGACCTTACTCTTTAGTAACGCAACAGCCATTGGGCGGTAAAGCTCAGTTCGGTGGTCAGCGCTTTGGTGAGATGGAAGTCTGGGCCCTCGAAGCATACGGTGCTTCATATGTCTTGCAGGAAATGCTGACAGTGAAGTCCGATGACGTCGCAGGCCGTACCAAGGTTTACGAAAACATCGTCAAGGGCGAGCACACGATTGATGCTGGCATGCCCGAATCCTTCAACGTGCTGGTAAAAGAAATCCGTTCGTTGGGTATTGACATTGACATGGAGCGCAACTGATATGAAAGCATTGCTCGATTTATTTAAGCAAACGCAGGGCGAAGAGCAGTTTGATGTCATCAAAATTGGTCTCGCATCTCCTGAGAAAATTCGCTCATGGTCTTTTGGTGAAGTACGCAAACCAGAAACCATCAACTACCGGACTTTTAAGCCCGAGCGTGATGGTTTGTTCTGCGCCAAGATTTTTGGACCAACCAAAGACTACGAGTGCTTATGCGGTAAGTACAAGCGTTTAAAGTTCCGTGGCGTAATCTGCGAGAAGTGCGGCGTTGAAGTTACTCTCGCTAAGGTGCGTCGTGAGCGCATGGGCCACATTGAGTTGGCAGCCCCTGTAGCGCACATCTGGTTCTTGAAGTCTTTGCCATCCCGTTTGGGTATGGTTCTCGATATGACATTGCGGGATATCGAACGCGTTCTTTACTTTGAAGCATATGTAGTAGTTGATCCTGGTATGACTCCTGAAGGCGCGATGAAGCGCGGTCAGATCATGTCTGAAGATGAATACATTGCTAAGACCGAAGAGTATGGTGACGGTGCATTTACCGCCATCATGGGCGCGGAAGGTATTCGTGATCTCTTGCGTTCGATTGATATCGATCGCGAAGTAGAGACGATTCGTGCAGATTTAAAAGCAACGGGTAGTGATGCCAAGATCAAGAAATACGCTAAGCGCTTGAAAGTGCTCGAGGCGTTCCAGACTTCAGGTATTAAGCCTGACTGGATGATCATGGAAGTATTGCCAGTATTGCCTCCAGAATTGCGCCCATTGGTGCCATTGGATGGCGGTCGCTTTGCTACTTCTGATTTGAACGACCTCTATCGTCGTGTAATCAACCGTAACAACCGTTTGAAGCGTTTGTTAGAGTTGCGCGCACCAGAGATCATCGTTCGTAACGAAAAGCGTATGTTGCAAGAAGCGGTTGACTCATTGCTCGACAACGGTCGTCGCGGTAAGGCTATGACTGGCGCTAACAAGCGTCCTCTCAAGTCCTTGGCTGAGATGATTAAAGGTAAGAGCGGTCGTTTCCGTCAAAACTTGTTGGGTAAACGTGTTGACTACTCTGGTCGTTCAGTCATCGTGGTTGGCCCTACATTGAAATTGCATCAGTGCGGCTTACCAAAATTGATGGCTTTGGAATTGTTCAAGCCATTCATTTTCAACAAGCTTGAGACTTTAGGAATTGCAACCACCATTAAGGCTGCAAAGAAAGAAGTTGAAAGCCAGACTCCAATCGTTTGGGACATTCTCGAAGAAGTGATTCGTGAACATCCAATCATGTTGAACCGTGCGCCTACATTGCACCGTCTCGGTATTCAAGCTTTCGAGCCAATGCTGATTGAAGGTAAAGCAATCCAATTGCACCCATTAGTCTGCGCGGCATTTAACGCCGACTTTGACGGTGACCAAATGGCGGTTCACGTTCCTTTGTCGCTCGAAGCGCAAATGGAAGCACGTACATTGATGTTGGCTTCGAACAACGTATTGTTCCCAGCTAACGGCGAACCATCAATCGTTCCTTCACAGGACGTGGTGTTGGGTCTGTACTACGCTACACGTGACAAGATCAACGGTAAAGGCGAAGGCATGGTTTTCGCCAACATTACTGAAGTAGTGCGCGCATACGAAGCAGGTCAAGTTGAATTGGCCTCACGCGTTGCTGTGCGTATTACTGAGTTTGAGATCGTGGACAAAAAAGCAGAAGGCGATGCGCGTTTTGCTGAGAAGACCAAGATCTATCAAACATCAGTTGGCCGTGCAATCTTGTCTGAGATTTTGCCTAAAGGCATGTCTTTCGAGGAAATCAACAAGCCTTTGAAGAAAAAAGAAATCTCACGTTTGATCAACACTTCATTCCGTAAGTGTGGATTACGCGAAACGGTTATTTTTGCTGACCGCCTCTTGCAGTCTGGTTTCCGTTTGGCAACCAACGCTGGTATCTCAGTTGCGATCGACGATATGTTGATCCCAACTTCTAAAGAGCGCATCATCACTGAGGCATCTGCCAAGGTTAAAGAGTATGACAAGCAGTTCATGTCAGGTCTCGTAACCAATCAAGAGCGTTATAACAACGTGGTTGATATTTGGGGTGCTGCAGGCGACCAAGTTGGTAAGGCGATGATGGATGAGTTGTCACACGTTGACGTACTCGACCGTAACGGTAAGACTGTTCGTCAAGAATCCTTTAACTCCATCTACATGATGGCGGATTCTGGTGCGCGTGGATCTGCAGCGCAGATTCGTCAGTTGGCTGGTATGCGTGGTTTGATGGCTAAGCCTGATGGCTCCATCATTGAAACCCCAATTACTGCGAACTTCCGTGAAGGTTTGAACGTATTGCAGTACTTCATCTCAACCCACGGCGCTCGTAAAGGTCTGGCTGATACGGCGTTGAAGACAGCTAACTCGGGTTACCTGACACGTCGTTTATGCGACGTCACTCAAGATCTCGTGGTGATCGAAGATGATTGCGGCGCAACTAATGGTGTAACCATGAAGGCGCTGGTTGAGGGCGGCGAAATTATCGAAGCATTGCGTGACCGTATTTTGGGTCGTGTATGTATCGGTGACATCGTTCACCCTGACACACAAGAAGTCATTGTTCCGAACGACACATTGCTCGATGAAGATCACGTTGATCAAATCGTTGCATTGGGTATCGACGAAGTTAAAGTTCGCACAGTATTGTCTTGCTTAACTCGCTTTGGTTTGTGCGCGAAGTGCTACGGACGTGATCTAGGTCGCGGTGGTTTGGTGAACGTTGGTGAAGCGGTTGGCGTTATCGCTGCTCAGTCCATCGGTGAGCCAGGCACACAGTTGACTATGCGTACCTTCCACATTGGTGGTGCAGCGTCACGTGCATTGGTTGCAAGCAACATCGAAGCTAAGTCTAATGGTGCTTTGAAATTCTCTACCACGATGCGTGTTGTCAAGAACGCGAAGGGCGAGCAGATCGTGATTTCACGTTCTGGCGAAGCCTTGATCGTTGATGAGAACGGTCGTGAGCGCGAGCGTCATAAAGTGCCTTATGGTGCAACTCTCTTGTTAAAAGAAGATGCAGCAGTGAAGGCCGGCGCAAGCTTGGCGACATGGGATCCATTGACACGTCCGATTATTTCTGAGTACGCTGGTATCGCTCGCTTCGACAACGTTGAAGAAGGCGTAACCGTTGCTAAGCAAGTAGACGAAGTTACCGGTCTTTCCACCTTGGTGGTAATTGACGGTAAGCGTCGTTCTGCAGCAAGCAAAGGCGTTCGTCCAATGATCAACTTGGTTGATGACAAGGGTAACGAAGTCATGATCGCCGGCACTGATCATCCAGTAAACATTGGCCTCCAAGTAGGCGCCTTGATTACTGTTAAAGATGGTCAGAAGGTCGAAGTTGGTGAAGTATTGGCTCGTATTCCAATCGAATCACAGAAGACTCGCGATATTACCGGTGGTTTGCCACGCGTTGCTGAATTGTTCGAAGCACGTTCACCTAAAGATGCAGCTGTCTTGGCGAAAGTTACCGGAACAGTTTCCTTCGGTAAAGAAACCAAAGGTAAACAACGTTTGGTGATTACCGATATGGACGGTGAAGCCAATGAATTCTTGATTCCTAAAGAGAAGCAAGTCCTCGTTCATGACGGTCAAGTTGTGAATAAGGGCGAGATGATTGTGGAAGGCCCTGCTGATCCACATGACATCTTGACTCTCCGCGGTATTGAAGAGTTGGCGATCTACATTGTTGATGAAGTTCAAGACGTTTACCGTTTGCAAGGCGTGAAGATCAATGACAAGCACATTGAAGTGATCGTGCGTCAAATGTTGCGTCGTGTGCAAATTACTGATGGCGGCGATACTGCTTACATCACTGGTGAGCAAGTTGAGCGTTCAAAACTGTATGACGCAAATGATTTGGTGATTGCCGCAGGTAAGCGCCCAGCCCAGTTCGAAAACGTGCTGCTGGGTATTACTAAAGCATCCTTGTCTACAGACAGCTTCATTTCAGCGGCTTCTTTCCAAGAAACCACCCGTGTATTGACCGAAGCCGCAATTATGGGCAAGACCGATACACTTCGTGGCCTCAAGGAAAACGTCATTATTGGTCGTCTGATCCCTGCTGGTACTGGCTTGTCTTATCGCCGTGCACGCAAGGTCAGAGAGCAATTCGAGCGTGATCGCGCTCAGATGATTGCCGCCGAAGAGGAAGCAATGGCCAATATGCCTGTAGAAATTGAGGCTGAAGTCGTTGCTCCTGCTGGGGAGGCTGATCCGAGCTAATTTGGTAATTCTGGCCAGAAATGGCCAGTTTTTTCCCCATTTGGTTGACGGAAAAGGCTGGCCAAGCTAGAATGCTGAGTTCTACTGATTCAGAAGAGGGTCTTTTTGACCTAGAAATTCTCTAAGTCATTGATTTTCTTGAAGAAAGCAACAAAGAAGTACTAACCGAGCTATTTTATGCCAACAATTAATCAATTAATACGTAAGCCAAGATCCAGGCTGATCGTGAAAAGCAAGAGCCCTGCACTGGAAAACAGTCCGCAGCGCCGTGGTGTTTGTACACGTGTGTACACCACTACTCCTAAAAAGCCTAACTCTGCGCTTCGTAAAGTAGCCAAAGTTCGCTTAACCAATGGTTTTGAAGTGATTTCATACATTGGTGGTGAAGGCCATAACCTCCAGGAACACTCAGTAGTGTTGATTCGTGGCGGTCGTGTAAAGGATTTGCCAGGTGTTCGTTACCACATCGTTCGTGGCTCACTTGACTTGCAAGGCGTTAAAGACCGCAAGCAATCACGTTCCAAGTACGGTGCTAAGCGCGCTAAGAAATCTGCTTAATCTTTCAATAGATTTTTGCTGAAGTATTTGTAGTAAGTCTTCGTTTGTCAGACTTAAAAGACAAGTAAGTGGTTGTTCCGTCTAGGAATCTTCTTAGATAGTAGGGCAACCGGAGCGGGTGATCCATGTGGGTCGCCCCTAACTGAACTGAAGGAGTAGTTATGCCACGTCGTCGTGAAGTTCCCAAACGGGAAATTTTGCCGGATCCAAAATTCGGAAATGTAGAAGTAGCTAAATTCATGAACGTCCTCATGTTGGACGGCAAGAAATCGGTTGCAGAGCGTATCGTTTACGGTGCCTTTGATCACATCGAGAAAAAAGCAAATAAAGAACCACTCGAAATTTTTTCAACAGCTATGGGCAACGTTAAGCCAATGGTTGAGGTGAAGAGCCGTCGCGTTGGTGGTGCTAACTACCAGGTTCCTGTTGAAGTTCGCCCATCACGCCGTTCTGCTTTGGCAATGCGCTGGGTGCGCGAAGCCGCTAAAAAGCGCGGTGAGAAATCTATGGCTCAACGTTTGGCCAACGAATTATTAGAAGCTGCAGAAGGTCGCGGCGGAGCAATGAAGAAGCGTGAAGAAGTTCACCGTATGGCAGAAGCTAACAAAGCTTTCTCACATTTCCGCTTCTAATCGCACAGCAAAGAAAAGGTACCAACAGTGGCACGTAAAACCCCTATCGACAAATACCGCAATATCGGTATTTCTGCGCACATTGACGCAGGCAAGACAACAACAACAGAACGCGTTTTGTTCTACACCGGTGTTAACCATAAGATTGGTGAAGTACATGATGGCGCTGCAACCATGGACTGGATGGAGCAAGAGCAAGAGCGTGGTATCACGATTACTTCTGCTGCTACTACAACGTTCTGGAAGGGCATGGCTGGTAATTTTCCAGAGCACCGCATCAATATTATTGATACCCCAGGACACGTAGACTTCACTATTGAAGTTGAGCGTTCAATGCGCGTGTTGGACGGCGCTTGCATGGTTTATTGTGCGGTAGGTGGTGTACAACCACAATCTGAAACTGTTTGGCGTCAAGCTAACAAGTATCAAGTTCCACGTTTAGCATTCGTAAACAAGATGGACCGTACTGGTGCGAACTTCTTCAAGGTTTATGACCAGATGAAGTTACGTCTCAAAGCAAATCCTATCTTGATCCAGATTCCTATTGGCGCTGAAGAGAATTTCAAAGGCGTTGTGGACTTGGTCAAAATGAAGGCCATCTATTGGGATGAGGCTTCACAAGGTACTAAATTTAGCTACGAAGAGATTCCTGCTGAATTAAAGGCGTCTGCAGATGAGTGGCGCGAAAAGATGGTTGAAGCTGCTGCTGAAAGTTCAGAAGAGTTGATGGAGAAGTACCTCGGTGGCGAAGAGTTGACCGAAGAAGAAATCAAAAAAGCATTGCGTCAACGTACGATTGCTAATGAAATCATTCCAATGATGTGCGGAACTGCGTTCAAAAACAAAGGCGTTCAGGCAATGTTGGATGCGGTGGTTGAGTTATTGCCATCCCCATTAGACGTTCCACCAGTTCCTTGTGAATTGGAAGACGGTACCCCAACAACACGTAAAGCTGACGATGCTGAGAAATTCTCTGCATTGGCATTTAAGATCATGACCGACCCGTTTGTTGGTCAGCTCATCTTCTTCCGTGTTTACTCAGGCGTAATGAAATCAGGCGACACAATCTACAACCCAATCAAGGGTAAGAAAGAGCGTGTTGGACGTTTGTTGCAGATGCATGCAAACCAACGTGAAGAAATTAAGGAAGTTTATGCAGGTGATATCGCTGCAGCAGTTGGTCTAAAGGACGCAACTACTGGCGAAACATTGTGTGATCCAGATAGCATCGTGATTTTGGAGCGCATGGTATTCCCAGAGCCAGTGATTTCTCAAGCTGTTGAACCTAAGACAAAGCCAGACCAAGAAAAAATGGGTCTTGCTTTGAATCGCTTGGCACAAGAAGATCCATCATTCCGCGTTAAGACTGATGAAGAATCTGGCCAAACTATTATTTCCGGAATGGGCGAGCTCCACTTGGAAATTTTGGTTGACCGTATGCGTCGTGAGTTTGGTGTTGAAGCAACTGTTGGTAAGCCACAAGTTGCCTATCGCGAAACTATTCGCAAGGTTTGCGAAGAAATCGAAGGTAAGTTTGTTAAGCAGTCTGGTGGTCGCGGTCAATACGGTCACGTGGTATTGAAGCTTGAGCCACAAGAGCCAGGCAAAGGTTTTGAATTCATTGACGCTATTAAGGGCGGTGTGGTTCCACGTGAATACATCCCTGCAGTAGAAAAAGGAATTCGCGAAACATTGAATTCCGGTATTTTGGCTGGCTATCCAGTTGTAGATATCAAAGCAACATTGTTCTTCGGTTCATACCATGACGTTGACTCCAATGAAAACGCATTTAAGATGGCGGGCTCTATGGCATTCAAAGACGGTATGCGTAAAGCAGCGCCAGTGTTGCTTGAGCCGATGATGGCTGTTGAAGTTGAAACACCAGAAGATTTCATGGGTAACGTTATGGGCGATCTTTCTTCCCGTCGCGGTATTTTGCAAGGTATGGATGACATTCCAGGCGGCGGTAAGATTGTTCGCGCTGAAGTGCCGTTGGCAGAGATGTTTGGTTACTCAACTGGCTTGCGCTCGTTGACCCAAGGTCGCGCTACCTACACCATGGAATTTAAGCATTATTCCGAAGCACCGAAGAACGTTGCTGAAGCAGTTATGGCTGCTAAAGCGAAGTAATTTATCCACATTAATTTTTGAATATTGACTAGCTAAAGAAGGCAGACAAAAATGGCAAAAGAAAAATTCGAGCGGACAAAACCGCACGTAAACGTAGGCACCATTGGTCACGTTGACCACGGTAAAACTACATTGACAGCAGCAATTGCAACCGTGCTCTCTAAAGCATTCGGTGGCGAAGCTAAAGCATACGATCAGATCGATGCTGCTCCTGAAGAAAAAGCACGTGGTATTACGATTAATACTGCGCACGTTGAGTATGAGACTGCAAACCGTCACTACGCACACGTGGATTGCCCAGGACATGCTGACTACGTGAAGAACATGATTACTGGTGCTGCTCAGATGGACGGCGCCATTTTAGTTTGCTCTGCTGCTGACGGCCCAATGCCACAAACTCGTGAGCACATCCTCTTGGCACGCCAAGTTGGTGTTCCTTACATCGTTGTGTTCCTCAACAAGTGCGACATGGTTGATGACGCTGAATTGTTAGAACTCGTTGAAATGGAAGTTCGTGAGCTTTTATCTAAGTACAACTTCCCTGGCGATGACACACCAATCATTCAAGGTTCTGCTAAGTTAGCTCTTGAAGGCGACGAAGGCCCATTGGGTAAAGAAGCCATCATGAAATTGGCTGAAGCATTAGATACCTACATCCCAACTCCAGAGCGTGCTGTTGACGGCGCGTTCTTGATGCCAGTAGAAGACGTGTTCTCTATCTCCGGTCGCGGTACTGTTGTTACAGGCCGTATCGAGCGCGGTATCGTTAAAGTAGGCGAAGAGATCGAAATCATCGGTATCAAGCCAACACTCAAGACAACTTGTACTGGTGTTGAAATGTTCCGCAAATTGCTCGACCAAGGTCAAGCAGGCGATAACGTTGGTATCTTGTTACGCGGTACAAAACGTGAAGAAGTTGAGCGCGGCCAAGTATTGGCTAAGCCAGGTTCAATCACCCCACATACTCACTTTACAGCCGAGGTTTACATCTTGGGTAAAGACGAAGGTGGTCGTCATACTCCATTCTTTAACAACTATCGTCCACAGTTCTACTTCCGTACTACGGACGTAACTGGTTCAATCGAGTTGCCAAAAGACAAAGAAATGGTAATGCCTGGTGATAACGTAACTATTACCGTAAAACTCATCGCTCCTATCGCGATGGAAGAAGGTTTACGTTTTGCGATCCGTGAGGGTGGCCGTACTGTTGGCGCCGGCGTGGTTGCAAAGATTTTGGCTTAAGTAGTTAGCTTTACTAGTAACAAATATTTAGCGGTTTGCTAACCGGTGACATCAGTGCTGCTGATGTCACCGTGCTCTTTAGATGTATAACGTGGCAGCACCACAACGCTCTTTGGAATTAATATGCAAAACCAAAAAATTCGTATTCGCCTTAAAGCATTTGATTACCGTTTAATCGACCAGTCTGCAGCTGAAATCGTTGATACAGCTAAGCGTACTGGTGCAGTTGTTAAGGGTCCGGTACCTTTGCCAACCCGTATTGAGCGTTTTGATATCTTGCGTTCACCACACGTGAACAAGACATCTCGTGATCAGTTAGAGATCCGCACCCATCTCCGTTTGATGGATATCGTTGATCCTACAGAGAAAACTGTAGATGCTTTGATGAAATTAGACCTCCCAGCAGGTGTGGACGTCGAAATTAAGTTGCAGTAATTTGTTATTTCCGGTCTTTTTGCTTGTCAAGATCGGCATTTCGGGATAGAATCTAAGGCTTCGCTCAATTATTTGGGCGAAAATCTTAGTTTTATCAGCATTAAAAACGTTGTAAGTTATTGATTTAGAAGTACTTTTACTTGTAAATCACTTAAATTAATTTTGCCGACCAATCGAAGTCGGCGTGGAGCATGAATATGAGCTTAGGCTTAATCGGCCGCAAGGTCGGCATGACCCGTCTATTTACGGACGAAGGGGATTCTATCCCTGTAACCGTAATTGACGTGAGCGACAACAGAATCGCTCAAATCAAGACCCAGGCAACTGATGGCTATGATGCTATCCAGTTGGCACATGGCACACGTAGAGCTACTCGCGTTACTAAAGCAATGGCTGGTCACTTCGCCAAAGCTGGTGTGATGGCTGGTAACGGTCTCAACGAATTCCAATTAGACGCAGCAAAAATCGCAGAAATGACACCGGGACAAGTAATTCCTGCTGACACTGCATTTACTGCTGGTCAAAAAGTGGACGTACAAGGCGTGTCTATCGGTAAGGGCTACGCAGGTACCATTAAGCGTTATCACTTCGCTTCTGGTCGCGCATCCCACGGTAACTCACGTTCACATAACGTACCGGGCTCAATCGGTATGGCGCAAGATCCAGGTCGTGTTTTCCCTGGTAAGCGTATGACCGGTCACTTGGGTGACGTTACACGTACAGTTCAAAATTTAGTCATCGCACGCATTGATTCAGAACGTAATCTGATCATGGTTAAAGGCGCTATTCCAGGTGCCCCAGGCGGTAAAGTTATTGTTACTCCAGCGGTTAAAACACCGTTGAAGAAGAAATAAGGAGAGCGAATATGGAACTTAAGCTTCTCCAAGACAACGGTACTTTAGGTGCAGGCGTACAAGCTTCACCAGAAGTATTCGAACGTGAATATAACGAAGCATTGGTACACCAAGTTGTTGTGGCTTACCAAGCAAACGCACGTAGCGGTAACCGTGCACAAAAAGACCGCGAGCAAGTTAAGCACACAACTAAGAAACCTTGGCGTCAAAAAGGTACAGGTCGTGCACGTGCTGGTATGAGCTCTTCCCCGCTGTGGCGTGGAGGTGGTCGTATATTCCCGAATTCTCCAGAAGAGAATTTCAGCCAAAAAGTAAACAAGAAAATGTACCGCGCTGGTATGAGATCTATTTTGTCTCAGTTAGCTCGCGAAGGTCGTTTGAATGTTGTTGATCAATTTTCTCTTGACGCTCCAAAGACTAAAGTTTTAGCTGACAAAGTTAAGGCAATGGGCTTGGATTCAGTCTTGATTATTGTTGATCAGGTTAGCGAGAATTTGTACTTGGCATCACGTAACTTGCATAAAGTTGCTGTATGTGAGCCACAGCACGCTGATCCATTAGCTTTAGTTCAATACAAAAAAGTATTGGTAAGCAAAGCTGCGATCGCAAAAATTGAGGAGTTGCTGAAATGAGCCAAGTCCGTAAAAATGATCACAACCTAATGAGAGTCCTGCTTGGACCGGTTATCTCTGAAAAAGCGACTATGGTTGCGGAGAAAAACGAACAAGTAGTATTCCAAGTAGCTCGCGACGCAAACAAGCTCGATGTAAAACAAGCAGTTGAATTGCTCTTTAAAGTGCAAGTTGACTCAGTTCAAATCGTGAATCAAAAGGGTAAGCCAAAGCGCTATGGCCGTTTTGAAGGTCGTCGTGACCACACTAAGAAGGCCTATGTAAGCTTGAAGCCAGGTCAAGAAATTAACTTTGAAGCGGAGGCGAATTAATCATGCCTTTGATGAAGACAAAACCGACCTCACCAGGTCGTCGTTCAATGGTCAAGGTGGTCAATCCTGACCTGCATAAAGGTAAACCTTTTGCAGCGTTAGTAGAGCCACAATTCCAAAAAGCGGGTCGTAACAATAATGGTCATATCACTACCCGTCATAAGGGTGGTGGTCATAAGCATCACTATCGTGTTGTTGATTTCAAACGCAACGACAAAGATGGTATTCCAGCAAAAGTTGAACGCTTAGAATACGATCCAAACCGCAGTGCAAATATTGCATTGATCGTGTTTGCTGATGGTGAGCGTCGCTATATTCTTGCTGCCAAAGGAATGACCGTTGGTCAGGCCTTAATGAGTGGTTCAGAAGCGCCTATCAAGTCTGGTAACAACTTACCAATCCGCAATATTCCTGTAGGTAGCACAATTCACTGTGTAGAAATCATGCCAGGTAAGGGTGCTCAGGTTGCCCGTTCTGCTGGTGGTTCTGCAGTATTGCTGGCTCGTGAAGGCGTATACGCTCAAGTGCGTTTGCGCTCTGGTGAAGTTCGTCGTGTTCTGATTGACTGCCGCGCCACTATTGGCGAAGTTGGCAATGAAGAGCACAGCTTGCGTGTTATCGGTAAAGCTGGTGCAAATCGCTGGCGTGGTATTCGCCCAACCGTTCGCGGTGTGGCAATGAACCCAGTAGATCACCCGCACGGTGGTGGTGAAGGTAGAACTGGCGAAGGCCGTGTGCCTGTATCCCCATGGGGCACACCAACCAAAGGTTATCGTACACGTCGCAATAAGCGTACAACTTCGATGATCGTTCAACGTCGTCAAAAACGTTAAGCGATAAGGATAAATAGATATGACACGTTCAGCTAAAAAAGGCCCATTTTGCGAAGCCAGCTTAGTAAATAAAGTTGAAGTCGCTCAAGCCAACAAAGACAAAAAACCGATCAAAACATGGTCACGCCGTTCGACAATCCTCCCAGACTTTATTGGTCTGACGATTGCTGTGCATAACGGTCGTCAACACGTTCCGGTATATGTATCAGAAAACATGGTGGGTCATAAGTTAGGCGAATTTGCCTTGACCCGTACTTTCAAAGGTCACGCTGCTGACAAGAAAGTAACGAAGAAGTAAGGGGATGATGATGGAAGTTAAAGCTATTCACAAGGGTGCCCGCATTTCTGCGCAAAAGACACGTTTGGTCGCTGACCAAATCCGTGGTTTGCCAATTGCTCGCGCATTAAACATTTTGAATTTCAGCCCCAAGAAAGCTGCCTTCATTGTGAAAAAAGTAGTTGAGTCTGCAGTGGCCAACGCTGAACACAATAAAGGTGCTGATATTGATGAGCTCAAGGTTTCAACAATTATTGTTGATAAAGGTACTTCCTTGAAGCGCTTCACAGCACGCGCTAAGGGTCGTGGTAATCAAATTGAAAAACAAACATGTCACATTACCGTGACCTTGAGTAACTAAGGAAAGATATGGGACAAAAGATAAACCCAACCGGATTCCGACTCGCGGTAACGAAGAATTGGACATCACGTTGGTATGCAAACAATACTGACTTCGCAAAGATGTTGAAAGAGGACGTAGATGTCCGCATCTATCTCAAGAAGAAGTTGAAGAATGCATCTGTAAGTAAGGTTGTGATTGAGCGTCCTGCAAAGAATGCCCGCATCACTATCTATAGCTCACGTCCAGGTGTTGTAATTGGTAAAAAAGGCGAAGATATTGAAGTACTCCGCCGCGAATTACAAAAGCGTATGGGTGTTCCAGTTCACGTGAATATCGAAGAAATTCGTAAGCCTGAAGTTGACGCTCAATTGATTGCTGACTCTATTACTCAACAGTTGGAGAAGCGCATCATGTTCCGCCGTGCGATGAAGCGTGCAATGCAAAATGCAATGCGTCTTGGCGCACAAGGCATCAAGATCATGTCATCAGGTCGTTTGAATGGTGCAGAGATTGCTCGTCGTGAATGGTACCGTGAAGGTCGCGTTCCACTTCATACATTGAAGGCTGATATTGATTACGCAACCTCTGAAGCTGAAACAACATACGGCATCATTGGCGTAAAAGTTTGGGTTTACAAAGGTGACACTTTGGGTCGTGGTGCAGAAGCTCAAGTAGTTACCCCATCTGCTGAACCAGCTGCCGAAGAAAAGAAAACTCGTCGTGCCCCAAGCAAGACAGCTGCTCGTAAACCAGCTGCTGGCACAGACAAGCCATTAGTTGCTGCTAAGCCAGCAGTAAAGCGTGTGCGTAAGGTTGAAACACCAGCCGCAGATACGCAGAAGTCAGGAGAGTAAGCATGCTACAACCAAAGCGTCGCAAGTATCGTAAGGAACAAAAAGGCCGTAACACTGGCGTGGCAACACGTGGTAGTTCTGTAGCCTTTGGTGACTTTGGATTGAAGGCCGTTGGCCGTGGTCGTTTGACTGCTCGCCAAATCGAGTCAGCACGTCGTGCAATGACTCGTCACATTAAACGTGGTGGCCGTATTTGGATTCGCATTTTCCCAGATAAGCCAATTTCACAAAAACCTGCTGAAGTACGTATGGGTAACGGTAAAGGTAACCCAGAGTACTACGTAGCTGAAATTCAACCAGGCAAAGTGCTTTACGAGATGGACGGTGTTGATGAGCAATTGGCGCGCGAAGCTTTCAAGCTTGCTGCTGCTAAGTTGCCTTTACAGACCACTTTCGTGATTCGCCACTTAGGTTGATCGGGATAGAGATTATGAAAAATACAGAATTAGCTTCAAAAGATCTGACAGCTTTAAATGCAGAGTTAACCGAGTTACTTAAGACCGGTTTCAAGCTCCGCATGCAAAAAGGTACTCAGCAACTCACAAATACCAGCCAATTGGGTAAAAATAAGCGCGACATCGCTCGTGTGAAGACTTTTATCGCCCAAAAGACTGCACAGAAATAAGGAAAAAGGGATATGACAGAACTATCTAAACCCTTACGCCGCACACTCGTGGGCCGTGTTGTTAGTGACAAAATGCAAAAAACTGTGACGGTATTGGTTGAGCGTCAAGTTAAGCATCCAGTGATTGGTAAGTATGTTGGCCAGTCCAAAAAGTACCATGCTCATGACGAAGCTGGCACATACAAGATGGGTGATACCGTTGAAATTGCTGAATCTAAGCCAATTTCACGAACTAAATCTTGGGTTGTGACCCGTTTAGTACAGGAATCAAAGGGCATTTAAAGAAATATTGGGGATTTTGGCGAACTTTCTTGCCAAATCCCTTTTTTACGTAGTAGAATAGAAGGCTTCTCTGGTTTTATTGGAGAAGCAGTGTTTTTCATTAATTCCGGGTTTTAACTTTCGTTAAAGCCCTTAGACGGAACCAAGACTGTTTGCCTTTGGCCAATAAGTTGGGGATTAGAAATGATACAAACCGAAAGTAGATTACAGGTTGCCGATAACACAGGCGCCAGTGAAGTTTTGTGCATCAAGGTATTGGGCGGCTCTAAGCGTCGTTACGCCAGTATCGGTGATGTCATTAAAGTGACTGTAAAGTCCGCTGCTCCACGTGGCCGTGTAAAAAAAGGTGATATTTATAACGCCGTTGTAGTGAGAACTGCTAAGGGTGTTCGCCGTCCAGATGGTTCATTGATTAAGTTCGATGGCAACGCTGCGGTATTGCTCAACGCTAAGTTAGAGCCAATTGGCACACGTATCTTTGGACCAGTGACGCGCGAGTTGCGTACTGAAAAGTTCATGAAGATCGTTTCTCTCGCCCCCGAAGTTATTTAAGAGGCTGATATGAAAAAGATTCGTAAAGGTGATTCCGTAGTTCTGTTGACTGGTCGCGATAAGGGCAAGCAAGGAACTGTTACAGCCGTTCTCGAGAACAAGTTAGTGATCGAAGGCGTAAACATTTATAAAAAGAGCGTTAAGCCAAATCCAGCGGCCGGTGTTACTGGCGGCATGATTGACAAGACGATGCCTGTTCACATTTCTAATGTGGCTGTGGTTGACGGTAACGGCAAACCATCACGTGTTGGTATCAAACTCGTAGATGGTAAAAAGCAACGTTTCCTCAAAACCACTGGCGCAACTTTAAGCGCATAAGGGGCACGGAGAAATTATGAGCACACGTTTTCAAGAACACTATCAAGCTAAAGTTGTTGCAGATTTGATCGCCAAGTTTGGTTACAAGTCTGTAATGGAAGTTCCACGTATCACTAAGGTAACCCTGAACATGGGCTTGGGTGATGCAGTGAACGACAAGAAGATTATCGAAAATGCAGTTGGTGATTTAACCAAAGTTGCTGGCCAAAAGCCTGTTGTAACTAAGGCTAAAAAAGCGATTGCAGGTTTCAAAATTCGTCAAGGCTACCCAATCGGCGCCATGGTGACATTGCGTGGTGCACGCATGTACGAATTCTTGGATCGTTTCGTTACTGTTGCATTGCCACGCGTACGTGACTTCCGCGGTATTTCTGGTAAAGCATTTGACGGCCGCGGTAACTACAACATCGGCGTTAAAGAACAGATTATTTTCCCTGAAATCGAATACGACAAGATTGATGCCCTACGTGGTCTCAATATCAGTATTACGACGACTGCTAAAACCGACGAAGAAGCAAAAGCTTTGTTGGCAGCATTCAAATTCCCTTTCCGCAATTAAGAGGCTAACGTGGCAAAACTATCCCTAATTGAGCGCGAGAATAAGCGCGCAAAAACTGTAGAGAAGTACGCTGTAAAGCGTGCCGAACTCAAAGCGATCATTGCTGATCAATCACGCAGCGATGAAGAGCGCTATGAAGCTCGTTTGAAACTACAGGCACTTCCACGTAACGCAAGCCCGATTCGTCAAAGAAATCGTTGTTCATTAACCGGTCGACCACGTGGCACATTCCGTAAATTCGGTTTGGCTCGTAGCAAGATTCGTGAAATCGCCTTCCGTGGCGAAATCCCCGGTTTAACCAAGGCCAGCTGGTAAGCGGCGAAAGAATTAGGAGAACTCATGAGTATCAGCGATCCAATCGCCGACATGTTGACAAGGATCCGCAATGCGCAAGCAGTGCAGAAACCCGTAGTCTTGATGCCGTCGTCAAAAGTAAAAGTAGCCATCGCAAAAGTTTTGCAAGATGAAGGCTATATCGAAAGTTTTGAAATCAAAGGTGAAGCAGCTAAGCCAGTGCTACACATCGATCTCAAATACTATGCAGGCCGTCCTGTTATTGAGCGTATTGACCGTGTATCAACACCAAGTCTACGCATCTATAAAGGCCGTCATGACATTCCAGAGGTAATGAATGGCTTGGGCATTGCAATTATTTCAACCCCTCAAGGCGTAATGACAGACCGTAAAGCACGTGCAACAGGCGTGGGCGGCGAAGTTATTTGCTACGTAGCTTAAGGAGCGAAATATGTCCCGCGTAGGTAAATCACCAATTACAGTTCCTAAGGGCGCTGAAATCAGCATCAACGGTGCAAACATTACTGTTAAAGGCCCATTGGGTACTTTGACACACAATTTGCATCCTTCTGTTGGTTTGAAACAAGAAGATGGCGTATTGACAGTTGTTTTAAATAACGACTCACCAGAAGCTGGTGCACAGTCAGGTACAGCCCGTGCTTTGGTTAACAACATGGTTGTTGGCGTAACTGCTGGCTTTGAGCGCAAGCTCAGCTTGGTAGGCGTTGGTTATCGTGCTGCTGCTCAAGGCGAAACATTGAAATTGCAGTTAGGTTTCTCACACGACATTATTTACAACCTGCCAAAGGGTGTGAAGGCTGAGACTCCAACTCAAACTGAAATCATTATCAAAGGTTCCAACAAGCAGCAAGTTGGCCAGGTCGCAGCTGAAGTTCGCGCATACCGTTCACCAGAGCCATACAAAGGCAAGGGTGTTCGCTACGTGGATGAGGTTGTGCATCTGAAAGAAACTAAGAAGAAGTAAGCGAGATTAGAAAATGAATAAAGACGAATCCAGACAAAGACGCGCTAGGCAGACTCGTATTCGCATTGCCGAAGCATTGGCAAATCGCTTAACAGTTATCCGTAGCAATACTCATATTTCTGCTCAGGTTTATAGCCCATGCGGAACCAAAGTTGTAGCAGCTGCTTCAACAATGGAAAAAGATTTGCGCCAAGCGATCAAAAACGGCGGCAATGCTGAAGCGGCAAAACAAATCGGCAAATTAGTTGCTGAGCGTGCTGTTAAGGCAGGCATTGTTGATGTTGCATTTGATCGTTCCGGTCATCGTTACCACGGCCGTATTAAGGCCTTAGCTGAAGCTGCGCGTGAAGCCGGCCTGAAGTTCTAATAGGGTTTAGGAAAAAACATGGCAAAAATGCAAACTAAGATGCAAAACGAAGAGCGTGATGATGGTCTTCGCGAGAAGATGATTGCTGTTAATCGTGTAACTAAAGTGGTTAAGGGTGGTCGTATTCTCGGCTTCGCTGCGCTCACTGTAGTTGGCGATGGCGATGGCCGCATCGGCATGGGTAAAGGCAAATCAAAAGAAGTTCCAGTTGCTGTTCAAAAGGCAATGGACGAAGCTCGTCGCAAGATGATCAAGGTTACTTTGCGTAAAGGTACTTTGCAGCACACTGTTACTGGTCAACATGGCGCGTCACGCGTTTTGATTTCTCCAGCTAAAGACGGTACTGGAATTATTGCTGGCGGCCCAATGCGCGCAATTTTCGACGTAATGGGCGTAACAAACGTGGTTGCTAAGTCACTTGGCTCTACAAACCCATACAACTTGGTTCGTGCAACCATTGATGGTTTGAGCAAAATGAGTACTCCTGCTGAAATTGCTGCTAAGCGCGGTAAGTCAGTTGAAGAGATTCTCGGCTAAGACCAAAAATTAGGAATCTACAAATGACAACAACTAACTCCAAAGTCAAACTGCAATTAGTACGCAGCTTGATCGGTACACGCGAAAGCCACCGTGCAACTGTACGAGGCTTAGGCCTTCGTCGCATCAATTCAGTTTCTGAATTGGAAGACACTCCAGCTGTTCGCGGCATGATTAATAAAGTTTCTTATCTAGTTAAAGTCGTTGGCTAATAACTAGCAAGTAAATAGGCGAAGAATATGCAACTCAACACAATTAAACCTGCAGAAGGCTCCAAGAAAAACCGTCGTCGCGTTGGTCGCGGTATTGGTTCTGGTCTTGGTAAAACTGCTGGCCGTGGTCACAAAGGTCAAAAATCCCGTTCTGGTGGTTTCCACAAGGTTGGATTTGAAGGCGGTCAGATGCCTATGTATCGTCGTTTGCCAAAACGCGGTTTCGTGTCTTTGACACGTCGTCACGTTGGTCAAATTACATTGAACGATTTAGCAAAAATCAATTTGCCAGAAGTGGACTTACTGGTATTGAAGGCGCACGGCTTTGCTGGTGAGCAAATCAATGCAGTGAAGGTTATCAAGACTGGCGAACTCAAAATTGCTGTAACCCTCAAGGGTATTACAGCAACTGCCGGCGCAAAAGCAGCTATCGAAGCAGCCGGCGGCAAATTGGTTGAATTGGTTTAATAGGTCTTTTAGTAGATATGGCATTAGCACCTACCAATAACGCAAGCACTGCAGCAACAGGTGGCAAGTTTGGCGAATTACGCCAACGCTTAGTCTTCCTGGTGTTGGCTTTGCTCGTGTTCCGTTTGGGTGCTCATATTCCAGTCCCTGGAATCGATCCAGACCAATTGGCACAGTTGTTCTCTGGTCAAAAAGACGGCATCTTGGGAATGTTTAACTTGTTCTCAGGTGGCGCTTTATCTCGCTTCACTGTATTTGCTTTAGGCATCATGCCTTACATCTCTGCGTCGATCATCATGCAGTTGATGACGATTGTTGTGCCTTCTTTGGAGTCTTTGAAAAAAGAAGGTCAAGCTGGCCAACGTAAGATTACTCAGTACACGCGCTACGGCACTGTGTTCTTGGCAACATTCCAAGCATTAGGTATTTCGGTTGCATTGCAGGCTCAGCCAGGTTTAGTTATTAACCCAGGCTTGATGTTTGAATTGAATACTGTAGTTACATTGGTAACTGGCACGATGTTCTTAATGTGGCTTGGCGAGCAAATTACTGAGCGTGGCTTGGGTAATGGCATCTCCATCATCATTTTTGGCGGTATTGTTTCTGGTTTACCAAATGCATTGGCAAGCTTGTTAGAGTTGGTACGTACTGGCTCAATGAATATTATTTCCGCTCTCTTGATCGTTGTGATCGTAGTAGCGGTAACTTATTTTGTGGTGTTTGTAGAGCGTGGTCAGCGCCGGATCTTGGTGAACTACGCCAAGCGTCAAGTTGGTAATAAGATTTACGGCGGCCAATCTTCTTACTTCCCATTGAAGTTAAACATGGCAGGTGTTATTCCTCCGATTTTTGCTTCATCGATTATTTTGTTCCCCGCAACGATTGCTGGCTGGTTTACATCAGGTGAGCCAACCAATATGTTCAGCAGAATTATTAAAGACTTAGCAGCGACTTTAGCTCCCGGTCAACCTGTGTATACGATTTTGTACGCAGCTGCGATTATTTTCTTCTGCTTCTTCTATACCGCATTGGTGTTTAACAGCCGTGAAACTGCTGAGAACTTGAAGAAGAGTGGCGCATTTGTTCCTGGTATTCGTCCGGGCGACCAAACAGCGCGTTATATCGATAAGATCTTGGTGCGCTTAACTTTGGCCGGTGCAATTTATATGGTTTTGGTTTGCTTGTTGCCAGAATTCTTAGTATTGAAGTACAACGTACCGTTCTATTTCGGCGGTACTTCATTGTTAATTATTGTGGTTGTTGCAATGGATTTCATGGCTCAAGTTCAGTCATTCGTGATGCAACAGCAATACGGCTCTTTGATGAAGAAAGCCAACTTTAAGATGGGCGCTTAACTGAATGTCTAAAGACGATGTAATTCAGATGGCGGGAGAAGTTGTAGAGAATTTGCCGAACGCGATGTTTCGCGTGAAGCTGGAAAACGGACATGTGGTTCTAGGGCACATTTCCGGAAAGATGCGGATGCATTACATCCGTATTTTGCCGGGAGACAAGGTGACGGTGGAGATGACTCCTTACGACCTAACGCGCGCCAGAATCATTTTCCGTGCGAAGTAAAGATTAAGAAGTACCAATTTTTTTAGAGGTGAGTTATGAAAGTTTTAGCATCCGTTAAGTGTATTTGCAGAAATTGCAAGATCATTAAGCGCAAACGCGTTGTTCGCGTGATCTGTTCTTCAGACGCACGTCATAAGCAGCGTCAAGGCTGATCTGGTTAATTAAGAGGAAATCTCATGGCACGTATCGCTGGGGTAAACATCCCAAATCATCAACATACTGTTATCGGTTTAACAGCTATTTTTGGCATTGGCACAACTCGTGCTAACAAAATTTGTCAAACCACAGGTGTTGCAATCAATAAAAAAGTTAAAGATCTTACTGACGCTGACTTGGAAAAGTTACGTGATGAAGTAGGTAAGTTCATCACTGAAGGTGACCTTCGTCGTGAAGTAACTATGAGCATCAAGCGTTTGATGGACTTAGGTTGCTACCGTGGCGTACGTCATCGTAAGGGCTTGCCTGTACGTGGTCAACGTACTAAGACAAACGCTCGTACCCGTAAGGGCCCGCGTAAGTCTGGCGTGCAACTGAAGAAATAATCAAGAAAGTTTATTGACATGGCAAAACAACAATCCGCTTCCGCCGCTTCACAGCGCGCTCGTAAGAAGGTTAAAAAGAACGTTGCTGACGGTATTGCACACGTTCACGCTTCTTTTAATAACACCATTATTACGATCACTGATCGTCAAGGAAATGCGCTTTCATGGGCAACTTCTGGCGGCCAGGGTTTCAAGGGCTCACGTAAATCAACACCTTTTGCTGCTCAGGTAGCTGCAGAAGTTGCTGGTAAAGCAGCCGTTGAATGCGGTATCAAGAACTTGGAAGTTCAGATCAAAGGCCCAGGCCCAGGTCGTGAATCAGCAGTTCGCGCATTGAACTCATTGGGCATCAAGATCACTGAGATTCAAGACGTAACCCCAGTTCCACATAATGGTTGCCGTCCTCCTAAGCGTCGTCGTATTTAAGCTTGGAAGTTGGCAGTACAACAGTTTTAGTAGTTTTTTATTAAAGCCCACTGTTCGCCTGATTTAAAGGGCGAACTCACCGCCGGTCGTAAGGCTGCGGCAAAGAAAGGAAAGCATCGTGGCACGTTACTTAGGGCCTAAGGCCAAATTAGCACGTCGGGAAGGTACCGATTTATTTTTAAAGAGCGCACGTCGCGCCCTGTCAGACAAGTGCAAGTTAGATACTAAGCCTGGTCAACATGGCCGTACATCTGGCTCAAGAACGTCTGATTACGGCAATCAATTGCGTGAAAAGCAAAAGGTTAAGCGTATGTACGGAATTTTGGAGCGTCAGTTCCGCCGTTACTTCGCCGAGGCTGAGCGTCGCAAGGGCAATACTGGCTCTACTTTGCTTCAGTTGTTGGAGTCACGCCTGGATAACGTTGTTTATCGTATGGGCTTTGGTTCTACCCGTGCTGAAGCACGTCAGTTGGTTTCTCACTGTGCGATTTTGCTCAATGGTAGCCCTGTCAATATTCCATCAATTCAGGTTAAGCCTGGTGATGTAGTTGCGATTCGTGAAAAAGCGAAGAAGCAAGCGCGTATTACAGAATCACTCAATTTAGTTGGCCAAATGGCAGCTGTTACTTGGGTTTCAGTTGACGCAGCTAAGCTCGAGGGAACATTTAAGCAAGTGCCTGACCGTGAAGATATTAGCGGTGAAATTAATGAAAGTTTGATCGTTGAATTGTATTCACGCTAATTAGGCACTCTCAAGGAAAAAATATGCAAACAAATTTGCTCAAGCCAAAGATTATTTCTGTTGAAGCGCTTACCGCCAACCAAGCTAAGGTTGTTATGGAGCCGTTCGAGCGTGGCTATGGCCACACACTCGGAAATGCATTACGTCGCGTACTCTTGTCCTCGATGGTTGGTTATGCGCCAACTGAAGTAGCTATTGCCGGTGTTGTTCATGAGTACTCCACATTAGATGGAGTTCAAGAGGACGTAGTAAACCTCTTGTTGAACCTCAAAGGTATCGTATTTAAGTTGCAGTCACGTGATGAAGTTACTATCAATTTGCGTAAAGAAGGCCCAGGCGTTGTTACAGCAAAAGATATCGACTTGCCACATGATGTAGAAATCATGAACCCTGACCATGTGATCGCTCACTTGTCAGCTGGTGGCAAGTTGGATATGCAGATCAAGGTTGAAAAAGGCCGTGGTTATGTACCTGGTAACGTTCGTCAGTACAGCGACGAAGCTACTAAGATCATTGGTCGTATTGTGTTGGATGCCTCATTCAGCCCTGTAAGCCGTGTTAGTTATGCTGTTGAGTCTGCTCGTGTTGAGCAACGTACCGACCTCGATCGTTTAGTAATGACGATTGAAACAAACGGCGTGTTGTCTCCTGAAGAAGCAATTCGTCAAGCAGCTAGCATCTTGGTTGACCAATTAGTTGTATTCGCGGCTCTTGAGAGCAGCGAAGTTTCTGGTGATTTAGCACCAAGCCGCTCATCAATGGTTGATCCAATGTTGATGCGTCCTGTTGATGATCTCGAGCTCACAGTTCGCTCTGCAAACTGCTTGAAGGCTGAGAACATTTACTACATCGGTGACTTGATTCAACGTACTGAGAATGAATTGTTGAAGACGCCTAACCTGGGTCGCAAATCTTTGAATGAAATCAAAGATGTATTGGCTGCTCGTGGCTTAAGTCTTGGCATGAAACTCGAAAGCTGGCCTCCAGCCAACCTCGAGAAATAATTAGAAAGGAAGCATCATGCGTCACGGAAACGGCTTACGCAAACTTAACAGAACATCATCACATCGCTTAGCGATGCTGCGCAACATGTCCAATTCACTTTTGGAGCATGAAGTCATTAAAACAACTTTGCCAAAAGCAAAAGAATTGCGCATGGTTGTTGAGCCCTTGATTACCTTAGGTAAAAAAGACAACTTAGCAAACCGTCGCTTAGCATTCAATCGCACACGTGATCGCGATATCGTAGCTAAACTCTTCACAGAGCTCGGCCCACGTTACGCAACACGTCCAGGTGGCTACCTTCGTATTTTGAAGTTTGGCTTCCGTCATGGCGACAATGCACCAATGGCTTTGGTTGAGTTGGTAGATCGCCCAGAAGTTGAAGAAACAGCAGTAACTGAAGAGGCTTAAGTCTCGGTGTTACGGTAAAAAGCCAGGCTTCGGTCTGGCTTTTTTCATTTATCGGGTTATAAATACAGAATGTCTGAAAACTCCCCAGCCAATTCCAGCAAGCTTTTGGTGGTGCTAACGAGTCTTCCTAATCTGGGGGCTGCCACAGGCTTGGCAAGGTCCTTGGTGGATAAGCATCTAGCTGCTTGTGTGCAGCTTACAGACGGCATTCAATCGCTTTATCGCTGGGAGGGCAAAGTTTGCGAAGAGCGTGAGGTTCTCCTTTCCGCAAAAACGACTGAGTCTAAGTGGCTTGAGATCTCAGCTTTTATTCAAGAGCAACATCCTTACGACTTACCAGAAATATTGGCCTTTTCTCCAGAGCATTATGAAAGGCAATACGGCAAGTGGGTCGAGTCTGAGGTAAATTCGAAGTCATGAGAATGCATTCCTTTGTAGCAAAGATCTTCGCCCTATTTTTATTCCTTTCCGCGCAAGTTTTTGCTGCGCCGGATTTCTTACCCCCAGAGAAAGCGTTCCGAGTGGAGGCTACTTGGTTAGAAAATTCCAATCAAGTGGAGTTGGAATTTTTACCTGCTAAAGGCTATTACATCTATCAAGAATCTTTAAAGTTCCAAGCGGGGACGCAGGCCGAGAAGCTAAGTAATATAAGCTCCTTATTGCCAGCGGGTGTGGTGAAATTTGATGAAACTTTTCAGAAAAAATTACAAGTTTATAAAGAGCCTTTCTTAATATTTTTAGATGTAACGCCTGCCGATGGCAAGCCGATTCATGCAGCAGTAACACTGCAAGGTTGCGCGGAGGCAGGTATTTGCTATCCACCCATGACCCTGAAATTTTTACTCGCCGGCCCCGGCGTTAAAGCAGCTCCGATTCCAGATGCTTTAGATGGAATGCCTTTATCTAGCCCCCAGGCTAGTGGCGAATTCAGTTTGGCTGATTTATGGCGTGAGCGTGATGACGTCAATGCTATTGCTCGCTTTTTAGAAAGCACTTCAACTACTTATTTATTTCTAGCTTTCTTTGTATTGGGGCTTGCGCTCGCTTTTACACCCTGCGTCCTTCCCATGCTCCCTATTTTGTCGAGCGTTATCTTTGGCACTCAAGATGGAAAGGCTGTAACCAAGGGGCGTGCCAGCATCTTAGCGCTGGCCTATGTCTTGGGTATGGCATTGGTGTATGCCTTGGCAGGAGTGCTCATGGCGGCCCTTGGCGGGAGCGTACAGCGGGCTTTGCAGAGCCCCTTCGCATTGGCTTCCTTTGCCTTTTTGCTTTTAGCCCTTTCAGGCAGTTTATTTGGTTTATATGACCTTCGGTTGCCGCAATCATGGCATCACCATGTAGATCGGTTGGCGGGGCGCCAAAAGGGCGGCAATGTATTTGGTGCTTTTGCTTTAGGGGGTATTTCTACTCTAGTGGCTAGCCCCTGTATTACTGCGCCTCTAGCGGGTGTTTTGGCCTTTATTGCGCAAACCGGCTCTATGAGCCTGGGCGCAGGACTCCTTTTTGTAATGGCACTAGGAATGGGTCTACCGCTATTCTTTATTGCTATTGAGGCTCGTATTCTGATTCCATCCACGGGTATTTGGATGATTTATTTGCAGCGTACCTTGGGAGTTCTTTTGGTGGCCACGGCAGCTTGGATTGCCTCGCCATTGCTCCAGAAAAATGATGTTGCGGGAGCCACAAAAACAGTCAATGGCCAGAGTATTCATCAAGTAGGTGATTTATCTTTTGTAGTGATTCATTCGCCTGCAGAGTTGGATGCGCAACTAAGCAAAGCCAAGGAAGAGAAGAAAGTGGCCCTCCTAGATTTTTATGCAGATTGGTGCATTAGCTGTAAAGAAATGGAAGTAAATACCTTTACCAGTCCAGAGGTAAGTAAAGAGCTCAAGCAACTGGTTTTATTGCAAGCAGACGTTACAGCGAATAGCCCTGAGAACCAGGCATTACTTAAGCGTTTTGGTTTATTTGGCCCCCCAGGAATTCTGATCTTCAATCAAAATTCAGAAGAGCTAAAAGACCAACGTGTGATTGGCTACATGCCACCCCAGCGTTTTATTGAACGATTAAAACAAGCAGCCAGCACTCAATAAAAAATCAAATTTGTTTTTTATTTGCCTGCTGCGTTTGCCTTAAGCAAGCGCGCCGCTTCGAGTGCGAAGTAAGTCAAAACACCATTAGCACCTGCACGTTTAAATGAGAGCAGTGATTCCATCATCACAGCATCATGATCTAGCCAACCATTTTGTGCGGCAGCCTTGAGCATGGCATATTCACCGCTTACTTGATAGGCATAGGTGGGATAGTCGAACTCTTCGCGGATGCGACGCACGATATCCAAATAAGGCATGCCAGGCTTTACCATGACCATATCTGCACCTTCGCTGATATCGAGAGCAACCTCCCGCAAAGCCTCGTCGCCATTAGCGCAATCCATTTGATATGTTTTTTTATCGGCTTTACCCAGGTTCTTTGCAGAGCCAACTGCATCTCTAAAGGGGCCATAAAAGGCGGAGGCATATTTAGCTGAGTAAGCCATGATTCGGGTGTGAATTAAATTCTTTTGCTCGAGTGCTTCACGAATTTTCCCGATGCGCCCATCCATCATGTCTGATGGTGCAACAATATCAACACCAGCTTCTGCTTGCGTGATCGCTTGCTGAACTAAGATTGCAGTCGTTTCATCATTCAGAATACGACCTTGCTCATCGAGTACGCCATCTTGACCATGGCTTGTATATGGATCAAGCGCTACATCGGTCATGATGCCTAAATTGGGGAAACGTTTTTTGAGTTCGCGAACAGCCGTAGGAATGAGCCCTTTGGGATTAAAGGCCTCTTTACCATCGGGAGTTTTTAATGCGCTATCGATTACTGGAAAAAGCGCAAGTACTGGAATACCTAAATCTACACATTCTTGTGCAACCGGGAAAAGTAAATCTAGAGAAACGCGATTGACGCCAGGCATTGATGCTACTGCTTCGGCCTTTCCTTGCCCTTCCAGTAAAAATACTGGATAGATCAAATCATTTGCAGTGACATTATTTTCTTGCATCAAGCGACGCGACCAATCATCCCGACGCATGCGGCGAGGACGGTGTCCTGGGAAATTGAGCAATGCGTTAGCTGGTGATTTCATTTTCATGAGTTTCTGCTTCAAATAGCCATTTAATAATTAAATTATCTGCCTCTTCAAGGCCAATCCGTTTGGTGCTTGAGAATAATTGTGCCGTAAGTTGCTTGGACTCACCATTGCCGTCAGGTAGGGCCGGGTCATATTGTTGTAATTGCTTGCGTACCGCCTCCAGCACATGCTTGCACTCACTGTTGTTTAGTTTGTCGCATTTGCTGAGTAACACGTGAATAGGCTTGCCGGTGGGCACAAACCACTGAATCATTTGCTCGTCCAGCTCTGTGATACCGCGCCTAGAGTCCACGATCAGGATCATGCCTATCAACTGCTCTCGCTCCTGTAAATAGTCGCTTAGAAGGGCATTCCAGTGGTATTTGGTCTCGTGATTGACTGCTGCATAGCCATAGCCTGGTAAGTCGACCAAATAAGCCAGTAGATCATCTTTTGCAAAAACACCAAAATAGTTAATATGTTGGGTGCGTCCAGGCGTTTTACTAGCAAAAGCCAGCCTTTTTTGGTTGCAAAGGACATTAAGAGCGCTAGATTTGCCCGCATTTGACCGGCCTGCGAAGGCCACCTCTCTTAGCGGGGTGGCAGGCAGACAGTGGGTGTCATTAACTGTGGTGGCGAATCGGGCTTGAAAGAGTTTAGACATGTCCAGAAGCTATTGTAAAATCACGCAAAATCATGAAATATCTCATGGTGTTGGGTAAAAGGTTGTAAATGCAGGGCCCAAACACTTTTAGGAATTTTTGCCAAGGTAAACATAATGCGTCAAACCTCTCAAATCTCCAAATTAACTAGCTTACGGGCTGGTTTTGCGGTTCTCTCTATTTTCGCTCTAATCGGCGTATCCGGTACAGTTTTCGCCGCTGATGATGCTGCTCCTATGGCGGCTGCTCCAGAAGCTAAAGCAGAAGTTCCAGGTAAGCCAAAGGTTGATCTAGCCGCTGGTGAAGCGCTGTATTCAAATGGCGATGCAACTCGTGGTGTAACCGCTTGTATCACTTGCCATGGCCCTAAAGGTCAAAGTGCGATTGGTACATGGCCAAAGCTTTCCGCTCAGCATGCTGCATACCTCACAAAGCAATTGAAAAACTTTAAAGAGGGCACTCGCGCAAATCCAATCATGATGGGTATGGCCGCGACTTTGACACAGCAAGATATGCAAAATATTTCTGCTTTTTTAGCTAAGCAGCCAATCTCCCAGGGTGTTGCTCAAGATAAATCAACAATCGCATTAGGCCAAAGTATTTATCGTGGCGGTATTGCGGCAAAAGGTGTTCCAGCTTGTGCTGCATGTCACAGCCCAACAGGCGCTGGTATTCCTGCTCAGTACCCACTTCTTGGCGGTCAATGGGCCGAATACAATAATGCCCAGTTGCTAGCGTTCCGTGAAGGTGTTCGTACCAACAGCAGTCAAATGACAACGATTGCCTCTAAGCTTTCGGATAAAGAAATGAAAGCGGTAGCTGATTACATCGCAGGTTTGCATTAATTAGCTAAAGCATTAAAACAAAACCCCGCTATTTCAGCGGGGTTTTTTATTGCCTAAAACTTTTACAAAGTTCTTAAATACGTTCCAATTTCGAATTGTTAATTTGGCAAAACTGTTTCTGAAGAAAACAAGTCTGCAGTTTTTTCACGAGCGCGAATAACGTAAGCATTTTTTCCGTCAACCATAATCTCTGCAGGTTTGGGGCGCGTGTTGTAGTTAGAGGCCATCACAAAACCATAGGCGCCGGCTGACAGAATAGCTAGAAGATCGCCTTCCTCTACTGCAAGATGACGATCTCTTCCGAGCCAGTCGCCAGATTCGCAAACCGGGCCAACGATGTCATAGGTCAAGGCTTTTGCCGCCTTCTTTTGTACGGGCACTATTCCATGATGGGCCTCATAAAGGGCGGGGCGCATCAGTTCGGTCATTGCAGCATCAACAATGCAGAAGTTCTTTTCGGCGCCAGGCTTTAAATACTCTACGGTGGTAAGAAGCACGCCAGCATTGCCCACCAATGACCTGCCTGGTTCTAGTACAACGTCTAGGTGACCAAAGCCACGATCAGCCACTCGATTCAATAAGGTGTTCGTAAATTCAGTAATGTCTGGCGGAGTTTCATCGCTATAAGAAATGCCAAGGCCACCACCTAGATCAAGATGGTGAATCACAATACCCTCTTTTTTCAGTTGTGCGACAAGATCTAACACTTTATCTAATGCATCTAAGTAAGGGGCAGTGGTCGTGATTTGAGAGCCAATATGACAATCAATTCCGACCACATCTATTTGAGAAAGTTGCGATGCTTCACGATAGGTTTTTAAAACCTCGTGATAAGCGATACCAAATTTATTGCCTTTTAGCCCGGTAGAAATATAGGGGTGAGTCTGCGCATCCACATCGGGGTTGACGCGCAAAGAGATTGGGGCGCGGCAGTCTAATTCAGTAGCAACCTTGTTGATCTTGTGTAACTCAGCAATTGATTCGACGTTAATGCATTTGACGCCAGCTTTGAGGGCTATAGCGATTTCAGCAGCAGATTTACCTACACCAGCAAATACTAGGCTCTTTGGATCTGCGCCAATTGCTAATGCACGAGCTAACTCACCGCCACTCACTAAATCAAACCCAGCCCCTAGTTTTTTAAAGCAATCAATCACTGCTAAATTGCTGTTGGCTTTCATGGCATAGTGCACGCGAGCGCGACGTTTGCCGCTACCATCAACACAGGCCTTATCGTAGGCTTGGTAGGCTTCAGTTAATGCTTTTTTGCTATAGATATATAGCGGCGTACCAAATTCTTTTGCTAAATTTGCAAGTGGAATTTCTTCGGCATACCAATTGCCATCGCGTTCAGTAAACCCAGATAACTTAGGAAGGGGGATTGCTTTGCTTGTCATTACTTGGCCGATGAAGAATTGCTTGGGCTAGCGGAGGTTTGAGGAGGGTATAGCTTGCCTTTGGGTTCCGGCTCTGTAGGAGCAGGCGGAACTGGCGGCACATTTGGCATAAATAGCGGTCCTCTTACCCCACACCCAACAAGGGATATTAGAAGGCTAAAGCAGAGGGTTCTATTAAGAATCGCTATCATGAATGTCTCTAAAACGAATGATTGAATATAGCATGCAGGACTCCGGTATGAATCCAAATAATCCAGGCGTAGAAACCATTGATGACAAGCAGTTTTACCAGCTAGGAAGCAATTTATTGCAATCTATAGAAGTGGCATTGGAGGCTGCTGATGATGCGCTGGATCTCGACTTGGATATCGAGCGCCAGGGTGGGAATGTGATCAATATTCGTTTTAAGAATAAAAGTGTCATTGTGATCAATACACAACCACCTTTGCATGAGATTTGGGTTGCTGCCAAATCCGGCGGTTATCACTATCGCTGGGCTGGCACGATGGCACAACCCTTGTGGCTGGATACCAAGACAGGGAAAGAGTTATTGAGCGACTTGACTGAGTTTGCGAGCGCTCAAGCTGGTCAAGCACTCAAAATTGGCTTGATTTAAGTCGCGCCAGTAGCGCTTAAAGTTTCAATCACTTGGGCATCATCTACGCTTTTAATCTGGGCTTTACCAATTTTTTCTAAAACAACGTAACGGATCTGCCCACCCTCAGTTTTTTTATCAACCTGCATGAGCTCCATATACCGGCCCGCGCCAAACTTGGGCGGTGTAATGGGTAAATTCATAGATTGGATGATTTTGGTGAGGCGCTTGAAATCTGCGTCGCTAATGTAATTGAGTCGACGCGATAGATCTGCTCCCATCACCATGCCGCATCCGACAGCTTCGCCATGTAACCATTCGCCATAGCCCATGCCCGCTTCAATTGCGTGACCAAAGGTATGACCAAAATTGAGGGTTGCACGGATACCGCCCTCTCTTTCATCTGCAGAAACCACGGCAGATTTAATTTCACAGGAACGTAAGACGGCATGTCCCATTGCTTCTGTGTCGCAGGCTAGCAGTGGCGTTGCATTGGATTCGATCCAATCTAAGAACTGTGCATCTGCAATAGCACCATGCTTTACAACTTCAGCAAGCCCAGCAGATAGCTCTCTCGGAGGTAAAGTCTTTAAGGTATTGAGATCGGCAATCACAGCGACCGGCTGATGAAAGGCGCCAATCATATTTTTACCTAGCGGATGGTTGATCCCAGTTTTACCGCCAACTGAAGAGTCCACCTGAGCAAGCAAGGTAGTGGGCACTTGAATAAAGCGAATGCCGCGCATAAAGCTAGCGGCAGCAAATCCAGTCATATCGCCTATTACGCCACCACCCAAAGCAACCAACATGGTATGGCGATCAGCGCCAAATTTTAAAAGGTCATCAAAAATCAACTGAAGATTTTTCCAGTCTTTATATGACTCGCCATCAGGTAGAACAATTGTTCTAACAGGCTTCCCAAAGGTGCTCAGCGTCTTAGTTAGGCGCTCAGCATAGAGCGGGGCAACCGTAGTGTTACTAACAATGTAAATAGAGGTTGCTTTTTCACAGGCCTTAAATAAGCTTGCTTGATCAATCAGATCTTTGCCAATATAAATCGGGTAACTGCGATTGCCAAGATCAACTTCAAGTGTTTTCATCATAGTGCCAATATATTTAAGCGGAAAGTTCAAGCTGCATGATTAAGGTATTGACCAGCTGATTAACGCTAGGCTTGCCAGTCTCAATCACATGGTCAGCGATTTCACGATACAGAGGATCGCGAACGGCATATAAGTTTTCTAAAATCTTTTTGGCATCCCCATTTTTTAATAAGGGGCGACCCTCGCCACCTTTGGTGCGATGCCAAAGTTCAATTGGGTTTGCGTGAAGATAAATCACGGTGCCGCCCTCACTTAATGCCTGCCGATTTTCTGGTGAGAGAACAGCGCCACCGCCGGTTGCCAAAATAATATCTTGCTCAGCGGTAATTTCACGAATGGCTTGCGCCTCTCTTTTGCGAAATCCTTCCTCACCTTCCATTTCAAAAATGACGGGAATTTTTACGCCACAGCGCTCTTCAATGACATGGTCGGCATCTAGAAAGCGACGACCTAATTTTTTTGCCAAGACTTTACCGACGGTCGACTTCCCGGCGCCCATGAGGCCGATTAGAAAGATATTGTTTGTCGAGGAGTTCACCCTCCGATTTTATTAGGGTTTGTCGAGAACGGTCGGAGTTAAAAAGACAAGTAGCTCGGTTTTGTCTTGTAATTTGGATTTGTGGCGAAAAAAATGACCAATGAGGGGTATATCGCCTAAGAGCGGGATTTTGACTTCGTCTTCCCGTTCGGTAGTTTGGAAAATGCCACCAATGATTGCTGTCCCGCCGTTTTCAACGGTGACCTCTGAGCTCAGGCTTTTGGTGTCAATGGCGTATCCCTGTTCTGTTTTCATGCCTACAGTGTCCTTATTAATGCCCACTAGCATTGATATCTTTCCGTCTGGATGGATTTTTGGCAAAACCTCTAGGCGAAGGTTTGCCTTTCTAAACTGCAACTTGCTGCCATTTTGATTCGAGGTTTGGTACGGCAGTTCTGTGCCTTGCTCAATGGTTGCCTTTACTTGGTCGCCAGTCATGATGCGTGGGTTGGAAAGAATCTTTCCCTGACCTTCAGACTCAAGCGCAGAAAGTTCTGCATGCAAAATACGGCTTCCATTTCTGGAGACTAAGGTTGCGGCCATGGTTGCTGGATTAAAACCACTCAAACCAGCGCCACCCAGATCAATACTGCCAATCAATTTTTGATCTGCGTTATCCCCGGTACCATTAGCTTGATATCCCAGCTTGACTCCTAGCTCACGGGCAAAACGTTCATCGGCCTCAACTATTCGTGCCTCTATGAGGATTTGTCTTGGACTATTAATGTGGTCACCACCGAAGGGGAGGGCAGCGTCTTCTCGCCGGAATTTCTGAAAAGCTTGGATTTCTGCATGAGGCCCAATCCAGTAGATTTCTCCATTGCGCACCAGTCGTAAGCCGCGGCTTGCCAGAATGGAGTGAAGGGCTGTTTGCCAGGGGGTATTTCTAAGGTCTATAGAGATCTTCCCTTTAATGGATTCGCTTAATAAAAAATTGGTATTACCCAATTTCGCCATAGTTTCTAAAAGTTCAGTTAATTCAATATCGGTAAATTGCAGGCTAATAGGGACCAGGAAATGATTTTGTGCAGGCGTATTACTCATTGCTGTATTGCTGGATAAAAGCATCAATACAGCTAACCAACAGGTGATCAGTTTGAAGTATTTCTGGGGGTTATTTAGGCTGGGCTTCATTCGCTTTTTGAAGCCTTTAGAACCAGAGATTTGCCCTGGGGATGGGTCAGGGTCACAAGTCCTTTTTCTATAGAGCTTAGGCGCCATTCCCCTAAAACCTGCGCCCCCTTCTCAAAGGCAAGATGGCTTTTCCCTGTATGGAAATAGGCTTGCTGGGTATTGCCCATTTGGGATGTGCCGAGGTAACGCCAGCGGCGTAGCTCCGACTCATGGGTTGGTGCTTGCGGCCTGTTGAGGGATCTTGTTTCGGGCTTTCTTTCCTTTAATAAGTGAATACTTACTTCTATTTTATCAATTGCTAGATATAGATCATCTTGATCTTGGTTAACTTGATCACGCATTAATAGCATCTCTTTTTTCAATTCAGAGATCTGTTGTTGAGATGCCTCCAAAGCATTTTGGGATTGGTCGTTGAGTGAGGTGTAGGCAGCAAAAAATGCAATAGCCGCTGCCAGCAAGATGCCGATAAGGACGATTGGAAGTGCAACTCCTTGCAGTGAGTTTTGGATCCGAATAGGACTTAACGGGTCTGTGAAGGGATTGCTTCTGCCTTGGTTTGCGGCCCTAGGCGGGGTGCCTTGTTGGGGAGGAGGTTTGCGTATTCCATGGGGGTCAGGAATGGCTGGATCATCGCCGAGATCACTCAGAATTTCATCAAAAGATTGGCTGGAAATATGGCGGGCGGGCATGCCCATATTCTTCTGTTTTGGGTGCTGAAAATCCATCAGCCTAGATTGAACCCACCGTCAGAAATAGGATCTTGTCTATAAGCGAAACAGGGGTTTTGGAGCTTTTAGGGAAATTGTCTAAGCACCCTATAATTTGGATATGGCCTTACCTCCAAAAGACAAGCCGCCGCTGAATCAGCGTCCCATTCGTCCATCCGATAGACGTCCCCGGAATTCACGAGTTGAGCCTGGCTTGCCGCGCAAGACTTCCAGCAATCCACTTGTAAAGGCCTTACTGATCATCGGCGTAGTCTTTGCTTTGGTAATCACGCTTTTGATGGGCTATGCGTTCTTGGTCGCAAAACCTAATCTTCCTAAGATCTCTGCTTTAACGGATTACAACCCTAAGACTCCTCTGCGTATCTACACTGCAGACAAAGTGTTGATTGGTGAGTTTGGCGAGGAGCGCCGTAAGGTCATTCCTTTGAATGAAATACCGTTGAGCATGCGTAACGCTGTTTTAGCAATTGAGGATGATCGTTTCTATTCTCACGGTGGTGTGGACTACGTTGGCATTTTGCGGGCAACGATAACCAATTTGCGCGGCCACCTTTCGCAAGGGGCATCTACTATCACCATGCAGGTGGCTCGGAATTTCTTCCTCAGTAATGAGAAAACCTTTAGCCGCAAAATTTATGAGGTTCTCCTTGCTTGGGAGATTGAGTCTCAACTAACCAAAGACAAAATCTTAGAAATCTACATGAACCAGATTTTCTTGGGTCAGAGGGCGTTTGGCTTCTCGAGTGCCGCGCAGATTTATTTTGGTAAAGAGCTCAAGGACATCACGATTGCAGAATCAGCAATGCTCGCTGGCTTGCCAAAAGCGCCATCAGCTTATAACCCTGTGAGCAATTTCCGCCGTGCCAAGATTCGTCAAGAGTACATTCTTCAGCGCATGCGCGATCTGGGTTACATCACCCCAGAGGAATACCAAAAAGCGATGATCGAGGAATTACATATTCGCGGCTTGGGTAATGAGTTTGCAGTTCGGGCTGACTTCCCGGCTGAAATGGTTCGTCAATTACTGTTCACGCAGTATGGCGAGGCGATCTATTCACAAGGCATCGACGTATATACAACCATCTTGAAGGCAGATCAAGATGCGGCCTATAAAGCCGTTCGTCGCGGAATTTTTGAATACGACTTGCGTCACGCTTATCGTGGTCCAGAAGGTTTTATTGATCTTCCTGAAGACTCCGTGAAGCGCCAGCGCGCGATCGATGAGGCATTACTTGCTTACCCACAGTTAGATGATTTGCAGTCTGGTGTTGTGCTCGATGTGAAACCAAAAGAAATGCAAGTCATGATTTCAACGGGGGACACCATCACTATCAAAGGTGAAGGCATGAAGTTAGCGGCTGCCTCGATTACTGATAGTACTCAGCCCAAAAAACGCTTACGTCCAGGCGCTGTAGTGCGTTTGTTATCGGATGGGGGAGTTTGGAAGTTGGCTCAACTTCCGCAAGTTGAAGCTGCTTTTGTCTCCATGAATGCGGAGACCGGCGCAATTCTGTCTTTAGTGGGCGGCTTCGATTTCCGTCGTAATCAATTCAACCATGTGACACAAGCCTTACGTCAGCCGGGTTCCTCATTTAAGCCATTTATCTATGCTGCCGCCATTGAAAAAGGTTTTACCCCAAGCACGATGGTGAACGATGCACCCTTGTCCATTGGCAGCATGGAGACTGGTAGTCAGGCCTGGGAGCCAAAAAACTACGATGGTAAATACGACGGCATGATGCGCTTGCGCAATGCCTTGGCAAAATCAAAGAACTTAGTGTCGGTTCGCATTATTCGGGCCATCGGCCCTTCTTATGCGCAGGAATATATCCAGCGTTTTGGCTTTGAACCAGAAAAGCATCCCCCTTACTTAACAATGGCTTTGGGCGCGGGTTCTGTAACCCCGTTGCAGATGGCCTCTGCTTATAGTGTGTTTGCCAATGGTGGTTATCGTGTAGATCCATTCTTGATTGACAAGATGGTGGACTCTAAAGGCACCGTCATGTTCGAAGCAAAACCTACGCATGCGGGCGAAGATGCGCCTCGTGTGTTGGATGCGCGCACTGCATTTGTGATGGACAGCATGCTGCAAGAAGTAACCAAGACGGGTACCGCAGCCTCTGCGCGTGGTAAGTTGGGACGTAGCGATATTGCAGGTAAAACAGGTACAACGAATGATTCGCACGATGCCTGGTTTGCTGGCTATAACCCTAAGGTAGTTGCGATTGCATGGATTGGCTTTGATAAGCCTGCGAGTTTGGGGGATCGAGAGACTGGTGGCGGACTTGCTTTGCCAATGTGGATTTCTTATATGGCGACTGCGTTAAAAGATAGCCCTCAGATCTCCCGCGAAGTGCCAAGCGGCGTAACGCAAGTTGATGGTGACTGGTTTATCCCGGACTTCTCTACTAACGGCGGTGTGCGCGAACTGCAATAGTTCGTTTTCAACATGGCACGGCAAGCTCGCACAGTAATACCAGGCCAAGCAATGCATGTGATGGTCCGCGGCAATAATCGTGAAACCATTTTCTTTGCCGATGAAGATCGTCGTACTTATCTAGAGTGGTTGCGTGAAGCAGCGAGGCAGTTTGGCTGTGCTGTGCATGCGTTTGCTTTAATGCCTAACCATGTGCATTTGCTCATGACTCCCCAAAGCGAAGATTCGCTTGCGAAAACAATGCAGTCTCTTGGCCGTCGTTATGCCCAGTACTTCAATCAACTGCACCGCCGCTCTGGAACTATTTGGGAGGGGCGCTATCGCTCATCTTTGATTGACCCGGATTATTTTTTACGCTGCCAGCGTTATATAGAGCTCAATCCGGTGAGATCTGGTTATGAATCTAATCCCCAAAGCTCTACATGGACGAGTTTTGCAACCCACATTGGGGGCAATGCGGAGCCTTGGTTGGTAGATCATCAGCATTTTTGGAGGTTGGGTAATACCCCCTTTGAGAGACAGATGAGCTGGTCGAACTTTGTAAAAGAGGGCGCACCTCACTGGGAAGACCGCCAAATTACAGAATCTCTATTGCGATCTAAGCCTTGGGTCAGTGATATTTATGCCAAAAAGCTCTTTAAAGACGCTCCGGAGCTTGCATTAATTCGCCACCGTGGGCGTCCTAGAAAAATTAACTCATTAAATTCAGTTACTTAGGTAATTAATAGTTTCCCTGTACTTCAAATAGGGTATTGAGTATTCCGACTCTGTCCCCATATATAGAATTCATATTGGTGCGACATCTAAATAAATGGGACAGACTCATTTTATTTCTATTGCATCGGTGTGGGTATTCACCTATATTGGATCCTCCAAAAGTAATTAGGCCTTTGTCGCCCCTCGGAAATACTATGACTACAAAATTAAATACAGATCTTCGCCCTATCGCTCAAGGTTTATATGACCCTAGTAATGAGCATGACGCTTGCGGCGTAGGATTCGTTGCACATATCAAAGGTAAGAAATCTCATGAGATCGTTTCTCAGGGTTTACAGATCCTTGAGAATTTAGATCACCGGGGAGCGGTTGGTGCCGATCCGTTAATGGGTGATGGCGCGGGCATCTTGATTCAGATCCCAGACACTTTGTATCGCGAAGAAATGGCTAAGCAAGGCGTGACTTTGCCACCATTAGGTGAGTATGGCGTTGGTATGATTTTCTTGCCGAAGGAGCATGCTTCCCGTTTGGCATGCGAACAAGAGCTAGAGCGCACTGTGCGCTTAGAGGGACAAGTTGTTTTAGGTTGGAGAGATGTTCCGGTAGATGTGAAATTGCCGATGTCTCCAACTGTGCAAATGACAGAGCCATTTATCCGTCAAATTTTTATTGGCCGTGGCCGCGACATCATGACAACCGATGCGCTCGAGCGTAAGTTGTATGTGATTCGCAAAACAGCAAGTCATGCAATTCAAGATTTGCATTTGAAGCATGGTAAAGAATATTTCGTTGCATCAATGTCCGCTAGAACCATTGTTTATAAGGGTTTGCTGTTAGCGAATCAAGTCGGCGCTTATTACCAAGACTTGCAAGACAAGCGCACTGTATCCGCGCTTGCTTTAGTACATCAACGTTTCTCTACTAATACTTTCCCTGCATGGGAATTAGCGCATCCGTATCGTATGATTGCGCACAACGGTGAGATCAACACCGTTAAAGGTAACGTCAATTGGGTTAATGCACGTGAGGGCGCGATTAGCTCCCCAGTGCTTGGCGATGATTTGCAAAAACTCTGGCCGTTGATTTATCCAGGCCAGTCAGATACTGCGTGCTTTGATAACTGCTTAGAGTTGTTGGTGATGTCTGGCTACCCATTAGCTCAGGCCATGATGATGATGATTCCTGAGGCATGGGAACAGCATGCATTGATGGATGACAATCGTCGTGCCTTCTACGAATACCACGCAGCAATGATGGAGCCATGGGATGGACCTGCGGCAATGGCATTTACTGATGGTCGTCAAATTGGCGCAACCTTGGACCGCAATGGTTTGCGTCCAGCACGTTATTACGTAACCGACGATGACTTGGTCATCATGGGTTCTGAAGCCGGCGTGTTGCCAATTCCTGAAAGCAAGATCGTTCAAAAATGGCGTTTGCAGCCAGGCAAGATGTTCATGATCGACATGGAGCAAGGCCGCATCATTGATGACGTTGAGCTTAAGAATGCCGTTTCTAAAGCCAAGCCGTATAAGAGCTGGATCGATGCGGTTCGTGTGAAGTTAGATGAAGTCGATGCCAGCAAGGCAGACCTAATTGACGAGAAAACGACTATTCGTCCAGCAGCTAAATTATTAGACCGTCAACAGGCATTTGGTTATACACAAGAAGACATTAAATTCTTGATGGCTCCAATGGCCATGAATGGTGAAGAAGCTATTGGTTCAATGGGTAATGACAGCCCATTGGCTGTTCTTTCTAATAAGGACAAGCCTCTCTATAACTACTTCAAGCAATTATTTGCACAGGTGACCAATCCCCCAATCGACTCGATTCGGGAGAATATGGTGATGTCTTTAGTTTCCTTCATTGGGCCTAAACCTAATTTGTTGGATACCAATAACATCAACCCACCAATGCGTTTAGAAGTTAGTCAGCCTATTTTGGATTTTGATGACATCACCAAAATTCGCCACATTGGTCACTACACCAACGGCAAGTTCCGCTCTTATGAGTTGGATATTTGCTATCCAGCCTCATGGGGCAAAGCGGGCATTGAAGCTCGCTTAGCTTCTTTGTGTGCTGAAGCCGCAGATGCCGTACGTTCTGGCTACAACATTTTGATCGTGAGCGATCGTCAGGTTGACGAGAAGCATGTCGCTATTCCGGCTTTGTTGGCAACTTCTGCTATCCATCAGCATTTGGTGCAAAAAGGTTTGCGCACCAGCGTTGGCTTAGTAGTTGAAACTGGCAGCGCACGTGAGACTCATCACTTTGCACTCTTGGCTGGTTATGGTGCAGAAGCCATTCATCCATACCTCGCCATGGAAACTTTAGCTGAAATGGCTAAAGGATTGTCTGGAGACTTATCTGCAGAAAAAGCTGTGAAGAACTTTGTAAAAGCTGTAGGCAAGGGTCTGCAAAAGGTCATGTCCAAAATGGGCATCTCCACTTACATGTCCTATACCGGTTCACAGATTTTTGAAGCGATAGGCTTAAATCACGACATCATTGATCAGTACTTCAAAGGCACCCCATCAAACGTGGGTGGTATCGGCGTATTTGAGGTGGCTGAAGAAGCTTTACGTATGCACACAGCTGCATTTGGTAACGATCCAGTTTTAACCAATATGCTTGATGCTGGTGGCGAATATGCTTTCCGTATTCGTGGCGAGAATCATATGTGGACTCCAGACACGATTGCGAAGTTGCAGCACTCCACACGCATTGGTGCTGAGAAGGGCTATCAGACTTATAAAGAGTACGCCAATATCATCAATGATCAAACCAAGCGTCAAATGACTTTGCGTGGTTTGTTTGAATTCAAGCTCGATCCAGCAAAAGCGATTCCATTGGATGAAGTGGAATCTGCAAAAGAAATCGTTAAGCGTTTTGCAACGGGCGCGATGTCTTTGGGCTCGATCTCTACAGAAGCCCATGCTACTTTGGCCATTGCTATGAACCGTATCGGCGGTAAGTCCAATACTGGTGAGGGTGGCGAAGATCCAAATCGTTATGTGAACGAGCTCAAGGGCATTCCAATTAAGAAGGGCGAGACATTAGCCAGCATCTTGGGCAGTGATGTAGTTGAAGCCAATATTCCATTATTGGATGGCGACTCATTGCGCTCCAAAATTAAGCAGGTTGCTTCTGGTCGTTTTGGCGTGACTACAGAGTACTTACGTTCTGCCGATCAGATTCAAATCAAGATGGCCCAAGGCGCTAAGCCTGGTGAAGGCGGCCAATTGCCTGGTGGAAAAGTATCCGATTACATCGGTAAGTTACGTTTCTCTGTGCCGGGTGTTGGTTTGATTTCTCCTCCTCCGCACCATGACATTTATTCGATTGAGGATATTGCTCAATTGATTCATGACTTGAAGAACGTTAATCCAAAGGCTGACGTTTCTGTGAAGTTGGTATCTGAAGTGGGCGTTGGAACTATTGCTGCTGGTGTGGCAAAAGCTAAGGCTGACCACGTTGTGATTGCTGGTCATGATGGCGGAACTGGTGCATCTCCACTTTCTTCAATCAAGCACGCTGGCTCTCCATGGGAACTCGGCTTAGCTGAAACACAGCAAACATTGGTTCTCAATGGTCTGCGTAGCCGTATCCGTGTTCAGGCTGATGGTCAGATGAAAACAGGCCGTGACGTAGTGATCGGCGCTTTGTTGGGTGCGGATGAATTTGGTTTTGCGACTGCTCCATTAGTAGTTGAGGGTTGCATCATGATGCGTAAGTGTCATCTGAATACCTGCCCAGTTGGTGTAGCTACTCAAGATCCAGAATTGCGTAAGAAATTCTCAGGCAAACCTGAGCATGTGGTGAATTTCTTCTTCTTTATTGCCGAGGAAGCTCGCGAGATCATGGCGCAACTTGGTATTCGTAAGTTTGATGACTTAATTGGTCGCGTTGATTTGTTGGATACCCGTAAGGGCATTGAAAACTGGAAAGTGCATGGCTTGGATTTCAGCAAGATATTTGCTGAACCACAAGTTGCTGCTGAAGTTCCACGTTACCAAGTGTTAACTCAAGATCATGGCCTAGCTAGTGCGCTTGACAACATCTTGATCGAGAAGAGTGAGCCTGCATTAGAGCGTGGCGAGAAGGTTTCCTTCATTGTTCCGGTGAAGAACGTGAACCGTACCGTAGGCGCTATGCTCTCTGGAGAAGTTGCGCAGCGCTATGGGCACGCAGGTTTGCCGGATGACACGATTCACATTCAATTGAATGGCACAGCTGGTCAAAGTTTTGCAGCCTTCTTGTCACGCGGCATCACATTAGACTTAGTTGGCGACGGCAATGACTACGTTGGTAAGGGCTTGTCAGGCGGGCGCGTGATTGTTCGTGCTCCTCACGAGTTCCGTGGCGATACCGCTAAGAACATCATTGTTGGCAATACCGTTCTTTATGGGGCAATTGCTGGCGAAGCCTTCTTTAATGGCGTAGCTGGTGAGCGTTTCGCAGTTCGTAACTCTGGCGCTACAACGGTTGTTGAGGGTACTGGCGACCACGGTTGTGAGTACATGACTGGTGGAACAGTGGTTGTATTAGGCGCGACAGGCCGTAACTTTGCTGCAGGCATGAGTGGTGGCATTGCTTACGTTTACGACGAGGATGGCTTGTTCGATAAGCGTTGTAACACCAGCATGGCAACGCTAGTAAAAGTGCTGCCTTCTGCTGAGCAGATCGCTAAGATGCCGAAGTCCGAATGGCATGCTCCTATCGATGTAAAAGATGGTGGCGAGCGCTTGACTGATGAGCAAATTTTGAAGGGCTTGATTGAGCGTCATTTCCGTCACACCGGCTCTGAGCGTGCTAAAGCGCTCTTGGCTGATTGGGAAAATGCTCGTGGTCGTTTTGTGAAGGTTCTCCCTACTGAGTACAAGCGTGCTCTTGGTGAATTGTGGGAAAAAGCTCAGAACAAAACTGTTGCGGCATAAGCCACTTAATTAATAAAGACATTAAGAAAAGATACTAAGGATTCGATATGGGTAAGGTCACTGGATTTATGGAGTTTGAGCGCGTCGGTGAGACGTACGAAGCACCGGTTAAACGCCTCCATCATTACAAAGAGTTTGTGGCGGCATTAACCGATGAAGAGGCGAAGATTCAAGGCGCACGTTGTATGGATTGCGGCATCCCATTTTGTAATAACGGCTGCCCAGTGAATAACATCATTCCTGATTTCAATGACTTGGTATTTCAGAACGATTGGAAGAATGCATTAGATGTTTTGCAATCAACCAATAACTTCCCAGAATTTACTGGCCGTATTTGCCCAGCGCCTTGCGAGGCAGCTTGTACTTTGGGGATCAATAGCACTGCGGTTGGCATCAAGTCTATTGAGCACGCCATTATTGATAAAGGCTGGGAAAGTGGTTGGGTTAAGCCTCAGCCATCCAAGACCAAGACAGGCAAGAAAGTGGCGGTTGTTGGTGGTGGCCCAGCGGGTATGGCGGCTGCACAGCAATTGGCGCGCGTTGGTCATGACGTCACTGTATTTGAAAAGAATGATCGTGTTGGCGGCTTACTGCGTTACGGTATTCCTGATTTCAAAATGGAAAAGTGGTTGATTGATCGCCGTGTTGAGCAGATGCAGGCCGAAGGCGTGAAGTTTGAGACAGGCGTTTTTGTTGGCAAAGAAGAGATTGGTGTTGAAGTAAAAAATTACTCCACTAAAACAGTTTCTCCTGAGCAGTTGATGAAAGACTTTGATGCGGTAGTGATCACTGGTGGTGCAGAGCAGCCACGTGATTTGCCGGTTCCAGGTCGTGAGTTGGCTGGCGTGCACTATGCGTTGGAATTTTTGATTCCACAAAACAAGGAAAATGCTGGCGACTTTAAAAATGAAATTCGTGCAACCGATAAGCATGTAGTTGTTATTGGTGGTGGTGACACAGGTTCAGATTGTGTTGGAACATCAAATCGTCACGGCGCAACCAAGATTACTCAGTTTGAATTGCTCCCTCAACCTCCAGAAGTTGAGAACACGCCCTTGGTTTGGCCATATTGGCCAACAAAATTACGTACATCTTCCTCGCATGAAGAGGGTTGTGATCGTGACTGGTCTGTTGGAACGAAGCGTTTTGAAGGTAAAAACGGCAAAGTAGAGAAGTTGATTGGTGTTCGTCTGGAATGGAAAGACGGCAAGATGGCAGAAGTGCCAAACTCAGAATTCGAGATCAAGGCAGATTTAGTGCTCTTGGCAATGGGTTTTGTATCTCCAGTTCAGCAGGTATTAAATGCGTTTGGTGTTGAGAAAGATGCTCGTGGCAATGCAAAAGCAACTGTAGATGGTCAAAATGCCTACCAAACCAACGTTCCTAAGGTATTTGCTGCTGGCGATATGCGTCGCGGACAGTCTTTGGTGGTTTGGGCAATTCGTGAGGGTCGTCAATGCGCCCAGGCAGTAGACCAGTATTTAATGGGGTCATCTGTTTTACCCCGATAATAGCGGGGATATGAACAGCAGCCAGCCAAACTCATTGGATGTAAGTAAGCAATCTGCAGGTGAAGTTGTCGTCTCCATTAAAGACGTCAACTTTTCCTATGCTCCAGGTGAGCGGCAGATTCTGTCGGGTCTCAATATGGAGTTTCGACGTGGCCAGGTAGTGGCTGTGATGGGCGGCTCCGGCTGTGGCAAGACCACCATTCTGCGTTTGATCGGTGGGCAATTTAATGCTCAATCAGGTCAAGTTCTATTTGAAGGTCAAGACATTGGCAAGATGAATGGTGCTGAGTTGATGGCTGCTCGTCGTCGCATGGGTATGCTTTTTCAGTTCGGCGCACTGTTCACTGACCTCAGTGTTTTTGAAAACGTTGCTTTTCCACTTCGCGAACATACAGATCTCAGTGAAGAACTCTTGCACTCCTTAGTGCTCATGAAGTTGAATGCAGTGGGTTTGCGCGGTGCGAGAGACTTAATGCCTTCGCAAATTTCTGGTGGCATGGCAAGGCGTGTTGCCCTCGCTAGAGCCATTGCTTTAGATCCACCCCTCATCATGTACGACGAGCCATTTGCTGGCCTGGATCCAATCTCTCTTGGCATTACAGCACGCTTAATTCGTGATCTGAATAACGCCCTGGGAGCTACGAGTTTATTGGTTACGCACGATGTTGAAGAGACTTTTGCCATTGCTGATTATGTGTATTTCATAGCGAATGGCCGCATTGGCGCAGAAGGAACTCCCGAGGAATTGAGTCGTTCAACTGATCCCTTTGTTAGACAATTTTTAGATGCAGCGCCAGATGGCCCTGTGCCTTTTCATTACCCAGGAAAAAGCTTGGAAGAAGATTTTGGAGTGGGCGCCTTATGACCACACTTCTGAACCTGTTTGGCGATCTTGGATTCTTTGTACGTCGCAACTTAAGTAGTCTGGGTTTGGCTGCTCGTATGTTTGCGGCAGTGATCGCACGTTCTGGATTCTTGCTCAAAAGACCTCGTTTAGTAATTGATCAAATTTTGTTTGTTGGTAATCATTCTTTTGTGATCATTGCAGTCTCAGGATTATTTGTTGGATTCGTTTTAGGTTTGCAGGGTTACTACACCTTAAATCGTTATGGTTCGGAGCAAGCGCTTGGGCTATTGGTTGCCCTCTCTTTAACTCGTGAGTTGGGCCCTGTAATTACCGCTTTATTGTTTGCCGGTAGGGCTGGCACTTCCTTAACTGCGGAGATTGGCCTCATGAAGGCTGGTGAACAATTAACTGCCATGGAAATGATGGCAGTCGATCCCCTGGGTCGCGTGATTGCGCCACGACTTTGGGCTGGCATTATTTCTATGCCAATCTTGGCAACTATTTTTACGGCAGTCGGCGTTTTGGGGGGCTACCTAGTTGGCGTGCCTTTGATTGGGGTCGACTCAGGCGCCTTTTGGTCGCAGATGCAAGGCGGAGTTGATCTGTTTTCGGATATTGGTAATGGCTTAATTAAAAGCATGGTGTTTGGCGTGGCAGTTACTTTTATTGCCCTCTATCAGGGTTATGAATCCAAACCTACACCTGAAGGTGTTTCGCAAGCCACTACTCGTACCGTAGTGATCTCTTCTTTATCGGTTTTGGCATTAGATTTCTTGCTAACCGCGATGATGTTCTCAAATTAGAAAGAATAAACTGGGGCTCTTATGAGAAAAAGTGCAATTGATGTCTGGGTAGGAATTTTTGTTGCTATTGGTTTACTAGCAGCTCTATTTCTCGCACTGAAGGTTGGCAATATGAATGCAGTGTCATTCGCGCCAACATACAAAATTTCCGCACGCTTTGACAATATCGGCGGCCTCAAACCTCGCGCACCAGTGAAAAGTGCGGGTGTAGTGGTTGGCAGAATTGCCAATATTTCTTTCGATGACAAAACTTATCAAGCAACTGTGGTGATGACTATTGAAGATTCCTATAAGTTTCCGAAGGACTCTTCCGCAAAGATTTTGACATCTGGTTTATTAGGTGAGCAATACATTGGTCTTGAGGCGGGCGGCTCAGATGATATGTTGACCAACGGCGAAAAGATTGCGCAGACACAATCAGCCATTGTTTTAGAAAATTTGATCAGCCAGTTCCTTTACAACAAAGCAGCAGATAGCGGCCAAGAAAAGGGCGCAGCAAAATGATGTTGTTCCTTATGCGCAAAGTCAAGATGGCAGTCTTGCTAAGTTTGATTGCCTCCTTCGTTGGCTGCGCATCCATTCCTGCTGGCGTAGAGCGCTCTCCTCAGGATCCTTGGGAGCCATTTAACCGTTCAGTGTTTGAATTTAACGAAGGCCTAGATGCTTATCTGTTAAAGCCAGTGGTTGCGGGTTATCGATTTGTATTGCCTGAATTTGTACGCGAAGGAGTTTATAACTTCTTTAGTAATTACAACGACATTTACACCGCCCTATTTAACTTGTTGCAAGGTAAGCCAGACTATGCCCTTAATGACTTCATGCGGGTAGTGGTCAATACCACTATGGGGCTCGGTGGGCTTATCGATCTTGCAACTCCCGGTGGACTGGAAAAGCATAAGGAAGATTGGGGTCAAACATTGGGTGTTTGGGGTGTACCCTCTGGACCTTATGTGGTCTTACCTTTCTTTGGCCCAAGTAATGTGCGCGATACCTTTGGTACGGTGGCAGATTTGGAGTCAGACTATTTATTTAGCTTCGTGAAGGACATTGGTCTGCGAAATAGTATTACTGGTTTGCGTGTAGTGAACGCACGTAATACCTACTATGAGGCTGGTGATTTATTAGATGGCGCTGCAATTGATAAGTACAGCTTTATGCGTGATGCGTATATTCAGAGGCGCGCTTATCAAATCAATGAGGGTAGGGATGATGAAGAGCCTCAGATGCCGGTTTATGAGAATCCATACCAATAAGCAATCCAGTAATGCAGTTTGAAGCGATTAGAATCAGTCTCAATTAATATAAAGACAGTGGGTGGGAATATGAAAAGCTTTAAAAGAATCTCCAGTTTCATTTTTGCTGGCTTGATGTTTGCGGCCAGTACTGTTTTTGCACAAACCCCTGATCAATCAACACCCCCAGACGCCCTTATTAAAATGGTCGTTACTGACGTAATGACAACGGTCAAGTCTGATCCCGATATCCAAAAAGGCAATATTCCTAAGGTTGTGGATTTAGTTGAGAAGAAAATTGTTCCATATACCGACATGCGTCGCACTACAGAAATGGCGATGGGCCCTAATTGGAAAAAGGCAACTCCTGAGCAACAGGCTCAATTGACTTCCGAGTTCAAGAATTTGCTCATTCGCACATACTCGGGGGCTTTGAGTCAGCTACGCGATCAAACTGTGCAATTCAAAGCTCTACGTGCCGCACCGGATGACAAAGAGGTAGTTGTTAAAACCGTAGTGCTTGGACGTGGCGACCCAGTACCTTTAGATTACCGCCTTGAGAAAACGGCCAATGGTTGGAAGGTGTACGACATGAACATCATGGGCGTCTGGTTGGTTGAGGCTTACCGCAATCAGTTCTCTAATCAAATTAGTCAAAACGGCATTGAAGGCTTGGTGAAGTTTTTGCAGGACCGTAATAAGCAATTGGCTAGCGCTAAACCAGCCAATTAATTGTTAAGCACAGATACCATGCCCTTTCTTTTGCCAAAAAAAGTAACGCAAGAAAATGCTTTGCTATTACAGAAAGAGGGTCTATTAAATAGCCCAAGCTTGCGTTCAATAGACTGCTCACAGTTAAAAGATTTTGACTCCACCGTGCTCACCGTTTTATTGGCATGGCAAAAAAAGCTGATGGCTGATGGGCAATCCATTTCAGTGGAGCATGCACCAGCAAAGCTCAAGGTTTTGGCAGGTGTTTATGGTGTTTCTACATTGCTAGGTTTGTAATGGCGATGCATCCTGCAATTTCCATCCAAAATATATCCAAGCAATACGGAGCGCTTCAGGCTTTAGATGATGTTTCATTGAGCATTGCGCCAGGGGAGTTTTTCGGTTTGTTGGGCCCGAATGGTGCCGGCAAAACTACCTTGATTTCTATATTGGCTGGACTAGTAAGGCCTAGCCATGGTCATGCGGCCATTATGGGTGCTGATGTTCAAAAAGGGTTTCGTGAGGCACGCCGGATGCTGGGTGTGGTTCCTCAAGAGTTGGTCTTTGATCCTTTTTTTACTGTACGTGAAACTTTACGTTTTCAATCCGGTTATTTCGGGATTAAAAATAACGATGCGTGGATTGATGAGATTATGGCCAATCTTGATCTCACCTCCAAAGCAGATAGCAATATGCGCTCCTTGTCTGGTGGAATGAAGCGTAGAGTACTGGTTGCTCAGGCTTTAGTTCATAGACCGCCGGTCATTATTTTGGACGAACCGACTGCTGGCGTGGATGTTGAGTTACGCCAATCCTTGTGGCAATTTATTAGTCGATTGAATCAAGATGGCCATACGATTGTTCTGACTACCCACTATCTGGAAGAGGCGGAAGCTTTGTGTCAACGCATTGCCATGCTCAAACAAGGCAAGATTGTGGCTCTAGATACCACTGCCAATTTATTAAGTCGTTACGGATCTGTCAAAAAAGATGGTGAAGGTAAAACGGACTTAGAAGAAGTCTTCGTGAACATCATGTCGGGGAGTGCGCAATGAAACATGGCCTCAATCGACCTGCTCTAGAGTACGGCAGCGGCTTTCCTACCCTTTTGTTTAAAGAGGTAAAGCGCTTTTATAAAGTAGCTTTCCAGACGGTGGCAGCACCGGTGCTTACGGCGGTGCTCTACCTCATGATCTTTGGCCATGTTCTTGAGGGCAGGGAAGTTTATGGACGCTTAAGTTATACGGCCTTTTTAATTCCTGGTCTTGTGATGATGAGTGTCTTGCAAAATGCTTTTGCAAATACCTCATCTTCTTTGATTCAATCTAAAGTCACCGGCAACTTAGTATTTGTTTTATTGGCTCCCCTAAGTCATTTCGAGTTTTACTCTGCTTATATTTTGGCTGCAGTATTTCGAGGAATTGTTGTGGGGCTTGGCGTACTGTTAATTACCATCTGGTTTGCAACGCCCACCTTGGAGTATCCATTGTGGATTTTGGCGTTTGCTTTTTTGGGTGCAGCAATTTTAGGAAGTCTTGGCTTGATAGCTGGTATCTGGGCTGATAAATATGACCAGCTAGCCGCTTTTCAGAACTTCATCATCATGCCCGCAACGATGTTGTCAGGCGTCTTTTACTCTATTCACTCTTTACCGCCAGCGTGGCAAGTAGTGTCGCACTTCAATCCGTTCTTTTACATGATTGATGGCTTCCGTTACGGCTTTTTTGGGGTTTCAGATAACTCCCCTTGGAGCAGTTTAGTGATTGTGTTCTGCTTCTTTGTGCTTGTGTCAGTCATTGCTTTACGCCTATTACAAAAGGGCTATAAGCTCCGTTATTAATTATTGAAAACTTGAGTTTAATTAGGAAAAGAAATGCTCCCCACCCCAGAACAGATTGAGGGCTATATCAAGCAAGGGCTAGCCTGTACCCACATTCAGGTTGAGGGTGATGGCCAGCACTTTTTTGCAACCATCGTGAGCCCCGAGTTTGAAGGTAAGCGTTTGGTACAGCGCCATCAATTGGTATACGGCGCAATGGGTGATCGCATGAAGGCAGAAGTACATGCTTTATCTATTAAGGCATTTACACCTGAAGAATTTGCACAAAATTCAGCAGCATAAAAACGCAGCATCACTCACTACACATTAATGACTAAGTATTTACTGGAATCGCTTCATGGATAAATTACGAATGGTTGGCGGTACTCCTCTCAATGGAGAGGTAGTGATTGCCGGCGCTAAAAATGCCGCATTGCCCATTCTGTGTACTTGTCTCTTAACTGATCAGCCAGTCGTATTGCGCAATGTTCCTGATTTGCAAGACGTGCGCACCATGCTCAAGCTTTTACAAGAAATTGGCGTAACGGTTGACTTCCCGAACGCTGATGATCACAGTCATATGGTCTTGAATGCGGCGGTTATTAAAAGCTCAGAAGCTACTTATGAGATGGTGAAGACGATGCGCGCTTCCATCTTGGTGCTTGGCCCACTGTTGGCCAGAATGCATAGTGCCAAGGTGTCATTACCCGGTGGTTGCGCTATTGGTGCACGACCAGTGGATCAGCACATCAAAGGTTTGAAGGCGATGGGCGCCAGCATCAAAATTAAGAGCGGCTATATTCAAGCTGAAACTAAGCCACAGTCAGATCGCCTAAAGGGCGCCTCCATCTTGACTGACATGATTACCGTAACTGGTACTGAGAATTTATTGATGGCTGCTACTTTGGCGTCGGGTAAAACCATCTTAGAAAATGCTGCACGTGAACCTGAGGTTGGTGATTTAGCTGAGTTGCTAGTGAAGATGGGTGCGAAGATTTCAGGCATTGGTAGTGATCGGTTAGTGATTGAGGGAGTAGAAAAACTTCACGGTGCTGAGCATTCGGTTATCCCGGATCGCATTGAAGCGGGCACATTCTTATGTGCGGTTGCAGCCACTGGTGGGGAAATTACAGTCAAGCACTGCCGCCCAGACACCCTAGATGCTGTGATTGTTAAGTTAAAAGAGGCCGGCCTACAAATGGAGATTGGCCCTGACTGGATTAAGGCTTCCATGCAGGGTCGTCCTAAAGCAGTCAACTTCCGTACTTCTGAATACCCCGCTTTCCCGACAGACATGCAAGCGCAGCTCATGACAGTCAATGCGATCGCATCTGGCAGCTCAACGATTACAGAAACGATTTTTGAGAATCGCTTTATGCACGTTCAAGAGCTCAATCGTTTGGGTGCGGACATCGCTATTGAAGGAAATACTGCGATTGCTCAGGGAGTGGAAAAGCTCTCTGGTGCGATTGTGATGGCTACCGATTTACGAGCCTCAGCTAGTTTAGTGATTGCTGGATTGGCTGCCCAGGGCGAAACCCAGGTAGACCGGATTTACCACTTAGATCGTGGCTATGACCGCATGGAGCAGAAGTTAACTCTCTTAGGCGCCAATATTGAGCGCGTGAAGTAAGGCTGATGGATAATTAGTCCATGAAATTGACTTTAGCCCTCTCCAAAGGGCGCATCTTCGAAGAAACTGCAGAGATCTTATCCAAGGTCGGCATAGTGCCGCTGGAGGATCCTGAGAAGTCACGCAAACTCATTATTGAGACTTCTAATCCAGATGTCCGCCTGATTATTGTTCGCGCCTCAGATGTGCCTACTTATGTGCAATTTGGCGGCGCTGATTTTGGTGTTGCCGGATTGGATGTATTGATGGAAAAAGGGAGCGATGGTTTGTACGTTCCTTACGACTTGAATATTGCAAAGTGCCGGATGTCTGTGGCGGTTCGCGAAGGATTTGACTACGCGGCTGCAGTAAAACAAGGTTCCCGTTTAAAAGTTGCAACGAAGTACGTCAATTGCGCGCGTGAACACTTTGCCAATAAAGGTGTGCACATCGATACGATTCAACTATACGGTTCGATGGAGCTCGCACCTTTGGTAGGCTTGGCGGATGCGATTGTGGATCTGGTGTCTACTGGCAATACGCTTAAAGCGAATGGCTTAGTGGAAGTTGAGCCAATTGCTGATATCAGCGCTCGCCTAGTAGTCAATCAAGCTTCATACAAACGTAAGCGAGTTCAGCTACAGCCTATTTTTGAGCTACTGAAATAATAGTAGTCAGATCGAAAAGTCTTCTCCCATGCCCTCAAATATTAACGTAAAACGCCTCAATAGCAAGGATGCAGGCTTCAGAGAAACACTGTTGTCGAGTTTGTCCCTGCCGACTGCTGATGATGAGGCGATAGATGCTGCAGTAGTAAAGATTTTGGCAGCAGTTAAAGCCCAGGGTGATGAAGCGGTTCTGGGATTTACAAAGCAGTTTGATCGCTTGAATATTGCAAGCGTTTGTGATTTAGAGATTCCTCGCAAAGATTTAGAGCTTGCTTACAGCTCTTTATCTTCTGAACAAAAAAATGCCCTCGATATTGCTGCGCAAAGAGTGCGCGCTTATCACGAGCATCAAAAGATTGAAGCAGGTTGCCATTCTTGGGAGTACGAAGAGAAGGATGGAACACGTCTTGGTCAAAAAGTAACTCCATTGGATCGTGTTGGCATTTATGTGCCGGGCGGCAAAGCAGCTTATCCATCATCCGTTCTGATGAATGCTATTCCCGCAAAGGTGGCGGGTGTTGCCGAAGTGATTATGGTGGTGCCTACTCCTGATGGTGCGCGCAATCCTTTAGTTTTGGCGGCAGCTTATCTTGCTGGCGTAGATCGCGTCTTTACGATCGGTGGCGCTCAGGCAGTCGGCGCCTTGGCTTACGGTACCAAAACGATTCCATCGGTTGACAAGATTGTTGGGCCTGGTAATGCGTATGTGGCTGCAGCCAAGCGCAGAGTATTTGGCATTGTGGGCATCGATATGATTGCTGGCCCATCTGAAATTTTGGTGCTTTGTGATGGTTCAAGTAATCCGGATTGGGTTGCAATGGATCTGTTCTCTCAGGCGGAACATGATGAGCAGGCGCAATCGATCTTGCTGTGTCCAGATGCTTCATATATTGAACAAGTGCAAGCAAGCATCAATAAGCTCCTCCCAGAAATGCCAAGAGCAAAGGTGATTGAAACTTCGCTCACAAATCGCGCTTTGTTGATTCAGGTAAAAGATATGTCTGAGGCCTGTGAGATTGCGGATGCGATTGCTGCTGAGCACTTGGAGATTTGTGCTGCTGATCCACGCAAGTGGGCTGACCAGATTCGTCATGCGGGCGCCATCTTTATGGGTAACTACACCAGTGAATCATTGGGTGATTATTGCGCCGGTCCCAATCACGTTTTACCGACAGCACGTACTGCGCGATTCTCGTCACCATTGGGTGTGTATGACTTCATCAAGCGCTCAAGCATGATTGAGGTGAGTGAGGCTGGTGCTCAAACCTTGGGTGCAGTAGCGAGCACGCTAGCTCATGGTGAGGGCTTACAAGCTCATGCACGTGCAGCTGAGATGCGCTTGAAGAGGTAAGAGCGCAATCTACCTGCGCTTGCTTCTTAAAAAAATTAATTCAGGATTTGTTTTAAAGCCGCGACAAGTTCGTTGCTTTGTTCATCTGTGCCAATCGTAATGCGCAAGAACTCTTCTATGCGTGGTGATTTGAAATGACGCACGATGATCCCGCGATCCCGCAAGGCTTGATATAGCTTTGCTCCAGCATGCTGTGGATGGCGCGTGAAAATAAAGTTTGCAGTCGAAGGCAGAGTTGCAAATCCTAAAGCATCGAGTTGCTCAATTAACTTTGTGCGAGTTTGAATCACCTTAGCTGAGCTTGCTTCCAGATGCGCTTGGTCCTCAATGGCTGCAATCGCACCAGCTTGAGCAAGACGTCCTAAGGGGTATGAGTTAAAGCTATTCTTGACTCGTTCCAAGCCCTCAATCAAGGCTGGATGGCCAACAGCAAAGCCGACACGTAGACCGGCTAGAGCACGTGATTTAGAGAGCGTGTGAACTACCAACAAGTTTTCTGGACAGTTGGCGCCACGCAATAGTGGAATACAAGATTCGGTTCCGTAATCGACGTAAGCTTCATCAATGACAACTACCGAATCTTTGTTACGTGAGAGTAGTGCTTCAATTTCTGAGCGAGGAATTGATCTACCAGTTGGAGCATTAGGGTTAGGGAAAATAATTCCACCGTTAGGAGATTGGTAGTCAGCAGTTTTGATCTCAAAATTTTCGTCCAAAGGAACTGTTTGGGTATCAATGCCAAAAAGTTTGCAGTAGACGGGATAGAAGCTATACGTTATGTCTGGAAAATGCACTGGCTTACTTTGCTTGAGTAAACCAGCAAAGACATGTGCCAACACTTCATCGGAGCCATTGCCTACAAAGACTTGATTTGCGTCTAAGCCATGTAATTTGGCGATCGCTTGTTTTAGGGCTGCGCCTTCCGGATCGGGATAAAGGCGTAAATCGGCAGTATTTTGACCTTCAATAGCAGCAAGCGCTTTGGGCGATGGGCCATAGGGGCTCTCATTGGTATTGAGTTTTACCAGTCGCTGCATTTGCGGTTGCTCCCCTGGAACATAGGGGGTTAGGGTTTGAACAACAGGGCTCCAAAAACGGCTCATGAGGGTTCTCAGGTCAAAAATCGGGATAAAAGTGCAGCGATATCGATATTTAAATCTCTTCTAGGAATGATATTATGAGGCTTCAATCAACACTTCGCCTCGCGGCGCAATGAAGCATGCGGCAAGCCGACGTCACCCGAAACACTTCGGAAACCAAAATTCAGATTTCCATCAATCTAGATGGAACCGGTAAGGCTGAGCTAGCCTCTGGGGTTCCTTTTCTAGACCACATGCTCGATCAAATTGCCCGTCACGGCATGATTGACCTCAAAGTGGTTGCAAATGGCGACACCCATATTGATGACCACCATACTGTTGAGGACGTGGGAATCACGCTAGGCCAGGCTTTTGCCAAAGCGGTTGGCGATAAAGCGGGTATTACTCGCTATGGCCATTCCTATGTGCCCCTTGATGAGACCCTTTCTCGCGTTGTGATTGATTTCTCTGGCCGTCCAGGTTTGGAATTCAACGTTCCATTTACTCGTGCACGCGTAGGCGATTTTGACGTCGATCTCAGCATTGAGTTCTTCCGTGGTTTTGTGAACCACGCTGGAGTCACTTTGCACATCGATAATTTGCGCGGTATTAATGCGCATCACCAAATTGAAACTGTGTTCAAGGCTTTTGGTCGCGCTTTGCGTATGGCCTTGGCGGTTGATCCACGTGCTTCAGGCGCCATTCCTTCAACTAAAGGAAGTCTTTAATCTAGACTCCCCACGGTTGCTCAGAAGACAACAGTAGACAACAGGTAAATTTTGGCGCAAACCATTGCGATCGTCGACTATGGAATGGGTAATCTCCGTTCCGTATATCAAGCATTTCATCATGTTGCGCCTGATGACAATGTATTGATTGCTCATCAGCCAGAAGAGATCCACTCTGCAGATCGCGTCGTTTTGCCCGGTCAAGGTGCTATGCCAGATTGCATGAAGCATCTAGAAGAATCCGGATTGTTAGATGCCTTACTGGAGGCTTCCAAAAGTAAGCCACTTTTAGGGGTCTGCGTAGGCGAGCAAATGCTCTTTGATAGAAGTGCAGAGGTACGCGCTGCCGAGCAATGGACACCTTGTTTGGGTTTGATTCCTGGGGAAGTGCGTCGTTTTGAGCTGGCTGGTAAAAAGCAGCCAGATGGATCCTCTTATAAAGTCCCTCATATGGGCTGGAACCAAGTCCGCCAAGACCGAAAGCACCCCCTTTGGGATGGCATACCTGATCTAACGAGCTTCTATTTTGTGCACAGCTACTATGTTGTGCCGCAGCGCAATGAAGATACAGTCGGTTCCACTGAATATGGCGATTGGTTTACTTCTGCGGTGGCGCGAGATAATATTTTTGCAACTCAATTTCATCCAGAAAAAAGTGCAGAATACGGTTTAAAGCTTTATAAAAATTTTGTTTCTTGGCAACCTTAATATTCCTAACCATTCGCTATGCTGCTGATTCCCGCAATTGATCTTAAAGACGGCCACTGTGTTCGACTCGAACAAGGTGATATGGATAAAGCTACGGTATTCTCAGAAGACCCTGGCGCAATGGCGGCGCATTGGATTAGCAAAGGTGCTCGACGCTTACATTTAGTAGATCTCAACGGCGCATTTGCTGGCAAGCTCAAAAATGAGTCTGCGATTAAATCGATCCTCAAAGCGGTTGGCAACGAAATCCCCGTGCAACTCGGTGGCGGTATTCGTGATCTTGAAACCATTGAGCGCTTATTGGATGACGGTATTAGCACTGTCATTATTGGTACGGCAGCTGTGAAGAATCCTGGCTTTGTGCAAGATGCTTGCACAGCATTTCCTGGTCATGTGATGGTTGGTCTTGATGCACGTGATGGCAAAGTAGCGACTGATGGTTGGAGCAAGATTACCGGTCATGAAGTGATTGATCTTGCCAAGAAGTTTGAAGATTGGGGCGTAGAGGCCATTATCTATACCGATATTGGACGGGATGGCATGCTCAAGGGCGTCAACATCGAAGCCACAATCAAGCTGGCTCAAGCCATTCGTATCCCGGTCATTGCCAGTGGCGGCCTCTCTAACAATCAAGATATTGAAGCGCTTTGTAAAGCTGAAGAAGAGGGTGTCATGGGTGTGATTGCGGGACGCTCAATCTACGCTGGCGACCTTGATCTTGCAGCCGCTCAAAAATATGCCGATGAGTTAACCCTCAAGTACGCAAAGAAAATCATCTAGTGTTAACTAAGCGAATTATTCCTTGTCTAGATGTCACGGCAGGGCGCGTTGTTAAGGGCGTTAAGTTTGTTGGCCTCAGAGACGCGGGTGATCCAGTTGAAATTGCAAAACGGTACGACACGCAAGGAGCTGATGAGCTGACGTTTCTGGATATTACTGCTACCTCTGATGGGCGCGATCTCATTTTGCACATCATTGAAGATGTTGCTTCACAAGTATTTATTCCCTTGACTGTTGGTGGCGGTGTTCGTGCGGTTGCTGATGTGCGTCGCTTGCTCAATGCGGGTGCAGATAAAGTGAGCATGAATTCTTCCGCGGTAGCCAATCCTGATTTAGTTTCGGATGCTGCTGCTTATTACGGCTCCCAATGTATTGTGGTGGCGATTGATGCTAAGCAAACTGAAGCGGGTAATTGGGAAGTGTTCACCCATGGTGGTAGAACTGCGACCGGAATGGATGTAGTCACATGGGCTACTGAGGTGGCTAAACGTGGTGCAGGCGAGATTCTATTAACTAGCATGAACCGCGATGGCAGCAAAGATGGCTTTGACTTGGCTTTAACTGCTGCAGTAAGCGACGCGGTTTCTGTTCCCGTGATTGCCTCTGGCGGCGTTGGTAATTTGCAGCATTTAGTCGATGGTATTACTAAGGGCCATGCAGATGCAGTATTGGCAGCTAGCATTTTTCACTATGGTGATTACACCGTTGGGCAGGCAAAAGAATATATGGCAGCCCAAGGAATTCCGGTTCGGATTTAGTTAGGGTTCTTAAGCGCTAATCGCCATATGCGCGATAAAAGCAGAGCGATTTTCACCAGCGGATTTAGCTTTGGCATCTAATCTTGCCAATACTCTTTTTGGTAAAGAGATATTTACTCTTTCAATATCGTCTGATAGCAAAGATGGATTTATCTCGGCAATTGCCCAGATAAATCCCTTGAACACTTTCTTCTTCTGTAGATCGGTAATGGAGCTGGGCTTGGGTATATCTTCGCCCGCATCTAGGGCGGTTTCAATCCAAAGCCCAATCGCTTCTTTGGCATTTTCAATAGCCTCGTCAATACCGCTGTCAGCAGCCGAGAAACAGCCTGGCATATCAGGAACGATGACGCTCCATGCCAACTTATCTCCACCTGGTTCAATAGCAATTGGATATTTCATCATTGACCCCTCTATTTAATTTCTGTTTGTTTCAGTATCTTTTGCACCAATCCAATGCCCAGATCTTTTTAAGGGTATGGAACGGTAATGTGTCCAGCCTTGCGGGGATGGTTAAAAACATGATGAGAGCCTTTTGAGCCCCGCAATACCCAGCCATCTTTTTCTAATGTCTTGATGAGTTCTTTGCTATTCATCTACGCATTATAAATTTTATACACATCAAACACACAAAAAGGGTTATTGTCCAGAAGGTGGGATGGGCTGTTGCAGTAAGCCGAAGGCGATTCTTATTTGGGTAGCCCTTAATAATTCTGTCAAAATTGGATAAATGTCAGATACAAATAAAAACTCACTAGACCAGGCTCTCCTAGAAGCGGTAACTTGGAATGATCAAGGATTGGTTCCAGCAATCGCCCAAGAAGTTGGCAGCAAGGATATCTTGATGATGGCCTGGATGAATCGGGACGCCTTATTGGAAACCATCCGCTTGGGTGAGGCTGTCTACTGGACTCGTTCTAGACAAAAGCTATGGCACAAGGGCGAAGAATCTGGGCATACCCAGAAAGTAAAAGAAATTCGCTTGGATTGTGATGGGGATACGATTTTGCTGATGGTTGAGCAAAAAGATGGGATTGCTTGTCATACGGGTGAGCATAGTTGCTTCTTTAGGCAATGGGATTCTGTAAGCTCAAGTTGGATCAAAATCAGTAAAACCTGACCCAAGACATTATTTTGGGGCTTTATTTTCAGTTTGCTCTAGTTTAGAATGGTATATACTTTGATATATACCAAGGAGCTAGGATGATGAGCCTAATAGCAAAAATCTTTATGAATGGACGCAGCCAGGCCATACGCTTGCCTGCGGCATTTCGTTTCGAGGAAAAAGAGGTTTTTATTCGGCGCGATGCTAATACAGGTGATTTAATTCTTTCCAGAAGACCTGAAAACTGGGATAGTTTTTTCTTGGCGCTTGCGAGCGCGGATGTTCCTTTGGATTTCTTAAGCCCTAAAGATCGAAATCAAGGTTCGCAAGATCGAGATCCTTTTGCTGGAGTCAATGACTGATGAGATATATGCTCGATACCAATACCATCAGCAGCCTGATTAAGAAAAACCCAGTAGTAAGCAGAAAAATCGCCAGTGTTCCTATGGAAAGACTATGCTTGTCAGTTATATCTGAAGGTGAAATTCTCTATGGTTTGGCAAAAAAGCCAAATGCAAGGAACTTACATTTGGTTGTACAAGAGTTTTTAAAGCGAGTGGATGTTTTGGTTTGGGATACTGATGTAGCGGAGCATTATGGTGTTTTAAGGGCTCAATTAGAGAGTAATGGAAATTTACTAGGCCCTCTTGACATGCAAATTGCAGCACATGCTTCTCAGCTCGGGGCAATTTTAGTAACAAATGACCAAGCTTTTAAAAGGATTCAGAAGCTACAGGTAGAGGATTGGACTGTATAGTCTGAAAAAATATATTAATGAACAAAATACTGAATTCAGACAAAAAAATTGAATCTGGATTAATCCATTTAGCCGATGTAGTTGATCAACGTCGTGATGCATTTAAGGCGGGCCAAACAGATCCAAAAACTTCTTATACCGCTTTACTCTTTTCAAAGGGTGATGACGGGATCTTGAAAAAGATTGGCGAAGAAGCGACTGAGGCTGTGATGGCGGCAAAAGATGCGCGCAACTCTAATTTGGCGGCTGATCAGCAAAAGCTCTTGGTGGGCGAAATGGCCGATTTGTGGTTTCACTGCTTGATTGCTTTGTCTCAATTTAACCTACGCCCGGAAGATGTCATTGCCGAGCTTGATCGTCGCTTGGGTACTTCTGGCATTGAAGAGAAGGCCGCGAGAAAAGCAGTTGGTAAAGAGTAAGTACGGATAAATACGAGAAAAAGTATGTCACACGATCCTAATTGCCTGTTTTGTAAGATTTCTCAAGGTTTGATTCCTTCCCAGAAGGTGTATGAGGACGAGGAAATCTATGCTTTTAAAGATATCAACCCGGCTGCGCCAATCCATTTTCTGATGATTCCTAAAAAGCATATCCCTATGCTGGAGTCGGCGGAAAGCGTAGATGCGCCTTTGCTGGGTAGAATGATGGAGTTAGCACCGCGTCTTGCCAAAGAGCAAGGCTGCCGTCCTGGTAAGGATGGCGGCTTTAGATTGATGGTAAACAATGGTGCGGATGGTGGGCAGGAGGTTTATCACTTGCATTTACATGTGATGGGCGGTCCCCGCCCCTGGAAAAAATAATCCAAGGAGATTAAAAATGGGTTCATTTAGCATTTGGCATTGGTTGATTGTTTTGGTTATCGTGATGTTGGTATTCGGTACCAAAAAATTGCGCAATATCGGACAAGATTTGGGTGGCGCTGTAAAAGGTTTTAAAGATGGCATGAAAGCTGCTGAAGAGCCTAAAGAGCAGATTCAACAAAGTTCTGCAACAGCAGAAAAGACGGTTGATGTTCAGGCTAAAGACATTAACAAATAACTAGTAAATAAATAAAGCGCGATAGAAACTCATGCTGCATTTAAATAACTGCGTTAAATGATTGATCTCGGAGTTTCAAAGCTTGCGCTCATTGCTGTAGTTGCTCTGGTGGTGGTTGGACCAGAGCGCCTGCCTAAGGTAGCTCGCATGGCTGGTAATTTGTTTGGGCGTGCGCAGCGCTATATGGCGGACGTCAAGTCTGAAGTAAGTCGTCAAATGGAAGTGGAAGAATTTAAAAAGTTTCGAGAAGAAACTGCCGCCACTCTCAAAGAAGTTGAAAATAGTATCGGCTCTACAGTTCAAGAGGCTGGCGCTAACTTAAGCGATCAAGCGGATATTTTTGAAACTAGGTTTGATAAGCCGGCCTTAGATGAAAAAGAAGTGCTGCGCAAAACTAAGCGCCAAGGGCGCAATAGCTGGGGTGTGCGTCGTGCTGCAAGGCCGCTTTGGTTCAAACGTTCTGCAGGAATTCGTACTCGAGTGCAATCTGGTGCTGCTAGGATGAAGCGCTTTCATCACAGCGCTGGCAAATAAAAATAATAGTAAAAAGCAAGAATAAAAATACTTACGTATGACTGAAAACAATTCAACCCAAGACTCGGGATTACAGGAAACCTTTCTTTCCCACTTATTTGAATTGCGTGATCGCGTAATTAAAGCGGCGCTCGCAATTATTGTTGTCTTCGTATGTCTAGTCTATTGGGCGCCTGATATTTTCCATTTGTTCGCACAGCCTTTATTAGAAGCTTTGCCTGCTGGCGGCAAGATGATTGTGACTGACGTTACAGGCTCCTTCTTTGTACCCATGAAGGTAACCATGCTAGTGGCTTTCATCATCGCCTTACCAGTGGTGATGTATCAACTATGGGCGTTCATTGCACCTGGTTTGTATTTGCACGAAAGAAAGCTGATTCTGCCTTTGGTAGTGAGTAGCTACAGCTTGTTCATTATTGGTATGGCATTTGCATACTTCTTAGTGTTTCCAACGGTATTCAAGTTTATGGCAAGTTATAACGCACCTTTGGGCGCGGAGATGTCTACCGACATTGATAACTATTTAAGTTTTGCTATGACAACCTTCTTGGCATTTGGTATTACTTTTGAAGTACCTGTTGTGGTGGTTGTCTTGGTGCGTATGGGCATGGTGCCCTTGGCTAAGCTGAAAGAAATTCGCCCATACGTCATCGTTGGCGCATTTGTGATTTCCGCTGTTGTAACTCCGCCGGACGTGCTCTCGCAATTGTTGCTAGCTGTGCCAATGACCTTGCTCTATGAGTTAGGTTTGATCGTAGCGCGCTTTTATGTGCCAAAACCCTCAGATGATGAAGGTTCAAGCGATCACTCAACCTCTGCGTCTACTTGATTCTTGGAAAAGGTATTTTTTAGCCAATTTGTGGCACGATCAAAGCGATAGCGCCTTTGGCGTAAGTTGCCCTCAAGATCTATTTCAGAACCAGCAAAAGCTTTACCAGCAGTCAATAGGGCGCGACGTTGTTGAATGGTTTCGATCTGAATCAACCTAGGCAAGATCTTTGGTAATTCCCAACGAATATCCACAACTACACAATGTTCATGCTGAAGTTGACCTACTTCGCATAACAAAAGCTCTGCTTTGCTGAAATTAAATTGATTGGCAATGATGATGCGGTGACATAGCAATAGCCAGTCTTCATCAAACTTGTGTTCGGCTTGATGATTTATGGCGCTTTCAGCATATAGCGCCAATTCATGCCATTCATTTCTTTTTGGGTCTGGGCAACTTTCTAAAATCTTACTTAAGAGCTCTTTTGCTTCTACTATGCCCTGCTGGTGTGCTTGCCATATAGAGTATGAAGCCTGTAGCCCGCGTACTTTTTCTTCGCTCTTTTCGCGCTTACGCCAAAGATTGGCACCTTTGCGAAGTTGCGCTTGGGGATGGCCAAGATCGGCAGCGCGATCAAAGCAGCGATCACTTTCAGTAGCGTTGTAACCAGAAAATTGGGGGCGACGATAAATTTCACCAAGCGCGTACCATGCATCTCGATCACCGTCCTTGGCGGCAAGCTCTAACCAATGCGCTGCTTTTTTAAGAGATGCGTTTGATTTGTTTTCAACATTTCCACTTAATTGAGCAAGGCGTAATCCCAAAGTAAGTTTTGCAACAGTTAGCCCTAGCTCCGCCGCCTGAATCAATGCTTCTTCATTTTGCGTTGTTAACCAAGCATTCCACAGGGAGGATAAGGCTTCATTTTTTGGTTGTAGCTTTATCAACAATTCTTTTGCTTTATTCGAGAACATGGAGTTCCCATCTGCGAGCTCTTGTAAATATTGACGAGCAATTTTTTGCAAGCCTCCGAAATCTAGATTGGCCAGTTTTTCATCGGCGAAGGTTGAGTTCCCCCTTTTCAACCAAGCCATCAATTGAGGTTGAGTATCTTGATGTCTTGGGTTGATAAGTAAATCAGCAAGTTGCCATTTAGCTGCGAGTGTGGCGCCTGAATCAAGATTAGATTGGGCGAGCTGCCAGAAAGACCCCCATCCAAACTGAAATCCTGGGGAATTAAAGGTTTGGGCTAGTGGGACATTAGCAATTTGATTCAGAATGTTGGAAATTTCAACATGACTTGCGTTACCCGTCTCGGCAGCTTGATTTTGTATTGATAAATAGGATTTTTCTAGCCAAATCAAAGCATTAGCAGGTTGTATTGGTGTTTTGAAGGCGCCGGTAATATAGGCTTGTGCTAATTTTTGTTGCGCGGATACATCACCCATACGGGCTGAACTCAGGATTTTTAAGAATTCGCGGCTTGCCATCTGACAATTTTGGCATTCAAAGTGCATAAAAGGGGGAAAACCAAGACCTTGTTGCCCTGATACAACGAAGAAAACCAAAAAACTACCTTTTGACAAGCAAAAAGATCTCCTACATGCCCTTACCCCCAGTCTAGCGGGGCAATACAAGCAAAATTAGCAAGTCCCAGTTTTATTTGGGCATTACTTTTAATTTTTGGAGATTTAAAGAATGAAAAAATCGCTATTAGCAATCGCAGCATTGACAGCATTTGCTGGCGCTGCTCAAGCTCAGTCCAGCGTAACCATTTATGGTTTATTGGACGTTGGTATCATGGGTCAAAGCAATTCAAACATGTTGAACGGCTCTACTGGCGGTACTTCTGCTGGTTACGGCGCTTCAAGCAGCAGCTCATACCCAAAAAACGGTAACTCCTTTGGCTTCATGCAGGGTGGTCAGTCTGCTAGCCGTTTGGGTTTCAAGGGTATGGAAGATATCGGTGGCGGCTCTAAAGTGATCTTTACATTAGAGCAAGGTGTTAACACTGACAACGGTTCACAATATGCTTCAGGTTTGCCAGGCAACGGTAAAACGACTGCTGGCATGGGTAACATGTCAAACACTGGTGACTCTTCTAACCAAGGTCAATTGTTTAACCGCGGCGCATTCGCTGGTGTACAAAATGACAAATGGGGCACATTGACATTAGGTCGTCAACAAACTTTGATGTTAGACAACATCGGTGGTTATGACCCAGTTAACGCACAACAGTTCTCACCTTTAGCCTTCTCAGGTCAATTCGGTGGTGGCGGTACAACTGACCAAGCTCGTGCAAACGGTGCTTTGAAGTTAAAAGAAAAAATCATGGGCTTTGATGTAAACGCCTTGTACGCACCTGGTGGCTATGCTGGTAACAACGGCGTTGGTACACGTTTAGAAGGTCAAATTGGTTACGAAACAGCTAAGTGGGGCATCCAAGCTATCACTTCATTCCAAGAAGATGCAACAGCTTTGGCTGGCGCTTCTTATGGTCAAGCAATTGCAGCTGGCGCTGTTTCACCAACTGGATCAGCAGTTGCTGGCACAAACCAAGTAACTGCAACTGTTTACAACACACGTTCTACACAGTTGACAGCAAAATGGGCGCCATTGGATAAGTTGTGGTTAAAAGGTGGTTTCCAATATCAAAACTTGGGTACACCATCAAATCTTCAGTATTTGCAAGGTCAGCCTGTATTGCCTAACGGTAGTGGCTTTAGCGTATTCTCATACACAGCAGCTACAACACCTTTGATCAGAAATACTTGGTGGTTGGGTGCTAACTATGACTTCACACCAGCAATCAAGGGTTCATTGGGTTACTACCAGCAAAATGCCAATCGCAATGCTACAACATTGGCTGGCAGAACAACATTTATCTCCGCAATGGCTGAGTACTACTTGAGCAAGCGTACTAACTTGTACGCAGCTGCTTCACAAGTGAACTTCACTGGTTCTGCTGTTGGCGCGCCTTCTTATAGCAACGCTAACGTTAACCCAACAACTGTTAATCAGCAGTTCACATACGGTTTAGGTATGCGTCACACTTTCTAATTTAACGTAGGACTTGTGCCTACCTAGATTTAGAAATGTAGTGAGTAACATCTAGCTGTAAATGTAATAAGAAAACCATCACACGCAAGTGTGGTGGTTTTTGTCTTTTAACGGATCTTAATTTCTTGACATTGGTCAAGGGATTTCAATTAAGTACTTTATGAAAAAACTAAATAAATTCGCCTTAGCTGCTAGTTTTCTTTGTGCGGCAGGAGTAGCAAAAGCACAATCGAGTGTGACGGTTTATGGTTTATTAGATGTGGGCGTGATGGCGCAAACTAATGCAGGCAATCTGAACACCTCAACTTGGGGTAACTCAGGTGCACCACTCAATTACCCTGGCGTTAAAAACGGTAATGTCTTTGGATTCATGACTGGTGGCGAGAGTCAAAGTCGCTTGGGCTTTAAGGGTCAAGAAGATTTAGGTGGTGGCACTAAGACCTTCTTTTTATTAGAGCAAGGCTTTAATGCGGCAACAGGCGTAACCGCAAGTAATGGTATGGCCGGCAATGGATCATCTTCTAGTGCTAGCCAGGGTGGCGATAATGCGCTACAAGGAATGCTGTTTGGACGTGGCGCCTATGCCGGTATCGGTAATGAGCAGTACGGCACCTTGACACTGGGGCGTCAGCAAGGACTCATGTTGCAAAATATTGGTAGCTATAACCCAGTTAATGCGCAGATGTTTTCACCGATTGCTTTCTCGGGAACCTATGGTGGTGGTGGCTATACGGATAATGCGTATGTTAGTGGCGCTATTCAATACGCTAAAAAATACAATGGCTTTAATCTCAAGGCCATGTATGCACCTGGTGGTATGGCAGGCAATAACTCCGCTGGCACTACTAGTGGCTTTCAGTTAGGTTACGAAGAGGCTAAGTGGGGCGTACAAGCCATTGCTACCCATACTACGGATGCGACTAAGTTAACCGGAATCTCCTATGGCACGACCATTTCTACAGCAAATGGTGCCGCTTCCCCAGTTGGCGCTATAAAAGCGGGAACCAATGAGGTTTTGGTTACCCTGGCAAATACCTCGGCACTGCAACTAACGAGTAAATTTCAGGCTACAGATAAACTCAATCTGAAAGCTGGATATGAGCGTATGTTTATTGGTACGCCAAGCAACTTTCAGATGTATGCTGGTTTGCCAGTATTGCCCAGTGGATTTTCTATTGCAAGCTGGACGCCCAATAGAAATAATTACAACATCAATGTGTATTGGGTAGGTGCTAACTATAACTTTACTGAATCTTTAATTGGTTCGATTGGTTATTACTATGCAGGCACACAGCAGTCAGGCACACAGCTTAGTGGTGTGCAGCAGTTTCAATCTGCAATGCTTGACTACTATATGAGTAAGCGGACTAATTTGTATCTAGGTATTGGTAACATTAATACATCAGGCTCTAATGTTCAGCCATTACCAGCAGGCAGCATGCTGAGTGGCAAGACTGTTAGCACACAGCAGACTTACGGAGTAGGTATGCGTCATACTTTCTGATGCCATAATGTACTTTCCCTAGAGCTATGTTCTAGGCGCTCTAAAAATAAAGCCCGCAGACT